>NZ_JBWMAY010000009.1:0-2003 GCF_056521365.1 Rhodoferax sp. XS2R6 | reverse complement strand
TCAATCCTCAACAAACGCCTCTTCGCGCTTGGCCTTGATGGAAGGCATGAGCACGACGACCAGCAGCAGAACGGCCGCTGCGAGCAAGCCCGCCGAGAGCGGCCGGGTGATAAACACACTCCAGTCGCCACGGGACAGGAGCAGCGCCCGGCGCAGATACTCCTCCATCATCGGCCCCAGGATAAAGCCCAGCAAGAGCGGAGCGGGTTCTGTACCCAGCTTGATGAACGCGTAGCCAATGATGCCAAACAGCGCCACCATCCAGATATCCCAGGTGTTGTTGTTGGTGGAGTACACCCCAATCGCACAGAACAACACGATGGATGGGAACAACCAGCGGTAAGGCACGGTCAAGAGCTTGATCCAGATCCCGATCAGCGGCAGGTTCAGCACAATCAGCATCAGGTTGCCAATCCACATCGAGGCAATCAGCCCCCAGAACAGCTCCGGGTTGGCCGTCATCACCTGCGGGCCGGGCTGGATGTTGTGGATGGTCATGGCCCCCACCATCAGCGCCATCACTGCATTGGGAGGGATACCCAGGGTCAGCAAGGGGATGAAGGACGTTTGGGAGCCGGCGTTGTTGGCGGCTTCCGGGGCTGCCACACCGCGGATATTGCCCTTGCCAAACGGCACTTCACCGGGGTTGAGCTTGGTCTTCTTCTCGATGGTGTAGGCCGCAAAGGCGGCCATCACCGCACCGCCACCAGGCAAGATGCCCAGCAGCGAACCCAGGGCGGTACCGCGCAGCACAGCCGGCACCATGTTCTTGAAGTCTTCCTTGGTCGGCATCAGTCCGGTCACCGAGGCGGCAAACACTTCACGCTCACTGGCGTGTTTGGACAGGTTGTGGATGATCTCTCCGTAGCCAAACACCCCCATGGCGATGACGATGAAGCCGATGCCGTCGGTCAGTTCCGGGATGTCAAAGCTGAAACGGGCCACACCCGAGTTCACATCGGTACCGACCATGCCCAAGAGCAGGCCCAGCACAATCATGGCCACCGCCTTGATCAGCGAGCCAGACGCCAGCACCACCGCACCAATCAGGCCCAGAATCATCAGGCTGAAGTATTCGGCCGGGCCGAACTTGAAGGCCAGCTCAGTGAGCGGCGCAGCGAAGGCGGCAAGGATCAGGGTACCCACACAGCCAGCAAAGAAAGAACCCATGCCGGCAGCAGCCAAGGCCGGGCCGGCACGGCCATTACGGGCCATCTGGTAACCGTCAATCACGGTGACCACCGAGGACGACTCCCCGGGCAGGTTGACCAGGATGGCGGTGGTGGAGCCACCGTACTGGGCGCCGTAGTAAATACCGGCCAGCATGATCAAGGCCGCCACGGGGGGCAAGGCATAGGTGGCGGGCAGCAGCATGGCGATGGTGGCCAGGGGGCCAATGCCGGGCAAGACACCAATCAGGGTACCGAGCAAACAGCCGATGAAGGCGTAGATCAGGTTCTGGAAGGTGAAGGCCACACCAAAACCGAGGGCGAGGTTGTCAAAGAGTTCCATGGTGTTCTGTCCTCAGGCGGTGAAGTAAGCGGGCCAGACCGGGAACTGCAGCTTGAGCAGCACGATGAAGGCCAGGTAGCTCAGGATGGCCAACAGGGTGGCCAGGATGAGTACGGGCTTGAAGGCGAACTCTTCACCGGCGTTGCTGGCGATGAAGGTGAGTAGGTAGATGCCGATGATCAGGCCCAGGGGTTTGAGGCCAATCAGGGGCAGGCCCCCGATGCAGGCACCAAACACGAGGTTGGCCAGGATGATGAAGAACAGCGGCTTCCAGGCCAGCTTGCCGATCTTGTCGCCATCCACGGTTTCCACCACCAGGGCTTTGAAGGTGATGATGCTGCCCAGAAAGGCCAGCAGCACGCCCAGGGCCAGCGGGAAGTAACCCGGGCCCATGCGGGCGCCGTCTCCCAGGGTGTAGCCCGATGCGCCCCAGGCGAAGGCTACCCCTACGCCCATGAACATCAGGCCGGAAAAAAAATCTTTTTGGCTTT
>NZ_JBWMAY010000008.1:0-27739 GCF_056521365.1 Rhodoferax sp. XS2R6 | reverse complement strand
TACAGCGATGGTCTGGCGCTCTTGGTAGTCCAGCTGTTTGTATTCTTGCTTCAGTTTCATGAACACACCTTATTGAAGTTTCAATCGGTGTGTTGCACTTCACTTTTGAGCGGGCCGACTCTAGAGACCTAAAACACTTAAAACTCCCATGCGCCGTGCCGACCGCCTGTTCCAAATTGTCCAGCTCATCCGGGGCCGCCGCCTCACCACGGCGGCCTTTCTGGCGCAGCGGCTGGAGGTGTCGGAGCGCACCGTTTACCGCGACGTTGCCGACCTGCAGCACCAGGGCGTGCCCATTGAAGGGGAGGCCGGTATGGGCTACCGACTGGGCCAGGGCTTTGACTTGCCGCCGCTGATGTTTACTGTGGACGAGGCGCGTGCGCTGGTGGCTTCGGTGCGCATGGCCCAGGTCTGGCAGGACCCGGTGCTGGCGCAAAACTCGCAGGTGGCGCTGGGCAAAATTTTGTCGGTGCTGCCGGTGGCGGCGCGGGTGGCGGCGCAAAGCATGGCGGTGTACGCGCCGCCCATGGGGCTGGAGCCGGCCGTGCAGGCCACGCTGCAAACCCTGCGCGAGGCCGCCCAGGCCCACTGCAAGGTGCGGGTGGACTACCGCGATGTGAATGACCAGCCCAGCCAGCGCACCCTGCGCCCGCTGGGCTGTTTTTATTGGGGCAAGGTCTGGACGCTGGTGGCCTGGTGCGAGGCCCGGCAGGACTTCCGCAGCTTCCGGCTGGACCGGATGGTGCGGCTGGAATTGTTACAAAGTGCAGCGGGGCGTTTTGCCGACGAACCCGGAAAAACCTTGGCCGACTACCTGCGCCTGGTCGCCCCGCCAGAGGCAATGACCCGCTTGCAAGACGGCTGCGCCTGAGGGCGGGACACACCAGGGCTTTGCAAACCGGAACAATTTGGCGTGGCGCCGCCTGGGCTTTGCGCGTAAATTGGGACAGGCTCCCAAAAGTTTGCCCCCCCCCACCCTTTGTATTGCGCCCGAGGTCGATGTATGTCTGATGTTTCCCTGGTCCACCGTCTGCTGCAGCGCTGGCCTGCCAAAACACCGCCCCACCCCCTGCAAGCCGTGCTGGAGCAGGGTGCGCTGGAGACGCTGTACCAACCCATCATTGCGCTGCAAAGCGGCGCCATCGATGGCCACGAAGCCTTGGTGCGCGGCCAGAAGGACAGTGAGATGGAGTCGCCCCAGGCGCTGCTGGACGCAGCCCAGCTGGCGCAAATGCAGATCGAGCTGGAGCTGGCCTGCGTGGGCCGCGCACTACAGGGCTGGGGCTACCCGCACACGGGCGGTCGCATCTACCTCAATCTCAGCGCACACACCCTGGTAGCCCTGAGCGAACCCAAACCCTTTCAGCGCCTGGAGGGGCTGTTTCTGGCCCACCGCGTGCCCTGCAAGCGGGTGGTGGTGGAGGTGACCCAGCACCGCAAACTCAAGGAAATGGATGCGCTGGAGCGCTGCACCACCGCTTTGCAAGCCTTGGGTTGCGCCATTGCGCTGGACGATGTGAAAGCCTCGCAACGCAGCCTGGATTTGTGGCTGCGCCTCAAACCTTCGGTGGTGAAGCTGGACAGCCGCATGACCATGGACCTGCAACAAGACCCGGCCAAAGCCAAGGTGCTGCGTACCCTCTCCAATCTGGCCTTTAAAACCGGCGCCAGCCTGGTGGCCAAGGCGGTGGAAGATGCCGAGGACCTGCGTATCGTGCGTGACGCGGGCGTGCACCTGGCGCAAGGGCATTTTCTGGGCTTTCCGGCACCGGCGGTGGTGGACACGCTGAACCTGCGTGCCCGCAACGTGCTGGCCGAAAAATGGACCCCACCCGAGCCACCATCGCGTCCGGCTGAATTGTCGACCGCCGACTCGGGCCTGCAGAAGCTGGTGGGCCCGCGCTGGTTCGACTGAAGGGCGTGGGGTTTACAGAAACCGAGCAGGAATGGCGCTGTAGAACGGGTACATGGGGAAGTAGGGCTTGGCCTCCGCCAGCACGCGCTGCACCGAAGGCCGGTCCATCAGCCTGTCGAAATAGGCACGCAGATGCACCAACTCTGCCGGCAACGGCGCCAGCGTGTGGGCGTAAAACAGCGCCGGGGCTGCTGCGCAGTCGGCCATGCTGAAGGTGTCACCCGCCGCCCAGGACCGCGTGGCTACCTGGGTGTCGATCAGGCCATAGGCGGTCTGGATCGTAGCCCGCAGCCCGCTCACATCGCCCTGCGTGCCGCGCAGGTGGTCCAGCACAATGTCCTGCATCGGCTCGTGCACATAACTGTCCATGATGCGGTCCCACAGGCGCACCTGCAGCGCGTCGTTGGCATCGCGGGGAATCAGTGGGGGCCGGGCCGCCGCGAACGGGTCCAGGTACTCGATGATGATGGACGATTCCGGCACCGTGCGCTGCCGTTCGTGGTCGCGCAGCAGCGGGAACTTGCAGAAGGGCCACAGGGCGCCCAGTTCGGCGCGGTCCGCTTCTGCACCCAGGTCGATGGTGCGGGGTTCAAACGCAATGTCGTGTTCGTACAGGGCGACCAGAACCTTGTGGCAATACGAGGCCAGGGGGTGGTAATACAGCGTCAGTGACATGGGGGCTCCTGGGCGAAAAGGTCAGGCCGTTTGCAAAAGCGACAGGTAGTCTTCCAGCACATCGATGTTGCCGCTCCAGCCCTGGCGCATGCTGTCGTGGCTGGCGGCAAACAGGGCTTCTTCTTCCGCGCTGGCTTCGTGTGGTGCCCACACCAAGGTCATCAGCGTGCCGCCGTCCTGCTCGGTCAAGGTGGTGGTGGAGTGGGTGTACATGGGCCAGCCCGCCGCCCAGGGGTTGCGCGTGGCGCCGCCCTGCGGGTCGGAGAAACACTGGACCAGCACCAGTTTCTCGGGCGCCTGCAGCTCCAAAAATAGCCACTTGCCCCACAACTCCATGCCGCCTTCCACGGTCATGGCGTAGTGGTAGCTGCCGCCCGCGCGAAAGTCCAGCTGGCTGTGTGTCACCGTGCTGCCCTTGGGGCCCAGCCCGTGCTGCAGGTGCGTGGGCGACGAATACACGTCCCACACCAGTTGACGCGGGGCTTTGAGCAGGCGGGAAATGGTGAATGGGACGTGGTGCATGGCGTTTTCTCCTGGGTTGCTGGTTCAAAGGGCCGTGTCAAGCGGTCGGGCGTTTGCTGTCGGGCGTGGTGCCTTGGATATGGCGCTGGTTGTTGCAAAAGTCGTGGCTGATGGCCAGGTTCTCCAGGTGGCTGCTGCCACCCTCGCTGCGCGGGAGGATGTGCTCCAGTGTGGCGTCGGCGTGGGCGACGTGCTCGCCGCAGATCCAGCAGGGCACCACGCCATGCAACTGGCGCGCCACGGTGCGATACATCTTTTCACGGGTGAGGGACAGGGCGGTCATGGGGCGGCGGAAGTAAGGGGAATGCAGTGGAGCGTGGCAGACCCCACATCCTAATTGTTCAGCGGTGGACGGTTCGGTTTGCGGCAGCCCGGCGGCTCGGTTGCAATGCGCGCATGTCTTTGCACCACACCTTGCGCACCTGGTGGCACCGCCGCCGTGCCGCACCGCCCGCCCGTGTCATGCCCCTCTTGGCGGGGCGTTCGCTGCGCGCCGTGTTCCAGCCGCTGGTGGATGTGCGCAGCGGTGTCATCGTCGGGCATGAGGCACTGGCCCGTGCCCCCCTGACCCTGCCCGACCTCACTGTGGAGCGCATGCTGCAGGCCGCGCAGGAGGAGCGTTGCCAGAAGAACTTTGAGCTGGCCTGCGCCGAACAGGCCTTTGAGCTCTGGGTGGCCCAGGGGCCGCGTGGCCAGCTGTTTGTGAACCTGAGCGCGGCCACGCTGATCCAGTTGCACGTTTCGGACCTGGGCGGCCTGCTGCTGGAGCGCATGCGCAAACACGCGGTACCCGCGCGCCGTGTGGGGCTGGACGTGACCGACTATGGCCTGTTGCCCGACCTGGACCTATTGGTGGCGGCCCTCAAGCCGCTGCGCGCGGCCGGGGTGATGGTGGCGCTGGACGACTTCAAGCCCTCGGACCGCGGCATGCAAGCCTGGGCCAAGGTGTTGCCCAATGTGGTGAAGCTGGCCCCGCGCTGGACCCACAACCTGGCCGCCGAGCCCCAGCAAGCCAAGACGGTCGAGAGCCTGGTGCGCCTGACGCGCAAGCACGATAGCTTGCTGGTGGCCAAGGCCGTGGAGTCCGAGGACACGTTGCGCGCGGTGGCCCGCCTGGGAATCAACTGGGCACAAGGCTATTTTTTGGGCAGCCCAGACAGCACGCCTTGCAGCCAGCTTAATCTGCGCGCACGCCAGGTGCTCAGCAGCGTGGTTTGAGCGGCCCGGTGCGTCGCATGGACTGGGTTGGTGTGTCGGTACGCGGCGGGTTTTGTTTTCCATCTTGTGCATGGAATGAATTGTATGTATGATACGCATCATGCGAAAAGCACAAGCCAATATCCGAACCGCGGCCAAAGAGGCGTCCCACGAACGCATCGTGGATGCCGCTGCACGGGCCATCCGGCGCAGTGGGTACGACGGCACGGGCGTGGCGGACATCATGAAAGAGGCCGGCCTCACGCATGGCGCGTTCTACGCCCATTTCGCGTCCCGCGAAGCCATGTTGGCCGAGGCGGCGGACCGTGCGGGTGCTGAATCCAATGCGCTGGCCGCGCGTGTCATTGCCGCCGTCCCACCAGAGCAGTCCCTGCAGGCGCTGATCCAGGTTTATCTTTCCAAAGAGCATCTCGCAGGCATTGAGACGGGGTGCCCCATTTCCGCCCTGGGTTCTGAAATGCCACGCCAGTCGCCCGAAGTGCGCCGGGCCGCCACGCTGCGCATCAAAGAGATGGTGGATCTGGTCGCCCGTCAGTTTCCCGATTGGGGGCAGCCCGGTGCGCACGAGCGCGCGCTGGTGACCGTGGCCACAATGGTGGGCACCTTGATGCTGGCCCGCGCGGTGGATGATGCGGCCTTGTCTGACGCGCTTTGCAGCGCGACGTTGAAGAGCCTGTCCCCTTCCGGGGACTAAGCCCTTGGCCGGCTTTTTTTTGGTTCAAAAATATGACGATCGTCATGCCAAATGTTCTTGCACTCCAGGCCACTGCGCCCCCACCACTGACCGTTTGAAAAGAGGACAGCCATGAAAGCATTCACTGTTGATCGTTATGGAAAAAAAGAGAGCTTGCGGGCCACCGAGGTGCCAGAGCCGGTGCTACGCGAGGACGAGGTCCTGATAGAGGTGCATGCCACGGGCGTCAATCTGCTGGACTCCAAAATTCGCAGCGGAGAGTTCAAGCTCATCCTCCCGTACCGCACGCCCTTTGTGCTGGGGCACGACGTCGCCGGGGTGGTGGTGCGCGTCGGCGCGCGTGTGCGGCAATTCAAACCCGGAGACGAGGTCTACTCCCGGCCCGATGACTTCCGGATCGGCACGTTTGCAGAGTTTGTCGCTGTCAAAGAAGACTCGGTGGCACTCAAGCCGCGCAACCTCAGCATGGAAGAAGCCGCCTCCATTCCGCTGGTGGGTTTGACGGCGTGGCAGGCCCTGGTTGAGAAGGCCCAGCTGAAAAAGGGGCAAAAGGTTTTCATTCAGGCCGGTTCCGGCGGCGTGGGCACGTTTGCTATCCAATTGGCCAAACACTTGGGTGCAACGGTGGCCACAACCACCAGCACAGGCAATGTGGCGTGGGTAAAAGGCCTGGGTGCCGATGTCGTGGTCGATTACAAAAAAGAGGCGTTTGAAAAAGCCTTGAGCGGCTACGACGTGGTGCTGAACAGCCAGGACGGCAAGACGCTGGAAAAGTCGCTGGGTGTGTTGCAAGCCGGTGGGCAGCTGATTTCCATCTCTGGCCCTCCTGACCTTGTTTTTGCAGAAAAGATCAACGCGCCATGGGTGGTGAAGCAGGTCATGCGCGCCCTGAGCTTTGGCACCCGAAGAAAAGCCAAGCAACTCAACGTCGGCTACGCCTTCCTCTTTATGCAAGCCAGTGGCAGCCAGTTGCGGCAAATCACCCCGCTGATCGAATCAGGCGCCATTCGCCCGGTCATCGACAAAGTCTTCCCGTTTGAGGCCATCAACGAGGCCTTGGCCTACGTCGAAAGCGGACGTGCCAAAGGCAAGGTGGTGATCAAGGTTCGTTGAGTCGTCGGCATCGCTTATTGGTTTTAGGTGTGTCTTTTTGTATGACGTTCGTCATATGGTGTTTCTATTTAACCCTCTGGAGTTCCTTATGAAAATCGAAAATTCTGTGGTGCTTGTGACTGGCGCCAACCGTGGCATCGGCCTGGCCTTTGCGCAAGCCTTGCTCGCCCGTGGTGCGCGCAAGGTCTACGCCGCCGCGCGCAATCCCGCCGGCGTGACGCTGCCCGGTGTTGAGGCTTTGCAGCTCGACGTGACCAACCCGCAGGAGATCGCTGATGCCGTCAAAAAAGCGTCGGACGTGACGCTGGTCATCAACAACGCGGGCATCGCCCAGCCCGGCGGGTTTCTGGCTGCCGACAGCGATGCGGTGACACGCCGTATTTTTGAGACCAACGTCTTTGGCGTGCTGGCCATGAGCAAGGCCTTCGCGCCTGTGCTCAAGGCCAACGGTGGTGGCGCCTTGCTCAATGTGCTGTCGGTTGCGTCGTGGGTGAACGGGGGTGAGCTGGCTGCCTACTCGGCCAGCAAATCGGCCGCCTGGTCGCTGACCAATGCCTTGCGCCACGAGCTGGCCGCGCAGCAAACCCAGGTGTTAGGCCTGCACATGGCCTACGTGGACACCGATCTCACGCGGGGCTTCGATGTTCCCAAAAGCAGTGCCGAAGACATCGTCCAGCGCGCGCTGGACGGTCTGGAAGAGGGCGCCGACGAGGTGTTGGCCGACGTGCTGACGCAGCAGGTGCGCCAGGGCCTGACGGCACCACGCCCGGTCTACCTGCCACCAGCCCACTAAGCCACCGCAGAAAGATCGCCATGCTGTTCACATCACTCTCTACACCGACCCTGGCGCTCGGCAACCGTGTTGTCATGGCGCCCATGACACGCAGCCGTGCGGTGGATGCCAACACGCCCAATGCCCTGATGGCCGAGTACTACGCGCAGCGGGCCACAGCCGGCCTGATCATTACCGAGGGCACTTCGCCTTCGCCCAATGGTTTGGGCTATGCCCGCATTCCGGGGCTCTTTAACCAAGCCCACGTGGCGGGATGGAAGTTGGTCACCGATGCAGTGCACGCCAAAGGCGGCAAGATCTTCGTCCAGCTGATGCACACCGGGCGCGTGAGCCACGTAGCCAACCTGCCTGCAGGTGCAGAGGTGGTGGGGCCCATGGCCATGGCCTGCCCCGGCGAGATGTACACCGACGCCCAAGGCATGCAGCCGCACAGCACCCCACGCGCCATGACGACCGACGACATCGCCATGGCGGTCGCGGAGTACGCCAAGTCGGCCCGGCTTGCCATCGAGGCCGGGTTTGATGGGGTTGAGTTACACGCCGCCAACGGCTATTTGATGGAGCAGTTTCTCAACGCCCAGGTGAACCAGCGCGTGGACGGGTATGGGGGCAGCATCCAGGGGCGTAATCGTTTTGTTCTCGAAGTCGTGCGCGCCACCGTGCAGGCCATCGGAGCCCATCGGGTGGGCATCCGCTTGTCACCCTACGGAGTGCTCAACAGCACCGGCGCCTACCCGGATCTTGAAGCGCAGTACTTGGCACTGACAGAGCAACTGGCAGAGCTGGGCATCGTGTATGTGCACCTGTTGGACCACTCCGCCATGGGCACTCCGCCTGTGCCTTCCGAATTCAAGTTCCGGCTTCGCGTCGCCTTCAAGGGGCTGTTCATCCTCGCCGGTGGTTTCGACAAATCCAGCGCCGAATTCGCGCTGGGTGCGGGCCATGCAGACCTGATTGCGTTGGGTCGCCCGTTTATTGCGAACCCCGATTTGGTGGCGCGTATGCAAGCCAAGGCGGAACTGAACGCCGTGGACATGTCTACCTGCTACACCCCCGGTCCACAGGGCTACACCGACTACCCCACCCTCGGAGCATGACCATGACAAGCCATCCAATTCAGCAGGCATGGAAGACCGTGGCAGCCGGGCTCGCCGTGGCGGCGTCCCTTTTTTCAGCGTCAGCGTGTGCGGCCGATGCCGCACCTGGCCGCGTGTCCCCAACGCTGGCGACTTCAAAGCCAGCGCTAGGCGAAACCTGGAAGAGCGTGGCCACGCAAACCATCACGGCAGGCGGCGTCACCTTCGCGTACCGGGAGTTGGGGCGCCAGAACGGCGGAACGCCCGTGGTGTTTTTGGTCCACCTAGCGGCCGTGCTGGACAACTGGGACCCCCGCATCGTCGATGGCATCGCCGCCAAGCACCATGTGATTGCGTTTGACAACCGTGGCATAGGCGCATCCAGTGGCACCCCGTCAAATTCCATAGAGCACATGGCCGACGATGCCATCACCTTTATCCAAGCCATGGGGCTCAAGCAGGTGGACCTCCTGGGCTTCTCCATGGGCGGCATGGTTGCCCAGGAAATCGTTTTGAAAGAGCCACAACGCGTTCGCAGAATGATTCTCGCGGGCACAGGCCCTGCGGGGGGCGAGGGCATCAGCACCGTGGCAGGCGTCGCTAATTACGACATTCTGCGGGGGCTGCTGACGGGTCAAAACGCGAAGCAATATCTTTTCTTCACCCGCACGCCCTCCGGCATTGAAGCTGGCAAGGCGTTTCTGGCACGCCTGCAAGAGCGCTCAGCGCATCGCGACAAAGCAATCAGCGTGGCTGCCTACGTCGCACAGCTGCAGGCGCTGCGTGCGTGGGGCCAAAAAGAACCCGCCGATCTCTCGGTCGTGAAGCAGCCTGTGCTGGTCGCCAACGGCGACGCGGACCGCATGGTGCCCACCGTCAACACGCACGATTTGGCGCGGCGGCTCCCGAACAGCAGCCTGATCATTTATCCCGATGCAGGCCACGGAGGCATCTTCCAGTTCCATGCCGATTTTGTGCCCAGCGCACTGGAGTTTTTGGGCCGTTAGCCTTTGCCAAGCCCTCTTCAGTGCATCAGGCCGGCTCCAAATCGTGCAGCACTTGCAGCAGTTCGCCAATGCTGGCGTTGAGGTGGCTCACGCTGTCTTCGCGCTGGCTGCGGGCAAAGGCGTGCCAGGTGCCAATGTTCAGAATCTCCAGCTTGCCGTAGGAAATTTTGAGCCAACCCTGCTGGGCCAGCTGCTGCACGTACTCCGAAAACAGCGTGCGCGACACGCCGCACAGCGAGGCCAGCGTAGTTTGGGCGATGGGAATCTCCACCCCCTCGCCAAAGCCGATGGTGGGCGGCCGGTCCGACTTGTAGGCCAGCGCTTCGGCAAACTGGGCCAGGCCCATCACCACGCGCAGGCAGGGGTTGCCCAGCTTCATCAGGGTCAGCGTTTCCGAGGTCTTTTGCACCCGCCAGGCCATCAGCTTGGCCACATAACGCGCAAAGTGCGGCTCCTGCACAAACAGCGTGTCAAAGGTGGCGGCCGGCAGCGTCAGCACCTCGGTGGCGGTGAGGCACACGTAGTCGGCAAAGCTGGGCTTGCGGTTGATGATGGACTGCTCGCCAAACCAGGCGCCCTTGCCGTAGATGGACAGGGGCGTGGACTCGGAGTTGGTGGTGGAGATGGAGGCCGACACCAGGCCGCTGATGATGTACTGCCAGTGGCCCACCTCGCTGCCCTTGACCCAGATCTTGCGCCCGGCGTCAAAGGACTGCACCTTCACCACGGTGGCGGTTTGCGCGGCCACGGCGTCGTTGAGTCCGAGCTTGCGCAGGCGCTGCAAGATATAGCTGCTGGTGGGCATGGCTCAGGGGCGGGGCGGGGTGGCAAAGTGGTCAAAGCTGGCCCAGGGGCCGGGCAGCAGCGCACCGCTGCCGTCCACCACGCGCACACCGGCCATCGCTTCGGTGCGGCCGATGCGGGTGACTGGCGTGCCGCTGGCCCGCGCCGCGGCCTGCACGGCGGCGGCCTGCGCGGGTGGCGCGGTGAACACCAGCTCGTAGTCGTCGCCACCGGCCAGCACACACTGCAAAGCCAGTGCAGCCGGTATTTCAGCATCAAATTGGCCTCTAGCCCTTGTGGGGTATGCGCAGGCAGCTATCAAATGCATAGCGGTTTCGGCTTCTACCGTGGCACCCACGCCGCTCTGGAGCAGGATGTGGCCCAGGTCGCCCAGCAGGCCATCGCTCACATCGGCTGCGGCGCTGGCCACGCCGCGCAGCGCCAGGCCCAGGGCCACGCGCGGGGTGGGCTGCTCCAGCCGCAGGCGCGCCTGGGCCAGCACGGCGGGCGGCAGGTGCACCTTGCCTTGCAGGCACTGCAGCGCCAGCGCGGCGTCGCCCAGCGTGCCACTCACGTACACATCGTCGCCCACCTGGGCGCCGCTGCGCAGCAGGGCCTGGCGCGGTGGCACCTCGCCCATCACGGTGATGCAGATGTTGAGCGGGCCGCGGGTGGTGTCGCCGCCCATCAGCGCGCAGCCGTGGGCATCGGCCAGGGCGAACAGGCCTTCGGAAAAGGGTTGCAGCCATTCGGCCCGTGCCTCGGGCAGGGCCAGTGCCAGCGTGAAAGCGCGTGGCCGGGCGCCGCAGGCGGCCAGGTCGCTCAGGTTCACGGCCAGTGCTTTGTGGCCCAGGGTGCGCGGGTCTACGTCTGGGAAGAAGTGGCGGCCGCTGACCAGCATGTCGCTGCTCACGGCCCATTGCATGCCCGGGGTGGGCTGCAAAAGCGCGCAGTCGTCACCCACGCCCAGCACTACGCCTTCGTCCAGGGCCCGCTGGGGGCGCTGGAAGTAGCGTGTGATCAGCTCAAATTCGCCCAGCCCGGCCACAGTGCGTCAGGCCCCGCTGTCGCGTGCGGGCCAGAAGAAGCTCAGTGGCGCCTGGCGCAGGCGTGCCCAAATGGCGCCCTGGATGCGCGAGCGCCCGACGCCCGAGACGTTGTGCGCCTGCAGCGCCACGCGGAAGGCCAGGTAAAAGCTTACGCTCACATTGAGCACCCCAATCAACGGAATGCTGGCCACGGCCCACCACAGGGCGGGCAGTTTCACCACGTCCCAGCCCAGCGCCGCGCAGGCGGCCGCCAGTTGTCCGGTGGACAGGGTGACGTGGCGCACATCCAGCGCCAGACCCAAAAACGCCAGAATAGGCGGCACCAGCCCGAGCATGAAGCCCAGCGAGATATTGGCCGCCAGACCAGAGATGTTGCGACGCATGAAATGCGCCCAGCGGTCGGCCCGCGCTGCGCCCAGCCAGGCCGTAATGCGCGGGTTGTAACGGATGGCCGAGTCCAGCCGGTGCAGCACAAACCAGTTTTCCACCCAGCCCGCAATGATGCTGCTGGCAAACAGCAGCACCCCCGTGAAGGCTGCAAACAGCAGGCAGGGCCCCAGCAGCGTGAGCGAGTGCAGCACGTAGTGCGCCTTGTCTTCGCTGATCATGGGTTGGCCCAGTGTGAACTGCATCGCCAGGGACAGTGCAATCACCACCGGAAACACCATGGCCACATTGCCGAGTACCGCCGCGACCTGCGAGCGCACCAGGTGCGTGACCTCGTCCACAAAGGCGCCTAGCGCCTGCGCATCGGATATGTCCTTGAGCTTGGCAGCCATGGCCGGGGCCGTCATGGCGGGTTGTTTGGTGGCCAGCGTGTAGTGCATCAGCTGGATCAGCACAAAGCTGGCTGCGTAGACCACGCCCGACCACATGCCCATCCAGAAGGCCGACAGGCCAAACGCCATCAGACCGAACTTCATGAACGTGGTGAGTGCGGTGAGGGCCCCACCGCCAGCGGCATTGCCCAGCATCTCGCGGTATTCGGCGCGGGTGCGGGTGATGTAGTGCTCACCGGTTTCGCTGCTGCGTTCGGCCACCTTGGCCGCCAAGAGCGAGGAGTTGGAGGCCACCAGCGCACCAATGCTGCGCTGCTCCTGGCTCACGCTGGCCAGGTGCGAGATGAGGCGGGCGCTGGCGCGGTGGCTGTCGTCGTCCAGCAGGCAGTCCAGCAGGGCGCGCACGCGCAGCACACGTTCGCGCAGCTGGCGCAGGCGGAACACCAGGTCCACCGAGATGCCGTGCGCATCCAGGTGGGTGTAGACGGACGAGGCGGCATGGCGGCAGGCGTCCAGCTGGGTGCGAAAGCGCAGCACGACGGCCTGGGTGTCATGCCCGGCCATCCAGGCTTCGCACACGGCGTCCAGGTCGGCCGCCAAGGTGTGGAAAGGGCTGGCATCTTGCGCCGGGCTGCTCATGCGCAGGCGGATTTCGGGTGAAAAACCGGCCGCGCGGATCTGGCTGGTGCAGAAGGTCATGGCGTCCAGCAAGGTGCTGTGCCAGTGGGTGAGCCCAGGGTGCAGCGTGGCGTTGTGGCCCACGGCAGGTGTGCTGAGCAACTGCGCCAGGCGCTGCAGCGTGGGCGTGGGCAGGGCGGCCAGCCACTGGGCGTCGTGTTCGTCGTCCAGCACCAGGCCAAACAACTCGGAGGCGTCAGACGTCTCTGGGGTGGCCGGCAGCAGCTTGTGGTGCAGGCGGTCCACCAGCTCGCTGACAAAGGCGTTGCGCGAGCCAAAACCGTAGTCCGAGAGCAGGGTGCTGCCGTCCACCGTGTGCAGCAGGGCGCGCCACCAGGCCTGCAGTTTTTCGGTGGTTTGCGGGCGGGCGTCCAACACGTCCAGCAGCAGGTCCACGCGGGCCACGGCGGCCTCGGGGGCGCTGTTGTCGCCGCGTATCCATTCGAGCAGGCGGATCAGCCAGACATGGCGTTCGACCAGCCCGGCCTCGGGGTTCAGCGTCTCCAGCAGGGTGGAAATGTCGCTGGGCACAGCGGGCGCGGCCATCAGTGCAGGGTGCGGGAGCCACCCGCGTCGCTCAGGGCGTCCAGCACAAACATGGGGATGTCGGCGTCAAACTTCTCTCCGTCCTCGGCCACACAGAAAAAGTTGCCGTGCATGGTGCCGGTGGGGGTGCGCAGGCGGGTGCCGCTGGTGTACTCAAAAGACTGGCCGGGTTTGAGCAGGGGCTGCTGGCCCACCACGCCCAGGCCTTTCACCTTTTCGGTGTGGCCATTGGCGTCGTTGACGTTCCAGGTGCGTGCAATCAGCTGCGCCGTCACATCGCCCGTGTTGGTGATGGTGATGGTGTACGCAAACACGTACATGTCATCGGCAGGTGCAGATTGGTCGGGGAGGTACTGGGGTGCAACTTCCACCAGAAATTCGTATTTGGCCATGGGCCAATGCTACCTGCGAAAATAGAGGCCCTGTCAACACCCTTCCCAAGCCCCTGCCATGACGTACCGCATTGCCCCCTCCATCCTGTCTGCCGACTTCGCCCGCCTGGGGGAAGAGGTCAAAGCCGTCATTGACGCGGGTTCCGACTGGATCCACTTCGACGTGATGGACAACCATTACGTGCCCAACCTGACCTTCGGCCCCATGATTTGCAGCGCCTTGAAGCCGCACGCCAAGACGGCCGCCGGCGTGGCGGTGCCGATTGATGTGCACCTGATGATCTCGCCCGTGGATGCGCTGGCCGCCAGTTTTGCCGAGGCGGGGGCCGATTACATCAGCTTTCACCCCGACGCCTCGGGCCATGTGCATCGCAGCATCCAGGCCATCAAAAGCAAAGGCGTGAAGGCGGGGCTGGTCTTCAACCCGGCCGAACCGCTGGATGTGCTGGACTGGGTGATTGAAGACATCGACCTGATTTTGATCATGAGCGTCAACCCGGGTTTCGGGGGCCAGAGCTTCATTGACTCGGCGCTGCGCAAGATTGAAGACGTGCGCAAACGGATTGATGCATCGGGCAAAGATATTCGCTTGGAAGTGGATGGCGGCATCAAAACCGACAACATCCGCCGCGTGGCCGATGCCGGTGCCGACACCTTTGTGGCGGGCAGCGCCATTTTTGGCAAGCCCGACTACAAGGGCGTGATTGACGCCATGCGCCTGGCCCTGACGGCCTGATGCCACAGACACACCGGACCGCACATTGACACCCACCCCCGCTGTCGCGCCCAAGTCGCCCTGGCCCTGGGGGCGCAGCGTGGCCGGTGAAGGTTTTGCACACCGCCGCGTGCGCTGGGCCATGTACGCCATGATGGTGTTGCTGGCCGTATTGTCCCTGCTTCGGGCCTGGCGCATCGGGCAGTCAGAAGCCATGCGCCAGATGGACATGGAAATCATCCAGGCCGCGGCCGAGCAGGGCACGCTGACCCAGCGCCTGGGCGCCCATGCGGCCCAGCTGGCGCTGCTGCACCACCAACCCCAACCGGTGGTGGCGCCCCTGTCGGACACGCTGGCACTGTCGCTGCTGCAGGCCCAGCACCTGGAAGAACTGCTGGCGCGGCAAGCCCAGGCCACCGGCACAGCCGATGGTGCCATGCGAGCCGCGCTGCAGGAGTGGCGGCGCCAGCGCGAAACCCTGTGGTACCGGGTGCAGGCCGTGCTGTGGCAGTTGCAGCGCCAGGATGTGGGCGCTGCTGCCAATGCCGTGGGCGTGCTGCAGAGCGCGCTGGACGGCTCGCTCCAGGCCAACGCGGCGCTGGTGGGCGAGGTGCAGCGCGCTGCGCGTGCACGCAGCGACCAGGCCTTGGTGCAGGTGCGCTGGTTCACTGGTTTTGCCGTCCTCCTTTTTATTGTGCTGGCGCTGTTGGTGGTGGAACCCACTGCGCGTGCGGTGCGCCGCCAGTACCTGGCGCTGTCGCGCCAGACCGAGCGCCTGACCCGGCTGGCCCGGGTGGCCGAGCTGAGCTCCAATGCCATTGCTATCACCGATGCCAAGCACCGGGTGGAGTGGATCAATGCGGCCTTTGCCCAGCTGACCGGGTTCACCCAGGCCAAGGCCCAGGGGCGGCGCATTGGCACCCTGCTCAAGGCGCGCAGCGCCGACCCGGCGCGGTTTGCCGAGTTTTATGCGGCCCTGCGCCAGAACCAGGGCATCAAGCGCGAGATCCGCATCGCCACCCGCAAGGCTGAGCTGGGTTGGGTGCTGGTGGACATGCAGCCCATCAGTGACGAGGACGGTACTTTGAACGGCTGGGTGCTGGTCGCCACCGACATGACCGAGGTGCGCGCACAGCAGCAGGTGCTGCGCTTGGCGGTGGATGGCGCGGGCCTGGGCATCTGGCACTGGGACATGGTGACTGACACCATCCACTGCAACGACCGTTTTTTGGCCACCCTGGGGTACATGCCTGGCGAGCTCAATATGGCCGCCGCCAGCTGGTTTGAGCTGATTCACCCGGATGACCAGCCCCACTGGCAGGAGTCGCTGCGCCACCACCTGCGCGACCCGGACACGCCGCACCGCCTGTCGGTGCGGGCGCGGCACCGCGCCGGGCGATGGGTCTGGATGTTGTTCACCGGCAATGTGGCCGACCGCGATGTGCAGGGCCGTGCCCTGCGCATGGCCGGCGTGGCCATGGATGTGAATGCCCAGAAGGCGATGGAGCAGCAGCTGCGCGTGGCGGCCCGCACCGACGGCCTGACCCAGTTGCCCAACCGCACGGTGGTGGTGGAGAAAATCCGCCAGGCCATCGACCGGCACCAGGCGCAGCCGGGTTACAACTTTGCCGTGCTGTTCATGGACTTTGACCGCTTCAAGCAGGTCAACGACACCCTGGGCCACACGGTGGGTGACGAGCTGCTGCGCCAGATTGCGCGCCGCCTGCAGGACAGCCTGCGCCCGGGCGACAGCTTTGTGCACACCAGCGACTTTGACCAGATGGCGGCCCGCATTGGTGGCGACGAGTTTGTGGTGCTGCTGGACGACATCCGCGGCGACCTGGACGCCGAAATCGTGGCCAGCCGCCTGCTGGATGTGCTGGCTGCGCCCTACCAGGTGGAGGGCCACCGCGTCAGCTCCACGGTCAGCATCGGCATTGTGACCAGCACCCACGCCGAGTTGGACGCCGACAGTGTGCTGCGCGACGCCGACATTGCCATGTACGAGGCCAAGCGCAGTGGCCGTGCGCGCTACGCCATGTTTGACCCGGCCATGCGCCAGCGCGTGAACGCCTCGGTGTCGTTGGAGAACGACCTGCGCCAGGCGCTTACGCTGGGGCAGATGTTTGTGGTCTACCAGCCCGTGGTGCAGCTGGGCAGCCACGCGCTGCTGGGGGTGGAGGCGCTGGTGCGCTGGCAGCACCCGCAGCGGGGCCTGGTGTCGCCGGCAGACTTTATTCCCGTGGCCGAGGCCTGTGGCTTGATTGATGCGCTGGGCCAGTTTGTGCTGCAGCGGGCCTGCAGCACCTTCGAGCAGTTGCAACAGCAGCTCGGGCCCCAGGCGCCGCCCAGCATGGCCGTCAACCTGTCGCGCGCGCAGCTGCGCCAGCCGCGGCTGGTGGCTGACATTCTGGATGCGGTGCGCGCCCACAACATGGCGCCCCAGCAGCTGGTGCTGGAAGTGACCGAAAGCCTGGCCGCCCAGGACAAAGAGGTGCAGCAGACGCTGCGCGACATCCGCGCGCTGGGCGTGGGCCTGTCGCTGGACGACTTTGGCACCGGTTACTCCTCACTCTCCTGCCTGCACGAGCTGCCGGTGAACGCGGTGAAGATCGACCGCTCCTTTGTCAGCCAGGCTGGCCAGAGTGAGTACCACCGCGTGCTGATTGACGCCACCCTGCGCGTGGCCCGAGCCCTGGGGCTGGGCACCGTGGCCGAGGGCATCGAGACGCCCGAGCAGGCCGCGCAGATGCTGGCCATGGGCTGTGAGCGCGGCCAGGGTTACTGGTTCAGCCGCCCCATGGAGGCCAGCGCGCTGGTGGCCTGGGTGCAGGCCGGTGGCGTGCCTGGCCCGGCTACCCCCTCAACCTAAGGAAACCCCTGTGAGCCTGACTCCCTTGCCCTGGCCCCTGCGCCAGTTCGATGCCGCCATCGTGGACCTGGACGGTACCCTGGTGGACACCCTGGGCGATTTTGTCGAGGCCCTGCAGCGCATGCTGCGCGACTTGCCCGCTCCGTTTGCCGATTTCACGGTCAGCCATGCCCTCGTGGAGCGTATGGTCGGCAAAGGCTCAGAAAACTTGATAAAAAGCCTTCTGGCCCAGGTGGATGCTGCGCAAACAGCTATCAATTCAGTAGCGATGTACGAGCTGGCCTGGGCCCGCTACCAGGTGCATTACCAAGCCATCAACGGCGACTACTCCGCGGTCTACCCCGGCGCCCGCGAGGGCCTGCAGCAGTGGCAGGCCGCGGGCCTGCGCCTAGTCTGTGTGACCAACAAGCCCACCGCCTTTGCCCGCACCCTGTTGCAGCACAAGGGGCTGGACGGCTTCTTTCTGCACGTGGTGGGCGGCGACGCCGTGGCGCGCAAGAAGCCCGACCCGATGCCGCTGCTGCACGCCTGCAGCCTGCTGGGCACGCGGCCGGCCCGCACGCTGATGGTGGGCGACTCCAGCAACGACGCCCAGGCCGCACGCGCTGCCGGCTGCCCGGTGCTGCTGGTGCGTTATGGCTACAACCACGGTGAGCCTGTTGAGTCGGTGGATGCCGACGCCTATGCCGACGCGCTGGACGCGTTGCGCTGGGCGGACTGAGCGTCGTTCAGGCGGGCAGCAGGCCCTGCTGGGCACCATCCACTTTGAAGACGGCCACCAGCGACACCAGGTCCTGCGCCTGCTGCTTGAGGCCACTGGCCGCCGCGGCCATTTGCTCCACCAGCGCCGCGTTTTGCTGAGTGGCCTGGTCGATCTGGGAGACCGCCTCGCTGACCTGGGCCACGCCGGTGTTTTGTTCGGTGCTGGCGGCGCTGATTTCGCCCACCATATCGGTCACGCGGCGGATCGCACTCACCACTTCGCCCATGGTGTTGCCAGCCCGGTCCACCAGCGAGCTGCCTTGCTCCACCCGCGCTACGCTGGCACCAATCAAGGTCTTGATCTCCTTGGCCGCCTCGGCACTGCGTCCGGCCAGGGCCCGCACCTCTGAGGCCACCACCGCAAAGCCACGCCCCTGTTCACCGGCCCGCGCGGCTTCCACGGCGGCGTTGAGCGCCAGGATGTTGGTCTGAAACGCGATGCCGTCGATCACGCTGATGATTTCGGCAATCCGGTTGGACGACTCGTTGATGTCCTTCATGGTGTGCACCACCTGCGCCACCACTTCACCACCCTGTTGTGCCACGTTAGAGGCATTGGCCGCCATCTGGCTGGCTTGGCGTGCGTTGTCAGAGCTGTGGCTCACGGCCGAGCCCAGCTCTTCCATACTGGCGGCGGCTTCTTCCAGCGCGCTGGCCTGCTGCTCGGTGCGGGCCGAAAGGTCGTGGTTGCCCTGGGCAATTTCCGAGCTGGCCAAGGCCACGCCCTGGGAGCCTTCGCGCACTTTGATGACCAGCGTGGACAGGCTGCCTTGCATGGATTGGAGGGAGCGCATGAGGGCGGCCACTTCGTCGCGGCCATTGGTGTGCAAGTGGGCGGTCAGGTCGCCACTGGCCACGCGGTCCGCCACGGTGACGGCCTCATTGAGGGGGCGCACAATTTGTCGGCTCAGCAAGATGCTGCCGGCCAGGCCGGCCAGGGTTACCAGCACCATGACGCCATAGGCCAGTTTGCTGCCGCGTGCGGCCACCGCGCTGGCGCCCTCCGAGGCCTGGCGTTCCTGTTCGGACAATTGTTTGCGCAGCTCTCCCAAGAAGGCCACGGCATCCCGGTCTTTGCCGCGCGCGGCCTTGTCGCCAGCCGCAAAGTCCATGTCGGCCGCTTTGTAGGCCTGCAGCGCGGCTTCGTACCCTTGGGTTGCGGACTGCATCGCAGTCGCCAGCTTGGTGGCCGTGTCCTTGCTGGGGCCAGGCTCCAGCAGACCATTCAGCTCGTCCAGGCCTTTGGCCACGGCTTTCATTTCTGCCTGGTGGGCGGTCCAGTAACGGTCCAGGTCTTTGGGCTCCTTGCCGCGCAAAAGCACGTTTTTCCACTCCTGGATAGCGGTGGAAAAGTTGCCCGCAATGTCGGCTGCTTTTTTGTTGGCGGCAACGTCTCGCAAGACCTCGTGCTGGTAAGTGGAGATGGCGCTGTTGAGGGTGCTGATGCCGAACATCCCTCCCACAAACAGCAGTGCCAGGGCAATGGCAAAGGCGAGGGGCAGTTTCAGGCTGAGTTTCATTGCGCAATCTCCAGAGGTGTCACTGTCAAAAAGCAAGGTCTGTCCCCAGACTACAGGTTAGCCCGGAGCTTGTCATCCCCCGAACGGGGGGCGGACGGCGTAAAAAACAAAAAAGGCCTGCCAGGTTGCCCCGGCAGGCCTTGTTGCGCAGAGTCCGACCGCTTATTTCTGGCCGAGTAGCGCGTCTTTGAGTCGGAAATCGGCAGGCACCGGGCCAAACCAGATGGACATGATGGCCTTGTAAAACTCGGGTTCCTTGAAGGGTTCACCCTGGACCTTGCCCTTGGCAGTGACCACCATGCCGGTGCCAGGAATCCAGTCCAGCGTGATCACGTCACCGGGCAGCAGCACCTTGTTGACCGTGAAGATGTCGCCCATGCGGATCAGGCCGGGCACGAGTTTGGACATTTCATTCTTGGGCACGTTGTCTTCCACGCCGCGGGTCAGCAGTTTGCCAAACGGACCGGCTTCAATTTCGCGCAAAAACGTCATGGTCAGGCGCTTGGGGCCGGGGGCCGCCATAAGTTCGTCCAGCGAGTTCACTTTTTTGCTGGTGTACAGGTCACCCACGTACACCTTGAACGGGCCCTTGTAACGTGTGCCGGCGCCGTTGAGTAGCAGCTTGGTGCCACTCACCATGGCGCTGTCTTCAACCTTGACGCCATGGATGTCCTGGGTGGCCGCCTGGGCCAAGGGGCTGGCCAACAAGGTCACGGACAGGGCAGCAACAAGAAAACGCGTGAGTGTCATGAAGAAAATCCTTAATAGAACGACCGTTCTTTTTTGTGTAACGAGATTTTGCAACGTCCTTTGCCAATGTACATCAGGGTTTCTGCGGGTAACGTTAATTTGTCTGCTTTCTGATCGACGTGTCGGGTTTGCTACACTGGCGCGCATGTTTATCCACCACATCAGCAGAATGGGTCTTAGCGACCGGGGAGCCTGGCCCTGGCGTACCTCGTCTGTTGTGCCTGGGCTCTAACACCTGCCGGCCGCGTTCCTAGCGGCCAACGCGCACGGTTCCTGAGCTTTGCGCGGTCAAGTGGCACGGATTCCCCTCCGATCTATTGCGCGCACCCTTTGTGGCTGCAGCTCCCGCTGCCAGCAACCAAACGATTAGTGTGATTTGAGAGGCCCCGTCCCCATGACCGAATCCGAGTTCCATGCGTTGCGCGCGCAAGGCTACAACCGCATCCCCCTGAGCACCCAGGCCTTTGCCGACCTGGAAACCCCGCTTTCCCTGTACCTGAAACTGGCCCGCGCGGATGGCGCCACCGAACCTGCTGCCAACAGCTTTTTGCTGGAGTCGGTGGTAGGCGGTGAACGTTTTGGGCGCTACAGCTTCATTGGGCTGCCGGCCCGCACGCTGCTGCGTGCCAGCGGTTTTGGTGCCGATGTGTGTACCGAAGTGGTGACCGACGGTGTGGTGGTGGAAACCTCCACCGCCAATCCGTTGGATTTCATCGCCCAGTACCAGCAGCGTTTCAAGGTGGCGCTGCAGCCCGGCATGCCGCGCTTTTGCGGTGGCCTGGCCGGCTACTTTGGTTACGACGCCGTGCGCTATATCGAGAAAAAGCTGCAGAGTAGCTGCCCGCCCGACGAACTGGGCACGCCCGACATCCTGCTGCTGCAGTGCGAAGAGCTGGCCGTCATCGACAACCTGTCCGGCAAGCTGCACCTCATGGTCTATGTAGATCCGGCCACGCCCGATGCCTATGCCGCCGGCCAGGCGCGCCTTACGGAGCTGAAAGCCAAGCTGGCGCAGGCGGTGAGCGCGCCCGACATCAAGCCCTCGCAAAGCTTCGAGGCCCAGCGCGACTTTGCCAAGGCCGACTACATCGCCGCCGTGGAGCGCGCCAAGGAAATGATTGCCGGTGGCGACTTCATGCAGGTGCAGGTGGGCCAGCGCATCAAGAAGCGTTTTACCGCCTCGCCGCTCAGCCTGTACCGCGCACTGCGCACGCTGAATCCCAGCCCGTACATGTACTTCTACAACTTTGGCGACTTCCACGTGGTGGGCGCGTCGCCGGAGATTCTGGTTAGGCAAGAGCAAGTGGTTCTCGACGGTAAGGCCGGTACCAAAGTGACGATCCGCCCCCTGGCCGGCACCCGCCCGCGCGGCGCCACGCCCGAGCTGGACAAGACGGCCGAGGTGGAGCTGATTGCCGACCCCAAGGAGCGTGCCGAGCACGTGATGCTGATCGACCTGGCCCGCAACGACATCGGCCGCATTGCGCAGATCGGCTCGGTCAAGGTGACCGACGCCTTCATCGTAGAGCGCTACAGCCACGTGATGCACATCGTGAGCAATGTGGAAGGCACGCTGAACCCCGGCATGACCAGCATGGATGTGCTCAAGGCCACCTTCCCGGCCGGCACGCTGACCGGCGCGCCCAAGGTGCACGCCATGGAGGTGATTGACCAGCTGGAGCCCATCAAGCGCGGCATTTACGGCGGTGCCTGTGGCTACCTGAGCTACGCGGGCGACATGGACGTGGCGATTGCTATCCGCACCGGCATCATCAAGGACCAGGTGCTCTACGTGCAGGCTGCGGCCGGCGTGGTGGCCGACAGCGTGCCCGAGCTGGAATGGAAGGAAACCGAGGCCAAGGCGCGTGCGCTCTTGCGCGCGGCCGAACTGGTGGAGGAGGGTCTGCAATGAGCACCCCACAGACAACCCAACCCCAAGCACAACACTGCGAGACCATGGCCGAGGTGCGCAGCCACATCGACGCGCTAGACGAACGTATCACCGCGCTGCTGGTGGAGCGCACCGGCTACATGAGCCAGGCCGCCCGCATCAAACAGGACGTGACCAAGGTGCACGACCAGGAACGCATTGAATTCATCGCCGAGCGCGTGCGCCGCATGGCCGCCGAGCTGGGCGGCCAGCCTGACGTAGTGGAGGCCGCCTACCGCGCCCTGATGGACGCATCCATAACATTTGAGCACCGGGAGTTTGCCCGCCTGCGCCAAGGAGAGACCGCATGAAACTCGTGATGATCGACAACTACGATTCCTTCACCTTCAACATCGTCCAGTACTTTGGCGAACTGGGCGCCGAGGTGGAGGTGTTCCGCAACGATGAAATCACGCTCGAAGGCATTGCCGAACGCCAAGCCGACCGCCTGGTGATTTCCCCCGGCCCGTGTTCACCCGCCGAGGCCGGCATTTCGGTGGCTGCCATCCAGCACTTCATGGGCAAGCTGCCCATCCTGGGCGTTTGCCTGGGCCACCAGAGCATTGGCGCCGCGCTGGGCGGCAAGATCATCCGTGCGCAGGAACTCATGCACGGCAAGACCAGCGTGATCAGCACCACGCAAGAGGGCGTGTTTGCTGGTCTGCCGCAGCAGTTCACCGTGAACCGCTACCACTCGCTGGCCATTGAACGTGCGTCCTGCCCCAAAGAGCTGGCCGTGACCGCGTGGACGGACGACGGAGAAATCATGGGTGTGCGCCACACGGGCCTGCCGTTTGCGCAGCGCATGGAGGGCGTGCAGTTCCACCCGGAAAGCATCCTCACCGAGCACGGCCATGCCATGCTGAAGAACTTCCTGCAGTGAGGCAGCCATGAAGCACTATGTTTTTGATAGCTGCTTGCGCAATAAACACGGGGGCTAGAGGCCAATATGACCAAGATTGTTGATTTGCGCAGTGACACCGTCACGCAACCCACCGCCGCCATGCGCGCGGCGATGATGGCGGCCCCGCTGGGGGACGACGTGTTTGGCGACGACCCCACGGTCAACGCGCTGCAGGAGAAGCTGGCCGCGTTGCTGGGCTTCGAGGCCGCGCTCTTCATGCCCACGGGCACGCAGAGCAACCTCTGCGCCATCCTGGCGCACTGCGGCCGGGGCGACGAGTACATCGTGGGCCAGCTGGCCCACACCTACCGCTACGAGGGCGGTGGCGCCGCCGTGTTGGGCAGCGTGCAGCCACAGCCGCTGGTGCAGGACGCCAGTGGCCAGATGGCGCTGGCCGACATTGCCGCCGCCATCAAGCCCGACGACTGCCACTTCGCCCGCACCCGCCTGCTGTGCCTGGAAAACACCTGGAACGGCCACCCCATGCCTGCCAGCTACCTGCAGCAGGCCAGTGCGCTGGCGCGCGAAAAGGGCCTGGCGGTGCACCTGGACGGCGCCCGCCTATTCAACGCCGCCGTGGCCTCACGCCAAGACGGCGAAACGGCGCTGGCCTCGGCCAAACGCATTGCCAGCCACTTTGACAGCGTGTCCGTCTGCTTCAGCAAAGGCCTGGGCGCGCCCGTGGGCTCCATGCTGTGCGGCAGCAAGGAGCTGATCGCCCGCGCCCTGCGCATCCGCAAGATGGCGGGTGGCGGTATGCGCCAGGTGGGCCTGCTGGCCGCTGCGGCCAACCATGCGCTGGACCGCCACCTGGAGCGCCTGGCCGACGACCACGCCCTGGCCCAGCGCCTGGCGCAGGGGCTGCAGGGCATCGGCGGCCTCGCCGTGCGTTCGGCCCAGACCAACATCGTGTTTGTGGACGTGGCCGACGGCCGTGGCCCGGACCTGCTGGCGCACCTGAAAGCGAACAACGTGCTGGCTACCGGCCTGATCGGTCTGCGCTTTGTCACGCACCTGGATGTGGACGTAGCCGGTATCGACCATGCGCTGGCCAGTATTCGCACCTTCTTTGACCAGCCCGCCACCGCAGCCGCCGCCCCGGCAGCGCGGGGCGCGGCCGTGTACTGAGGGAGTTGTCATGTCCATGGATCAACTTCTGCTGTTTGCGGCGGCCGGCGTGCTGCTCAACCTCACGCCCGGGCCGGACGTGCTTTACATCGTGACCCACGCGCTGCGCCGCGGCGTGCGCGCCGGCATGGTGGCCGCGTTGGGCATCACGGCCGGCTGCTTCGTGCACATCTTTGCCGCCGCCGTGGGTGTGAGCGCACTGATGGCTGCGTCGGCCACGGCGTTCACCGTGCTCAAGTGGGCGGGCGCCGCCTACCTGGTTTATGTGGGCCTGCGCCTGCTGCTCAGCAAGCCTGACAGTGCTATGCAATTAGGAGCTGCTGGCGCAGATTCCACGGGGTCTGGAGGCCAAAATGGCTTGAAGGCCGTGTTCCTGCGCGGTTTCTGGACAAATGTGCTCAACCCCAAGGTGGCGCTGTTTTTCTTGGCCTTTGTGCCGCAGTTCATCGCCCCCGGCGTGGAGAACAAGCCGCTGGCCTTTCTGCTGCTGGGCCTGCTGTTCAACTTCAACGGCCTGTGGGTGAACCTGGGCTGGGCCGTGGCGGCCGCCTGGCTGGCGCGTCGTGCCGGCGTGGTGCAGAAGAGCATGCATTGGCTGGACCGTGTGGCCGGCGCGATGTTTGTAGGATTCGGAATCAAACTGGCGCTGACCGCAGCGCCCAAGGCTTAAGGACATGGACATGACCCAAACCGCCAAAATCACCCCGCAGGAAGCCCTGCAACGCACCATCGAGCACCGCGAGATTTTTCACGACGAGATGCTGCACCTGATGCGCCAGATCATGTCCGGCGAGATGTCGCCCGTCATGATGGCCGCCCTGATCACGGGCCTGCGTGTCAAAAAAGAGACCATCGGCGAGATCACCGCCGCCGCGCAGGTGATGCGCGAGTTCTCCACCAAGGTGGACGTGGCCGACAAAACCCATTTGGTGGACATCGTAGGGACCGGCGGTGATGGCTCGCACACCTTCAATATCTCCACCTGCAGCATGTTCGTGGCCGCCGCCGCAGGGGCCAAGGTGAGCAAGCACGGCGGGCGCAGTGTCAGCAGCAAGAGCGGCAGCGCCGATGTGCTGGAGGCCCTGGGTCTGAACATCAACCTCAAGCCCGACCAGATCGCCCAATGCATTGCCGAGCAAGGCATTGGCTTCATGTTTGCGCCCAACCACCACCCCGCCATGAAGAATGTGGCGCCGGTGCGCAAGGAGATGGGCGTGCGCACCATCTTCAACATCCTGGGCCCGCTGACCAACCCGGCCGGTGCGCCCAACATCCTCATGGGTGTGTTCCACGCCGATCTGGTGGGTATCCAGGTGCGTGCGCTGCAGCGCCTGGGCGCCGAACACGCCATCGTGGTTTATGGCCGCGACGGCATGGACGAGGTGAGCCTGGGCGCCGGCACCATGGTCGGTGAGCTCAAGGACGGTGAGATCCGCGAGTATGAGATCCACCCGGAAGACTTTGGCATGGTCATGGCCAGCAACCGGTCGCTGAAGGTGGAAACTGCCGAAGATTCACGTGCCATGCTGCTGGGCGTGTTGAACAACCAGGCCGGCCCGGCCAAGGACATCGTGATCCTCAATGCCGGCGCAGCGTTGTACGCGGCCAATGTGGCCAATACCATGGAAGCCGGCATCGCACTTGCGCGAAAAGCTATCGAATCAGGAGCGGCGAAAGCCAAGCTCGACGCCTTGGTGGCACTCTCTGCCCGCCTGGCCCACTAGGAAACCTTATGAGCGACATTCTGGACAAAATCGTAGCCGTCAAACACCAGGAGGTGGCTGCGGCCCGCAAGCGCAAACCGCTGGACATCGTGCGTGCTGACGCCGAATCGCGCGTGCTGACGCGTGACTTCGTGGGCGCCCTGCGCGCCAAGATCGCCGCCGGCCAACCCGCGGTGATTGCCGAGGTCAAAAAAGCCAGCCCGTCCAAAGGCGTGCTGCGCGAAGACTTTATCCCGGCCGATATCGCCCAAAGCTATGCCGAATATGGCGCCGCCTGCTTGTCGGTGCTCACTGACGTGCAGTTTTTTCAAGGCGAAATCGACTACCTGAAGCAAGCCCGCGCCAGCTGCCAGCTGCCCGTGCTGCGCAAAGACTTCATGGTCGATGCCTACCAAATCTACGAATCGCGCGCCATGGGTGCCGACGCGATTCTGCTGATTGCCGCCTGCCTGGACGACGCGCAGATGCGCGACTTCGAAGCCATCGCCCGCAGCCTGGACATGGCGGTGCTGGTGGAGGTGCATGACCAGCCTGAGCTGGAGCGGGCCTTGAAGCTCAAGACGCCGCTGATCGGCATCAATAACCGCAACCTCAAAACCTTCGAGGTCTCGCTGGACACCACGCTGGCCCTCAAAGCCCTGGTGCCGGCTGACCGTCTGCTGGTGACCGAGAGCGGCATCCATACGCGTGAAGACGTGCTGCGCATGGGATCTGCTGGCATCAATGCCTTCTTGGTGGGCGAGGCCTTTATGCGCGCGCCGGAGCCGGGCGAGGCGTTGGCGGCCCTGTTCGGCGTCTGAGTCATGGCGGACCAGCTGCTGCACGCCGACCCTGCCGACTGGCCTGTGGCCCCGGGCTGGCAGGCGCTCGTGGACGGGTTTTTTGAAGGCCAGATGGGCCAGGGCTTGATGCAGTTTCTGCAGCAACGGCTGGACGCCGGTGCCGTCGTTTTTCCGCCTCAGCCGCTGCGCGCGTTGGAGCTGACGCCGCCCGAATCCGTGCGCGTGGTCATCCTGGGGCAAGACCCCTACCATGGGCGCGGCCAGGCGGAGGGCTTGGCGTTCTCCGTGGCTTCGGGCGTGGCCTTCCCGCCCTCCTTGCGCAACATTTTCAAAGAGCTGCAGCGCGACCTCGGCACGCCGCCCCCCACTTTTCCTCAGCCTGGCGGCAGCCTGGTGAAATGGGCGCAAAAAGGCGTGCTACTGCTCAACACCTGCCTCACGGTGGAGGAGGGCCAGCCCGCCAGCCACTCCAGCCGGGGCTGGGAGTTGCTGACCGACGCGGTGATTCACCAGGTGTCCAAGGAGGCGCAGCCGGCCGTGTTCATGCTGTGGGGTGCCCATGCCCAAAGTAAGCGCGCGCTGATTGATGCCAGCCGCCATCTGGTGCTGACGGCCAACCACCCCTCACCCTTGTCGGCGCTGCGCCCGCCGGTGCCCTTTATCGGCTGTGGCCATTTCTCGCAGGCGCGGGCCTGGCGCGAGCAGCATGGCGGTGCTTAATTTCAAATTTGTGCGCAAGTTCATGACGAAGGCAAATTAACGTGGCATAATCCGGGGTTCACCGAAGGAGAGGTGGCCGAGTGGTTAATGGCAGCAGACTGTAAATCTGCCCTCTTACGAGTACGCTGGTTCGAATCCAGCCCTCTCCACCAGTGATGATTGACTGTTTTGCATGAGCCTCTGCGGGGTTCGTATAGTGGTAATACCTTAGCCTTCCAAGCTAAAGCGAGGAGTTCGATTCTCCTACCCCGCTCCACAGTTGATTTGTTGCTGCATAGTGATATAGGTTTTTTAAGGTTTGTCTACGACAGGCTTTGCCCTTTTGGCTCAGTGGTAGAGCACTCCCTTGGTAAGGGAGAGGTCGCGGGTCCGATTCCCGCAAAGGGCACCATTTTTAAAGCGTTGCCGCTGGCATGTTGGTGATAGCGGTAGTGCGAATTTGATTGTTTTTAACTCATTACTTTTCGGAGCTGAACATGGGTAAAGAAAAATTCACACGAACCAAGCCACACGTCAACGTAGGCACGATTGGCCACGTGGACCACGGCAAGACGACACTGACAGCCGCCATCACCACCGTGCTGGCAGCCAAGTTCGGCGGCTCTGCCAAGGCGTACGACCAGATCGACGCAGCACCTGAAGAAAAAGCACGCGGTATTACCATCAACACCGCCCACGTGGAATACGAAACG
>NZ_JBWMAY010000007.1:0-174658 GCF_056521365.1 Rhodoferax sp. XS2R6 | reverse complement strand
GTGTTTATCACCCGGCCGCTCTCGGCGGGCTTGCTCGCAGCGGCCGTTCTGCTGCTGGTCGTCGTGCTCATGCCTTCCATCAAGGCCAAGCGCGAAGAGGCGTTTGTTGAGGATTGATCGCTAGTTACTCCGTCTTCTGGGCATGATGTAATCCGCGTTCTATAACAAAGGAGACCCCCATGACATCCCTGCGTTCTGCGCTGCTTGGACTTTGTATTGCGAGCGCCGGCTTCACGGCATTCGGTCAAATCAAGATAGGGCAGACCACGGGGGTCACCGGGGCTGTTGCGGCCACCGTCAAAGAAAGCAGCCTGGGAGCCCAGCTCTATCTGGACGCCACCAACGCCAAAGGTGGTGTGAACGGCGAGAAGATCGAGCTGATCACGCTGGACGACAAGTTCGACACCAAGCTGGCCGCGGCCAATGCGCGCGAGCTGATTGAGCAACGGGGCGTGCTGGCGCTGTTCATGACACGCGGCACCCCACACACCGAGGGCATCATCCCCCTCCTGGACCAACACGGTGTGCCACTGGTGGCTCCATCCACGGGCGCCATGGTGCTACACCAGCCCCTGAAAAAACATGTGTTCAACGTACGCGCCACCTACCAGCGCGAGGCTGAGCGCGCCATCACCCACCTGGCAGCCACCGGCGTCAACCGCATTGGCGTGGTGCACGTGGACGACAGTTTTGGCGCCGACGGCCTGGAGGGCACCCAAAAAGGCCTGACCGCCTCCAAACTGACCGCGATCGCCATTTCCAAGTTTGACCGCAGCAAGCCGGACTTCTCGCAAATTGCGCCGGCCATGGCAAAACTGAGCCCCCAGGCCGTCATGGTGATTGGCTCGGGCACCGCCGTGGTGGACGCCATCAGGGCACTCAAAGCCGCAGGCAGCGGTGCACAGTTCGTCACCCTGTCCAACAACGCATCCAGCGGCTTCATCAAATTGCTGGGCGACGACGCGCGCGGTGTGATCGTGAGCCAGGTGCTGCCGCAGTCGCAAAACTACGCCCTGGTGCAGGAAGCTGCCACCCTGGCCAAGACGCGTGACATCCTCGAAGTCAGCCCCGCCATGCTGGAGGGTTTTGCATCGGCCAAGGTGTTGGTGGAGGCCTTGCGCCGCGCAGGCCCCAAACCGACGCGCGAAAAACTGCAATCTGCACTGGAAAACCTGGGCAAGTTCGACCTGGGCGGCCTCATCCTGACCTTCACACCCACCGACCACACCGGCCTGGACTTCGCCGACCTGTCCATCATCTCGGCATCGGGCAAGTTCCGGCGCTAAACCTAGGGCACTCCATTCTTCAGGGGCGTTTTCACCCGGGTAGCACAAACACCACAACAGGCCGGGTGGCGTTGGAAAGCAAAACCGCATGTCGGTATACAAGCTGAAGAAATTCCATATCCACAGTCTGCGCGGTCGCCTTACCCTGTGGTTTGTGGGCCTGGCCTTGCTGACCCTGCTCAGCGTGGGGATCTATGTCGGCCAGTTGGCCACCCAGCAACGTGCGGCCTCGGTAGGGCAGGCATTGCATGCCACCGCCACAGCAGCAGCGCAACTGATGGGTGCCAGCCTGCGCGAGCGGGAGCTGGACATCGCGCTGCTTAGCCAGGAACTCCACGTCACACGGGGCCCGCTAGACCACCCGGACCTGCTGCAATCGTTGCAACTGCGCCGCCAGGCCCGCAATGAACTGGTGTGGCTGGGGGTGGTGGACGCGAATGGCACGGTCATACAGGCCATTGACGGCCTGCTGCAGGGCCAGTCGGTCGCCAAGCGGCCGTGGTTCGTGGCGGGCAAGGAGCGTGTGTTCACTGGCGACGTACACGAGGCCTTGCTGCTGGCCAAGCTCTTGCCTGCCAACACGTCGGGCGAACCCCTGCGCTTTATTGACTTTGCAGCACCCATCCGGAGTCGGGACGGGCAGCTGCTGGGCGTGGTGGGGGCCCATGCCAGCTGGAGCTGGGTGACCGATACGGTGCAGGCCGCCGCACAACAAACCGGCCGCAGCGCAGGAACCCAAATCCTGATCGTGGACCGCCAAGGCACCGTGCTGTATCCGCAAACCCTGGTAGACCAAGCCCGGCTAAAAAACGGTGTGGCCAACCCGCTACCGTATGCCACCGTGACCTGGGACGACGGACGTGACTACCTCACCAGCGAAGTGGTGGTGGATGCCCAAACCGACAACAACCTGGGCTGGCGCATTGTGGTGCGCCAGCCGCTGGACGACGCCCTGGCGCCCGCCCATGCCCTTCGCAACCGCCTGATCGGCCTGGGCGTGGTGGCAGCCATCCTGTTTGGCCTGCTGGCCCTGCCGCTGGCCCACACGGTGAGTCAGCCCATCGAAGAACTGGCCGAAGCGGCCCACCGGGTCGAGCAGCGTGTAGGTGAACCCCAGTACCCACAAAGCACCCGCTTGTTGGAGGTGCTGCAGCTCGGGCAATCCATGCGCTCGATGACAGCCTCGCTGCTGGCACGCGAGCAGGAGCTGGAAACCCTGAACCTGACCCTGGAGGCCCAGGTGCTGCAACGCACCCACGCACTGGCCGCGGCCAACCAGGAGCTGGAACGGCTGGCCACCCAGGATGCACTGACCGGGCTGCACAACCGCCGCCACTGCGATGAACGGGTCGCCGAATGTATGGCAATCAGCCAGCGCACCGGACACGCCTTTGCCCTGCTGATACTGGATGCCGACTACTTCAAGCGCATCAACGACCGCTTTGGACATGCCGCCGGCGATGCCGTGCTGCAACAGCTGGCCGAGGTGCTGCGTGCCCACACCCGCACCACCGACCTGGTTGCCCGCTACGGAGGGGAAGAGTTCGTCGTCGTGCTGTCGCAAAACCAGACCACCGAGGCGGTGGCGCTGGTGGCAGAAAAAATCCGTGCCGCCGTGGAGGCAACCGTCTTTCCCGAGGTTGGCCACGCCACAGTCAGCATTGGCACTTGCATGTGGGCCCCCGCGGACCGCAGTGTGGCGGCCCTGGTGCACCGCGCCGATGTGGCGCTCTACCAGGCCAAACAAAACGGGCGTAACCGGGTGGTGGCCGCACCGCCGCCCGGGCTGGCGCCCACTTGACAGTGGCCCGACCATCGCCGTGTTTATAGTGCGACCTCTGCCTCCCGGAACAGGTACCACACCATGCGCATTTGGCAACAAGCAGTCTCTATCGACATCCTGACCCAATCCAGCCGGAACACGGCAATCGAACACCTGGGCATCGAGTTCCTGGAAGTGGGCGACGATTTTTTAAGCGCGCGCGTGCCGGTGGACCCACGCACCCACCAGCCGTATGACCTGTTGCACGGCGGCGTGTCGGTGGTGTTGGCAGAGACCCTGGGCTCCTGCGGTGCTTTCTATTCCTCGCCCGAGGGCCACAGCGCCGTGGGCCTGGACATCAATGCCAACCACCTCAAGGGCGTGAAGACCGGCTGGGTCACTGGCGTGGCGCGCCCGGTACACCGGGGCCGCAGCACCCATGTGTGGCAGATTGACCTGCGCAACGAAGCGGGTGAGTTGACGTGTGTGTCACGTATCACCATGGCCATTCTTTCGCCGCGTTAGAACAGCGATACTGGGCGCACCACCGCAAACCACCGTGTCCTCCCGCCCCCATCCCCTGCTCACGCGCCGTGCGCTGCTGCTGGCCGCCGCCACTGGCGCAACCATGGGTGTCGATGCGCAGGAGAACCACCTGCTGCGGGTGGCGGTCCCCGAAGACGTGGCCTATGACTACGCCTTGTTTCTGGGTGCACGTGATGTTCAAAGCCTGCGAAGTTTTGACGGGCCGCATGCGCGACGCGATGTGATCGAGCTGGCGCTGCTGCTGCGCGAGGTCACCCGCGCCCTGCCCGGCACCAAGGTTCAACTGGTGCGCATCGACAGCTACCAGCGCACCCTGCTGGAGCTGCGCGCAGGCCGCGTAGACGTGCTGGGCACCACGGTGTGGAACAGCGACCTGCAAGGCCTGGGCGCCAGCGCCCTGCCCTCGCCCGCGCTGATTGCCGATGGCGACTTTGTGGTGGGCCTGTTCACCGCCCCCAACAACGCCGCGGCCCAACAAGCCCAATCCTTGCCCGCATTGCAAACCCTCAGGGTCGTCTCCAACAGCGACTGGAGTGCCGACTGGCGCACCTTGCAGGCCTTGGGCGTGCGCTCGCTGATGGATGTGAAAACCTGGCGCCAGATGGTGCTGGCCGTGGCACGCGGCCGGGCCGATGTGCTGCTGGCGCCGTTTCCCGCCACCCAAGACCTGCGCCTGGACGCCGAAGGCCAGCAGTTGGTGCCGCTGCGTGGCCGCGCCCTGGCCCTGGTGGGCTCGCGCCACCTGGCCGCGGCCACCACAGCAGCCGGCCGAGCCGTGGCCGACAAGGTGTTCCCCGCGCTAGCCGCCCTGATCAACACCGGCGCCGTGCGCCGCGCCTACCAAGAGTGCGGTTTTTACAACCCACGCACCAGTGGTTGGCGGGTAATTAATAGCCAAATACGGCCCTAGCCCTTTTGGATACTGCGCAAGCAGCTATTGTTTTAGTAGCGCATCAGCTCTGGTCTTTGGCCAACCGTTCGCTTTTCCAGTACACATCGTCGCCCACCGTGCCGTCCGTGCGGTAGCGGTTGAGCACCCGGGCCAGCACAAACATCAGGTCCGACAGGCGGTTCAGGTACTGGCGCGGCGTGTCTTTCAGGGCCTCTTGCGCTTCCAGCGCCACCACGGCGCGTTCGGCGCGGCGCGCCACGGTGCGGCACACATGGGCCTGGCTGGCAGCGCGCGTGCCGGCGGGCAAAATGAACTCTTGCAGGCGTGGCAGGTGTTCGTTGTGCTCCGCCAGCGCTTCGTCCAGCGCCAACACCGCCTCGGGCTTGAGCAGCTCGTAGCCGGGGATGGACAGCTCGCCCCCTAGGTTAAACAGCTGGTGCTGAATTTCTACCAGCAATGTGCGCACCCCTTCGGGCATGGGCTCGCAGAGCAAGAGGCCGATGTGGCTGTTGAGTTCGTCCACATCGCCCATGGCATGCACGCGCAGGCTGTCCTTGGAGACGCGGGTGTTGTCGCCCAGGCCGGTGGTGCCGTTGTCCCCGGTGCGGGTGGCGATTTGGGTGAGGCGGTTTCCCATGGGGCGGTCCTGGAGTCTGGAAGACAGCTATCGTAAACGCACCATGGGAAGCACAGTGGCCAGGTTAGCGGCGGACTGCGCGCACGCAATAGCCTGCATCCTTGGCGGTCATGTCAAACGTAATCGGCAGGAATGCTTCGATCACGCGCGCATTGGTACGGGCGTGTTCCGACAGCGTTGTTGCCCAATACTGTCCCGGCCGACCCTGCAAAGTGGCCAGGGCCAAGGGGATCATGAGCTGGTCTGCCAAGTGCTCGCCTACTGGTGCCTGATGCGCCAGATAGTCCTTCACCTCGCTCAAGACCTGGCGCGCAACCTCCTCCGCGCCCACTCCTTTTTCGCCATAGGCAGTCACCACCTCCGTGATGTGCTCGTACTGCAGGATCACTTGCAAGGCATTACCGGGGCCTTCATTGCTGCGCAGACCGCGGTTGCGCAACTGCGCATCGGACCAGTCCAGCGCGCGCTGCAGCACGCCCAACTCGCGCTCGGCCACATTCCTCGGGATGCCCGCGTGCAGCGCCTCAGCCCATGCGTCCACCACCTCACCGCGCTGCATCAAGTCGATGGCCGCAAGACCATGGGCCGGAGGCTGAATGCCCACATGCACCTCGCCACCACCCGCAGGGTAAAAGCCGTGGCGCTGCAGCTCCATGCTGAGCAAGGCAGGGCCTTCGCCCGAAAAATAAGGCACCGTGTGCTGCAGAAAACTGAATGAAGGCGCCATCGGGTTGTGCGTACCACCCTGCAACACCAGCTTGGAGGGTTTTGCCGCCATAACCAGCGGCCACAGCACCGTTTGGAGCACCAGCATGCAACTGCCCGCCGAACCCACCGCAAACGTGAAGTCACCCCCGTGGACCGGGCCCGGCTGAAACACCAGATGCGTGGCACCCAAGCCCACGGGGCTTTCGTCCTGCGCAAGCGCCCGGGAGTCCGCGCCACCCACAGCCACCGCCGCCTGCACGCAAGCCAAGTGCTGGCGCATCAGGCCTGGCTTGGGGCGCTTGGCGCGGATGTTGGCCAGCGTGAAAGGCTGTTGCGTCACCAGGCTCAGGGCCAGTGCCGTGCGTAGGATCTGGCCGCCACCCTCGCCCTGTGAACCGTCGATTTCAATCACGTCGTCTCTCCCTAACCTTTCACGCACACGATCTGCTTCAGGGTGTAAACCACTTCGACCAGATCGTTCTGCGCCGCCATCACGGCATCGATATCTTTGTAGGCCATCGGGATCTCGTCAATCACGTCGGCATCCTTGCGGCACTCCACGCCTTCGGTGGCACGCACCTGGTCTTCCACAGTAAACAGCTTCTTGGCCTTGGTACGGCTCATGGTGCGTCCGGCACCGTGGCTGCAGCTGTTGAAGCTGTCCGGGTTTCCCTTGCCGCGCACGATAAAGCTCTTGGCTCCCATGCTGCCGGGAATAATGCCCAGCTCACCCGCCTTGGCGCTCACGGCGCCCTTGCGGGTCACATACACATCCTGGCCGAAGTGGGTTTCCTTCTGCACATAGTTGTGGTGGCAGTTCACGGCTTCCAGGTGCGTCTCGAACGGCTTGGTAATCACCTTGCGCAGCGCGCCGATCACGGCTTGCATCATCACTTCGCGGTTCAGGCGCGCAAACTTTTGCGCCCAACCTACACCGCGCACATAGTCACCAAAGTACTGGGCCCCCTCTTCCAGATAGGCGAGGTCCTGGTCCGGCAGGTTGCGCTGGTGCTGCTCTGCATCCTTCTTGGCAAGTTCAATGAACAGGTTGCCAATGGCACCGCCCACGCCACGGGAGCCACTGTGCAGCATGATCCACACGCCACCGACCTCATCCAGGCAGATTTCGACAAAGTGGTTGCCACCACCCAGGGTGCCCATGTGGCGGTGGTTGTTGGTGTTCTTCAGGCGTGGGTAATCCAGGCAAATGGCATCGAATTCGTCTACCAGCTGCACCCAGGCGGTATCTGCCGTCACGGGCGGGTTGGTCCAGGCACCCACTTCGCGGTTGGAGCCATGGCGACGAAACTGCTTGGGGGCAGAACCGTGAGGCACTGCTTTTTCAATCTCGCTACGTAGCGGGCCCAGGCTGTCCGGCAGGTCCGCGGCCACCAGCGTGGTCTTGCAGGCCATCATGCCGCAACCGATATCCACTCCCACCGCAGCAGGAATGATGGCCTTCAGCGTGGGTACCACACTGCCAATGGTGGCACCGATGCCGTAGTGCACATCCGGCATCACAGCCACGTGACTGAACACAATAGGCAGCTTGGCCGTGTTTTCCAGCTGGCGCTGGGCGGACTCTTCAATGGGTACGCCGTTGGTCCACATCTTGACGGGCACGCCGCCTTCTACTTCGAGTTGTTGGTAGTTCATTTCTTCTCCCTATATATTTTCAAACCAAGTATGGCTTACACCACGTATCCCTCAACGTAGCTTCACCAGCCCGTTGAGCACGTTGTCCAAGCCACCAAACACAGAAATCTTGTCAATGCGCTCAGCAACACGCTCCAAGGTCTCAAGCTCTTTCATACGCAAAGCGATGGGGTTGTCTTCCATCAGCTTGGCAGTGTTCAACAGCGAGCGCGTGGCAGCGGTTTCTTCGCGGCGGCGGATCACATTGGCCTGGGCTGATTTCTCGGCTTCAACCACTTGGGCCAGGATGGTCTTCATCTCGCCGGGCAAGATGATGTCCTTCACACCCAGGCCTTCCAGCGTGATGCCTGCAGCCAGCAGCTTTTGCGCAGCGAAGTCCTTCACGATGGCATCGATGCTGGCCTTGTCTTCCAACAACTCGTCCAGCGTGCGGGTCCCCACCGCAGCGCGCAAACCAAACTGCAGTTCGCGGTACACCAGCTCCGAGGGTTTCGCCGTGTTGGCAAACGCCTTCCGCACATCGTCATAGCGCCAGGTCGCAGACAGGTTCAGGCGCAGGCCCACCTTGTCCTTGGTCAGAATGTCTTGGCCGCTGATCTCCAGCGCCTGCGAACGCAGGTCCACGCAATCCACCTGCACCTGGCGGTTGTAGCGCCAGAAGCCATACGCACCGGCACCCAACAGTTCCTGCTGCTTGCCATCGACGGTCAAAACACCCACGTGGTAATCAGGTACGTGCACCATCAGCACGCCAGCCAAGCCGGCCACAGGGCGTTGGCGCAACTGCGTCTGATTCAGCTTGGCCACCAGTTCCTTGGCCAGCTTCTCGGTCGCAGCGATGTCGACCATATCTACATGCACGTCGTTCAGACCCTTCCAATACAGCTTGCGGGTTGCAGGCGCCAGCACTTCTACCAGCACGCCGTTCTCATAGCGCAGGCCCACTTGGGCATCGGTCAGCGCAGCCTGCACAAACTCTTGGGCCACGACCTCGGGTTCCTTGGCCATGAAGTAGTCTGCTAGACCGTGCGTGAAGGCGGTCTGTTCCATCGCAAAGGTCTCGATGCGCACCTGCGCACCCAGCGTGCCAATCCAGTGTTGGCCGGGCTGCAACACGCGCTCGAAGTCGCCATTGCGCAGCAACAGGCCGCGTTCGTTTTTCTTGATGGTGATGCGCTTCAATCCCAACATTTTTATCTCTCCTCTTTCTGACAATTCGTTGATATGAAGGGCCGCAACAGCAACAGGCGCGGACTCCGGGTGCGGGCACTGTCTGACAGTGGTTTGAGATTACGGGGCTTTACCGGTCTCAGCACACTGGCAGTAGGTGTCGCAGGTCCTTTGTTCTGGCGACTGCTGCTGGTGGGGCTTTTGGGTCCCACGTGCGGCACTTCTCTTTTTCACTTCCAAGTAAGCTGGTTTTTTTACGACCAGCGTTCGGCGGGAATCGAACCCGCGACAGACGCATTAATAGTGCGTTGCTCTACCCTCTGAGCTACAGAACGGTGGCACCCAGGAATCGAACCTAGCGGGGTGGCTCCTCTACCCGAGCCACCCCTTGACCACATGCCGTTGTGCCCTACGTTTCCAGGTCGCGGCATACAAAGCATCACGGAACAACCCGGACTTCTTTGCACCAGCGGGGTCCGGCTACCCGGAAACCCCTGCTTGTCAGCGAACACCTTCTTGCGTAAGACGGTACCTGTATTGCAGAGGTCGTGCCAACTTTGTTCAAATTCGATTAGTTTTCCTAAGCCTTTGAATTTATTGGATATTTTTTCGAAATTGAATTGATCGGGATGAGTTTCAATTTTTTATTTCTATAAATTACTATTTATTCAGCTAGTAAACTAGCTGAATGAGAAAGACAGTCGTCATTGGATTCCTCGGCACGCAACTTGATTCGGGCCAAAGCGCGGCGCGTTGGGAGAAATGGCGGCCCACGTTGGCCCTCACGCAGCATGAGGATCTGGTCATTGACCGGCTGGAACTGTTTCATGACCGGCGCCACGTGACGTTGGCAGAACTGGTGCGGCAAGATATTGCTCAGACTTCCCCCAACACCGAGGTGAAGCTGGTGGAGATGCACCTCGCCAATCCCTGGGACTTTGGTGAGGTGTACGCAGCGCTCTACGACTGGGCATCTGCCTATCCCTTCGACACGACAAAAGAAAACTACCAGGCTCACATCACTACCGGCACCCACGTGGCGCAGATCTGCCTGTTTCTGTTGGTAGAAGCGCGTTTCCTCCCCGGGGTCCTCCTGCAAAGTGCGCCGCCCCGCGGGCGCCAGGGCCAAGGCCCGGGCAGCCACGAAATCATCGACCTGGATCTGTCGCGCTACGACGCCATTAACCAGCGCATGCACAGCGCCCAGCAGGACGCGCTGAACTTCCTGAAGAGCGGTATCGCCACGCGCAACGCTAATTTCAATGCCCTGATTGAGGAAGTGGAACGCGTGGCTGGGCAAAGCAAAGCCCCCATGCTGCTGACCGGCCCCACTGGTGCTGGCAAGTCCATGCTGGCGCGACGCGTATTCGAGTTGAAGAAAGCACGTCACCAACTCGAAGGCAGCTTTGTCGAAATCAACTGCGCCACGCTGCGTGGCGACGGAGCCGGCTCGACCCTGTTTGGCCACCGCAAAGGGGCTTTCACAGGCGCCGCAGCAGACCGTCCCGGCCTGTTGCGTGCCGCGCACCAAGGCTTGCTGTTTCTGGATGAGATCGGTGAGCTGGGACTGGACGAGCAAGCCATGCTGCTCAAGGCGGTAGAGGAAAAACGATTCTTCCCCATGGGCTCCGACAAGGAAATCCAGAGTGATTTCCAACTCATCGCAGGCACCAATCGGGACTTGCGGCTGGAGATTCGCGCGGGGCGCTTCCGCGAAGACCTATTTGCACGTATCAACCTCTGGACTTACACGTTGCCCGGTCTGGCACAGCGGCGCGAAGATATTGAGCCTAATGTGGACCACCAGCTGCGCAATGCGTCCCAGGAGTTGGGCAAGCAAGTACGCCTGACCGCAGAGGCGCGCACGGCTTACTTGCGCTTTGCCACTGCACCAGAAGCTCTCTGGAGCGGCAACTTCCGCGATCTGAGCGCGTCCGTCACACGCCTGGCCACACTGGCGGAGCACGGACGCATTGGTATCGGTTTGGTCGAAGCCGAAATCCAGCGCCTACGCTGGCAATGGAGCGATTTGCAAGATGCGGGGGCAGGCCACGCAGATGTTTCCGATCTGGAGACCTTGTTGGGAGGACGCTCGGCACAACTGGATCAGTTCGATCTGCTGCAACTGCAATCTGTGGTGGCAGTGTGCCGAGCACAGTCGTCACTGAGTGACGCGGGCCGGGTGTTGTTCAACGTATCGCGAACCCAGCGCAGTGTGGTGAACGATGCGGACCGACTCCGCAAATACCTGCTGAAGTTCGGAATGGACTGGGATACGGTTTCACGCTGAGCTGCAGCGCGTCATGAATTGGATTGGATCAAAATGGGGGATTGCCCGCATTGGAGACAAAAACTATGAACGCCCCCACCGCTTTGAACCACCTGCTACCCCAAGTACAGGCCCGCAACGTGCCCCCGGCCCTGCTGGACGCCCTCAAGGCGCGCTTTGGCGACCAGTTCTCCACCGCACTGGTGGTGCGCGAGCAGCACGGGCGGGACGAGTCCGCGTTTGACATTCCGCCGCCCGCGGCTGTGGTGTTTGCGCAGAACACGCAGGATGTGAGCGATGCCGTGAAGCTGGCCGCGCAGTACCTCGTTCCGGTGATCCCCTTTGGCGTGGGTTCGTCGCTGGAAGGCCACTTGCTGGCTGTGCAAGGCGGCATCAGCCTGGACGTGAGCCGCATGAACGCGGTGTTGTCCATCAATGCCGAAGACCTGACGGTGACCGTGCAACCCGGCGTGACGCGCAAGCAGCTCAATGACGAGATCAAATCCACCGGCCTGTTCTTCCCCATCGACCCCGGCGCCGACGCCACGATTGGCGGCATGAGCGCCACACGCGCCAGCGGCACCAACGCCGTGCGCTACGGCACCATGCGTGAGAACGTGCTGGCGCTGGAGGTGGTGACGGCCAGCGGTGAGGTGATCCGCACCGGCACACGCGCCAAGAAATCGTCCGCCGGCTACGACCTGACGCGCCTGCTGGTGGGCAGCGAAGGCACGCTGGGCGTGATCACCGAAGTGACCGTCAAACTCTACCCGCTGCCCGAGGCCGTGATGGCCGCGACCTGCTCGTTCAACAGCCTGGCCGACGCGGTGAACACCACTATCCAAATCATTCAGCTGGGCATACCGATTGCGCGCTGCGAGCTGCTGGACGCCAACACCATCCGTATGGTGAACGCGCACTCCAAACTCACGCTGCGCGAAGGCGCCATGTTGCTCATGGAGTTTCACGGCTCACCCGACAGCGTGAAGGAGCAGGTGCAGACCGTGCAGGACATTGCGGCCGACTTCGGTGGCGCGGCCTTCGAGTGGGCAGAGACGCCCGAGGAACGCACCCGCCTGTGGACCGCGCGGCACAACGCCTACTTTGCGGGCGTGCAGTCGCGCCCCGGCTGCAAGGCCATCACCACCGACGCCTGTGTGCCCATCTCGCACCTGGCCGACGCGTTGCTGGACAGCGTGACCGAGGCACAGGAGGCCGGCATCCCCTACTTCCTGGTCGGCCACGTGGGCGACGGCAACTTCCACATGGGTTACCTGATTGACCCCAAGCTGCCTGCCGAACGCGAGCTGGCCGAAAAGCTCAACCACCAGCTGGTCGAACGCGCCCTGAAGCTGGGCGGCACCTGCACGGGTGAACACGGCGTGGGCCTGCACAAGCAGGGCTTTCTGGTGGAAGAAACCGGCAACGGTGCGGTGGACATGATGCGCACCATCAAGCGCGCGCTGGACCCGCACAACATTCTGAACCCGGGCAAGATCTTCTCGTTGTAAGCGCCTGCCGCTTATTTGCAGCCAATCTGGTCTGCCGACACTGGGCAAGGCACATACCGCTCGCGGATCTGACGGAGCTCGCCGTCTTTGACCATGGCGTCCAGCGCGCGGTCAAAGTCGGCTGCAAACTGGGGCGTCAGTGCCTTTTTGCTCAACGCAAACATGCCGGGTTCCGAGGTGGTCACGATGGGTGTTTTGACGATGGCCTGCGACAGGCCCAGCGATTGGATCTCCAGCAGGCCGGTAGTTTCATCGGCAATCAGGCCGTCCAGCCGGTCCATGTCCATCATCTGCCAGGCACCCCGCCGGGCCGTGAACGGGGTGAGCAAAGCGGCAAAACGCGGGTCTTTTTGCAAGGCCTCAAACGAAGGGCCATAGGCCACCCCCATCTGGGCACCCAGGCGAAACGGCGTACCCAGCAGATCGGCGAGTTTGGTGATTTTGTATTTGTCGGCCACGGCCTTGCGCATGAACAGCACATTGGGCGAGCGGTTGACCGGCCGGGAAAACACGGCATAGACCTCGCGCTCGGGCCTGCGCAAGGCGCCCGGCAAGATGTCCAAGTGGCCCTCTTCGAGTTCCACCAGTGCGCGGGCCCAGGGCCGTTCCACAAACTGCGGCTGACAGCCCACACGCCTGAGTGCCGCACGCACCGTGTCTACATGCAGGCCTTTGAGTTCGCCATCGGGCCCGCGAAACGCATAGGGCGCGTCGTCAGACCATCGGACAGATTTGGTGCATTCGGCGGCCGTGGCGGTGGCGGCGATCAGACACACCACGCCCCCCCAGACCCAGGGCCTCAGACTTCTCACCGGCTCAGATCACTGCCACTTCGGCAATGGCATTGGCCATGTATTCAATCTTTTGCTGCATGTCCGCGTCGGTGTCGGCATGGCGCTGGGCGATGCTGCGGAAGGTGTCCTGCACCTGCAGGAAGGCATCGACCACATCGGGGTCGAAGTGGGCGCCACGGCCCTCGGTGAGGATCTCGACCGCACGTTCGTGCGGCACGCCATCCTTGTAGACCTTGTTGCTGATCAACGCGTCGTACACATCCGCCAGCGCCACGATGCGTGCCGAGAGCGGAATCTGCGCGCCCCACAGACCCTTGGGGTAACCGGAGCCGTCCCACTTCTCCTGGTGGCACAGCGTGATTTCTTTGGCGATGGTGAGCAGCGGTGAGACGCGGCCCAGGGTCTTCTCGGCACGCGCCAGGGCGTCGTGGCCCAGCGTGGTGTGGGTGCGCATGATGGCCACTTCTTCGGGCGTCAGGCGACCGGGTTTGAGCAGGATGCGATCAGGAATGCCCACGGTGCCCATGTCGTAGATCGGCACGCTGGTGAGCAGCATTTCCACATAGGTCGGCGTCAGCACATCGGCGTACGCCGGCAGGGTTTGCAACTGGGTGCACAAGGAGCGCACGTAGCGCTGCACACGCAGCATGTGGCTCTCGGTGTCGGAGTCGCGCAGCTCGGACAAGGTGGCCAGAGCAAATACCACCACCTGGGTGGCCTGCAGGGCATCCGCGGGGTCCAGGGTCGTGGCCACGGTGGGTGGGGTGGTGGTATCGGATGTCATGGGTTTTCTCCTGCAGGCGCAGACAGGGGCGCCTGGTACAGCCACACCATTTTGCCACCGGGTGTGCACAAGCTGGCGGTACAAATGTGCGGTGTTGCTTCAAAGTCCAAACTGACCAGCCAGGCGCCGGGGCGTAACTCAGCGCACGCCTTGTCCATGGCGCGGCCCATGCTCTCGGGCCGCTGGAATAGGTACACCATGTCGTAGGCCGACCAGTCAGCCTTCCAGATATCGCCCTGGCGCACGCGCGCCCAAGGGCAGCGCAGCGCACACAGGGCGCGCAGCGGCCAGCTCCATTCGATCCCGTGCAACTGGGCTTGCGGGTAGGCCAGGCGCAGCGCCTGCAGGCCATGGCCCAGGCCACAACCAGCGTCCAGCACTTGCGCACCGGCGGGCAAAGGCGCGTGGGTGGGCAGCTCGGTCAGCGCGTTCAGGGGTGTGGGAAACAGCGGCGCGTCGCGCCAGGCGTTTACGGGGTAGACCAACAGCAACAGACCCAGAGGTAAGAGCCAGGCCCAGGCCGGCACCGCGCTGCCGCCCAGCACGCCTAGCGTGAGCGCCAGCGACACCGGAAAGCCCGCCGCAATCAGTGCACGGCGCCACCAGCTGCCGCCCCACAGGCTCAGCAACACGCCCAGCGCACTGGCCAGGGCCAATGACCAAGGCAATGCCAAGCCCTGCTCCCACACGGTGCGAAACAGGGTCCAGCACAATACCCAGGCCACGATGGCCGGCAGCGGCCAGAGCCAGGTGGCCGGGTTCAGGCGCTGCCAGGGTTTAGGGGTCAAATAGGCCTCCAGCGCTTATAGAGTCTGCGCGAGCAGCTACTATTTTGATAGCGACTAGCGGTTGCCGCCAGGGGCCAGTCGTTCGATCAGGCCATTGAGCTCGTCGAGTGAGCCGAACTGGATCACCACCTCGCCCATCTCCTCTACACGGCCATGGCGCTTGACGCGTTTTTTCACCACCACCTCCACCTGGGCCATCAGCAGGTCGGACAGTTCTTCTTCCACACGTTTGAGGTCGCGCGATTTTTCCTTGGTCGGCTTTTGCGGCGTCAGCGAGAACTCGGCGCTCAGTTTCTTGACCAGGCTTTCCGCCTCGCGCACCGACATCTTCTTGGTGGCAATCTGGTTGGCCGCGGTGATTTGCGTGCCGCGGTCCAGCGCCAGCAGCGCACGCGCGTGGCCCATGTCCAGGTCACCCGCCATCAGCATGGTCTGCACCGGGTCGGCCAGATTCAGCAGGCGCAGCAAGTTGCTGGCAGCGCTGCGCGAACGGCCCACGGCCTGGGCCGCGGTTTCGTGCGTGAGGCCAAACTCCTTGATCAGGCGCTGCAAGCCCTGCGCTTCTTCCAGCGGGTTCAGGTCTTCGCGCTGGATGTTCTCGATGAGCGCCATGGCCGCAGCGGCCTCGTTGGGCACATCGCGCACCAGCACCGGCACGCTGTCCAGCCCGGCCAGCTTGGCCGCGCGGAAGCGACGTTCCCCGGCGATGATTTCGTAGATGGGGCGCTTGCGGCCGTCACCGAGATGTTGGGCCGCATCCGCCTCGTCGAGCTGGCGCACGAGGATGGGTTGCATGATGCCCTGCGCCTTGATGCTCTCGGCCAGCTCGTACAACGCGCCCTCGTCCATGCGCGTGCGCGGCTGGTAGACACCGGCCACCATGTCGGTCAGCAACAGGGTGTTGGGTGTGCCGGGGTTGCTGGGTGCCGCGTCAGCCGCGGGCGTGTCCTTCACCTTGGGGCCCAACAGGGCTTCCAGTCCCATGCCCAAACCTTTGGGTTTCTTCGTGACCATGTTGTTCTCTTTCTTTGAAATGCGGGTTCAGGCAGTGCGTGCTGAACTGCGTGTGATGAGGGCTTGCAGCCGGGCTTGACCATCCGCCCAGTCGCCCAGGCCGGTGTCGGCGTTGATGTGGCCGGCGGCGCCGTAGTCCACAAACTCGGCGCCCCAGGCAGCGGCAAATTGCTGTGCGCGGGCAAAAGTGCAATACGGGTCGTTCTGGCTGCCCAGCAGCTCGGCGGCAAAGGGCAGCCTGTCCATCACCACGGGCCACCAGCTCTTGAGGGCGGCGCGCAACTCGTCGCGCTCCGGGTCACCGGGCGCCACCAAGAAAGCAGCTTGCACCTTGTGCGTGTTTTGCGAATGCTGGGCCCAGGCAGCGGTGAGCATGCAGCCCAGGCTGTGCGCCACCAGCACCACGGGTGTGGGGGCAGCCAGCACGGCTTCTTCGAGCTGCATCATCCAGTCACCACGCAGCGGCTGCATCCAGTCGTGCTGCTGCACGCGTGTGTAGCCGTGCAGCGCCTCCCAGCGGCTTTGCCAGTGGGCGGCGCCGGAGTTCTGCCAGCCGGGCAGGATGAGAATGGTGGGGGCAGACATATTTGCTATGAATTCAGGAGCTGCTTGCGCAATATCGACGGGGGCTAGAGGCCTATTTAGCGTCAAATTGCGTCACATCACTTTGATGCGGTCGACCATCTCTTGCGCGAAGGTCACGAAGGCCTGCGCGCCCTTGGAGTTGGGGTCAAACACCACGCCGGGCACACCGTAGCTGGGTGCTTCGGCCAGGCGCACATTGCGCGGAATCACGGTGTTGAACACCTTGTCGCCAAAGTGGGCCTTGAGCTGGTCGCTGACCTGCTGCTGCAGCGTGATGCGCGGGTCGAACATGACGCGCAGCAGGCCGATGATTTGCAGGTCGTCGTTGAGGTTGGCCTTGACCTGCTTGATGGTGTTGACCAGATCGGTCAGACCTTCGAGCGCAAAGTATTCGCACTGCATGGGCACGATGACACCGTGGGCGCAGCACAGACCGTTCAGCGTGAGCATGCTCAAGCTTGGGGGGCAGTCGATCAGCACAAAGTCGTACTCGGCATCGACCACGGCCAGCGCCTGCTTGAGGCGTTTTTCGCGACGCTCAACCTCCACCAACTCCACTTCGGCGCCGGCCAGTTCGCGGTTGGCACCCAGGATGTCGTAACCGCAGCCGCCTTCGATCAACTTGGCGCTGGTGGTCCGCGCCTCAGCTACCGAGGCGGATTCGAGCAGGACGTCGTAAATGGTCAGCTCCAGCTTGCGCTTGTCCACGCCCGAGCCCATGGTGGCATTGCCCTGCGGGTCCAGGTCAATCATCAGCACGCGCTGCCCCACCTTGGCCAGGCCTGCCGCCAGGTTGACGGTGGTGGTGGTCTTGCCAACGCCACCCTTTTGGTTGGCAACGCAGAAAATTTTGGCCATAGAGCGCTTTACGTGAAGAGACTAGAAAACCGGTGCAGAGGGGGACAGCCGCTCAGCGCGACTGCAGGGCCAGCTTGATGCCAAAGCCGACCAGGAACAGGCCAGCCACTTTTTCCAGCACGCGGCCGATCTTGGGATTGGCGCGCATGCGCTCGGCCAGAAAGTGCGTAAGCAGCGTGGCGCCCAGGCCGTACAAGAAAGTGAGGAAGGCGATGGTGGCGGCCATGAAGGCGTAGGTCACCAGCCCTTGCTGGCTGGCACGGTCCACAAACAGCGGGAAGAAGGCCATGTAAAACAAGATGGCCTTGGGGTTGAGCAGCGTGATGAGCAAGGCCTGGCGCAGGTAGTGGCCGGCCTTGATGTTGAGCACGGGTGCAGCGCCGGGTTTGGCGGTCAGCATCTTGAAGCCCAACCAGGCCAAGTACGCAGCACCCATCCACTGCACGGCGTGGAAGGCATCAGGGTACGCGGCCAACAAGGCAGCCACACCGGCCACGGCGGACCACATGAGTACCTGGTCACCCAGGATGACGCCCAGCGTAGCGGCCAGTCCACCCGCAATGCCGCCCTTGCTGGTAGACGTCACCAACGCCAGATTGCCCGGGCCGGGAATGGCCAGAAACACGATGATGGTGATGACAAAAGTGCCGTAATCGGTGACGCCGAGCATGGTGGTTTTCTTTCAGGGGAAGGGCTGAGTTTACGTTGGAAATTCTGGGGGCTTTGTTGGGCTTAGCGGGTGTGTTGTTCTGGGGCAATGTTGCGACACCCTTTCTGAGCTCGCAGCGCGCTAGGGGCAAGCCCCGCCGTTCGTGTCCCCCGGGCCGTGAGGGCCCTCCTCCTTTACCTCACTTTGGGGCTCACCCCTACCACGCAGCTACGAGGAACGAATAGTTTTTCCACCGTTGCCAAACAAAGCACCTCGCGCAGGCTGGGTTGGGCTATGTCTTTTGCGCAGGTAAAGGAGGAGCCCGAAGGGCGGGGGACACGAAGCAAAAGGCATAGCCCAACCCAGCCCACCAAGCACAGTAGCGAGCAGAAACCTAAGAACGCTTCCGCATCCAAATAATGCACCGCTCCGCATCCAACCCCGGCACAGCCAGTTGTTCCACGTGAAACACTTCCACGGAAGCAGGCAGTGCAGCCATCTCCTCCGCCGGATGTTTGCCCTTCATCCCCATCCAGATCCCCTGCCCCGCCAGCGCCTTCTCCGACCAGGTCGTGAAATCCACCAAGGACGCAAAAGCCCGCGAGCTCACCACGTCGTAAGGCTCAGTCAAACTTTCTACCCGCGCATGGATGCCGCGCAGATTCGGCAGCTTCAGCGTCACCGCCACCTGTTGGATGAAAGCAGCTTTCTTGGCCACCGTGTCCACACAGTGCACCGTGATGTGCGGGCAGCAAATGGCAATCACGATGCCGGGCAAGCCGGCACCCGAACCCACATCGAGCAAGCGGGGTTTGTCTCCCACTACGCCCTGCTCGACCAACACCGCCAACTGCTTTTGCAATGGCGTGATCACCGCCAAGCTGTCCAGCAGGTGGTGCGTCAACATCTCATCGGGGTCACGCACGGCGGTCAGGTTGTAGACCTTGGTCCACTTCTGGATCAGGGCTAGGTAATCCAGCAGTGCGGTGATCTGCGCGTCATCCAACGACAGACCCAAGGCTGGCAGCGATTGCGCCAGTACTTCGCGGTGGTTCAGGTTAGGGGCAGGCAACAGACACCTCGTTGTTCAGTTTTGCGTAATCCATTTTTTCCTTGTCAGTCATTTTGGCCAACCGGGCGCGGCTCTTGTCCACCAACTGCCGCAACTGACGGCAACTGGCCAAGTCCAAGGGCAGGTTGGCACCCCGAGCCTGCTCCGCTTTCCATACCTTCGCAAACTCCGTCATGCAACGCTGCTGAAACTCGTTCAACAGACGCTTGGAGTCTGCCAGTTCCGCAGTCGAATCATGGCGCAGGGTCTGGCCCAGCTGCTCACCAATCTCCCGGCACTCGGGTGACATGCCGGCCGATATGCGCCGGTTCAGCGCCTTTTGTTTCGCGTCATGCGCCGCACTGGCCGGACTCTGGTCTGGCGCGGCACTCAGGTCGGTGGGTGGTTTGGGCTTGGTTGCCGATGGCGCAATCCCCGACACCGACGAACCCGTCTGGTCGGCGGCGCAGGCATGGTCGCTGAACATCACCTTGCCGTCGGCACCTTTGCACTTGTAGACCTCGGCCTGCGCGGGAACGCCCAAGACCAACAGCCCTGCAGCCACCAGGCCGATGCGAAAAAACGGCATCGTCATCAATCCCAGCAGTTGGCCGTCTGGCCCTGCGAGTGCACCCAGTAACGGCCGTAGCCACCAATGCCGGGACCCAATTTGCCCTGCAGCGCCCAGACATCGCCGCGGGCTTCGTGGTCGTAGTGCTGGTCGTCCAGGTGGTTGCCACCGTCGGCAAAGGTGGCCATGCGCCAGCCTGGGCCCAACTCGCGTTCACACATCACATTGGCTTTCATTTCGGAATCCAGCGTGGCGCCCATCACCGCCTGGGTGGCGGCCAACTCACTGCGGCTCCAACCGCTGCCGCTCAGGCCACCGGGTCGGGGCAAGTCGCCCTTCTTGATGCACAAGACCGGCAACACGATGCGGCAGCTGGTGTCGCCCACATTGGGATTGCAGGCACCCTTATAGGCGCGGTCCAGCGTGGATTCGCCTGCGTCGCAGACCATATTGGCCACGTCTTTGGGATCCTTGTCTTCCAGCGGAGCCAGGCCAAAGGTCAGGCCATAACCAATCGGTTTGTTGCCGGCAGGTTCGGGTGCGCTGGCGGCAGGGGTGAGGGGCGCACCCGATGGGGCCACCGCCACAGGCGGGGTTTTGGGAGCGGTGCATTTCTTCAGCATCAGGGGGATCACCAGAATCCCCACCAAAGTCAACACCAGAACAATCGCACGCGGCATGCACAGCCCTCCCCGGCCCGTTGGAAAAAGGGGCTAGTTTACGCTGCCACTTTTTCGGCAAAGCCGCGGAAGTTGCCCTTCTTCAGATGGATCAGCAGCAGCGAGATGGTGGCCGGCGTGATGCCCGACAGGCGCGAGGCCTGGCCCAAGGTTTCGGGCCGGTACTTGTTCAGGCGCTGGCGCGCCTCGATGCTCAGGGCACCCACCTGCAGGTAGTCCAGTTCGGCCGGCAGGCGCAGGTTCTCGTAATGGGCGGCGCGCTCCACTTCATCCTTCTGGCGGTCGATGTAGCCAGAGTACTTGGCGGCAATCTCCACCTGCTCCACCACGGCCGCCACAAAGGCGTCTTGTGCCGCCGCTTCCACGCTGAGTGGCGCATCCGTGGTTTCACGTGAAACAGGTGGCGGCAGATCGCGGTTGGCGTACTTGCCGTGGTCCAGCGACATCAATGCGGCGTAGCTGATGTTGGGGCGGCGCAACAGGTCACCCAAGTTGTATTCGTGGTCAATGGCCTTGCCCAATACGCGTTCGGATTCCTCGGCGGCCAGGTTGCGCGGGTTCACCCAGATGCTGCGCAGGCGTTCTGTTTCACGTGAAACAGCATCGCGCTTGCGGCTGAACGCATCCCAGCGTGCATCGTCCACCAGGCCCAACTGGCGGCCGACTTCGGTCAGCCGATCGTCGGCATTGTCCTCGCGCAGCTGCAGGCGGAACTCGGCCCGGCTGGTGAACATGCGGTAGGGTTCGGTCACACCCTTGGTGATCAGGTCATCCACCAACACGCCCAGGTAAGCTTGGTCGCGGCCGGGCAACCAGGTGTCGCCCGCAAAGCTGATGGCGCCCGCCGCACTGGCCGCGGCATTGCCACCGCCCAAACTGCGCACCTGCAGCGCGGCGTTGATGCCGGCAAACATGCCCTGGGCCGCCGCCTCTTCATAACCCGTGGTGCCGTTGATCTGGCCAGCGAAGAACAGGCCACCGATCTGGCGTGTCTCGAAACTGCTCTTCAGGCTGCGGGGGTCAAAGTAGTCGTACTCGATGGCGTAGCCCGGGCGCAGGATGTGGGCGTTCTCCAGCCCGGCCATGCTGCGCACCAGGTCGTACTGCACATCGAACGGCAGGCTGGTGCTGATGCCGTTGGGGTAGTACTCGTGCGTGGTCAGGCCCTCGGGTTCCAGGAAAATCTGGTGGCTGTCCTTGTCGGCAAAGCGGTTGATCTTGTCTTCCACGCTGGGGCAGTAGCGTGGGCCCACGCCTTCGATCTTGCCGGTGAACATGGGGCTGCGGTCAAAGCCGGAGCGGATGATGTCGTGCGTGCGCTCGTTGGTGTGGGTGATCCAGCACGGCACCTGCTGCGGGTGCATGGCCACATTGCCCATGAAGCTGGCCACTGGCATCTGATCGCTCATGCCGCCGGGCACGCCGTCACCGGGCTGGATGATGCACTTGCTGAAGTCGATGCTGCGGCCATCCAGGCGCGGTGGCGTGCCGGTCTTCAGACGGCCCTGCGGCAGCTTGAGTTCCTTCAAGCGCGCCGACAAGGACACCGCAGGCGGATCCCCTGCCCGGCCGGCGGCGTAGTTGTTCAAGCCCACGTGGATCTTGCCGTCCAGGAAAGTCCCGGCCGTCAGCACCACGGTCTTGGCGCGGAACTGGATGCCCACCTGCGTGACGGCGCCGACTACGCGGTCGCCTTCGATCATCAGGTCGTCCACCGCCTGCTGGAACAACCAGAGGTTGGGCTGGTTTTCCAGCATGCGACGGATGGCGGCCTTGTACAGAACCCGGTCGGCCTGGGCGCGCGTGGCACGCACGGCCGGGCCTTTGCTGCTGTTGAGAATGCGGAACTGGATACCCGACTCGTCGGTGGCCAAGGCCATCGCACCGCCCATGGCGTCCACCTCTTTGACCAGGTGGCCTTTGCCAATGCCGCCGATGCTGGGGTTGCAGCTCATCTGGCCCAGGGTTTCGATGTTGTGGGAGAGCAGCAGCGTCTTGCTGCCCATGCGGGCGGCAGCAAGCGCAGCCTCGGTGCCGGCATGGCCGCCGCCAACGACGATGACATCGAAATCTTGTGGGTACAACATGGTGTTCTATTCGGGCGCACCTAAAGACAGGGGATGTGCGCCAAGTGAGGGGGAAGGGCGTGATTTTACTGGTTGCCTGATTTTTTGGCACGCGGCGGGTTCTTGGGTTCTTGTTGGGCGGCCTTACCTCCAGATCAAGCGGGGCGGGTACTCTGCGCCGTTCGTGTCCCCCGGCCCGTGAGGGGCCTCCTCCTTTACCTCACTTTGCAGAGCACCCACCCCACTTGACCCTCCACCGTGTTCGCACTCAACCATTGGCATGCGACGCACCGAGCGGCAGGGGTGGGGTATGCGTTTTGCGTAGGTAAAGGAGGAGGGCCCTCACGGCCCGGGGGACACGGAGCAAAACGCATACCCCACCCCTGCCGCGGGCAAGCAAAAGAAACCCATGTTTGGGACAATCCAACCCATGACCAAACTCCTGATCTTCGCGGGCAGCACCCGCCAACACTCCTTCAACCGCCGCCTCGCCCACGTGGCCACCGCCCTGGCCCGTGACGCAGGCGCAGAGGTAACGCACCTGGAACTGGCGGACTTCAACATCCCGCTTTACAACGCCGACCTCGAAGCCACAGGTACCCCGCCCGATGTGATCCGCCTCAAAGAAATCATGGAGGCGCACCCGGCCTGGATCATCGTCTCGCCCGAGTACAACGGCAGCTACACCGGCCTGATGAAGAACACGCTGGACTGGGCCAGCAGCCCGGTCAAGGGCCACCCAGTCTGGGCGGATGGCGAGAAGCCGTTTGCCGGCAAGGTGGTAGGGCTCTTGAGCGCGTCGCCCGGCGCCCTGGGAGGTTTGCGCTCACTCAGCCATTTGCAGCCACTGCTACTCGCCCTGCACTGCTGGCTCGCGCCCAAACAGTTTGCGCTGGGCTCTGCCGGCAAGGCATTTGACGAACAGGGCCAGCTCATCGAAGAACGCCAGCGCCGCGGTGTGCAGGCCGTGGTGGACCAGGTGTTGTGGGCGGCACCCCGTCTGGGCACGGATTAAGTGCCAAATCGGGGTCTAGCCCTTATGGAGTGTGCGCAAACAGCTACTAATTTAATAGCAAACTAGCCCACCACCGCGCCGCACTCAGAACGGGTAGTGGCGCGGTGTGGTCTGCAGCGTGATCCAGCGCAGTTCGGTGAACTCGGCCACACCGGCCTTGCCACCAAAACGGCCCATGCCGCTGCCCTTCACACCGCCAAACGGCATTTGTGCTTCGTCGTGCACCGTAGGGCCGTTCACATGGCAGATGCCTGAGTCAATGCGGCGCGCCACGTTGAAGGCACGCGCGATGTCCGCGCCAAACACGGCGGACGACAGGCCGTACTCGTTGTCATTGGCGCAGGCCACCGCCTCTTCCACACCGTTCACACGCACCACGCATTTCACCGGGCCAAAGGTTTCCTCGTGGTAGATACGCATGGCGGGCGTCACATGGTCCAGCACGGTGGCGGCCATCAGTGTGTTTTGCGCTTTGCCGCCGCACAGCAGCTTGGCGCCCTTGGCCAGCGCGTCGTCGATCAGCGCGTTGCAATGCTCCACCGTGTTCATACCGATCACCGAGCCCAGCACCACGGGCTCTGGCTTGCGCGGGTCGCCCACGGGCAGTCCGCCGGCCTTGGCCGCAAACTGCTTGGTGAAGGCGTCGGCAATCTTCTGGTCCACGATGATGCGCTCGGTCGACATGCAAATCTGCCCGCTGTTGGCAAAGCTGCCAAAGGCTGCGCCGTTCACCGCGTCCTCAATCACCGCGTCGTCCAGAATCACCAGCGGCGCCTTGCCGCCCAGCTCCAGCACCACGGGTTTCAAATACTTGGCACAGGTCAGCGCAATGATCTTGCCCACCTTGGTGGAGCCGGTGAAGTTGACGCGGCGCACTGCCGGATGGGCCACGATGGCCTCCACCACCGCGCCCGCATCGGCCGGCGCGTTGGTGATGTAGTTCACCACACCGGCCGGGAAACCCGCGTCGGCAAAGGCTTCAATAATCAGCTGGTGCGTGCGCGGGCAGTTTTCGCTGCCCTTGAAGATCACCGTGTTGCCGCAGGCCAGCGGCGTGGCAATGGCGCGCACGCCCAGGATGATGGGCGCATTCCACGGCGCAATGCCCAGCACCACACCCGCAGGCTGGCGCACACCCATGGCCAGGCTGCCGGGCACGTCGGACGGAATCACCTCGCCGCTAATCTGTGTAGTCAGCGACGCGGCCTCGCGGATCATGCCCGCGGCCAGGTGCACGTTAAAGCCCGCCCACATGCCAGTGCCACCGGTCTCGGCGCCCACGGCTTCAATGAACTGCGGCGTCTTGGCCTCCAGCGCGTCGGCGGCCTTGAGCAGCAGCGCGCGGCGCTCACCAGGGCCAGTCTGGCTCCAGGTCTTGAAGGCCTCGGCCGCAGCATCGGCGGCCATCACGGCGTCGGCCACCGAGGCTGCGGGCGCACGCGTGGCCACACTGCCGTCCAGCGGGTTGCGCCGCTCAAAGGTGGCGCCCTTCTCGGCGGTGACTTTGAGGCCATTGATCAGCATGGACAAATCGGACATGGGGTTCTCCTAAAAATTGGGGTCAGGGTTTGGGGGCGGCCGCAGCAGCAGCCGGGGCACCCAGGTAGGCTTCGCGGATCACGCTGGAACGCGCGAGCAAAGCCGCAGGCCCGCTGGCCACCAGCGTGCCGCGCTCCAGCACGTAGCCACGGTCGGCCACGGCCAGCGCCTTCTTCACGTTTTGCTCCACCATCAGCACGGTGGTGCCCGCATCGGCAATGCGCCGGGCAATCGCCAGCAACTCGTCCACCATCTTGGGCGCCAGGCCCAGCGAGGGTTCGTCCAGCATTAGGAGGCGCGGCGCACTCATCATGGCGCGCGCTACCGCCACCATTTGTTGTTCACCGCCGCTCATGGTGCCGGCCAGTTGCTGGGTGCGCTCACGCAGTTTGGGGAAGTCGACAAACGCCTGCTCCATGCGGCGTGCGCGTTCGGCCTTGCTGCACAACCAGCCGCCCAGCTCCAGGTTTTCGGTCACCGTCATCTGCGGGAACAACTGGCGACCCTCGGCCACCAGCGCCATGCCGCGCTGCACGATTTCGTTGGTCTTGGTGGGCAGGTCTTCGCCGTTCAGCAGCACCTCGCCCTGGCGCGCGATCAGGCCCGACAAGGCCTTGAGCAGCGTGGTCTTGCCCGCGCCGTTGGGGCCGAGGATGACCGTGAGGCCAGGCTTGATCTCCAGCGACAGATTGCGCAGCACCAGAAATGCGCCGTAGCCCGCACTCAAGCCGTTAACCTGCAAATGTGCGCGGGTGGTACCGCCCAGCACAAAGGGGGTGGGTTCAAACCACATCATGCGAGTGCTCCTGCAGGCTCAACCATTTCGTCACCCAGATAGGCTTCAATCACTTCGGCATTGCGCACCACCTCGGCCGGCGTGCCATCGGCAATCTTGCGGCCCTGGTGCAGCACGATCACGCGCTCCACATGGCGCAACAGCGTGGTCACCGCGTGTTCAATCCACACCACGGTCAGGTCCAGCTCGTCACGCATGCGGCGTATCAGCTGCGCCATCGCTTCCACCTCGGATTCGGTCAGGCCCGCCGCCACTTCGTCCAGCAACAACATGCGCGGGCGTGTGGCCAGCGCCATGCCAATCTCCAGCAGCCGCTGCTGCGAAGGTGTAATGGCTGCCGCTGGCAGCTCGGCCAGGTGCGCCAGGCCAATCAGCTCCAGAATGCTCATCGCATCGCGCAGGTGCCAGGGCCCTTCGCGCTTGCGCCCGGCAAACTTCAAGCCAAACTCGATATTGGCCACGACCAGCATGTCGGCAAACACACGCGGTGTCTGAAACGTACGCGCCACACCAGCCGCCGCGTAGTGGTGCGGTGGCCGACCATCCAGGCGTTTGCCCCCTGCCGTAAGCTGACCCGACGTGGGCGGCGTGACGCCCGAAATAGCGTTGAAAAACGTGGTCTTGCCCGCGCCGTTGGGGCCGATGATGCCCACCAGTTCACCAGCGCGAAAACTCGCACTCACCCCATCCACCGCCGTCAGGCCGCCAAACCGCACCGTGATGTCCTGGGCTTGCAGAAATACCTCAGACATGGCGCTTCTCCTTGCGGCCCAGGCCACGCAGCCACTGCTGGCTGTTGCGCCCCCAGTCGGCAAAGGTGCGCCAGCGCAGCGACGCCAGGCCACCGGGCAAATACAAGACGCTCAAGATCAGCAGAATCCCCAGCGACATCATGTAAATCTGCGGAAACTGCAGGCGCAGCGTCTCTGCCAGCACGCTGAACACAATGGCCGCAATCAACGGGCCCCACAGCGTGGCGGCGCCGCCAATCAGCGCAATCAGTACGGTCTGGAAGCCGATGAAGGGGTTGAACACCGTGTGCGGGTCGATATACGTCCAGCGCACCGACATGGCCGCGCCCACCGCACCGGCAAATGCGGCGGTGAGCGCAAACCCGGCCACCTTGACCAAACGCGTGTTCACGCCCAGTGTCTGCGCACGCTGTTCATCGGCACCGATGCCCAGCAGTGCCAGGCCCAAGCGGCTGCGCCGCAGCACGATGGAGCACAACACCGCCAGCACAGCCAGCAACAGCACCGTGAGGTAAATCGTGTCGCGCTCGGGCACCAGCATCAACACGCGGCCCACGGTGCCGGTGACCGATTTTTCAAAGTAGGTCACCGCGTGGCGAATCAACTCGGTCATGCCGAAGGTCAGCACCGCAAAGTAGGTGCCGCGCAGGTGCAGCACCGCCGCACCCATCACCACCGCCACCAAAGTGGCCAGCCCCGCACCCAGTGCCACGGCCTGCCACCAGGCCAGTTGCTCCAGCACCAGCGCGCTGGTGTAAGCGCCAATGCCAAAGAAAGCAGAGGTGGCCAGCGACAGGTAACGGGTGCTGCCGCAGAACAGGCCCCAGCTCGACGAGAGGGCCACATACATCAGGCAGGTCAACGCCATGGACACCACAAACTCGCTGCCGTAGTGCGGCAGGGCCAGGGCCCAGCCTGCAAACGCCAGCAAGACCAGCAGATCACGCACCAACACTTGGCGGTTGTTCATCAGGCCACTCATTTCGCAAACAGTCCGCGGGGCCGCAACAGCAGCACCGCTATAAAAATGCCGTAAGACAACAAGGCCTTCAGCGAAGGGTTGCTGAAGTGCATGCCCAGCGCTTCCACCACGCCCAGCAGCAGGCCGCCAGCCAGTGCACCACCCATGCTGCCAAAACCGCCCAGGGTGATCACGATCAGCGCCGTCACCGTGTAAGGCTCACCCATGCTGGGCGTGATGGTGTAGGCCATGGACAGCAGGCAGCCCGCCACACCCGAGAGCCCCAGGCCGATGCCAAACATCAGCGGATGCAGGCGTTTGGTGTCAATGCCCACCAGCTGCGCACCAATCGGCGACTGCATCAGCGCACGCACACCCTTGCCCAGCAGCGTGAAACGCAGCACCAGCATCAGGGCCAGGCTGAACACCAGGGCCAGCGCAAACACCAGGAGTTTGTTGCCGGCAAACTGGGCCTCACCGAACTTCACCGGGTCGGCCAAGTAGTCGTACCCGCGCAAGTCACCGCCCCACATCCAGGACGCAAAGTTCTGCACCAGGAACATCAGGCCAAAGGCCACCATGAGCCCACGCGCCTCAAAGATGTCGAGGTTGGGCGAGGTGGCGTTGAGCCGCCGAAAACACAGCCAGTGGATCACCACGCCCAGCGCCATCATCACCGCGAAGGAGATGGGCACCATCCACAGCGGCGACCAGCCCAGGCTGGTGTGCGCCATCCAGGTCAGGTAGGCCCCCACCATCAAAAACTCGCCATGCGCAATGTTGAGGATGCGCATGAGCCCGTACTGCAGGTTCAGGCCCAAGGCCACCAGGGCGTAAATGCCCCCGGTGATCAGGCCCGACGCCAACAACTCCAACCACGAAGCCAATCCCATGGGCGCCTTACTTCCAGGCCGGTTTGTTGGCGTTCAAAGCTGCTGTGGCCACCTTCTTGGGCCACACCACCTCAAATTCACCGTTCTGCCACTGGCCCACGGTGCCCGGAGTAGCGGTGTTTTCGCTGCCCGTGAACTGGATGTCGCCCAGAATGGTCTTGTGGGTGCCGGCAGCGATGTAGTCGCGCAGCGCCTTGCGGTCCAGCCCCACCTTGGCCACGGCGGCCGTCAGAATCTCCAGCCCGGCCCAGGTGGCGCCGCTGGCCCAGCGGTCGGGTTCTTTGCCGGCAAACTTCTTGGTATGGGCATCGAAGTAGGCCTTGGCACCCGGGCTGGTCTTGCCATTCCACGAACCCATGCCCAACACGCCCTCGGCACCGGCGGGTGTCATCACGTTTTTGTAAAGCTGGAAGGCCGTGCCCACCGACGCGTAGAAGAACTTGGGGTTAAAGCCCACTTCTTTGGCCTGCTTGCTGGCCAAGATGGTGTCGGGCGGGTAGGTGAAGCCAATGAAGGCATCGGGGTTCTTGTCCTTCATGGAGCGCAACACTGGCGACAGGTCTTTCACACCCGCGGGGTAACTCTTGTCCTCCACCATGCTGATGCCACTGCCCTGCAACGCCACCCGCAGTGCGGCGTAGTTTTCCAGGCCAAACAGGTCGTCCACATAGACCACGGCCACGGTTTTGGCGCCGTTGGCCTTGAGCATGTCCACCAGCGCCTCACACATGGGTTTGGGCTGTTGCAGCAGCAAGAAGAAGTACGGCAGCTTCATCTCCACCAGCCGCTTGGACAGAGCCGTGGGCGCGAGGAAGGGGTAACCAAAGCGGTTGGCCAGCGGTGCCACGGCAAAGTTGGCATTGCTGCCCCAGGGCGGCAGCACCAGGTCCACCTTGTCGCTGCCCATGAGTTTTTCGTAGGTGCGCACCACGGTTTCGGTGTCGCTGCGGTCGTCGGAGCTGATCAGCTCGATCGGGCGGCGCACGCCCTTGACCAGCAGGCCGCCCGCCGCGTTCTGCTGCTCGGCCCACAGCAGGTAGTTGGGCTCCTGGCTGACCTGGGCGCCGCCAGTCCACGGGCCGGTGCGCGACATGGTGTAACCAATCCGCACCGGGGGTTCGGCGGCGAACAGGTGCGGGGCAAATGCGGCAGCACCGGCTGCGGCGGTCGCGCCTTTGAGCAAGGTGCGTTTTGTGTTCTGGACCATGGTGTCTCCTGCGCAATGCGGATTTTTGAGGAATCTGCATCGTAGGAAAAGCGCCCCACATTGGCTTTGCTGGCCGTGCACAAAGCGCTGGCACAAACGCGCAAACCAGCTAGGGATAACCCTTGGCGGATCGACGCACCAAAGCGCAGGGGGCCGCCCATAATGCATTCACCATGCACGCCACCGCCCCTGTTGCGCCCCCCCGCCCCCCAGCGGCCCGGGCCATGAGCACCGACGACTTCGCACCCAAAGAGCGTGCGCCGCTGTGGTGTGAATGGGTGTGGAAACACTTTGGCGGCCTGCGCTCCGACCTGTATGGCGACACTGACTTTGACGGCCACCTGAGCACCGGGCGCGCAGGCGACCTGATCCTGACCCGGCTGGAGGCCAACCGCCACCGCGTGGTCCGCACCATGGACATGGTGCGCGCCAGCGACGAAGGGTATTTAAAAATCGTGGCCCCACTGCGCGGCCGCGCCGGTGTCGAACAATCGGGCCGACAAGCCTGGGTGAGCCCCGGCGCCTGGACCATTTACGACACCACCGCAGACTACCTGATTGCCAACCCCGAGCGGGTGGAACACCTCATTGTGATGGTGCCCAAGGCCCAGTTGGCAGGCCAGGGCCTGCGCTTGGACACCCTGATGGCACGGCCCGTGGGCGGCGCCACCGGCATTGCACGCGTGGCACTCACCACCATGCGCAGCACCTTTGAAGAGCTGCCCAACATGAGCCCCGACGCGGCCCGCGGTGCGGGGGAACTGGTCACGCAGCTAGTGCGGCTCTCGCTGATTGAACTGGCGGGCCAGCACACGCCGCTGACGCAGCGTGAGGCGCTGAAGGACCGCATCCGCCACCATGTGGCGCTGCACCTGCGGGACCCCGACCTCTCGGTGGACCAGATTGCCACGGCGCTCAACTGCAGCAAACGCCACCTCTATAACGCCTTTGCCGACGAACCCCACACGCTGGCCAGCTACATCCAGCACCTGCGGCTGGACGCCTGCCTGCGCGAGCTGCAGCAGGTGGGTCCGGGTGCGCGGGCCATTACCGACATTGCGCTGCACTGGGGCTTTAACAACCCCTCCCATTTCAGCCGCGTGTTCCGCGAACGCACCGGGCAAAGCCCCAGCGAATTCCGCCACGCCCTGGTGAACTAAAAGGCCCCGCTCAGGCGAGCGCGCCCTCGCGCATCAGGGCATCGGGCGCCACGATGTCGATGCGGCCATAACCCAGTGCCAACACACCGCTGCGCACAAAGTACTTGAGCTCCTTGGCCAGGGTCTGGCGTGTGACGCCCAGCATCATGGCCAGCTCCTCGTGCGAGACCTGCACCTTGGCCCGCGCCTGCAAGGCCATGGTGGTGTCGCCCCGGGAGAGTGCAATCAGGCGCCGGGCCACGCGGGTGCGGGTGGAGCGCAACATGGTGTCCTCCACCAGGCCAAACAGATTGCGCACGCGCGTGCAGAGCAGGGCCGTGATGCCGTGCGCAAAGCCATTGCGCTGCATCAGGCGCTTGAAGTCGGCCGCAGGAATCACCAGCAGTTCGGCCTCCTCCAGCGCCGTCACATCGTGGGGCCGTGGCTGGCCGTCGAGCAAGGCGGTTTCACCAAACCAGTTGCCTGCCTCCATGACCGACAGAATGCCCTCACGCCCGTCTTCTCCGAGCGTGGACACCCGCAAGGTGCCGGTGAGCACACCGTAAAAACCGCCCTGCATATCGCCCTTGCGGTACACCACGTCGCCTACCTGCAGGGGCTGCAGCACCGCCACCGCCAGCATGGCCTTGCGCTCGGCCACTGGCAATGCCCCAAACCAGGGGTTCGGCGACATTCTGCGCAGCAGTTCGGTTTTTGAGTACGCCATCCATTTCCCCCCGGTGATTACCCTAGATTGTTCGTTTTTTGACAGTTTAGAGCCTCTGCCGCGGTTAACGTGACTGCGAACTTACAAATGCAGGAGATATCGCATGGCAAGTACCTCTGTGCAATCGCAGGTCAGCGCTGAGGAATGGAAACTGCGCGTGGACCTGGCCGCCTGCTACCGGCTGGTGGCGCACTATGGCTGGAGCGACCTGGTCTTCACCCACATCAGCGCCCGCATCCCCGGCCCCGAACACCATTTCCTCATCAACCCCTACGGTCTGATGTTTGACGAAATCACTGCCAGCAGTCTCGTCAAAGTCGACCAGCAGTGCAATAAGCTGATTGACTCACCTTACCCCGTCAACCCGGCCGGCTTTGTGATCCACAGTGCGGTGCACGACGCGCGTGAGAACGCGGGCTGTGTGATGCACACCCATACCCGTGCCGGTGTGGCGGTGAGCGCGCAAAAGGCCGGCATCCTCCCCTTAAGCCAGCAGTCCACCTTCGTGCTGGCATCGCTGGCCTACCACGACTACGAAGGCGTAGCCTTTCGCGACGAGGAGAAACCCCGCTTGCAGGCCGACCTGGGCCAGTCCAATTTTCTGGTGCTGCGCAACCATGGCCTGCTGACCGTAGGCAAAACCATTGCCGATGCGTTTCTGAGCATGTACACGTTTGAGGCCACCTGCCAAATCCAGATCGGCGCCCAAGCCGGTGGAGAGCTCACCCACGTGAACCCGCAAATCGTCAAAGGCGTGGCCGAGGCCATGCGCGTGCAAACCGGCGGCTTGGGCGGCGCCTTTGTCTGGCCTGCCCTGATCCGCAAGCTCAACCGCCTGGACCCCAGTTACCAAGAATGAAAACCATGCCTCTCCAAGAATTTGATTACATCGTTGTGGGTGGCGGTTCCGCCGGTTGTGTGCTGGCCAGCCGCCTGAGCGAAGACCCGGCCATGTCGGTCTGCCTGCTCGAAGCCGGCGGCCCCGACACCAGCCCTTTCATCCACGCACCGCTGGGCTTTGCGGCTACCGCGCCGCTGGGTATCTTTAACTGGAACTACGAGAGCGTGCCCCAGCCCGGCCTGGGCGGGCGCCGTGGGTTTGCCCCGCGCGGCAAGGTGATGGGCGGCAGCAGTTCGCTCAACGCCATGGTCTACACACGTGGCAACGCCTACGACTACGACCGCTGGGCCGGCCTGGGCAACCCGGGCTGGAGCTACCGCGACGTGCTGCCGCTGTTCAAGCAGTCCGAACACAACCAGTGTTTTGGCGCCAACGACTTCCGCGGCGTGGGTGGCCCGCTCAACGTGAGTTACCTGCGCAGCCCCAGCCCCCTCAACCAGGCCTTTCTGGACGCCTGCGAAAGCCAGGGCCTACCGCGCACGCCTGACTACAACGGCGCCCAGCAATGGGGTTGTGCGCCCGCGCAGGTGACGCAGAAGGACGGTGAACGATGGAGCGCCGCCAAGGCCTACATCACGCCACACCGCCAGCGCCCCAACCTCACCGTCATTACCCACGCGCACACCTGCAAGGTGCTGCTGGAAGGCAGCAACGAAGACCAGCACGCCGTGGGTGTGCAGTACCTGCACCAGGGCCAAACGCTGGAGGTGCGCGCGCGACGCGAGGTGGTGCTCAGCAGCGGCGCCTTTGGTTCGCCGCAGATCCTCATGCTGTCAGGCGTGGGCCCGGCGGACCATCTGCGGGCACACGGAATTCCGGTGCGCCATGTGTTACCCGGTGTGGGCCAGAACCTGCAGGACCATGTGACCACGGTGCTGATCTACCGCACGCAGCAGCAGGACGCGACCCTGGGCTTCTCGGCCAAGGGGGCGCTGAACATGGTCAAGTCCGTCTTCGAGTGGCGCAAGCAGCGCACCGGCTGGATCACCACCAACGTGGCCGAATCGCAGGCCTTCATGAAAACGCGCCCGGACGTGGAAGCCCCCGACATCCAGCTCGCGTTTTGCACCGGCATCGTGGACGACCACACCCGCAAGGCCCACTTGGGCCATGGCTACACGCTGCACGTCACCCTCATGCGGCCCAAGAGCCGGGGTAGCGTGACGCTGCAAAGCGCCAAACCCACCGATGCGCCGCTGATCGACCCCGCCTACCTGCAGGACCCGGATGATTTGGACACCCTGGTGCGTGGCACCCAAATGGGATTCGACATCATGCAGGCCCCGGCCCTGCAGGCCTGCCGCGGCCAGATGCTCTACCCCATAGACCGCAACAACACGGCGCAGATCAAACAGTTTCTGCGCGACCACTCTGACACCGAGTACCACCCCATCGGCACCTGCAAGATGGGCCCGGCCAGTGACCCCATGGCCGTGGTGGACGCCGAGCTGCGCGTGCACGGCCTGCAGCGCCTGCGGGTGGTGGACGCGTCCATCATGCCGGACCTGGTGACCGGCAACACCAATGCGCCCACCATCATGATTGCCGAAAAAGCCGCCAACATGATCCGCATGGCCGCACGGGCTTGAACCAAGCGGTAGCATGCATGCTGGCTCCCGGCAGCCTGCCGGGATGGTTCTCCTGCACTGCACAAGGATTCACATGAAGCTTTATTACTCCCCCGGCGCCTGCTCGCTGTCGCCCCACATCGTGCTGCACGAGGCGGGCCTGGCCTACGAGGGCATCCTTACCCCGACCAAGACCCACAAGACCCCCGACGGCACCGATTTTTACAGCATCAACCCGCTGGGCTACGTGCCTTTTCTGGCGCTGGATGATGGCCGCACCCTGCACGAAGGCCCAGCCATCGTGCAGTACCTGGCGGACCTGGTGCCTGAGAAAAACTTGGCCCCTGCCAACGGCACCTTCGAGCGTTACAAGCTGCAAGAGTGGCTGACCTTCATCGGCACCGAGCTGCACAAGAACTTCTCGCCCCTGTTTAACCCCGCCACCCCCGACGAGGTAAAAACCGCGATCAAAACCCAGCTGCTGTCGCGCCTGGGCTGGGTCAATGGCGAGCTGGCGGGCAAGGACTACCTGATGGGCAACACTTTCACCGTGGCCGATGCCTACCTCTTCACCGTCAGCAACTGGGCACGCCTGGTGGGGGTGGATATCGCTGGCCTCACCCACCTGGGCAGCTACCGCGCCCGGGTAGGCGCACGCCCCGCCGTCGTGGCCGCCATGCACGCCGAAGGCCTGCGTACCTGAGTCCCGCTGGCTGGCTGCCCAAGGCCCTTTTTTTGGGGGGTGCTATGGTTTTGGTAGCTGCTCGCGCATATTCCACGAGGGCTAGAAGCCAAAAAGCCCCGGGCTTTGGTAGGCCAGGGGCTTTTGCTTGATGGTGCCACCCTTGTGGGGCGGTGTGCGCAGCGTAAGGCGGGTAATCCTTGGCTGATGCGGGGCTGTGGGTAACAGAGGACTCCAGTGTAGGCCGCAGTGCCCCGCAGACCATTGCGTAATTGCGCTGATTTCCCTTATTTTTGGCATACTCTGCCCAATTATTTAAAAATAAGGGCATGTACATGAAACTGGACCGCTATGACCAGCAAATTCTGGAAATCCTGCAAACCGACGGCCGCATCAACAACCAGGACCTGGCCGACCGCATTGGCCTCTCGCCTTCGCCCTGCCTGCGCCGTGTGCGTGCGCTGGAAGAATCGGGCCTGATCGTCGGTTACCGCGCCCTGCTGGACGCCAAGAAACTGGGCCTGTCGCTCATGGCCATCGTGCATATCTCCATGGACCGTCACACGCCCGAACGGTTTGCCAACTTCGAGGCCAGCGTGGCCGTGTTGCCCGAGGTGCTGGAATGCCTGCTCATCACCGGGCAGGACGCTGACTACCAAATCAAGGTCGCCGTGCGCGACATGGACCACTACCAGGCCCTGCTGCTCAACAAACTCACCCGCATTGAAGGCGTGACCGGCGTGCACAGCAGTTTTGTGCTGCGCCGTGTGGTGGACCGGACCGCCCTATCGGTGGTCTGAAACGCTGCGCCCCATCCCATGTGCCTGATCGCCTGGAACTGGCAGCCCGGCAGCGCCACCCCCTTGTTATTGCTGGCCAACCGCGACGAGTTTTATACCCGCCCAGCCCAGCCTCTGCACCACTGGCCCGATGCCCCCATCCTGGCCGGGCGTGATGTACAGGCCGGCGGTACCTGGCTGGGGGTGGGCCCAAACGGTCGCCTAGCCGCTCTCACCAACTACCGCAGTGCCGTGCCGGCACGCACAAACGCCCCCTCACGCGGGGAGTTGGTGGCGGGTTTTCTGCAAAGCCCGCTGAGCGCCCAGGCCTATCTGCAGGCCCTGCAGCCCGAAGCCAGCGCTTACAACCCGTTCAACCTGCTGGTGTTTGATGGCCAGACCCTGCTTGGTTTGGAAAGTCGGGGGGCACGCATCGTGGCCCTGCAACCGGGCATAGGTGCCGTATCCAACGCTGACTTCCACACCCCCTGGCCCAAGCTGTGTAAGCTCAGCAGTGGGCTGGCGGCGTGTGTGGCACATGGCAAAACGGAGGAAGAACACCTGTGGCCCCTGCTGCAATCGCGTGCGCTGGCCGCAGATGATGTGTTGCCACATACCGGAATGCCTCTAGAACTGGAACGGGCACTGTCGGCAGTTTTTATTGCCACACCCACCTACGGAACGCGGGCTTGCAGTGTGGTGCGGGTGGGAACAAACAGCGTGCAATTTGGTGAGCAGCGGTATGGGGCGGAGGGCGCACTGGAGCGAACGTCGCTGTTTTTGACAAGAATCCCCCTTGAACCGCCGCCATCCCCCACCATCTACTGATCTTTCCACTCTGCCGCCCTCCTCTCGCCCCAGGCGGTGCACCCATGGTTTTTGCCCCGGTTACCCTGATTTCCCTCTTGTTCCATGGGCTGATTGCCTGGCGTTTGTTGCCCGATCTGCCTGACAACGCGGCCTGGGTGCTGAGTGGCGTGTTGCTGGTCTCTGCTTTGCTGGTACCGCGCGGCTTGATGGGGCGTGGTGCCAAACGTGGTCCCTGGAGCACCGCCATGGTGTGGGTCGGCCTGCTGTGCATGGGCCTGTTTTCCTCTCTGCTGGTGCTCACGCTGTTGCGCGATGCACTGCTGCTAGGTGCATGGACTGTGCAGTCCTTGGGGCTAGCACTGGATGTGGCGATGCTGCGCGACACCAGCGCACAGGCTGTGCCTCTGCTCGCCTTGCTCATGACCGTGCTGGGTTTCTGGAATGCGCGCCACACCGCCGCGGTGGTCCGTGTGGATGTACCCATCACCAACCTGCCAGCAGCCCTGCAAGGTTTCACCATGGCGCAGATCAGTGACATCCATGTGGGCCCCACCATCAAGACCCACTACCTGCAACGTATCGTCGATCGGGTGAACAGCCTGGGCGCGCACATGGTGGCCATCACCGGTGACCTGGTGGATGGCAGCGTGAAAGAACTGGGCCAGCATATTGCGCCGCTGGCCCAACTGCAATCGACCCACGGCACCTTCTTCGTCACCGGCAACCACGAGTACTACTCGGGCGCGCACAGCTGGATTGACGCACTGCGCGCACTCGGTGTGCAGGTGCTGATGAATGAACATGTGGTGATCCACCACGGCCACGACACCCAAGACCCGGAACGCGCCATGGTGGTGGTGGCCGGGGTGGCCGACTACAGCGCCCACCACTTTGATGAAAGCCACCGCAGCGACCCGCATGCGGCAATCGTGCAAGCGCCGGAACAAGCCCTGTTCAAGCTGCTGCTGGCGCACCAGCCACGCAGTGCACCGGCGGCGGAACAAGCAGGCTTTGATTTGCAGTTGTCGGGCCACACGCACGGTGGGCAATTCTGGCCCTGGGGCTACTTTGTGCGTTTTCAGCAGCCGTTTACGGCAGGCCTGCACAAGCTGGGCACACTGTGGGTGTACACCAGCCGGGGCACCGGTTACTGGGGTCCGCCCAAGCGGTTTGGCGCCCCGTCCGAGATCACGCTGCTGCGCCTCGTACGGGCTTAGTTACAAGCAAAATTGGCCTCTAGCCCCCGTGGATAGTGCGCAAGCAGCTACTAAAACAATAGCAAATTAACGTGCGTCTGGCAGCTCAATCTTGACTTCCAGCGTCTCCAGATTGTCCTGGCGGCCCTGGATAACCTTGATGTCGGCAGGATTGATCTTGACGTATTTGCTGATCACCGCCACCAGCTCGCGCTGGAGTTCGGGCAGGTAGTCGGGTTCGGACGCATTGCGGCCCGAACGCTCGTGGGCCAGAAGAATGGACAGGCGTTCTTTGGCAACGCTGGCCGTGGTTTTCTTCTCACCCAGAAAAAAAGACAGAAGGGAAGCCATGGTTTATTTCCCTCCGAACAGGCGCTTGAGCAGGCCTTGTTTGGGCGCTTCGGTAAACCGCATAGGTTTGTCAGCACCCAGGAAACGGTCGATCACGTCCTTGTAAGCCTCGGACACATCGCTGCCCTGCATGTGCACCGCAGGCACGCCCTGGTTGGATGCCTGCAACACCGATTCACTTTCGGGAATCACACCAATCAGCTTGATGCGCAGGATGTCCTGGATGTCTTCCAGCGACAACATTTGGCCCTGGTCCACACGGGCCGGGTTGTAACGGGTGATCAGCAGATGTTCCTTGATCGGGTCTGCACCGGTCATGGCACGTTTGGTCTTGCTGGCCAACATACCCAAGATGCGGTCCGAGTCACGCACGCTGGACACTTCGGGGTTGGTCACCACCAGGGCTTCGTCGGCAAAGTGCATAGCCATGAGCGCACCGGTTTCAATGCCAGCGGGCGAATCACACACGATGAACTCAAAGTCCATGGCGGCCAAATCGTTCAGCACTTTCTCCACACCGTCTTGCGTCAAAGCGTCTTTGTCGCGGGTTTGCGAGGCCGCCAGCACAAACAGGTTGTCGCACTGTTTGTCCTTGATGAGGGCCTGGTTCAGATTGGCTTCGCCCTGGATCACGTTGATCAGGTCGTACACCACGCGGCGTTCGCAACCCATGATCAGGTCCAGGTTGCGCAGGCCCACGTCGAAGTCGATAACCGCAGTCTTGTGGCCACGCAGGGCCAGACCGGTTGCAAAACTGGCACTGGTGGTGGTTTTGCCCACGCCACCTTTGCCGGAAGTAACCACAATGATTTTTGCCATGGGTGAAATATCTTTCGAAATAAAAATAGAAACGGACTCAGGCCTTCAGCGGCTCTATGAGCAGTTTTTCCTGTCCATCGCTGCTCAGCCGCACCTGTGCGGCCTTGCCGTGCACGTCTTTGGGAAATGCGTTTTCACTGGTGCGGTAGACACCGGCAATGGACACCAACTCGGGTTCCAGGCACAGGGAAAAAATCCGCGCCTGGGTATTGCCACGCGCACCGGCCATGGCCTTGCCACGCAGGGGCGCATACACATGGATATTGCCATCGGCCGCAATCTCGGCACCCTGGTTGACCATGGCCAACACAACCAGATCACCCCCGCGGGCATACACCTTTTGGCCAGAACGCAAAGGTTTGTCGACCACCAGGGTGGCCGGGCCGGGTACTTCGCGCACCACCTCTTGCACGGTGACCGGGGCAGGCGCTTCGGCCTGTTTGACACGCACCACCTCAGGCGGTGCCTCTACCAGGCCCACCGCCAACGCAGCCGCGGTCCAATCGGGGCTGGCACCCCGCACGGCTACCGGAATCAGGTTGCAGGAGCGCAAAACCTTGAGCAACGGAACCATGTCCTGGACCGGGACGTCAGGCGGCAGCTGAGAAAAATCGATGACCAGCGCATCGTGGTCAAAAAAGTCGGCGCTTTCACTCCCCTGCCCGTATTGCTGCAACAGCTCGGCAGAGACCTTGTCCCAGTTGTCCGACTTCAGGAGCAAGGCCACCAAAGGCAGCTGGGCACTTTTGATTTCAAAGCTGCTGGGCTTGGAAATAGGGGCTGAACCTGCGGAAGAAGCTGGCATGAAGGCGTTTTTTACGGAGGGGTGAACAAAAGCTGCCAAATCTTACTTGATCAACAGGGCTGTTCCGGCTGTTTAGGAGCCCTGTTTTGCAGATGTTCACAAGTTTTTTTCTTCTAGATTTTTAGGTGCACTTCCTGCAAAAAGAAGTTCGCTGTTATTTAACTAAAGTACCTATTTAAAGATAGTAGTAGTAGATAAGCAAAGCAGTTTTGTGTGGACAAGCTATTTTTCCTTATAAAAATCATGTACTTACGTTGTGTGAACCCATGTGGGTGACCGCGCTTCTGTTTTGCTACCCAATCGGGGATAACTTGTGCCTTTGCAAAAAATCTGTGGATAACTTGTGGCTTGTTAGAAATTTATGCACAGGGTTATTAGAGATCGTGGGGCTGCCAATGACAGAGTACAGTCGCTCACCATGAAATACCTTTTGCGCATCGTGTTGGTGGTGGTGGTCACGTGTTGTGTTTTTTTGGTAGCCGGTCTGTTGGCCACTTGGGCCCCTGACCGCAGTGTGGAAAAACTGGCGCTACGCTGGGCCCAGCCACCCTCCACCTGGTTGGAGGTAGGCGGCATGCGTGTGCACCTGCGTGACGAAGGCCCGCGTGACGACCCCCATCCGATTGTTTTGTTGCATGGCACATCGGCCAGTTTGCACACCTGGGATGGTTGGGCCGCCAATTTGAAGGCCCGCCGCCGGGTCATTCGTTTTGACCTGCCCGCATTCGGCCTCACCGGCCCCCAACCTGCCAATGATTACTCCATGGCAGCCTATGTGCAGTTTGTCACCCAGGTGATGGATGCCTTGGGGGTCCAGACATTTGTGCTGGCTGGCAACTCCCTGGGTGGGCATATTGCCTGGGCCACCGCTGTGGCCCAGCCGCAGCGGGTGAGCCAGCTGATTCTGGTGGACTCTGCGGGTTACCCCAATGTTTCCCAGTCGGTACCGATTGGTTTTGAGCTTGCCCGCTTGCCTGGTTTGCGCCATCTCATGGAATACGTGCTGCCGCGTGGTGTGGTCCAGAGCAGCTTGCGCAATGTGTATGGAGATCCGTCCAAGGTCACGCCTGAACTGGTGGACCGCTACTATGAGCTGACCTTGCGCGCGGGTAACCGGGCTGCGCTGGCTTACCGTTTTCAACAAGGTCTGTCTGGCGACACAGAAGCCTTGAAAACCCTCAAAATACCCAGCTTGGTGATGTGGGGCGCGCGTGACCGGCTGATTCCGCCAGACAATGCCCAAAAGTTTGTGCGGGATTTACCCAATGCCCGCTTGTTTGTATTTGATGATTTGGGGCATGTGCCCCATGAAGAAGACCCCCAGCGCACGGTCGATGCTGTACGTGCCTTCCTGAACATTGTTTAGACACTGTGTACTGCCATGGCCGATAAAAAACCATTTGAAATTGCCCGCGAAACACTCAAGCAGCTGACCGCGCGCAAGCTGGTTCCCACACCGGCCAACTACCTGTCTATTTACAACGAGATTGCCGGCATTCCCCATGTGCCGCATTTTCCGGCCGACATCCTGCGCGACATTTCCCAGTCCCTGCCCACCAAAACACCAGGACAACAAAAGCAGAAAGGTTTGTTGGACTATTCCATCGATCGCCTGAGCTGGGACGGGGTGAAATCCGCTTTGGTGGCGTATGGCGGATTTACCCCAGTGAATGCACCCGACGGTGCTGCCTCTGCAAATGTGGCCAGTTTGCCTGCAGACCCAGGATTGGGCAGCCCTGCACCGGCGGCTCTGACCTCTGAGTTCCTGGCCCAGATTGGTCGATTGATTGAGTACGCACAACCTGCACTGGGCAATGACGATCCCCGCTTCAACGAGCAAACGGAAACACTGGTGAAGGCCTTGCGCCAGCCCGCAACCGACGTGGTTGCCGCCAAGCTCATGTTGGTCAACTACAGCCACCGCCTTTCCTTTGCTGCAGAAGACCAAGCGGAAGTTCGCAACACCTTGCTCAAGCTTTTGCATCTGGTGTTTGAAAACATTGGGGAACTCAGTCTGGATGAGCAATGGCTCAAAGGCCAGATGGATGCCTTGATGGAGGCCTCCACTCCACCGCTGACTTTGCGACGTCTGGACGATGTGGAGCGCCGGTTGAAAGACGTCATCTTCAAACAGAAAGATGCCAAGCAAAAAACCCTGCAAGCGCAGAACGAGATGCGCAGCATGCTGGCAATGTTTGTGGAGCGGCTCTCACAAATGACACAGTCCACCGGAAACTTCCAGCAAAAGCTGGAAGAGAGTGCCAAGCTGATTGAACAGGCCAAGTCGATTGCCGAGATTGCCCCGGTGCTCAAAGATGTGGTGAGCACCACCCGTTCGATGGCGCAGGAGAGCCAGGTCTCGCGCGAACAGTTGCAAAACATGCGTGTGCGTGCCACGGAAACCGATGCCCAGTTGGCCAAACTGCACCTGGAACTGGACCGGGTGAGTTCTCAGGCGCGCCACGATCCGTTAACAGGTGCCCTGAATCGCAAGGGCCTGGACGAAGCGCTGAACCGCGAAGTGTCGAATGTGCGGCGCAAAGACGCGCCTCTGAGCGTAGCCTTGCTCGACATCGACAACTTCAAAAAACTCAACGACACCATGGGCCACGCCACGGGCGACATTGCGCTCACCCACCTGGCCAAGGTGGCGCGTGAATGTATGCGTCCTCAGGACACACTGGCCCGCTATGGCGGTGAAGAGTTTGTCATCTTGTTGCCCGATACACCCTTGGACAAAGGGATTGATGCGATGACCCGCTTGCAGCGCGAATTAACCAAAAAGTTCTTCCTGGCAGGGACAGAAAAAGTACTCATCACCTTCAGTGCCGGTGTGGCGCAGCTGATTGCTGATGAAGATGCGGCAGACGCCATCAAACGTGCCGACCAGGCCATGTACCTGGCCAAACGCGCTGGTAAAAATCGGGTGCTGGGCGCCTGAGGCCCTGGCTGATAGGGCTCAGGGCGTCAGCAGCCACTGAATCACAAATTTGGCGGCAAAACCCACCATGCCAAAGGCAAGGCCCAAAAACAGCACAAAGGTGCCGAACTTTCCGGCCTTGGATTCCCAGGCCAGCTGCCCGATGATGAACAGCATGTAGAGCATGAAGCCGCCCACGCCAAAGCTCAGGCCAAAGCCGGCAATCTGTTCTTCCGAAAACCCGAACATCAGCGTTTGTCCCGCGGTGCATACGGTTCGGAATACGCTTCACGGGCTGGCAGGGCCGAAGCATCCACCAGGTCCCGGTAGGCGTGCCAACTCGCATGGCCCAGCATGGGAATCACGGGAATCAGCCCCAGCAGCAGCGAGCCCAAGCCCAGCAGCGTAAAACCCATGATCAGCGCGGCCCAAAACGCCATGGGCACCGGGTTAGCCAGCACCGTGCGCCAGCTGGTCAATACCGCCTGCAGCAAGGAAATGCGGCGGTCCAGCAACAAGGGCATGGACACTACGCTGGAGGCAAACAAGGGCGCCGCCAAAACGCCGCCCAGGGCCAGCCACAACTCAAACAACCAGCTGTCTTGCGCCAGCACCACATGGTGCACAAAGTCCAGCGGGGTGTGGATGGGTACCGGTGCCAGCAGGGTAATCAGCGCGGCCGATGTCACCACCCAGCCTGTGGCTGCCAAGGCCAGCAAGGCGCCAAACTGCACCATGCACCAGTAGTCGTTGCCCCATTTGTTGAAATGGCTGTGTTGCCAGTTCAGCCAGGTCTTGAAGACCACGCTCCAGTCGGCCGTTTCTTTGCGCTCCAGCGCGCGGCTCAGTGCGTAGAGGCTGGTTGCCAGCACCGGGGCTACCACCAAAAACCCGGAGAGCGCCCCGGCCAATAGCCAGAAATGCTGGTAGGCCACGGCCACGATGGCGGCGCCCAACATCGCCAGCACAAGCCCATGGGCCACACTGGCCCAGCCCGCGCGCACCATGTCGCGCCACGCCAAGACCAGCCAGGCCATGGGGCGCATCATGTCAATGCTGCGGACCACAGGAGGGGTGAATGGGGGTGTGGGCATAGTGGCCATGCCTAGCAGTGTAGGCCCCGCATGCGACCCGGACATTGATTTCCATCAAGCCAGCCCTGGCCTGCATAATCCGTGCGCCTTACCCTTTGGAGACTGCCATGCCCCGCCCCATCCTGGAAGAAACCCAGATTCATCCCGCTGTGCGTGCGCGCATTGCGGGCCACCAGCAGGACATCGTGCAGGAAGTGCAGGCCGCCGTGGCACGTGATGCCGTGGTGGTGGTGGGCATGGGGCTGAACCCCATGCCCAAAAAGGCGCGCGCCGCGTTGGACGCGGTGCGGGTGCCCTACACCTACCTGGAGTACGGCAGTTACCTGAACCAGTGGCGCCGTCGCAACGCCCTGAAAATGTGGACCGGCTGGCCCACATTCCCCATGGTGTTTGTCAAAGGCACGCTGGTCGGCGGTGCCAGTGACGTGCAGGCCCTGATCGCCAGTGGCGAACTGGCCCAGTTGCTCGCCTGAGCTTACTTGCCGCGGCCGCCACGGCTGCCGTGTTTGCCAGCGTGCTGGGCATCAAACAGCTTTTTCTGATCGGCGGACAAGGTCGCGTACAGCGCCTTGGTGGCTTGGTCGCGCTTTTCCATGGCCGTGTTCATGTCCGTCATGTGCTGGGTGCGCAGTGCACGCATCTTGTCCAGGCGTTCTGGTGTGCTCAGCTTCTCCAGTTCGGCGCGGTCAGGCCGTTGCTGCGCATCACGGGCGGGTGGTTTCATGGCTGCGGTAAAGGTGGTCCAGGCGCCTTCCTGGGCCGCGGTGATCTTCAGCTTGGCTTTCAGGTCGGCACTGCGTTTGGCGTGCATCTCTTCCATCTTGGCTGGGTCCATGCGGTGGCTGCGTTCCATGCGCGGTCCGCCATCCATCATGTGTCCACCGTCTTTGTCTTTGTAGGCAAATGCAGAAACGCCGACGCCAGCCAGCAAGGTGGCAATGATCAGGGTTTTGAAATGGGTCTTCATTGGGAGCTCCTTAGGTCTTGAACCCGTAGCGGATATCGCCATCAGGTTGAGAGTTAGTGTGCTGCGCGCATGTAACGCTGGCGATTGCGTTGGGATAAGGGTTTGTAAAGTTGCATCACAATGCCCGGTTCTGCAAGAAAAGGGTAAACGTGTTCAAAAACATGATGGTGTACCGCTTGGTGTCGGCCTGGTCGACCACGCAAGCGCAATTGGAAGACGCGCTGGACGGCGCACGGTTTGTCGAATGTGGCGCGAGCCAGGAGAAGTCGGTGGGTTGGACCGAGCCGCGTGGTCAGGCCCATGGCCCGCTGGTGGAGATCATTGGCGGCCAGTGGCTGCTTAAACTCATGATTGAGGTGAAAACCGTGCCGGGCTCGGTGGTCAAACGCAAGGTGCAGGAACAGCTGCAGCAGATCGAGGCGACGACCGGGCGCAAACCCGGTAAAAAAGAGGCCCGCGAAATCCGCGACGATGCGCGCCTGGCCCTGTTGCCCATGGCCTTTACCAAACAGTCCAGCGTGCTGGTGTGGATCGACCCCAAGGCCGGGCGCCTGGTGCTCGATGCCGGCAGCCAGGCCAAGGCTGACGAGGTGATGACCGCGCTGATCAAGGCCGTGGACGGCCTGGCTGTGCAGCTCATCAACACCCAGGTGTCTCCCGCGGCGGCCATGGCGAGCTGGCTGGGCACGCAAGAGGCACCACCCGACTTTAGTGTCGACCGCGAATGTGAACTCAAGGCCGCCGACGAGTCCAAAGCCGTGGTGCGTTACACCCGCCATGCGCTGGACACCGACGAAGTCGCGCAACACATCGCCCTGGGCAAAATGCCCACCCGCTTGGCCATGACCTGGAACGAACGTGTGTCTTTTGTGCTGACAGAGGCCTTGCAGATCAAGAAAATTGCGTTTCTGGACACTGTGTTTGAAGAAGCGGCCAAGGCAGCGGGCGACGGCAAGGACGACAACTTTGATGCCGATGTGGCGATTGCCACGGGTGAGCTGGTGCAGCTGATTCCGGATCTGCTGGAGGCCCTGGGTGGTGAAGTGGCCCTGGGCGAAAACCCTGCATCCAGCCCTGTTAATACAAACGGAAGCACAACGGGCTAAGCTGCCTTCTTTTTGGAGGCCTCCATGCAACGCAAGACCGCACAAGACTTCGACCAAGAACTGCTGATCCTGTTTGATGCCTATGTGCACGGTTTGGTGGACCGGCGTGGTTTTCTGGAAAAGGCCCAGAAGTTTGCCGTGGGTGGCGCCACGGCTGTGGGCCTGCTGGCGGCTCTGAGCCCCAACTTTGCCATGGGCCAGGTGGTGCCCAAAGACGATGCACGCATCAGCACCCGCATGGTCGATATTCCCTCGCCCGCCGGTTACGGCAGCATCAAAGGCTACCTGGCCCAGCCCGCCAAGGCGGATGGCAAGCTGCCCTGCATTCTGGTGGTGCACGAAAACCGGGGCCTCAACCCCCACATCGAGGACATTGCCCGCCGGCTGGCGCTGGAAGGGTATTTGGTACTGGCGCCCGACGCCCTGACACCGCTGGGGGGTTACCCCGGCGACGAAGACAAGGCACGCACCCTGTTTGCCCAACTGGACCAGACCAAAACCCGCGAAGACTTTGTGGCCGCGGCGGGATGGCTGCAAACCCTGCCGCAGGGCAACGGCAAACTCGGTACGGTGGGGTTTTGTTACGGCGGTGGTATGGCACACACGCTCTCGGTGCGCCTGCCCAATTTGGCGGCGGCCGTGCCTTTTTATGGCAACCATCCGACGCCTGAGGAGGCCGCCAAGGTCAAGGCCCCGCTGCTCATTCACTTTGCGGCGGTGGACGAACGCATCAACGCGGCTTGGCCGGCCTATGAAGCCGCCCTCAAGGCTGCCGGGGCCCGTTACACGGCCCACCAGTACCCGGGCACCCAGCACGGCTTCAACAACGACACCACGCCACGGTTTGATGCCCCTGCCGCCAAACTGGCTTGGGACCGCACGCTGGCCTTTTTTGGCCAGACTTTGCGCAGTTAAACCGGGCTCACTCAGTCGTCATGGCGGTCATGGCCACGGCCGCGACCGTGGTGGTGGCCGTGGCCTTTGCCCTTGTGGGGTTTGAAACCATGGCGGTGTTCATCGCCGCGGTAACCCGCGCGTTGGTAATAAGGGTTAGGTCCATAGGCCCGTGACTGCGCATGCTGCTGGCTCACACTGCGGCCTACGCCAGCACCCGCAGCACCGCCTACACCGGCGCCCACCACGGCGCCGGTTCGCCCACCCACCGACTGGCCCACGGCCGCACCGGCGGCACCGCCCACGGCGCTGCCAATCACGGCACCGGTCTGGCCCGAGCCACGGGTACTGACGGCCGCACCTGCAGCGCCACCCAGAGCACCCCCCACCACCGCACCCTGTTTGCCACCCATGCTTTGGCCAATGGCCGCGCCGGCTGCCGCACCGGCACCCCCGCCCAACAGCGGTGTCCAGTCGTCCGCGTGGGCAGTGTGCACCAGGGCCAACAGACCCAGCGTGGCCAGTGAAGTGCGCAAGGTTTTTGCAGAAACGGTGTAGATAGTCATGCGATGAAAGGGGCCGTAGCCCCTACCGCCAAACGTGGCGGTTTATGCACCCACAACGCCAGCCCAAGCCCGGGGATGACCCCTCTTACAAGGCTTTACACCTGCAGCAACTGCTTACGTTCCCCCAGGGCCGCCAGGGCTTCGCCCACCCCTTCCCAGGCGATGGCAAAGCCGTTGTGGGATAAGCCCGTGGAGGGTTGTGCCAGTGCCTGGCGGGTACCGGCCTGCACACTGTCAATCACGGGTACGGCCACATGCGACTGGACAGCTGCCGCCATGCCGGCCAGCCCGGCACCGCCCAGCACCACAGCGCCCACCTGCCAGCGCTCGGCCGCTTCGCGGCAGGCCTGGGCCAGCAGGCCAATGGCGGCTTCGGGGTTGCTGGCCAGCTCGGCACCGCTGGGCACCACGGTGTGGATGCCGGCCAACGCCGGTGCATGGCCCAGGGTGTAGGCCAAGCGCTCCAGCATGGGTTTCCAGCGCTCGCCACCAGTCACGATGGCAAAGGGGCCGTGCTGCGCGGCCTCGTGGAACGACGCCTCGGCCAAACCCGTCACTGGAGCCTGACTGCCCTGGCGCAAGGCAAGCAGACCAGGGTCACCAAAACAGCCAATCAACACAGCGTCGGGGGCGGGCTGGTCGTCTTGCAGCGCACTGGCCCAGCGGTCCAGCAGCGCATGGGCCGCCACGGCATAACTGGCCTCACAGGCAATGTAGGGCGCACCAAACCGTGCGGTAACGGTGCGCACCATTACCTGTGGGCCGGCCGTGGCCTGCGCGTGGGACTGCAGCAGCGCACTCACATGCACCGAGGTGTTGGGGTTGATGACCAACAGGTGGCGCATAGGCCGCATCAATGGGGGGGGCTGGGGTTGCCGAACAGCGACGCCAGATCCGGCGCCGCCTCTTCTGTGGCGGTGAAGCGGAGTTGGGCTTCAAGCTGTGCCAGATGCTCCCGCATCAGGCGGGCCGCCTCGCGCGCGTCACGCAGGCGGATCGCATCCAGCAGCGCACGGTGTTCCTGGCAACCACACGAGGTGGCTTCGGCGCGCGCCTGCAAATGGTTGTCGCTGTAGGTCATCAAAATCAGCGAGGTGCGCGACACCAGCTCGCGCAAGATGCGGCCCAGCGTCTGGTGGTCCGAGGCATTGGCAATATGCAGGTGAAAGTCCCCCGAGAGGCGGATGGCGCGGCGCATGTCGCCGCTGGCACGGGCCGCTTCTTCGTCGTTGATGCACTGCGTCAGCACGGCAATGTCGTCGGCCGTGGCGCTGGCGATGAAACATTCGATGAGGGTGGGCTCGATCATGCGGCGCACTTCAAACACCTCACGCGCTTCTTTCTCGGTGGGCTGGGCCACCATGGCGCCGCGGTTGGGGATCAGCGTGACGATTTGTTCGTTGGCCAGGCGCACCAGCACGGGCCGGATGCGGGTGCGTGACACGCCAAAGGCACTGGCCAGTTTTTCTTCAATCAGCTTGGTGCCGGGCGGCAGGCGGTGGTCCAGGATGGTGGCCACCATGCGCTCGTAAATCTCGTTTTCGGTCAGGGCAACAAATTCGCTCATGGGGTGTGCTTTGCGCGCTGGCGCCGGGCCAGCAGGGAGGACAGGCCTACCGCCAGTCCCATCACCAGAAACGATACCACCATGGTCACGGTGCCCAGGGCATAGATAGACGGCGTGGTGACCGTGGTGGTGAGCCCTTGCAGCTCCAGCGGCAGGGTGTTCACATCCCCAATGGCCTGCGAGGTGCGGGCAATCTCGTCCCAGCTCAAGGTAAAACCAAACATGCCAATACCGACGACGGACGGCGCAATCAGGGGCAGCACCACCTGGCTGAAGGCCTGCCACGGTGTGGCACCCAGGTCGCGCGCAGCCTCTTCATACGCGGGGTTAAAGCGGTTGAAGATGGCAAACATGATGAGCAGGCCAAAAGGCAGCGTCCAGGTCAGGTGCGCGCCCAGGGCCGAGGTGAACAGGCCCAGCGAGGTGCCATAAGCCTCCAGCGTGGTCTGCATGCCCAGGGCTTCCAGCGCGGCCTTGATACCTGTGTCCAGCAAACGGAACTCCAAGCCAATGCCCAGCGACACGATGATGGACGGCATGATGAGACTGGCCACGACGATAAAAAACAGGGCGTTGCCCCCCGCCAGTTTTTTGCGAAACGCCAGACCCGCCAGCACCGACAGCACCACCGTCAAGGCCATCACAGCCAGGCCCAGGCCCAGCGAACGTTTAAGCGCGGCACCAATGTCCACCACGCCCAGGCCCTCGGCCAGCTTGTAAAACCAGTGCAGCGACACACCCCGCATGGGAAAAGTCAGTCCGCCCTCCGGCCCCTGAAAACTCAGCACCACGATGACCAGCATGGGCCCATACATGAACAGCACGAACAGGGCGAAGAAGGCGGCCAACAACCAGAAGGCGGGGGAGCGTTGTTCTTGCATGGTCACAGTTCCTTGCGAATATCAACCATGCGGGTTAAGGCCCAGATGATCATGAGCACGATGGCGAGCAGGATCACCGCATTGGCCGCAGCCAGCGGGAACTGCAGGTAGTTGGTCTGCACCTGGATGATTTTGCCGATGGAGGCGATTTGTTGGCCGCCCATCACACCAATGGTCACGAAATCCCCCATCACGATGGTGATCACAAAGATGGAGCCAATGATGATGCCCGTGCGGCACAGGGGCACGATCACATTCCACAGCGTTTGCCAAGCGGTGGCGCCGCTGTCGCTGGCGGCCTCGATCAGGCTGCGGTCAATGCGCATCATGCTGTTGAAAATGGGCACGATCATGAACATGGTGTAGAGGTGCACAAAGGCCAGCACCACCGAAAAATCAGAGAACAGCAGCCACTCAATCGGTTGCTCGATGGTGCCCATGCCCATCAGCGTCTGGTTCACCAGGCCGTTGCGGCCCAAGAGCGGTACCCAGGCAATCATGCGGATCACATTGCTGGTCCAGAACGGGATGGTGCACAACACAAACAGCAGCGTTTGCACCCCGCTGGAGCGCACATGGAAGGCCAGGAAGTACGACACCGCAAACCCCACCACCAGGGTGATCAGCCACACCAGGAAGCTGAACTTGAAGGTGGAGAAATAGGTTTTGAAAGTGACACACCAGTCGCTGGTGTTGCTGCAGCCTTCAAAAATGGCGATGTAGTTCTTGAAGGTAAAACCGGGCAACAACTCGTATTCGTTAAAGTCCCAAAAACTCACCATCACGATGAGGGCGAGCGGGACCAAAAAGAAGAGCGCAAACACCGTGGTGAGCGGCAAGGCCTGCCACCAGGCCGCGAGGGTGCGACCCGGGGCAGATGCCGCCGGAAGTGAGGGTGTTGAAGGTGCGCTCATAAATGCCTATTCGTAAACCAAGGTAGTTAGGGTCCGCCCAAGGCGCGCGTAGCAAAGCCCAATCCAGGAACACCGCGGGACTGGCTTTGCCAGACCGCAGGTTTTGCCCCCTTTCAAGGGGGGAACAGGCGACACGCAGTGCGCCTGGAAGGGGGTGCGGCTACGCCGCTACAAATTCATTCCATTTCTGGACCATGTAGTTGTTTTCGTCCATGACCGCGTTCCAGCAGGCAATGCCGCCCATGCGCGCTTCGTAGCTGCCGCCGTCGCGGACCTGGCCGGCCTTGGCCAACACGTCGCCAGTGGGGCTCTTGATGTCTTGCGTAGCGGGTTTGCCTTCCATCCAGTAGGCCCACTCGTAGGCTTCCATCTTGCTCTTGGCGGTGTCCAGCACGGCGCTGTAGTAACCCTGGCGGTTCAGGTAAGCACCGGCCCAGCCGTCCAGGAACCAGTTGATGAACTCATAAGCACCGTCCAGTTTTTTGCCGGACAACGTAGCGGGAATACCGAAACCGGCAGCCCAGGCGCGATAACCTTCTTTGAGCGGCTGGAAGTTGCAGGCAATGCCCTTGGTGCGCACGGCCGTCACGGCAGGCGACCACATCGACTGGATCACCACTTCACCCGAGGCCATCAGGTTGACGGATTCGTTGAAGTCTTTCCACAGGCTGCGGAACTGGCCTTGTTTCTTGGCTTCAATCAGGGTCTTGATCGTCAGATCAATTTCCTTCTTGGTCATGTTGCCCTTGTCGGGGTACTTGTAGATGCCCATGGCTTCGACCACCATGGCAGCGTCCATGATGCCGATGGAAGGAATGTTCAGGATGGCGGCCTTGCCCTTGAATTCGGGGTTCAGCAGTTCGGCCCACGACGAGATGGGGCGTTTGATCAGGTCGGGGCGGATGCCCAGCGTGTCGGCGTTGTACACGGTGGGGATCAGGCTCATGTACTGCGTGGGGCTCTTGGCGAAGACCTTGCTCTTTTCGCCTTCGAGGTAGATCACCTTCTTGGGTGCAGTGCCCTGGTCGCCCACGGCCTTGCCGGCCACCATGCCGGTGGTGAACAGGCTGGTGATCTTGTCCGCGTTTTTGATGCGCTTGACGTCAATGCCCTTCAGGTTGCCGGTGGGCACGATCTTTTTGAGCGAAAAATATTCGGTGTCGATCAGATCGAAGCTGTTGGGCGCAGTGACGGCGCGTTTGGTCACGTCGTCGGTGGTCACGGCCACGTACTGGATCTTGATGCCGGTGTCTTTTTCGAACTTTTCACCGATGGCCTTGTCCTGGTTTACCGCAGTGCCCAGGTAACGCAGCACGATGGGGTCGGCCGAATGCACCGCCGGGAAGATGCCCGCGGCCAGGATACCGGCGGTGCCCTTGAGCAGGCTACGGCGCTGCACGGGGGCGGCGGTGGAGAGGGTGTCTTTCAGATCATCAGCCATGGGAAAACTCCTTGAGGAAGGTCGGGAGGGGGTTAAAAACTTCTTGCGAAGACAGGGGAACGCGGGGCACCGAGGCGTGTGGCCTCAGAGCGGCAAAGGGTGGGCGGAAGCGGGCGCCCAACTCAGCTGCACGGTTTCGCCCACGCCGTAGGGGCGCTGGGCAAAGGTGGCTTCCGACACCATCACCGACAGCTCGGCCGTGGTGTGCGCGGTGTAGGTGGCGCCCGCGCTTTGCAGGCCCAACAGCACATAGGTGCCCTGGTACTCCACGTCGGTGATCACGGCGCGCTTGGTGTGCGGCGCATCGGTGTTGGCGCTGGTGGCCGGGCTCACCTGCATGTGGTCGGTACGCACCCCAATCTTGCCGCCCGGGGTTTCCAGCACGTTGTGCCCGCCCATAAAACGTGCCACAAACTCGCTGCTGGGGTGGTTGTAAATTTCGTGTGGGCTGCCCACCTGCTCAATCACCCCGTGGTTCATCACCACCATGGTGTCGGCCAGGGCCATGGCTTCTTCCTGGCTGTGGGTGACGTGGATGAAGGTCAGGCCCAGCTCCTTTTGCCAGCGGCGCAGCTCGGCGCGCATCTGGATGCGCAGGAAGGGGTCCAGCGCAGATAGCGGTTCGTCCAGCAGCAGCACACGCGGCTGGGTGATCAGAGCGCGGGCCAGGGCCACGCGCTGTTGCTGGCCGCCGGATAGTTCAGCCGGCTTGCGGTCCGCCAGGTGGCCCATGGCCACGCGCTGCAGCAGGTCTTGCGCTTTGGCCTGGCGCTCCAGCTTGTCCACCCCCTTCATCTTGAGGCTGAAGGCCACGTTGTCCAGCGCGCTCAGATGCGGGAACAGCGCAAAGCTCTGGAACATCATGGCCGTGCCACGCTCGGCGGCGGGCAGGTCGGTGATGTTGCGGTTCTCCAGCAGGATGTCGCCGCTGCTGGCTGACTCGTGCCCGGCAATCATGCGCAGCGTGGTGCTCTTGCCGCAGCCCGAGGGCCCCAACAGGCAGCAGTAGCTGCCGCTGGCAATGCGCAGGTTGATGTTGTCCACGGCAGGCTTGCCCTGGGCGTAGCGTTTGCTCAGTCCTACGACCTCGATGGCCGCGGCCTGCAGTGTGGTGGTGGCGTTCATGTCCACACTTACGCAAAGCCTGTGCCAGCTTTGTACACAATGTTTTTGCAGCATTGTGTACAAAATGCACCGGGTTTGTGCGTTGCAGCAATATCCGGGGGCGGTGCCAGTGCTTGATTTGGTGCAGTGCGGCGCCATTCCCGGTGCACGCCGCTCCTACTTTGATAGCTGCTCGCGCTTATTCGACGGGGTCTAGAGGCCTAAAATGTCCCTAACTCCGAGCCATAGCCCCCATGAACCTACTTTTTGTCTGCAGCCGCAACCAGTGGCGCAGCCCCACCGCCGAACAGGTCTGGCGCAAGCACCCCGGCCTGTCGGTGCGCTCTGGCGGCACCAGCCGCAACGCCCGCCATCCGGTGTCCGAGGCCGATATCCTGTGGGCGGATGCGGTGTGCGTAATGGAGGACAAACACGCCGCCCAGCTCAAGGCCAGCTTTCGGGAGCTGTTGCAGGGCAAGCCTCTGCATGTGTTGGATATTCCGGACGACTATCGCTACATGGACCCAGAGTTGGTGGCGCTGGTGCGGGAGGGCGTGGCCGCCCTGCTCCCTTAGTTCCGCATCTTGTAGGTGCTGAACCCGCAGATGGCTTAGGGGGCGGGCACCGCGCGGATCACTGGCCCCAGAAGGCATCCTCTTGCGCTTGGTCGCTGGAGAACAGCTTGACTTCGACGATCTTGCCGCCGTCGATGCGGATCAGATCCACCCCCGCTTGCTTCATCGTGAGGCCATTGGCCTCGCCCGCAAATTCGATGGTGATGGCGACCCAGTCGCCGTTGGCCATGTAGTGATCGGCGCGGGTGATGGCGAACGTGTCTTTGGACACTTCCATCATCGCGCCCAGCATCGGGCCGACAGACGCCATGCCCCGATGGGTGCCGGAAAACCGGTTCTTGCCTGGCTGGTGCCAGATCACGTCGGGCGAAATGAGGCTGCCCAGGGTGGCTTGGTCGTTAGTTTGTACGGCCTTGATGTAGGTCTTGGCGATGTCGATGGTGTTCATGGTGCGTTCCTGTGTTGATTTGGATGTGGTTATTGTTGGACAATCAAGCACCGTTTACACGGTATATCGGGGCCTAATGATGATACATATCGGACATATTGGCTAAATCTCGTGCATAACTAGCAAAGCGACACGACCAGCACTAGGAGGGATCAACGTGACGATGGAGATTCCGCGCCTGGGTTATCAACCGCAAGCGCCTTACCAGCTCGACCTGGAAGTTTTTTCGGTGGCCGACCTGAGGCTTCGGGCCAAGGAAGAATTGCGCCAAACCCGTCGGTACGAGTTCCACACGGTGGTGTGCGTCACGCAGGGCACCTGCACCCAGGTGGTGGACTTCAAGTCGATCGCTTGTGCACCGGGGTCGCTGCTGGTGGTGCGGGCGGGCCAGGCCCACAACTACGGGCCGGATGAAGACTGGGACGGCTGGAACCTGCTGTTCCGCCCGGAATTCGTCTTGCCGGTTTCAACGACCTCGCACGATCTCAAGCTCGCGCTTGATGTGGAGAGGCTGCCTGAACACATGGTCCTGAGTGACCCAGAGCTGCGCAAGGCAACGGATTTGTTTCAGCAAATGCGCGAAGACACACTGATGGATGCGCTGGTGGGTGCGCCGCAGGAGGACGTGCATAGACTGCTGCGCCACCAGCTTCATACGCTCTTGACGCGCTTGAGCATTTTGCAAGGCAGACGTCAAACGCAGGAGCCTCTGGTATCCCCTGCATCGCAACGTTTCCAGCGGTTTCAGCAACTGGTGGACAAGCGTTTCGCGCAATGGCACCAGGTGGCCGACTACGCCAGCCAACTCGGCTACACCGAAAAGAGCCTGGCGCGTGCAGTGGCCGCGGCAGCGGGCACAACAGCCAAAGCCTTCATCGCAGCGCGTATCAATCTGGAGGCGAAGCGCCTGCTCGTGCATTTGGACATGCCCGTCGCCACGATCGCCGAGAAACTAGGTTTCGACGAGCCCACCAACTTCAGCAAGTTCTTCAAGCGTGAAGTCGGCTGTACCCCGGCAGAATTTCGAAAGCGACAAAGGGGTTAAAGCCGGAGCCTATGGCTCGGGGTGAAGTAAGGGCTGAGCCATGGGATGTGCAAAGTTATGCACGATATTGGGTCCTAGCGCTTATGCAGTATGCGCAAGCAGCTATTGTTTTGATAGTGATGCGGGGCGACCGAAGGCGCGTTCTGACGGCCCCATGTCTGCCAGATCGGCCAACAGCAGGGTGCGTTCTGCCCGGCGCAGGGGCCGCAAACCGGCGGCCACCCACTGCGCGCGTTCCAGGTTGATGCTGCCGCGGGCCTTCCAGCGCTGGGCTTCCAGGGCGGGGTTGTGCAGCATGGCGGCCAGCCAGACGGCCTGGGCGGTGGTGAGCTGGTCGGCGCGTTTGCCAAAGTAGGTGTGGGCTGCGGCCTGCGCACCGCACACGGTGGCGCCCCAGGGCGCGTGGTCCAGGTACAGGCGCAGGATGCGGGCCTTGCCCAGGGTCTGCTCCATCTCCACCGCGTAAAGCAGTTCGCGCAGCTTGCGCACGGGGGAACGCTCGCCGCCCGTGACCAGCAGCTTGGCCACTTGCTGCGACAGGGTGCTGGCGCCGCGCAGGGTGGCGTCTTCGGCCTGGTTGCTGCGCAGGGCCTTGTTCATCTCCACCAGGTCGTAGCCGGGGTGTTCATAAAAGCGCTGGTCTTCGGCGGCCAGCACAGCGCGGGCCAGCAGGCTGTCGGCGCGCAGCGTGGCTTTCGCCATGGCCACGGGCAGGCCCTGGCTGCATTGGCTCTGCGCCTGCGCCCAGGCTTCGGTGCCCAGGCCTTGCACGGCCATGCCGTCCAAGCGCGGCTGCACTGTCAGCGCCTTGCCGGGTAACTCCAGTGTGGCCTTGAGGGAGAACGTGCCGTCGATTTGCGCGGTGGCGACCTCGGGGATGGCATTGGCGAACAGTGCGTAGCCGTCGGCCACGGGAGTGCTGGGCACATCGATGTGCAGCGTGATGCCGGCGGGGCGCAACGCGCCATGCCAGGTGGCTGTGACAGCGCCGCTCTGCAGGGTGCCGCGCAGCTCGGTGGCGTTGCGGCGCACGGTCATGCGCACGTCTTGCAGGCGCAATGGTTCGCCGCCCCAGCTGCTGCTGCGCAGCGTACAGGGCTGGCAGTGCAGGCTGAGTTGCTGGGTGGCCTCGTCCCACGCCAGGTGCACCTCGCCCAGGCGTGTGGGCAGGGTGCGGCCGTGCAGCTGCTTGGCAATCCACGGTGTGCTGCCCCACTGTACGAGTGCGGCGACGCCCACGTCCATGGTCAGCGGGCCCACGCGCAGCGTGGTGGCCCAGTCCCCCGGCGCCGGGCGCACGATGGCGCGCGCCGTGAACAGCAGGGCGCTCAGGCCCAGCATGGCCAGCACCGCAGCAATAACCAAAACCCGGGCCGTAGCCCACAGCAGTTTGCGCACAACATCATCCTTGCAAGAACACAAAAGGCTTGAACAGATTTAGAGCGGGGTGGCCACGGTGATGGCTTTCCATGGCCCCGTGGACTGGCCCGCGGCAGACGCCCAGTACCAGGCGGAGGCATCGGTAAAGCCCCGGCCCTGCGCGTCTTCAATGCGCTCGCACACGCGCACGGCGCGGCCACCGCGGTCTGCCACGAAGCAGCGCCAGCGGGTCTTGTCGGCTTGCTCTTCCAGCAGCTCGTTGCGGATGCGGTAGCCCAGGCCGCGGTAGCAGTCGGTGGCGGGGTGCAGCATGCGCGTGGGTCGGTCCACCGTACGCAGCACCAGCACCTGGCGGCCATCTGTCATCCGCGCCAGGGTGCCGGGGAAGTGTTTGGCAAAGCGCAGCTCCACCTCGCTGAGGGCCAGGGGGCGCAGCGGGGTGCCTTGCCATTCGGTGGGCAGTTCGATGCTCTGCGTCGCCGTGTTTGTGTCGTGCGGCGTGGAGCGTTCAGCCACGGCTTGGCCTATGTCCCACAGCGCGCACAGCGGCAGCAGTGCGGCCCACAGCGTCTTGTGCAGCACGCGGTTCAGGAAACGGTTTTCCAGGAGGCTCATGATGTCGCGCGCTCCATGGTGGCGGTGCGGCCCATGGCCCAGGCGATGCCGCCGCACACAGTGGCCAGCACCAGCAGGCCCACGGCGTCATGGCCCCAGCCGGGCAGATGGGTGCCCGATGCTTGAATAGCCACCAGCACGGTGTTGCGCAGCACATTGCCCAGCAGCACCAGCGCACCCACGATGGGCAGGCGCAGCAAAAAGGTCTTGTTGGGTTTGCGGGTTGCCAAGGCCACCACACAGGCCGTGAAGTAGCCCAGCCACGCCATCTGCACGCCCGAGCAGGGCGCGTCCACGATGATGAGTTGGCCATTCACCACCAGGCTGCTGCCTGTGCGCTCCACCGTGTGGGCCATGGACAGCAACCAGCGGCTGGCTTCGGCCGTGACCACGCGCAGCGGAAAGCCCGCGTAGAACTGCAGCGAGGCCAGCAGCGGCAACGACAACACCGACAGACCCAGCACCGGTGCTGTGGCCACGCGTGCAGGCAGAAAGGCGATGAGCCCTGCGGCCACCGACAGCAGGCCTATGAGCGCGACCATCAGGTCCGGCAGCTGCTGGTGCAAGGCTGTGGTGAGCACCGCACCGGCCAATGACGTGACCTGAAAACCCAGGCGCGGCGCGGCCCGCAGGTGTGTGCGGTGTTGCCACAGCAGGCCGCCTAGGGCCGCCAAGGCCAGCAGCCCCAGCGGGTCGTCCGAGCCATCGACCATGCGTTGGCCCATCCACCACCAGGTGGGCCACAGCGCCAGGGCCAGCAGGGCCAGCCAGCGCCACTCGGGCGCGGTGTCCAGCGCGATGCCAAAGCGCACAAAGCGGGGCATGTGCAAGAGGCGGTTCATGTTCAGCTCGTGTAGTGGTGGGTGCGCAGGGCGGCGCGGCGGCGGCGGTGCGCCAGCATGGCCAGCACCGACAGCGTCACCAGGATGGCACCCCAGGTGGCGGGCTCGGGTGTGCTGGGCACTTCAGCGCCCAGGGCCGAGTTCTCCACACCTTGCGGCAACGGCGAAGGTTGGTTCACGCTGGGGCTGTCGGCAGGCGCCTTGTTGCGCACCACTTGGTCCACGGCCAGGAAGCTGGTGTACTGGGTCAGCAGGCTGTACTTCAGGCCCAAGTCGGTGATGGCGTCCTTCGCGGCGCTGCCGCCTTCCAGGGCTTCCTGGTCACTGAGCGCGGCAATGCGGTGGCGGGCCCACAGGTGGCGCAGGGCGGCGGTGTCGGTCGCGTTGCCCGAGGTAATGGGCATGCTGAAGTGCAACGGGCCGCTGGCGGAGTTGCCGTCCACGATCAGCGAGCCCTTGGCACCACCCTTCCATTTGCCAAACACGATGAGCGGGCGCTGGGCCAGCAGGTCGGGCAGCTGGCGGGGTTCCACGTCGTACACGTCCAAGCCTTCAAAACGCACTTTCACGTTGGTGAGCACGGGGGAATCGATCATTTTGCGGAAGCGGGCAGCTTGTTCGGCAGCCTCGGCGGGTTTGGTGATGATGAAGGGTTCGCCCATGCCCGCGCGGGCCAGGCCTTCCATGAGGTGGCGGTTCACGCTGGAGCCGATGCCGAACGAAAACACGTTGGCGTTGGAGAGGTTGTTGCGCACCAGCTCAAAGGCTTCGCGCTCCACGGTCACGTAGCCGTCGGTCACCACCACCACGGTGCGCGACACATCGGCGTTCTTGGGCTGGGCGTACACGCGCTTGAGTGCAGGGATCAGCTCGGTGCTGCCACCGCCGCCTTCCTTGTCGATGGTACGGATGGCCTGGTCAATGTTCGCCTTGGTGGCAGGCACCGACTGTGGGCTCAGGAAGTTGTTGCTGCCCGAGAACAGCAGCACATTGAAGGTGTCGCTGGGGCGCAGGCCGCCAATCAGCTCGCGCAACACTACCTTGGCTGTGTCCAGCGGAAAGCCGTGCATGGAGCCCGAGATGTCCACCACAAAGATGTACTCGCGCGGCGTGATGGCGGTGGCGGCCGGGGCCTTGGGTGGCTCCACCATGGCGAGGAAGAAGTTCTCGTCCTGGCCCTTGTAGAGCATCACGCCGGTCTCGATCTTGTCGCCGGCCAGGCGGTAGTTCAGGATGAAATCGCGGTTGTTGGTCGGTTCGGCCGTGGGGTTCAGCCCCACCACGGTGGCGCCGCCCTGCTCGGTGTAGCTGCTGATGGTGTGCGAGCTGGAGCGCACTTCCTTCACACCAATGGGTGTGTTCAGCGTCACGTGGATATCAAACGCGGGGGCTGCGGCACTGGTGGGTGTGTTCTGGCCCTGGGGCAGGATGGGCTGGGCCACCCAGGTGGCGTTGGCCTGGCCACTCTGCGGGCTGTTGTAGCGCGGGCCCACCACGGTGGGGAAGACGAACTGGTAGTTGCCATCGGTAGGCAACAGCAGCTCGGTGTAGCGCAGTTCCACCTTCACATCGTCGCCGGGCATGATGTTGGCCACGTTCATCTGGAACACATTGGGCAGGTGCTGCTCCAACAGCGCCGCGGTCTTGCCTTCCTGCTTGGCGGCGTCGTACTCGATCTTGGCCTGCTGCTTCTCGCGGATCTTGGCGGTGATCAGCCGGTCCGCCAGGCGCACGTTCATGCCGTGCACTGCTGCACGCGTGGAGCCAGGGAACACGTACTTGGCCTCGATGGCGCGCTGGCCCTCGTTCTTGTAGGTCTGCACCACGGTCACGTCGGCAATCACGCCGCTGACCTTCACATTCACCTGCGTGGACTTGAGCGGCAACTGGTCTACGCCGGGGTTGTCGCTTTTGACGAAGAAGTAGGGGCTCTCGGTCTTCTGGCGGGGCGCCGCGTCGCGATCCTGCGCGTGGGCCAGGGGGCTGATGGCCAGCGCTATAAAACAGGCGGCAGAGAGTGTGGTGGTGGCCAGCCAGAGCCAGCGCGACAGTGAGCCAGTGGTGTGCGCGGGAGGCTCAGTGGCGGCATCGGGGGCCGGGTGGGTAGCAACAAGTGCCATGGGGCTTCTCCATTCGGCGTGCGGTATTGCACGGTGAGGAGAGCATCCCGCCGGGGGGAGAAGTCAGTTTGAAGCGGTGTGGGGCTTGTGTGAAGTCTGTGTGAAAACGGGGTGAAGGGTTTGATCCGACTCGTTTTACTTGAAAGGCAAAGTATCGCGATAGTTCCAGTCGATTGGATCAGCCTAGTTCAACACTTGCGATGAATTCCCTAAGCCGTTCCTCTGAAAGAACAAAGGGTGAAAACAGTATCTTGGAATATTCAATTCGCTCTTTGGCCGACCAGTTAGGCCAATGGACTTCCTTCTTTGCCCGACTCAAAGCTGCAACCCACTCGTCTCGTGACATATTGGACATATCAAGCCATTTCGTCCAACTCTCTCTGGCCCTTTCACCTTCAACTTCTACTTCGGCATTTATTAGGGCTTCCATCAAACGGGTGAACAGCTTTGCAACGATTGGACTAGATGAAATTTCGTCGTCGTCGCTTTCAATACAAAATTTTGCTTCTCTGAATACCCGTTGCATGACTCGTAGCTCACGCATGTCACTCACTGTAAATGTCTTGATGCTCATCAAACGACTCCACGAGTTCTGAAAATATCAACACCACTTGGCGCTCAATTTTGGTAACGGATTCAATCTGGGCTGCGCGGCAACCACAGCACAGCGCTCGCCCCCGTACCTTCCCCCTCAGGCCGATTGCCCAGCTCCACCCTGCCCCGGTGCAATGACGCAATCTCTTTCACAAAGCTCAAGCCCAGCCCCGTGCTTTTCTTCTTGGAATGCGGGCGGGCCAGGGAATAGAACTTCTCGAAAACCTTGTCTTGCGCATAGGTGGGAATGCCGGGGCCTTGATCACGCACGGTGATGCTTACCCAGCGGCCTCGCACTTGCAGGCCCAGTTCAATCTCGCCGCCTTCCGGTGAAAAGTCCAGTGCGTTGTCCAGCAGGTTGCTGACCGCGCGGCGCAGCAGGAAGGGGTCGGCCTCTACGGTCACGTCTTCGCTGGCGGCCACGGTGATGCGGCAGCCGCGCTGGGTGGCCACGCCATGGGAGGCGTGGGCCAGTTCGTCCAACAGCGGCAGCAGGGCCACGGGCTGGGCGTTGTCGAGTACACGGCGGGTTTCCAGCGCGGTGAGTTCCATCATGCGGTCCACCATCTCCTGGATGCGCTGGGTTTCGCGCTGGATGTTGGTGAGGAAGCGCTGGCGCTGGGCTTCTTCCATGGGCTCTTGCAGCAGCTCGGCCGCGCCGCGGATGGCGGACAGCGGGCTCTTCACCTCGTGTGTGAGCGTTTGCACATAGTCGGCCACGTAATTGCGCCCGGCCAGCGCGTCGCGCATCTCGTCGTAGGCGGCGCGCATCAGGTCCCAGGCGCGGCGCAGCAGGCGGGCGGGGTGGAAGCCCTGCTGCGCCTTGATGTAGCGCGCGTAATCGGCAATCAGCCCAAACGGCCGCACCAGCCACATGGACACCATGACCGCCAGCACCAACACGGCCAGCACGGAGATGAGCCCTGCGTAGAGCGTGCGGCTGCGTGCGGCGGCCACAAACTGGCCAAAGGTTTGCACCGGCTTGCCCACGGTGACGGCGCCAATGATTTCGCCGCTGCCTGCGCCCTGCGCATTGCTGGTCCAGCGCACGGGGGCGGCCATGTACATGACGGCGGAGTTGGGGTCGCCCGGAATGTCCAGCGTGGTGCGCGCGCCGTATTCGCCCTTGAGGGTGAGCTGCACGTCGCGCCACTGCGAGAAGTCTTTGCCCTGGGACTGGCCCGTGGAGTCAAACACCACGGTGCCGTTGCGGTCGGTGACGTAGGCGCGCAGCTCCACCTTGGTCTTGTTGACGCTGAAGATCTGGGCACTGAACTCGCGCGCATAAGCGGCCTTGAACAGGCCGTCCAGCCGCGCGGTGTCGATCGCGCCGTCGCGCACGTCTTGCTCGATGAGGGTGGCCAACAGTTGCGAGGTTTCCACCAGCGACTCTTCAGCGGATTCGCGGTAGCGCGGGTCCAGGTCGCTGACCACGCGGTAGAGCACGGTGGCCATGCCGATCGCGTAGATCAGCAGCAGCCCGAAGAAGATGCGACTGCGTTTGCTCAAGGCGTGGCCGGCAGTTCTTCGCTCAGCGCGTAGCCGCTGCCGCGCAGGGTGCGGATGGGGTCGTGGCCGGGGGCCACAAGTTTGAGTTTGGCGCGCAGGGTTTTGATGTGGGCGTCCACCGTGCGGTCAAAGCTGTCGTTGTCCCCACCCCAGACCTGCAGCAGCAGTTCGTCGCGTGTGAACACGCGACCGGGTTTTTGCACCAGCAGGCGCAGCACGCCGTATTCGTAGCGCGACAGCTCCAGCGCCTTGCCGTAGAAGCGGATCTGGTGGCGCTCTTCGTCCAGCGCCCAGATGGCGGGGGCGGTTGTTGGTGCTGCCACAGTGGGTGCCGCAGTGGTCACGGGCCGGGCGCTGCGGCGCAGGATGGTGCGCACACGCGCCACCAGCTCGCGCGGCGAAAAGGGTTTGGCGATGTAGTCGTCGGCGCCCAGCTCCAGGCCGACCACGCGGTCGATCTCGTCGCTGCGCGCGGTCAAAAACAGCATGGGCACCTGGTTGCCGCCGGGCAGGGCCTGCAGGCGGCGGAAGAGCTCGAACCCGTTCAGGTCGGGTAGACCCACGTCCAGCACGGCCAGCGCGGGCAGCTCGGCGCTGAACAGGCGAATCGCATCCTCCGCGGTGCTGGCCCACACGGGCGCGAAGCCATCGGTGGACAGTACGTACTGCAGGGTGTCGGCGATGCCGGACTCGTCTTCAACAATCAGGATGCGCGGTTTCAGGGCCATGGGGCGCATTGTGGCGTAAAAATGGCCTCCAGCCCCCGTGGATTGTGCGCAAGCAGCTATCAATTACGTAGCGGCTTGCACCGTGCCCGCCAGGTCATCCAGGATGGGGCAGTCGGGCCGCTCGTCGCCATGGCAGCAGTCCACCAGGCCGCTCAGTGTGCGCTGCATGCTTTGCATGGCTTCGATGCGCTGGGTCAGCTCCACCATGTGCTTTTGCGCAATGGTCTTCACGCTGCTGCTGGCGCGGCGGCGGTTTTGCCACAGGTCGACCAGCTCGGCAATCTCGGCCATGGAGAAGCCCAGGTCGCGGCAGCGCTTGATGAAGCGCAGCGTGTGCACATCGGCCGGGCTGTAGAGGCGGTAGCCGCTGTCGGTGCGGTTCACTTTGCCTAGCAGGCCCAGCGATTCGTAGTGCCGCAGCATCTTGGCCGAGACACCGCTCTGGCGCGCGGCTTCGCCAATGTTCACGGGCTCGCCGGACACCGCTGCGGGCTTAGGCTGCAACGGCATAGCCTTCTTCGGCAATGGCGTGGGCCAAGGCTTCGCGCGGCTGGGTGGATTCCACGTCTACCTTGTTTTGGCTACGGTCGATGGTGACCTGGGCTTGCGGGTCGGCGTCTTGAATCGCGCGGGTGACGGCTTTCTCGCAGTGACCGCAGGTCATGCCGGTGACGGTGAAGGTTTGGTGCATGGCAACTCCTGTTTTCTATTAAATACGGGAATTGTGAACCTTGCCACAGTGGGAGGGTCAAGCGCTTTCCGCACACACCTCCCGCACACACCCGCGCAACCAGCGGTGCGCCGGGTCGGCATGTTGGCGCGGGTGCCAGAGCAAAGAGACCGTCAATTCCGGCGTGGCAAAGGGCAGCGCAAAGCTGTGCATGCCGGCGCGCAGTACGCCGGTGTGGCGTTCGGGCACGCTGGCAATGAGGTCTGACGCGCGGGCCAGCGCCACGGCGGTGGAAAAACCATCCACGATGGTGCGCACCTGCCGCTCCAGCCCCAGCGCCTGCAAGGCCTCGTCCAACTGGCCCTTGTCCAGCCCGCGGCGCGAGACGTTGACATGTTGCCCTGCGGCGTAACGCGCAGGCGTGATCTCGCCTTCGCAGAGCGGATGTCCGTCGCGCACGACGCCAATGTGGCGGTCGCGGAACAGGGCCTGGGCGCGCAGCTCGGGGCCCATGCTGTTTTCCACCACGCCGGTTTCCAGGTCCACCGCGCCGTCGCGCAGGGGGCCGCTGTCTTTGTCGGGCTTTTGCACAAAGCGCAGCCGCACGCCGGGCGCTTCTGATGCCACGCGGGCGATGAGGGCGGGGCCAAAGTTCTCCACAAAGCCTTCGCTGGTGCGCAAGGTGAAGGTGCGTACCAGCTGCTGCAGGTCGATGTGCTCGGTGGGGCGTAGTGCGGCCTCGGCGTCCTGCACCAGTTGGCTAACCCGCTCGCGCAGCTCCAGCGCGCGCGGCGTGGGCACCAGACCGCGCCCGGCGCGCACCAGCAGCGGGTCGCCCGTGGTCTCGCGCAGGCGGGCCAGCGCCCGGCTCATGGCCGAGGGGCTCAGGCGCAGCCGTCGGGCGGCGGCGGCCACACTGCCTTCTTGCAGCAGCACATCCAGCGTGACCAGCAGGTTGAAGTCGGGGGTGGACATGGTCCCACGATAGCGCAAATGGCTGTGACATGGCGCCAAACGCATGAATACAGTGCAAGTGCTGCGTCTTCCGCCATGGCCGTGAAAAACCTACGCTTCAGAGATGCAAACCTACACCGCTCCTCTTCCCGCCGCCGCCCGCTGGGCGTTGGCCAGCCTATCGCTGTCGCTGCTGCTCTCCTCGCTGGGCACCAGCATTGCCAATGTGGGGCTGCCCACGCTGGCGCAAGCGTTTGGCGCATCCTTCCAGCAGGTGCAGTGGGTGGTGCTGGCCTACCTCTTGGCCATCACCACGGTCATCGTCAGCGTGGGCCGGCTGGGTGATCTGGTGGGGCGCCGGCGCCTGCTGCTGGGTGGCATTGCGTTGTTCACGGTCGCATCTGGCTTGTGCGGCATAGCGCCCACGTTGCCGCTGTTGATTGCCGCCCGCGCACTGCAGGGGCTGGGCGCGGCGGTGATGATGGCTATCACCATGGCGTTTGTGGGTGAGATTGTTCCCAAGGCGCGCACCGGCAGTGCCATGGGTCTGCTGGGCACCATGTCGGCCGTGGGCACGGCGCTGGGGCCCTCGCTGGGTGGAGTGCTGCTTGCCACGCTGGGCTGGCGCGCACTGTTTCTGGTGAACCTGCCGCTGGGGGCGCTGGCGGTGTTGCTGGCCTGGCGTTGTCTGCCCGTAGACCGCAAGGCGGCATCACAAGCCGCTGTGCGCTTTGACTACACCGGCACGCTGCTGCTGGCTTTGACACTAGGGGCCTATGCGCTGGCCATGACGCTGGGCCGTGGCCACTTTGGCTGGCTCAATACAACGTTGCTGGCCGCTGCTGCACTGGGCGTGGCTCTGTTTGTGCGCACTGAGGCTCGCGCCGTATCGCCCCTGGTGCACTTGGGCATGTTCCGCGACCCGGGCCTTAGCGCAGGCTTGGCCATGAATGCGCTGGTGTCCACCGTGATGATGGCGACGCTGGTGGTGGGCCCGTTCTACCTGGCGCGTGGGCTGGGGCTGGATGCCGCCTGGGTGGGTGGTGTGATGGCAGTGGGCCCGGTGGTCTCTGCATTCAGTGGTGTCTTCGCGGGTCGTATGGTGGACCGTTGGGGTGCGCCGCGCATGGTGGTGGCGGGGTTGGCTGCCATGGGCGTGGGGGCCATGGGGCTGTCCGTGCTGCCAGCTGTGTTTGGCATGGCGGGCTACATCGCAGCCATTGCGGTGCTGACCCCGGGCTACCAGTTGTTTCAGGCGGCCAACAACACGGCGGCGATGCAGGACATTCGCCCGGACCAGCGCGGGGTCACCTCCGGCATGTTGAACCTGTCGCGCAACTTGGGGCTGGTGACGGGTGCATCGGTGATGGGCGCGGTGTTTGCCTGGGCCGTGTCCGCTACCGATGTCGGTACGGCGCCGCCCGCAGACGTGGCCACCGGCTTGCAGATCACCTTTGCGGTAGCGGCTGCTTTGGTGCTGGCTGCGCTGGCCCTGGCCCTGAGAGGCTGTGCGGTGGCAAAGCCCCCTTTGGCAACATAACTTGACCTTCCCCCCGTGGCAAGGCCTAAGCTCCTGCCATGACTACTGAAACTGCATCCCCCGCGACCATCGATATCGGCATTGGCGGCATGACCTGCGCATCGTGTGTGATGCGCGTGGAAAAGGCGCTCAAGAAGGTGCCCGGTGTGGACAGCGCCACGGTGAACCTGGCGACCGAGTCGGCGCGTGTGCAAGTGAACGACCCAACCATGGAAGCCCGGCTGCGCCGTGCGGTGCGCGATGCGGGTTACGAGCCGCTGGCACCCAGCGCAGCCATTGATGCGGTGGATGTTTCGCCGTGGGCGGGTTTTGGGCCCGTGGGCATAGGCCTGGCGCTGTGTGCGCCGCTGGTCGTGCCCATGGTGGGCGACCTGTTTGGCAAAGACTGGATGCTGCCCGCGCTGTGGCAGTTTTTGCTGGCCACGCCGGTGCAGTTCATTCTGGGCGCACGCTTCTACAAGGCCGGCTGGCACGCGCTGCTGGCGCGTACTGGCAATATGGATTTGCTGGTGGCGCTGGGCACCTCGGCGGGCTGGGCGCTGTCCATGTGGCTGTGGCTCACCGCGCCAGACCACTCGGTGCACGGCGGGCCTGCCATGGCACCGCATCTCTACTTCGAGAGCAGCGCCGTGGTGGTGACGCTGGTGCTGCTGGGCAAGTGGTTGGAGGCGCGCACCAAGCGCCAGACCACGGCAGCCATCCGCGCGCTGCACAGCCTGCGGCCCGATACGGCGCATTTGCTGGGGCGCGATGGTGAGGTGGATGTGCCCGTGGCCGAGGTGCTGGTGGGCGACAGGATTGTGGTGAAACCCGGCGAGCGCTTCCCTGTGGACGGCACGCTGCTCGAAGGCCGCACGCAGGTGGACGAATCCATGCTGACCGGTGAACCCCTGCCCGTGACCAAAGAGGTGGGCGTGAAGCTCACGGGCGGCAGCATCAATGGCGAGGGCCGTGTGGTGCTGCAGGTGCGCGCGGTGGGGGTGGACACGGTGCTGTCCCACATCATCCGCCTGGTGGAAGACGCGCAGGCGGCCAAGGCGCCCATCCAGCGGCTGGTGGACCAAGTGAGCGCGGTGTTTGTGCCCGTGGTGCTGGTGATTGCGCTGGGCACGCTGTTGGCCTGGTGGTTCACCGGAAACAGCTTTGAAGTCGCGCTGATCCACGCCGTGGCGGTGCTGGTGATTGCCTGCCCCTGTGCGCTGGGGCTGGCGACACCGGCCGCCATCATGGCGGGTACGGGCGTGGCTGCCAAACACGGCATCTTGATCAAGGACGCACAGGCGCTGGAAGTGGCGCACACCGTGAACGTGGTGGCCTTTGACAAGACCGGCACGCTGACCGTGGGCCAACCGCGCCTGACCGCGCTGGTGCCGGTGGGCTTGGCAGACGATGAGGCTTTGCGACTGGCTGCGAGCCTGCAGAGTGGCAGCGAACACCCCTTGGCCCACGCTGTGGTGGCCTCGGCCGAAGCCAAGGCGATAGAAGTACAAGCCCCCACCGATGTACAAGCAGTGCCCGGCCGTGGCACCCAGGGTGTGGTGGTCGGGCGCACGCTGCTGCTGGGCAGCCTGCGCTGGATGGCCGAGTTGGGCGTTGCGCTGGAAGCCGTGAATGCGCAGGCGGAGCAACTGCAAGCGGAAGGTGCCACTGTGTCTGCGATGGCGGAGCGTACCGAGAGCGGCGTGACGCTGCTCGCTTTGCTGGCCTTTGCCGATGAACCCAAGCCCGGTGCAAAAGAAGCGCTGGCTACCTTGAAGGCCCGCGGTATCCAGACCGTGATGATTTCCGGCGACAACCGCGGTGCTGCCGAAGCCATGGCCAAACGCTTGGGCCTGGACGCGAAGGACGTGTTGGCGGAAGTGTTGCCCGGAGACAAGGCCGCGAAGGTTGCGGAACTCAAAGCCGTTGGCAAAGTGGTGGCCATGGTCGGTGATGGCGTGAACGATGCCCCGGCACTGGCCGCGGCCGATGTCGGCATGGCTATGGCCAACCCGAATGGTGGCGGCACCGATGTGGCGATGCATGCGGCCGGCATCACCCTCATGCGCGGCGACCCGCTTCTGGTGGCTGGTGCGCTGGATATCAGCCGCCGCACCGTAGCCAAGATCCGGCAAAACCTGTTCTGGGCCTTTGCCTACAACGCGGCCGGCATACCGCTGGCCGCGCTAGGTTACCTCAGCCCTGTGGTGGCCGGTGCGGCCATGGCGCTGAGCTCGGTGAGCGTGATGACCAACGCGCTGCTGCTCAAACGTTGGAAGCCAGATTAATGGTCAAATTGGCCTCTGGCCCTCGCAGAGTATGCGCGAGCAGCTCCTAAAATAGGAGCAAATGAAAGACCGCCCATGAACCAACTTCTGCTCACTACCGGCTTGTACGTGCTCACCGCGGTGGCCGAGATCGTGGGCTGTTACCTGCCCTGGCTGTGGCTGAACCAACGCGCGCCGGTATGGGTGCTGCTGCCGGCGGTCTTGTCACTGGCCTTGTTTGTCTGGTTGCTGACCTTGCACCCGGCGGCCAGTGGACGGGTGTATGCGGCGTATGGCGGTGTTTATGTGGTGACCGCGCTAGCCTGGCTTTGGCTGGTGGACGGCGTGCGCCCGCAGCTGTGGGACTGGGTGGGCGCCAGCCTGGCCCTGGCCGGCATGGCGGTCATGGTGCTGGCGCCGCGTACCCAAGCCTAGCGCGCTCAGGGTCTGCCTACTTGGTGCAGGCCAGGATGTGGTTCTTGCCGTTGGACATGCACTGGTAGAACGCGCGCTCCTTGCCGGTCGAGAACTGGCAGTGCGCCAAGGTGGTCTCGGCCTTGGCTTTGCGTACCTTGGCCGCTTGCGCGTCGTAGTCGGCCTGGCTGAGGTAGCCGTCTTTCACGTTCTTGGCGCCCACCTCCAGCATGGTGTCGGACTGGTCATTGGCGTTCTTGATGGCGCTCATGCAGTCCAGTGGCACTTCCTTGCTGTCCTGCTTTTTCAGCGCCTTTTCCATGCCTTTGGCAAAGTCCTGCACCTCTTTGGACACCTTCTTGGTGCCGTCGGCGTTGTATTCGGTGGTGGGCGCGGCCTTGCCGTTGTTGTTGCCGCCAAAGCCGCTGTTGCTGTGCAGTTTCAGGGCTTCACCGCCTTTGTCGGTGGCGGGCGGTTGTGAGCCATAGTGTGTCTTGCCATCGGCATCCACCCATTTATAGACGCCCTGGGCCATGGCGGTCACGGTGCTGAGGCACAGAAGCAGTGTGAAGGAGAGGTGGCGCATAGAAACAAATGAGAGGTCAAGTCGAAGTACGGAAATCTTAGCGGTTCATTTTGGGCCTTGCCTGCGCATGACTGGCTGTAAGCTTGCGGCGTCTTGTCCTCCCCGGTGGACTCTGAAAGAATGCCTGTAGCCGCGCGGTGCGGGCCTTATAAAAGGAAGAACGAACCATGAACACCATGTCCTTGATGCGGCTTTTTACGATCCGCTTGCGCATGCTGGGAGCCATCGCCATGGTCCTGGCGCTGTTGGGCATTGTGGGCGCGGGTGGTTTGTGGGGCATGGCCCGCATCCAGTCCCAGAGCGACGCCTTCCTGGAAAACTCCTTTGCCGAGGTGCAGCACCTCACCCAGCTGCGCGCCGCGCTGGGTGCGGTACGCCTGGCCGAGAAGGACATGATCATCGAGTACGAGCGTACCAATGAGGTGGAAAAAGCCTATGCCCGCTGGAAGGCTGCGCTGGAGCAGACCGACAAGGTTGCGGCCGAGTTTTTGGTGGGCGAGGACGATACCGACAACGTCGTCATTCGTGCCATGCAGGGCAACCTCAAAACCTATGCCCAGCTGTTTGAACCCGTTGCCACGCAGCTCAAAAGCAGCGGCTACGAATCGGCCACGACGGCCAACCGCATGAGCCAGAAGGCGCTGGCCGAGGTGGACAAGGCGGAGCAGCAGCTCAAAGAGCTCGACACCGTGCTCAAGACCGAGGCAGATGGCGCGATTGCAGAGCAGAAGGAAGTTGGCCGTCTCATCCAATGGGTGTTCATTGCTGCGCTGGTGGTGGCCACGCTGGTGGTGGTGCCGCTGACCATTCTGAACATGAATTCGATTTGCAAGCCGCTGGAGCAGGCGCGCCAGCTGGCCCAGGCGATTGCCGGAGGCGACCTGTCCCAGCGCATGGTGGTGAACGGCAAAGACGAGGTGGCTGATTTGCAGCGTGCGCAACAGGCCATGCAAGAGGGCCTGAATGCCCTGGTTTCGCAGGTGCGCAATGCCAGCGAAAGCGTGGCCCTGGCCAGCCAGGAAATTGCTTCGGGCAACCAGGACCTGTCCATGCGCACCGAAAAATCGGCCAGCAGCGTGCAGGAAACCGTGACCTCCCTGGCCGACCTTACCAACAACGTGCAGCAGACCGCGCACTCGGCGCAAACTGCGCGGGGCCTGTCTGATTCGGCCTCCGCTTTGGCGGTGCGCGGCGGCCAGGTGGTCACCCAGGCGGTGGGCAGCATGCACGAGATCGCGGCCTCCAGCAGCAAGATCAGCGACATCATTGGCCTGATCGACTCCATCGCTTTCCAGACCAACATCCTCGCGCTCAACGCGGCGGTGGAAGCCGCCCGTGCCGGTGAGCAGGGCCGTGGTTTTGCCGTGGTGGCCTCCGAAGTACGCAGCCTGGCCAAACGCTCGGCCGATGCGGCGCAGGAAATCAAGGTTCTGGTGGGCAGCAGCGTGACTGCCGTGAATGGTGGCGTGAAGCTGGTGGAAGAAGCCGGCGCCGCCATGCAGGAAATGGTGGTGGGCGTGCAGCGTGTGGGCAACATCATTGGTGAAATCACCACCGCCTCGGCCGAGCAGTCCACCGGCATCGCCCAGGTCAACACCTCGGTGGGCGAAATCGACCAGGCCACCCAGCAGAACGCGGCCTTGGTCGAGCAGTCCGCTGCCGCTGCCGAGTCGCTGCGCGAACAGGCCGAGCGCCTGGCCCAGGTGGTGCGCCAGTTCCGCCTGCAAGACCGCGCGCTGGCCTAAGCCCGCCCCGTGACGGCCCACGTCCGTGCGGGCATGCGGCAGACCTGGGCTTTAGCCCTTGCCCTGTCTTTGGGCGCCGCTATTTCGCTGGGTATTACCCGCTTTGCCTACGGCCTGCTGCTGCCGGCCATGCGCACCGATTTGGGCTGGAGCTACACGCTGGCCGGTGCCATGAACACCGCCAATGCGCTGGGGTACTTCTTAGGCGCCCTGGCCACGCCTTGGCTCATGCGCCGTCTGGGCCCCTCGGCCCTGCTGTGGGGCGGTGCTGCGTTGGCCAGTGTTTTTATGGGCCTCAGCGGTTTTTTTACCGATGCGCAGCCCTTGCTGCTGCAGCGCCTGCTGGCTGGCGTGGCCAGCGCGCTGGTGTTCATCGCTGGCGGACTGTTGGCCGCCCGCCTTGGGGCGCGGCATCCGCAGTACAGCGGTTTGCTGCTGGGTATTTATTACGGGGGCACGGGGCTGGGCATCGTGCTGTCGGCCCTGCTGGTGCCTTGGTTGCTAGAGGCCACACAGGCACAGGCCCACGGTTGGCGATGGGCCTGGTGGATGTTGGCGCTCGCTTGCGCGGCAGCCAGTGCCGTGCTGGTGTGGCCTGCCAGGGTGATGGCGCGTTGGGAGGTTCCTGCCGCAACGCCGGGCGTCCCTGTGCGCAACTTCCGCTGGCGCCAGTTTGCCTTTGGCCTGGCGGGTTACACCCTGTTTGGCGTGGGTTACATCGGCTACATGACCTTTGTGGTGGCGCTGTTGCGGGCGCAGGGCAGCAGCGCCTTGGCGGTTACCGTGTTTTATGCCTTGCTGGGGCTGGCTGTGCTCGCGTCCAGTCGCATCTGGGCGGGCTTGCTGGACCGGCACAAGAATGGCCGAGCCTTGGCGACCCTGAACGCGCTGTTGGGCGTGGCCACCGTGTTGCCGGCGCTCACGCAGTGGTGGCCCCTGGTGCTGGCCTCGGGGCTTTTGTTTGGGGCGGTTTTTCTGTCGGTGGTGGCGTCCACCACGGCATTGGTGCGCCACAACCTGCCACCCGCCGCCTGGGCTGCGGGCATCAGCGCCTTCACCACGGTGTTTGCGGCGGGCCAGATTGTGGGCCCCACCGTGGTTGGCTGGATTGCCGATGGCCCCGGCGGGCTGGCGCGTGGCCTGGTGTTTTCTGCGGCCGCGCTGTGGCTGGGGGCCGTGCTGGCCACCCGGCAAAAGGCGCTGGCTTAAGCGGTGGCCCCGGCGCGGCCTTCCACAAACGCCACCATCACGCGCGCAAAGTCGGTGCCTTCGTGGCCCTGGGCCAGGCTCTCAATACTGGCGGTGTAGTGCTCGTCACCCAGCAGCGTGCGGCGTTTGTTGAGCAGGTGGGCGCTGTAGTCCTCCACAAACTCCGGGTGGGGCTGGATACACAACACCTCCTGGCCGCGGGCGTAGGCGGCAATCGGGCAACGGTCGCTGCTGGCCAGCAGCGTGGTGCCGGCGGGCAGCTCCAGCACCTGGTCCTGGTGGCTGGCCAGCAGGGCAAAGCTGTCGCGTTCGCCTTCGGGCAGCAGGTCTTTGGCGTGCCAGGCGTAGGTGTTGCGCCCGGTCACCCAGCCTTGCGGCGCACGGCCGACCTTGGCGCCCAGGCACAGGGCGATGAGCTGGTGGCCAAAACACACGCCCAGTAACTTGGTGTCGGTGTCCAGCAGTTCGGTCACACGGCGGCGCAACTCCACCACCCAGGGCTCGTCGGAGAAGGAGTCGGCCTTGCTGCCGGTCAGCAACACGGCGTCGTAGTCGGCAAAGGAGTCGGGGTATTCGCCCAGCGGTGTGCTGAAGCGCTCCATGGTCCAGGTCGTGGCGCCGGCGTCGCGCAGCACGCGTTCCATCATGGCAGCGTAGTTGCCATAGGTGGGTACCAGGGCCGGGTCAATCGTGTCGTTGTCCAGAATGCAGAGTTTCATGGCCGCAATTTTCGCAGTTTTGCCCTGAAAACCACAGCCAGCAGGGTCTTTGGCACCCAAACAGGGTCTGTTTTGGCGTGCCGTGCTACATTAAGCGATCGCTTGAAGGCGATTGGCCGTGTTCTGGTATGCATGCCGCAACACACCCGCCCCCGGCAGTGGGGTCGCCAATCCGGACCTGATGTCAGCGACCTGCAACCGCCCTCTCACGGCACCGCAGCTTTTCTCTTTTGAGCACTTGACCTCTGCCGTGGTTGGTGCGCTTGTACTTTTTAATGATTCAGAACCACAATAAGATCGCTTCTTTGCATCCCGTTACCATCGGCAAATACCGCATTGCCGCTTGCTCCAAGCCGCTCCTTAGCGGCCGTTTTGGCGCACAAGTATCCATTGCCAGCGGACGCGGCAGCGCGTCAACCGACCGTGTCATGAGTTTTCATGACGATTTTTCCACGCCAGACGCAGCGGCCCGTTACGCCATTGCGCAAGGCATCCACTGGGTGCAAAGTGCCACCCGCACCCAGTAAGCTACTGCACAAAGGAAACCACCATGGCCAAAGAAGACCTGATTGAAATGATGGGCATCGTCAACGAAGTGTTGCCCGATACCCGTTTTCGCGTGACCCTGGACAATGGTCACCAGTTGATCGCCTACTCTGCCGGCAAGATGCGCAAGAACCACATCCGCATTTTGGCGGGTGACCGCGTGTCGCTGGAGCTGTCGCCCTACGACCTGAGCAAGGGACGCATCAACTTCCGTCACATCGAGGGCCGTGGCCCCATGACGCCACGCCGTTAAGACGGCGCCGCTGGGGCATTGCGCCCCAGCCAGGGGTTTATTGGCTGGCTGCCAGCCGGTCCAGCCGGGGTTTGATGACGAAGCCCATGAACAGGCTCACGCACAAGCCCACCGGCAGGGACTTGAGGAAGGCGGCCCCCCACGCGCTGGCAAAACCCGGCGCCAGGCCCCGGTTGCTCAGCGTGACCGCGCTGGCCAATAACAATTCCATCACGCAGGCGGTGCAGGCCGCCAAAATCAGTTTGCGTACCAGGGCACTTTGCCCGGCAAACACCTGCTGCACCTTGCGGTCCAGCACCGCCATGAAGGCAAAGGCCACCAGCATCACTGGCAGCGCCGACAAAAATCCCCGCAGCCACTGCGCCGTGAAATCGTCGGCAAAACCGATGTTGATCCAGGTAATCACGCCGCTGAGCAGCAGCCCGATGGTGGGCAAAATGAGCAGCGGCGGGACGATGGCGCGCAGGCGCAATGGGCGGGGGGAAGACGTCGTCTGGGTGGGCATAGGGGCGTAATTTGTTATTTGGTTGATAATGTCAACCAATGTACTTGAAATAGTTGACTTGGTCAACCAAATGCCATGCCCAATCTCCCTAGCCCTGAAGAAGATGCCATCCAGGCCATGCTGCGCATGTTTGAGGCGCTCAAGGCGCAGATGGGGCAGTCCCTGGCGCAGGCCGGCATCACGCTGTCGCCCTTGCACCTGCACATCCTGAGCCACTGCAAGGCCAACCCGGGTGGCAACCAGCAGACGCTGGTGCAGGCCAGCACCCGTGACAAGGGCCAGATTGCGCGCATCACCAAGGAGCTGGAGGCGCAGGGCCTGCTGCGCAGAAGCCCGGACCCCCAAGACGGGCGCAGCCAGATTCTGGATGTGACGCCCTTGGGGCTGGACGCCTGCGCGGTGTTTGAGGCCCAACACGCCGCGCTGGTGCAGCGCATGTTTGCCGGTGTGGCGCCGGAACGGCTGGCCGTGTTTACCGAGGTGGCGCGTAGCGCAGCAGCCCAAGCACTATCAAAATAGGAGCTGCTTGCGCAATATCCACGGGCGCTAGAGGCCCATTTGATATAAATTAGCGCTGTTGCATCCCGAGTCGCAGTGTCTTTTGGCGGGTCGGCAGCGATGTTGGGGCCGCGGTCCAGTCGGGCACTTGCACCGTGGCGTTGTGGGTCGCGTCTAACTTGAACACCGCGACCACCTGCACCAGGTCGTTGGCCTGGCTCTTCAGGCTGCTGGCCGCTGCTGCCATCTCCTCCACCAGCGCCGCGTTCTGCTGCGTGGCCTGGTCCATCTGGGTGACGGCTTCGCCTACCTGGGCGACGCCACTGCTCTGCTCTGAGCTGGCCGCTGAGATTTCTCCCATGATGTCGGTCACACGGCGGATGCTGCTGACGACTTCGGTCATGGTGGTGCCGGCTTTGTCCACCAGGGCCGTGCCTTGCTCCACCCGCTCCACGCTGGTGCCAATGAGGGTTTTGATTTCTTTGGCGGCTTCGGCCGAGCGTCCTGCCAGGGATCGGACTTCGGAGGCGACGACGGCAAAGCCGCGTCCCTGTTCTCCCGCCCGGGCGGCTTCTACGGCGGCGTTCAGGGCCAGGATGTTGGTCTGGAAGGCAATGCCGTCGATGACGCTGATGATGTCGGCGATCTTGCGGCTGGATTCGTTGATGCCTTTCATGGTTTCCACCACCTGACTGACCACTTCTCCGCCCTGGATTGCGACTTTGGAGGCGTTCATGGCGAGTTGGTTGGCCTGTGAGGCGTTGTCGGCGTTTTGGCGCACGGTGGAGCCCAGTTCTTCCATGCTGGCTGCGGTTTCTTCCAGCGCACTGGCTTGTTGTTCGGTGCGGGCGCTGAGGTCGTGGTTGCCTTGGGCGATCTCGGCACTGGCCGTGGCTACCGATTCACTGCCACTGCGGACTTGGGAGACTACCTGTGACAGATTGGCCTGCATGCGTTGTAAAGCGGCCATCAGTTGCCCAGTCTCGTTGGTCGAATCCACCGTGATGGATTGCGACAAATTGCCTTCGGCAATCTGGTCGGCCAGCGCCATGACGGTGCGGATGGGGGTGGTGATGGAGCGGATCAGCCACAGCGCGGCTGCGGCGGCTACCACCAACGCCACCGCCATGGCGGCGAGCATGACCGCGCGGGCCTGGTTGGCATGGGCTTCAGTGCTGGCGCCGGCGGCAGCTGCGCCCTGCTGGTTCAGCGCTGTGATCTTGGTTACCGTGGCTCCCAGGCTGTTGAAGGTCTCTCGGGCTTCGCCTTCGAGCAGCTTGCGCGCAGGGAATTTTTCGCGCCGTGTGGACATGTCCACCAGCTCCTGGTGCTGGGCTTGGTACTTTTTCCAGTCAGTTTCTAGCGCAGCATCCAGGGCTTGCTCCTCGGGACTATTGACGAGCTTGGCGTAGTCTTTGCGGAGCCCTTCGATGCTGGCCACCTTGGCCACCATGGCGGTGGCAAAACGCTCCATGGCCGTCTCATCGGTGTTGAGTACGTGCTGACTCTCCAGCGTGCGCAGGTCGGCAATGGCGGCCTTCAGGTTGCCCACCAGGGTTACGCTGGGCAGCCAGTTGTCGATGATTTCCTGGGTGCTGCTGCGCATAGCCTGCATTTGCAGCAGCGCCACCAGCACGTTGCCTACCAGCAGCGCTGACAGCAAGGCCATCACCGCCACCAGGCGGGTGGAGATTTTGAGATTACGGAATTGCATGGCCTGTCTCCTCGTCGTTATGTATGGGGCCTTTTTTACTGTCCAACTGTCTATCCAACAAACATGTGTGCGGGCAGGCCGGGGCTGCTCACTTCCACGGCAAACAGTGCACCGGCCAGCGGCTCATTGAACAGCGACGCATCGGCCGCCGGTTGGCAAGCGCTGGTGATGAAGAGGGTGCGCAGATCGCGCCCGCCAAACGTACAGCCCGTGATCTGGCTGGCGGGAACACGGATGCGCAGGAGTTCTTCGCCCGTGTCGGGCGCGTGGCAGCTCACGCACCCGGCGCCTGCACGGGCGAGCCAAATACGGCCCGCTGCATCGGTGCACAGGCCTTGTGGCGACCCCTCGTGGCGCGCCAGCTGCAGCCAGGTGCGTGCGGGGCTTAAGGTGCCACGGTCTGCATCCAGGTCGTAGGCCAGCACCCGGCGTTGGGCGCTGTCTGTCAGAAACAGGGTGCGTTGGTCCTGGGACCAGGCGGGGCCATGGCTGGACGCCAGCCCGCTGTGTACGCGTGTGCATTGCGAGCCACCGGTGTAGCGGTACAACGCGCCGGTGGGGGTGGGGTTGCCGGCGTTGTGGGTGCTGAACCAGAAGCGACCTTGCGCGTCGCAATGGCCATCACCCAGGCGGTTGCCCGGGTGGGCCGGCTCGGCCTGGTGCAGGCGCTGCAGGCGGCCGGTTTCGGGATCAAAAATGGCTAAGTCCCGCCGCAGGGCAAGCAGCAGTCCGGCTTGTCGGCTGCACTCTGCCACGGCGCCAATGTCTTCGCCAAACGACCAACTGTCGCGCAACTTGTGCACCGGGTCAAAGCGGTGCAGCTGCCGACCAGCCGTGTCGACCCAGTAAAGCGCGCCTTCGCGCGCGGACCAGACCGCGCCTGCGCCCCGCAGCGCCTGGGCGGACCATACGCTGCGCACCTCGGTGAGTGCCGTGGGTGCGTGGTAGCGCTGTGGTGTTGCCTGCAACACCGCGGCCATGTCAGTGTGAGTCGCGCGGGACTCCGGCGCCACTGCCGCCCACCAGGAAGTCCAGGTCAGCGCCTAGATGGGCCTGTTGCACAGTCTCTACATACAGCTTGTACCAGCCGCGCTTGGGCTTCTCGGGCGCTTGCCAGGCGGCCAGGCGGCGTGCCAGCTCTTCGTCCGAGATCTCCAGGTGCAGCTTGCGCTCGGGCACATTGAGTTCAATGATGTCCCCGTTTTGCACCACGGCCAGGGGGCCACCAGCCGCCGCTTCGGGGCTGGTGTGCAACACGGTTGTGCCGTAAGCGGTGCCGCTCATGCGGGCGTCCGAGATGCGCACCATGTCGGTAATACCCTTTTGCAGCACCTTGGGGGGCAGCGGCATATTGCCCACTTCGGCCATGCCGGGGTAGCCGCGCGGGCCGCAGTTCTTCAACACCATGACGCTGTTTTCGTCGATGTCCAGATCCGGATCGTCAATCTTGGCGTGGAACTCTTCAATCGACTCGAACACCACGGCCGGGCCGCGGTGGTGCAGCAGGTGTTTCGAGGCCGCCGAGGGCTTGATCACCGCGCCATTGGGTGCCAGGTTGCCCCGCACCACGGCAATGCCGGCGGCGGGCATGAAAGGTTCAGCCACGGTCTTGATCACGTCGCGGTTGTAACAAGGGGCGTTCTCTACGTTTTCGCGGATGGTTTTGCCGTTGACCGTCATGCAGTCGCTGTGCAGCAGAGGCAAGATTTCACGCATCACCGCGGGCAGGCCACCGGCGTAGCAGAAGTCTTCCATCAGGTACTTGCCCGAGGGTTGCAGGTTCAGGATGTTGTTCACTTCCGAACCCAGCTTGTCGAAGTCTTCCAGCTTCAGCTCGACGCCCAGGCGACCGGCAATGGCCAAGAGGTGGATCACCGCGTTGGTCGAGCCGCCAATCGCCGCATTGGTGCGGATGGCGTTCTCAAAGGCTTTGCGCGTCACGATCTGCGACATCTTGATGTCTTGTTTGACCATCTCCACAATGCGGCGGCCGGTCAGCTGGGCCAGGCGTTTGCGGCGTGTGTCGGCCGCGGGGATGGCGGCGTTCTCCGGGAACGCCATGCCCAAGGCTTCAACCATGCTGGCCATGGTGGAGGCGGTGCCCATGGTCATGCAGGTGCCGGTGGAGCGGTGCATATCGCTCTCGCAGGACGAGAACTCTTGCATGGTCATCTCGCCAGCGCGCACCATTTCAGACATTTGCCACACACCGGTGCCGGAGCCCACGTCTTTGCCGCGGAACTTGCCGTTGAGCATGGGGCCACCGGACAGGCCGATGGTGGGCAGGTCGCAGCTGGCCGCACCCATCATCAGGGAAGGGGTGGTCTTGTCGCAGCCCATGAGCAGCACCACGCCGTCGATCGGGTTGCCGCGGATGCTTTCTTCCACGTCCATGGACGCCAGGTTGCGGAACAGCATGGCCGTGGGGCGCAGCTGGGTTTCGCCCAGCGACATGACGGGAAATTCGAGCGGGAAGCCACCGGCTTCGTACACACCACGTTTGACGAACTCGGCCAATTCACGGAAGTGGCCGTTGCAGGGCGTCAGTTCGCTCCAGGTGTTGCAGATACCAATGATGGGGCGACCGTCCAGCAGGTCGTGCGGGTAGCCCTGGTTTTTGAGCCAGCTGCGGTGCACAAACCCGTCGCGGTCTTGGCGGCCGAACCAGGCTTGGCTGCGGCGAAATGGGGGCTTGGGGGAGTCCATGAATGTATGCCTCGTTTTCTAGGGAGGGTATTCCTCCAGTTCTTGACAGGGGGCATCGTAACAATGCACAGTGATAATAGAAAATGAATTAACTAGCAATTCATATATCTATATTGCAATCAATTAAAAAGGAAAATTATGTCGGCAGTTTCTGGCTTGGCGCAGTACCTCAGCTTGCGCGGTAAAAGCGTCTTCATCACCGGTGGAGGAACTGGAATTGGGGCCGCCATGGTGAGCGCTTTCGCCGAGCAAGGTGCGCAGGTGGCCTTTGTGGATGTGGCCGCCGCCGAGAGCGAGGCGCTGGCCGCACAACTGCGGGCCCAGGGCGCAACGGTGTGGTGGCAAAGCTGCGACGTGCGCGATGTGGCGGCCCTGCAGCAGGCCATTGCCAGCGCCCAGGCCGTGCTCGGCGATTTCTCGGTGCTGGTGAACAACGTGGCCCGGGACGACCGCCACACGCTGGAGTCCGTCACGCCGGAGTACTGGGATGAGCGCATGGCCGTGAACCAACGCCCGGCCTTTTTTGCCATCCAGGCCATTGCGCCCGGCATGCGCCGTCTAGGTGGCGGTGCGGTCATTAACCTGGGCTCCACCGGCTGGCAGACCAAGGGCAGTGGGTATCCCTGTTACGCAGTGGCCAAATCGTCCGTCAACGGGTTGACCCGCGGCCTGGCGGATTCATTGGGCGCGGACCGCATCCGCATCAACACCGTGTCGCCCGGTTGGGTGATGACCGAGCGGCAGATTGCCATGTGGCTGGACGCCGCGGGCGAAGCCGACATCCAGCGCAACCAGTGCCTGCCGGACAAGCTGCGCCCCTCGGACGTGGCGCGTATGGTGCTGTTTTTGGCCTCCGACGACGGTGCCATGTGCACCGCCCAGGAGTTCAAGGTGGACGCAGGCTGGGCCTGAGGGCCTGGCGTTCAGACCGGGGGTGGGGCAAAGGTGAACTCTTTGCCGTACACCGTCATGGCGGAGGCTTTGAGGGCGCGCAATACCACCTCGCCCGCAGGGGACAGCAGGCGGTCGCGCCGGGTGATGAAGCCAAAAGGCTCCATGTCCAGCGGTAGCGCCACCGGCAGGATGGACATCAGGCCGTGGTTGGCGTAGTAGCGCGCCACGTCCACCGCCATCACACTCACCATATCGCTCTGCTGCATCATTTTGCTGATGAACAGCAGGGCGCTGGTTTCCACGCTGTTGGTGGGCTGCTGCAGCCCCAGTTCCTGGATCATCAGGTCGAAACGGTGGCGCAACATGCTGCCGGAGGGGGGCACGATCCAGCCGTACTGGAACACGTCTTCCAGGCTGGGCTTGATGGCGGTCAGCAGCGGGTGGCCGGGGCGCGCCACGGCGCAGATGGGCTCGTCCGTGACCACCTCGTAGCGCAGGGCGGCCTTGTCGTGTTCGGGGGAGAGACGGCCCACCAGAATGTCCAGTGTGCCGCGGTTCAGGCGCTCGATCAGCACGTTGCTGGGCTCGATCTGGATGGTGATGTGCAGATTCGGGTGGGCCTGTTTGACGGCGGCCACCGTGGGGGGCAGCAGCGCCAGCCCGGGCGCAGTGATGGAGCCCAGGTTGACCTGGCCAAACTGCCCGCTTTTGGCTGCCTGCAGCTCTTCGTGGGCCTGGTTCAGGCTGGCCAGCGCAGCGCGCGCGTGGCGAATCATGGTGTCGCCGTACCAGGTGGGGCGCATGCCGCGCGGCAGCCGTTCAAACAGCGACACCCCCAGCACATCCTCCAGGTCCTTGAGCAGTTTGGAGGCTGCGGGCTGCGTCATGTTGAGCACCTGTGCCGCGCGATGGATGTTTCCTTCTTCGGACAACGCCACAAGCAGCAGCAACTGCCGTGTTTTGAGGCGAGCGCGCAAGAACCAGTGGGTGTAGTTTGTCATATGAGGGTTATCACCAATCTGTATTTCAGTATCGAAACAGCTGCAAACTATATTAGAAATTAATCTATCACATCCTTATCATCCGGGCTCTGCGCCGACCTGGCAAAGACACCTCGTGAATCAAGTTAATTAAACAGGAGACATCCCATGACAGCACGTAGAAGCACTCTGAAGGCCCTGGTAGCCAGCTTGGCCATCGGCTTGGCATTTGGCAGCACCGTTGCCAACGCCCAAGACAAAGGCCTGGTCGGCGTGGCCATGCCCACCAAGAGCTCCACTCGCTGGATTGCCGACGGCAACAGCATGGTCGCCGCTTTGGCTGCCAAAGGCTACAAGGCCGACTTGCAGTACGCCGAAGACGACATCCCTAACCAGTTGGCCCAGATCGAAAACATGATCACCAAAGGCGCCAAGGTGCTGGTGATTGCCGCCATCGACGGCACGACGCTGACCAATGTGCTGCAAAAAGCCGCCGACAAGGGCATCAAGGTGGTGTCTTACGACCGTTTGATCGTGGGCTCCAAAAACGTCGACTATTACGCCACGTTCGACAACTTCCAAGTGGGTGTGTTGCAAGCCCAGTCCCTGGAAAAGGCTTTGGGCCTGAAAGAAGGCAAGGGGCCTTTCAACATCGAATTGTTCGGTGGTTCTTCTGACGACAACAACGCCTTCTTCTTCTATGACGGCGCCATGTCGGTTCTGGACCCCTACATCAAGTCTGGCAAGCTGGTGGTGCGTTCCAAGCAAACCGGCATGCAAAAAGTGGCAACTCTGCGTTGGGATGGCCAAGTGGCCCAGGCCCGCATGGAAAACCTGTTGAGCGCTTACTACGGCAAAGACAAGCTGAACGCCGTGTTGTCTCCCTATGACGGCATTTCCATCGGCATCTTGTCCGCACTCAAGGGCGTGGGCTACGGCACTGCGGCTCAGCCCATGCCTTTCGTGAGCGGCCAAGACGCTGAAGTGCCTTCCGTGAAGTCCATCATCCGCAAGGAACAGTACTCCACCATCTTCAAGGACACCCGTGAACTGGCCAAAGTGGCCGCCAACATGGTGGACGCGGTGATGGGCGGCAAGCAGCCTGAAATCAACGACACCAAGACCTACAACAACAAGGTCAAGGTCGTTCCTTCTTACCTGTTGAAGCCTGTGTCTGTGGACATCTCCAACTACAAGCAAGTGTTGGTGGGCAGCGGCTACATCAAGGAAGAGCAACTCAAGTAATCTCGGCAACGAGCGGAAGAGGCCCTGTGCCCCAAAGCACAGGGCTTTTTACATTCTCCCGGGTTCAAGAGAACGATAGTTGAGGCAACATGGTCGAACCAATTTTAGAAATGCGTGGGATGCGCAAAACATTCCATGGCGTGACGGCGCTCAGCAATGTGAACCTCACAGTGCTGCCGGGCCAGATCCATGCCATCGTTGGAGAAAACGGCGCCGGCAAGTCCACCCTGATGAAAGTGCTCAGCGGTGTGTACCCCCATGGTGAATACGAAGGCGAAATTCGCTACCAGGGCAAAGAGTGCAAGTTCAAGGGCATTCACGACAGTGAAGCTCTGGGCATCATCATCATCCACCAGGAGCTGGCCCTCGTGCCCCTGCTCTCGATCACTGAGAACATCTTCCTGGGCAATGAGCAGGCCCGGGGTGGCGTGATTGACTGGAATACGTCTTACGTCAAAACCAAAGCGCTGCTGCAAAAAGTGGGCTTGAACGAATCGCCCAACACGCTGATTACCAACCTGGGTGTGGGCAAACAGCAGCTCATCGAAATTGCCAAAGCCCTGTCCAAGGAAGTGAAGCTGCTGATCCTGGACGAACCCACGGCCAGCCTGAACGAAAAAGACAGCGATGCGCTGTTGGAACTGCTGCTGGAGCTCAAGCGCCAGGGCATTGCCTGCATTTTGATCTCGCACAAACTCAACGAAATTTCCAAGGTGGCCGATGCCATCACCGTGCTGCGCGACGGCGCCAGTGTGGCCACGCTGGACTGCAGCACCGAACCGGTCAGCGAAGACTTGGTGATCCGCAATATGGTGGGCCGCGAAATGGCCGACCGCTACCCCAAGCGCACCCCGAATGTGGGTGAGAAGGTGTTTGAGGTCAAGAACTGGACCGTGCACCACGCCGAACACGCCGACCGCAAGGTCATCAAAGGTGTGGACCTGCATGTGAAACGCGGTGAGATTGTGGGCATTGCCGGTCTGATGGGCGCGGGCCGCACCGAGCTGGCCATGAGCATTTTTGGCCGTACCTATGGGCAAAACACCACCGGCCAAGTGTTCCTGAACGGCAAAGAGGTGGACACCAGCACGGTGCAAAAAGCCATCAACCACGGCATTGCCTATGTGACCGAAGACCGCAAGGGTTATGGCCTGGTGCTGGACGAAACCATTGCCTGGAACACCACCCTGGCCAACCTGCCAGCCGTGGCCAAACGTTCGGTGGTGGACGAAGGGCGCGAGTTTGGCGTGGCCCAGGACTTCCGCAAAAAACTCAACATCCGCAGCCCCAATGTGTTTGCCCGCACCGTCAACCTGTCGGGCGGCAACCAGCAAAAAGTGGTGCTTAGCAAGTGGCTGTTCTCCGAACCCGAGGTGCTGATTCTGGACGAGCCCACCCGCGGTATCGACGTGGGCGCCAAGTACGAGATCTACACCATCATTGCCCAGCTGGCGGCCGAGGGCAAATGTGTGCTCATGATCTCCAGCGAGATGCCGGAGCTGCTGGGCATGTGTGACCGAATCTGTGTGCTCAACGAGGGCGCCTTTGTGGCCGAGTTTTCGGCCGCCGAAGCGACCCAGGAAAAAATTATGCGATCTATCGTGACATCAGGAGTGAATTGATATGGCAACCCCCAACACTGGCGCAACCCCCACGACCACGGGCGGCGCGGCCTTCCTGAAAAACAACCTGCGTGAATACGGTTTGCTCATGGCCCTGGTGGTCATCATGGGCTTCTTCCAGGTCATGACCGACGGCACGTTGTTCCAGCCGCTCAACCTGACCAACCTGATCCTGCAAAACAGCTACATCATCGTCATGGCCTTGGGCATGTTGTTGGTGATCGTGGCCGGCCACATTGACCTCTCGGTCGGTTCGGTCTGCGGCTTTATCGGTGCGGTAGCAGCGGTGCTGATGGTGAACTACAACTGGCACTATGTGCCCGCTGCCATCGTGTGTCTGGTGCTGGGCGGTGTCATCGGCGCGGCCCAAGGCTACTGGGTGGCGTTCTACAAAATTCCGTCCTTCATCGTCACCCTGGCCGGCATGCTGGTTTTCAAGGGCCTGGCGCTGGCCGTGCTGGAAGGTGCGTCTGTGGGCCCCTTCCCACCCGAGTTTCAGCTGCTCAGCACGGGTTTTATCCCTGATCCCTTCTCGGGCGAAAACCTGCGCATCGCTTCCCTGATTCTGGGCTTGTTGATTGCGCTGGCCATGCTTATCGCCAAGGTTCGTGACCGTGCGGGCCGCAACCAGCACGGCATGGAAAACGAACCTCTGGCCATCTTTGCTATCAAGAACTTGGTGTTTGTGGTCATGATCGTGGCCTTCACCTACATGCTGTCCACCTACAAGGGCCTGCCCAATGTGCTGGTGGTCATGCTGTTGTTGATGTTGGTCTATGACTTTGTCGCTTCCAAGACCACCATTGGCCGCCGCATCTACGCGCTGGGTGGCAACGAAAAAGCGGCTCGCCTGTCCGGTATCCGCACCGAACGCCTGACCTTCTACACCTTCATCAACATGGGGGTTCTGGCGGCTTTGGCCGGTCTGATCTTTGCGGCCCGCTTGAACACCGCCACCCCCAAGGCCGGTCTGGGCTTCGAGCTGGACGTGATTGCGGCCTGTTTCATTGGCGGCGCGTCGGCTTCGGGCGGTGTGGGCAAGGTACTGGGTGCCGTGATTGGCGCCTTCATCATGGGCGTCATGAACAACGGCATGTCCATCATGGGTATCGGCATTGACTACCAGCAGGTCATCAAGGGCCTGGTGCTGTTGGCCGCCGTCTGCTTCGACGTCTACAACAAGAACAAATAAGGACTCACCATGTACTCCGCTGCCAATGCCCGTTACAAGGGCGTGTTTCCGGTCGTCCCTACGACCTTTGATGCAACCGGTGCACTCGATCTGGATAGCCAGAAACGCTGCGTCGATTTCATGATCGAAGCCGGCTCCACCGGCCTGTGCATCCTGGCCAACTTCTCCGAGCAGTTTGTGCTGGCCGATGCCGAGCGCGAAGTGCTCACCAAAACCATCCTGGAGCACGTCAAGGGCCGTGTGCCCGTGATCGTGACCACCACCCACTTCAGCACCCAGATCACCATCGCGCGCAGCGTGCAGGCGCAGCAGTGGGGCGCCTCCATGGTCATGGTCATGCCGCCCTACCACGGTGCTACGTTTCGCGTGCCTGAGGCGCAGATTTACGAGTACTTCGCGCGCCTGTCGGATGCAATCGACATCCCCATCATGATCCAGGATGCCCCGGTCAGCGGTACGCCTCTGTCCGTTCCGTTCCTTGTGCGCATGGCCCAAGAGATCAAACAGGTGGCCTACTTCAAGATCGAAACCGCCGGTGCGGCTTCCAAACTGCGCGAACTCATCCGTGTGGGTGGTGCTGCCATCGAAGGCCCCTGGGATGGTGAAGAGGCCATCACGCTGATGCCCGATTTGGACGCTGGCGCTACCGGCGCCATGACCGGCGGCGGTTTTCCGGATGGCATCCGCAAGATCGTCGACGCCTACGCAGCCGGTCGCCGTGAAGACGCTGTGGCGCTGTACCAGCAGTGGTTGCCCCTGATTAATTACGAAAACCGCCAGGGCGGCATCTTGACCGCCAAGGCCCTCATGAAAGAAGGCGGCGTGATTGCCTGCGAAGCCGGCCGCCATCCCTTCCCCGCCATGCACCCCGATACCCGGGCCGGTCTCATCGAAACAGCCAAGCGCCTGGACCCCTTGGTCCTGCGCTGGGGCAAGTAAATAAGGACACGCGCATGTCTGACAACACCGTCTTCAAGCTCCTGGGCCGTCGCCTGCGATTGGCCGTCATCGGTGGCGGTCCTGGCTCCTTCATTGGCGCCATGCACCGCCAGGCTGCGCGCCTGGATGACCGCTATGAGTTGGTAGCTGCGGCGCTGTCCTCCGACCCCGAGCGTTCGCACATTACGGGCCAAGGTATTGGCGTGGCGCAAGACCGCTGCTACCCCAGTGGCCAGGCGCTGATCGATGCCGAAGCCAAGCGCCCCGACGGCGCCGAGGTGGTGGCCATCATGACGCCCAATGACAGCCACTACGCGTTTGCGATGCAGGCACTGGAGCGCGGGCTGGACGTGATTTGCGACAAGCCCATGACCAACACGCTGGCCGAAGCCGAAGCGCTGCATGCGCGGGTGCAGGCCACGGGACTGGTGTTTTGCCTAACCCACAACTACACGGGTTACCCCATGGTGCGCCAAGCCAAGGCCATGGTCATGGCGGGTGACCTGGGCGAGATCCGCCTGGTGCAGGTGGAGTACGTGCAGGGTGGCCGCGCCAAAAGCGGCCCCGGCCGTAAGGCCTGGAAAGAAGACCCGACACGCGGCGGCCCCTCGCTGGTGTTGGGCGACATCGGTACCCATGCGCACAACCTGCTGCGTTTCATCACCGGGCTTGAAGTGGCCCAGGTGGCGGCCGAGGTGGGCAGCATCGTGCCTGACCGCATTACCCACGATTACGCAGGCGCGATGTTGCGCCTGAGTAATGGCGCGCGTGGCAGCTTCTGGGTCACCCAGGCGGCCGCTGGTGTGGAAAACGGCCTGCGCATCCGTGTGAGCGGATCACAAGGCAGCCTGGAGTGGCACCAAGAGCACCCGCAGGTGCTGCAGTTCAAGCCGCTCGATGCTCCGGCCCAGGTGCGCACCCCCAATGGCCCCGGCACCCTGCCCCTGTCGGCGCGCGCATCGCGCATCGTGGCCGGCCACCCCGAAGGTTTCCACGAAGCCTTTGCCAATCTCTACACCGATGCGTCCGACGCCATTGCCGCGCGCCGCAGCGGCCAGACAGCCGACCCGCTGTCCCTGCATTTCCCCAACGCCACCGATGGGCTACAAGGCATCCGCTTTGTGGCCGCCGCGGTGGCCTCCAGTAACCAGCAGGGCGTTTGGACGTCCCTGTAACTTGTGAACACCACCATGACGACTTCCCAGCACAACAACCTCATCAACGGCGAATGGGTGGCCGCGGCCAGCTACGCGCCCAACCTCAACCCCTCCAACCTGGCCGATGTGATTGGCGAATACGCCCAGGCTGATGTGGCCCAGCTCAACGCTGCTGTGGCCGCCGCCCAAAAAGCCTTCCCCGCCTGGTCTACCGGTGGCATCCAGGCGCGGGCCGATGCGCTGGACAAGATTGGCAATGAAATCTTGGCCCGCAGAGAAGAGCTGGGCACCCTGCTGGCCCGTGAAGAAGGCAAAACCCGCAATGAGGGCATTGGCGAAGCCGCCCGTGCCGGCAACATCTTCAAGTTCTTCGCCGGCGAATGCCTGCGCCTGGCCGGTGAGACCCTGCCCTCGGTGCGCCCCGGCATTGGCGTGGAAGTCACGCGTGAACCGCTGGGCGTGATCGGCCTGATCACCCCCTGGAACTTCCCCATCGCCATTCCGGCCTGGAAGATTGCCCCGGCCCTGGCCTACGGCAACTGCGTGGTCTTGAAGCCCGCCGACCTGGTGCCCGGTTGCGCCTGGGCGCTGGCCGACATCATCCACCGCAGCGGCATTCCCGCCGGCGTGTTCAACCTGGTCATGGGCTCGGGCCGCGTGATTGGTGACGCCCTGGTCAACCACCCCGGCATCACCGCCATTAGCTTCACTGGCTCGGTCGGTGTGGGTCAACGCATTGCGGCTGCCTGTGCCAGCCACATGAAGAAAGTGCAACTGGAAATGGGTGGCAAGAACCCGCAAGTCGTGCTGGACGATGCCGACCTGGGCGTGGCGGTTGAGCTCAGCGTGCAAAGCGCCTTTTACTCCACGGGCCAGCGCTGCACGGCATCCAGCCGCCTCATCGTGACCGACAAGATTTACCCGGCTTTCATCGACGCCATGCAAAAACGCATGGCCGCCATCAAGGTGGGCGACGCGCTGGAAGCCGGCATCGACATCGGCCCGGTGTCCTCGCAGGCCCAGCTGGAGCAAGATTTGTCTTACGTGGAAATCGGCAAAGCCGAAGGCGCCACGCTGCTGACCGGCGGTGAGCGTCTGAGCCGTGGCACCGATGGCTTTTACATGGCGCCCGCCCTGCTGGTGGACAGCACCGCCGCCATGCGCATCAACCGCGAAGAAATCTTTGGCCCCGTGGCCAGCGTGATCCGCGTGAAAGACTATGACGAAGCCTTGGCAGTGGCCAACGACACACCGTTTGGCCTGTCCGCTGGCATTGCCACCACCTCGCTCAAGTACGCCACCCACTTCAAACGCCACAGCCAAGCCGGCATGGTGATGGTGAACCTGCCCACAGCAGGGGTGGACTACCACGTGCCGTTTGGTGGCCGCAAAGGCTCCAGCTACGGCTCGCGGGAGCAAGGCAAATACGCTGCCGAATTCTTCACCACGGTGAAGACGGCTTACACCCTGGCGTAAACCTTCAAGGCCCCCACCATGCGCACCCTTCGACGAATCTTTCTAGGTACTCTGTTGTTGGGCTCCATGCCCTGGGCCCTGGCACAAACCGCCAGCAAAGGTGGGGTGGGCCTTCTCATGCCCACCATTACCTCGCAGCGCTGGGTGGTGGACGGGCTGGCCATGGTGCGCGCCATGGACAAACTGGGCTATCGCCCAGATCTGAAGTACGCCGACGACAACGTGGCCACGCAGATCGCGCAGATCGAAGAGATGCTCAAGGCCAGCGACATGAAGGTGTTGGTGATTGGTGCCATTGACGGCAGCAAGCTGGCCCCGGTGCTGCAAAAAGCGGCCGAAAAAAAGATCAAGGTCATTGCCTATGACCGCCTGATCCGCGACACCTCCCATGTGGACTACTACGCCACCTTCGACAACTTCCAGGTCGGCGTGCTGCAGGGTACCTACATCATCGAGCACCTGGGGTTGGACAAGGGCAAGGGGCCTTTCAACATCGAGCTGTTTGGTGGGTCTTCGGATGACAACAACGCTTTTTTCTTTTACGACGGCGCCATGTCGGTGCTCAAGCCCTATATCGACAAGGGCAAGCTCGTGGTGGGTTCGGGCCAGATGGGCATGGACAAGGTGGCCACGCAGCGCTGGAGCGGGTCGGTCGCACGTGCACGCCTGACCCAAATTCTCGACAAGTACTACAGCAAACAGCGCCTGGACGCCCTGCTCTCACCGTACGACGGCATCAGCATGGAGCTGTTGACGGCGATGAAAAAGGCGGGTTATGGCCAGGGTGGCCAGCCTCTGCCGGTGGTCACCGGTCAGGATGCCGAAATGCCCACCGTGCGCTCCATCATCCGTGGGGAGCAGACCTCCACCGTGTTCAAGGACAACCGGGAGCTGGCCCAGGTGGTCACCACCATGGTGGACGCCATTCTGTCGGGCAAAAAACCCGTCATCAACGACGAGAAGACCTACAACAACGGGCAGAAAGTGGTGCCTGCATTCCTGCTCAAGCCGATGACCGTGGATGTGAACAACTGGCGCGCTGCACTGGTGGCCTCGGGCTACTACAAGGCCGACCAGTTCCGCTGAACCAGCGCCGCTATTGCAGCGGTGGCGCGCAGCGTTTGTGGGTCTGTGAGGGCAGCTCGCCAAACATGGCCTGGTAGTCTTTGGCAAAGTGGCCAAAGTGCCAGAAACCCATATCGGTGGCCGCCTCGGTCACCGAGCTGGCGGTTTTGAGGGCCTGGCGCACCGCACCCAGGCGAATGGCGCGCAGATAGGCCAGTGGGCTGATGCCCAGAATCCTGTGGAAAGCGTTTTGCAGCGTGCGTCGGCTCACCCCCAGCGCCATGCACAGTTCGCCCACCGTGGGGGCTTGCTGTAACTGCCCTTGCACCAGGGCGCGGGCCTGTTGCACCAGCTGCCAGTGAACATCGTGGGCCGTGTCGGCGGGGCTGCTGGCCAGGTTCAGCGCCGTGACCTTTTCCACCAGGGTGTCCACCATGCCGGCCCGCAGCGCGGGCAGGGAGAACATGGCGGGCGCTGTGTGGGCGGTTTCAAACAGCATCAGCATCACCTGCCGCAGGCCTTCCAGCGCTTGCGGGTCGGTGGCCCGCAGACCTGCCTCGTCGCGCGCCAGCGCGCCCTGGCCCCAAGGGTAGAGGGTATTGGCCAGCACCGGGTCCAGCTCCAAGCCCATCATCACGTGGTCGCTGCCGGTACGGAACTCGAAGCCGGACTGCCCCGAAAACACATGCAGCGCATTGCGGTCCGACTGCACACCACAAAACACGCTGCTGCCGTCGCAGCGCAGAGGCACGCCCAGCGCCAGCACGCCGTTGTGCAACTGGCCGCTCTGGTACACGGTAGAGCCCAGGCCCTCCATGAACAGGCGCACCGGCCCCAGGTCCACGCGCTGGATGGCCCCGCGAAAACCGCCGCCCGAGAGCTGCAGGTAGGACTGGTTCCAGCCCGTCAGTGCCGCGGCTTGTTCATCCACATCGGCATAAATGGCCGACTCGAACCCCGCAGCCTGCACGCTTGTCGCCACGGGGATTGCCGAAATGGGATGTTGGGACATAAGCCAAAGATTCTGCAAAAAACATGCCGGGGCGCTTCTAGGTGTTTACACCCGGCCATGTCGCATCCAGTGCCCCTGCCGATACGGGATAGCCCGCACAGCCTGCGCTCTCCACAATGAACCAGCCTTTTTTGTCCAACCCAGTCAAGGAGTCGTTCATGTCAGAGCATTCGGGTGTCCAGTACACCAAAGTTGACCATAGCTATTTCGAAAAACGCGGGCTGCGTCGCTACGCCGGTGTCTGGTCGCTTTGGGCCCTGGGGGTGGGGGCGGTGATCTCGGGCCACTTCTCGGGCTGGAATCTGGGGCTGGCCAATGGCTGGGGCAGCATGCTGTTTGCCACCATCATCATTGCCATCATGTATTTGGGGCTGACCTTCTCGCTGGCCGAGATGTCACCCGCCTTGCCGCACACCGGTGGTGCCTATTCGTTTGCCCGCACTGCCATGGGGCCCTGGGGTGGTTTCCTCACCGGCCTGTCGGAAAACGTCGAGTACGTCATCACCCCCGCCGTCATCGTGTATTTCATCAGCAGCTATATGGGGGGCATCTTCGGCACGCCCGTCGAGTACCTGCCGCTCTGGTGGATAGGTTTCTACATCTTTTTTGTGGGGCTCAACATCGTGGGCGTGGAGTTGTCCTTCAAGGTCACCCTCGTCATCACACTGCTGGCCCTGGCCTGCCTGGCCGTCTTTTGGGTTAGCGCACTGCCCAACATCGACTTCAGCCGCTGGGCCATGAACGTGGGCGAGGGCGGCGTTTTGCTGGAAAACGGTAACGGCCCCCTGCTGCCCCTGGGCATCACCGGCGTGTTGGCTGCCATGCCGTTTGCCGTGTGGCTGTTTCTGGCCATTGAGCAACTACCGCTGGCCGCCGAAGAGTCGGTGGACCCCAAGCGCGACATGCCACGCGGCATTCTGGCCGGCATCTTCACGCTGATCTTCTCGGCCTTCATGGTGCTGTGGCTCAACCCCTCGATTGCCGGCATCGGTGCGCACACACTGGCCAAGTCGGGCGAACCGCTGCTGGACGGCTTCAAGGCCATCTACGGTGACGGCATTGCCAAGGTGCTGGCGCTGGTGGCGGTGCTGGGTCTGATTGCCAGCTTCCACACCATCATCTTTGCCAAGGGCCGCCAGATTTATTCGCTGAGCCGCGCCGGTTACTTTCCTTCGGTGTTGTCCATCACCCATGGCAGCCGCAAAACACCCCACCTGGCCATGATCCTGGGTTCGGTGGTGGCCTTGGCCGTGATGTTTGTGTTGTGGTTCAGCCTGGGCTCGGACAAGGGCGCCGCCGTCATTGGTGGCACGCTGCTCAACATGGCCGTGTTTGGCGCCATGTTCTCTTACATCATGCAGGCGCTGTCCTTCATCCTGTTGCGCAAGAACATGCCCAACATCCCTCGCCCCTACCGCAGCCCCCTGGGTGTGGTGGGTGCTGCGCTCACCGTGGTGATTGCCGTGGTCACGCTGTACTTCCAGCTCAGCGACCCGCTCTACCGTGACGGCGTGATGTGGGTGGCGGTGTGGTTTGCCGCCGGTATCGCCTACTTTGCCTTGGTGGGACGCAAGCGCCTGATCCTCTCGCCCGAAGAAGAGTTCGCCATGGAAATGGCCGAAAAAACACGCGCTTAAACCCACCGGAGACCTCTATGGCGACACGCAAGCCTTCTGCCCACACTGCAACGGCCAAGCCGGCTGCCACGCATGCGGCCCTGGCCGCAGTGCAGAAATCCGGCGCACCCAAAGTCAAGGTTGCGGTGACCGACATCGACGGCGTACTGCGTGGCAAGTACCTGCACCGGGACAAGTTCCTCGGTGCAGCCGAGCCCTACCCGGCGGGGGGCTTCGGCTTCTGCGACGTGGTGATGGGCTGGGACATGATGGACACCTGCTACGACAACACCACGGTCACCGGCTGGCAGCATGGGTTTCCAGATGCCCTGGCGCGACTGGACCTGAACACGGCGCGCCACGTGCCCTGGGACGACGGTGTGCCGTTTTTCCTGGGCGAGTTTGTCAACGCCGATGGCACGCCGCACCCCCTGTGCCCGCGCCAGACCCTGAAGCGTGTACTGAAGCGTGCCGAAAAGATGGGCCTGCAGGTCATGACGGGCATGGAGTTCGAGTGGTACAACTTTTTGGAGACCCCGCAAAGCTGGGCTGACAAAAAGGGCGTGGGCGCCACGCCGCTCACGCCCGGCATGTTTGGCTACTCGCTCTTGCGGGCCAACCAGAACCGCCACTTCTTCAACGCCATCATGGACGACATGCTGGCCTTCAAGGTGCCGATTGAAGGCTTGCACACCGAGACCGGCCCCGGCGTGTTCGAGGTGGCGATCGGTTTCTCGGAGGCGCTGGAACAGGCCGACCGTGCCGTGTTGTTCAAGACCGGCGCCAAGGAAATCGGCGCACGTTTTGGCATCATGCCCAGCTTCATGGCCAAGCCGCACCAGCCCCTGCCCGGCTGCAGTGGCCATATCCACCAAAGCCTGAGCGATGGCAAGAACAACCTGTTCTATGACGCCAAATCGCCGCGCAAGATGAGCAAGCTGTTCGAGAGTTACCTGGCCGGGCAGGTCAATTGCCTGATGGAGTTTGGCCCCATGATCTGGCCCACCATCAACAGCTACAAACGCCTGGTCGACGGCTTTTGGGCCCCGGTCAAACCCACCTGGGGCATGGACAACCGCACCGCCAGCTTCCGCGTCATTGCGGGGTCACCGAAGGCCACACGCCTGGAGACGCGCTGCCCCGGTGCCGACGTGAACCCCTACCTGGCCATGGCCGCAGTGATTGCAGCGGGCCTGGATGGTGTGGAGAAAGGCCTCAAGCTCACTACTCCGCCCATCACCGGCACCAATGGCGGCGCCGAGCACATTCCGCGCGCACCGCGTACCCTGATCGAGACCACCCGCAACTTCAAGGAGTCGGCCGTGGCGCGCGACTGGCTGGGCGACACCTTTGTTGACCACTTTGCCGCCACCCGCGAATGGGAGTGGCGCCAGTGGCTGGACGCCGTGACCGACTGGGAAATGAAACGTTACTTCGAAATCATCTAGAGACCCATCATGAGCATCACTTCTTTTTCATTCCCCACGCCCATCAAGTTTGGCGCCGGCGCGCGCAAGCTGGTGGCCCAGCACTTGAAGGATCTGGGCCTCAAGCGCCCGCTTATCGTGACCGACAAGGCTCTGGGCGCGTTGCCCGTGCTGGCCGAATTTCAGACCCACCTGGCAGGGCTGGACGTGGCCGTGTTTTCGGGCGTGTTTGGCAACCCCACCTGCAGCCAGGTGATGGACGGTGCGGCGGCTTACCAGGCGCACCGGGCTGACTGCGTGATTGGTTTTGGCGGCGGCGCCGCGCTGGATGTGGCCAAGGTCGTGGGCCTGGCCGCCACACACGAGGGTGACATCCTGGAATACGTGTGGGACCACCCGCTGGTGCGCCCCATCACCAACGAGTTGCCCTACTTTGTGGCGCTGCCCACCACCTCGGGCACGGGCTCGGAGGTGGGCCGCTCCAGCGTGGTGAGCGAAAATGACACCCACTTGAAACGCGTGGTCTTCAGCCCCAAAATCTTGGCCAAGACCGTGTTTGCAGACCCCGAGCTCACGCTGGGCCTGCCACCGCATGTGACGGCCGCCACCGGCATGGACGCATTGACCCACAACATCGAGAGTTACCTCTCGCCCGCCTACCACCCGCTGTGCGATGGCATTGCGCTGGAGGGCACACGCATCGCCGCCGCCGCGCTGGTCACCGCCGTCAAAGACCCGGGCAACCTGCCCGCGCGCTCCGACATGATGATGTCGTCCATGATGGGCGCCATCGCGTTCCAGAAAGACCTGGGCGCCGTGCACTCCTGCGCCCATGCACTGGGCGCCGTGTGCGACCTGCACCATGGCCTGGCCAACGCGCTGATGATCGACACCGTGATGGCCTGGAACAGAGAGGCCGTGCCCGCCAAGTTTGACGAGCTGGCCCATGTGTGTGGTGTGCCGGGTGGTGGCAAGGCCTTTGTGGCCTGGCTGCAAGGCATCAAGGCGCAGGTGGGCATCACGGGTACGCTGTCCAGCCATGGCGTCAAACCCGAGCATCTGGTGCGCCTGGTGGAGGTGGCCATGGCCGACATCTGCCACCAGACCAACCCGCGCCCCTGCACCGCCGCCGACTTTGAGCGCCTGTTCAAGGCCGCCATGTGATGCACAGCGCCGGGGAACGCCTCAAGATCGCCGTGAGTGCATGTTTTATGCACCCGGACCCGGCGCGCGCCGCGTTTGCCAAGAAGACGCTGAACTACGTAGAGCTGTCGGTGCCGCACTGGCTCATGTCCGGCGGTGCGCTGCCGGTCATGGTGCCGTCGGTAGAGGGCGACACCGCCCGCGGCAGCATCACGCTGGATGACTACGCCCAGTGGTTGGACGGCCTGGTGCTGCATGGCGGTGCCGACCTGTGGCCCGGCAGTTATGGCGAGGCACCCATAGACGCGCGTTGGCAGGGCGACAAAGTGCGCGATGCGTACGAGATGGCGCTGGTGAAGGTCTTTGTGGCGGCGGGCAAGCCGGTGTTCGGCATCTGCCGCGGCCTGCAGCTCATCAACGCCACCTTTGGCGGCACGCTGGTGCAAGACATTCCCACCCAGCGCCCCGATGCCTTGCAGCACCGCGACGCCGAGCGTTACGACCGGAACTTCCACCAGCTCGAATTAGTGCCAAAAACACGCCTTAGCGCGCTTCTGGATTGCGCAAGAAGCTATAAAATTAATAGCGTGCACCACCAGTGCATCAAGGACCTGGCGCCCGGCTTTGAAGTGGAAGCGCGTTGCCCGGACGACGGCACCATCGAGGCCATCCGCGCCACTGGGTCGGACTGGATTGCCGCGGTGCAGTGGCACCCCGAATTTCACAAAGCCGAGCACGGCACGCTGGACGACACCCCGCTGCTGCACGATTTTTTGGCCCAGGCGCACGCGGTGCGTGCGGCGGCCCACCACACCCTTTCCCCTGAACTCTGAACTTTGAGCACCCCATGAGCCAACTCGCCATCCACAACCCGGCCAACGGCCACCTCATCACCACCCTGGGCGCTGACGATCCCAGCACCGTGGCCGCTAAAGCCGCGCGTGCCCGTGCCGCCCAGCACGCCTGGGCCGCCACGCCGCTGGCCGATCGCAAGGCCTGCATCACGGCTTTTCGCGCCGGGGTGGTGCACGACCTGGAGTCGCTGGCTTTCACCATGACACGTGAGACTGGCAAACCCATCAAGATGTCGCGCAATGAACTTAATGGCCTGCTGGGTCGGCTCGATTTCTTTTTGGCCGAGGCCGACGCCACGCTGGCCACCCAAACCGTGTTCTCTGAGGGCGGCATGACGGAGCAAATCGAACACACACCGCTGGGCGTGGTGGCCAACATCTCGGCCTGGAACTACCCTTGGTTTGTGGGCTGCAACGTCATCGTGCCCGCGCTGCTCACCGGCAACACGGTGCTCTACAAACCCTCGGAGTACGCCACGCTCACCGGGCTGGAAATCACCCGCCTGCTGCACAAGGCCGGTGTGCCGGAGGACGTGATGATTTGCCTGGTGGGCGCCGGTGCTGTGGGCGCCGCGCTGCTGGAGCAAAAGGTGGACGGTGTGTTTTTCACCGGCTCGTATGCCACCGGCGCACGGATTGCCCAGGCCGTGGGCAGCAAGTTCGTGAAGCTGCAGCTGGAGCTGGGCGGCAAAGACCCCACCTACGTATGCGACGACGCCAACGTGCAGGTGGCCGCCGAGAGCCTGGCTGATGGCGCTATGTACAACACCGGCCAAAGCTGCTGCTCGGTCGAGCGTGTGTATGTGCACGAAAAAATCTACGACCAGTTTGTGGAGGCCTTCGTCAATACGGTCAAAACCTTCAAAACCGGCGATCCGGTGGCCGAGGACACCTATATCGGTGCACTGACCCGCGCCCCGCAGCTCGATGTGCTGGCGGCCCAGGTGGCCGATGCACAGGCCAAGGGCGCCACGCTGCTCACCGGTGGTGCGCGTGGCATCGGTGAGGGCAACTGGTTCGCGCCCACGGTGTTCTCCCATGTGAACCACAGCATGGAGCTGATGCGCGAAGAAAGCTTCGGCCCCATCATCGGCATCCAGAAAGTGGGCAGCGACGCCGAGGCCGTGAAATTGATGAACGACACCCGCTACGGCCTGACCGCCGGTGTGTTCACCCCCAATGAAGCACGTGCCAAAGCGGTACTGGAGCAGGTGCACGCCGGCACCGTCTACTGGAACTGCTGCGACCGCGTGAGTCCGCGCCTGCCTTGGAGCGGCCATGGCGATTCGGGCGTGGGTCTCACGCTCTCTACGTACGGTATCCAGACCTTTACCCGCCCCAAGGCATGGCATTTGCGTAAGGCCTAAGCGCTAGGGCAAATTTGCGCGGCTGCACCAATTCGGGCCGCCGCGCGAAACTGCCGTAGGCGAGTGGACTTTCACGACAGTTACCAACGTAAAGGACGGACCAATGAGCACACAAAGCGTTATGCGCGAGCCGCGCGACGCGGATGCACAACTGCTGGAAAGCATGGGCTACCAGCAGGACCTGCACCGACGGATGAGCAAGTTTTCCAACTTCGCCGTCTCTTTCTCCATCATTTGTATCCTGGCCGGCGGCATTACGGCCTTCCCCAGCGCACTGGGTGCGGGCGGCGGTTTTTCCATCAGCCTGGGCTGGATTGTGGGCGCGGCCTTTGCCACCGTGGTGGCGCTGGCCATGGCGCAAATTGCATCGGCCTACCCCACGGCAGGGGGCCTGTACCACTGGGGCTCCATCCTGGGCAACAAGGGTTATGGCTGGGTCACCGCCTGGTTCAACCTGCTGGGCTTGGTGCTGGTGGTCGCGTCGGTGAACTTCGGCGTCTACGACCCCTTCTTCAAGACGCTGATCGCGCCGCTGCTGGGCCTGGACACTGCCAACTGGGGCTTGGCCGAGCAAGTGGGCTTTATCTCCCTGTTCACCATCACCCAGGCCATCCTGAACCACAAGGCTGCGGGCCTGACCACCAAGTTGCTCGACATCTCGGGTTACCTGATTTTTGTGATCGCCACGGTGCTGACCCTGTCGCTGTGGATCTACAACACCACCCCGGTCGATTTTTCACGCCTCACTACCTTCGTCAACTTCAGTGGGAAAGAAGGCAGTATGTGGCCCGAGTCTGGCAACTCCGTCATGGTGTTTTTGGCCGGCCTGCTGCTCACCGTCTACACCATCACCGGGTTTGACGCATCGGCCCACACGTCCGAGGAAACCCACAATGCCGCCGAAAACGTGCCCAAGGGCATCATCTCCAGCGTGTTGTGGTCGGCCTTGTTTGGCTTCGGCATGATTTGCACCTTTGTACTGGTCATGCCCAGTGTTCCCGACGCGGTGAAACAGGGCATGGGCTTTTTCTCGGTGCTGCTGGACAGCCTGCCCCCGGCACTGAAAGCGGTGCTGGGCATAGGTATCTTTGCCTGCAACTACCTGTGCGCCCTGGCCTGCCTGATGTCCACCTCACGCATGATGTACGCCTTTGCACGTGACGGTGGCCTGCCCATGTCCAACGTGTTGAAGTCGGTCGACCCGGTGAACAAAACCCCTGGCCCTGCCATCTGGGTGTCCTGTGTGGCTGCGGTGCTGGCCACCTTGTATGCCGACGCCTTTGTGGTCTTGTCTACCGCCTGCGCTGTGTTCCTGTACATCTCGTACGTCATGCCCACCGCCGCCGGCATTTTTGCCGAAGGCAAAACCTGGACCCGCAAAGGCCCGTTCAACCTGGGCGGCCTGTCCAAACCCATCGGCATCCTGGCCGTGTTGGGGGGCTTGGTGTTGATTTTTGTGGGCATCCAGCCACCCAACCAGAAGGTGCTGTACCTGATCATTGCACTGGTGGCGTTCCTGGCTGTGTTCTGGTGGGGCTTTGGTGAACGCAATCGCTTCAAGGGTCCGCCCGCTGCGAAGTAAGTGATAAGTGATGCCGCGGGCAGCGCCCGCATGGCATGGAAGCACGCCACCCCTACCCGGGTGGCGTGCTTTTTTTATGGTGCAACGCGTAGCTGCTATCGTTGCGGGCTGTGCCCCATTGGGGTGTTGTTTGTTCAGAGGAGTGCGTGATGGCGATGGATGTGGTGGATTACAAAATTTTTGGTTCCGAGATGCAATACGTCGAGGTGGAACTGGACCCCGGCGAGGCCGCCATCGGCGAAGCCGGCGTGATGATGTACATGCAGGAAGGCATCACCATGGACACCATCTTTGGCGATGGCTCCCAGCAAGGCGGCTTTTTTGGCAAGCTCATGGGTGCGGGTAAACGCCTGCTCACCGGCGAAGGCCTGTTCACCACGGTGTTCCAAAACAGCGGCGCCGGCAAACAGCGTGTGGCCTTTGCTGCGCCCTACCCCGGCAAGATCGTGCCCATGGACCTGAGCCAACTGGGCGGCACCATCATCTGCCAAAAAGACTCCTTCCTGTGCGCCGCCAAAGGCGTGGCGCTGGGCATTGCCTTCCAGAAGAAGCTGGGTGTGGGCCTGTTTGGGGGCGAAGGCTTCATCATGCAAAAGCTCGATGGCGACGGCATGGCCTTTGTGCACGCCGGTGGCACGCTGATGGAGCGCACCCTGGCCCCGGGCGAAACCCTGCGCGTGGACACCGGTTGTGTGGTGGCTTTCCAGCCCACGGTGGACTTTGACATCCAGTACGTGGGCAAGATCAAGTCCGCCATTTTTGGTGGCGAAGGCCTGTTTTTTGCCACGCTGCGTGGCCCTGGCAAGGTGTGGCTGCAAAGCCTGCCGCTCTCGCGCCTGGCCAACCGCATCATCCTGTCGGCCCCCGCCGCAGGCGGCCGCTCGGCAGACCAAGGCTCCCTGTTGGGTGCTGGCGTGCTGGGTGGTCTGATTGGTGGTGGCAGCGACGACTAAACGCCCGCACCATGCACAGCACCAGCGGCAGCTTTGGCGGCAGGCTCTTTGCGCCCGGTCTGGACGGCGTGGGCGTGCCCGCCACGGGCCAATGGCGCCAGGGGCGGTTGGTGGTGGGCGTGCAAGACGGTGCGGCAGAACGCGAGTGGCTGGCGCCCGAGCACCCTACGCTGAGCGCGGGCGGTTTTAACGCCGCACAGCTGAGCGTGGCGTGGCCGGTAGACGGCGGCCAGCTGCAATTTTTTGTAGACGCGGGTGCTGCGCGCATGGCGTTTGCCGCCGGCATGCCCGCCAGCCTGGCCCAACCCCACGGTGTGGCCCAGCGCGCGGCGCGCGGGGTGGAGCGGCGCTTCAAGTTCTGGTGGGCGGCGCTGGCCGCCGTGGCGCTGTTACCGGTGTTGGCCGTGGCCTTGCTGGTGCTGCGCGGGGGCGATGTGGTGAACTGGGCCGTGCAACAGATTCCCCACGCGCAAGAGGCCAAACTGGGCGACCTGGTGCTGGCGCAAACCCGCGCGCAAATGCGCGTGATCGACAGCGGCCCCGCGGTGGACGCCGTGAAACACATCGGCGAGCGCCTGACCCTCGGCACCCTGCACCGCTACCGCTGGCTGGTGGTGGACAACCAGGAGATGAACGCCTTTGCCGCGCCCGGGGGTGTGGTGGTGGTCTACAGCGGCCTGCTCAAGAGCACCGACACACCCGAAGAAGCCGCAGGCGTGATCGCCCACGAGGTCGCCCACGCCGAACTGCGCCACGGCCTGCAAGGTTTGGTCAAAAGCCTGGGCCTGCGCGCCGGTGCCGCCGTGTTGCTGGGCGACTGGAGCGGTGCCGTGCTGAGCGAAGCCACCACCAGCTTGCTGGAAATGCAGTTTTCGCGCGAGGCCGAAACCCAAGCCGACACGGAGGGCCTGCGCCGTCTGGTGGCCGCCAAAATCAACCCCGAAGGCATGGCCCGCTTTATGGACAAGCTGGCTGCAAAAAGCCAAGGCGCCACACCGCCTGCGTTGTTGTCCACCCACCCGGCGTCAAGCGAACGCGCCACCCAGTTGCGGGCGCTGGCCGCGCAACACCCCGGTCCTTGGGAGCGGCTGGCGTTGGACTGGGCCACGGTGAAAGCCAGCTTGCCCTGACCTATGCGCCGCAGCATCACGCGGCACGATGTTTGCAGCGCTCTCCTGTCTATCAACACGTCAGGAGAATCTATGAACCGCAACGATGTCACGGAAAAAATCATGACCGTGAAAGTCAGCAAAGGTATTAGCTGGGAGTCGGTGGCCAAAAAAGTGGGACTGAGCAAAGAGTGGACCACGGCCGCTTGCCTGGGCCAAATGACGCTGGACGCCAAGCAGGCCAAGACCGTGGGCAAGATTTTTGGCCTCTCGGTGGATGAGCAAAAGTGGTTGCAGGTTGTGCCCTACAAAGGCTCTTTGCCTAGCGCAGTACCCACAGACCCGCTGATCTACCGCTGGTATGAAATCGTTAACGTGTATGGCACCACCATCAAGGAGCTGATCCATGAAGAGTTTGGCGACGGCATCATGAGCGCCATCGACTTCTCCATGGACATCGTGCGCCAGCCAGACCCCAAAGGGGACCGCGTGAACGTGGTGCTGTCGGGCAAGTTTCTACCCTACAAAACCTACTGATCTCAGGCCCGCTGGCGGCGCGTGCGCACCGCCGCTGCCAACTCCTGCAACACCGGCACCGTCTGCGCCATGCTGATGCAGGCGTCGGTCACGCTCACGCCATGCTTCAGTGGCTGGCCAGCCACGATGTCCTGCCGACCTTCGTTCATGTGGCTCTCGATCATGAGGCCGGTGATGCGCGCATCGCCCGCTGCAATCTGCGCCGCCACGTCAGCCGCCACCACGATCTGGCGCGCGTGCTGCTTGCTGCTGTTGGCATGGCTCACGTCCACCATTACCTGTTCGCGCAGGCCTGCAGCCTTGAGCAGGGCGCAGGCGGCGTCCACATCGGCCTTGCTGTAGTTGGGCTGCTTGCCACCGCGCAGAATCACATGGCAGTCGTCGTTGCCGCGTGTTTCAAAAATCGCGGCCTGGCCCATCTTGGTCATGCCCATGAAGGCGTGCGCGCCTTGCGCGGCCTGGATGGCGTCGGTGGCGACCTTGATGCCGCCATCCGTCCCGTTTTTGAAGCCCACGGGGCACGAGAGGCCGCTGGCCAGTTGGCGGTGGCTCTGGCTCTCGGTGGTGCGCGCGCCAATGGCGCCCCAGCTCACCAGCTCGCTGATGAACTGCGGCGAGAGCAGGTCCAGAAACTCCGTGCCCGCGGGCAGGCCCAGTGCCAGCACGTCCAGTAGCAGGCGGCGTGCCATCTCCAGCCCTTCGTTGATGGCAAAGCTGTCGTCCAGGTGCGGGTCGTTGATGTAGCCCTTCCAGCCCACGGTGGTGCGCGGCTTCTCGAAGTACACGCGCATCACCACCAGCAGGTCGTCTTTCAACGCGTCAGCTTGCACCTTGAGCTGGCGCGCGTACTCCATGGCCTGGTCGTGGTCGTGGATGGAGCAGGGCCCAACCACCACCACCAGCCGGTCGTCCTGCCCATGCAGCACTTTGGAGATGGCCGCACGGCTGCTCTCCACCAGCGCCTGCGCCGCATCGGGCACGGGCAACTTTTCCTCCAGCAGTGCCGGTGTGATCAGCGGACGCACCGCCCCAATGCGCACATCGTCGATGCGGGTGGTGTCGTGGGTGGTGAGGGCGGCGGTTGTGGAGCTGGTCATACTATGAAATTGATAGCTGCTTGCGCAGATTGGACGGGGGCTAGAGGCCTAAAACACGTGAATTTTAGGGGAAGAGGGCACTTCGCCTGTCCCTTCTTACACTTAAGTCCATGTCTACGCCGCCCACGCCGCCCTCCAACGACCTCCCCACCGGCCTCAAATGGGGCCCACTGGCCATCGTGACCGTGTGGCTAGCCGTCATGGGGGCGCTGTACCTGCTCTCGGCGCAGTACCTCAAGCCCAAGCCGGTGGCGGTGTTGCCGGGCGGGGTGCTGGTGATTCCGATGTCGCGCGATGGCCATTTCTATGCCACGGGCACGGTGGGTGGCAAGCCGGCGCGGTTTTTGGTGGACACGGGAGCGTCCATGGTGACGGTGAGCGACGCGTTTGCGCAGCAGGCGGGGTTGGTCGGTGGCACGCCCACGGTGTTCAAAACGGCCAATGGCGATTTGCAGGGGCGGGTGCTGACCGATGTGCCGGTGTCGCTCGGCCCCGCGCAAGTGTCGGGCGTGCGGGTCGGTGTGGGGCTGGTGGGCGCGGAGCCCGACGAGGCGCTGCTAGGCCAGAGCTTTTTGAATCAGTTCGAGATCACGCTGTCCGACAAACAAATGACGCTCAAACCCAAGGCTCCGTAGCTAGTATTTTGGGTCCGGCGCCTTGTTCATCTGTCCGGCAAAATGGACAAAACGCGATGTTTTGACTAATATGACGGACAAATGAGCGCACAGACGTCAACCACCTCAACCGGACTATCCGTACTGGACTTGCAGTTGCTGCACCAGCTGGGCGACCGGATCAAGCGCATGCGCAAGGCGCGGGGCTTGGGCACGGTTGCGATGGCCCAGCAGGCGGGTATGTCGCGCACCACGTTGTATGCGGTGGAGTCCGGTGATCCTAATGTGTCCATGGGCAGTTATTTGCGGGTGATGGCGTGTCTAGGCATGAGCGGTGAGTTGGCGATGGTGGCCAGTGATGTCATGCAACCAGCGCAAGCGGGCACGGCAGCTGGGCGCTCGCGCCGGCCGCGGCCTACGGTTCAGGTGACGGTGTCTACCGACACAACCCGTCACCAGGTACAGGATCTGCAGAGCCTGGCACTCCATGGGGCTGCAGTTCGACTGGTCAAAGCAGACTCTATGCTGCGTGATCGAGCAAGCCGAGTGGTCCAAAAGTGGTTAAACGACGATCCCACCAGCCGATCAGCACCGCTGTGGCAGGAGTGGCAGATGATTCTGAAGACCGGGGCTTTCAGGCGTGCGTCTGGTCGCTCGGTCCATGCGCAGCAACTGCGCCAAGCGTCTCCCCTCACGACGATTCTGCCCCCTGCGATGCGCCTCTCCATCTTGAATGAGGTTTCGCAACTCAAGGCGGGGTTAGTTTTGGGGGAGCCGACCGCGGCGGCCGGATCATGAGGCGTATTGATCTTGAACACATCATCCGGGCCTGCAGCGAAATCACGCAGTAGTACGAGTTGGTTGTGATCGGGAGCCAAGCCATTCTTGGTTCGTATCCCAATCCGCCTGCAGAGCTGACGGTATCGGCAGAGGCGGACATTTACCCGCTCAACAACCCTGCTTTGTCGGACATGATCGATGGCGCCATTGGCGAGGGTTCTGTTTTTCACGAGACCAATGGGTACTACGCCCAAGGGGTCGATATCCATACGGCCAAACTTCCGGCCGATTGGCGTGACCGGGTGGTAAGGGTGCCGGAGGCATCCTTTGCAGCAGGTGTGGGGTACTGCATTGGCGTGCTTGACCTGTTTTTGTCCAAGGCAGCTGCAGGACGCCCCAAGGACATGGCGTTTTGCACAGCGCTGCTGGTACATGAATACCTGCACCCTTCCGAGGCATTGGGCTTGGTGAAGAATATGCCACCTGATGTAAATCAGCGAGCTTTAAGCGCCCGTATCCGCAGATGGATCACCCTCGCACGCGAGGCCGGTCACATCATTCCAGAGGGGTGATTTGCAGAGGCGGGTGGGCCTTTTACACCAGCCCGTGCCGCTCCATCACCTCCCGCCAGGCGGTGAGCTTGCGCTCAAAGGTCCAGCTGGCGTTGGCCGGGCTGGTGCTGGGCAGTTTGTAGACGGGCACGCCTAGCGTCTGCGTGTGGCGTGCGTGTTTGTAGCTCTCGCCGCCGTTGTGGGCAATGGCCTGCAGCTGCGGTAGCTGCAGCCCGGCAATGTCGTTGACCACGGCGTCGCGGATGGCCGTGTCCAGGCTGCCTTCGCGCTGACAGCTGGCGTACACATCCCACACGCCCAGGCCGCGCTCCAGCAACCAGGCGCTACGCTTTTCATAGCTGCTAGCGCATATTCCATTTGGGCTAGAGGGCCAAATGGCTTGCAATATCTTCCAGAACTGGTTTTGCGGGTGGCCGTAATACTGCTGCGCTTGCAGCGAGCGCACACCGGGGAAGCTGCCCAAAATCAGCACCCGTGTGGTGGGTGACACCAGGGGCGGCAAGCCGGTCAGCACGGTGGCCGCCATGGGTCTTATTTCTTGGCCAGGGTCTTGCGGGCCTGCTCGATGCCGCCTACGTTTTCGGCCTTGCTAAAGCCCAGGCCCTTAAGCGTGTCCAGCGCAATGCCGCTGCGCCGGCCGGACTGGCAGTACAGCATCACTTTGTCGTCTTTGGTGACACCGGCCTTGGCAATCTGCTGGGCGATGGTGCCGTGTTCGATGTTGATGGCGCCTTCCACATGGCCGGCCGCAAATTCCTGCGGGGTGCGCACGTCAATGATGACGTCTTTGGCTTGGGCGGTGAGACTGAGCAGGCCGAGGGCGATGCTTGTGAAGAGGGTTTTCATGGGCGCTTTTCGGTACGAGTCTGTGTCCGCCAATTGTCGCCCGCCTCGCCGATCGTTGGCCTACTGCGGGATAAACCGCAGCCGGTAGATCAACGCACTCTCCGCATTCATGCGCGGCAGTGGCAGGCCCACTGCGGCCAGCCAGGCGCCGTGCGCCGTGGGCGGCAGCGCCTGCTGGGCACCCGCGGCCAAGGCCGCGTCGTTCAGCGGGCTGCTGGTCCAGTCGGGCGGGGTGGGGTCCAGCCGTTCAATCGTGTAGTGGGCGGCCGGGCGCAGCATGGGCAGGCGCAGCGGTGGCGTGTTGCGGTGGCTGGTGGGCGTGGTGCGGTAGACCAGCAGTAGCACTTCGCTGGCATTCGCATCGCCATGGGCTTGCCACAGCACGCCGTCGCCCCCTTTGTCATCTCCGCCCAGCCACACCTGACCGGTGTGCAGGCGGTTGCGCAGCTGCTTGTACAGGCCCACCCAGCGGCCCAGCGCCATGCGCTCGTCGTCGCCCATATGGCGCACGTCCGCCTCAATGCCCAGATGACCGCTGAGTGCCACACCGGCGCGGAAGTTCAGGCTCTGGCTGCGGCCCGTGGTGTGTGCAGGTGCGGGGCCAATGTGGGCACCCAGAATCTCGGGCGGCAAAAACTGCAGCGCACCGCGCTGGATGGCCACGCGCGACAACGCATCGTTGCAGTCGCTGGTCCACACGCGGTGGGTGTGGGCCAGCACGCCCATGTCCAGTCGGGCGCCACCGGAGGCGCAGCTTTCAATCTCCAGCTGCGGATGGGCGGCGCGCACGCGGTCCAGCAGCGCATACAGCGCATGCACAAAGCTGCGGTACGCCGGGCGGCCCAGCGCGTTGCCGGCCGTAGTCAGGTCGCGGTTCATGTCCCACTTGAGGTAGGCAATGGGTACGTTCTGCAGCAGGGTGTCGAGCTTGGCAAACAGGTAGTCGGCCACCTCGGGGCGGGCCACGTCCAGCACCAGCTGGTTGCGCATGGTGAGCAGCGGGCGGCCTTCGAGCTGCAGCGCCCAGTCGGGGTGGCTGCGGAAGAGCTGGCTGTCGGGGTTCACCATCTCGGGCTCCACCCACAGGCCAAACTCCATGCCCAGCTCGTTCACATAGTTGGCCAGGGGTTGCAGACCGTGCGGGTACTTGCCGGCGTCCGGCCACCAGTCGCCCAGCGCAGCCTGGTCGCTGTGGCGGCCCTGGAACCAGCCGTCGTCCAGCACAAAGCGCTCCACGCCCACGCTGGCGGCGGCGGCGGCCAGCGCGCGGATGTCGTCGGTGCGGTGATCAAAGTAGACCGCCTCCCAGGTGTTCAGGTGGACGGGGCGCGGGCGCATGCGGCCACCGGGCCAGGGCAGGCGGCTACGCACCGTGGCGTGGAAGTTGGCGGCCAGGCCGTTCAGGCCCGTGGTGGCGCAGCTGGCAAAAAGCGTGGGCGTTTGCAGCGATTCGCCCGCAGCCAGGCGCACTTCGCCCGGCGCCAGCCACTCGCCCATTTGCCACTGGTACTGCCCGTCGTGCAGCCACTCAATGGCCTGTTTTTGGTTGCCGGACCAAGCCAGGTGCGCGCCATACACGGTGCCCGTGTGCTGGGTGGCGCCCGGTGTGGTGACCACGGCGCCAGGAAAGCTGTCGTGTGAGGTGCGGCCACGCCGGTTCTCGCGCTGCCACAGGCTGCGCGAGAGGGCATCCACCTGCAGCTGGAATTCGTTGGCCCATTGGCCCGTGTAGGAGCGCACGGCCTGCGCATCACCGGGCAGCGGCACCGTGCCCGCGGCCAGCCAATGCACGTCCAGCACATCACTGCCGTCGTTGAACAACTCGCTGCGCAGCTGCAGCACATCGTGCGCGTCCAGCGCCATATGCAGCACCAGGCGCAGCTGGGCCACGCTATCAATCAAGTGGATAGAGATGCTCTGGCCGTCCACCAGTGTCTCGATGCGGCAGGTGGTGAACTGCTGTGCAAACTGCTGGCCGCTGCGGTGCGCCAGCAGCGCGCTCTGCATGTACCAGCCCACGCCAAAGGTGGGCGCCACGCTCAGCGGCTGGTCAAACTCCATGCTGCTGGGGGGGATGGCGCGGCCATCGCGCAACGGCGCCAGCGGCACGCAGTTATCAGGCAGGCGCGGGCCCCAATAGCGCCACAGCGGCGCTTCATGCGGGCGCACCTCCAGCACCACGCTGCTGTGGGTGCCGTGCAGAACGGTGAATGCGGCAGAGGCCTCGGGCGCGTGGGTGGGCATGGGCAGAGCAGAGGGCGGGGCGGAGGTGGGGCAGTTTAGTTGCAGTAAATGCGCTGGCCGCTCTTGTCGAACAGCAGGGCCTTGGCCGCATCAAAACGCGCCTCCAGCGGCTGGCCCGAGCGCAGGCTGCGGCCGTGTTTGGTCTCGATGACCACCATCACGCCGCTGGCCGAGCGCGCGTAGACGAAGGTCTCGCCGCCCAGGTGCTCCAGCATGTCGATGGTGACGGGCAGCGTGGCGCTGCCGTCTTCCACGAAATGCTCGGGCCGCACGCCCACCGACACCTCGGTGCCTACGGCGGGCAGGTTGCCGTCCAGTGGCAAGCTCACCACCGCGTTACCAAACCCGGCCAAGGCGACCTGGCAGGCATTGGTGCCGTTGCTGCGTGTGTGGCCCGTGATGGTGCCGTCAAAGAAGTTCATGCGTGGCGAGCCGATGAAGCCCGCCACAAAGGTGTTGGCCGGGTTGTCGTACAGCTCCAGCGGCGCACCCACCTGCTCCACCACACCGGCGCGCAGCACCACGATTTTGTCGGCCAGGGTCATGGCCTCCACTTGGTCGTGCGTCACGTAGATGATGGTGCTGCCCAGTTCGCGGTGCAGGCGCGCAATCTCGATGCGCATGTGCACGCGCAGCTCGGCGTCCAGGTTGGAGAGTGGTTCGTCAAACAGGAAAACCTGCGGGTCACGCACGATGGCGCGGCCAATCGCCACGCGCTGGCGCTGCCCGCCCGACAGGGCCTTGGGCTTGCGGTCCATCAGCGGGCCCAGGCCCAGGATGTTGGCGGCCGCGTCGACCTTGGCTGTCACCTCGGCCTTGGGCACGCCGGCGTGCTTGAGCGCAAAGCCCATGTTCTCGCGCACGGTCATGTGCGGGTACAGCGCGTAGCTCTGGAACACCATGGCAATACCGCGCTTGGACGGGTCCACATGGTTCATCACCTGGTCGCCAATGCGCAGCTCGCCGCTGCTGATGTCTTCCAGGCCCGAGATGGCGCGCAGCAATGTGGACTTGCCGCAGCCCGAGGGGCCCACAAACACCACGAACTCGCCGTGTTTGATGTCGAGGTCCACGCCGCGGATGATTTCGATATTGCCGAAGGATTTGCGGACCTGGGTGAGTTTGACGTCTGCCATGTTCTTCTCCTCGTTTTATTCTGCGCGCAGCGCCAACAGCTGTTCGCCCATGCGGCGGGTGGATACGCGAACGGTGATGTCGCCCATGGCGCCAGTCGTCTCGACCCAGAAGCCGGTCACGCCGCCTTTGAGCGTGAGCGTATCGGGTCCCAGCAACTTGGCGGCACCGCTCACTTGTACTTGCACTACATCGTCCAGGAAGGGCAGCAGACGCCCGGCCTGGTCCAGCGCACGCACGATGACGCGGGTGGCGTCTTTCTCCTGGGCGTGCAGCACCGTGTCGTCCACCTGCACCTGCAGCGTGGTGGGCAGCGGATTGCCCGAGAGCTGGACGGTGGCCACGGCTTTGCCATCGATATAGCCGGTGACGGTGGCGTCGCGCCACAACATGCCCCAGGCGCCCAGGTCGTTCATGTTGACGTGGCGGCTGTCAAAAATGACGGGGGCGTGTGGCAGGTGGGGGTAACGTTCGCGGTCGGGCTCGGCGCGCTTGGCAGCAAAGTCGCCCACTTTCAGCTCCACATACTCGCAGTTGGTCAGCACGATGAGTGGCAGCACTTCGCAGCGGTCTTTCTCGCCACGTGCCCAGTAGGTCACGGGCTCCAGCACGATTTGCTCGGCCGGGCTGCACTGGCTGGTGTAGCCCCAGGCGGCGAACTTGGGCTCGCGGAAGATGTCCATCACGCCGTGGTGGCAGATGCGGTCGCCCGCACCAAAGTCTTTGTGCGTGTTGTAGTCGTACATGCACCAGCCGATGGCACCGCTGATGACGGGGTTCTCATAGGCCTTGTTCAGCACATCCAAATGCCGGCTCACGTGTTCGGCCTGGCGGTCTTCGGGGTCGATGCGCTTGGTCGGGTACATGTGGCCGTTGAACTCGGTCACCAGGTAGGGCACCTCGTGGTCCAGCCCGGTCACCTGGCGCGGCTCGCGCAGCGGCGTGGGGGCAATGCCCTTCATCCAATCCGGCGCGGCCACGTGGCAGAAGTCGTTGACGGTGTAGACGTCTTCCAGCAGCTCGCTGTTTTCGATGTAGCGCACGCCGCCGGTTTGGCGTGTGCTGTCCAGGCTGCGCGCCATGGCGTTGGTGCGGGTGTAGAAGTCGTGGTTGTCCTGCGACTCGTTGACGCGCACACCCCAGATGATGATGGAGGGGTGGTTCCAGTCGCGCTCCACCATGCGGCGCACGTTTTCTACCGATTCGTCTTGCCAGACCTGGCCGCCAATGTGCTGCCAGCCCGGGATTTCTTCAAACACCAGGAGGCCAATCTCGTCGCAGCGGTCCAGAAAGTAGGTGGACTGCGGGTAATGCGAGGTGCGCACCAGGTTGCACTTGAGCACGTCTTTCATCACGTCGGCGTCTTTTTCCTGCGCGCGCTGGCCCATGGCGTAGCCCACATAGGGGTAACTCTGGTGGCGGTTCAGGCCGCGAATTTTGAGGGGTTTGCCGTTGAGGGAAAAACCTTCGGTAGTGAAGCGTGCAGTGCGGAAACCAAAACGTGTGCTGAGCTGGTCGCGGTTGTCCAGCGTAGCGCGCACCAGGTACAGCTGGGGGGCGTCCAGCTCCCACAACTTCAGGCCGGCGAGGGATGCAAACGTGGCCTCAAAACCCGTGGCGCTGAGGCCCACGGTCTGCTGGTGCAGCACGGTGCCGTCCACCTGGCAGAGCTCCACCAAGGCCTTGCCACTGACGGTGGCGTTGGTGGGGTTGGCAATGAAGCCCTTGACCACCACACCTTTGGCGTCGGTCAGCTCGTGTGAGGTTTCCACCTTGAGGTTGGCAATGGACACCGCGTCGGTGACTTGCAGCCACACGTCGCGGTAGATGCCGGCGTAGGTCAGGTAGTCGATCTGGCCACCGAAGGGCGGGATCTCGGGGTTTTCGCTGCCATCCACCTTCACGGTGATGAGGTTGTCGCCTTCTTTCAGCAAGCCGGTCAGGCGTGCGTTGAAGGGCGTGTAGCCGTCCTTGTGCGCCACCACCTGTTGGCCATTGACCCAGACCACACTGTCGGCCATGGCGCCATCAAAACGCAGGCTCACTTCGCGGCCTGCCCATGCGGGTTGCCAGGCCAGGGTGGTCTGGTAGCCAAATTCCTTCTGGTAGCTGCGTTCGTCCAGGTAGGTCATTTCCAGGTCCACCGCGTTGTGCGGCAGGCGCACGGCGGTGCCGGGCTGGGCCTTGGCGATCAGTTCAGACGAAAAAGAGGTGTGAAAGGCCCAGCCCGAGACGAGCTTGGTAACGGTACGCATGTGAAAAACCTTATTTGACGGAGCCCAGCATGCCCTGTACGAACTGCCGTTGCATTGCGAAGAAGACGACCAGGGTGGGCAAGGTGGCCAGCATGGCCGCCAGCATGATCACGCCGAAGTCGGGGAAGTAGGCCGAGCCCAATGAGGACAGGACCAGGGTGATGGTTTTGAGTTCGGGCGACTGCAGCACGATGAGGGGCCACAGGAAGTTGTTCCAGGCCGCCATGAACACGATGATGAAAGCCGCCGCATAGGTGGAGCGCATCACCGGCACATAGACAAAAAAGAAGATCTGCCATTCTTTCAGGCCGTCCAGGCGCGCTGCTTCGCGCAGCTCGGGGGGGAAGGCCTTGGTGCTCTGGCGGAAGTAGAAAACGATGTAGGCCGACGCCAGCGCGGGCAGGATGACGCCCAGGTGCGTGTCCAGCAAATCAAACTGGGCCATCAGGATGAACAGCGGAATCATCAGCGCGGCAAAGGGCACCATCAGCGTGAGCAGCAGGCCGTTGTAGACGCGTTCGCGGGCCTTGGAACTGAACACTTCAAAGCCATAACCCGCCAAAGACGAGATGAGCAGTGTGAAGAAGCCACCCACAATGGCAATCTTCCCGGAGTTCCAGAAGACCTGGGCCACGTCAAAACTCTTGTTGAGTTTCTCGAAGTTCTCCAGTAGCGCGCTGCCGAAGGTGAACTTGCCCTTGGTCACGTCCACGGATGCGTTGGTGGCGCTGATCACCATCCAGGCAAACGGGAACAGCGACACCGCGGCCATCAGTCCCAAGAACAGGTAGACGCCGCCCATGCGGAATTTTTCAGCCCAGTTGCTCATGTCAGTTGCGCTCCCGGGCGGCATAAAACTGGATGGCGGCCAGCGCGGCGACCAGCATCACGATGACGTAAGACACCGTAGCGGCATAACCGAAGTTGGGCACGAATTTGAACGACAGGTTGTAGATGTACATGGACAGCGTGAGCGTGTTGTCAGAGAACACGGTGCCCACGGTGGTGATGTTCATGGGTTCGTCGAACAACTGCAGCGTGCCGATGGTGGAGGTCACCGTGGTGAACAGGATCACCGGCTTGAGATTGGGAATGGTGATGGAGACAAACCGGCGATACGCCGAGATGCCATCAATACGCGCGGCCTCGTAGATCGACTTGTCGATGTTCTGCATGGCCGCCAGATAAAAGATCATGTTGTAGCCGGTCCAACGCCAGGTGATGGCGATGATGATGACCACCTTGGACCAGAACGGGTCGTTGAGCCAGGGAATGGGCTCGCTGATGAGGCCCAGCCACGCCAGCCCGTGGTTGACCAGGCCGTCGTAGGAAAACATGCTCTTGAACACCACCGAATACGCCACCAGGGAGGTCACGCAAGGCAGAAACACTGCCGTGCGCAACAGCCCGCGAAAGCGCAGGTTCGGCATGTTGAGGCAACTGGCCATGACCAGGGCCAGCAACAGCATGATGGGCACCTGGATCACCAGAAAGATGCAAGTGTTCTGCAGTGCCTTCAGAAAGACAGGATCACTGGCCAGACGCACCACGTTGCCCACGCCTACGAACTCCACCACCGTTCCCTGCCCGGCATGCAGGGACATCCACAGCGAGCGGACGATCGGGTAGGCCATGAAGACCCCGATCAGCCCGAGCGCGATGGAAACAAATAGCCAACCGTTGACGTCGTAAAAACGCCGGTAGCTGGTCGTAGGCTTGGGCGCCATGGTGCTCCTTTGGTCCAGTGTTGCCGTGTGCTTACTTGATTTGCGAGGCGAGCTGGTTGTGGATGTTTTCCAGCGCCTTCTCGACCGGCATGCCTTGTGCCAAACCGGGCAGTTGGGCGGCTACCGCAGCGTCACCTTCGGCGGTGTAAATGCCGTAGTTCACGCTAGGCACCTTGCCCATCCAGTCGCTGTATTGCTGCCACACCTTGGCGCCACCGAAGAAGGGGTCGGCTTCAGAGTAAGCCTTGCCATTGCGCGAGGCCAGCAGGGAGCCCACAGCGCCGCGCGATTGCAGAATGGTTTGGTAAAAGTCCACATCCTTGGCGTACACCTCGTTCAGGAAGTCTGCTGCGGCAGCCTTCTCTTTGCCAGCGGCCAGCACATACCAGCTGGAGCCGCCCAGGTTGGAGGCGTTGGTGGCGCCTGGCACGCTCAGGCGGGGGGTGGCGGCCACAGCCCATTTTCCGGACTGGCTGGCTTCGGCCTTGACCGAGCCGGTGATCCACACGCCGGTGATGACGGAGGCCACATCGCCCTTGTTCAAGGCACCGACCCACTCGCCCCAGCCCGAGGTGGGCTTGTAAATACCGGTCTTCATGAACTTGACCTGGGTTTCCAGGGCGGCCTTCAGGGCGGGGTTGCTCTTAATATCGAGCTTGCCGTCCTTGTCAAAGTACCAGCGGCCGGCGGACTGCATCATGATGCGGATGCTGGCAATGTCTTGCGGGTCCATGGCAAACATCTTCTTGCCGGTTTTGGTTTCGACTTGTTTGCCGATCTCCAGGTAGCGGTCCCAAGTGATGTTTTGCATGTCCTTGTCGGTGAAGCCGGCCTGCTTGATCAGGTCGCTGCGGTAGTACATGCCGGTGGTGCCGGTGTCAAAGGGCAGGCCGTAGACCTTGCCACCCATGCTCATGAGGTTGACCTTGTAGCTGGCAAAGGCCTTGTGGTCCACCTTGCCAGACAGGGGCTCAAACGCGCCGGGGAAAGAGCGCAGGTACTTGGGGGCGTTGTAGTCCTCCACCAGCACGATGTCCGGCAGCGTCTTGGTCACGCCGGAGGCCAGGGTGGTCTGCAGCTTTTGCTCCACATCGGCCTTGGCCATGTCGATGATCTTGAAGGTCACGCCGGGGTGCTTGGCGGTGTAGCGCTTGGCCGCCTCTTGCATGATGGCGATGTTGAAGTTCGGGTCCCAGGCCCAGATGGTGACTTCACCCGCGTGGGCGGCGTGGCTGGCCATCAGGCCGGAGGTGCTCAGGACCAGACCAATCATGGTGCTGAGGGTGCTGCGTTTGGCGAAATTCATGGTGTGTTTTCCTGTCTCTGTGTCAATGAATGTTGTGGGCAAGTGGCGCGCAGTAGAACACTGGTGCGCTGGGCTTGTTGTCTCCGGTTAGCGTGTGATGACGGTGGTGCGACTGGCATCCTTTCCAAAATTTAAGCGGTTAAATTTTTGGCCCGACCTGAGGCCTGCGTTCACTGATTCCCCAGAGGAGCGACATCCCGGAAGCTCCCCTGAAACACCCCGAAAATTAAAATTTAAGCGGTTAAATTCAGCAATTTTTGGAGTATACCTACGGGTATCGGCAAATAAACCGGGTCCTAGGGTAAATCCTAGGCTTCAAAAAACGTATCAATCGATGCCAATTCACACGAAGTTGCAGCGCACATGGCCACCCTGAGTGAAGTCGCGCGCCTGGCCGGTGTCACCACCGCCACCGTTTCCAACGTGCTGCGCAACACGCAGAAGGTGAAGCCTGCCACGGTGCAAAAGGTGCAAGAGGCCATCGCCGCCACCGGCTACCGGCCCAACCTGATGGCGCGTGCGCTGGCCGAGGGCAAATCGTCCATGGTGGCGCTGGTGCTGCCCGACATCAACAACCCGTTTTACCCCGAGTTCGTGCGCGTGGCCGAGCGGGTGGCGCGCCACCGCAATTACTTTCTGATGGTGTGCAACACCGATGAGCGCCCCGACATAGGCCGTGCCTACCTGCACCAGATTGCCGGCACCCTGGCTGACGGCGTGCTGGTGCTGCACACCGGTATCAGCGCCGACGACATCAACGAGTTGAAGACGCGCCGCTCGCCCATCGTGCTGGCGTCTGAAGAACAGGTTGACCTGGCCAACCAGATTCCCCACGTGGTGGTGAACTTTCACCGCGCTGGCGAGATTGCGGGTCAGCATTTGCTAGAACTGGGGCACCGCCGCATCGGCGCCATCGTGGGTTGTGGCCTGGAAGGCATGCAGCTTGGCCGCCTCAACGGTTTCAAAAGCGCACTCGCCTCCAGCGGCAGCACCTTGATTGACGCCATGGTCCGCAATGTGAGCGACACCGTGGCCGGTGGCCACGAAGCCACCGACTCGTTGCTGGCCCAACACCCGGATTTGACCGCCATTTTTTGCACCAATGACCTGATGGCCTACGGTGCCAGCCAAGCCCTGGCGGACCGGGGTATCCGTATCCCGCAAGATATTTCACTTATCGGCGTGACCGATATCCAGCTGGCGCGCGACATGCGCCCGGCCCTCACGACCGTGGCCTTGGGCATTGAGCAGGTGGCCACCATCTCTATCAATCTGCTGCTGGACCTGATCGAAAACCCGCAGCACGAGCCCACCATCGTGCATGTGCCCGACCCGGTGCTGGTGGTGCGGGCCTCCACCGGCCCGGTGCGCAGCGGCGCCTGAGCCAGCGGCTGCGGGTGCGCCCTACAGCGTGTCGATAGGGTTGCTGGTGGTCTCGTCGCCAATGGCGAAGCGGTCGCGGCAGCGCGTGTAAAAGCTGGCACCAAAGCGCCCCACCGGGTGGTAGTCCTGCAGGCGCACGCGCCAGGCCTCGGTGTCAATCAGGCCATCGCGCGCGCTGAGCCACAGCACCCGACCAATGAAGACATAACGACTTGCGGTCTCCAAGGTTTCGTGCAGCACGCATTCAAAGGCTACGGGTGCTTCGGCAATGCGCGGCGGGCGCACGCTGTGCGAGGGCGTGGCGTGCAGGCCCACGGCGTCCAGCTCGCTGACGGAGGCCGGAAAACTCTCGCCGCAGGCATGCATCTGGGCGGCCAGCGCCTCGTCACTCATGTGCACCACAAACTCATGCTGCGACAGAATGTTAGCTGCCGTGTCCTTGAGCCGCCCGTCTTGCAGGCGGTTGATGCTGAGCATCACCACCGGCGGGTCTTCGCCCAGCATGTTGAACATCGAGAACGGCGCGGCGTTCACCACACCTAGCGCGCTGAGCGTGGTCACCAGCGCGATGGGGCGCGGCACGATCAGGCTGGCCATGAGTTTGTAGCGCTGGTAGGCGCTGATCTGCGAGAAGTCGACTTCAGTCATGCGCCAGGTCGCACGCAAGGGGCATGCCGATCGCCATTGGCATCTCAAATTGCTATCAATTTAGGAGCTATTTGCGCAGTATCTACAAGGGCTAGGGCCTTATTTGGCTTGAAAATCGCCCGACGCCAGCCGTTCCTGCGCCGCCATCAGCACAGCGCCCAGCAGCATCTGCACATCGTCCAACCGGGTGCGGTGGTTCACCAGCGCCACGCGGATCGCCAGCACCCCGCCAATGCGCGTGGTGGACGGCACCGCCACGCCAGACTCCTGCACATCGGCCACGATGTCGGCGTTGAGCGCGTCCAGGTCCACGCCCTGCCCCAGCACGCGGAAGCACACCACATTGAGCGTGACCGGCGCCAGCCGCTCCAGCTGTGGTTGCGCGTCCACCAGATGGGCCAGCTGCTGCGCCAGGCTGCAGTTCTGCGCCACCACCTGGCCCAGCTTGGCTGCGCCATAGGTCTTGAGCGTCATCCACACCTTGAGCGCACGGAAGCCGCGCGACAGGTCGGGCCCGAAGTCGGTGGGCCAGGGGTGGTTGCCCGCCAGGCCGCGTGCGCCGCGTTGCAGGTAGGCGGGCTGGGTGGCAAAGGTGGCGGCGTGCAGCGTGGCATCGCGCACCACAATGCAGCCCGCGTCGTAAGGCACTTGCGCCCATTTGTGAAAATCAAACGCCACCGAGTCGGCCTGGCTCAGCCCCTGCACCAGCGGGCGCTGCGCGGGCGAGAGCATGGCCAGCGCGCCATAGGCCGCGTCCACATGGAACCACAGGCCCTGCGCGCGTGCCAGCGCGGCCAATGCGGCAAGGTCGTCCACCGCACCGGTATCCACGGTGCCCGCGCTGCCCACCACCATGAAGGGCTGCAGGCCGGCCGCACGGTCTTGCGCCATGGCGGCTTGCAGCGCATCGCTGCCCAGGCCCGCCATGTCCATGGCGCGCGCCACGCAGTTGTGCGCCTCTACCGAGGTGTAGGCCACCAGCGGCCGGCCCTGCAGTCCGCTGCGCCGCACGTCCGTGCCCAGCGCCCGCGTGCGCGCCACCAGCACGGCAATCAGGTTGGCCATGGAGGTGCCGGTCACCAACACACCACTGGCGTCTTGCGGAAAACCCAGCATCTCGGCCGCCCAGCGGATCACCTGGCGCTCCACCTCAATCGGCGCGTGGTCGCGCCCGCCCAGGTTGGGGTTGGTGGCGGCGGTTAGCAGTTCGGCCAGCATGCCCACGGGGTTGCCTCCACCCTGCACCCAGCCCATGAAACGGGGGTGGCTGTTGCCACTGCCATAGGGTTGCACCAGGGTCTGGAAGTCCTGGTACACGGCCTCCAGGTCGCCGGGTTCGGTGGGTAGCGCCCCCATGCGTAAGGCTTGGCGGGCATCGTTTGGCATGGGCTGCCACACCGGTGCTTCACGCAGGTCGGCCAGCAGGTCCACCATGTCGTCGAGCATGCGGTGGCACATCTGGCGCACCGAATCCCAGTCGGTCGGGTCCAGGCTGTCGGGGGAGGCTTGGAAAGGAATGTCAGCGGGCATGCGGATGGCTAACGTCGTTGACACCGTGGGGCCAGCGGCCCTCAGACCACAGCAGCGGTAAACGCAATCTCCAGCAGGTAGTCGGGGCTGGCCATCTCGGCGCTCACGCACACCCGGGCAGGGGCACGGCCTTCTGGCAGCCAGGCCTGCCATGCGGTGTTGAACGCCGCGCGGTCTGCCATGTGTTTGAGGTAGATGGTGGCCAGGAGCAGATGACTTTTGTCGCTGCCTGCCAGTGCCAGCGTGCGCTCCGCCTGCGCGAACACGGCCAGCGATTGGTTGGTGATGTCCGTGCCGCTCTCGGGCACTTCCACAAAATAAGCCGTGCCCTGGTGCACCACCGCATCAGACCACTGGGCCTGCGCGTTGATGCGGGTAATGCCGTCAGACATCGATGTTGCCGGCGCGCAGCGCATTGGTTTCAATGAATTCGCGGCGCGGCTCCACTTCGTCGCCCATCAGCATGGTGAACACGCGGTCGGCTTCGATGGCATCGTCGATCTGCACTTTGAGCAGGCGGCGCACGGTGGGGTCCATGGTGGTTTCCCACAGTTGGGCGGGGTTCATCTCGCCCAAGCCCTTGTAGCGTTGGCGGCTGGTGCCGTTCTCGGCCTGCGTGATCAGCCAGGCCATGGCTTCGCGGAAGTCGGAGACCTTCTCTTCCTTCTGGCGCTCGCCCTCGCCGCGCATGACGCGGGCGCCTTCGGACAACAAGCCCTTGAAGGTGTTGGCGGCTTCGGCCAGTGCGGCGTAGTCGGCACCGTGCACAAAGTCTTGTGTGAGCACGCTGCTCTTCACATTGCCATGGTGGCGGCGGCTGATGCGCAGGATGGGTTTGTCGGTGCGGGCATCAAACTCGCCGGCCACTTCGGCATCGGGCAACTTGGCTTGCAGCGCGGCGGCAGACGCTTCGGCATCGGCCACGGTGTCCAGGTTCAGTGCCACGCCATCGGCCACGCTGCGCAGGGCTTCGGCATCCATGAAGTTCTTCAGGCGCGCGATGACGGCCTGGGCCACCTGGTGTTTGCGTGCCAGTTCGCCCAGCGTGTCGCCGTTGATGGTGGTGCCGTTAGGCCCACCGGTGAACACCGAGGCGTTGAGCAACGCGATGCGCAGCAGGAAACCGTCCAGGTCTGTCGGGCCTTGCAAGTACAACTCTTCCTTGCCGGCCTTGACCTTGTAGAGCGGTGGCTGCGCAATGTAGATGTGGCCGCGCTCCACCAGCTCAGGCATTTGGCGGTAGAAGAAGGTCAGCAGCAGCGTGCGGATGTGGGCACCGTCGACGTCGGCATCGGTCATGATGATGATGCGGTGGTAACGCAGTTTGGCGACGTTGAAGTCGTCGTTGCCGGTGCTGCCACCGGCTTTGCCGATGCCAGTGCCCAAGGCGGTGATCAGCGTCAAAATCTCGTTGCTGGTCAGCAGCTTTTCGTAGCGTGCTTTTTCCACGTTCAAAATCTTGCCGCGCAACGGCAGGATCGCCTGGAACTTGCGGTCGCGGCCCTGCTTGGCGGAGCCACCGGCGGAGTCACCCTCGACGATGTAGATTTCGCACATCGCCGGGTCTTTTTCCTGGCAGTCGGCCAGCTTGCCGGGCAGGCCCATGCCGTCCAGCACACCTTTGCGGCGCGTCATGTCGCGGGCTTTGCGCGCGGCTTCACGGGCGCGTGCGGCTTCGATGATCTTGCCGACGATGATCTTGGCGTCGTTGGGGCGTTCCTGCAGGTAGTCGGCCAGCAGCTTGGACACGATGTCTTCCACCGGGCCGCGCACTTCAGACGAGACCAGCTTGTCCTTGGTCTGGCTGGAGAACTTGGGCTCAGGCACCTTGACCGACAACACGCAGCACAGGCCTTCGCGCATGTCGTCGCCCGTCACTTCCACCTTGGCTTTTTTGGCCAGCTCGGTGTCGTCGATGTATTTGTTGATCACGCGGGTCATCGCGGCGCGCAGGCCGGTCAGGTGGGTGCCACCGTCACGCTGGGGGATGTTGTTGGTGAAACACAGCACCTGCTCGTTGAAACCGCTGTTCCACTGCATGGCCACTTCCACACCAATGTTGGTGCCCTGGTCGCTCTGGCGGTCACCCATGGCGTGGAAGATGTTGGGGTTCAACACTGTCTTGCCTTTGTTGATGAAGTTCACAAAGCCTTGCACACCACCCGCACCGGAGAAGTCGTCTTCTTTGCCGCTGCGTTCGTCCTTCAGGCGGATCTTCACGCCGTTGTTCAGGAAGGACAGCTCGCGCAGGCGTTTGCTCAAGATCTCGTAATGGAAGTCGTTGTTCTCTTTGAAGATGTCGGTGTCGGGCAAAAAGTGCACTTCGGTGCCACGTTTTTCGGTGTCACCAATCACCTTCATGGGCGAGACTTCAATGCCGTTTTGTGTCTCGACGATGCGGTTCTGGACAAAACCTTTGCTGAACTCCATCACATGCACTTTGCCGTCACGGCGGATCGTCAGGCGCAGCATTTTGGAGAGTGCGTTCACGCAGGAGACGCCCACGCCGTGCAAACCGCCTGACACCTTGTAGCTGTTTTGGTTGAATTTGCCACCTGCGTGCAGCTCGGTCAGTGCGATTTCGGCAGCTGAGCGTTTGGGCTCGTGTTTGTCGTCGAGCTTGATGCCGGTGGGAATGCCGCGGCCGTTGTCCACCACGCTGATGGAGTTGTCGGAGTGGATGGTGACCAGGATGTCATCGCAATGGCCGGCCAGCGATTCGTCGATCGAGTTGTCCACCACTTCAAACACCAGGTGGTGCAGGCCGGTGCCGTCGGACGTGTCGCCGATGTACATGCCGGGGCGCTTGCGCACGGCCTCCAGGCCTTCCAGAATCTGGATTGAGCCTTCGCCATAGGCCTCGGTCGCACCGGCTTGGTTGGTGTCGATGGTGGGCTGGAAGTTGGAACTGTCTGTGCCCGCATCGCCCGTGTGGACGAGTCCATCGTTGTTTTCGGGGGCTGGAACAGACTTGTTTTCTTCGGTCATGGCTAACTTTCTCTCGATTCTTTAATGACCAAACCCCCGAAGGCCGGGGGTTTGGTTGCGCAAGCAGCTACTATTTTTGTAGCATCAAATTCTCATGGGCATCACGACGTACTTGAAGGTCGCGTTGTCCGGGATGGTGATCAGGGCCGAACTGTTGCCGTCCGACAGCTCCACTTTCACCATTTCCTGGCCCATATTGCTCAGGGCATCGATCAGGTAGGTGACGTTGAAGCCAATCTCGATGCTGTCACCGCCGTAGTCGATGTCCAGTTCGTCCACCGCCTCTTCCTGCTCAGCGTTGTTGGACGCCACACGCAGGCTGCCGGGGTCAATGTTCAGGCGCACGCCCTTGAACTTGTCGCTGGTCAGAATGGCAGTGCGTTGCAGCGTCTTGAGCAATGCTTCGCGGCCCAAGGTGATGCTGTTCTTGTGGTTCTTGGGGATGACGCGGTTGTAGTCGGGGAACTTGCCCTCGACCAGCTTGGTCACGAACTCCATGCCGTCAAAGGTGAACTTGGCCTGGTTGTTGGCAAACTGCATTTCAATCGCGCCTTCGGCATCGCTCAGCAGGCGCTGCAGTTCGATCACGGTCTTGCGCGGCAAGATCACTTCTTGCTTGGGCACTTCCACGTCCAGCGTGGCAGACGCAAAGGCCAGGCGGTGGCCGTCCGTGGCTACCAAGCTCAGCTGCTTGCCTTCGGCGACAAACAGAATGCCGTTGAGGTAGTAACGGATGTCGTGCACGGCCATCGCGAAGGACACCTGGCTCAGCAGGTCCTTCAGGGTCTTTTGCGGCACGCTGAACACAGGGCCAAAACTGGCGCTTTCTTGCACCAGCGGAAAGTCTTCGGCCTGCATGGTCTGCAGGGTGAACTTGCTCTTGCCGCCCTTGAGGATGATCTTGCTTTGGCTGGACTCCAGGGACACGGTCTGGTCACCGGGCATGGTGCGCAGGATGTCGATCAGCTTGCGCGCGCCAATGGTGGTGGTGAAGTTGCCGGTGTCACCGCCCAGCTCGGCCGTGGTGCGGATCTGGATTTCCAGGTCGCTGGTGGTCAGCTGAATCGATGTCCCCGTTTTGCGCAACAGCACGTTGGCCAGGATAGGCAGCGTATGGCGGCGCTCGACAATACCGGCCACGGACTGCAGAACCGATAGAACCTTGTCTTGCGTTGCCTTCAATACGATCATGTCAACCTCTTTTTGAAACTCAACCATGGATGCAAGGCCCACAAAAGCCCTGCATTTACAAACAATCTCACCATTTTCCCCTTTTTTGATAGCGACTTGAGGGGTCTGGCACTTGTTTTTACATTCAACCCTTCAGGGTTTGCTCCAGGACGTGGAGCTGCTGGTTCAGCTCGGTGAGTTGCTGGCGCTCCCCCCCGATTTTCCGGACCGCATGTAGCACCGTGGTGTGGTCGCGCCCGCCAAACAGCTCGCCGATCTCGGGCAGGCTTTTTTGGGTCAGTTCCTTGGCCAGGTACATGGCAATCTGGCGTGGCCGGGCAATGCTGGCCGGGCGCTTCTTGCTGTACATGTCGGCGACCTTGATCTTGTAATAGTCCGCCACGGTCTTTTGGATGTTTTCCACAGAAATCTGGCGGTTCTGGATCGACAGCAAATCGCGTAGCGCTTCGCGGGCCAACTGGATGGAGATTTCCTTCTGGTTGAAGCGGGAATAGGCCAGGATCTTGCGCAGCGCGCCTTCGAGCTCGCGCACGTTGGAGCGCACGTTTTTGGCCACAAAGAAGGCGACCTCTTCGGGCATCTCCGAACCCTCGGCGCGTGCCTTGTTGATCAGAATCGCCACCCGCATTTCCAGCTCGGGCGGCTCAATCGCCACCGTCAAACCGGAGTCAAAACGCGAAACTAGCCGCTCGTGGATGTCTGCCAACCCCTTGGGGTAGGTGTCACTGGTCATCACAATGTGCGACTTTTTGGCCAGCAGGGCTTCAAAGGCGTTGAAGAACTCTTCCTGGGTGCGGTCCTTGTTGGCAAAGAACTGCACATCGTCAATCAGCAACAAATCCAGCGAGTGGTAACGCTCTTTGAATTCATCAAAAGTCTTGCGCTGGTAGGCCTTAACCACATCCGATACAAATTGTTCCGCGTGGATGTAGAGAACTTTGGAGCCCGGCTTGTCTGCCAGCAGGCGGTTGCCTACTGCGTGCATCAAGTGGGTCTTGCCCAGACCCACGCCGCCGTAGATGAACAGTGGGTTGTACAGATGGCCTGGCATGGTGGCCACGTGCATGGCGGCGGCACGGGCCATGCGGTTGGCAGTGCCCTCAACCAGGCTCTCAAAAGTCAGCAGGCTGTTGAGCCGGTTCTTGGGGCCGCCACTGACGCGGTCTTCGCCCACCTCAACTTCATCAACGGCTGTAGGTACTTCAGCAACTCGGGGCATGCTGGCTTGCCTGACAGGCGCTTCACGCGGAGTGATCGCTAACTCAACCATGACGGGTTGACCGTACAACTTCTCCAGCAAGGCTGCGATGCGCTGGCTGTATTGGGCCCGTACCCAGTCCAGTTTGAAGCGGTTGGCCACAAAAATGGTGGCCTTGGACATGTCGTCATGTACCTGAGCGGCCAGGGGCTTGATCCAGGTGTTGAACTGCTGCTCTGGCAGCTCTTGGGCCAACTGGTCCACGCAGCTTTGCCACAGGCTTTGACCGAGCTCCTGGCTGTGGGTATCTGGTGTGTGTGGGGGGAGTCCCTGGGTCATTGTGGGGGTCAGCTTCTGTGGATAGTTATGGATTGCTGCGCGCTGGATTGTAATTTATCAAGACTTTATCCACATTCTGGCTGGCAAAACCAAATCTTACAGTGCTGCACACCATGTAGACGCTAAGGTGTTGCTGTGATTCAGAAAATTTGCGATAATGCCGGGTTCCCCTGATTGTGTTCGGGGCGATAGACCGACATTCGTGCCTCATTTCCCCTTGGTTTCCCTCGGGGAGGCGGTGCGGATACCCACAGAGCCTGTTAGGAAATTCACATGAAACGCACTTACCAACCCTCCAAAATCCGCCGTGCACGCACCCATGGTTTTCTGGTCCGCATGAAAACCCGTGGTGGCCGCGCCGTGATCAACGCACGCCGCGCCAAGGGCCGCAAGCGCCTGGCTGTCTAATTCGCGCGGATCTGGCAAACCAAGGCTGACTGGCTTTTGGTCCTTGCGGATTCGCCACATGCCGGCAACGCTCCGGTGCGGCGCCTCAAAACCCGTGCCCAGTTTCAAGCGGTGCTTGGCGGGATGACTGTGTCCAAAACAGTCCACTTCGCCTTGCACGCCCGTGCTTTGGCAGTAGCCTCCGACGTGTCGGAGGCTTTGTTGTTTCCGGAACCTGCGGTGTGGCTGGGTGCCATGGTGCCCAAGCGGTGGGCCAAACGCGCGGTCACGCGCAACACCATCAAGCGCCAGATCTACAACGTGGGAATTGAATTCTCCACGGGCTTGGAGCCGCGTGCGCATTTGGTGCGTTTGCGCTCTGGGTTTGACCGCGCCCAATTCCCCAGTGCCACGTCGGATGCCCTCAAGGCCGCGGTGCGCAGCGAGTTGCAGCAGCTGTTTGCGCGTGCCCGAACCTCGGCCGTTGTAGCCAAGCCATGATGCAGGCCGCACTGATGGGGCTGGTCAAGGCCTACCGTTTGTTCCTGAGCCCTTGGCTGGGGTCTGCCTGCCGTTTTGAGCCAACTTGTTCCGCCTATTCTTTGCAAGCGCTGCAAACGCATGGCGCGGCAGCGGGCTCTTATCTCACGTTGGCCCGTCTGGCTCGCTGCCACCCTTGGTGTGCGGGTGGGCATGATCCGGTTCCTGCCGAACGTCCCCGGCTCTTCGGCCGTCTGATTTCCTCTCCTTCTGAAAAGAAAACTTCATGAACGATATTCGCCGCACCATCCTGTGGGTGATCTTTGGCTTCTCCATGGTGTTGCTTTGGGACCAATGGCAGATCCACAATGGCAATAAAGCCACTTTCTTTCCAAGCCCGGCCAAAACCACCGCGCCTGCGGCTGCAGCGCCAGCGGGTAAAACGGATGCCTTGGTGCCTGCCGCGACTGCGCCGGCTGGTGCCGCTCCTGCGGTGCCCGCTGCGCCCGCCGTGGCCGGCGAACGGTTTGAGGTGAACACCGATGTCTTGAAGCTGACATTCGACACCGAAGGTGGCTCCCTGGTGCGCTCCGAGTTCCTCAAGTACTCGGACATGGCCGACAAGATCCGCAACTTCGTGTTGCTAGACGATTCCAAGGACCGTGTGTACCTGGCGCAAACCGGTGTCATTCCGGGTGCTGCTGGCGGCGCATCGCCCACCCACAAATCGGTCATGACCGTCAGTGGTGACCGTGCCTTGAAAGAGGGCCAAGACGAATTGGTGATCACTTTCACCTCGCCCGAAGTGGGTGGCCTGAAATTGGTGAAGACCTACACCCTGCGTCGTGGCGCTTATGACATTGCCGTCAAGCATGAGCTGACCAATGCTTCCAGTGCCCCTCTGTCGCCCCAGCTGTACCTGCAGTTGGTTCGTGACGGCAACAAACCGGCCGGTGAGTCCTCGTTCTACTCCACTTTCACGGGCCCTGCGGTGTACACCGAGGCCAAGAAGTACCAAAAGGTAGAGTTCAGCGAGATCAAGAAAAAGAGCGCGACTTTCGAGAAGGAAGCCGACAACGGCTACATCGCGATGGTGCAGCACTACTTTGCCAGCGCCTGGATATTGCCTGCAGGCACTGCGCGCTCCTACTCTCTGGATGGCGTGGACATCGGCTCGGGCATGGCAGATTGCTGCTACCGTGCCACCATGATTTCGCCGGTGCCGGCCATTGAGTCTGGCAAGACCCAAACCATTGCAGCCACCTTGTTTGTGGGTCCCCAGGAAGAAAAAGCGCTGGAAGCCCTGGCTCCCGGCCTCGAACTGGTGAAGGACTACGGTTGGTTGACCATTCTGGCCAAGCCCCTGTATTGGTTGCTCGACAAGCTGCACGGTTTTATCCAGAACTGGGGCTGGTCCATCGTGGCGCTGGTGCTCTTGCTGAAAATCGCTTTCTACTGGCTCAATGCCAAGGCCTACGCGAGCATGGCCAAGATGAAGGCGGTCAACCCCAAGATCATGGAGATGCGTGAGCGCCTCAAAGACAACCCGCAGCAAATGCAACAGGAGATGATGCGCATCTACCGTGAAGAAAAGGTCAACCCCATGGGTGGTTGTTTCCCCATCATGGTTCAGATCCCGGTGTTTATTGCGCTGTACTGGGTGCTCCTGTCCAGCGTGGAAATGCGCAATGCGCCCTGGTTGGGTTGGATTCAGGACTTGTCCTCGCCAGACCCTTATTTCATCCTGCCCCTGATCATGACGTTGACCACGCTGCTGCAGACGGCCCTGAACCCCGCGCCACCAGATCCTCTGCAAGCCAAGATGATGTGGTTCATGCCGCTGGCGTTCAGCGTGATGTTCTTCTTCTTCCCCTCGGGCCTGGTGTTGTACTGGATCACCAACAACATTTTGTCCATCGCACAGCAGTGGATCATCAACACCCGCATGGGTGTACCGCCCCAGTTCAACCTGCCCAAGTTCAAGTAAGCAGGCGGGGGTCATGCAGCTGTGCTGACACGCCAAAGCGACCCCATCGTGGCTGTGGCCACGGCCCCCGGACGGGGGGCCGTGGGTATTGTCCGCATCAGCGGCAAAGACCTTTCCGGGTTTGTCCAGGCCCTCTTGGGCCGCACCTTGCGGCCACGCGAAGCCACCTATCTGCCCTTTGCCGATGCACAAGGCCAGCCGCTGGACCAGGGGCTGGCCTTGTACTTTCCGGCACCCCATTCCTTCACCGGTGAAGATGTGCTGGAGCTGCAGGCCCATGGTGGTGCCGTCGTCTTGCAATTGCTGGTGGCGCGCTGCCTGGAGCTGGCGGCTACTGTCCCCATTGGGTCGGGTAGCGCGACCTTGCCGGGGCTGCGCATTGCCGAACCCGGGGAGTTTTCCCAGCGGGCTTTTCTGAACGGCAAGATCGACCTGACCCAGGCGGAGGCCATTGCCGATTTGATTGATGCCAGCACCGAAGCGGCGGCGCGCAGTGCCACGCAGTCGTTGGCGGGGGCATTCTCCCGGCAGGTGCATACGCTGCTCGAAGCGCTGATCCATCTGCGCATGCTAGTCGAGGCGACGCTGGATTTTCCGGAAGAAGAAATCGATTTTCTGCAGAAAGCAGATGCGTTGGGGCAACTGCAAACACTGCAGGGCACCGTGCAGCAGGTGCTGCAGCAAGCCACCCAGGGCGCCTTGCTGCGTGAGGGCATTACCGTGGTCATCGCTGGCCAGCCGAATGCTGGCAAGTCCTCCTTGCTCAATGCATTGGCGGGCGCCGAGCTGGCCATCGTCACACCCGTTGCGGGCACCACGCGGGACAAGGTGCAACAGACCATCCAGATCAAGGGCATTCCCATCCACGTGGTGGACACGGCTGGCCTGCGCAGCAGTGACGATGCCGTGGAGCAGATCGGCATTGCACGTGCCTGGCAAGCCATTGAGGAGGCCGATGCGGTGTTGTTTTTGCATGACCTGACACGCCAAAATGCTATGGAATACATAGCTGCTGACGCAGATATTACGGGGGCTTTAGCCCAAAAGCTTGCTAAAAACACACCGGTGATCCATGTCTGGAACAAGGCCGATGCGGTGCCTGAGGTGGCGCCTGATACGGGCATTGTCTTGTCGGCCAAAACCGGTAGGGGCCTGGATGCCCTGCGGGAGCGCTTGTTGGTGTCCGCTGGCTGGCAGCCTTCGGCGGGTGGCAGCTTCATGGCACGCCAACGCCACTTGCAGGCACTGCGCCAGGTGGATGCCCATTTGATGGAAGCCCATGCCCACTTGGGCACGGGTGCCAATGCCCTGGACCTGTTGGCCGAAGAGTTGCGCCTGGGCCAGAACGCACTGAGCGAAATCACCGGTGCGTTCAGCTCGGATGACCTGTTAGGTGTGATCTTCTCGAAGTTTTGCATTGGCAAATAGCCTGCACTACACTCCATCGCTCCCAGCCTCCGAAAGCAATAACAATGTCCCTGTTCCGTTGGTTCTCCAAAAAAACGCAGGTCCCGCCGCCTGCTGCAGAAAGCTCTGGCCTGGGCCATATCGATGCCACCTTGCCCTTTAACCACAGTGGCAAGTCACGTTCCAAGGGGCCGAATTCTGTGCCGGGCAGTGCTGCCAACCGGAAAAATGAACGCTTGGAGCGCCGCGAGCTGCTGTATGCGGTGGTGCGCGAGTCCATGACCCGCGCTGGCCTGCTGTCTACCAGCTACAAATTCAAGGTGTTATCCCTCGATTCCCGGGGCCGGCAGTACCTGATCATGATGGACATGGCGCGCCAGAACGTGGGAGACCCCCAGCGCTTGGCAGACATGGAGAGTCACATCGCCAAGGTGGCCAAGTCCCGGCACGACATTCTGGTTACAGCGGTGTACTGGCGTGTTAACGAACACGTGACGGCGGGTCTGGCACGCAGTGCCAGCGCAGCGCCGGTAGTGGCCGTCCCTGTGGCTGCTGTGGCGGTGGCACCTGTAGCCCCGCGGTATGAGCCTTTGCAGGCGGACGAAGTGGCGGCGTTCAAGCAGGCCCTGGCGGCCATCCCTTCGCCCACCGCCTTGTCGGCACCCGGAGAAATTGTGCGTTCCGGACGCCGCAATCCGGCACCCCCCAGTTTTCAGGACACGGAATTGGATGACCGCAATTCGCCGCTGAGTGGTACCCAGTACGGCGACCTGAACTGAGCGGCCTCAGCGGGCCTTAGTGGCCCGCAAAATCGACCAGGGTGAACAAGGGCAGACCGGATTCACGCAACCGGTCGGAACCGCCCAACTCGGGCAGGTCAACAATGGCGGCACCTTCCATCACATGGGCGCCCAGGCGCTCCAGAAGCTTTTTGCCCGCCATCATCGTGCCGCCGGTAGCGATCAGGTCATCAATCAGCAGGACACGGTCCCCCGCCTTGACGGCATCGGTGTGCAGCTCCACGGTGGCGCTGCCGTACTCCAGTTCATAGGTCTCTTCCACGGTGGTGAATGGCAGCTTGCCTTTCTTGCGGATTGGGACAAAGCCAATGTTCAATTCGTAGGCCACCACGGCGCCCAGGATGAAGCCACGGGCATCGAGCCCGGCCACCACATCGGGCCGCATGCTCGGGTCCATGTAGCGGTGCACAAAGGCATCGATCAACACCCGGAAGACCTTGGCGTCTTGCAACAGCGGGGTGATGTCACGGAACTGCACCCCTGGCGCAGGCCAGTCGGGCACGGTGCGAATATTGTCCCGAAGGTATTGGTTGACGCTGAGGTGTTGCATAGAAACGGGGCAGGTGCAGAAATGAAGGCAGGCGCTATTGTGCCCCCAACGGTGCAGCGCAGGGACTAACCTTTAAGCAGCTTCTGCTCGGCCATGGCCAGTGCCCCGGCCTTGCCGGACAGCACCAAGGTGTCGCCGCCCTCCAGCGTGGTGTGGGCTTCGGCGCGGGAGCTGGCGCCATTGCTGCGGCGCAGGCTCAGCACCCGAATGTCCAGCGCCTCCAGATCAAAGTGGGACAAGGGTTTGCCCGAGGCCTTGGCACCCAGGGGCAGGTTCACGGTGACCAGGCGTTCCTGTTGCAACTCGTCCACGGAGTCATCGTCAGCACCGTGGAAGAAACCGCGCAAAAGGTTGTAACGGGCATCGCGCTGGTCTTGCACGATGCGAATCACACGCCGCATGGGCACACCTACCAGGGCCAGTGCGTGGCTGGCCAGCATCAGCGAGCCCTCAATCGCTTCGGGTACCACCTCCGTGGCCCCGGCGGCGCGTAGCTTGTCCAAGGCATGGTCGTCCTGGGTGCGCACAATGACCGGCACCTGGGGCGCATGGGCATGGGTGTTGCTCAGTACCTTCAGGGCAGCGCCTTCGCCCAGATACGTAATCACTACGGCACTGGCGCGGGCCAGTCCGGCCGCCATCAGGGCCTGCAGGCGGGCGGCATCACCAAACACCACCGAGTGCCCGGCCGCGGCGGCCTGGCGCACCCGGTCCGGGTCCAGGTCCAGTGCCATGTAGGGAATACCTTCGTTCTCCAGCATGCGCGCCAGGTTTTGTCCGCAGCGGCCAAACCCGCAAATGATGACGTGCTGGTTGGCGCTGATGGACTTGCGCGCGATGGTGGTCATCTGCAGTGACTGCAACAGCCACTCGCTGCTCACCAGTTTCATCACGATGCGGTTGCTGTACATCACGATAAAGGGCGTGGCCAGCATCGACAGCACCATGCTGGCCAAAATCGGGTTCAGCAAAGCAGGTGGCACCAGGGAGTTTTTTTGCGCCAGGGTCAGCAGCACAAAGCCGAACTCACCCGCCTGGGCCAGGTACAGGCCGGTGCGCAGGCCCACGCCCGATGAGGCCCCTAACACCTTGGCCAGGCCGGTGACCAGCGCGGCTTTGAACACGATGGGCAGAACCACCAGCAGCAAGACCAAGGGCCAGCGCTCCAACACCAGACGCCAGTCCAGCAGCATGCCGATGGAGATGAAAAACAGCCCCAACAGCACATCGTGGAAGGGACGAATGTCGGTTTCCACCTGGTGTTTGTATTCGGTTTCCGAAATCAGCATGCCGGCAATGAAGGCGCCCAGTGCCAAGCTCAGCCCCGCCAGTTCGGTCAACCAGGCCAGGCCCAAGGTGATGAACAACAGGTTCAGTACAAACAGCTCGTCACTTTTGCGGCGCGCCACCAGGGTCAGCCAACGCCGCATCAAGTGCTGTCCACCAACCAGCAGCACCGTGACCAGTACTACCGCCTTCAATGCGGCGAGTGAGAGTGCCTCAAACAGTTGTTCGCCAGAGGCGCCCAAGGCGGGAATCAGCACCAGCAATGGCACCACCGCCAAATCCTGGAACAGCAACACCCCCATGACGCGTTTGCCATGCTCGGAGTCCAGCTCCAGCCGTTCCACCATCAGCTTCACCACAATGGCGGTGCTGCTCATGGCCAGGGCGCAGGAGAGCGCCAGTGCGGCCTGCCACTCCATGTTCCAGATGCGTGGGAACAAGGTTGCCATGCCCAAGGTGGCAGCGGTGGCCAAGCAAATGGTGACCGCTACTTGCAACAGCCCCAGCCCGAACACGTGTTTGCGCATGGCACGCAGCCGTGGCAGGTTGAACTCGAGGCCAATCACAAACATCAGGAACACCACGCCAAACTCGCCCAGGTGGCGCACACCGTCGGAGTTTTGCGAGAGCGCCAGTGCATTGGGCCCAATCACCACGCCTACCGCCAGGTATCCCAGCATGGGGGGCAACTTGAGCGAACGGCACACCACCACCCCCAGCACGGCCGCCAGCAGGTAAAGCAGGGTGATTTCCAATCCAGTCATGGCGCGATACTAGCAAGAGACATGCGCGTCTATAAAATGCGCGCATGACAGCACATGCAGCAAGCGGCGAGTCTTCGCGCGCCGACCGGGCTTTGGCTCTGGCCAAAGAAACGTTTGACATCGAGGCCGCGGCCGTTTTGGGCCTCAAGGACCGTGTGGGGGAAAGTTTTGCCCAGACCGTGGAGCGCATTCTTGCCATCCAGGGTCGTGTGGTGGTGATGGGCATGGGCAAGAGCGGCCATGTGGGTCGCAAGATTGCGGCCACACTGGCCTCCACCGGTACGCCTGCGCTGTTTGTGCACCCGGCCGAAGCCAGCCACGGTGATCTTGGCATGGTGACCGCGATCGATCTCGTGCTGATGATTTCCAACAGTGGCGAGTCCCAGGAGATGGCGGCCATCCTGCCGGTTCTCAAGCGACTCGGCGCGCCCTTGGTGGCGATGACCAGCAAGCCCGAGTCCATGATGGCGCGTTACGCAGACCTGTGGATTGATACCGGTGTGTCCAAAGAAGCCTGCCCGCTCAACCTGGCGCCGACCGCTAGTACCACGGCCCAGTTGGCGATGGGTGATGCGCTGGCGGTTGCCTTGTTGGACGCGCGGGGATTTCGCGCAGAAGACTTTGCACGCTCCCACCCTGGGGGGGCGCTGGGGCGCAAGTTGTTGACGCATGTGAGCGACGTGATGCGCTCCGGGGACGCTGTACCCAAAGTGCTGCCCACGGCCACGTTTAGCGAGCTGATGCGGGAAATGAGCGCCAAAGGCCTGGGTGCTACTGCCGTGGTTGAGGTCGATGGATCGGTGCTGGGCATCTTTACGGATGGTGATTTGCGCCGCATGTTGGAGCAAGGCGTAGATTTGCGCGCGAAGACCGCCCGCGACCTGATGCACCCGCGCCCCCACACGATCCATATGGATGCGCTGGCGGTGGATGCGGCAGATGTGATGGAGGCCAAACGCATCACCAGCGTGTTGGTGGTGGATGCCCAGGGGGCCTTGTGTGGCGCACTGAATAGCAACGACCTCATGCGCGCGAAAGTTATCTGATGGCGGCTCTCCCTCATATCCAGTTTGCGCCCGATCTTTTGCTCCGCGCCCAAGGCATCCAGGTGGTGTTTTTTGATGTGGATGGCGTCTTGACCGATGGCGGCCTGCTGTTCTCCGAATCCGGTGAAACCCTCAAGCGCTTCAACACCCTGGACGGCCATGGCCTGAAGCTGCTGCAAAAAGCGGGTATCACCCCCGTCATCATCACCGGACGTGATTCGCAAGCCCTGCGGGTCCGCTTGCAGGCGCTGGGTGTGGCGCACGCGCACTTTGGCACCGAAGACAAACGGCCGGCGGCAGAGCAGACCCTGAAGGCACTGGGCCTGGATTGGTCGCAAGCGGCTGCCATGGGGGATGACTGGCCCGATCTGCCCGTTATGCGGCGTGCCGCACTGGCCTGTGCACCGGCCAACGCCCATGTGGAGGTGCTGGGTGCCGCCCAGTACGTGACCCGTGTACCCGGCGGTCACGGTGCAGTGCGTGAGTTGTGTGACTTGTTGCTGGTGGCCAGTGGGCGGTATGCCGACCTGCTCGGAACCTACATCCAGTGAAAAACTTTCTGTACGAAGCCTGGGAGCGTTTTCTGCTCTACCTGCCCCTGATGGTGATGGGGACGCTGGCGCTGGGTACTTACTGGCTGGTGCGCAGCACCCCTGTGCCTGAAGTCGCCCAGGCGGAACGTGTCCGTGGGCACGAACCCGACTATTTCATGCATGGCTTTTCCATCAAGACCTACGATGCGACGGGGCGTATGCGTTCCGAGGTGCAAGGGGACGTGGCGCGCCATTACCCCGACACGAAATGGATCGAAATCGACAGCATCCGCATCCGCTCCTTTGATGCCCAGGGTCGCCTTACCACGGCCAGTGCACTGCGCGGGCTGACCAATGACAGTGGCTCGGAAGTCCAGCTCATGGGCAAGGCCGTGGTGGTGCGCGAAGCGGACAACACTGCGGCTGGCAAGGCGACGCCGCGCATGGAATACCGCGGTGAGTTTTTGCATGCGTTCATGGACACCGAAATGGTCAAGTCCCACCAGCCCGTGGAGCTCACCCGCGGCAAAGACCGTTTCACGGCCGATGCCATGGAATTTGACAATGTGGACCAAGTGATGCAACTGCGCGGACGTGTGCGTGGCACCTTGGTACCAGAGTCCCGCTAAACCCATACCCACGCTCTGGAGCAACTGATGGCCGCTTTGATTTTTATTACAGGTGCCTCCAGCGGCATTGGCCAAGCCCTGGCCTGGCGTTATTACCAAGCCGGCTACACGCTGGCTTTGGTGGCCCGCCGTACCGAAGAGATCCAGGCCTGGGTCCAGAGCCAGGCGCTGGATGCGGTCCGCTACCGTGTGTACCGCGCCGACGTGTCGGACATCGACAGCATTGTGGGCGCCGGCCAAGCCTGTTTGGCAGAGCTGGGGGTGCCCGATGTGGTGATTGCCAATGCGGGCATCAGCGTGGGCATGGATACCGGGGTGCGCAGTGATCTGGACGTGATGGTGCGTACCTTCAGCACCAACAACGTGGGGCTGGCGGCCACCTTCCACCCCTTTGTGCGTGCCATGGAGCAGCGGGGCAGTGGGGCTTTGGTGGGCATTGGTAGTGTCGCCGGCATTCGCGGGCTGCCAGGCCATGGCGCTTACTGTGCGAGCAAGGCGGCTGTGATCAACTACTGCGAATCTTTGCGCGGTGAGTTGCGCAGCAGTGGTGTCAAGGTTGTCACGCTGTGCCCGGGCTACATTGACACGCCACTGACGCGCCAGAACCGCTATGGCATGCCGTTCCTAATGCAGCCTGCTGCGTTTGCTGATCGCGCATTTGACGCGGTTGCGCAGGGTGCCACTTACCGTGTCATTCCGTGGCAGATGGGGTGGGTGGCCAAGGCCTTGCGTATGTTGCCCAATGCCTTGTTTGACAAGGTGTTGGCAGGGCGTCCGCGCAAGCGCCGGCAAGACGAGGCTTAAACGCAGCCTCTCCAATGCAAAAGGGACCCGAAGGTCCCTTTTTTGCGAAGTACAAGTACTTGCTGTGTGCTGCTTAGTAGCTGCTACGACCACCGCCGTAACCACCACCGCCGCCGCCACCGGAGCGGCCACCGCCACCACCGTAGCCGCCGCCACCGGAGCGGTCACCGCCGCCGCCGTAGCCGCCACCACCGGAACGGCCGCCGCCACCGAAGCCGCCGCCACCGCCAGCACCGCCGCCGAAGCCGCCGGAACGGGGAGGACGTGGTTCCATGGGACGGGCTTCGTTCACCACCAGACCGCGGCCACCGAACTGTTGACCGTTCATGGCGTTGATCGCGGTTTGTGCTTCAGCATCGCTGCCCATTTCCACAAAACCGAAGCCTTTGGAGCGACCGGTGTCGCGTTCCATCATGACTTTGGCGCTGGAAACGGAACCGTGTGCCGCAAACGCTTGTTGCAGGTCTTCGTCACGGAAAGAATAAGGCAGGTTGCCTACGTAAAGTTTGTTGCCCATGGAGGGACTCCTCAAAATAACTCAAAACGCGATGGAGTCCTTAACCGCAATCAACAAACCAGTGAAGACTTAAAGCAGACGCGAAACTGACTAAACACCGCAAACTTGCACACCCGTACTCTGGGCAATGCAAGACCATTATGCGCTAGTTTTTAAAAGCCACCTAATTTTTATTTTTCTACGGGGTTTGTGGCGGAATCCGGTTCTTCCTCGGCGTAGTGGCGCCACTGTTGCATGCTGTTGCGCATGGTGAGCATTTGGCGCTCGAACCGGGGGCAGGCTGCGCAGGCGAGCAGGTGCAAGCGCAGCGCAATGCGGTCGGCCGTGCCCAGTGGGCGGTCTTCCCGGGCGACGAGCAGGGCGGCCGCTTCTCGGCAGGTCCTTCGGAATGGCATCATGGTTGAACGGCCTTTGCAAACCAGTGCATCTCCAGACACTCGCGCAAACGCAGGCGAGCGCGGTGCAGCTGTACGTAGAGGTTGGTCGGCGTGAGCTGCAGCTCCTTACAAATTTCCTCGCTGGACAGCTCCAGCCACTCGCGCATCAGGAACAGCCGCCCCTGAACCGCCGGCAACTTGCTGGTGCAAGCCTCCAGAATCTCGAAAAACTGGCGGCGGCTTGCGTCCTGCTCCGGGTTGCCCCACTCGGAGGGCATTTGGCTGAAGTGGCCGTCGGCTTGGAACGCCATCAGGTCCAGCGGATCGGTTTGGTGGTCGGGATCGGTATCCAGCGTGGTGGCTTCCCGGCGGTGGTGGCGCAGGGCGTCAATGATCTTGTGTTTGAGGATGCCCACCAGCCAGGTCTTGAGCTGGGAGCGGCTGTCAAACGCCTGGGGCTTGGCGATCGCGGCCAACACGGTCTCGGACACGGCGTCTTCGGCCCAGGCCTCGTTGCGCAATTGCAGGCGTGCAAACTTGAGGAGGTAATCACGGAGGTCGGCGACCTGCTGTTCAAAACTGGGCATGGGGGTTTGCGGGTTGGTGTGGTTGCAGTGTACGGTTGCGCGGTGGCACCACGTTTGCAGCCAAGGGAAAACCCGTGTGCGCGTGTTATCAAGCGGGGGTACTGTAAGAAATGCCAACCCTGCCGGACTAACCCTCAACCAGCGTTCTGGCGCAATTCCGTGCCAAGCCTATCTGGTTGTTTCTCTTTCCAACCTAGGAGTTTTCTCATGAACCAACGTGCCCTGATTGCCGCCACCGCTGCCAGCCTGATGACCTTGGCCCTGGCCTCTGCCCCTGTGGCCGCCCAAGAGAAAGAAAAATGTTTTGGTATTGCCAAGGCCGGACAAAACGACTGTGCCAACCTCTCTGGCAGCCACTCCTGTGCCGGCCAGTCCAAGGTGGACATGGACAAGGGTGAATGGAAGTACGTTGCCAAAGGCACCTGCAAGGACATGAAGGGCCTGTCTATGGACGATGCCAAGAAGATGAAGAGCTGATTGCCTTGCCCATGACCGCCACCCACCCCGATGTGCCTGTGCCCGCGCCCTGCGGCCAGGTCGGCATCGGGTGGCGGCATCCCCATTACGCGGAGCTGCTGGAGCGGCAGCCCGCACTGGATTTTCTGGAAGTCCACTCCGAGAATTTTTTTGGCAGCGGTGGTGCTGCGCTGGCCGTGCTGATGCAGGCCAGGGCGCACTACCCCATCAGCCTGCACGGCGTGGGGCTGTCGCTGGGCTCGGCGGTGGGGCTGGACCCCTGGCACCTGGACCAGCTGGCCCATCTGGTGCAGCGGGTGGACCCTGTGCGGGTGAGCGACCACGCCTGTTTTGCGCGTGGCACCCTGGGGGCGCAGACCGTGCACGGCGCAGACCTGTTGCCCATCCCGTTTTCTGACGAGGCGCTGGACGTGTTGTGCCGCCATGTGCAGCAGGTCCAAGACCGGTTGCAGCGCCGCTTCATGGTGGAAAACCTGTCGGCCTATGTGCGCTGGAACAGCCCAGACGCCCACGACTGGTCGGAGACTGATTTTTTGACCACTCTGGCCCGGCGCACGGGCTGCCTGCTGCTGGTGGATGTGAACAACATTTATGTGAATGCGCGCAACGCCGAACTGGCGGGCCAACTTGCCGATCCGCTGCAGGCCTGCCGCGATTGGCTGGACGCCATTCCGCCCGATGCCGTAGGCGAGCTGCATGTGGCGGGCCACTGCCATGTGGCCGATGCGCATGGCGAGATCGTGATTGATGACCACGGCAGCCGGGTCAGCCCCGCGGTGTGGGCGCTGCACCGGCATGCCTTGCAACGTTTTGGCCCCGTGGCCACGTTGGTGGAGTGGGACACCGAGGTGCCGGCGCTGGACGTGTTGCTGGAGGAGGCCGACACCGCCCGCCATGCAGGCCAGGCTGTGCGCGGCGCTGCGGAGGCCTTGGTATGAGTGCCTTGGCACTGCAGCAACAACAATTGCTGGAAAGCCTGTTTTTACCTGCCACAGAAGATGCTATAAAAAGCATAGCTATTCGCGCAGATTCCATGGGGGCTAGAGGTCTAAAAGCTTACCAGTCCAATGGCCACGCCCTGGCCGGGCGCGCGCTGCTGGCGGCCTACCCGGTGCTGGCCCAGATGCTGGGCGGTGATAGTTTTGCCGCCCTGGCACGTGCGCTGTGGCACGCATGCCCCCCGCAGCGTGGTGATGTGGCGCAATGGGGCGACACGCTGGCCGACTTTGTGGCCACCAGCCCGCAGCTGGCCGACGAGCCTTACCTGGCCAATGTGGCGCGGGTGGAGTGGGCGTTGCACACCTGTGCCAGTGCGGCCGATGCCGAATTGCAACCCGCCACCCTGGCCCTGCTGGGCAGCCACAATCTGGACACCCTGCGGCTGCAACTGGCCCCCGGCACCACCGTGGTGTGCAGCCCTTGGCCCACGGCCAGTCTGGTGCAGGCGCATTTGCAGACAGGCGTGACGCTGGCCGAGGCCGCCACCCGCTTGCGCGCAGGCCAGGCCGAGGATGTGGTGGTCTGGCGCCAGGGCTACCGCCCGCGCCTGCGGCAGGCGGTACCCGGGGAGGTGGTGTTCGTATCCACCCTGCTGCAGGGCCATGCTTTGGGGCTCGCTCTTGACGCTGCCCCGCAACTCGACATCAACGGCTGGCTCACCGACGCCGTGCAAAGTGGACTGCTGTTGGCCGTCCACGCCCCCTGATTCTTCCACCCCCGCCACACTGCGATGACGCCTACCGCCATGCCCTCTTTGCAAACCCCCAGTGCCTCCTGGACCACCCGCGCTGTGGCGCTGTGGGACCGTCTGGAGCGCAGCCTTAACACCCTGCAGCCCCTGGCCGCCCTGCTGGCGCGGCTGTATGTGGCGCAGGTGTTTTTCCTTTCGGGCCTGACCAAGCTGCGTGACTGGGACATCACCCTGGCCCTGTTTGCCGACGAATACCACGTGCCCCTGCTCTCGCCCGCGGTGGCTGCTGCGCTCGGCACAGCGGGTGAGCTGGTTTTGCCCGTGTTGCTGGTGCTGGGCCTGGCCGGGCGTTTTGCGGCGCTGGGCCTGAGCGTGGTGAATGGAGTGGCGGTGCTGGCGCTGGCCGAGATTGCCCCGGCGGCGCTGCAGCAGCACATCACCTGGGGCGTGTTGTTGGCCGCCTTGGCGCTGTATGGCTGCGGCCCCTGGTCGCTGGGGCCGGTGTTGCGGCGTTGGGTGCTTCGCGCAGCGTAAGCTCGCGCCATGCCCACCGCTCCCTTGCCGCCGCCTGCACCCGCCACGCGCCGGGGGCTGTGGCCCACGCGCATTGCGTGGCGGCTCACGCTGGGGCTGGGGGTGTTAGTGGGGCTGGTGCTGCTGGCGCTGGTGCAGTCGGGCTGGCAACTGCGCTTGATGTCAGACCTCACCCAGCGCTTTGCCACGGGTGACATGCAGCGCCTGCTGCGGGTGCAGGCCCTGACGCTGCAAACCGAGGGTGTGGGCAGCGCCCTAGTGCGCCTGGTGCATGCCCCGCGCGAAGACCGTGTCAAAGAGTACACCGATGTGGATGCGCGCAACCGCACGCTGGACGGCATCATCGAATCGCTGTCCGAAGGGCTGAAGGATGTCGAACAGGAAGCCACCCTGCGCCGCCTGGTGGAGGCCCGCACCACGTATGCCGAGGCGTTTATTGCTACGGTGGACGAGATTGAAGCCGACAACCTGCCCGCCGCCGCGCGGGCCCTCAACGACCAGGTGAACCCGGCCCTGAACGCGATGCTGCGTGAATCGGGCGCCCTGTTGCAGCGTGAGCGCCAGCGGGTCGAAGAGCAACTGGTGGCGGCTCAATCGCTGTTTGAGCGCGTGGCCCTGTGGGTTGGTGCCGCATCGTTGCTGGGTGTTGCGCTGGCCGCGGTGGTGGCCTGGCGCACCACCCGCAGTGTGGTGGCGCCTTTGGCCCGGCTGGAGACCGCGGCCTTGCAAATTGCCCAAGGTGACTACCGCCACCGCATGCCGGATACGGGTACCCAGGAGGTAGACCGCGTGGGCCAGGCGCTCAACACCATGGCCGATGCAGTGGCGCAGCGCGAGCAGCAAATCGTGCGGCTGGCCTACCAGGACAGCCTTACCGGCCTGCCCAACCGCACCGCACTGCTCTACCCACAACACCCCGTGCCGGAAGGCTACAACGCGCTGTTGCTGATCGATTTGGCCCGGCTCAAGGCGATCAACGAAACCCTGGGTTTTGCCACCGGCGACACCCTGATCAAAGAGCTGGCCACGCGCAGCCAGGCTGTGTTGCAGACCGCCATGGCCCGCGGTTGGGTGGGGCCGCATGGCGTGGTGGCGCGCCTGGCGGGCGGCAGTTTTGCCATGGCCGTGCGGGCGGCCAGCCGCCACGAAGTGGAGCAACTGCGCCTGGCACTCAGTGCGGCCATGGCGCAGTCGGTGGCCTGCAGCGGTCACAGCGTGGACCTGGCGATTGCGTGTGGCTTGGCCGGTGCCGAAACGCAGGATGCTGTGGCCGCCAATGCCCTGCTGCGCAATGCCGAGGTGGCGCTGCACAGCGCCAAACGCGCCGCGCTGGACCACACCTGGTACAGCGCCGCCCAGGAGGCCGCGCGCCTGGACCACCTGAGCCTGGTGTCGGACCTGCGCACGGCGGTGGCCCAGTCGCAGCTGCAAATGTGGCTGCAACCCAAGCTGTCGTTGCAGACCGGCCAGCCTGTGGGGGCCGAGGCCTTGGTGCGCTGGGTGCACCCGCAGCGTGGTTTTGTGTCGCCGGCTGAATTTGTGCCGTTTGCCGAGCAGACCGGGTACATCACCATGGTGACCGACTGGATGCTGGACCAGGCCCTGCACACCTTGCAGCGCTGGGCCAGCACCTACCCCCAGCTCAGCATCGCCGTCAACCTGAGCACGCGTGACCTGCAAGACCCGGGTTTTGCGCTGCGTGTGGCCGCCAAGGTGGCTGCCAGCGGAGTCGATCCACAACGCCTGCGCCTGGAGGTGACCGAGAGCGGGGTGATGCAAGACGCCGTGAAAAGCCTGGCCCTTCTGCACGCCCTGCGCGCGGTTGGCATGCCGCTGTCTATTGATGACTTTGGCACCGGCTACTCCTCGCTGGCCTACCTGCAGAAGATGCCGGTGAGTGAGCTCAAAATCGACCGCAGTTTTGTCGATGGCATTGACGCGGCACCCGCCAGCCAGCGGCTGGTCAAGGCCATGATTGAGATGGGCCACGGTCTGGATCTGGTGGTCACCGCCGAAGGTGTGGAAACCACCGCCGAGCGCGACATGCTCATCAGCCTGGGGTGTGATGTCATGCAGGGCTACCTGGGCAGCAAACCCCTGCATGGCGATGTGATGGAAACCTGGTTGCTATCAAATACATAGCTGCTCGCGCATATTCCATAAGCACCAAGTGCTTGTTTGGCTATAAATCTGACGGGGGCTTGAACGGACTGGCTTGCAGCGCCTGCGCGCATTCCTGCACCATCCAGCGGCGAAAGCGGTGCAGCGCTTCGCTGTTGCGCCGGGTGTTGGGCTCCACCAGAAAGTAGCCGCGCGCCGTGCGCTGCGGTGCGGCCACCGCGGCCACCAGTTGCCCGCTGCGCACCAGCTCATCCACCAGCGGGGCCCAGCCCAGCGCCACGCCCTGCCCGGCCATGGCCGCCTGGATGACCAGCGGGTAGTTGTTGAGCGTGAGGTCGTGCCCGGCGCCCGCACTGCGCAGGCCATGGGCGGCAAACCAGCCCTCCCACAGCAGCCAGCGCTGGGGTTCGGCACTCTCCAGGTGCAGCAGCGGCAGCGTGCGCAGGTCGGCTGCCTGGCCGCTCAGGCGCTGCTGGGCATAAAAAGTCGGGCTGCACACCGGTACCACGATTTCGGGGAGCAAGGGGGTGGCGCTGCAGCCGGGCCAATGCCCGTCGCCAAATGCCACTGCCATGTCCACCGGTTCACCGCGGATGTCGAACTGGTTCTGGCTGGTGACGATGCGCACATCCAGCTCCGGCACCAGCTCGCGCAGTGCGGCCAGGCGCGGCATCAGCCAATAGGTGGCAAAGCCGAAGTCGGTGGCCACGGTCAGCACCTGGCGCTCGCGCCGCGCCCGGATTTTGGTGGCCACCTCGCCAATGCTGCTCAGGCTCTCGCGCACCGCGGTCACCAGCTGCAAGCCCTCGGGCGTGAGCGACACGCCCCGGTGCTCCCGCTTGAACAGGGGCACGCCCAGGTCGTCTTCCAGCAGGCCGATGCGCTGGCTCACCGCCGGTTGGCTGGTGCCCAGCTCCTGGGCCGCAGCGGTAAAGCTCAGGTGGCGCACCGCGGCTTCAAAAAACACCAGGCTTTGCAAAGGGGGGAGGCGGCGCATGTCTTGCATAAGCACAGTTTATGCCGCCATAAGTAATGGATGTCTTCACGCGCAGGTTTTGCGTGCCTAGACTGAATCCATTGCATAACCCGCCTTTATGTTTACACCGGTACTTTGAACGTGCGCCCACCCAACATCCTCCTCCTCATGGCCGACCAGCTGACGGCGTCAGCCCTGGCCACCTACGGCAACACCGTGAGCAAGACGCCCACCATCGACGCGCTGGCCGCGGCCGGCGTGGTGTTTGAGTCGGCCTACACCAACAGCCCTTTGTGCGCACCCTCGCGCTATGTGTTCTTGTCCGGCAAGTTGCCATCCAGCATCGGCGCCTATGACAACGCGGCCGAGTTGCCGTCCGAGGTGCTGACCTTTGCCCACCACCTGCGCCACGCGGGTTACCGCACGGTGCTGTCCGGCAAGATGCATTTTTGCGGTGCCGACCAGACCCACGGGTTCGAGGAGCGGCTGACCACCGACATCTACCCCGCCGATTTCGGCTGGACGCCGGACTGGGAGCAGCCCGAGGTGCGCCCCAGCTGGTACCACAACATGGGTTCGGTGCTGGACGCCGGCCTGTGCGTGCGCACCAACCAGCTGGACTTTGACGACGAGGTGGTCTTCCTCGCGCAGCAAAAGCTGTTTGATATGGCTCGTGATGAGGACACGCGTCCCTTCTGCATGGTGGTCTCCATGACCCACCCGCACGATCCCTATGCCATCCCCCGCGACTACTGGGACCGCTACCGCCATGAAGACATCGACATGCCCCAGGTGCGCGACGACATGGTGCCGCGCGACCCCCACACCCAGCGCCTGCGCCATGTGAGCGACATGGACCGCACCCCGGTGAGCGACGACCAAGTGCGCAACGCCCGCCACGCTTACTACGGCGCGGTGTCCTATGTGGATGACCAGATGGGCCGCATCCTCAAAACACTGGAGCAGACCGGCCAGGCCGACAACACCATCATCGTGGTGCTGTCCGACCATGGCGACATGCTGGGCGAGCGCGGCCTTTGGTACAAGATGAACTACTTTGAGCACGCCAGCCGCATCCCGTTGATCGTGCACGCGCCCCAGCGTTTCAAGGCGGCGCGCGTTGCCGCCAATGTGTCACTGGTAGACATCCTGCCCACGCTGGTGGATCTGGCGTTTGACGGGGCCGCGCCCGCCTTGCCCGAGCCGCTGGACGGCCGCAGCCTGTGGCCGCACCTGACGGGCAGCGGTGGGCATGACGAGGTGATCGGTGAGTTTTTGGGTGAAGGGGCGATTGCCCCGCTGGTGATGCTGCGCCGCGGCCACCTCAAGTTCGTACACACCCCGGTGGACCCCGACCAGTTGTATGACCTGGCCGCCGACCCGCGGGAGCTGCACAACCTGGCCGCCGACCCGGCCCACGCGGCCACGGTGCAGGCCTTGCGCGCCGAGGTGGCGCAGCGCTGGGACATGCCCACGCTCACCGCCCAGGTGATCGCCAGCCAAAAGCGCCGCCGTTTCCACTACGCGGCCCAAAGCCAGGGCGCCGCCCAGCCCTGGGACCACCAGCCCTTTCAGCCCGCCAGCCAGCGCTATATGCGCAACCACATAGCCCTCGACACGCTGGAGGCGCGTGCCCGTTTTCCGATTGTCCGTTCTGCCCAAGTCACTGTTTAAGCCACTGTTTCACCTCACCTTTCAGGAGTTCACCATGGGAAGTTATCGCTTTGTTATTGCGTCCTTTGCTGCGGCACTGGGCCTGTTCGCCGGCCAGGCGCAGGCCGCCGAGCCCGAGTCCTGCCGCCAGGTCCGCATGGCCGATCCGGGCTGGACTGACATCACCGCCACCAACGCCTTTGCCGGCGTGGTGCTCAGCGCCCTGGGCTACGAACAAAAAGTGGCCTCGCTGAGCGTGCCCATCACCTATGTGGGGGTGAAAAAAGAGCAGGTCGATGTGTTTTTGGGCAACTGGATGCCCGCGCAAAAAGCGCTGGTGGAGCCCCTGGTGAAAGAAGGCGCACTGGAAGTGGTGCGCGCCAACCTGCCGGGCGCCAAGTTCACGTTGGCGGTGCCCGGCTATGTGGCAGACGCGGGGGTGAAAACCTTTGCCGACCTGGCCAAGTTTGCCGACAAGTTTGACAAGAAGATTTATGGCATCGAGTCCGGCTCGCCCGCCAACCAGAACATCAAAAAGATGATCGACGCCAAGAGTTATGGTCTGGAGGGTTGGTCGCTGGTGGAGTCCAGCGAGCAAAGCATGCTGAGCCAGGTGGCCCGCAAAGAGAAAGGCAAAGACTGGATCGTCTTTCTGGCTTGGGAGCCGCACCAGATGAACACCAAGTTCCGCATCAGCTACCTGGATGGCGACAAGGACTACTTTGGCCCCAACTACGGCAGCGCCACGGTGAACACCGTGTCCCGCAAGGGCTACGCCACCCAGTGCCCCAACGTGGGCCGCCTGTTTGCGCAAATGGAATTCACGGTGGACCTGGAGAACAAAGCCATCTCCGAGGTGCTGGATACCAAGGTGGACGCCAAAGCGGCCGCTGCCAAACAGCTCAAGGCCAACCCCAAGGTACTGGATGCCTGGTTGGCCGGTGTCAAAACCTTCAGCGGTGAAGACGGGCTGGTGGCGGTGAAGAAAGTGCTGGCACTGAATTAAGGCGGTATTTGAATGTAAAAACGGGCGCTAGCGCCCGTTTTATATGCGCAAGCAGCTATGAAAATCATAGCTGCTTGCTGGCGTTGCGGTTTACCAGTTAGCTTCCCGCTCGGGGCTGGCGCTGATTTTGTGAATGGAGAGGTCGGCGCCGTCGTATTCCTCTTCCTGGCTCATGCGCAGGCCCATGGTGGCTTTGAGCAGGCCGTAGACCACAAAACCTGCGGCGGCCGCCCAGGCCACGCCCATGGCGGTGCCGATGAGTTGGGCGGCGAAGCTCACCCCGCCCAAACCGCCCAAGGTGGTGCTGCCGAAGATGCCGGCCGCAATACCGCCCCAGGTGCCACACAGGCCGTGCAGCGGCCAGACGCCCAGCACGTCGTCGATCTTCCATTTGTTCTGTGTCAGCGTGAACATCACCACAAAAATGGCGCCAGCCACACCGCCCACCACGAGCGCGCCTAGGGGGTGCATCAGGTCGGAGCCGGCGCATACCGCCACCAGCCCGGCCAAGGGGCCGTTGTGCACAAAGCCGGGGTCGTTTTTGCCCATCAGCAGGGCCACCAGCGTGCCGCCCGCCATGGCCATGAGCGAGTTCACCGCCACCAGGCCAGACATCTTGTCCAGCATCTGTGCACTCATCACGTTGAAGCCGAACCAACCCACGATCAGAATCCACGCGCCCAAGGCCAGGAACGGAATGCTGGACGGTGGATGCGCCGAGATCGCGCCGTCTTTGCGGTAGCGGTTGCTGCGTGCGCCCAGCAGCAGCACCGCGCCCAACGCGATCCAGCCGCCCACGGCGTGTACCACCACGCTGCCGGCAAAGTCGTGGAACTCTGCGCCGGTCAGGCCCTTGATCCAGGCCTGCACGCCAAAGTGCTGGTTCCAGGCAATGCCCTCAAAGAAGGGGTAGACCACGCCGACGATGACCGCCGTGGCAATCAACTGCGGCCAGAACTTGGCGCGCTCGGCAATGCCGCCCGAGATGATGGCGGGGATGGCGGCCGCAAAGGTCAGCAGGAAGAAGAACTTCACCAGCGCATAGCCGTTTTGGGCCGCCAGCTGTTCGGCGCTGATGAAAAAATGCGTGCCATAAGCCACACCGTAGCCCACCGCAAAGTAGACGACGGTGGACACCGAGAAGTCCACCAGGATCTTCACCAGCGCGTTGACCTGGTTTTTGCGGCGTACCGTGCCCAGTTCCAGAAAGGCAAAACCGGCGTGCATGGCCAACACCATGATGGCGCCGAGCAGGATGAACAAGGCATCCGCGCCCTGTTTGAGTGCTTCCATAAGTTCCTCTTGAATTGAAATGCTGCTTATTGGTGCAAATCTCAATGAAATTTGCGTTATGCACCAAAATCAAGCAAAAAGTGCGCCAGATTGGGGCTGGCATGGCCTGCAAGGCGGGCGGCTACAATGCAGACTGTCATTGGGGAGTAGCCGCCCTTCTTTATTGAGAGGGGCTTGCGTCAACAGACTTGTGGTGTCGGCAACGGCACCCATGGCGCAAGCAGAGCCCGTCACGCGGGTTTTGGCGAGACCTTTGACTGCACGCCTCTGATTTCGGCCGGGGGTGTCGTGCAGTCATTGGTAGGTCCCCGGCCATGGATCTCGTCATGGAAGCTTTTCTCCTCTCCACCGGTATCGTTGCGCTCGCAGAAATGGGCGACAAAACCCAGCTGCTCGCGCTCGTCCTGGCCGCGCGTTTTCGCAAACCCTGGCCTATCGTCTGGGGCATCTTGGTGGCCACCGTGGCCAACCACGCCATGGCTGGCGCGCTGGGCGCCTGGGTCACCACGGTCATCGGCCCCACCACCCTGCGTTGGATTCTGGGTGCCTCTTTTATTGCCATGGCGGTGTGGATGTTGATCCCGGACAAGCTGGACGACGAGGAGACCGACGCGCAGCCGCGCTGGGGCGTATTCGGCACCACCGTCGTCGCTTTCTTTCTGGCCGAAATGGGCGACAAAACGCAGATCGCCACGGTCATGCTGGCCGCGCAGTACAACGCCTACTTCTGGGTGGTGGCCGGGACCACGCTGGGCATGATGCTGGCCAATGCGCCCGTGGTCTGGCTGGGCGAACGGATGACACGGCTGGTGCCGCTGCGTGTGGTGCATCTGGTCTCGGCGCTGATTTTTGCGGGCTTGGGTCTATACGCCCTGCTGGCCTGAAAAGGCCTGCTTGGTATACTTTCCGCTCACAGCGCCAATTTGCTCCAGCTTGCGGGCGCTTAATAAATACAGCTAAACACGGACCCGCCTTTTGGCATTGCAACCCGGCCCGCGTTTAGCGTTGCCGGGTTTTGTTTTTTATGCTGATCGCCACGCCCCTGTCCATGACCTTCGACGCGCCTTTGCAGTTGCAAAGCGGCGCGTCCATCCATGGGTATTCGTTGAGTTACGAGACCTACGGCACGCTCAATGCCGACAAGTCCAACGCCGTGCTGGTGTGCCACGCGCTCAATGCCTCGCACCACGTGGCGGGCGTGTACGCGGGTCAGGACAAGTCCGAAGGCTGGTGGGACAACATGATTGGCCCGGGCAAGTCGGTGGACACCAACAAGTTTTTTGTCATTGGCGTGAACAATCTGGGCTCCTGCTTCGGCTCCACCGGCCCCATGCACACCCACCCCGATACGGGCAAGGTCTATGGCGCCGATTTTCCGGTGGTCACGGTCGAAGACTGGGTCAACGCCCAGGCCCGCCTGCTGGATGCCTTGGGCATCCAGACCTTGGCCGCTGTGTTGGGTGGCAGCCTGGGTGGAATGCAGGCGCTGAGCTGGACGCTGCAGTACCCGGACCGCATGCGCCACGCCGTGGTGGTGGCCAGTGCGCCCAACCTCACGGCCGAGAACATTGCCTTTAACGAAGTGGCACGCCGCGCCATCGTGACCGACCCGGACTTCCACGGCGGTCACTTCTACGAACACGGCGTCATCCCCAAGCGCGGCCTGCGCATCGCCCGCATGATTGGCCACATCACCTACCTGAGTGATGACGTGATGAACGAGAAGTTCGGCCGTGAGCTCAAGGAGGCGGTGCTGGGCAGCGCCAGCGGCTACCGGTATTCGACCCAGGAGGTGGAGTTCCAGATCGAGAGTTACCTGCGTTACCAGGGCGACAAGTTTGCCGAATACTTTGACGCCAACACCTACCTGCTGATCACGCGCGCGCTGGACTACTTCGACCCGGCCAAACCCTTTGGCGGTGACCTGAGTCAAGCCCTGGCTCGCGCCACCTGCAAATTCCTGCTGGTGAGTTTTACCACCGACTGGCGCTTCAGCCCCAAGCGCAGCCGCGAGGTGGTCAAGGCCCTCCTCGACAACCAGCGCGACGTGAGTTACGCCGAGATCGACGCGCCTCACGGACATGATGCCTTTTTGCTCGATGACGCCCGTTACGTGGGCGTGATGCGCTCCTACTTTGATAGCGTTGCACAAGAAACAGAGGTATTTCCGCCGCCGGGCCGCCCCAAGGCGGAAAGCGCCCCCTTGGGGGGCAGCGCAGTACGCGCAGCGACAAGTGTGGGGGCACTCTCAGCATGACCGACCTGAACACCCTGCACGCGATTGCCAGTCTGGTGCCTGAAGGCTCTCGCGTGCTCGACCTGGGCTGTGGCGACGGCGCCCTGCTGGACCACCTGCAACGCGAACGCGGCTGTACGGGTTACGGCGTGGAGTTGGACGATGCCAATGTGCTGGCCTGCGTGCAGCGCGGCGTGAATGTGCTGCAGCTCAACCTGGACCAGGGGCTCACCGTCTTTGGCGACGCCAGCTTTGATGTTGTGCTGCAGATCGACACGCTGCAGCACTTGCGCAATGCCGAGACCATGCTCAAGGAAACGGCGCGTGTGGGCCGCGTGGGTATTGTGGCTTTCCCCAACTTTGCACACTGGCCCAACCGCCTGAGCATTCTGCAGGGCCGTATGCCGGTGACCAAGCGCCTGCCCTACCAGTGGTACGACACGCCCAATATCCGCGTCGGCACCCATGCCGATCTGGCCCTGCTGGCGCAGCGCAATGGCCTGCGGGTGCTTGATAGCTTTGGTTTGCAAGATGGACGCACCGTGCGCTTTGTGCCAAATCTGCGCGCCGGTACCTCGGTCTACAAGCTGGCCCGCTGAATGCTGCGCTGAACCCACGACCTGCCATGCCCCGCTTTGCCGCCAACCTGAGCTTTCTGTACAACGAGCTGCCGTTTTTGGAGCGTTTTGCGGCAGCCGCCCAGGATGGTTTTGCCGGTGTGGAGTTTCTGTTCCCCTATGCGTGGACAACGGGCGAGATTGCGTACGCGCTGCAGCAGGCGGGCTTGCAGCAGGTACTGCTCAACGCACCGCCGGGTGGCACGGACCTGGTCACCATGGCCAGCGCCTGGGACCGCGGTGAACGCGGCACGGCCGGCCTGCCGGGGCGCGAGGCGGAGTTTCGCGCGGGGATTACCGAGGCCTTGCGTTATGCCCAGATCCTGCAATGCCCGCGCATCCATGTGATGGCCGGGCTGGTGCCGCAGGGGGCGGATGTCGCGGCCCTGCACGCCTGCTATGTGCACAACCTGCGCTGGGCCGCGCAGCAGGCAGCGCCGCTGGGCTGCACCCTGCTGATCGAACCGATCAACCCACGCGACATGCCGGGTTATTTTTTGCGCCACCAGGCCCAGGCGCATGCTCTCGTGGCCGAGGTGGCGGTGGCCAACCTGCAGGTGCAGATGGACCTGTACCACTGCCAGGTGACGGAGGGCGATGTGGCCAGCAAGCTGCGCCAGTACCTGCCCACGGGCGCCGTGGGCCATATTCAGATTGCCAGTGTGCCCGAGCGGCAGGAGCCGGATGGGGGTGAGCTGAACTACGGCTACCTGCTGGCGCTGGTCGACAGCCTGGGCTACGCCGGCTGGGTTGGCTGTGAATACCGGCCCCGCGGCGGGGCGGCGGCGGGCGCCACCCGTGCCGGTTTGCGCTGGCGCAAAACGGTCCCGCCCTGAGGGTTTGTGAGAGCCGGAATGGGCCGCGCCCATGGCATGATGGTGCTTTACCAATTTTGCCCATCAGGAGTTCGACATGAACGCCCGCGTACCGTCCGCCGCCTTGAATGCGCCACAAGCGCTGGAGCAAGTCAGCCAAGCCTGGGACCGTGACATTGTTCACCGCCTGGAGGACTACATCCGCATCCCCGCCAAGTCCCCCATGTTCGATGCCGACTGGGCCAGCGGCGGGTATCTGGAAACGGTGGTGCGCAACACCGCCCAGTGGATCGAGGCGCAGAAGGTGCCCGGCCTCACCCTCGAAGTGGTGCGTCTGGAAGGCCGCACCCCGGTGCTGTTTTTTGAAGTGGCGGCCAGCGGAAGCACTTCCAACCAGACCGTGCTGATGTACGGCCACCTGGACAAACAACCCGAGTTTTCCGGCTGGCGCAAGGACCTGGGCCCCTGGACCCCCAAATACGAAGACGGCAAGTTGTATGGCCGCGGTGGTGCCGACGATGGGTATGCCGCCTATGCCGCCATTGCTGCGCTGCAAGCCCTCAAGAGCCAGAACGTGGCGCACCCGCGGGTGGTCGGTTTGATTGAAACCTGCGAGGAAAGCGGCTCGTACGACCTGCTGCCCTACATCGACATCCTCAAGCCCCGCCTGGGCGACGTGGGCTTGGTGGTGTGCCTGGACTCGGGTGCCGGTAACTACGACCAGCTCTGGCTCACCAACAGCCTGCGTGGCATGGCCAGTGGGGTGCTCAAGGTGGAGATCCTCACCGAAGGGATCCACTCGGGCGACGCCAGTGGCCTGGTGCCGTCGAGCTTTCGCATCATGCGCCAGGTGCTGGACCGGCTGGAAGACAGCAAAACCGGCCGCCTGTTGCCACAGAGTTTCCACTGCGAGGTGCCGGGCGAGCGCTTGCAGCAGGCGCAGGCCACCGCCGCCATTCTGGGCGACGAGCTGTTCAAGCGCTTCCCTTGGGCGCATTACGACTGCGGCGGTGCCACCACCTTCGCCCTGCCCACCACCACCGACCCGTTGGAAGCCCTGCTCAAGCGCACCTGGCAACCCACACTGAGCGTGACCGGTGCCGATGGTTTTCCGGAGCTCAAGAACGCCGGCAATGTGCTGCGTCCTTACACCGCCTTCAAACTCAGCCTGCGCCTGCCCCCCTTGGTGGAAGCTGCCAGCGCCGTGCAGGAGCTCAAAACCCTGCTCGAAGACAACGCGCCTTACCAGGCCAAAGTCACCTTTGAAGGTCTGTCCAGCGCCACCGGCTGGAATGCGCCTGACACCGCACCCTGGTTCGAGGCCGCGCTCAACGAAGCTTCCCAAGCCCACTTTGGTGCGTCCTGCGGCCACATCGGACAGGGCGGCACCATTCCTCTCATGAACATGCTGTCCAAGGGTTTCCCCAAGGCGCAGATGATGGTCTGCGGCGTGTTGGGCCCCAAGAGCAATGCCCATGGGCCCAACGAGTTTTTGCATGTTCCTTATGCCAAGAAGCTCACCGCGGCCGTGGCCCAGGTGATTTCCCGTTTCCCCTGAACCACGGACCCCTGTATGTGCGCTGACACCACCCTCACTACCTTCGTGGCCAGCGATGGCGATAACGTGGTCATCCAGGACTGGCCGCTGGAGTCTGGCGTGCGCCTGCGCGGCGTGGTCATTCTTGTGCACGGCCTGGGCGAGCATGCTGGCCGTTACGACCACGTGGCGCACCAGCTCAATGCCTGGGGCTTTGCCGTGCGCGGTTACGACCAGTGCGGCCATGGTGAGTCGGGTGGCGCACCCGGCAGCCTGCCCAATGACACCCGCCTGCTGGACGACCTGGCCGATATTGTGGACAGCACCCGCGCCCGCATGGACAAAGGTACGCCGTTGATTGTGTTGGGCCACAGCATGGGCGGCCTGGTAGCGGGGCGTTTTGTGTCGCTGGGCATGCGCCCGGTGGATGCGCTGGTGATGTCCTCGCCCGCGCTGAACCCGGGGCTTAGCGCGTTCCAGAAGCTGCTGGTGGCAGTGTTGCCCAAGTTGTTCCCCAACCTGCGCGTGGGCAATGGCCTCAACGCCAGTTACATCTCACACGACCCGGCCGTGGTGGCCGCCTACCAGTCCGACAAGCTGGTGCACGACCGGATCTCCGCACGCCTGGCCCGGTTTATTGCCACGGCCGGCCCGGCCACCGTGGCCCTGGCACCCCAATGGAAGGTGCCCACGCTGCTGATGTATGCGGGGGACGACCGCCTGGTCCAGCCACAAGGCAGCCGCGACTTTGCCGCCGCGGCGCCCCAGGCGCTGGTGACCACGCACTGTTTTGAAGGCCTCTACCACGAGATCTTCAACGAGCTGGACGCGGCGCCTGTATTTGCAGCCCTGCGCCAATGGCTGGACCAGCGGTTTTGAGCCTGGCACTGCCTGTGCTTATCTGAGTGCCACACGCCCCTATGAACCGTTTCCCCCTGAGCTTCTCCAGTCTGCGTGCCCGTTGGCGTGCCGGTTTGCCTTTGCGTTACACCATGATGGTGGTGGTGGTGGTGGGTGTGACCCTGCCGGCCCTGCTGCTGCTGACGCTGGAGCAGGAGTTGGCGGAGAAATCCCAGAAGGCCTTGCTGGCCCAGAGCGAAACCGCGCTCATGAAGATCGGCAGCGTGTCGATTGCCGAACCCATGTGGGTGGTGGACCGGGTGGCGCTGGACGCTGCGGCCGTGCGCTTGCTGGAGAGCCCGCAGGTGGTGGCGGTGCGCATCGAAGACGGCCTGGCCAACACCCCCGAACTGGAGCGGGTGCGGCCCGATTACGGCAAGACCCTGGCCACCGAAACCGCCGCCGGCAGCCTCACACGGCGCACCCAGACCGTGGTGCGTTCGGGCGAGGTGCTGGGCACGTTGGTGGTGTGGTTTGACGCCACCTACGGCCAGGGCCTGTTGCAGGCACGACGCAGCCAGATGTTGTCGCTGGTGGCGCTGCAGGTGCTGGCCATTTTGGCGGTGCTGATGCCGGTGCTGGTCTCGCGCGTGCTGCGCCCGATTGAGCGGCTCAAGGAGCAGGCCTCGGCCCTGCTGGACCATGGACAGGACAGCACCGTGGACCGGGCCCGTTTTGTCTGGCGCCGCCAGGATGAACTGGGCCTGCTGGGCCGCCACTTGGGCCGCGTGCAGGAAGAGCTGCGCACCCTGTTTGGCCAGCTGGGCACCAAAAACGCCCAGCTCCAGCAAATGGCGTTCTACGACCAGCTCACCGGCCTGCCCAACCGCGCGTTGTTCATTGACCTGGTGCAGCGCGAGATGCTGCAGGCCCACCGCAGCCAGCAGCAGTTCGGCATCTTTTTTATCGACCTGGACCGCTTCAAGGCGGTTAACGACTCCATGGGCCATGCCGCTGGCGACGAGTTGTTGATCGAGGTGGCGCGCCGCCTGCGCGACACGCTGCGCGAGGTGGACGTGGTGTGCCGCCAGAGCGGTGACGAGTTTTTGGTGATGGTGAGCGACATCGACCACTGGGAGTCGCTGGGCGAAATGGCCGAGCGCATCTTGCGCGTGGTGGAAGAGCCCGTGCAGCTGGCCAACACCACGGTGCGGGTGTCCGCCAGCATCGGCATTGCGCTGTTCCCCGAAGACGCGCAGGACTTTGAAACCCTGGTCAAGCACGCCGACATTGCGGTCTACCAGGCCAAGACCCTGGGCCGCGCGCGCTACAGCTTCTTCCATTCCGAACTCAACTTCCGCCTGCAGGCCAGCCTGGAGCTGGAGCAACAGCTGGCCCACGCCATCGCGCATGGCGAGCTGGTCCTGCACTACCAGCCCCAGGTGGACGCCATGACCGGCCGCCTGGTGGCTGTAGAAGCGTTGGTGCGCTGGCAACACCCGACGCGGGGCCTGCTGCTGCCTGGGCAATTCATTGGCCTGGCCGAAGAGTCCGGCAAGATTGCCGAGATGGGGGTGTGGACCCTGCGCGAGGCCTGCCGCCAACTGGCGGACTGGAAGGCGCGCGGCATCCACGTCGGCAATATGGCGGTCAACGTCTCGGCCCTGGAGTTCCGCGACCACCGCCTGCTCGACAGCCTGCAGGCCGCACTGGCCGCCAGCGGTATTGCGCCCAATGAGCTGGAGATCGAGATCACCGAAAGTGTGCTGATGGCCGAGACCGAAACCAGCCAGCGCATCATCGAGCGCCTGCGTCAGCTCGGTGTCGGGATTGCCATCGATGATTTCGGTACCGGTTATTCCTCGCTCGCCTACCTCAAGCGCCTGCGGCCCAACCAACTCAAGATCGACCGCTCGTTTGTCAACGATGCGGACGTGGACAGCGACTCACGCGCCATCGTGCGCGGTGTCGTGGGGCTGGCCAATGCGCTGGGCCTCAATGTGGTGGCCGAAGGCGTGGAGACGGTCGAACAACAAGCATTTTTACGGGAGAGTGGCTGCCACACCCTGCAGGGGTATTACATCGCGCGACCGCTGGCGGTGGACGCCCTGGAGGTGTGGATGGCAGCACGCCATAACAAGGAGACTGCATGATGAAACCCCTTCCCAGCCAATTACGGCACACCCTGCTGATTGGCACCCTGTTCTGCGCTTGCACGGCATTGCAAGTGCAGGCCGCCACCACGGTCACCAGCACCTTTGCACCTACCCAGGTGGTGCAGGGCACTTCACTGTCGCTCAACGGCATGGGCACGCGTTACAAGGCCATTTTTAAGGTCTATGACATGGCGATCTACACCCCTAGCAAGGTGGCCACGCCCGAGGCGCTGCTGGCTTTGCCAGGCCCCAAACGCCTGAATTTTGTGGCGCTGCGCGATGTGCCAGGCACCGATCTGGGCTTGGCCTTTATCAAGGGCCTGAACAGCAATTCATCGCCGGAGCTGGTGCAAAAACACACGGCGTCCAGCACCCGCCTGATCGAGATTTTTTCCGGCAAACCCAAGTTGGTGAGCGGCGACACCTTTGCCATGGAATACGTGCCGGGCAAGGGCACCACGTTTTACATCCAGGGCCAGCCCCAAGGCGCCCCCGTGGGAGATACCGAGTTCTTCAACATGGTGCTTAAGATCTGGGTCGGCCCGGCGCCCGCCGATTTCAAACTCAAAGATGCTTTGTTAGGCCAGTAAGCCTTAGGCGGCGGTGCGGCGCTGGTGCAAAGCCAGCCACAGCAAGGCCGCGCCGGTCAGCAGCACCAGGGGCAACGAGCCCAGGTTGAGCCAGGTCCAGCCGCTGGTCACCACCAGCGCACCCGACGCCAGCGAGCTCAGCGCCATCACCGCAAACACAGCAAAGTTGATGGCCGCCTGGGCCCGGTCTTTTTCCTCGGGTCGGTACGCCGCCAGAGACAGCGTGGTGCTGCCGGTGAACAGGAAGTTCCAGCCCACCCCCAGCAGGAACAGCGCGATGGTGAACTGGTGCAGCTCCACACCGGTGAGCGCCACTGCAATACACAGCAGGTTCAGCAACACGCCCACCCCCATGATGGTGAGGGTACCGAAACGTTTGATCAGGTGGCCGGTGAAAAAGCCCGGTGCAAACATGCCGATCACATGCCACTCCAGCACAAAAGCTGCATCGTCAAAACCCAGACCACATTGCTGCATGGCCAGTGGCGTGGCTGCCATCAGCAGGTTCATGACGCCATACCCCAGCGCGGCACTGATACAGGCCACCATAAAGGCCGGCTGGCGTGTTATTTCCCACAGCGGGCGGCCCCGCACCGTCTGGGCGGTAGGCGGCTGGTGCGCCGGAAACTGCACAAACGCCATGAGCAGCATGGCCAGCAGCGCCACACCGGCCAGCACCACGTAGGCGCCGGCAAACGGCACCTCCAGCAGCGTGCGCGTGCGGGCCGCCAGGTTGGGCCCGGCTACGGCGCCGATCAAACCGCCCGCCAGCACCAGCGACACCGCTTTTTCGCGGAACGCGGGCAGCGCCAGTTCGGCGGCTGCAAAGCGGTAGAGCTGGCCGTTGGCGCTGTAATAACCCGCCACCACGGTGGCGGCCACCAGCCACCAAAACTGTTTCTCGGCCACGGCCCAGGCACCCAGCAGCGCAGAGACCACGGCCACCGCCAGTCCAATCTGGAAGGAGATACGCCGCCCATAACGCGCCTGGGTCTGCGCTACCAACGGAGTGGCCAGCGCCCCGCCCACCACATACCCCATCACGGGCAGTGTCGCCATCCAGCCATACGGCGCGAGGGCCAACCCCACCAGGCCGTTGATGGCGATGAAGGTGACGTTGTTGGTAAGGAACAGTCCCTGGCACAGGGCCAGCAGCCAGAGGTTGCGGTTCATGGGGGGCGCCCGAAGGCGTGGTGGATTAGGGCAGCAGTGCCAGGGTGGTGAGTGCGGCCAGTGCCGCGGTTTCTGCGCGCAGCACGCGCGGGCCCAGCGAGACCGGAGCAAAACCCTGGGCCAGCGCCAGGTCTTCTTCGGCGGGGCCCAGGCCCCCTTCGGGGCCCGAAAGGAACATGGCCTCTTGCGTGGGCGTCTTGGCATGTAATGCCACGCTGCCTTCGCGCAACGACAGCAGCAGGCGCTGGGAATCATCGGTGGTGGGCAGGGTCTTGAGCCACTGCGCCAGCGTGAGCACCGGGTGCACCGTGGGCACGCGGTTGCCGCCACACTGCTCGCAGGCGGAGATGGCCACGCTTTGCCAGTGCACCACTTTTTTCTCCGCACGCTCACCACTGAGGCGCAGCACGCTGCGCTCGGTCATCAGCGGCTGGATACTGGCCACGCCGAGTTCGGTGGCTTTTTCCACCAGCCAGTCCATGCGGTCGTTGGCGGGCATGCCCACGGCCAGGTGCACGCGGCGGGCCGGCTCGCGTGCCGTGGCGTGCGGGGTGCCCACCTGCACCTGCACGTCGCTGCGGCCCATGCGGGTGACAGTGGCGTCAAACTCTTCGGTGCTTTCGCCGTTGAACAGCGTGATGGCATCGCCCGGCTGCAGCCGCAGCACCTGCACATGGCGCGCCGCACCGGCGGGCAGCTCCAGCAGGGCGTCAGTCACCAGCGGCGTGGGGCAGTAGAAGCGGGGCATGGGGCTATTTTGCTATTAAATTAGGAGCTGTTTGCGCAATATCTACGTGGGCTAGAGGCCGATTTTGCTTAAAAACTGCGTTATGAACGACCAAAGGCGAAGGCCGTGGGCATTTCGATGCCCTCGATGTTCTCCACCAGGCGCAGCAGCGGCTTGAGCTGCATGTAGCGGCCGCAGGTGCTGCGGATGTAGTCGATAAAACGCGGCGTGTCGGCCAGGTACTTGGGTTTGCCGTCGCGCAGCGTCAGGCGGGCAAAGATGCCAGCAATCTTGAGGTGGCGCTGCAGGCCCATCCACTCCACGCCACGGTAGAACTCGCCAAAGTCGTCGCCCACGGGCAGGCCGGCCTTGCGGGCCTTTTCCCAGTAGCGGATGGTCACGTCCAGGCAAAAACTTTCGTCCCAGCTCAGGAAGGCGTCGCGCATCAAGCTGGCGATGTCGTAGGTGATGGGGCCGTAGACGGCGTCCTGGAAGTCCAGCACACCCAGCGTGGTGGCACCCAGCTTGGGCGGCAGGCCGTCCAGGGGCACCATCAGGTTGCGTGGCATGAAGTCGCGGTGCACATAGACGCTGGGCCAGGACAGGTTGTTTTCAATCAGCAGCGCAAAGGTGTCGTCCAGCACTTTGCGCTGGGCCGCATCGAGCGTAACTTGGCGGTGTCTGGCGACGTACCACTGGGGGAACAGCTCCAGCTCGCGCAGCAGCAGCGCGTAGTCGTAGGGGGGCAGCACGTTGGGTTGGGAGGCCAGTTGCCACTGCACCAGCGTGTCCACCGCGCCTAGGTAGAGGTCCAGCGGCGGGGCGCTGAGTGCCTGGCCGGTGGCGCTGAAGGTGGGGTTCAGGTCGCCGCGGGCGTCCATCAGCTGCATCATGGTCAGCGTGCCCAGATCGCTCAGCAGCATGAAGCCATGGGGCTGGTCCCAGGCCAGTATCTCGGGCGCGCGCAAACCTGCTTGTGCCAAAAGTTTGGCGATGTCCACAAAGGGCTGGCAGTTTTCCTTGTCGGGTGGCGCGTCCATGATGACCCGCGTGCCGCTGGGGCCCTGCACCCGGAAATAACGGCGAAAGCTGGCATCGGCCGAGGCCAGGCCCAGGGTGCTGGGATCGAGCTGGTGGGTGGCCTGCACCTGGTCAAACCAGGTGGCAAACAGGGCTTGGCGCTGCGGGTCGGCCCAATGGATGTCGGTGGCGGGTGCGGCGGGGGCGTTCGGGGGAAGGGCGGTGCTTGGGCTCATGGATAATCCATTCTACAAAGCCCCTTGGCGGCGCCTGCGGGCACCTGTCCTTGACGGGCTGTTTCTTTGAACCGATTTGCCGACCGACCCTGCGCTCCGCCCCATGCGTTTTTCTCCGCGCGACCTGCCTTGCAGGCCGCTTCCCTGCCTGCCCCCGCTGACCCGCCTGGTTGTCCTGGTGGCCCTGGCGTGCGTGCAGATGGCGGCGCAGGCCCAGCAGGAGTCGCCCGCCGCAGAGGGCCCCGAGGCAGAGCCCTCCCGCCTGACCGCAAGCCCCAAGCTCGTAGAGTCCTTGTCGCCGGCCCAGCGCAACGAGGCGCCGACCTTCTTGATGGGTGAACGCATCTCGGGCCGCCCGGACCTGGAGACGGTGGTGGAAGGCCAGGCGGAATTGCGCAAGCCCGGCACCGTTATCAAGGCGGACCGGCTGGAGTACAACGCGGCCACCGACCGCGCCAAGGCCAGCGGCAATGTGCGCATCAACCGCGGCGGTAATGTGTTTGAAGGCCCGCTGTTGGAGCTCCAGGTGGAGACCTTTGAGGGCTTTTTTGTGGAGCCGCGTTACCAGTTTCTGCAGGGCGATGCCCATGGCGAGGCCAGCCGTGCCGACTTTGTGGACGCCAACACCACCGTGGTCCACAACGCCACCTACACCACCTGCCGGCGCAAGCCCGGCCCGGGCTGGATGCCCGATTGGGTGCTGAAGGCGGCGAACATCGAGTTTGACAGTGGTGAGGACGTGGGCATTGCCCACGGGGGCTACCTGAGCTTCAAGGACGTGCCCATCCTGCCGGTGCCGGCGATCAGTTTTCCGCTGAGCGACAAACGCAAATCCGGCGTGCTGCCGCCCACCATTGGCGCGGACAGCGTGAACGGAACGCAGCTCAGCGTGCCGTATTACTGGAACATTGCCCCCAACCGCGACGCGACCATCACGCCCACGCTGATGACGGCGCGGGGCGTCGATCTGGGCGGCGAATTCCGTTACCTCGAACCCACTTACTCGGGCGTGTTGCGCGCCAATTACATGCCCAGCGACAAGCTGCGCAGTGCCGACCGTTGGGGTGCATCGATCAACCAGACTGGCACGGTGGACACCGGCTGGCCCGAGGTCGGCCAGGTGAGCTACCTGCTGAATGTGAACCGGGTGAGTGACGACAACTACTGGCGCGATTTCACCAGCTCCTCCAACGGCACGTTGACACAGCGCCTTTTGCCCAGCAATGGGTCCGTGAGCTGGTCGCAGGGCCCCTACAGCCTGAGTGCCAGCGTGCTGAAGTGGCAGACCTTGCAGGACCCTACGGCTCCGATTGTTCCGCCCTACGACCGCGTGCCCCAGCTGGTGGCTACTTACACGCAGACCAATGACCATGGATTCGATTGGTCTTTGCAAGGAGATTTCACCCAGTTTGAGGCAGACCGCACGCTCACGCTGCAACCCAATGCCCAGCGTGTCTATGGTCTGGCGCAGGTCAGCTACCCCTGGCTGGGTTCGGCCGGTTTTGTGGTGCCCAAGCTGCAGCTGCACACCGCGGCCTACCAGTTTGATGCCATGTTGGCCGACGGCACCCGCTCGGCCGACAGCACCGTGCCCACCTTCAGCCTGGATGCGGGTCTGGTGTTTGAGCGCGACACCAGCTACTGGGGCCAAAACATGGTGCAGACCCTGGAGCCACGCCTGTTTTATGTGCGCACCCCCTACCGCAACCAGAGCCTACTGCCCAATTACGACACCGGCGCCAACGACTTCAACTTTGCCACCATCTTCACCGAGAACGCCTATGGCGGGCACGACAAAATTTCGGACAACAACCTGCTCACCTTCGGGCTGACGACACGGTTCCTGGACGCCAGCACGGGCGCGCAGTTGGCGCGTTTTGGCATCGCGCAACGGTTCCGGTTTGAAGACCAGCTGGTGACCCTCACCCCCACCACAGAACCGGCCCGTGCGGGCTTTAGTGATGTGCTTTTGGGGGCCGGTGTGAATCTGAATGAGCGCTGGGCGCTGGACTCGACGGTGCAGTACAACGCGCGTACCGACAGATCGGTGCGCTCCACCGTCGGAGCACGTTACAGCCCGAGCAGCTACCGGGTGCTGAATGCGGCCTACCGTTTCCAGCGCGACGTGAGTGAACAGGTGGATGTGAGCTGGCAGTGGCCCCTCAACGATCTCTGGGGCGACCGCGGCCAGGACCTGGGTGCAGGCCGCGGCCAGGGCGAAGGCCGCTACTACGCTGTGGGACGCATGAACTACAGCATGAACGAACGCCGGCTGGTCGACACGCTTTTGGGCGTCGAGTACGATGCTGGCTGCTGGCTGGCGCGGGTGGTGGTGGGCCGGGTGCAGACCAGTACCTCCTCGGCCACCGAGAGCATCAAATTTGAGCTGGAGTTTGTGGGTTTCACCCGCCTGGGTGTGAGCCCGCTGCAGAGCCTGAAATCCAATATCTCACGCTACCAGAACTTGCGTGACGCCGGCGGCTCCAACAGCCGCTTCAGTAACTACGATTGAGAACCATGAAATTACGCATGTGGGCCGCGGCCCTTGCCTGTGTCTGCGGTCTGGCGCTGCCATCGTTACACGCGCAAACCAGCCAGTCGCTGGATTACATCGTGGCGCTGGTGAATTCCGAGCCCATCACGCACCAGGAGCTGGAGCGTGAAATCCAACGTGTCGCGCAACAAATCGCGCAGCAGGGCCAGGCAACGCCCCCGGCTGCCGAGCTGCGCCGTCTGGTGCTGGAGCGCATGATCAGCGACCGCGCCCAGCTGCAGCTGGCCCGTGAGACCGGCATCCGTATTGATGCCCCTGCCATTGACCGTGCCGAGCAAGCCGTGGCCACCCAAAATGAGGTGGACGTTGCCGGCCTGCACCAGCGCCTGGCCAAAGACGGCGTGAGTGTTGCCACCTTCCGCAGTGGGCTGCGTGACCAACTGACGCTGAACCGCTTGCATGAGCGTGATGTGGAGTCCACCATCAAGGTGTCCGACGTGGATGTGGAGCGCGCCATGCAAGCCCAGCAGGCGGCCAACACCGACCCGCTGACCTTCGACATCAACCTGGCCCAGATCCTGGTGGCCGTGCCCGAGAAAGCCTCCGCCGAGCAGGCCGCAGCCATCTTTGTGCAAGCCAAGCGACTGCTGGACCGCATCCGTGCCGGTGAAGACTTTGACCGCTTGGTGAAAGAGGCCTCGGCGGCTGACCGCAACAACGGAGGGCAGCTGGGCCTGCGCCGAGCCGACCGTTACCCACTTTTGTTTGTCGAGGCGACCCAGGCCCTGAAGGTCGGTGAGGTGTCCGAGATCGTGCGCTCCGGTGCAGGGTTTCACATTCTCAAGGTGATTGAGAAACGCGCGCCCACACGCCTGGTGCAAACCGTGGTCCAGAGCCGTGCGCGTCACATCCTGCTGCGTAGCAGCCCCCAGCTATCGCAGGCCCAGGCCGTTGCCAAGCTGGCCGATGCCCGCCAGCGCATTGTGAGCGGCAAGACCGACTTTGCCTCGGCAGCGCGCAGCTTGTCGCAAGACACCTCGGCCGAGCAGGGTGGTGACTTGGGCTGGGCCAACCCAGGCATGTTTGTGCCGGAGTTTGAAGAGGCCATGAACGGACTCAAGGAAAACGAAATCAGCCAGCCCGTTGTGTCGCGTTTTGGTGTGCACCTGATCCAGCTCACGGAACGCCGTCGCGCAGAGCTGAGCCCGCAGCAGGTGCGCGAGTCGGTGCGCAACCAGTTGCGCCGCAGTCGTTATGACGAGGCCTACCGCAACTGGGCGCAAGACGTGCGTGGCCGCGCCTACGTGGAAATGCGCGAACCACCCCAATGATGGCCCCCACGCTCCGCACTTCGTGTCGTTCGCTGCCCCCCGGGGGGGGCTTCGCGCCTTGTGGCGGCCCGGCAGCACTCAAGCCAGGATGGCTATGACCAAACACATCGCCCGCAAACGCTTTGGACAGCACTTCCTGTCTGACCGCGGCATCATCGATGCCATCGTGGATGCCATCCATCCACAGCCGGGCCAGCCCATGGTGGAGATTGGTCCCGGCTTGGCGGCGCTGACCCAGCCGCTGGTGGAACGCCTGGGCCACCTCACGGTGATCGAGCTAGACCGCGACCTGGCCAAACGCCTGCGTAGCCACGACCAACTGACGGTCATTGAGTCTGATGTGCTCAATGTGGACTTTAGCCTTATAGATATTGCGCAAGCAGCTACTAAAACGATAGCAAATTCTGAGATCACGGCCCGGCCCAAGCTGCGCGTGGTGGGCAATCTGCCGTACAACATCTCCACCCCCATCCTGTTCCACCTGCTGGACCATGTGGACTGCATCGAAGACCAGCACTTCATGCTGCAAAAGGAGGTGATTGACCGCATGGTCGCACCGGCAGATTCTTCGGATTTCAGCCGCCTGAGCGTGATGCTGCAATGGCGTTACGCCATGGAAGACGTGCTGTTTGTGCCGCCGGAGAGCTTCGATCCACCGCCGCGGGTGGACAGTGCGGTGGTGCGCATGGTGCCATTGGCGCAGCCACCGGCGATTGACCAGAAGCTCTTTTCCGAGATGGTGCAGGTGGCGTTCAGCCAGCGCCGCAAGCTGTTGCGCCACACCCTGGGCCGCTGGTTGGAGGAAAAAGGCTTTGCGGGGACCTTCGATGTGCAGCGCCGTGCCCAAGAGGTGCCGGTGCAGGACTACCTGGACCTGGTTCAGCAGTTGCACCCTGTCGCCTGACAGACCCGGTGGTGCGCGTCAGCCGTCGCTGATGGGCATGGCGGTGGCGCCCTCAACACGCTCCGGCGCCGTCATGGGCAGGGTGATGCTGAAGCTTGCACCCGCGCCAAGGCGGCTGTGGACTTCAATACGCCCACCCAACACGCTGTGCACCAGGTTGTGCACGATGTGCAGGCCCAGCCCCGAGCCACCCTGGCCCAGCCGGGTGGTGAAGAAGGGGTCAAACACGCGGTGCAGATTCTCGGGCACGATGCCGCGGCCACTGTCCCGCACCTCAATCACCACCTGTTTGCCATCCGGCGCCCAGGCTTGTACTTCCACCTTGCCTTCTTCGCCGGGCTCAAAACCGTGCAGCACCGCGTTGTTGATCAAGTTGGTCAACACTTGACCCAGCGGGCCGGGGTAGCTGTCCATGGTCAGTCCCTCCTCGATGTGTGTGTGAACGTTGCACGCCGTCTTGCGCAGCGCAGGGTTCAGGGTGACCAGGATTTCTGCGACCACCGCGCCCAGGTCAAACTTGCGCCGTTGTGAGCTGGTCTGGTCCACCGCCACCTGCTTGAAACTGGCTACCAAGGCCGCAGCCCGTCCCAAGTTGCGCACCAGGATTTCGGAAGCCAGTTGCATGTCGGTCAGCAGGGTTTGCAGGTCGGACTTGCGCAGCCCGCTGTGGACCAAGCCCTGAAAACTCTCGATGCGGTGCTCCAGCGTGCTGGCCACCGTCAGGCCATTGCCGATTGGGGTGTTGAGCTCGTGGGCCACACCGGCCACCAGGGAGCCCAGCGCGGCCAGTTTCTCGCTCTGCACCAGTTGGTCCTGTGCAATTTGCAGCGTAGACAGGGCCTGTGAGAGCTCCGCATTGGCACCCTGCAGTTCCGCGGTGCGCCGCGCAACACGGGCCTCCAACTGGGCATTGAGCTCCAGAATGCCCTCCTGGGCGTGCTTGCGCTCGGTGATGTCAAAGTAGGTGAACAGCACCATGGTGCGGTTCATTTCGTCAAACAGCCGGGTCGACAGCGAGATCCAGCGCAACTCCCCGTTGCGGCGGCGCATTTGCACCTCCACGTCGGTGAAGGCGGTGCCCTCCGCCGTCATGCGCAGCAGGCGCGTGCGTTCCTCGGGGTCCACCCACACATTCAGCGTCAGGCCCGATTTGCCCTGGTCTTCCACCGGGTCAAAACCAAAAGCATCGAACCAGGCCAGGTTCCACTGGGTGGTCTGGTATTGGTTTTCGTCGCTGGAATAACACATGGGCAGCGGGGATTGGTCGAACAGGCGCACAAAGCGGGATTCGCTTTCCTGCAGAGCGCGGGCGGCCTTGCGTTCGTCGGTCACATCGCGCAGCAGGGCAATGATGTAACGTTCGCCGCGCGACTCGAAGACCACAGCATTGAGCAGTGCCTCGCGTACCTGGCCCTTAGCGTTCAGGGCCATGGGGAAGTCGTTCACGGCGCCCTCTGTTTCCAGCAGTGTAATCAGGCTGGGGCGTTTCTCCGGTTCGGCCCAGATGCGCAGCTCGGTGGATGTTTTGCCTAGCGCCTCTGCCCGTGCGATGCCGGTGATGCGCTCAAAGGCTGCGTTTACTTCTACATAACGTCCGTCAGTCACGCGGGAAATGGACATGAAATCCGGTGTGAGCTGGAACGCGGCCTTGAACTGCTCGTGCACGATGTTGTGTTCGGTCACGTCGCGGGCAATCCAGACGGCGTGTGAGTGTTCCGGCCCGTCCAGTGCGATCAGGGCGCAGTTGACCACACAGTCCCGCAGCGCGCCATCACGTCGGCGCAGGGTCACCAGGTGGTTGCGAACCGACCCGGCACGCATCATTTCTGCGACCAGGGCGACCCGCTGTTCGGGGTGGGCCCACACATTGAAGTCCAGCATGCGCCGCCCCAGGACTTCTTCGCGTCGGTAGCCGCTGATGGTCTCAAAACCGGAGTTGGCCTCGGCGATGGTGCTGTCGCTCAGGCGGGTGATGACAATCCAGTCGGCGCTGGTGTTGAAGACCCGCGAGAAGGTGTCCTCTCCGTCCGAAAGTGCGTTCAGAATCCGGCGCCTGAGCGCCTTGGGGAGAAACCTTGCCAGGATGCCCATGCCAACGAGTGTCTATGTGTTTGGCGCAATAGTACAGCGCTAAAAACAGAAAAGCCTGTCACAGGGACAGGCTTTTCTGCGGAACCAAACTGGCTCCGCGCGGGGGACGCTAGGTGCTTAGGCTGCAGCCAGCCAGTACCCAGCGTTGAAGGGGCTGCTCATGCGCAGCGCCAGGGGAGAGACGTCCAACAATTTGTCGGTCGGCATTTTTTCGCCGGCTTCGACGCCCAACTCCACGCCCACCACTTCGGTGGGTGCAGCTTCGCTGCTTGCCTCGTTCGCCCGTTCTGCTTGGCTGGTGTGTGCAGAACGGGCTACAGAAAAGAATAGAAGCATCGGAACGGTATCTTCCGGTCTCCCCAGTAGTCGGCGGTGTCGCGGAAGATGTCCAGCAGTTGCTCGCGCGCTTCCTTGTCAAACTTCACGTTTGCAGGAATGTGCTCCAGCACGGCGATAAAACCAGGCTGTGGGCCCGACTTGTGTACCGGGTCGGTCATGCTGTCGTAGAGCGCGTCAAAGTTCTTGCTGACCGTGGTGGGCAGCATGAACTGTTGGCCGATCATGTCCAGCACATCCTGTTTGGTCTGGGCATTGGCCAGGTTGGCGTACAGAAAGTGGTGTCCCAAGCCTTGTGCGGCTTCCTGCAGATCCGACACCCGGAAGGCGCGGATCGATTGAACGATATTCGTTCTGACAGTTCGAAGTGGCATATCCATCCCCGATTCTCTTTCTCAAAGTACAAAATTCAATTCAAGGCACGATCTTGCGAAAACTCGCATAGTGATCGGCCGTGTAGTAACAGGCATCCGGTACCGTGGCCGGGCCACCGCACACCAATCGGCGTGCGCCGCGGGTTTGGGCCCCCGGGGTTTTGACGGTGTACTCGCGGTAATAACCACGGGTGTTCAGAGGCAGCAAGCGCTCCCGGTTACCGAAGACCACGCCGTCTTTGGCGTAGGGGAAGGGGCCGCCTTGCCGGACCAGCGCGTAGGTGGTTTGGGCTTGGACTGGCAGACTACCCAGTGCAACATCGGTACCGGGCGGCAACGGCCGCGTATCTTTGGCAGAGAGGGAGCCGACAACAAGTGCCGCACTCAAAAACAAGCCAGTGAGTACTAACTTGGAAACACCCTTGCGCACCCTGAATCCTTGTGTGTCTACTGCGGGTAAACCCGAAAAAGCAAGCGCGTAGTGTCGCGTATCCGGCACAAAAAAGCAAGGCCTTGCTCAAGAAATAAGCAAGGCCTGCAGGGTTTTTAGCGCCCTAAGTTGGCGCTAACTGTAAGGAAAAGCTTCAGCGGGTGGCGTTGGCGTCCGCCACTGTCAACGCTGTCATATTCACAATGCGGCGCACCGTGGTGCTCGCGGTCAGCACATGCACTGGCTTGGCCGCACCCAGCAGCACCGGGCCAATGGCGATGTTGCCACCGGCTGCGGTTTTGAGCAGGTTGTAGGCAATATTGGCGGCGTCGATGTTGGGCAGTACCAGCAGATTGGCGTCCCCTTGCAGGGTGCTGTTGGGCATCAGGGCCTTGCGGGCTGCGCCGTCCAGTGCCACGTCGCCGTGCATTTCACCGTCCACTTCCAGCCACGGCGCTTGTTGTTGCAGCAAGGCCAGGGTCTTGCGCATCTTGATGGCGCTGGGTTCGTTGCTGCTGCCAAAGTTGGAGTGGGATAGCAGTGCTGCCTTGGGCTTAAAGCCAAAACGCATCATTTCTTCGGCCGCCATCACCGTGATTTCGCACAATTCTTCGGCTGTGGGGTCGTAATTGACGTGGGTGTCCACCAGGAAGACCTGGCGGCCCGGCAGCATCAAGCCGTTCATGCAGGCGTAGATCTGCACGTCTTGCGGGGTGCTGGGGCTGCCGCCATGGCGCTTGCCAATCACCTGGTCGATGTAGTGCAGGTGCAGGGCCGTGGTGCCCCAGGTGCCGCAGATCAGGCCATCCACATCACCCTTGTGCAGCAGCATGGAGCCAATCAGGGTTAGGCGGCGGCGCATCTCGATCTTGGCGACCTGCACCGTGATGCCCTTGCGTTCGGTCATGCGGTGGTAGGTCTGCCAGAAGTCGCGGTAGCGGTGGTCCTGTTCCACGTTGACCACGTTGTAGTCCACGCCTTCTTTCAGGCGCAGGCCAAATTTCTCGACCCGCTCGGCAATCACCTTGGGGCGGCCGATCAAGGTGGGCAGTGCCAAGCCTTCGTCCACCACGATCTGGGCGGCGCGCAGCACGCGTTCGTCTTCACCTTCGGCGTAGGCCACACGCTTTTTGAGCGCTTTCTTGGCGGCCGTGAAGATGGGCTTCATGGTGGTGCCAGAGGCGTAGACAAAACTTTGCAGCCGCTCGCGGTAGGCGTCCATGTCGGTGATGGGGCGCAGGGCCACACCGCTGTCGGCGGCGGCCTGGGCCACGGCCGGCGCGATCTTCATCATCAGGCGCGGGTCAAACGGCTTGGGGATCAGGTACTCGGGGCCAAAGGCCAGTTGTTCACCCACGTAGGCCGCGGCCACCACTTCGCTTTGTTCGGCCTGGGCCAGTTCGGCAATCGCGTGCACCGCGGCAATTTCCATTTCCAGCGTGATGGTGGAGGCGCCCGCATCCAACGCACCGCGGAAGATATAGGGGAAACACAGGACGTTGTTGACCTGGTTGGGGTAGTCGGTGCGGCCGGTGGCCATGATGGCGTCGTCGCGTACCGCTTTCACTTCTTCCGGCAGGATTTCGGGCGTGGGGTTGGCCAGCGCGAAGATCAGCGGCTTGTCCGCCATGGACTTGACCATGTCCTGCTTGAGCACGCCACCGGCGGACAGGCCCAAGAAGATATCTGCACCCACCATCACTTCGCGCAGCGTGCGTGCATCGGTTTTCTGGGCGAACTGGATTTTGTCCTCGTCCATCAGCTCGGTGCGGCCTGCGTAAACCACACCTGCCAAGTCGGTCACATAGATGTTTTCACGCGGAATGCCCAGCTTGACCAGCAGACCCAGGCAGGCCAGCGCGGCGGCACCGGCGCCGGAGGTCACCAGCTTCACCTTTTTAGGATCTTTGCCGGCGATCTTCAGACCATTCAAGATGGCGGCGCCCACGCAGATGGCGGTGCCATGCTGGTCGTCGTGGAACACCGGGATCTTCATGCGCTCGCGCAGCTTGCGCTCCACGTAGAAGCAGTCGGGCGCCTTGATGTCTTCGAGGTTGATACCACCGAAGGTAGGCTCCAGGGACGCGATGATGTCGACCAGCTTGTCGAGGTCGTTTTTTTCGTCGATTTCGATGTCAAACACATCAATGCCGGCGAACTTCTTGAACAGCACGCCCTTGCCCTCCATCACCGGCTTGGAAGCCAGCGGGCCGATGTCACCCAGGCCCAGCACCGCGGTGCCGTTGGTAATGACGGCTACCAGGTTGCCGCGGCTGGTGTACTTGAAGGCGTTGTTGGGGTCCTTGACGATTTCTTCGCAGGGCGCTGCCACGCCGGGCGAGTAGGCCAGCGCCAAATCATGCTGGTTGATCAGCTGCTTGGTCGCGCAGATGGCCACTTTGCCGGGGGTGGGGAACTCGTGGTACTCCAGCGCTGCCTGGCGCAGCTGGGCCTTTTTTTCGGCCGAGTTGGACACCGGTGGGTGCGGAACGAGGGGTGCAGGTTGCTGGGGCATTGAGGGTCCTCTGGGCGAGGGGTTCTGACACAGTTGCAGACCCCTCGGTGCGGTCATGGGTGGTGGATTGTAGACCTGGCTCTCTAAAGCTTTGCCGCAGAGCGGGCGAACTTTATGCGAATAAAGAATGGGGTTATTCAGGGCTGGGTGGCCTTGCTTTGCTCCATGCGGCGGGCTGTGCTTTTGCCGGTCAGCACAAAACCGCGTTGGGCGCCGTCGCCGTCGGTGAACTGCCAAATGCCTTCACCATCGCCGGCCTTCCAGGTGCCTGCCAGCGCCGGGTGCGCGGCAGCCACCACGATGGGCAGCGCCGGGGTCTTGATGCTCACGGGCATCAGCGGAAACACCAGCGCTGTGGGCGTGCCCGCCAACGTGGCCGCCAAGGCCCGGGCAGCGTTCATGATGGGCATTACATAAGGCAGGGTGCGTTGCCCGGCCGATGCGTACTGCGCGCAATCCCCCAGGGCGTAGACGTCGGGGGCAGAGGTTTGCAGCGTGTCGTCCACCACAATGCCGCGCTCGCAGACCAGGCCTGCTGCTGCGGCCAGCGTGGTGTCGGCACGCAGGCCAACAGCGCTAAGCACCAGGTCTGCTGCGACGCTGTTGCCGTCGGCCAGTTGGACCCGTAGGCCACCGTCTGCGCTGTCTACCGCGGTCACTGTGGTCTCCAAGTGCCAGACCACACCCAGCGCTTGCAAGGCCGCCTGCAATTGCTCTCCAGCCTCTGCGGGTAGCAGCAATGCCAGCGGGCGAGGAGACGGGTCCACCACATGCACGGTGGCGCCAGCGAGCACCAGGTCGTTGGCAAACTCACAGCCAATCAGGCCCGCACCCATGATGAGCACGGTCTTGGGCGCTGCGGGTTCCGCGGCACTGGGGTCCAGACCCAGGGCCTGGTGGAAGGCGCCAAAGTCGTCCAGGTTGTTGATGGACTTGACCTGGTCTGCCGCCGTGCCGCCCACGGGAATGCGGATGGGCTGGGCGCCCGTGGCCAGCACCAGGCGGCTGTAGTGCAGGGTCTGCGTCTGGGCGTTGTGCGTCACCACTGCGTTGTGTGCCGCGGTGTCCAGGGATTGCACGTGGTGGTGCGCCAGGAGCGTGACGTTCAGCGTCTCGGCCATCTTGGCGGCCGGCGTGGTAACCAGCTGCGCCGGTGTGCGTTTTTGCGCATAGGCGTTGGACAGCGTGGGTTTGGCATAAAAGTCCCCGCTGTCGGCGGTGACCAGCACCACGGGGGTGCTGGTGTCCAGCTTGCGAAACTCGCGCACGGTGGTCCAACCGGCCAGGCCTGCACCAATGATGAGGAGAGGGGCGGTGGAGGGAGAGATGTCAGTCATGGGGGCTTTGCGGTGAATGGCTCAATCCCGTATTAAAGCCCAAGCCTCAAGCGCGCTACACGGACGTTCTTGTGCGAACGCCCAAGTATCCCCATGCCCCCACAGGTTGGAGGGTGAAGGGTATTCTCCGAGCCATGAAATCTTCGTTTTTTGGCACCGCACTGGTGCTCGGCCTGTTATCGGCCATCGGTCCGTTCGCTATCGACATGTACCTTCCCGCCCTGCCCTCCATTGGGCAGAACCTGGGTGCCTCCATGGGGGCGGTGCAGGCCAGCCTGATGGCTTTTTTCATCGCCTTGGGGATTGGCCAGATCATCTACGGTCCGGTGTCCGACATGGTGGGCCGCAAGCCGCCGCTGTACTTTGGCCTGGTGTTGTTTGCCGTGGCCAGTGTGGGTTGTGCTTTGGCACCCGACATTGAAACCCTGGTGGTGCTGCGCTTTATCCAGGGGCTGGGTGCTTGTGCCGGCATGGTGGTGCCGCGTGCCGTGGTGCGTGATCTGCACACCGGCCACGATGCTGCCCGTCTGATGTCGCTGCTGATGCTGGTGTTCAGCGTGTCGCCCATTCTGGCGCCGCTGGCGGGCAGCGTGTTGATCGAAATTGTGGGCTGGCGCAGCGTGTTTTGGGCGGTGACGGTGGCCGCGGTGTTGGGCATAGTGTTGCTGGCCACCAGCCTGCCCGAGACCCGTCCCGCCGAGGAGCGCGTCAATAGCAGCGTGGGCAGCGCCCTGGCCGCGTATGGCGTGTTGCTGCGCGACAAGCACTTTTTGGGGTTGGTGTTCATCGGCGCCTTCGGCATCTCCAGCTTCTTTGCCTACCTGGCCAACTCGTCCTTTGTGCTGATTGACCACTACGGCCTGACACCGCGCCAGTACAGCCTGGCGTTTGCGGCCAATGCGGCCTCGTTCATCGGCATTTCCCAGTTCACCGGCAAGCTCAGTGCGCGTTTTGGCCTGGTGCGCCTGGTCAAGTTTGCGGTGGTGGGTTACGCCGCCATGATGACCCTGCTGCTGGCCATCAACCTGGCCGGTGTGGATCGCCTGGACGTGATGATTGGTGTGCTGTTTGTGGGTTATGGCTTTTTGGGCCTGGTGGTGCCCACCACGGCGGTGCTGGCGCTGGAGGAGCATGGCTCCATCGCCGGCACGGCCTCGGCCCTGATGGGCACGCTGCAGTTTGTCACCGGTGCCGTGGTCATGGCGTTGACCGGTCTGTTTGTGGACGGCAGTGCACGTCCCATGGTGGCCGGCATTGCGGGTTCGGCCGTCGTAGCCCTGGTGCTGGCGCGGCTGACCTTGGGCCACGCCCAGCGTTTGGAGGAGAAAGCCTATGTCTGACGCTATCGTCGTTCAACGGCCCACAGGCCCGGCTAAGCAGCTCATGCTGTTGCAACATGGCGTGGGCGCTACCCCGCAAGGGCTGGTGCCCTTGGGGCAGCGCCTGGCGCAGGCGTTTCCCGACGCCTTGGTGGTCAGTGTGCAAGCGCCGCATGCGTCGGACCTGGGCCAGGGTTACCAATGGTTCTCGGTGCGCGGCATCACCGAAGAAGACCGGCCCGCGCGCGTGGCCGAGGCCATGCCCGCCTTTGTGGCCATGGTGCACGACTGGCAACGCCAAAGTGGTGTGGGGCCCGAGGCCACCGCGTTGATCGGGTTTTCGCAGGGCGCCATCATGTCCCTGGAGGCTACACAATTGCCCCAGCACTTGGCCGGTCGTGTGGTGGCTCTGTCGGGCCGTTTTGCGGCGCTGCCGCAGGCGCCCCATCCGCACACCACCCTCCACCTGGTGCACGGCAAGAGCGATGCTGTTATCCACTACGGTTACACCGTGACCGGTGCCGAGCACCTGATCAGTCTGGGGGCCGACGTGACCGCGGACGTGATCCCGTTCCTGGGTCACGAGATCAATGATGCGGTGGTGGACACTGTGATGGAGCGCCTGCTGGGCCATTTGCCCAAGCGCCACTGGGAAGAGGTGCAACGTGCTGCCGAAGCCGGAGACACCCCGGCGCAGTAGCCCTCAGCGCGGTGTTTGGCGCAAAGCGCCGTCCAGAAACTCCATGCCCCAGACGGGTGGCCCGTCTCCGCGGGAGCGGCCCGGGGGGAGCTCACCGCTCATGAACACCTTCACGATGGCGGCCCGCACTTCGGGCGTGTCCAGCAGCTCTTCATACGAGCCATTCACGCGCAGGTAGTCGCCCGCGGGGGAGATCGCCAGCAGCCCGTACTCCTGGCCCCAACGCACCACGCCAATCACCACGTGCGGACTCTTGGCAATCACAAAGGCCTTGACGGCATTGCGCCGCAGCGACACGGTCAGCGGCCCCCGCTCCAGCCGCAAGGCCAGCGCCGCCCGCTGCGGAATGCGGCTGCTGTCCTTGCTGGTGATGCGTGCAGGGCTCGCCATGTCAGCCGCGCATCAGTGCTTCAATCGCGTCCGGCTCCACCGGCACACCGCGGCTGATGAGTTCGCAGCCGGTGTCGGTGACGATGGCGTCGTCTTCGATGCGGATGCCAATGTTGTGGAACTGCTCCGGCACACCGTCCGCCGGGCGCACATAGATGCCGGGTTCAATCGTCAGTACCATGCCGCTGCGCAGAATGCGCGCCGGGCGGTTCACGATCTCTGCACCCGTCAGTGCGTCCTTGCGCACACTGCCCTGGCCCAGCTCACTGGGTTCGGTGTAGCTGCCGCAGTCGTGCACATCCATGCCCAGCCAGTGGCCGGTGCGGTGCATATAAAACTGGAAGTAGGCGCGGCTCTCGATCACATCGTCCAGGCTGCCCACTTTGTTTTTGTCCAGCAGGCCCAGGTCCAGCATGCCCTGCGCCAGCACCTTCACGGTGGCCTCGTGCGGGTCGGTAAAACGGGCGCCGGCCTTGGTCGCATTCACCGCGGCAATTTGTGAGGCCAGCACCAGGTCATACAGCGCGCGCTGCGCGCCGCTGTACTTGCCGTTGGCCGGGAAGGTGCGCGTGATGTCGCTGGCATAACCGTCGAGTTCGCAGCCCGCGTCAATCAGCACCAGCTCGCCATTGCGCACGGCGCCCGCGTCGGCCCGGTAGTGCAGCACACAGGCGTTGGCACCGGCGGCGACGATGGAGCCATAGGCCGGGTACTGCGAACCCTGCTGGCGGAATTCGTGCAGCAGCTCGGCGTCCAGGTGGTACTCACGCACGTCTTTGCCTTCGCGCAGCATGCGGGCGGACAGCTGCATGGCGCGGATGTGGGCGCCCGCGCTGATTTGCGCGGCGCGGCGCATGGTGTCCTGCTCGTAGGCATCCTTGATCAGGCGCATTTCGTCCAGCGGGCCGCAGAGGTCGCGCGTCTGCTCGGGCGTCAGCGCACCGAAGCGCACGCGGGCGCGCAAGCCGCTGAGCCAGCCGTCCACCCGGGTTTCCAGGCCCTTGTGCGTGGCAAACGGGTACCAGACCGCGTCGGCGCCATCCAGCAGCGCGGGCATGCGCTGGTCCAGCTCGTCCACCGAGTAGGCGGCGTCCACACCCAACAGTTCCGGCGCGGCATCGGGGCCGACGCGAAAGCCGTCCCAGATCTCGCGCTCCAGGTCTTTGGGCTGGCAAAACAACGTGGTCTTGCCATCCCCGGTGATAACCAGCCAGGCCTTGGGTTCGGCAAAACCGCTCAGGTAGTGGAAATAACTGTCAAAGCGGAACAGGAAGTCGCTGTCGCGGTTGCGCTGCTGCTCGGGGGCGGTGGGCAACACGGCCACGCCGTGTTTGCCAATGCGGGCGGCCAGCGTGGCGCGGCGGGCGGCGTAGTCTGCAGTCAGTGGGTGTGTCATGGTGTCAGGTGTTGAGTTCTGCCAGCCGCTCGGGCGTGCCGACATCGGTCCAGCGGCCAGTGTAAATCTCGGCGCTCACCTGTGCTTGCGCCATGGCTTTGCGCAGCAGCGGCGCCAGCGGCGCCTTGATACCTTGCGGGTTACCGGCGGGGATGTCGCACCAGGGCGCGGCAAACAGGGCGTGGCGGAACAGCGCGAAGGTGCTGTAGGTGTAGCGCGGCGCGGTGCTGTCCGCCGGTGGGTCGGTGCACAGGCCCACGCCCTGTGCGTCTGCCTGCTCCAGGCCAAAGTCGCCCTTGCGGTGGTGCGCCGGGTTGGGCACCAGCCACAGGTGGGCCAGCTTGCCGCTGGCAGCAAAGCGGTCCACCGCGGCCCGGGTGAACACAAAGTCGGGCGCATACACATCGCCGGCCATGGACCAGAACACGGGCGCCAACTGCGGCAGCGCACGCGCAATGCCGCCTGCAGTCTCCAGTGCGCCGCCAAAGTCGCGCCCTTCGTGCGAGTAGTGCAAGGCCAAAGAGTCAGAGGGGCGCTCTGTTTTTAATAGCTGCTCGCGCAGTATGGACGAGGGCTGCATGCCAATTTGATGCCCAAACCGGGCCTCGATCTGCTCGCCCAGCCAGGCGGTGTTCACCACGGCCCGGTCAAAACCCCCGAGGGCCAGCGCCTCCAGGTGGTACTGCATCAGCGGTTTGCCCTGCACTTGCAGCAGGGGTTTGGGGCAGGTGTCGGTCAGCGGGCGCATGCGCTCGCCGCGGCCGGCGGCCAGCACGATGGCGGGGGAGAGGGTGGACATGGGCGCTGAGCATAGCTGAGCGATGCGCTAGCAACCTTGCGACGCCTTGTTGATTGTGTACAAAGCAAGGCAAATCGCGCACGGCATTTTGCTTCGTGAAAATTTTGGAAATTCAGGGGCAATGGGATGCCCAAATTCACTCTTTCGGGGGATACCCAAACGGACTATTGCCGACTACAGTCCAAGGCAATTAGAGCAGTCCTCCGTTCGTTGGTGGGTGCAACAAATCAACAAGCCCCACCCATGTCGGACCAGTCACCCGCTATTCATTACCCGTAACCGTTAGACCTGATGGTTCAACCGCTGTTGAAATACTAGATGCCATGGGTAAGCCCAAGCCTATCAATGAATCGCAAATCATCATTTCAAACTTGAAACTATCAGGAGCACGCAAATGATCCGTGCTTCAATGGGCGATAGAGATTACTGGTCTACGCGGATTCAAAAAGATGAAGTTTGGCTGCTCGATGCGATGGCAAAAGTACTGAATGTGCCCTCGAAAAATCCAGTATATGAACCGCAGTACGTATTCAATTTGGTATCGGATTTCTCCCGATTGATATTGCGCATCTACTCCTCCGGTGCCCCCATCCGTGACCTATCCCAGCACTTCCCCGGCCTGCTAGATGCCTGGGAACTCTCCAACCGCCTGAGCGATGAGGTCTGCAAGGAACACAAGTTGCAAACCTGCCGCGACTGGGGCTTCTCGCTCTCCAACCTGAACCACTACAACTGGTGCTTCTGGCTGGTGGGTTTGGCGCTGTCATTGGAAATCCCCAACGACCAATGGCAGCGTCTGCTGGCACTGATAGGTGGCGAGGGCGAGGACGTGTTGCTTGACCGAGTGATTGCCAGTCGCGCACCAGTACGAAAAATCGGCACATCTTTGCTGCATGCAAAACCCTATGCCCGCCTGCTCAGGGCCATAGATGCGCCCAAAGATCAGCAAGCGGCGCTGCTGCGCGACTTTGTGGAGCATTGGTACGCTGAACTCAGGCGCCCCGCGCCGAAAAACAAAAAAGCGCCCACGGTAGAGCCCTTCTGGTACATCTACGGTGACCCCGAGAAACACCCCTTGGAAATGGGCAGCTACTTTGGCCGCTGGTGCATTGAGGCGGTTGCGGCGGCAAAAGCTTTTGGTCTCGATGACAGCCTGTGCCTTGGCCATGAACACTACCCCGGCGACCTGCTGCGACCCAATGGCCCCAGCACCCATCCTTTGCGGGAAGAACCCAAGCAAGGACTGTTTGCCAGACTCTTTGGTAGGAAACCCGGATGAACCCCAGCGCCCACCGCCTCATCTTCAACCCCACCCGAGGTTGCTTGATGGCGGCGGCCGAAACCAGCCGCAGCACACGCCCCCAATCTGCGCGCTGTTCTCGTTGTACTGAGATTTAGGTATCAAATCGGCCTGTATCACCGGCCCGCTCAAAAGTGAAGTGCAACACACCGATTGAAACTTCAATAAGGTGTGTTCATGAAACTGAAGCAAGAATACAAACAGCTGGACTACCAAGAGCGCCAGACCATCGCTGT
>NZ_JBWMAY010000006.1:0-185038 GCF_056521365.1 Rhodoferax sp. XS2R6 | reverse complement strand
GTGTCGATCACTGTGAAGCTGATCAACCCCATCGCCATGGAAGAAGGTCTGCGCTTCGCTATCCGCGAAGGTGGCCGTACCGTCGGCGCTGGCGTGGTCGCGAAAATCATCGCGTAATTCGCACAAACTAAGGAATTACGATGGCTGCCAAGCAAAAAATCCGCATTCGCCTGAAGGCGTTTGACTACAAGCTGATTGACCAATCGGCTGCTGAAATCGTCGACACCGCTAAGCGTACCGGCGCGATTGTCAAGGGCCCCGTGCCTTTGCCAACCCGCATGAAGCGTTTTGACATCCTGCGTTCGCCTCACGTGAACAAGGCCAGTCGCGACCAGTTTGAAATTCGTACACACCAGCGTCTGATGGACATCGTTGATCCAACAGACAAGACGGTTGACGCGCTGATGAAGCTCGATCTGCCTGCTGGCGTGGACGTTGAAATCAAGCTGCAGTAAGAAATAGTGGCCCCGGATGTCAATCCGGGGCTTCTGACTGGCGGGAAAAGCAGGGGCTTGTGTGAATCACAAGCCCGCGCTATACTCGCTGGCTCTGCCCGATGTGCTTTTGTGCGCGGGCTGAGTTTTATTAACAGTCTCTCACGCAAAAACGCTGTAGCCAATTGAAGTTGCAGCGGTGGGAGTTACGGAGAAAACAATGAGTCTTAGCAATCACTTAGGGTTGCTGGGTCGCAAGGTTGGCATGATGCGCCTATTCACCGACGACGGGGATGCAGTTCCTGTTACGGTGGTAGACGTGTCCAACAACCGCGTGACGCAGGTCAAAACCCAAGAGAACGATGGCTACGTTGCCTTGCAGGTAACGTTCGGTGCACGCAAAGCTTCGCGTGTGACCAAGCCAGTTGCCGGTCACCTTGCCAAGGCAGGTGTGGAAGCCGGTGAAATCATCCAGGAATTCCGCATTACTGCTGACGTTGCTGCAAAGTACACCGCTGGTGCGACTGTGCCTGTGGCTGACGTGTTTGTTGTGGGCCAAAAAGTGGACGTGCAAGGCACCTCCATTGGTAAAGGCTACGCCGGGACCATCAAGCGCCACAACATGAGCTCGCAACGTGCTTCGCACGGTAACAGCCGTTCGCACAACGTTCCCGGTTCCATCGGTATGGCACAAGACCCAGGTCGCGTGTTCCCCGGTAAGCGCATGACGGGCCATTTGGGCGATGTCACCAAAACCACGCAGAACCTCGATGTGATCCGCATCGACGAAGCGCGTCAATTGCTGCTGATCAAGGGTGCAATCCCCGGTGCAGCAGGTGGTTTTGTAACCGTCCGTCCCGCAGTCAAGGCTAAAGCAGCGAAAGGAGCGAACTGATGCAGCTCGAACTCCTGAATGACCAAGGTCAAGCCACGTCGAAATACGACGCGCCTGAAACCGTGTTTGGTCGTGAATACAACGAAGACCTCGTCCACCAAGTGGTGGTAGCGTTCCAGGCCAATGCCCGTCAAGGCACACGCGCCCAGAAGGATCGCGAGCAGGTCAAGCACTCGACCAAGAAGCCGTTCAAGCAAAAGGGAACGGGCCGCGCCCGTGCCGGTATGACTTCCTCGCCACTGTGGCGCGGAGGCGGCCGCATTTTTCCGAACATGCCCGACGAAAACTTCGGTCAAAAGATCAACAAGAAGATGTACCGCGCAGGTATGGCTTCCATCCTGTCTCAGCTGGCCCGCGAAGGCCGTCTGGCAGTGGTTGACTCCATCAAAGTGGACTCTCCTAAGACCAAGCCTTTGGCAGCCAAATTCAAGGCGATGAACCTTGAATCCGTGCTGGTGATTGCTGACGAAGTGGATGAAAACCTGTACTTGGCATCTCGCAACCTGGTGAACATCCTGGTGGTTGAGCCTCGTTATGCAGATCCCCTGTCGTTGGTGCACTACCGCAAGGTGTTGGTGACCAAGGCCGCCATGGACAAACTCAAGGAGATGTTCGCATGAGCGCCCGTATGAACAACACGTCGAAAGTCAAGTACGACGAAGGTCGTTTGATGCAGGTTCTGGTTGCTCCCATCGTGTCTGAAAAGGCAACCATGGTGGCTGAAAAATCCAATGCTGTGACGTTCAAGGTGCTGCAAGACGCTACCAAGCCCGAAATCAAGGCCGCTGTGGAATTGATGTTCAAGGTGGAAGTGCAAGGCGTTTCTGTGGTGAACACAAAAGGCAAGGCCAAGCGCTTTGGCAAATCGAATGGCCGTCGCGACAACGTTCGCAAAGCCTACGTGATGCTCAAGCCCGGTCAAGAGCTGAACCTTGGTGGGGAGGCCGCGTAATCATGGCTGTCATTAAAATGAAACCTACTTCTCCAGGCCGTCGTGGCGTGGTGAAGATTTCGCGTGACCACCTGTACAAAGGTGCTCCTCACGCTGCGTTGCTGGAACCTCAATTCCAGCAAGCCGGTCGTAACAACAACGGCCACATCACCACCCGCCACAAGGGCGGTGGACACAAGCACCACTACCGCGTTGTTGACTTTGTCCGCAACAAGGACGGCATTCCTGCCAAGGTGGAACGCATTGAGTACGATCCCAACCGCTCTGCGCACATCGCTCTGGTGTGTTACGCCGACGGCGAACGCAAGTACATCATTGCCCCCCGTGGTCTGGAAGTCGGCGCAACCATCATGAATGGTTCCGAAGCTCCTATCCGCGTGGGTAACACTTTGCCTATCCGCAACATTCCAGTGGGTTCCATCATCCACTGTGTGGAACTGCAAGTGGGCAAGGGCGCACAGATCATCCGCTCTGCGGGTACCTCTGCAACCCTGTTGGCCCGCGAAGGCACCTACGCCCAGGTTCGCGTTCGCTCCGGTGAAGTTCGCAAGATCCACATCGATTGCCGTGCAACCATTGGCCAAGTCGCCAACGAAGAGCACAGCCTGCGCCGTCTGGGTAAAGCCGGTGTCAAGCGCTGGATGGGTATTCGCCCGACCGTTCGCGGTGTGGTGATGAACCCTGTGGACCACCCACACGGTGGTGGCGAAGGCAAGACTGGCGAAGGCCGTCATGCAGTCGATCCTTGGGGTAATCTGACCAAGGGTTACCGTACCCGTAACAACAAGCGCACGCAGGTCATGATCGTGTCGCGTCGCAAGAAGTAAGGGGTAGGTAAATGACTCGTTCTCTCAAAAAGGGTCCCTTTGTGGACCACCACCTGGTAGCCAAGACCGAAAAGGCCGTGGCAACCAAGGACAAGAAGCCGATTAAGACTTGGTCGCGTCGTTCCATGATCCTGCCCGATTTCATCGGCTTGACCATTGCTGTGCACAACGGCAAACAGCACGTGCCTGTCTATATCACCGATCAAATGGTTGGCCACAAGTTGGGTGAGTTCGCTCTGACCCGTACTTTCAAGGGTCACCCTGCGGACAAAAAAGTCCAGAAGAAATAAGGAGGTGACCATGGAAACTCGTGCAACCCTTCGTGGCGTCCGTTTGTCGGTAGACAAAGGTCGTCTGGTCGCGGACCTGATCCGTGGCAAAAAAGTTGACCAAGCTCTGAACATCTTGCAGTTCACACAGAAAAAAGCTGCTGTGATCATCAAGAAGGTTCTGGAGTCCGCCATTGCCAACGCTGAGCACAATGACGGCGCCGATATCGACGAACTGAAGGTGAAAACCATCTACGTCGAGCAAGGTGCTTCGTTGCGTCGCTTCACAGCACGTGCCAAAGGCCGTGGCAATCAAATCCGCAAGCCCACGTGCCATGTGTACGTGACGGTTGGTAACTGAAAGAGGCCAGGAAGATATGGGACAAAAAATCCACCCAACCGGCTTTCGCTTGGCGATCAGCCGTAATTGGTCTTCTCGTTGGTACGCCAGCAACCGCGATTTCGCGGGCATGCTGGCCGAAGACATCAAGGTGCGTGAGTACCTGAAGGCCAAGTTGAAGAACGCTTCGGTGTCGCGCATTCTGATCGAGCGTCCTGCCAAGAACGCACGTATCACCATTTTCTCGGCACGTCCGGGTGTGGTGATCGGCAAGAAAGGCGAAGACATCGAAAACCTCAAGCGCGAACTGGGCAAACAGCTCGGCGTGCCTGTGGCTGTGAACATCGAAGAAGTGCGCAAGCCCGAAATCGACGCCAAATTGATCGCCGACAGCATCACGCAGCAATTGGAAAAGCGGATCATGTTCCGCCGTGCCATGAAGCGCGCTATGCAAAACGCTATGCGTCTGGGTGCCCTGGGCATCAAGATCATGTCGTCCGGTCGTCTGAACGGCATTGAAATCGCCCGTTGCGAGTGGTACCGCGAAGGTCGCGTGCCACTTCACACATTGCGCGCTGACATTGACTACGGTACTTCCGAAGCCAAGACCACGTACGGCATCATTGGTGTGAAGGTCTGGGTCTACAAGGGTGATACCTTGGGCCGTAACGACTTGCCCGCTGCTGTGGAGCCTCGCGCTGAAGAAGAGCGTCGCCCCCGTGGTCCCCGCCGCGATGACCGCGGTGGTGCCCGTCCAGGTGCTGACCGTGCTGCTCCCCGTGGCGCTCGTCGTCCCGTGGGCGCCAACGCAGCCCCTGCCGATGGCAGCGACAAGCCCGCAGAAGCACTTGGTGCCGATGCAAACAAACCAGCCGTTAAGCGCGTTCGCAAAGTCGCCGCGCCAGCTGCAGCAGCTGACGGTAAAGGAGAATAACCATGTTGCAACCCGCTCGCCGGAAATACCGCAAAGAGCAAAAAGGCCGTAACACCGGCATTGCGACCCGAGGAAGCTCGGTCGCATTCGGTGACTTCGGTCTCAAATGTACTGACCGCGGCCGTCTGACGGCTCGCCAGATCGAAGCTGCACGTCGTGCAATTTCCCGTCACGTGAAGCGTGGCGGCCGTATCTGGATTCGTGTGTTCCCTGACAAGCCGATCTCCCAAAAGCCTGCTGAAGTGCGTATGGGTAACGGTAAAGGTAACCCCGAGTACTACGTGGCTGAAATTCAGCCCGGCAAGATCGTGTTTGAAATCGTCGGTGTGCCTGAAGAGCTGGCACGCGAGGCATTCCGTTTGGCTGCGGCCAAGCTGCCTCTGCGTACCACCTTTGTGGCACGCATGATTGGTCAGTAATTCAGGAGAACTCGAAATGACGAAAGCTGCTGAACTGCGGACCAAGGACGTTGCCGGACTGACATCGGAAGTCAAAGCGCTGCAAAAAGCTCACTTTGGCCTGCGTATGCAAAAGGCTACACAACAACTCAACAACACCGCTACGCTGCGCACTGCGCGCCGTGATATTGCTCGCGCCAAGACCATTCTTGTCGAGAAGCAAAGCGCTGATAAATCCGCCAAATAAGGAGCGATAAATGACGGAAGCTAAAAAATCCCTCAAGCGCACCTTGATTGGCAAGGTGGTCAGCGACAAGCGTTCGAAGACAGTGACTGTACTGATCGAGCGTCGCGTGAAGCATGAGCTGTACGGAAAAATCGTGGCAAAAACCAGCAAGTACCACGCCCATGACGAAAAGGGCGAGTACAAGCTGGGTGATGTCATCGAAATCACCGAAAGCAAGCCCATTTCCAAAACCAAGAACTGGGTTGCGACCCGCTTGGTGGAAAAGGCTGCTGCAGTCTAAGCCTATCGGCTTTGTTCACTGCAAGTGACTTCAAAACGGCCCACAATGTGGGCCGTTTTGCTTTGGCTCACAAGCGCTACGCGCAGTTGTGGGTCCAATCGCAATCGCAAGCGATTGAACATTCCCTTCCCCTTACTTGTTAGGAGCACACATGATCAAAGTCGGCGACACCCTGCCATCGGCCACCCTGATGGAATATATAGACGTGGAGGGAGAGGGTTGCAGCATCGGCCCCAACCCCGTGGATGTGGGCAAAGCGACCGCAGGCAAGACCATTGCCCTGTTCGCGCTGCCTGGTGCCTTTACTCCCACATGTTCGGCCAAACATGTGCCCGGTTATGTGGAGCAAGCCGCTGCCTTTCAGGCGGCGGGTGTGGACGAGATCTGGTGCGTCAGCGTTAACGACGCGTTTGTGATGGGTGCTTGGGCCCGTGAGCAAAAGACTGCGGGCAAGGTGCGCATGCTGGCCGACGGCAGCGCCGCATTTGCCCAAGCCACCGGTCTGACCTTGGACCTTACCTCCAAGGGCATGGGCCTGCGCAGCAACCGCTACTCCATGCTGGTCAAAGACGGCAAGGTCAGTGCCCTGAACGTGGAAGGCCCTGGCAAGTTTGAGGTCAGCGACGCCGAGACCCTGTTGGCCCAGGCCAAGGCATAAGCGTTGTAAACCGCGCCTACCTCAGAGATCCGCTTTGAGGTAGTGCGCGCCTGCAATCGGGTTGAAGTAATACGGCGGTACTTCTTCAAACCCCAGCTCTTCGTACAGGGCCCGTGCAGCTTCCATATCGTCCAGGGTATCGAGCAGCACACAGTCGTAGCCACTTTGGCGGGCCGCGTCGAGAATGCCTTCCGCCAGCAGTCGCCCCAGGCCGAGGCCCCGGTAGGCCGGACGTACAAACAAGCGCTTCATCTCTGCCGCATTGGGATAGTCCGTTGTGTCCAATGGGCGCAGCGCGCAGCAACCGGCAAGCGTATCCCCCACCCGGGCTACCAGCAGTGTGCCCCGCGGTGCCGCGTATTCCCCCGGCAGTTCACGCAGTTCTTGCGCAAAGTTCTGAAAACACAGGTCTACCCCCAACTGGGTTGCGTACTCCTGAAACAGCTGCCGCAGGGCCTCCAGTTCTTCGGGGGTGCTCGGAATGTCCAGCGCTGGTTGTTCGGTCGAGGGCAACACGGAATTCATATCAGGCAGCCCAAATCAACAATGCCGCTACAGCGCCACCGCTGAGTGCGAGGACGCCCAGTGCCAGCAGGCGTGTAGCCAGATCATCACGTGCGCTTGGCACTCCGAACTCGGTCTGTTTATCGCCCCACACCATGGGGGCCACCAGGTTCTGCTTCTTCTTGACACGGTAGAACACGATGGCGGCCAGGTGCAGGAACACCAAGGCCAACAGGATGAACTTCCCGATGTCGGTGTGGTAATCGCTTGCGCGGCTCACCCATTCACCCGTGGCGAACTTGGACAGGGGGCCGGAGGTGGCGATTTCGTCGTCACTGAACAGGCCGGTGGCAACCTGCAGCAGCGTAAACCCCAGCAGGCCCAGCACGGACAGGAACCCCAGGGGGTTGTGTCCCACGCCATGTTCAGGAGCGCTGTGGCCCCGCAGGTAGCGCCAAATGGTGGTGGGGCTGTACAAAAAATGCGTAAAGCGGGACCAGTGGCCGCCAACTAAGCCCCAGACCAGCCGAAACAACAACAAGGCCAACACGCCGTACCCCAGGCGGAAGTGCCAGTCCATCCAGCTGCCGCCCACTTGCCCCGTGACCACCAGGCCTGTCACCCCCGCGGCCAGCAGCCAGTGAAACAGGCGGGTGGGCAAGTCCCACACACGGGTTGTTTGCATAAGCACTCCTTGATAACGCCGGGTCTGCCGCCCCAAGGGCGAACGCGCAATGTATCACTGCTGCGCACAGGGTGCGCCACATGGTAGTTACCCTAGTGCACGGTTTCTCTCAGAACTATTTGGGCGGACGGGGGCTCTACCGGCCGCCAACTTCCCTTCACCCCACCAAGGACGTCCGATGAAAAAATTAGCCTCCCTGATTCTGGTCAGCGCCGTTGCCACCCTGTCTGGGCCCGCTATGGCCCAGTTTGCCAAGGCGGAAGATGCCATCAAGTACCGCCAGAGCGCCTTGTTTGTCATGCAGCAGAACTTTGGGCGGATTGCCGCGATGGCCGCGGGTCGGGCGCCGTTGGACGCGAAAGTGGCGGCTGAGAGCGCCGAGGTGGCGACCTATATGAGCAAGCTGCCTTGGACTGCCTTTGGGGAAGGCACTGACAAGGGCGCCTCCACCAAGGCCAAGGCCGAAATCTGGAGCGATAAGGCCAAGTTCAACGACTACGCCGAAAAAATGCAGAGCGAGATGAACAAACTCAACGCAGCGGCCAAAACGGGCAACCTGGACAGTATCAAAGCCGCAGTGGGTGCGGTGAGCGGCAGCTGCAAGACCTGCCACGACGCCTTCCGCTCTTAAAAGAGCGGCGTGGCCTTGCTCAGGATTCCTTGAGCAGGGTTTCGATCAACTGGTGCAGCTCGTGCATATTGGGTTCGCCCACGTACCGCTTCACAATCTCGCCGCGTTTGTTGACCAAGTAGCTGGTGGGCGTGATGCCCACTTCGCCCCAGGCCTTGGCCACGACGCCAGTGTTGTCAATGGCCACATCAAACGGCAACTTGCGGGTCTGGACAAAGTTGACCACGTAGCTGGGCGGGTCGTAGGCCATGGCCACGGCCACCGTGCCGTAGCCCTGGGATTTGTACTTCTCGAAGGTGGAGACCAGCTTGGGCATTTCGGCCACACAAGTGACACAGCTGGTGGCCCAGAAATTGACCAGGGTCACCTTGCCCTGCAAGGCCGAAGAGGGTTTTTGCGAACCATCCAGCAACACAAAGGTCGATACCGGTGCCGCTTTGCTCTGGGTCAGCAGCACACCGCCCACGACCAGGGCTACAGCGGCTACGATGCTGGCAACGACAATGTTTTTTTTCATGAATAGGTATTCCCCATGGACCGCCGACAGTTTAATTCCATCTCTTTGACCGCTGCCGCCCTGTGGACTGCGGCGTCTTTGCACCCCGCCCACGCGCTCAGTCTGGACGATTTGAGCAAGGCCGACGCCACCAAGGGCCTGAAAACCGCGCTCGAAAAGGGCGCACTGGCCGCCATTGGCATCTTGGGTGTGCAGGATGGATTCCTGGGCAACGAAAAAGTTCGCATTCCTTTGCCCGGTTACCTGGAAGACGCAGGCAAGCTGTTGCGCACCTTTGGCCAGGGCGCCAAGGTGGACGAACTGGTCACCTCCATGAACCGCGGCGCCGAAGCCGCCGTGCCCATGGCCCGTGACCTGCTGCTCAAGGCCGTGCAGGGCATGTCCGTTAACGACGCCAAAGGAATTTTGGGGGGCGGTGACACCGCGGTCACCCAGTTCTTCGCCGAAAAAACCCGCTCCCCGTTGGGCGTCAAGTTTCTGCCCATCGTGACCAAGGCTACCGAGAAAGTGGGCTTGGTCGACAAATACAACCAGCTGGCCGGCAAGGCTTCTGAGATCGGGCTCATGAAAAAAGAAGATGCCAACATCCAGCAGTACGTGACCGGCAAAGCGCTGGACGGCCTGTTCTTCATGATCTCGGAAGAGGAAAAGAAGATCCGCCAAAACCCGGTGGCGTACGGCAGCTCCATCCTCACCAAAGTATTTGGCGCATTGAAGTGAGCGCCTTCACCCCCGTGCGCCGCTGGCTACTGCCGGCGGTGCTGGCCGTGGTCGCGTGCAGCCCGGCGCTCAACTGGCGCCAGGCCCCGCTGGGCGGACTGCGCTTCTCCTTGCCCTGCAAACCCGACAAAGCCCAGCGCGAGGTGCCCCTGGCCGGCCGCAGCCTGCCGCTGGAAATGCAGGGCTGCGAGGCCGGTGGCGCGCTGTTTGCCATCAGCCGTGCCCAAGTGGGCGACGCCACGGCCGTGCCCGCAGTGGTGCAGGCTTGGCGCGCCTCGGCGTTGGCTGCGTTGCGGGCCGAGGCGGGGGCAACACGTCCCGGGGTGGCTCCCAGCTACGCCGGCCTGCCAGGTTTGGCCAGCGCCCAGTGGCTGCACGTGACGGGCCAGCGCCCGCAGGGGGGGGCGGTGCAAGCGCAGCTCGGCTGGTTGGTGCTGGGCAGCGATATTTACCATCTGGCGGTGTATGCCGACCACCTGGGCGCGGACATGACCGAGCCCTTTTTCACGGACATTTCCCGCCCATGAGCCCCTTGAGTCCCCGCAAAGCGGTGCTGGTGTTCAGCGCTTTCGCGCTGGCCTATTTTTTGTCGGCGCTGATCCGCGCCATCACCGCCACCCTGGCCCCCACGCTGGTGCAGGAGTTCAGCCTGCAGTCGCGTGACCTGGGGCTGCTGGCGGGGGGCTACTTTTTGGGTTTTGCCGCCACCCAGCTGCCACTGGGCCGCTGGCTGGACCGCCTGGGCCCCAAACGCGTGGAGATTGCCTTTTTGTCGCTGGCTGTGGTGGGTTGCCTGGCCTTTGCACTGGCGCAAAGTTTCTGGGGCCTGCTGGCGGCGCGGGTGTTGTGCGGTGCCGGCGTCAGCGCCTGCCTGATGGCGCCGCTGACTGGCTACCGCCGTTGGTACGCGCCCGAACAGCAGATGCGCGCCAACTCCTGGATGTTGATGGTGGGCGCTTTTGGCATGGTGGCATCTACCTTGCCGGTGCAATGGTTGATGCCACTTTTGGGTTGGCGCGGCATTTTTGTGCTGCTGGGGGTGTTGGTGGCGGTGTCCATGCTGGCCATTGCCTGGCAGTCCCCCCCATGGCAGACCGAGACGAGCGCCGCGCCCACACCAGAAGGTGTGCTGGCGAGTTACCGCGAGGTGTGGCGCCACCCCTATTTCCGCAAGCTGGCGCCGCTGGGCTTCTTCAACTACGGCGGCATGGTGGCCATGCAGACGCTGTGGGCCGGGCCGTGGATGGTCAAGGTGGCGGGCTACAGCGCGCTGCAGGCGGCCACCGGCCTGTTTTGGCTCAACGTGGCGATGCTGCTGGCCTACTGGTTGTGGGGGTGGGCCAACCCCTGGTTGGCGCGCCAGGGCCATACCGCGGACCGGTTGATCCGGTGGGGTATGCCACTGAATTTTGTTTTGTTTGCTATTCTTTTGGTAGCTGGTGGCGCAATATCTACGTGTGCTACCGTGCTGTTTTCCTTGGTATGTGTGAGCTGCACCGTGGTGGCCCTGGCGCAGCCAGCGGTGGGCATGGCGTTCCCAGCGGCGCTGGCGGGGCGGGCGCTGTCGGCCTACAACCTGGTCATTTTCAGCGGTGTGTTTGCCGTGCAGTGGGGCATCGGTTTGCTGCTGGACGGCTTCAAGGTGCTGGGCCTGGCCGAGGTCGCGGCTTACCAGGCGGCCTTTGGGGTTTACGGGCTGGCGTGCCTGGGGGCGTATCTGTATTTCTTGCGGGCAAAGGCGCCATAATCAAAGTCCACTCCGCAGACCCCTCTCCATGAACACCGGCATCCTCATCGTCGCCCACGCACCGCTGGCCAGTGCACTGCGCACGGCGGCCCTGCATGTGTACCCCGAAGCCGCCGCGGGTGTGCTGGCACTGGATGTGGCGGCCCAGGACAGCCCCGAACTTTCACGCGCCGCCGCCCAGGCGCTGCTGGCCCAGCTGGCCACCCCCCAAGCGCTGGTGCTGACCGATGTGTTTGGCGCCACCCCCTGCAACGTGGCGCAAAAAGTGGTTGACGGCATCCACAGCAAGCTGGTGGCCGGGGTGAACCTGCCCATGCTCTTGCGCACGGTCAATTACCGCCATGAAGCGCTGGACGTGCTGGTCACGCGGGCGCTGGCCGGTGGTGCCCAATGCATCATGCAGGTGGCCGTGACCGCCCCCCAAAACCAACATCGCAAACCCCATGATCAGCACCAACACGACCATAGCCAATAAACTGGGCCTGCACGCCCGAGCGTCGGCCAAGCTCACTAAGCTGGCCGGCAGCTTTCCGTGCGAGGTGTGGATGGCCCGCGGCGACCGCCGCGTGAACGCCAAAAGCATCATGGGCGTGATGATGCTGGCCGCCGGTATTGGCACCGAAGTCACCCTGGAAACCAGCGGCGACCGCGAGCAGGAAGCCATGGACGCATTGCTCGCTCTCATCAACGACAAATTTGGGGAAGGTGAATGAGTGACCTGAGCGGCGCCGGGCCGTCCCAAGCCGCGAGCGCCCCCTTGGGGGGCAGCGAACCACGCGCAGCGGGGAGCGTGGGGGCATGACCTTCTCCATCCACGGTCTGGCGGTATCGCGCGGCATTGCCATTGGCCGTGCGGTGCTGGTGGCGTCCAGTCGGGTGGATGTGGCGCATTACTTTGTCAAACCCGACCAGGTGGATGCTGAGATTGGCCGGGTGCGCGCTGGGCGGGACGCCGTAGTGGACGAGATTCACCGCTTGCAGGAGAGCATCACCCGCATGGGCCCCAAGGAGGCGCCGCAGGAGCTGTCGGCCCTGCTGGACGTGCACCTGATGCTGCTGCAGGACGAGGAGCTGGTGGCCGGTGTCAAACACTGGATCACCGACCGCCTCTACAACGCCGAGTGGGCGCTGACCACGCAGCTGGAAATCATTGCCCGCCATTTCGACGAAATGGAAGACGCCTACCTGCGCGAGCGCAAGGCCGACATGGAGCAGATCTGCGAACGCATCCTGCGGGCCATGAAGGGCTCGCAGTCGCCCATCGTGCAGCCGGTGCAGCGCGGGGGGCGCAAGCCTTCGCAGCAAGATCTGCTGCTGGACGACACGGTGGACGTGCCGCTGGTGCTGATCGCACACGATCTGTCGCCCGCCGACATGCTGCAGTTCAAGCAGAGTGTGTTTGCCGGTTTTATTACCGATGTGGGTGGCAAAACCTCGCACACCGCCATCGTGGCGCGCAGCATGGACATTCCGGCCGTGGTGGGAGCCCGCACCTGCAGCCAGCTGGTGCGCCAGGACGACTGGGTCATCATCGACGGCGATGCCGGCGTGGTCATCGTCGACCCGTCGCCCATCATCCTGGCCGAGTACGGCTTCAAGCAGCGCCAGGGCGAGCTGGAGCGCGGCCGCCTGCAGCGCCTGCTGCACACGCCCGCCATCACCATGGACGACCAAAAGGTGCAGCTGCTGGCCAACATCGAGATGCCGGAGGACGCCCAGGTCGCGCTCAAGGCCGGTGCGCTGGGGGTGGGCCTGTTCCGCAGTGAGTTTTTGTTCATGGGCCGCCAGGGCCGCTTGCCCGACGAAGAAGAGCAGTACCAGGCCTACAAAAAAGCGGTGGAAGGCATGCAGGGCCTGCCGGTCACCATCCGCACCGTGGATGTGGGGGCCGACAAACCGCTGGACGATTCGGTGCGCGACAACGCCCACCTGAACCCCGCGCTGGGCCTGCGCGCCATCCGCTGGAGCCTGGCCGACCCCGGCATGTTTTTGACCCAGTTGCGCGCGATTTTGCGTGCCGCGGCGCATGGCAAGGTGCGCATGCTGATCCCCATGCTGGCCCATGCCAGCGAGATCCGCCAGACCATTGCCCATATCGAGAAGGCGCGTGCGCAGCTGGACCGGCGTGGCGTGGCCTACGGGCCCATCCAGCTTGGCGCGATGATCGAGATTCCGGCCGCGGCGTTGAGCCTGCGCTTGTTCCTCAAGTACTTCGATTTCCTCTCCATCGGCACCAACGACCTGATCCAGTACACGCTGGCAATCGACCGGGCCGACGAGTCGGTGGCCCATTTGTACGACCCGCTGCACCCCGCCGTGCTGCGCCTGGTGGCCGACACCATTGCCGAAGGCCGGGCCCAGGGCAAGGACGTGAGTGTGTGTGGCGAGATGGCCGGCGACGTGACCATGACGCGCCTGCTGCTGGGCCTGGGCCTGCGCAGCTTCTCCATGCACCCGGCGCAGATCCTGGCCGTCAAGCAGGAGATCCTGCGCGCCGATGCCAGCAAGCTGGAAGCTTGGGCGCAGGGGGTGTGTGATGCCGAAGAGCCCGGCGAGGAACTCAGCAGCCGGCCCATGCCGCTATAAAAACAGGAGCTGCTCGCGCAATACTGCCGGGCGCTAGAGGTCGATTTTGCTTGTAATTGGCCTACTTGCCGGCGCGCGCACCCAGTACCGCGGCGCCCACAATCATCACCGCGGCCAGCGCCACCGAGGCACTGGGCCATTCCCCCCGCAACCACAACAGTGCCAGTGTGGACAACAACGGGGTGAGGAAAGACAACACGCCAATCTGCCGCGCATCGCCGCGTTTGAGCGCCGCATCCCACAGATAAAACGCGCCACCCAACGGGCCCAGGCCCATGGCGGCCAGCAGGGCCCAGTCGTGGGCGCTCAAATCCACCGGGGTTTCCAGCAGCGCATGGCACAAGAGTGAGAGCAGGCCCGACACCAGGCCAAACAGGCCAATCGCCGCGCTGGGGAAGGCCGGCACGCGCCGTGTCAGCAGCGAGTAACTGGCCCAGATAAAGGCCGAGCCCAAGGCGGGGATGTAGCCCCATGCGAAGCCACCTTGTAAGTCGCGCCCGCCCACCATCGCCAGCGCCGCGCCGGCAAAGCCCAGAAAGGCCGCCGCTATGTGCAGACCGTGCAGCCGCATGCCGGGCAGGAATAGTGGCGCCATCAGCACAATGCCCAGCGGCCACAGGTAGTTCACCAGGTTGGCCTGCACGGGCGGCGCATGGCGCAGCGCAATAAACAGCAAAAAGTGAAACCCAAACAGCCCGTAGACGCCCAGCGCCAGAGTGGGGGCTGGCACCTTCCACTGCTGCGCCCGGCCGCGTGACAACACCAGCCCAATCAGACTGCCAATTAGCAGGCCGCAGCCGGTCAGCAAAAACGGGGGCACATGGCCGAGCGATACGCCTAGCGGGGCGAGTGAGCCCCAGAGGGCAATGGCCGCGAGGGCGAGAAAAGTGGCTTGCATGGTGACAAGCTTAGCCGCAGGGACTGGTGCGCAACGACGGTGGGCTGTCGCCCAACCACGGTGCTGCCGGTGTTCAGTGTCGGGTGTGCTGGCGCAGCGCGGCGGTTAGGGCCGATGCCGATTGGTAGCCGCAGCGCCGGGCAATGTCGGCCATGGCCAGGCCCTGGGCGCGCAGCTGGCGGGCGCGTTGCAGCCGCAGGTCACGCAGCCACTGCATGGGGCGCATGCCGGTTTCGTGCTGGCAGCGGACGGAAAATTGGGTGGGACTCAGAAACACCTGTTGCGCCAGGTCGGCCACGGTCAGCGGCGTGTGCAGTTGGCGTTCGCACCACTGGGTGAGGCTGTTCCAGTCGATGCGGCGTTGGCTGCGGGCAGGGCGCGCCTGCGGTGTGCGCCAGCAGTCCAGCAGCAACAGCGGGCCGTAGTGCTGGGCCAGGCTGTCCTGCCGGGCCAGGGCCAGTTGCAGGTAACGCGCCAGGGCCAGCGCGGTGGCGGGCTGCACCGGGGCGCCCACGGCCTGGGCCCAGCCGGCTTCGGCCGTGTCCAGCACCAGGCAGTGCGCGTTGCCATCGGCCTCAAAGTCATGCCGCTCACCCGGCGCAATCACACAGCCACTGCCGGCGGTGACGCGTTGGCCGCGACCTTGCACTTCCAGCTCCAGCGTGCCTTCCAGGCCCAGCAGCACTTGGAAATGCTCGTGCGCATGGCTGCCTGGTGACGGGCCGTACTGGCGCAGCGACAGGGAGCCATGGGCGGCGTGCATCGGGTTGGCTGCTTCCTCAGGCCAGACGCTGGTCCGTGGAGGGGCGCTTCCACAGGTTGATGCCACCGTCCACCGCGTGTTGATCAATCGTGGCCAGCTCGTCGGCGCTGAAGGTCAGGTTGCTCATGGCACCCACCAGGTCAACGATCTGCTCGGGCTTGCTCGCGCCAATCAAGGCGGAGGTCACACGCTTGTCGCGCAGCACCCAGGCCGTGGCCATTTGCGCCAGGCTTTGGCCGCGGGCCAGGGCGATGTCGTTGAGCGCACGCACATGCTTGATGTTCTGCTCGCTCAGGTGGTCCTTGTTGAAGGAGCCACCGCCGGGGCGGTTGATACGCGCGTCGGCCGGCACGCCGTTGAGGTACTTGTTGGTCAGCAGGCCTTGGGCCAGCGCGCTGAAGGCGATGCAGCCCATGCCGGTCTCGTCCAGCGCGTCCAGCAGGTCTTCCTCGATCCAGCGGTTCATCAGGCTGTACGACGGTTGGTGGATCAGCATGGGCACGCCCATGCTTTTGAGGATGGCTGCGGCCTCGCGCGTTTTGGTGCCCGAGTAGCTGCTGATGCCGGCGTACAGCGCCTTGCCCTGCTGCACGGCCGTGGCCAGCGCGCCCATGGTTTCTTCCAGCGGGGTGTCGGGGTCAAAGCGGTGGCTGTAGAAGATGTCCACGTACTCCAGGCCCATGCGTTTCAGGCTCTGGTCCAGGCTGGCCAGCACGTACTTGCGCGAACCGCCGCCCTGGCCGTAGGGGCCGGGCCACATGTCGTAGCCAGCCTTGCTGGAGATGATCAGCTCGTCGCGGTAGGGTTTGAAGTCGCGGCGCAGGTGTTCGCCAAAGTTGGTCTCGGCGCTGCCGTAGGGCGGGCCGTAGTTGTTGGCCAGGTCGAAGTGGGTGATGCCCAGGTCAAAGGCTGTGCGCAGCATGTCGCGCTGGGTCTGGAAAGGCGTGGCATCGCCAAAGTTGTGCCACAGGCCCAGCGACACCGCGGGCAGTTTGAGGCCGCTTTTGCCGCAATAGCGGTAGGGGACACGTCCGTCGTAACGGTCAGAGGCTGCGTGGTACATGGTGCGCTTCACAAAAAAGGTGGAACAACGAAGTGCAGCATTGTGGCCTTTTTTGGGGGCGCCTGGAGGCGCAGGGTTTCAGTGCACCACCACCTTGGAAAACAGGTTGATGACCAGCACACCGGCCACGATCAGGCCGATGCCGAGGATGGCGGCTGCATCGAGCACCTGCTGGTACAGCAACCAGCCGGCGATGGACACCAGTACCACGCCGGCTCCGGCCCAGATGGCATAGGCAATGCCCACCGGGATGCTGCGCAGGGTGAGGGACAGAAAGAAAAAGGCCAGCCCGTAACCCGCCACCACCAGCGCCGACGGTTGCCAGCGTGTGAAACCTTCCGTGGCCTTGAGGGCCGAGGTGGCCACCACCTCGCAGGCAATGGCAATCGCCAGGTACAACCAGTTCATGCGCGGGGCCCGGGTTTACTGCAGTACCAGCAGGTTCTCGTGTGCGAAGCTCAGGTTGACCGGAGTGCCGCGCTGGGGCAGTTGGCGGTTGGGGTCGTTAAAGACGTCCAGCGACACCACTTGGTCGCCCGTCCGTGTGCGGATGCGCACAATAGAGCCCAGAAAACTCACATCGTCCACCACCACCTGCAGGTTGTTTTTGCCGGCCTCGGGTTCGGCCAGGCTCACGGCCTCGGGCCGCAGGGCCAGCATGCAGGACTGGCCGGCTTGCAGGCCGGTCAGGGGGTGGCTGCTGGTCAGGGTCTGGTCGCCCACACGCAGGGTGCCGGCTTGCACATCGGCCACGGTGGCGTTCACCTGGTTCAGCGTGCCGATGAACGAGGCGACAAAACGGGTGCGCGGGAAGTTGTAAATCTCGGAAGGCGTGCCGGTCTGTTCCACACCACCTTCGTTGAGCACCACGATGCGGTCAGAGATGGACAGGGCTTCCTCCTGGTCATGGGTGACAAACACGGTGGTGATGTTCAGGGCCCGCTGCAAGGCGCGGATTTCCTCGCGCAGCGAGATGCGGATCTTCGCGTCCAGTGCCGACAGGGGTTCATCCAGCAGCAGCACTTTGGGCTTGTTGGCAATCGCGCGGGCCAGGGCCACGCGCTGTTGCTGTCCGCCCGACATCTGCCAGGGGTAACGGTCAGCCAACTGCTCCAGCTTGATCAGCGCCAGCATTTCATGCACACGCGCGTCAATCTGGTCCTGTGGCATCTTGGCCACCTTCAGCCCGAAGCCGATGTTTTGCGCCACCGTCATATTGGGGAACAGCGCATACGACTGGAACACCATGCCCACATTGCGCTGGCTGGTGCGCAGCTGGGTCACGTCCTGCCCGTCAAACACGATGCGGCCTTGGGATGGTGACTCGAAGCCCGCCAGCATGCGCAGGATGGTGGTTTTGCCGCAGCCGGAAGGGCCGAGAAAGGTGATGAACTCGCCCTTCTCGATGGAGATCGAAAAGTCCTTGACGGCGGTGTGGGTGCCGAAGTGTTTTTGCAGCTGGGAGATTTCCAGAAAAGCCATGTCGGAGTTCTCGTAACGGTTATTTTTGGGTGCGTGCCGCAGCGTTGCGGCCGAAGACCTGGATCAGGCCCATCGAGGCCCAGGTCAGCAGGAAGGCAATGACGGCCAGCGCAGACGGCTCGTAGGCGCGGTTGGCGCCAATGAGCTGCAAGTAGGGGCCAAAGGCCGGACGGTCCAGCAGGCTGGCCATGGTGAACTCACCGATGACCACCGCAAAGGTGAGGAAGGCACCGGACAAGATGGCCGAGGTGATGTTGGGAAAAATCACCTTGAACAGGATGGTGGTGGTGTTGGCACCCAGCACCTCGGCCGCCTCGGTGAGGGTACGGATGTCAATGGTGCGCAGCCCCGTGTCCACCGAGCGGTACATATAGGGCAGCGAGAGCGTGACATAACTGCACATCAGCAGAAAGTCAGTGGCCCGTTCACTGCCGGTCAGCGGAATGAAGGAGCTGCTGTTGTACATGCGCAGGTAGCCGTACACGATCACGATGGCCGGAATCACCAGGGGCAAGAGGGTGATGAACTCCACCAGCGGGCGCAGCTTGGGCATGCGCAAATGCACCCAGTAGGCCGTGGGCACCACCAGCAACACGCCCACCACAATGGTGACCACGGCCATCACGATGGAGTAACCGAAGGTGGTCTGGAACTGCGGGTCGGCAAACACCACGCGATAGGCATCGAAGCTGTATTCGCCGCGCCGCATGCGCAGGCTGAATTCGAAGGTGGCGATGAGTGGAATCAGAAAGTAACTGGCACCGATGGCCATGGCGATCCAGGCACCGAGGCGGGACTGGCGGTTCATGCGCGGCTCCTTTCGGTCTTGCTGCGCAGGACCATGTAGCCGGCATTGGCCAGACCGGTGATCAGAATCATGCCCAGCGCCATGGCGTAGCCCAGGTTGGGGTTGTGCAGCACGTCCCCGCGGATCTGTGCGTACAAAAGAATGGGCACGATGTTGAGCGAACTACCGGTCAGCGCGTAGGCCGTGGCGACCGCACCAAAGGCGTTGGCAAACAGCAGCAGCATGGCGCCCACCATGCTGGGCCAGAGCACCGGCAAGGCCACGTAGCGCCAGTAGTGGAACGCCGTACCGCCCAGGCAGTCGCAGGCTTCACGCCATTCCTTCTTCAGGCCTTCCAGTGCCGGGGTCACGATGAGCACCATGAGCGGAATCTGGAAGTACAGGTAGGTGAGGGCCAGACCCACAAAACTCAGAATGCTGAAGCCGGTGGCATACAGGTTGATGTCGAAGTAGGTGCGCAGCAGCACCGTGACCAGGCCCATGCGCCCCAGGGTGGACAGAAAAGCAAACGCGAGGGGAACACCGGCGAAGTTGGAGGCCACGCCCGAAAACGTCATCAACGTCGGGCGTATCCAGGCAGGCAGCTTGCCCATCACCGCAGCCCATGCCAGCACAGAGCCCAACACGCCGCCACCAATCGCCGACATGGCGCTGATTTTGATGCTGATCCAGTAGGCATCCAGAACGTTGGCCTGCATCAGGTCGCGAATGTTATTCAGCGTGAAGTGGCCCTGCGCGTCTTGGAACGCGCCCACCATCAGGTAGGCGGTCGGCAAGATGAGGAACATCAGCGCAAATGCCGTGAAGGGCAACACGCCGATCAGGTGGTAGGCCGGTTTGGCAGCCACCGCGGGCGGTGCGTGAGAGGGGGATGCAGCAGTCATGGGTGATTCATGCAGGGGCAGTACCAAACAAAAACGGGCAGGACCGCGGTGTGCGGCCTTGCCCGGTTAGCAATGTTCAAGCCAAAGGCTTACTTGACGGTGGCACCCACCACTTGGTCCCATTGTTTGGTGATGGTTTCCTTGGCCGTATTTTGCTGGTCCAGAGTGGGGAACACCGCTTTGGCATACGCCGCTGCAGGTGGCAGCTTGTCCATGGAAGCCTTGGTGAACTTGTTCTTGGCCACCATGTCGTTGAAGCGGATGGGGTGGCAGTAGCCGTTCAACAAACCTTGCTGGCCTTCGTCAGAGTACAGGTACTCCATCCACAGTTTGGCGGCGTTGGGGTGGGGCGCGTAGGCGCTGATGGCCTGCACATACACACCGGCGACCACACCGGTTTTAGGAACAATCACCTCCACCTTGGGGTTGCCCTTGAGGGTGTCGCGGTCTGCCAGCGCGTTGTAGTCCCAACGAATAACGATGGGCGTCGTGCCTTGCGCCAACGAGGCTGCCTTGCCGATCACGGGCACAAAATTGCCCGCCTTGTTCATGTCGGAGAAGTACTTCAGGCCGGCGGCTGCCGCCTTGGATGCGTCACCGCCAGACGATGCCAGGCCTGCGGCATACACGCCCTGGATGGCTTGGTTGGCGCTGCGGGGGTCTCCGGCCAAAGCGACGGCGTTTTTGAATTCGGGCTTGAGCAGGTCCGCCCAATCCGTGGGGGGCTTGGGGAGGATGTCGGTGTTGACCTCAAAAGCCAACACGCCGTAGTAGTCGCCATACCAGTAACCCTCGGGGTCCTTGGCGGAATCGGGAATGGTGGACCAGGTGGAAACCTTGTAGGGCTGGATCAGGCCGGCGGCCTTGGCTGCCGGGCCGAAGGACAGGCCCACGTCAATCGTGTCCGGGGCTTGCGGGCCTTTGTTGTCTTTGTTGGCTTTGATGGCTTCGATTTCATCCCCGGAGCTGGCATCGGGGTTCAGTTCGTTGACCTTGATGCCGTACTTGGCCTTGAACGCATCAATGATGGGGCCGTAGCCGCACCAGTTGCGCGCCAGGGCGATCACGGTAAGCTGGCCTTCGGCCTTGGCTGCCGCAATCAATTCAGCGGATTGGGCGTGGGCAGAAGGTGCTGCGCAAACGGCCAGAACGGCCGTGGTCAAGGCGCTCAGCGCGGGGCGAACAGAAAAACGTGTAGACATAAAGTTCCCTATGAAAAGAAAGCGTCACCAGTATTCAAAGCCCGAATGACAGTCCTGTGACGGATGCATGACGGCCTTAGCATCTTCCCCCTGAACCGCCCTTTGGCGCAATTGCATGTGTCGCAACTGAACTAGAAAATGACGGTTTTCTTTTACTTGCGCTTCCGTTCGCTTCAGCGTTGTTGCGTTTCGTATGAAGGGTGAATGAAAAACGGCGCGCTGGACCTGGGCAAGGCCGCTTTGTTGCGGATGGTGTCGGCCAATTTTTCGGCCAGCATGATGGTGGGCGCATTCAGATTGCCACTCACCACGTCGGGCATGATGGATGCGTCCACCACGCGCAGGCCCGTGACCCCATGCACGCGGCCGCTGCCGTCGGTCACGGCCATCTCGTCGCTGCCCATGCGGCAGGTGCAGGAGGGGTGCAGCGCGCTCTCCGCATGCTCGCGGATGTGGGCATCGATCTGTGCATCGGTTTGCACATCGTCCTTGGGCGATACCGCTTCGCCCCGAAATCGATCGAAAGCCTGTTGGCGGAAGATTTCGCGGGTCAGGCGGATGCCGGCGCGCATCTCCTTGCGGTCCTGCTCGGTGGCCATGTAATTGAACAGAATGCGCGGTGCCTCCTTGGGGCTGACGCTTTTGATCTTGACGGAACCCCGGCTGGTCGGGCGCATGGGGCCTACATGCGCCTGGAAGCCGTGGAAGCTTGCCGGCGCGCTGCCGTCGTAACTGATCGCCATGGGCAGGAAGTGGTACTGCAGGTCCGGGTGCTGCACACCGGCCTCGCTGCGGATAAAACCGCCCGATTCAAAATGGTTGGTCGCCCCCAGGCCCGTGCCCTTGAGCATCCACTCCAGGCCGATCTTCACCTTGGCGATCGGGTTCATCGCGCTGTAGAGCGTGATGGGCTCTTTGCAGGCGTACTGCACATAGGTTTCCAGATGGTCCTGCAGGTTCTCACCTACGCCGCGCAGCGGGGCCACCACGCGGATGCCCAGCCCGCGCAAGGTATCGGGGTTGCCAATGCCGGACAGCTGCAGCAACTGCGGCGAGTTGATGGCACCGCCGCACAAAATCACCTCGCGGCGGGCCTGGATGTGGTCGGTGCGGTGGCCGTTGACCACCTCCACCCCCGTGGCTTGCGGCGGGCTGGTGTCGGGCGCAAAGGTGACGCGGGCGACCAGCGCGCGGGTGCGCACCTGCAGGTTGGGCCGACGGAGTGCGGGGCGCAGGTAGGCCATGGCGGTGCTCCAGCGGCGGCCCTTGTGCACTGTCATATCCATGGGGCCCAGGCCCTCCTGGCGGTAGCCGTTCATGTCCTCGGTGCGGGCATAGCCGGCCTGCTGACCCGCTTCGATGAAGGCGGTGTACAGCGGGTTCTGACAGGCGCCGGTGGACACATGCAGAGGGCCGCTGTCGCCCCGGTAGTCGTCGCCGCCCTTGGCCCGGGTTTCGGCCTTGCGGAAGTAGGGCAGGCAGTCGGCATACGACCAGTTCTCCAGCCCGGGGTAGGACGCCCAGCCCTCGTAGTCCATGGCGTGGCCGCGGATGTAGACCATGCCGTTGATGGAGGACGAGCCGCCCAGCACCCGCCCGCGCGGGCAGTACATGGCGCGGTGGTTCATAAAGGGCTCGGGCTCGGAGTGGTAGTACCAGTTGTACTTGTCGTTGGCCAGCGGGTAGGCAAAGGCCGAAGGCATGTGGATGAAGATGCTTTTGTCGCCGGGGCCGGCTTCAAGCAGCAGCACCGACACATCGGGGTCCTCGGTCAGGCGGTTGGCCAGCACACAGCCGGCAGAGCCGGCCCCCACGATGATGTAGTCAAAAGTTTCTGTGCGCATGGCAAGGCGTGGCGAAGGGTTAGCGGTAGCCGCAGGCCACCTGGCCGAGTTCGACGTAGACCGTTTTGAGCTGCGTGTAGTGCTCCAGCGCGACCATGCTGTTTTCATGGCCGATGCCGGATTCACGCGCACCGCCAAACGGCATTTCAATCGGCGTGATGTTGTAGTTGTTGATCCAGCAGATGCCAGCCTTCAGGCCGGCCGCCATGCGGTGGCTGCGCGCACTGTCGCGCGTGAACACACCGGCCGCCAGGCCAAAGCGGGTGTCGTTGGCACGGCGCAGCACTTCGGCTTCGTCGTCAAACGCCAGGATGGACATCACTGGCCCGAAGATCTCTTCCTGCACGATGCGCATGGCGTCGGTGCAATCGGCAAAGATGGTGGGGGCCACAAAGTAGCCGCTTTCCATACCGGGCACGGCCACGGTTTGGCCGCCGCAGACCAGCGTGGCACCGTCATCCTTGCCGATCTGGATGTAGCCCATCACCTTGTCGCGGTGGGCGGCGGAAATCAGCGCACCCACCTCGGTGTCGGGGTGCATGGGGTCGCCCACGCGCAAGAGTGCGGTGCGTTCTTTCAGTCGGGCGATGAAGCGCGGCAGGATGCTGCGCTGCACGAAGACGCGGGTGCCGTTGGTGCAGATTTCGCCTTGGGTGTAGAAGTTCGCCATCATGGCGGCGGTGACGGCCTGCTCGAAGTCGGCGTCTTCAAACACCACGAGTGGGGACTTGCCCCCCAGCTCCATGGTCACGCGTTTGAGTGTGTCGGCGGCGCTGGCCATCACGCGTTTGCCGGTGGGCACCGAGCCAGTGACGGAGACCTTGGCCACATCGGGGTGTGCGGCCAGCAGGGCGCCGGTCGTGCCGCGGCCCTGCAGTACCTGGAACACGCCCGGTGGCAGGCCGGCCTCCAGGTACACCTCGGCCAGCTTGAGCGCCGTCACCGGTGTCAGCTCTGACGGTTTGAAAATCATGGCGTTGCCCGCCGCCAGCGCGGGGCCGGATTTCCAGCAGGCAATCTGGATGGGGTAGTTCCAGGCGCCTATGCCCACACACACGCCCAGGGGCTCGCGGCGGGTATAGGCGAAGGCGTTTTTGAGCGGGTACTGGGCGCCTGCCAAGGTAGCCGCGGCGCCGGCAAAATATTCAATACAGTCCGCACCGCTGGCCACGTCCACCACCTGCGCCTCTTGCCAGGGTTTGCCGGTGTCCTGCACCTCCAGGGCCGCGAGCTCGTCGTTGCGCTCGCGCAGGATCTGCACGGCGCGCTGCAGGATGCGGCCACGCTCGGTGCCGGTCAAGGCAGACCACACCGCAAAACCACGCTGGGCTGCAGCTACCGCGGCATCGACCTCCGCCTGCGTGCAGTCATGCACACCCGCGATGACCTGGCCCGTGGCCGGGTTCAGGGTGTCAAAGCGTGCGCCACTGCCGTGCACGGCGCGGCCGTCGATAAAACTGGGAATGACAAGATCCGTCACAAGCGTCCTTTTGGCTGCAGCTCAGCGCAGCACCACCGTTTTTTTACCGTTGATGAACACCCGCCGGTCCAGCACAAAACGCATGGCACGCGAGAGCACCAGGCTCTCTACCAGCCGACCGGCCTGGGCCAGGTTCTGGGGGGTGTCTGCATGGTCTACGCGTTCGACGGATTGTTCGATGATAGGACCCTCGTCCAGATCGGTGGTGGCAAAGTGGGCCGTGGCGCCAATGAGTTTGACGCCACGCTCGAAGGCCTGTTGGTAAGGCTTGCCGCCCTTGAAACCGGGCAGGAAGGAGTGGTGGATGTTGATGACACGGCCGTGCAGGCGGTGGCACAGGTCTTCGCTGAGCACCTGCATGTAACGCGCCAGCACCACGAATTCGGCGCCACTTTCGGTGATGATGTTTTCCAGCTGCGCCTCTTGTTGCGGCTTGGTGTCCGCACTAATGGGCAGGTGGTGAAACGGCAGGCCTTCAGCCTGTGCGATGCTGGCCAGGTCGGCATGGTTGCTCGCCACGGCCACGATGTCCATGTTCAGTTCGCCGCGTCGCCATTGCGCAATCAGCTCGCGCAGGCAGTGGTCAAACTTGGACACCATGATCAGCACCTTGGTGGGCACGGCCAGGTCGTGCACCTTCCACTGCGCATCCGGGAAGGTGCTGGCCAGCGCCGTGAGGGCCTGCTCCAGCACCTGCACCGGGCTGCGCAGACTGAACACACCGCGCACAAAAAACCGCTCCGTGGTGTGGTCGTCAAACACGGAGAACTGCTCGATGTAGGCGCCATGCTCGTTCAGCAGGTTCGAGATGGCGGCCACCTGGCCGCGGGCGCTGCCGCAGGCCAGGTTGAGACAGTAGTGGGTGGCGGTGTCCAGACTCATGCAGCTGTGCTCACTTCAAAGAAGCCATGACCGCAGGCAGGCCATCCTTGCCGTCAAAAGTCTTCACGCCCTTGAGCCAGCCCTCCAGCACGGCAGGGTTCTTCTTCAGGTAGTCCTTGGCCGCTTTGTTGGGTTTGGCCTTGTCCATGATGGAGAGCATCACGCTGTTTTCCATGTCGGTGGTGAACTGCAGGTTCTTCAGCAGGGTCACGACGTTGGGGCAACGGGTCTCGTAGGCCGGTGGGATGGCGGTGAACACCTTGGCCTCGCCCAGGTTGGGTCCGAACACGGCGTCTCCGCCCTCCAGGTATTTCATCTTCACCTGCACGTTCATGGGGTGGGGTTCCCAGCCCAGGAAGACGATGGGCTTGCCGCTCTTGGCCGAGCGCATCACCTCGGCCAGCATGCCGGCCTCGGACGATTCCACGATCTTGAAGCTCTTGAGGTTGAAGTCGTTCTTCTTGATCATGTCGATGATCAGGGCATTGCCATCGTTGCCGGGCTCAATGCCGTAGATCTTGCCGCCGAGTTCTTTTTCAAACTTGGAGATATCGGCAAAGGTCTTCAGGCCCTTGTCGTACAGGCTGGCGGGCACGGCCAGGGTGTACTTGGCGCCCACCAGGTTGGGCTGGTCCAGCACCTTGATCTGGCCAGCCTTGACGAAGGGCTCGATCATGGGCGTCATGCTGGGGTTCCAGTAACCCAGGAAAGCGTCGATCTGCTTGGACTTGATGCCGGCAAAGGTGATGGGAACCGACGCGATGGTCACCGTGGGCTTGTAGCCCAGGCCTTCCAGCACCACCGAGGCCAGGCCGGTGGTGGCGGCGATATCGCTCCAGCCCACATCGGCAAAACGCACGGGTTTGCAGCTGGCGTCTTCGGCGTGGGCCAGGGGCACGGTGAGGGAGAGTACAGCGGCTGCGCAAGCCAGCATCGAGACGGTGAGTTTCATGACCAGTTCCAATCGTGTGAGGTGGGGGAGTGTCGAACTAAACGCCCTGCGACTTTGGCAGCTTGGCGGTGTCTAACTTTGCTCAGAACGACGTGAAATTGCTCCAGAACGGCATGGGTGGGGAATGCACAAATTTAGGTGGAATATGCCGTTGAGCCCCATAGATATTGCGCAAGCAGCTATTAAATAGATAGCAATTAAGCGGGTGTGAAAACACCTGCCCCTTGCGGGCGTTGTGCCGGATGGCGCCGACCTCAGGCGTGGGCGCTGGCTTCGAAGCGGCGGGGGCTGGCCTGGCGGTTGGGGGTGGTGCGGGCCTCGGGGGCGGCCGCCTGGTTGCGGCGTTCTTCGCTGGGGGAATGGCCGAACAAGCTGCGGTAGGCCTTGCAGAAATGCGAGGCCGACTGGAAGCCGCAGGCCACGGTGACCTGCATCACCGGCATGCTGCTGTGCGTCAACAACTCCTGCGCGCGGCGCAGGCGCAGGTTCATGTAGTACTGCGCCGGGTTCATGCTGAAGTAGCGGTGGAACAGCCGCTCCAGCTGGCGCAGCGACACGTGGATGACGGCGGCCAGCTCTGCCAGTGGCAGCGGCTCTTCGATGTTGGCGGCCATGATCTCGGCAGCCTCGGTCAGGTGCTGGTAGCCAGGGCCTATGCATTCAGGCTGGGGGATGCGTTGGCGGTCGTTGCTGGCGCGCAGGCGCTCCACAATGAACTGCTCGGAAATGTCCATCACCAGCTTGGCCCCGTGGTGCGCGCGCACCAGGTGCAGCATGAGGTGCAGGGGCGCAGTGCCCCCGGAACAGGTGTAGCGGTCGCGGTCCAGTACAAACACTTCGGTAGAGAACTGCACGCGCGGAAATTCTTCGCTGATGGCGGCCAGGTTTTCCCAGTGGATGGCGCACTTGTAGCCGTCCAGCAAACCGGCACTGGCCAGTGCAAACGAGCCGGTGCACAAGGAACCCATGGCCACACCGCTGGCGGCACACTGGTGCAGCAGCTGGCGGATCTTGTCGTCGGTGTTGGCGCGGATGTTGACCCCGCCGCACACAAACACCATGTCGCAGCCCTGCAGCGTGTCTGCGCCACAGGACGAGGCCATACACAAGCCGTTGCTGGCCACGGCGCCGGCCTGGTCGGTGCTGACCACTGACCAGCGGTACAACGTGCTGCGGCTGATGTAGTTGGCCATGCGCAGGGTTTCGATGGCGTTGGCAAACGCGATCATCGAGTAGTCCGGCATCAGGATGAAGCCGACGTGCGTGGGCGTGCCATCGGTGCGCGATTCATTCGCACCATAGGCGGCGGCCGAGTTGATGTCCTGGGAAGTCCGTTGCACGTGTTGCTCCTGATCCGCTTTTTTTGTTCTCAGCTGTCGTGGCTCTGGCGGGCCACGCCGAAGCTCTCGGTGATGCGGTCCAGAATAATAGCCAGCAAAACGACAGCAAGACCACTCTCAAACCCTAAGCCAATGTCCAGGCGCTGGATGCTGGCCAGCACGTCGTTGCCCAGCCCGCCGGCCCCCACCATGGAGGCAATGATCACCATGGACAGCGCCATCATGATGGTCTGGTTCACACCGGCCATGATGGTCGGCATGGCGATGGGCAGCTGCACTTTGAACAGCAGCTGGGCCGAGGTGCAGCCGAAGGCGTTACCAGCCTCGACCTGCTCGGAACTCACCTGGCGGATGCCCAGGCTGGTCAGGCGCACCACCGGCGGCATGGCGAAGATCACGGTCGCAATCGTGCCCGGCACGCGCCCGAGCCCGAACAGCATGGCGGCGGGAATCAGGTACACAAAGGCGGGCATGGTTTGCATGAAGTCCAAAACAGGGCGAACGCTGGCGTTGACATGGTTGTTGCGGGCACACCAGATGCCCAGTGGAATGCCAAACAGCAAGCTGATCAGGGTGGCGGACAGGGTCAGCGCCAGGGTCACCATGGTCTGGGGCCAGAAGCCGGTCACCACAATCAGCATCAAAGCCAAAGCAACAAACAGGCCAAAGGCCCAGCCCAGCCGCTTGAAACCCACATAGGTGGCCACGGCGATGACCAGCCAGAAGGGAATCGCCAGCAAACCCTGCTCGATGGACTGGGCGAAACCTTCCACCACCACACCCACGGAATCGAACACCGATGCACCGTTATCGAGCAGCACTTTCACACCGGCATTTACCCACTGCCCCAGCGGCAGCATGTTGTGGGAGGCTTCGGTCACTGTGGTCAATAGATCAGACATGGCGGGCTTCCTGGGACATTTTGACAAGCAGGCTGCGTGCAGAGATGCAGCCGAGTAAGTGGTCCGCGGCGTCAAACACGCCCACGGGTTCGTCCAGACCCATGACGATCTTCATGGCATCGGGCAAGGGGGTGGACCAGGCCAGGCGTGGCCCGCCGTGGTACGAGTGGCCGTTGAGGCTGCTGTCGAGCAGGTCGGCTGCGGTGAGGTAACGCGAGGTGTCCACGCCCTCAAAAAACTTGCGCACATAGTCGTTGGCCGGCTGCGTAATGATCTGGTGCGCCGTGCCTTCTTGCACCAGCTGGCCGCCTTCCATGATGGCGATGCGGTTGCCAATGCGCAGGGCCTCTTCGAGGTCGTGCGAGACAAACAGGATGGTGCGCTTTTGCACGCGTTGCAGTTCCAGCATCAGGGTCTGCATCTCCACGCGCTTGAGCGGGTCCAGTGCCGAGAAGGCTTCGTCCATTAACAGAATGTCAGGGTCCACCGCCAGCGCGCGGGCCAGGCCGACGCGCTGCTGCATGCCGCCCGAAAGCTGGTGCGGGTACTTGGCGGCATAGGTGTGCAGGCCCACCTGGGCCAGCACCTCCATGGCGCGTTTTTCGCGTTCCTTCCGGTCGGTGCCGGCCATCTCCAAGCCGAAGGCCGCGTTGTCCAGCACGCTGCGGTGCGGCATCAGGGCAAACGACTGGAACACCATGGCCACCCGTTTGCGCCGCCATTTGACGAGCTCGGGCTGCGGCAGTTTGGCGATGTTCTGGTCGTCAATGATGATCATGCCATCGGTGGGTTCGACGAGGCGGTTGATCAATCGGATGAGCGTGGATTTGCCGGATCCCGACAGCCCCATGAGCACATAAATCTCGCCCTGGTTGACATCGAAGCTGACGCGGTTGACGCCGACCACATGCCCGGTCTTGGCAAACACCTCATCCTTGCTGAAACCTTCGTTCAACATGTTCTGCGCTGCCGCCGTGTTGTTGCCGAAGATTTTGTAGAGGTTTTTGACACTGATTTTCAGATCCGACATGGAGGTCTCCAAAGTTCATCGCGGGATGACAAAAAGCGCTTGTGGTGTAAGCAAGGGGCGAGCCAGTTGGGGCTGGTTTTGGGGTTTGTTTTTCGTGCGCCAAGCCGCGCGCAGCAAGGCTTTCGTGCCCCGCAGGGTGCGGAAAATGCGGCGACAAAAAGGGAGTGCATGGGGCGTTTCATTGGGGGGCTGAACATGCACTCCTGAGGGGTCAGCGGTCCAGCGCCACGTCGCTCAAGGGCTTGGAGCAGCAGGGCAGCATCCAGCCTTGGTCGATTTCGCGTTGGCGAATGCCGCCCGCGTGTTGCATTTGCACCTTGCCGGACAGGCTTAGCGACTTGCAGGTGCCACAGGCCCCGCTGCTGCACGACGATGGCAAGCGCACACCGGCTGCAAAGGCGGCTTGCAAAATGGTCTGGTCTTCTGCACAGCTAAAACTCTGGGCAGTTTTCTTCAGGGTGATGGTGTGCAGCACTGCAGCACCAGGCGCTGCGGTTACCGGTTCGGCGGGCGCCGAGGTCGGTACTACTGTTTCTTCAAACGAAAAACTTTCCTGGCGGTACCGTGCCATGTCAAAACCCGCCTGGTCCAGCAAGGTGCGCACCGCGCCCATGAATGGTGCTGGTCCGCAGGTGTAGACATCGCGCTGCATGAAGTCGGGCGCAATGTGCGCCAGGCGTGCGGCATCCATGCGGCCCAGGTGGCCTGCGTAACTGCTGCCCGCGGTGTGTTGCTCACACACGATGGCCACGCGAAACTTCGGCATATTGCGCGCCAGCAGGACCAGCTCTTCGGCAAACAACACATCGGCCGGGGTACGTGCGCAGTGCACAAACACCACATCGGCATCGCTGCCCAGGTCGTGCAGTGCACGTGCCATCGACATCAGCGGGGTGACACCGCTGCCGCCCGACATCAGCAGGTACTGTTTAGCCGGTTGTGCAAAGCAGCTGAAGTCGCCCGAGGGGCCCATCACCCCCAGCGCCATGCCGATGCGCAGGTTGTCGTGCAGCCAGTTGGACACCGCGCCGCCGGGCACCCGCTTGACCGTGATGCTGACGACATCCGGCCGCGTGGGCGTGGAAGACAGGGTGTAGCAACGGTTGATCTTCTGCCCGTTGATGTCCAACTCCAGGGTGATGAACTGGCCTGGCAGGTAGCGGAAGCTGCGCGGTGCATCTGCCGCCAGCACAAAGGTTTTGACGTCGTGCGTTTCCTGGCGGATGTGGATGCAGCGCAGGGTCTCGTCCCGGTCCGAAGACCAGGGCTGGGACGGTGCGCGTGCAAAGTCAGGCAAGTGGGCGAGAAAGCTCATGCGGTGGTGTCAGGCAATCGGTCAGTGAAAGAAAGGGCGCGGGGATCAGCGCGTCAGCTCGCGCATGCGGCCCACGTACCAGTTGCAGAACTTCTCGACCAGCCCTTCGGTGAAGGGCGAGTAGGGGCCAGGCTCATACGCACCGTTGGCGACACCGATCTGCGACTCTTCGACCAGGCGGCGGTCCTGCGCGTTCGTAGCATTCCACACGGCGGTGAGGTTGTCTACGGTGTAATCCACGCCCTCCACGGCATCCTTGTGCACACACCAGGTGGTGCGCACCAGCGTCTTGCCGGCCGAGATCGGCAGCACCGAGAAGCTCACGATGTGGTCGCTCATGAAGTGGTGCCACGAGTTGGGCTGGGTCCAAAACGACAGGCCACCCAGTGCGGGGTCCACAAAATCGGCCAGCAGTTTTTTGGACGCGACTTCGGTGTTCATGGTCTGCGACTGGCCCGTGCGGTCAATCGGCAGGCGCTGCGTGCGAAAGCCGGTGATGCGGTCGTCTAGGGTGTCGATTTCGGCTGAGGGCAGACCCATGCCCTCCCAGCGCGCATGGTTGGCGGCCGTCACGTCCTTGAAGCGCTGCAGGCCCGCAGCATTCTGTTCGTCGGGTTGGTAGCCAAAACCGTATTCGTAGAGGGAAATGGTCAGCTCCGGGTGGTTGCTCACGCAGTGGTAACACTCCCGGTTGTTCTCCATGGTGAGCTTCCAGTTGCAGTCTTCGATGATGTCGACCTGCGCCGCCACTTTGCAGTCGGCCAGACGGTGCGGGGCGATGTAGGGCGTCATCTCCGCGGCCATCTGATCGAAGTCTGCGGGTGGGTGCTCGGCCAGGCAGATGAAGATCAGCCCGCCCAGGCTGCGCACATGCACGGCCTTGAGGCTGGAGCCAGAGAGGTCAAAGTCGTCGCCCATGTGTTTGGCGTGGATCAGCTTGCCGCTGAGGTCATAGGTCCACTGGTGGTAGGGGCAGACGATGTTGCCCACCGAGCCGCGGTGGCTGGCGCACAGGCGCGAGCCGCGGTGGCGGCAGACGTTGTGGAAGGCTTTGACCTGCATGTCGTCATCGCGCACGATGAGGATGGAGTTGTTGCCAAAGTCCACCGTGATGTAGTCGCCCGCTTCGGCAATCTGCGGCTCGACGGCCACAAAGATCCAGTGCTTGCCAAAGATGTGTTCCATGTCGGCCGCGAGGATGGACTCGCTCAAGTAGAACGGCGCCTCCAGGCTGTAGCCGGGGCGGCGGCGCGCCAGCAACTCGCGGGTCAACAGGGTGTGTGCGGAAATGGTGGTGTGCATGGTGTACCTCTTGTACCTTCCCTAGAAATTGACGAGCGCATGGCGACGCAGGTAGTCCAGCAGGACCTGCGCCTTCTGTTCGGCTGTGCCGGTGCTGACCACGGTGCCGCCGCCCGCGGGCGAATCGATCGCGCCCAGCATGCGGGCATGGCCGCTTTGCGCCACCTTGGCTTGCAACACGGCGCGGCGTTTGCTGCGGGGCACCAGCGTGCTGGCATGGGTGGAAGCCTCTGCGGGTGCGACTGCACCGGTTCGGAAAATACGGCCCGCTGTTTTGTCTGCCAAGGCGTAGCGCACGGTGGCCGGTGCTGCCTCGCTGATGGCCAGCACCGCAGGGGCGGTGACCTTTAAGCGACGGCGCGCCCCTTTGGGCAGGGCCTGGGTCACGATCCAGTGCGTGCCATGATCTTCTATCGCCACCACCTGGGTCACCACCGGGCGGCCCAAGGCGGCGCCCAGCTGGAAGGGCAACAGGTTGCCGCCCGCTTCTTCGGCGCTGCGGGTACCGGTCAATACCCAGGGCACCTCTTGCAACGGCGCAAGCAAACCCGCACACACGTCAGCGTCCGAGGCGATCACTTCGATGGAGCGTGCGCCTTGGGCCAGGTAGTCGCGGGCCACGTCGTCCCCCATGTCGCCCGCGCTGAGCAATTGCACATTGCTGCCCGGCACGGCCAGCGCCAAGGCGACAGCCTTGGCATCGGCCGGGCTGCGGGTGGGCCTGCCACTCACGGGGTGCTGTCGGGCAGCCACCAACACGGTCATGCGGCTCATATTGGCTCCTTGCCTTGGCGCACCAGTTGCAGCAGGGCCTGCATCAGCGCGGCGCTGTCTTCAACCAAGGTGAGGTCGGCGCGTTTGGTCATGGGGGCGGAGGCATCGGTGTTCACGGCAATCACATGGCGGCAATCCTTGATGCCTTGCAAGTGTTGTACCGCGCCCGAAATGCCCAGCGCGAGGTAGGTCGACGCGCTCACCGTTTTGCCGGTGGCCCCCACCTGCTGTGCGCGGGTGAAGCGGCCATCGTCCACCGCCACACGCGATGCGCCTACGGCCGCACCCAGGCTGCGGGCCAGGTCGTGGAACAGGGGCACGTTCTGCACACCGTTGCCGGCTGCGGCAATGAAGTCCGCCTCTTCCAGCGCCAGCGACTGGGGGTCGCCGGCCTGCACGCCCAGGTCTTCGACTTGGGGGTGGGGCACGTTCACCCATGCCGGGGCTGTCGCCGCCTGGCCCAGACCGACAAATGGCAGCTGGGTCGAAGCGGTTCCCTTGCTCAGCAGCAGGACGGCCGTGTGGGGCTGCACGCAGTCGTGGGTGGGGCTGGCTGGCCTGCGCGTCTCGCGTGCGTTGATCTCTGCCACACCGCAGCTGGCGGGCAAGCCACTGGCGGTGGCGAAGCGGCGGCCTAGCTCGCCATCGGCGGTGTGGTCGGCAAAGAACCAGTGGCGCACCGCCATCTGCGTCTGCAGCACCTGCAGCCAGGCGACCGCGGCCTCGGGCTGGTAGCGGCTGGCGTCAAAGTCTATTGCGCACAACACGCGGTCGGCACCCAACGCAGCGGCGTCGTCTTTGCAGGCGCCCAGGGCCAGCAGCACCACTTCAGTGACCGCATCGGCCAGGATGGCGGCGGCGGCCAGGGCCTGACGCGCGCCATCGCCCAGGGCGCCGCGCTCGGTGTGGGTGACCACCACATGGGCGTGGCTGAACGGGCCCTGGTTGCGCACGGGCTTGGGGGCGTCGTGCGCGGCGTGCAAGCGCGCGGCACCGCGCTCGCCTTCGGTACTGCCCAGCACAATGCGGCGCAGACCCTGGGGCGTGAGGATGGCAGGGCGGCGTGGGTCGACGCGGCGTATGGCTTGTGCAGGCGTTGCGGTGTTCATACGGCCTCCACGGCGTGGGCCACGAGTTCGGCAATGTCGCGCACCTCGGGGCGTGGGCCCACCACGCCTTCGAGCATGGCGGTGCATTGCGGGCAGGCCACGGCCACCACGGCTGCGCCCGTGGCTTTGGCGTCTGCCATGCGGATGTCGGGAATGCGGGTGCTGCCCGGAATGTCGGTGAACGGGGCACCGCCACCGCCGCCGCAGCAGCGGCCGCGTACCCCATGGCGTTCCATTTCCACCACCTTGATACCAATGCCCTTGAGCACGGCGCGGGGGGCGTCCACCTCTTGGCCATAGCGGCCCAGGTAGCAGGGGTCGTGGTAGGTCAGGCTGTCCACGCCGGCACTGCGGGTAGCCTTCAGGCTGCCCTTGGCCATCAGCTCGGCCAGCAGCTGGGTATGGTGCAACACCGTGAAGTGGCCACCCAGTGCGGGGTATTCGTTCTTGAGTAGGTGAAACAGGTGCGGGTCTGCGGTGACGATGCCTTTGAACGTGCGCGCCTGCAAGGTGGCCATGAGCTGCCGTGCCAGGCGTTGGAAGCCGGCTTCGTCGCCCAGGCGGCGGGCCAGGTCGCCTCCGTCGGTTTCTGCGGCGCCCAGCAGGGCGATCTTCAGATCGGCCTTTTGCAGCGTCTTGATGAAGGCGCGTAGGGTGCGCTGGTAGCGCATGTCAAAACCGCCTTCACCCACCAGTACCAGCCATTCGGTGGATTCACCGGCTGCTAGCACCGGCACATTGAGGTCTGCCGCCCAGTGGTGGCGGGCGCTCAGAGGGAAGCCACCCACGGTGTCGGTGTCGCGCAGGTTGTCCAGCGCTTCGTTGCCCTTGTTGGGCACCACACCGCCCACCAGGGTCAGGTGGCGGCGCATGTCGACGATGCTGTCCACATGCTCGATCAGCATGGGGCATTCCTGCACACAGGCGCGGCAGGTGGTGCAGGACCACAGGGTGTCGCTGCTGATCAGGCCACCCACGATGGGCAGCTGGGGTGCGCCACCATGCTGGCCGACGGGTTGGCCGGGGTAGGGGCTGCCGGCGTAGGCGGCATCCGACGTGCCACTCATGCCCACCACCAGGTCCTGGATCAGCTTCTTGGGGTTGAGCGGCTGGCCCGCGGCGAAGGCCGGGCAGGCGGCCTCGCACTTGCCGCATTGCACGCAGGCATCAAACGACAGCAGTTTGTTCCAGGCAAAGTCGGCGGGCTTGCCCACGCCTATGTCGTCGGCCGTCAAGGCGAGAGGGCGCAGGGCGGTGGCAAAGCGTTTTTCCGCCGGCGTGCCAAAGCGTTCTGGCCGTGGGTGCAAGCCCAGATGCAGCAAGCCGGCCACCGCGTGTTTCATGGGGCCGCCCAAGCCGATGCCCAGTGCCAGCTCGGCAGCACCCGCAGCAAACGCCAGGCTGATGAGGCCAGCCAGCCAGGGGGCGAGCGCGGTGCCGGTGAGGGCCACGGCGGAGGTGAGGCTGACGGCCACGGCAAACAGTAGCAGGCTGAACGGCAGGCGGCTCCAGGGGCCGCGCGAGAGGCGGGGCGGTGCTGCGCGGCGGCGCCAGGCCATGGCGCTGGCGCCCGCCACCATCAGCACACCGGCGAAGAGCAGCGCGCCATCCAGCACACGAAGATAAAGCCCCAGGCCGTAGTTCAAGGCGACTAGGGCTAGCGCGAGGATGGCGCCGCCGGCCACCCCCACGTGGGCCCGAGCGACGAAGGGCTCACGGGCCACCACGTCGTGCAGGTCGACAAAATAACGCTTCGGAATTTGTAGCAGTCCGCGCAGATCTACCGTGGCCTGGCGGCCTTTTTTCCATACAAGTGCGCGGCGCGCCAGGCCCCAGCCCAGTGCCAGGACTGCCAACCAGAAAACCGCGCTAACGAGCTGGGGCAGCATCTCAGAAGTCCTTGCACAGACGCAGCGCGTCGTAAATGGCGGCGTGGATGTTGTGCATGGAAATGCAGTCGCCTACGCGGTACAGCAGGAACTGACCATTGCCGGTGGCTTGGCTCAGTGCCGGTTGGGGCTGTGCGTCGAACAACGCGTCCAGGTCGGTCTGCCCCTTGTTCAGAGACAGGGGTTTGAGCTGCCAGTACAGACCGTCGTTCGGCAAGATGCCGTTTTCCACCACCACCTGGTCCACGGCGCGCTCTTCCAGCACTTCGGTGTATTCGTTCTTCAGCACCGCAATCAGTTTGTCGCCTTCGCGGTAGACCTTCTCCAGCCAGTGGTTGGGCGTCTGGATGACGCCGTTGGCGTAGAGCTGGCGGTAGAAGATGGGGAAGGTGGTGCCGCCGGTGTCGTCGGCCACCTTCACATCGGGGGTGACTATCTCGACCTGCTTACCGCGTGCGGCAATGAAGTCGGCCACACCGGTGCCGGCGTGGGTGCTGATGCTGTCGTACACCAGCACGTTCTCGCCGGGTTGCACCGCACCGCTCAGGATGTCCCATCCACTTACGCACAGGCCTTCGGCCGCGCCCCAGGCTGGCGTTTGCCCGGTGTGGGGCACGCCGCCGGTGGCCAACACCACGATGTCGGGGGCTTCAGCCTGGATCATCTCGGCCGTGGCCGCCACACCCAGGCGGCGGTCCACGCCCAGGCGCACGGTCTCCATGTCAAACCAGCGGATGATGCCGGCCATCTGTTCGCGCTTGGGTGGCTTGGCGGCCAGATTGACCTGTCCGCCCACCAGCGTGTTTTTTTCGAACAGCACCACGTCGTGGCCCCGCTCGCGCGCCACGCGGGCCGCTTCCAGCCCGGCCGGGCCAGCGCCTACCACCACCACCTTGCGGCGTGGGCCGGTGGTCTTGGCGATCACATGGGGCATGGTCTGCTCGCGGCTGGTGGCGGCGTTTTGCACGCAGAGCACATCCAGGCCGTTGTACTGGCGGTCGATGCAGTAGTTGGCGCCCACGCATTGTTTGATCTGGTCTTCTTTGCCGTCGCGGATCTTGATGACCATGTGCGGGTCGGCGATCTGCGCCCGGGTCATGCCCACCATGTCCACCATGCCGGTGGCCAGGATGCGCTCGGCTTGCGAGGCGTCGCGGATGCTTTGGGCATGCATCACCGGCACTTTGGACACCGACTTGATGCCGGCAGCCAGGTGCACAAAGGGCTCGGGTGGCAGCGCCATCGGTGGCATGCAGTTGGCCAGGGTGTTGTGGGTGTCGGCACCGGAACCGACCACGCTCAGGAAGTCGATCAGGCCGGACTCGCTCATGCCCTGGGCAATGTCTTTGGCCATGTCGTGGCTGATGCCGTCTTCATGGAATTCGTCGCCGCACATGCGCATGCCCACGCAGAAGTCGGCCCCCACCTGTTCGCGAATGGACTGCAGCACCTCCATGCCGAAGCGCATGCGGTTTTCCAGACTGCCGCCGTATTCGTCGCTGCGGTGGTTGACGCGGGGGCTCCAGAACTGGTCAATCAGCTGCTGGTGCGCAGCCGAGATTTCAATGCCGTCCAGGCCCGCGTCTTTCACGCGCTTGGCGGCACGGCCGTAGTCGGCCACGATGCGGCGGATCTCTTCGATCTCGATGGTCTTGGCATTGCCACGGTGCACCGGCTCGCGGATGCCGGAGGGGCTGACCAGGTGCGGCCAGTCAAAACCATGCCATGCGTTGCGCCGGCCCATGTGGGTGGCCTGGATCATGATCTTGGCGCCATGCTTGTGCATGGTTTCCGCCAGCTTGGCCAGGGAGTCCACTACCGAGCTGTTGGCCAGGTTGATCGAGCTCCACCACGACCAGGGGCTGTCGCGCGATACCGGGCTGGAGCCACCGCAGATGGCCAGGCCCACGCCGCCCTTGGCTTTTTCTTCGTAGTAGCGGATGTAGCGCTCCGACGCATGGCCGCCTTCGGCATACACCTCGGCATGCGCGGTGCTGACGATGCGGTTGCGCACCAGAACCTGGTTCAGACGGATGGGCTCAAACAAGTGCGGGTAACGCATGGCGGGGTGCCTGGCTAGGTAGGGTTACAGGGGGCGGACGGTGAAAATGCAGTGCGGGTGGCCTTCGGCGGCACACTGGGTTTCTTCGCTGGTGGTGCGGATGCTGGAGCCGCTGGTTTCCAGCACCCAGTCCATGGCACCCGAGAACCATCCTGCAAACAGGTAGCAGACCTTGCTGTGGTTGACCGGTACACCGGCAATGCCCTGTGCCAGCACAAACACCGAGTGCTCCAGCTTCACGGTAGCGTGGCCGGTGCTGGCGTCTGCCGATGTGAACGAGAACAGGCCCCAACCACGCTGGGACAGACGCTTGAGGTAGTGCTCGTACACTGCCATGCCGGAAAGGCCATGGGTGGCGGCTTCCTTCTGGCACCAGAAGTAGGCTGAGCGGTAGCCGGCTTTGTACAACGCAGGCGCATACACCTCCCGACCCACCACGGCTTCGGTTTCCACATGGTTGTTGACGAAAAAGTGCCGGGGCACATAAATCATCGGCAAGCCGTCAGTGGTCCAGACACCGGTGTCTGCGTGAACGTTAATGGGGAGTTGGGGGTGCATGGTCTTACCTCAATCGCGTCAGTCTTACAGCCAGCCGGAGACGCGGGCTGCGTTGTCGTTCATCCACTTTTCAGCAGCTTCGGCTGGCTTGGCACCACCTTCCACGGCCAGCATCACGGCGCCGATTTCCTCAGGCTTCCAGGAGAATTTCTTCAGGAAGGCCACCACCGCAGGCGCCTTGGTGTTCAGGCCGGGGTTGATGACGCTGTCCACGTGTTCTTCTGCGCCGTAAATGGTCTTGGGGTCGGCCAGGAAGCGCAGCTTGTACTTGGCGAACATCCAGTGCGGGATCCAGCCTGTGACGGCGATGGACTTCTTGGCGCGGTAGGCACGGTCCAGCTCGGCGGCCATGGCGGGGCCGGAGCTGGGCTGCAGGCGCATCTCCAGGCCATAGGCCTTGATGGCTTCTTCGGTTTTCTTCATCACGCCGGCGCCGGCATCGATGCCGACGATGCGGTTGTCGAAGTCAGCGCGGAAGGTGTTGAGGTCGGCCAGGCTGGTGGCTTTGACGTAGTCGGGCACGATGAGGCCGATCTTGGCGCCGGGGTAGTTGGCGCCGACGATCTGCACCTTGTCCTTGAAGCTGGTCAGGTAGGCCTCGTGGGTGACGGGCAACCAGGCGGAGAGCGTCATGTCGATGTCGCCACGGGCCACGCCTTGCCACATGATGCCAGCCGCCAAGGGCACCAGTTCCACATTCACGCCCAGCTTGCTGCGCATGATGGCCGCTGCCAGGTTGGTGGTGGCCACGCTGTCGGACCATCCATCGACAAAGCCGATTTTCAGGGTGGGTTTGGCCTGCGCGAGGGCAGCACCACCGGACATGGCCAGGGCGGACAGGCCCAGGGTCTGGGTGAGGAACTCACGGCGTTTGCGAGGGGAAAACGAAACGGTCATAGCGGCTAACTCCTGGTGGAGGGTGGATGGGAAGAACGGAAGCGGAACGGGAGATGGGGTTGTGCCGGGGTGGTCGGGGGTTTAGCGGCCCCAGACCTGGCCGAAGAACTTCATCCAGTTGGCGCCCAGCACCTTGGTGATGCGGGCATCGGACCAGCCGGATTGCTGCATCGTGGCCGTCAGGTTGGGAAAGTCGCCAATGGTGCGAATGCCTTCGGGGTTGATCACCTTGCCGAAGTGGGTCAGGCGGCGCCAGCGGCCTTTGTCATGCGTCAGCATCTCGAAGAACTCATGGCCGTGGCCTTGGGTGAAGTCGGAGCCCAGGCCCACGCAGTCTTCGCCCACGATGTTGATGACATAGTCGATCGCCTCGACATAGTCGTGCACGGTCGAGTCATTGCCGCGCTTGAGGAAGGGCGAGAACATGGTCACGCCGATGAAGCCACCGTGGTCGGCAATGAATTTCAGCTCTGCGTCGCTCTTGTTGCGCGGGTGGTCCTTCAGGCCCAGGGGCAGGCAGTGGGTGTAGGCCACGGGTTTGGTGGAGGCCAGGATCGCTTCTTCCGAGGTCTTGCTGCCCACGTGCGACAGGTCGACCATGATGCCGACGCGGTTCATCTCTGCAATGACCTCGCGGCCATAGCCGGAAAGTCCGCCGTCGCGCTCATAGCAGCCGGTACCCACGAGGTTCTGCGTGTTGTAGCAAAGCTGGACCACGCGCACTCCTATGTCGTGGAAGGCTTCGATGTAGCCGAGGTTGTCCTCAAAGGCATGGGCGTTCTGGAAGCCCAGGATGATGCCGGTCTTGCCTTCGGCCTTGGCTTGGACGATGTCCGCCGTGTTGCGCGCCAGGGTCACGAGGTCGCTGTTGTCGCGTATCAGCTGTTTGAGCTGGGCGATGTTGTCCACCGTCTTGGGAAAGTCGTCCCACACCGAGACGGTGCAGTTGGCGGCGGCCAGGCCGCCCTTTTTCATATCTTCAAAGACGCTGCGGTCCAACTTGGCAATGATGAGACCGTCGATGACGATGGAGTCTTGGTGCAGGGTGCTCATGGTGCGTGTCCTTTATGCGTAAAGAGGAAAACGGGCCGTCAGCGCTTTGACGCGGGTATAGACCGAGGCCTCCAGGGCGGCATCGCCTTCCGGTTTGGTCTTCAGGCTGTTGAAGACTTCCAGCATCAGGCGGCCCACTTCTTCGAACTCGACCACACCGAAACCACGCGTGGTACCGGCAGCGGTGCCGACGCGGATGCCGGAGGTGATGGTGGGTTTTTCGTCGTCAAACGGAATGCCGTTCTTGTTGCAGGTGATGCCGGCACGTTCCAGCGCTACTTCGGTGGTGTTGCCCTTCAGGCCCAGGGGGCGCAGGTCGACCAGCAGCAGGTGGTTGTCGGTGCCACCGGTGACCAGGTCCAGGCCACCGGCCTTGAGCACGGCACCCAAGGCCTTGGCGTTGGCCACAACTTGCTCGGTGTAGGCCTTGAAGGACGGTTGCAGCGCTTCGCCAAAGGCCACGGCCTTGGCGGCAATCACGTGCATCAGTGGGCCACCCTGGGCGCCGGGGAATACGGCGGAATTGATCTTCTTGGCGATCTCGGCGTCGTTGGTCAGGATCACACCGCCGCGTGGGCCGCGCAGGGTCTTGTGGGTGGTGGAGGTGGTGACATGGGCATGGGGCACCGGGCTGGGGTAGACGCCGGTGGCGACCAGACCGGCCACGTGGGCCATGTCCACCATCAGCAACGCGCCCACCTTGTCGGCAATCGCGCGGAAACGGGCCCAGTCGATGGTGCGTGGGTAGGCCGAGAAGCCCGCGATGATGAGTTTGGGTTTGTGTTCGACCGCCAGGGCTTCGACTTCGTCGTAGTCGATCAGCGAGTCAGCACGGCGCACGCCGTACTGCACGGCCTTGAACCATTTGCCCGAGAGCGCGGGCTTGGCGCCGTGGGTCAGGTGGCCGCCGGCGGACAGGGCCATGCCCAGCACCGTGTCGCCGGGTTGCAGCAGGGCCAGCATCACGGCGGTGTTGGCCTGCGCGCCCGAGTGGGGTTGCACATTCGCAAATTCCGAGCCGAACAGCTTGCACAGGCGCTCAATGGCCAGCGCCTCCACCACGTCGACATGCTCGCAGCCGCCGTAGTAGCGTTTTCCGGGGTAGCCTTCGGCGTACTTGTTGGTCAGTACCGAGCCCTGGGCTTCCAGCACCGCCTGGGAGACGATGTTCTCGGAGGCGATGAGTTCGATCTGGTCACGCTGGCGTTGCAGTTCGTGGTCCATGGCGATGGAGACGGCAGGGTCTGCCTCAGCGACTCCGGTGGAGAAAAAGTGGTTCATGGGTGTGTCTCGTTCTTATGCGTTGAGCAGGGGGGTGAACACCGGATCGGCCACCGCGGCCGGTGCGGCGATGCAGGGGTGGTAGGGCTTGGCCGTGCGTTCGATCAGGCGCCACAGATAGTCCGCAAAGCTGCGGCGGAACACCAGCAGTACGCCGGTGGCATCGGTACGCACCACGTTGACGGAGGTCTTGGACATCACGGTGCTGGCCAGTGTGCCGATGGCCTGGCTCTCGAAGTCGTAAGGACCAAGTTGGCGCAGCAGGGTCTGGTGCTCGGGGCCTGCCAGGCGCAGGGTGGTGAAGCCACCGCTGTTGTCCACCACCTGGGCGAACACCTCTTGCAGGGCGACCGTCAGCGCAGCCAATACCGCGTCGCGCCGACTGCGGGGGCAGACCAGCAGCCACTCGTCGGGCGAGAGCCAAAGCACCGGACCCTCGGAAGTCTGCAGCACCTGGCGCGGCTGTACCGGAACGCTGTGCCCGAGTACGGATGTGACGCCTTGCACGAAGGCTTGGTCGTCGGCCTTGCCGCGCAGCACGATGTAACCCAGGTGGGGCAGCTCGCTGAAGACCACCCGGTTCAAGGCTGAAGGCGGCACCGCTTGCGCATCGAGCCCGAAGGCGTGCAGCGGGGATTGCAGGGTGGGCTTAGACATTTTGGCGATCACCTTTCACATCCACAAACACGCTGCCCGACACCTTGACCGGTGTGACCTTGCCGTGGGCATGCACGTGCAGGGTCTGGTCCTTGCGCTCCAACCCACCGGCCACCACCGCCATGGCGATGGAGCGGCCCAGGAAGGCGCTGTAGTAGCTGGAGGTCACATGGCCCAGCATCCGGTTGTTGGCACCGGGTTGCGCTACGGCACTTTCCATGATTTGTGCGCCCTCGATAAGCACGACGTGCGGGTCTTCGGGCAGCAGGCCGACCAGTTGCTTGCGCCCGGCGCGGGCGGTGTCGCTGCGCGCCAGCGAGCGCTTGCCCAGGAAGCTGAAGGGCTTCTTCATGCCCACGGCCCAGGCCATGTCCAGGTCCAGCGGGCTCATGGAGCCATCGGTGTCCTGGCCGACGATGATGAACCCCTTCTCGGCGCGCAGCACGTGCATGGTCTCGGTGCCGTAGGGGGTGATGTCGAACTCGGCACCCGCGGCCATCACGGCCTCCCACAGGGCCTGGCCGTAGCCGGACTCGACGTTCAGCTCGTAAGACACTTCGCCGGAGAAGCTGATGCGGAACACGCGGGCGGGCAGACCACAGACGGTGCCAGCGCGCCAGTCCATGAACTTGAAGTTCTCGGGCGACAGGTCGATGTCCGGGCACAGCTTGGCCAACACGGCGCGGGCCTTGGGGCCCACCAGGGCCACGGTGGACCAGTGGTCGGTGACCGAGGTAATCCACACCTTGAGGTCTGGCCATTCGGTTTGGTGCCAGCGCTCCAGCCAGTTCAGCACGCGGGCGGCACCGCCGGTGGTGGTGGTCATGTAGAACTGGTTTTGTTCGATGCAGGCCGTCACGCCGTCGTCCATCACCATGCCGTTTTCATCCAGCATCAGGCCGTAACGGCACTTGCCCACGGCCAGCTGGCTCCAGGCGTTGGAATAGATGCGGTTCAGAAATTCGCGTGCATCCGGCCCGTCGATCTGGATCTTGCCCAGGGTGGAGGCATCCATCACCGCTACGCCGTTACGGGCGGCCAGGCATTCGCGGTTGACCGCCGCATGCATGTCTTCGCCGGGCTTGGGGAAGTACCAGGGGCGCAGCCATTGGCCCACGGGCTCCAGGGCCGCCTGGCGCGCCACGTGTGATGCATGGATGGCGGTGTAACGGCTGGGGTCAAAACACTCTTCGCGCATGGTGCCGGCCAGGGCGCCCAGGCTTACGGGGGTGTAGGCGGGGCGGTAGGTGGTGGTGCCGACCTCGGACACAGGACGCTTGAGCGCGCGGGCCGTGATGACAAAACCGTTCACGTTGGAGAGCTTGCCCTGGTCGGTGCCAAAGCCCAGCGCGGTGTAGCGTTTGACGTGTTCAATGGAGTGGTAGTTCTCGCGCACTGCTAGCTCGATGTCGGCCGCGCTAACGTCGTTCTGGTAGTCCACAAAGGCCTTGGCGCCAGCACCCTCTGCTTTGCCATCGGGCAGGCGGAACATGGGGCGGGCTGCCATGCGCACGGGGCTGGGGCAGGCGGGTACGGTCAAGGTGGCGGGCTTGCCCAGTGTGGCCAGCACACTTTGCATGGCCTGGGTGGTTTGGGCCAAGGCCTCGGTCAGTTCGAAGGTACCGGTGACAGCGCCCACGCAGGCCACACCCTTGCGGCCAGTGCGTGGCACCACAAAGGCGGCGACGGATTCGTCCCACACGGGTCGGCCTCCGTCGTGGCAGAACAAATGCACCGTGGGCGACAGACCGCCGGAGCTGAGCACCGCATCGCAGGCCAGCGTGGTGCCGGGGCCGGCGGCTTCGTCGCGCTCGGCATGCAGGGGCACCAGGCGCACGCGGGTTACTTCGCCGCGGCCCAGGGCTTCGGCAATGCCGTAGCCGGCCATCACGGTGTAGCGCGGGCTGCGGGCCTTGGCGCCATGGCGCACATCGGCCACCGTGACCTTGGCACCGGCGCTGGCCAGCAGTTCCGCCGCGTCATGCACCAGGTCGCTGGTGCCGCACAGCACGATGGACTTGCCCACCAGCACGCCGTAGCGTTGCAGGAAGGTTTGGCCGGCGGACACCGTCATCACACCGGGCAGGTCGTTGTTGCCGAACACCAGAGGCCGTTCGATGGCGCCCGTGGCCAGCACCACATGGTGGGCGCGGATCTTGTGCAGCCGGTGGCGGGGCATGTCGGCATTGCGTTGCGTGGGGGCCAGGTGGTCTTGCACCAGCTCCACGGCTTGCACCAGGTTTTGTTCGTACATACCAAATGCGGTGGTGCGGGTCAGCACCGTCACATGCGGCATGTCCTGCAACGCGGCCTGCACCGCGCGGATATAGGCTTCGCTGTTGCGCCCGTCAATCTGTGCGGTGGTGTCAGACAGCAGCCAGCCGCCCAGTTCATTTTGCTCATCCAGCAGTAGGGTTCTGAGTCCGGCTTGGCCGGCTTGCAAGGCGGCGAGCAGGCCGCAGGCACCGCCGCCCACCACCAGCACATCGGCATGGTGGTGCAGGTGGTCGTAGCGCTCGGGGTCGGCCTCGGTAGGCGCGCTGCCAAAGCCTGCGAACTTGCGGATCACAGTTTCATACAGCGGCCAGAGCTTGCGCGGCCACTTGAAGGTCTTGCTGTAAAAGCCGGCGGGCATGAAGCGCGAGCCCTGGCCCAGCACCGACTTCAGGTCGAAATCCAGCGACGGCCAGCCGGAGGTGGGGTTGGCCACCAGCCCGTCGTACAGCTCGGCCTGGGTGGCCTTGATGTTGGGCACGGTGAGTGCGCCGGTGCCCAGTTGCACCAGGGCGTTAGGTTCTTCTGCGCCGGCGCCGATGATGCCGCGGGGGCGGCCGTACTTGAAGCTGCGCGCCATGCGGCGCACGCCGTTGGCGAGCAGGGCGGAGGCGAGTGTGTCGCCGGGGTGGCCGGTGTAGTCGCGGCCGTTGAAACTGAAGCGGAGGGTCTGCGCGGTGTCGATGCGCGTGCCAGCCAGGGAGACGCGGGTGCCGCTCATGCCTTCACCTCGCGTTCCAGGTCGGTCAGGTACAGGGGCTTGGCCTCGGCCAGGGTCCAGGTGCCGGCGATTTCGTAGGTCGCGGTGTTGCGCTTCACGGCCAACACCTTGCGGCATGCCGCCGTGTGTTGCCACTGCTCCCAGAACCAGCCTTTGGTATTTTTGCGGAAGAACACGTAGTCGCCCCAGGTGGCGTCGTCCACCGCTTCGGGCTGGGCGGGGCGGGGGATATAGGCTTCACCGGCGTAGCTGAACTCTTCTTCGTCCCGCAATTCGCCGCAGTGGGGGCAATGCATTAGAAACATGGTGGTCCTGAGGATTAGTGGGCAACGCCGGCAGCGCCGTGTTCGTCAATGAGGTGGCCGGTGTGGAAGCGGTCCACCGAGAAGGCTCTGGAGAGCGCATTGGCCTCGCCCTGGGCCAGCATGTCGGCGAACACATGGCCGGAGCCGGGCGTGGCCTTGAAGCCACCGGTGCCCCAGCCGCAGTTGAAAAACAGGCCTTGCACGGCGGTCTTGGAAATGATGGGGCAGGCGTCGGGCGTCACGTCCACAATGCCGCCCCATTGGCGGTTCATACGCACGCGGGAGAACTGCGGGAACATTTCAATGATGGCCGCCGCCGTGTGCTCGATGACATGGGGGCTGCCGCGCTGGCCGTAGCCCAGGTAGCTGTCGATGCCGGCGCCGATGACCAGCTCGCCCTTGTCGGACTGGCTCAGGTAGCCGTGCACGGCGTTGGACATGATGACGGTGTCGATCACGCGCTGCATGGATTCGGACACAAAGGCTTGCAGCGGGTGGCTCTCCAGCGGCATGCGCAGCCCGGCCATCTTGGCCAGCACCGAGGAGTGGCCGGCGGCTACACAGCCCACGCGGCCCGCTTTCACATACCCCAGGTTGGTTTGCAAGCCGCGAATCTGGCCGGCCTCGATGTCCATGCCGCTGACTTCGCAGCCCTCGATCAGGTCCACACCCAAGCGGCTGGCGGCGCGGGCAAAACCGCGGGCCACGGCATCGTGGTGGGCCACACCGGCACGGGGTTGCCAGCTGGCGCCCAGCACGGGGTAGCGGCGGCTGGCGCTGCAATCGAGCTGGGGGATTTTTTCTTGCACTTCTTTGGCGTTGAGCACATGGGCGTCAATGCCCTGCAGCGCGTTGGCGTTCACGCGGCGTTCGATGTCGCGCATGTCCTGCAGGGTGTGGCCCAGGTTGAACACGCCGCGCTGGCTAAACATGACGTTGAAGTTCAGGTCTTCGGTCAGGCTTTCCCACAGCTTGAGGGAATGTTCGTAAATCGCTGCGGCGTCATCCCACAGGTAGTTGGAGCGCACGATGGTGGTGTTGCGGGCGGTGTTGCCGCCGCCCAGGTAGCCTTTTTCCAGCACGGCGATCTTGCCAATGCCGGGATGGTTCTTGGCGAGGTAATAGGCCGTGGCCAGGCCGTGCCCGCCGCCGCCCACGATGACCACGTCATACGACGGCTTCAAGGCCACCCGTTCCCAAGCGGGTTCCCAGGTGGTGTGGTTTTTGAAACCGTGCTTGAGCAGGCTCCAGAGGGAGTAGTGTTGGCCGCGCATGAAGTTTGTGGTGGTCCAGGGAAACTGTCTTGGCGCTATTGTTTTGCTTCAGGTCAATAAAACCTTGCGCCTGAAAGACGGGCATTTGTCCAAATCCGACATCGCACTTTTGTCGTGCGCGTGTCCAAAATGGCGCATTGCGGCGGTGCACCATCGTGGGCGTGCTGCGCAGAGCGCAAGTCCGTATCACTGCATACTCCACGCCATGAACTTGAACGAATCCGACATGAAAACCCAGGAGCCACGCCTGTGGATCAGCGACGGCTGGACGGCCCGCGTGGTGAAAAACGAAGACGATGATGGCTGGGCGGTGGCCATGACGGCAGATGGCGCCTCGGAGCCGGCACTGGTGGGGCCCTGGACCATGGGGCGCGACAAAAAGAACCCCAAGCCGCTAGACCAGAGTGCTTTTCTGACGCTGGTGAAAACCGCCCGGGAGTTTGTGCGTCGCAGCGAGCAGCAGCTGCATGCCAGCCTGCATCAAAGTATCGAGGTTGGGGCTGCCTTAGGGCGAGTCACGGTGTTTCTGGACATTGAACCGGACGAAGACAATCCGAGCGCGATGCTCAGCGCCCGGGATGCGGGGGATGACTTGCTGGCGCAGGTGCGGGTTTCGCCAGGGTTCAAGCTAAACCGAGCCAGCGCGCTCGCCTGGGTCGAGGGCGGCTACGCCAAGCCTTGACGCAAAAATAGCTGCTAGCTCACATCAGATGTGCGCTGGCAGCTATTTAATTGATAGCAATTTGCGTGTTCAGGCCGCTGGGGTATTCATTGCGTGGCCGGCTTGCACATCAGCGTGGTAGCTGGAGCGGACCATGGCGCCCACTGCGGCGTGTTTGAAGCCCATCTTGTAGGCCTCTTCCTCGAACATCTTGAAGGTGTCGGGGTGCACATAACGACGCACCGGCAGGTGGCTGGTGCTGGGTGCGAGGTACTGGCCGATGGTCAGCATCTCGATGTTGTGGGCGCGCATGTCGCGCATGGTGTCCAGAATCTCTTCGTCGGTTTCGCCCAGGCCGACCATCAGGCCACTCTTGGTCGGCACGTCGGGGAACAGGGCCTTGAACTTCTTCAGCAGGTTCAGACTGAACTGGTAGTCCGATCCCGGGCGCGCTTCTTTGTAGAGGCGGGGGATGGTTTCCAGGTTGTGGTTCATCACGTCGGGGGGGGCGGCCTTCAGGATTTCCAGCGCACGGTCGTCGCGGCCCCGGAAGTCGGGCACCAGCACCTCGATCTGCGTCTTGGGCGACAACTCACGGGTCTTGCGGATGCATTCCACAAAGTGGCCAGCGCCGCCGTCGCGCAGGTCGTCGCGGTCCACGCTGGTGATCACCACGTAGTTGAGCTTGAGCTGGGCAATGGTCTTGGCCAGGTTGTCGGGCTCGTTCACGTCCAGCGGGTCCGGGCGGCCGTGGCCCACGTCGCAGAAGGGGCAGCGGCGCGTGCACTTGTCGCCCATGATCATGAAGGTGGCTGTGCCTTTGCCAAAGCATTCACCGATATTGGGGCAGCTGGCTTCTTCACACACGGTCACCAGTTTGTTGGCGCGCAGCACATCCTTGATTTCGTAGAAGCGAGTGCTGGGGCTGCCGGCCTTGACGCGGATCCAGTCCGGCTTCTTCAGCACTTCACCCTGCACCACTTTGACCGGAATGCGCGATAGCTTGGCCGCAGCCTTCTGCTTGTCGGTAGCTTTGTAGGCATCCAGCGACTGCACGTCGCGCACGGTTGCGTTGGTGGGGGGCTGGATGGTGGTGTCTTCGCTATGGCTCATGGGGCGGGGGGCGCGGTCAGGGCGCCAGGTAGGTTGCGAGCTTGTGGCCCAACACGTCGGCGGCATCAGCCCAGCCAACAGAGACCCCGATTGTAGAAAGATCCACAGTTTGCAGCCGGGCGTAGCCGCAAGGGTTGATACGCGAGAAGGGTTCCAGGTCCATGGCCACATTGAGCGCCACGCCGTGGTAGGTGCAGTTGCGGCTGACCTTGATGCCCAGGGCGGCAATCTTGCCCAGCCCGGTGAAGTCCGGATCGGCGTGACTGGCAGCCCCCTGCTGGGGGCGCTGCGCCAGCGGGGCGTGGCCCGTGGGGTCGTCCAGCCGCACATAAATGCCGGGTGCGCCCGCCACGCGGTGGCCGGTCACGCCGAAGTGGAACAGCGTCTTGATGACGGCTTCCTCGATGCGGTAGACATATTCCTTGACGAAATAACCCGCACGTTTGAGGTCGATCAGCGGGTAGCCCACCACCTGGCCGGGGCCGTGGTAGGTGACCTGGCCGCCCCGGTTGGTGGCCACCACGGGAATGTCTGCGGGGTTAAAAATGTGTTCCGGCTTGCCCGCCAGGCCCTGAGTGAAGACTGGCGGATGCGCACAAATCCATAGCTGGTCGCGCACAGTGGACGAGGGCCCGACAGCTCTTTCGTTGGTAAATGCCTGCATCGCCGCGTAGGTGGGCAGGTAGTCCACGCGGCCGAGCTGCTTAAGTTCCATGGCTGGGTGTGAGTGCAATTTTTCGCAGGGCCGCCCCAAGAAAAATTAGCCCCCTTGGGGGGCAGCGACCCGCGCAGCGGCGGAGCGTGGGGGTCATAACACCACTTTGACCATGGGGTGGGTGGACAGCGTGCGGTACAGCTCGTCGAGCTGTTCGCGGCTGGTGGCGGTGATGGTGATGGTCACGCCCAGGTAGTTGCCACCTTTGCTTTCACGCAGTTCGATGGTGGAGGCGTCAAACGCCGGGTCGAACTGTTTGGCAATGACCGAGATCGCGTGCACCAGCCCTTCCACCTTGTGACCCATGACCTTGATGGGGAACTGCGAGGGGTATTCGATCAGCGATTCAGCCGGCGGGGTGGGGGTGGTCATACGGTTGTCTTCTGGAGAGGGAATGCTGCTTCCAATTATCGCTGTGGGGTGGTTAGGGCGTGCACCCAAAGCGGGAAGTGCTAGGCAGTGCCGGGTTTCTACGTATAATCGTGGGCTGTGCATTGAACACCGGCAGTAACCTGAGCGTAATTTTCATTCATGACAATCGCGCCTCAGCCTTATTCGCCCACTGACGCAGAGAACCCAGATGGGGTCTTTGATGCAGAGTTCAAGCCCATGACGGCAGAAGAAGCCCGGCAGTGGCGCAGCGCCCATCCCGCAATTTCCCCCTGGTGGGTCATTGTGTGGCAATTGGTCGCTGGCGTGGTGCTGGCCTTGGTTGCCGGTGTATGGGCTGGCAAAGTGGCAGGCATTTCTGCAGCCTACGGCGCCCTGGCGGTGGTTTTCCCCGCGGCACTGATGGTGCGGGGGCTGCAGCGTCAGCGTGCAGTGGCTCAGCCTGGAGCAGCCATGCTGGGGTTTGTGATTTGGGAGTCGGTGAAAGTTGCCTTGACCGTTGCCATGTTGTTGGCGGCACCCAAGGTGGTCTCTCCGCTCAACTGGTTGGCCTTGGTGGCCGGCTTTGTGGTGACGATGAAGGTGTATTGGGTGGCCGCGTGGTTGCACTCGCGGCGCCGAAGTCTCAACGGTTCGAATTGATATTTGGTGACCTATGTCTGTAGAAAACACTGGAACACATGCCCCCTCCGCTGGTGAATACATCCAGCACCACTTGCAACACCTGCAGAAGGATTTTTCCTTTCAGAGCGTGAAGCAAACCAGTATTGTTGATTTCAGCCTGTTTAATTTTGACTCGGTGCTGTTCTCGGTGATTTTGGGTGTGATTGGTTGTTTTGTGCTGTGGAGCGCTGCGCGCAAAGCCACCTCCGGCGTACCCGGTCGCTTCCAAGCCGCCGTGGAAATTTTGTCCGAGATGGTGGAGAACCAAGCCAAGGGTGTGATCCACAACGCCAAGAGCCGCAAGCTGATTTCCCCCTTGGCGCTGACCGTGTTTGTCTGGATTTTCCTGATGAACGCCATGGACATGCTGCCAGTGGATCTGATTCCCCAGATCTGGCACACCGCCGGCCCTGCCATGGGTTTCAAAGACTACATGCGTGTAGTGCCGACTGCTGACCTTTCCACCACCTTGGGCCTGTCTTGCTCGGTGCTGTTGATCTGTGTGTTCTACAACATCAAGATCAAAGGTTTGGGCGGCTGGGCGCATGAACTGATTGCTGCACCGTTTGGTGACCACTGGGCCCTGTACCCTGTGAACTTCCTGATGCAGATGATTGAATACCTTGCCAAGACCGTGTCCCACGGCATGCGGTTGTTTGGCAATATGTTTGCAGGTGAGTTGGTGTTTATGTTGATCGCCCTGATGGGCGGCGGCTGGGCACTGTCCGCAACAGGTGTTGGCTTGGCTGTTGGCCATGTCATTGCCGGAACCGTGTGGACCCTGTTCCACATTCTGGTGATCACTTTGCAAGCCTTCATCTTTATGATGTTGACGCTGATCTACACCGGTCAAGCGCACGACGCACATTGATGTAACTGTTTCGTTTCTTTGTTTTCGTTTTTCTTTTTCCACTAACTTTTAGGAGCTTCTCATGGAAAACATTCTCGGCCTCGTGGCATTGGCTTGCGGCATCATCGTTGGTCTGGGCGCTATCGGCGCTTCCATCGGCATCGCGCTGATGGGTGGCAAGTTCCTCGAATCTTCTGCACGTCAACCCGAGCTGATGAACGAACTGCAAACCAAGATGTTCATCTTGGCCGGTCTGATTGACGCTGCGTTCCTGATCGGTGTTGCTATCGCTCTGCTGTTCGCATTCGCCAACCCCTTCGTTCTGCGCTAAAAAACGGCCCTTCACGTTAGAGAAGGAATCAAACCGTGAACATCAACGCAACCCTGTTCCTGCAGGCTATCGTTTTTGCGATCCTGGTGTGGTTCACGATGAAATTCGTGTGGCCCCCGATCACGAAAGCGCTGGACGAGCGGGCACAGAAGATCGCCGACGGCCTTGCCGCCGCCGACAAGGCCAAGGCCGAACTGGCGTCTGCCAACAAGCGCGTGGAAGCCGAACTGGCATCCTCCAAGAATGAAACCGCAGGTCGCCTGGCTGATGCCGAGCGTCGTGGACAGGCCATTGTGGAAGAAGCCAAGGCCCGCGCCACCGAAGAAGGCAACCGCATCATTGCGGCTGCCAAGGCAGAAGCCGAGCAGCAGTCCGTGAAGGCCCGTGAAGCATTGCGCGAACAGGTCGCCGCCCTCGCCGTTAAAGGCGCTGAGCAGATCCTGCGCAAGGAAGTCAATGCCGGTGTGCATGCCGACTTGCTGTCTCGTCTGAAGACTGAGCTGTAAGGGAAGACCATGGCTGAACTTGCCACCATTGCCAGGCCTTACGCCGAAGCCCTGTTCCAGGCCGCCAAAGCGGACTTGAACGGTGCAGCCGGGTGGCTGGACGAGCTGGCTGCAATTGCCCAAGACGGCCAATTGCAGCAGTTCGCCAGCAACCCCCAAATCACCCAAGCCCAGGTCTACGACTTGGTCACTGGCGTGATCAAGGCTGCGCTGTCGGAGCAAGGCAAGAACTTTCTGCGCACCGTGATCGACAACGGCCGCCTGGAAGCCCTGCCTGAAATTGCAGCCCAGTTCCGCGCACTGAAAAATGCGCAAAGCGGACTCTCTGATGCTGTGGTGTACAGCGCCTTTCCGATCGATGCGCAGGCATTGTCGGATGTGGCTGCTTCGCTCGAAAAGCGTTTTGGCCGCAAGCTCAATGTGTCCGTTGCGCTCGACGCCGATCTGATCGGCGGTATTCGCGTGGTGGTGGGTGACGAAGTGCTTGACACCTCCGTCAAGGCCCGTCTGGAACAAATGAAAGTGGCTCTCACTGCTTGAGGCGCAAGCCCCTTGTTGTGAAGCCCAACTAAAGAAAGAAGGAAAGAGTCATGCAACTCAATCCCGCAGAAATTTCTGAATTGATCAAGAGCCGTATCGACGGCCTGTCCGCCAGCACTGACATCCGTAACCAAGGCACCGTGGTGTCGGTGACGGACGGTATCTGCCGCATCCACGGTCTGTCTGACGTGATGCAAGGCGAAATGCTGGAATTCCCCGCTGGCTCCGACGGCCTGCCCACCTACGGTCTGGCACTGAACCTTGAGCGTGACTCGGTCGGTTCCGTGATCTTGGGTGAGTACGAGCACATCTCTGAAGGCGACACGGTCAAGTGCACCGGCCGCATTCTGGAAGTGCCCGTGGGCCCCGAGCTCAAAGGCCGTGTGGTCAACGCCCTGGGTCAGCCCATCGACGGCAAAGGCCCCATCAACGCCAAAATGACCGACGTGATTGAAAAGGTGGCACCTGGTGTGATCGCCCGTAAATCCGTGGATCAGCCCATGCAGACCGGCCTGAAGTCCATCGACTCCATGGTTCCCGTCGGCCGCGGCCAGCGCGAATTGATCATTGGCGACCGCCAGACCGGCAAGACTGCCGTGGCCATCGACGCCATCATCAACCAGAAGGGTCAGAACATGACCTGCGTTTACGTTGCGATCGGCCAAAAGGCTTCTTCGATCAAAAACGTGGTGCGCGCGCTGGAACAAGCTGGCGCCATGGAATACACCATCGTGGTGGCTGCCTCCGCTTCTGAATCTGCTGCCATGCAGTACGTGTCTGCGTACTCCGGTTGCACCATGGGTGAGTACTTCCGCGACCGCGGCGAAGACGCCCTGATCGTGTATGACGACCTGTCCAAGCAAGCCGTGGCCTACCGCCAAGTGTCCCTGCTGCTGCGCCGTCCACCCGGTCGCGAAGCCTACCCCGGCGACGTGTTTTATCTCCACAGCCGTTTGCTGGAACGCGCAGCACGCGTGAACGCCGAGTACGTGGAAGCTTTCACCAAGGGCGCCGTGAAGGGCAAGACCGGTTCTTTGACCGCTCTGCCTATCATCGAAACCCAAGCCGGTGACGTGTCCGCTTTCGTGCCTACCAACGTGATCTCGATCACCGACGGTCAGATCTTCCTGGAAACCTCGTTGTTCAACGCTGGCGTTCGCCCCGCGATCAACGCCGGTATCTCGGTGTCCCGCGTGGGTTCTGCTGCGCAGACCAAAGTGGTCAAGGGCCAGTCCGGCGGTATCCGTAACGACTTGGCCCAATACCGTGAACTGGCTGCGTTCGCGCAGTTCGCTTCCGACCTGGACGAAGCCACCCGCAAGCAGCTGGACCGCGGTGCCCGAGTGACCGAACTGCTCAAGCAAAAGCAATACAGCCCCCAGTCCATCAGCATCATGAGCGCTTCGCTGTTCGCAGTGAACAAGGGCTTCATGGACGACGTGGAAGTCAAGAAGATCCTGGCTTTCGAGCACGGCCTTCATGCCTACCTCAAGGACAAGCACGCAGCCCTGTTGGCCAAGGTGGAAGACACCAAGGCGCTCGACAAGGATGCCGAGGCTGAATTGACTGCTGCTGTGGCCGCGTTCAAGAAAACCTTTGCTTGATTTCCACCTGATCACAAGGAGCCATTGATGGCAGCAGGTAAGGAACTACGCACCAAGATCAAATCGGTGGAAAACACCAAGAAGATCACCAAGGCCATGGAAATGATCTCGGTCTCCAAGATGCGCAAGGCGCAGGAGCGTATGCGCGCTGCCCGGCCTTACAGCACGAAGATCCGGGACATTGCGACGAATCTGGGACAGGCCAACCCCGAGTACGTGCACAGCTTCATGAAGACCAACGACGCGAAAGCGGTGGGTCTGATTGTGGTGACCACGGACAAGGGCCTGTGTGGCGGTCTCAATACCAACCTGCTGCGCCAGGTCACCGGCAAACTGCGTGATACGCAGGCGGCCGGCAAGACCGCCAAGGCGGTTGCCATCGGCAGCAAGGGTCTGGGCTTCTTGAACCGTGTGGGTGCGCAAGTCGTGTCCCACGTGACTCACTTGGGCGACCGTCCTCACCTGGATAAGCTCATTGGGCCTGTCAAGGTGTTGATCGACGCGTATGTGGCGGGTGAGATCAGTGCGGTGCATGTCTGCTACAACAAGTTTGTCAGCACCATGAAGCAGGACCCGGTGGTTGAGCAGTTGCTGCCACTGTCTGCTGACCAAATGGCAGCCGACAGCAAGGCCGATGGCGGCAGCCACGCTTGGGATTACATCTACGAGCCGGACGCGCAAACCGTCATCGACGAGTTGCTCGTGCGTTACGTAGAGGCTCTGGTGTTCCAGGCTTTGGCCGAAAACATGGCGTCTGAACACGCTGCACGCATGGTGGCCATGAAGGCCGCCACAGACAATGCCGGTAACGTCATTGCCGAGCTCAAGCTCGTTTACAACAAGACCCGTCAGGCTGCAATTACCAAAGAGCTGTCTGAAATCGTGTCCGGTGCAGCTGCCATCAGCGGCTAAGCGAATTCAAAATTATTGGAGCGAAAAATGCAAGCCCAAGGAAAAATTGTTCAATGTATCGGCGCTGTGGTGGACGTGGAATTTCCACGTGACCGCATGCCCCGTGTGTACGACGCGCTCAAGATGGAAGGCTCTCCGCTGACTCTCGAAGTGCAGCAGCAGCTAGGCGACGGCGTGGTGCGTACCATTGCGCTGGGTTCGTCTGACGGCCTGCGTCGCGGTCTGGTGGTGTACAACACTGGCGCACAAATCACTGTGCCCGTGGGCAAAGCCACACTAGGCCGCATCATGGACGTGTTGGGTGCGCCCATCGACGAACGTGGTCCCGTGAGCCAAGAGCACACTGCGTCTATTCACCGCAAGGCCCCGTCCTACGACGAACTGAGCCCTTCGCAAGAGCTGCTGGAAACCGGCATCAAGGTGATTGACTTGGTCTGCCCGTTCGCCAAGGGCGGCAAGGTGGGTCTGTTCGGTGGTGCCGGTGTGGGCAAGACCGTGAACATGATGGAACTGATCAACAACATCGCCAAGGCGCACAGCGGTTTGTCCGTGTTCGCTGGTGTGGGTGAGCGTACCCGTGAAGGTAACGACTTCTACCACGAGATGGCCGATTCCGGCGTGGTGAACCTCGAAGACCTGCCCGAGTCTAAAGTGGCGATGGTGTACGGTCAGATGAACGAACCCCCAGGCAACCGTCTGCGCGTGGCTCTGACCGGTCTGACCATTGCGGAATCCTTCCGGGACGAAGGCAAAGACGTGTTGTTCTTCGTGGACAACATCTACCGCTACACATTGGCCGGTACCGAAGTGTCGGCGCTGTTGGGCCGTATGCCTTCCGCCGTGGGCTACCAGCCCACACTGGCCGAAGAAATGGGCCGTCTGCAAGAGCGTATTACGTCCACCAAGGTGGGCTCGATCACTTCCATCCAGGCCGTGTACGTGCCAGCGGATGACTTGACCGATCCTTCGCCTGCCACGACCTTCGCTCACTTGGATTCCACCGTGGTGTTGTCCCGTGACATCGCTTCGCTGGGTATCTACCCTGCGGTGGATCCTCTGGACTCCACCAGCCGCCAGCTGGATCCGCTGGTGGTGGGCGACGACCACTACAACACCGCCCGTGCGGTGCAAGGCACACTGCAGCGCTACCGCGAACTGCGCGACATCATCGCCATCATGGGTATGGATGACTTGGCCCCTGAAGACAAACTGGCTGTGGCACGTGCCCGCAAGATCCAGCGTTTCCTGAGCCAGCCTTTCCACGTGGCTGAAGTGTTCACCGGCTCTCCCGGCAAGTACGTTCCTTTGTCTGAAACCATCCGTGGCTTCAAGATGATTGTGGGCGGCGAATGCGATCACCTGCCAGAACAAGCGTTCTACATGGTCGGCACCATCGACGAAGCCTTCGAAAAAGCCAAGAAGGTCTAAACAATGAACACCATCCACGTTGATGTGGTCAGTGCAGAAGAGTCCATCTTCTCCGGTGAAGCCGTCTTCGTGGCGCTTCCCGGTGAGGCTGGCGAGCTGGGCATCAAGCCCCGCCACACGCCCCTGATCACGCGTATCAAGCCTGGCTCGGTGCGCATTGAAAAGGCCGATGGCAGCGAAGAGTTTGTGTTCGTGGCCGGTGGCATTCTCGAAGTGCAGCCCCACTGCGTGACCGTGTTGTCTGACACGGCCATCCGCGGCAAGGACCTGGACGAAGAGAAAGCCAACGCAGCCAAGGCCGCGGCCGAAGAGGCGTTGAAAAACGCCAAGAACGAGATCGACATTGCGAAGATCCAGTCTGAGATCGCCATGATGGCGGCCGAGATCACGGCAGCACGCAAGTTCCTGCGCAAGAAGTAAAGCGCCCTGCGCTTGCTTTCACACAACCGCCTTCGGGCGGTTTTGTCGTTTCTGGTCGGCTTACGACAGGACGGGGGCGTCCGGCAGTTCGTTGGGGTTGTGCTGCCCGGGTTGGAGCGCAAAATGTTGCGTCAGCACGGCGCACACCGCGTCTATGGATTGGGCCAGGCCCTCTTCGTACTGGCCCGCACGCAGCGCCGTGGCCAGCTGCTGCACCACACCTTGCCATTGGTCCGTGGGTACCACACGGTCCACGCCGCGGTCGGCCACCAGCTCGATGGCGCGCTCGGCCAGGCACAGGTAAATCAACACGCCGTTGTTGTCTTCGGTGTCCCATACGCGCAGGCGGCCAAACTGGGCCAGCGCGCGCTGGCGCAAGAGGGTGGGGGTGTTGTCGGGGCGCAGCAGGTAGCTGTTGGGCAAGCCGGCCTCCACGCAGATGCGGATTTCTCCGCTGTGCTGTGCTTCGCTGGCGACAACACGGGCTTGCAGGCGCTGCAGTGCATCGGCGGGCAACACGCGGCCGGCGTCTTCCATCCAACGGTGTTTAAAAAGGCGCTGCAAACGAGACAACATCACCAGCCTCCCGAGGCACCACCGCCTCCAAAATTGCCGCCACCGCCCGAACTGAACCCCCCGCCGCCGGAGCCCGAACTCCAACCACCACCGGAGCTTGTGCCACCCCAGGCCGTGTTATGTCGGTTGGAGCCGTATTTGTTGAGGCTGCTTAACAAGGTAAAAATCAGGGCGACCACGGCCGCCAGGCCCGCCAAAAGCATGCTGCTGGTGACAAACAACACCAAGCCTCCTGCGATGCCGCCAGTGACCAGCGAGCCCAGTTTGGTGCCCAGCACGCGGCGCACCATGCTGCCACCCACCGCCACGGCAAAAAACAAAAACACCGCCAAGTCCATCCATTGGAAGCCAGCTTGAGAGCCGCTTAGTGGCGTCTGCGGTGCGGGCAAGGCTTCGCCGCGAATCAGCCCCATGATCTGCTCCAGCCCGGCGTCAATGCCCCCGGCAAAGTCGCCTTCTTTCAGGCGGGGCGCAATGGCCTGGTCAATCACGCGTTTGGCCATCAGGTCGGGGATGGCACCTTCCAGCGTCTTGGCCACTTCGATGCGCAGCTTGCGGTCGTTTTTGGCCACCAGCAGGATCAGGCCGTCGCCAATGTCCTTGCGGCCAATCTTCCAACTGTTGCCCAGGCGGTTGGCGTAGCTGGTTATGTCTTCGGGGGCCGTGGTCGGCACCATCACCACCACCACTTGGGCGCCGGTGGCCACTTCAAAGGCGACGAGTTTGCTGTCCAGCGCCTGCTGCTGCGCGGCGCTCAGCGTGGCCGTGGTGTCGATGACATGGCTGCTTAGTGCGGGGATGGGTTGAAGGTCTTGCGCGTGCAACACAGGCGCGCAGACCATCAAGGCAAAGAACCCAACCAGCCACAGCACCCAGCCCTGGCACCGATGAAGCAACAAGCGCATGCGGGCTTACTTCTTGTTGAAGTCCACCACCGGCGGTGTGCTGATGGCCGCTTCGTTCTGCACCGCAAACGCGGGTTTGGGCGCGTAGCTGAACACCATGGCCGTCAGGTTGCTGGGGAAGCTGCGCGCCAGCACGTTGTACTCCTGCACCGCCTGGATGTAGCGGTTGCGCGCCACGGTGATGCGGTTTTCGGTGCCTTCGAGCTGCACCCGCAGGTCGCTAAAGCCCTGGTTGGCTTTCAGGTTGGGGTATTGCTCGCTGACCACCATCAGGCGACTCAGCGCACTGCCCAGCTCGCCTTGCGCGGCCTGGAATTTGGAGAAGGCCTCCGGGTTGTTCAACGTCTCCGGCGTCACCTGGATCGACGTAGCCTTGGCCCGGGCCTCAATCACCTTGGTCAGGGTCTCTTGCTCAAACGCGGCCTCGCCTTTCACGGTGGCCACGATGTTGGGCACCAGGTCGGCGCGGCGCTGGTACTGGTTCAGCACCTCGCTCCACGCAGCCTTGGTTTGCTCGTCCAGGCGCTGGAAGTCGTTGTAGCCACAACCGCTCAACAGCGCGGCTGCCAAACCCGCCACCAACCACGCCCAGGGCCGAAAAGAAGACAAACGCATGGGAACCTCCTGCTAATGCAACAGCCCGTACTATAGAGCGCCACCCCATCGCCCCACCATGACCCTACTCAACGCCCTGCAAGCCGCCCAGCGCGGCCCCGCGCCCCCAACACCTCTGCCCGTAGCGTTGATAGCAGGAGCCGCAGGCACGCTGGGGGCTGAGGTGCTGCGGCGCCTAGCCGGCGGCCACCACTACCGTCAACTGCGGGTGCTGGCGCAAGAGGACATGACCCCTGCGCTGGACCGGGTCGCAATGGCCCGTGTGCCCTCGGACGACCCCAGCAACTGGCCGCTGCAACCTGCCACGGTGGGCGTCATCGTGTTTGACGCACCCCGCCTCTACAACGACCGCGAACGTGCGTTGTGGACGCCCCAACCCGCACAGTTGCCCGCGCTGGCCGCCTGGATGTTGCGCTGTGGTGTGCACACCCTGGCCGTGGTGGTGCCGCATGAACAGGGTCGCCTGCCGCAGGCCCTGAAAGCAGGCCTGGCCAACCTGGACGAACACGCCGTGGCCAGCATGGGGTTTGCGCGTCTGCTGCTGGTGCGGCCCGCTGCCGCGCCCCAGGTGTCCCCACATGCCAACGTGCTGGAGTGGCTGGCCCACCGCATGTTGTCCATCTTTGCCTACATGGTGCCCAGCAACGAGATGCCGCCACGCGCGGCAGACCTGGCCGCGCTGGTGGATGAGGCCTTGCGCGCCATGCCGCCCGGTGTGCACATCGCACCCCCCGAACTGGCCCGCCGCACCAGTGAGGCCACGGTGCAAGAGACCGTGCGCGCCTGGCTGGCCCCCTGAGTTGGGAGAGAATTGCGCCATGCCCAGACACAAAGCCACACTGCATGCCGCCCTGGGCGGCACCCCCGACGAAGTCGAAGCTGCGTTTTACGAAGCGCTGCAGACCGGCGACATCGAAAAGCTCATGGCCTGCTGGGCCGACGAAGACGAGATCGCCTGCATCCACCCTGGCGGCCCGCGCGTGGTGGGCATGGGGGCCATCCGCGCCGCGTTTGATGCGTTGTTTGCACACGGCGGTGCGGTGCATGTGCAGGCCGAGCAGATCCGCCGCGTCGACTCGCTAGCCAGCGCGGTGCACCATGTGCTGGAGCGGGTGGAGGTGATGACGCCCGAAGGCCCGGCCAACGCCCATGTGTTGGCCACCAACGTGTACCACAAGACCCCGCAAGGCTGGCGCCTGGTGGTGCACCATGCCAGTCCCGGCACGGCCGACGATGTGGCCCACACCCAGCAGACGCCCCAGGTGCTGCATTGAAGCCAAAAGTGCCACTAGCCCCCGTGGAGTCTGCGCAAGCAGCTATGAATTATGTAGCGCCCCGCTGGCTGCCCGGTGGCAACCTGCAGACCATCTGGCCGGCGTTGTACTCGCGCCGGGTGTTTGGCCCGCACCCGCAGTACCGGCGCGAACGCTGGGCCACACCGGATGCCGACTTTGTGGACGTAGATTGGCTGGAGAACCCCGCCACGCTTGCCGCTACGCCTTCTGCCTCTGAGCGCCCGCTATTGGTCTTGTTCCACGGCCTGGAAGGCAGCTCGCGCAGCCACTATGCCGAAGCCTTTGCCGACTTCGCCCACACCCGCGGCATGGCCTATGCCGTGCCCCATTTCCGTGGCTGCAGCGGTGAGCTGAACCACGCACCGCGCGCCTACCACTCGGGCGACTTTGCCGAGATCGGCTGGATACTGCAGCAGTTCCGCGCGAAGCACCGTGGCCCCATCATTGCGGTTGGGGTGTCGCTGGGGGGCAATGCCCTGCTGCGCTGGGCACAAGAGATGGGTGACAGTGCAGACCAGGTGGTGCGGGGGGTGGCGGCCGTGTGTTCGCCTATCGACCTGGCAGCCGGCGGCTACGCCATTGGCCGTGGCTTCAATCGGCTGGTCTACACGCGCATGTTCCTCAACACCATGGTGCCCAAGGCCTTGCGCAAGCTGCAGCAGCACCCGGGCCTGTTCGACGGCGCGGCGCTCAAGGCCGCGCGTGACCTGTACGAGTTCGACAACATCTTCACCGCGCCGCTGCACGGCTTCAAAAGCACCGAAGACTATTGGGCCCGCGCGTCGGCCAAACCGCACCTGGCCGCCATCCGCGTGCCGGCGCTGGTGGTCAACGCACGCAACGACCCCTTTGTGCCCGCCTGGTGCTTGCCCTCGCAGGGCGAGGTGGGCGCCCACGTGACCCTGTGGCAGCCCGCGCACGGCGGCCACGTGGGTTTTCCGCACGGGCCGGTGCCGGGCCATGTGCGCACCATGCCCGATGCCGTGGGCGGCTGGTTGGCCCGCCATCTGGCCTGAGTAACGCGCATGGATGACATCGTCAAACAAGCCATGGCCAAGTGGCCCAACGTGCCGGACTGTTATGGCTGGCTCGGGTTGGACACGCGGGGCCAATGGTTCATGCGCGACGATGCAGCCCAGGCGCAGGGCGCGTTTGCCAGTGGCCGCCCCGGTGCCAAGGGCAGCCGCCTGCAGCACGAAAAACTGATCGACTTCATCCAGCGCAACTACGCGGCCGATGCCAGCGGGCGCTGGTTTTTTCAGAATGGCCCGCAGCGTGTGTTTGTGGAGCTGGAGGCCACGCCCTGGGTCTGGCGCGTGGCCGACGATGGTGCGGTGGCGGCCCATACGGGCGCGACGGTGCAGGTGCAAGAGGCGCTGCTGGACGAAGACGGTTGGCTCTACCTGGTCACCGAGCTGGGTGTGGGCCTGGTCCATACGCAGGACACCGGGCGTGCGGCGCAGGTGCTGGAGCAGGGGCTGTGGCCGCTGCACGCGGTGCGCCGGGCAGACCTGCCCCAGCGTTTTGGGTACGCCCTGAGCCCGCAGACGCAAACCCAGCCGCTATCTAATCAATAGCTGTTCGCGCAATATCCATGGGGGCTAGAGGCACATTTGGCTTCTAAATGCCCATAAAAAAACCGACGGTGATGTCGGTTTTTTTATGGGGCAGACGCTGTGTCTGCCGTGGGGGGGCTTATTTGGCCGCTTCGGGCGCAGCCGCCTTTTGGGGTTCGGCAAACTTGCCGCCGCTGCCGTTGACCATGTAGACCACAGCGCGGGCAATTTCAAAGTCGTCCAGATCGCCGCCGCCTTGGGCACCCATGGCACCCTTGCCCTTGAGGGCGGAGTTCAGCAAGGCATCAAAACCGGTCTTGATACGGGCACCCCAGGCACCTGCATCACCAAACTTGGGGGCGCCAGCCAAACCTGCGCTGTGGCAGGCCGCGCACTGGGCGGTGAAGACCTGCTCGCCGGTTTTCATTTCGCGGTTGGCATCGCGGATTTCGACCATGCCGACTTTCTGCAGGCGTTCGGCGGTGGATTTCTCCATGTTCACGGTGCCCGCAGCCGGTTTGTTGTCCGACGTCACGTAGTACACCAGACCAATGATCACGAAGATGGGGATCACAAACGAGAAAAAAGCCGCCAGCAGCAATTGCTTGGGAGTCTTGATGGGACCAGTGTGGGCCTCATCGTGCGCAGTGGCGTGGCTGTTGTCGCTCATGGGTATCCTCAAAAATGTCGGGGGCTTCGAAACAGCTCGGGATTATAACGGGCACCCTCTGTGAAAACACCTACAATGCCCACTCTTCTGAACGCGGCTGTAGCTCAGTGGATAGAGTATTGGCCTCCGAAGCCAAGGGTCGTGGGTTCGATCCCCGCCAGCCGCACCATCCCATCAAGAAGCCCCGTAACCACGCGGGTTCCGCGCCAATAGGGCCTCTCCAGAGATTGCACTGTCCCATACCGGGCTCTCCGTTTTGCTCTGTCACAACCCTTGATGTGACTTTGTACGGGTGGCACCTGTTTACCCGCGGTGAACGATGGCGTCATTCAGGGCGCTGACAACCTTGGTGATGTACTCCAGCTGGTAGGTCTTGAGAGCGCTGGTTTCGCCACCTGACGTAGTGAGCATGACGTGGTAAGTGGTCTTCTGCATAAACAGGCAGATGCCAGCGATGACCGCGATGGCCAGCCCCATAAGAGCGCTACTGCCGACCGCGATGAGCAACCCCACTAGCAGGACAAGAATCAGGCCGAACCTGCTTGGCTTCTGCGTGTGGGCTTTCACAGACGTGACGTTACTCATGGCAAAGGTCTGTGCCCCCGTAATGAAGCGGGCGTTAGTTACCTTCACATCCTCGTATTCAAAGAAGGTTCTTTCTTCCATCGTGTACTCCCTGTTGACCTGTCGGTTGATGCTGCGCACCTAACTGTGTGCTTCACAATTCTGCCCGACGAGAAGGGACGCATGCCAGCACTGTCCCACTTTTGCCCCACAAAGCTGTTCCACAATAAAAACAGCAATCTCCCGAGATCCTTATTTCATGCGGATTTGCAGAGGGTGGGGTCTTGAAAGTGGCCCCCCCCACCAGCCGCACCATCGTTCTTCGGGATCCCGGTATTCATGCGGGTCCCCGCGCCAATGGGGCCTCTTCAGAGATTGCACCGTCCCAGGCAGCCCAGCGATACTGCTCGACATGAGCACACTCATCCGCTTTATCTTTCTACTGGCTTTTTCTGGCTCAGCTGCTGCACAGAGTTTTTCCGCCACCTATCAGCCAACGAATCAGATTCGTGATCCTGAGTTGCGCCAGCTACAAATTGATTGGCGAAGTAACCGTTTGCTTGAAGGGTTGTCAGAGCAGCTTTCACGTCAGTTCACGCTGAGTCAACCCTTAAAAATAGGCTTGGGCGAGTGCGGGACGGTTAATGCCTTCTATCGACCAGACGGCAAGGTGATTGTCCTTTGCCTTGAGCTGATCCCTGATCTTGTAAATCGAATGCTGCGAGAGCAAGGCGGCCGGCTAGAACGTCAAGCTATCAACAATATTCTTGCTGGCGCGTTGGTTTTCATCATTTTTCATGAACTGGGGCATGCCTTCATCGACATTGAGAGCCTGCCGGTTCTCGGTCGCCAAGAAGATGCTGCGGACATGATCTCGACCTACTTGATCCTTCAAGAGCCTGCCCTTGCCGATAGTGCAGTAGCTGGCGGACTGTTTTTCTTCGGTAAGCAGCGCTCGCTAATTCCCGGATTTTTTAGTCAACGGCACATGTCGGATGAACACGGACTTGATCCCCAGCGTGCCGTCAATCTGGCTTGTGCAGCTTATGGAAAAGACTCAAAGCGCTATGTCTGGGCGATGCACACTGCGAGGGTTACGGACGAGCGCGCGAGGCGCTGCTCGGGAGAGTATCAACAACTTGAACGCTCCGTGCGTGAGCTTTTGCGAAACGTTATCCGCTAGGCAGTCACACCCCCCTCAGAGTGGCAAGCCCACATAGTTTTCGGCCAACACGGTCGATGCCGCCTGCGATTGCACCAGGTAGGCCAGTTCAGCTTCCTGCAGCTTTTGCCCAATCGCACCCTCGTCGGGAAAACGGTGCATCAGGCTGGTGAACCACCACGAAAAACGTTCCCCTTTCCAGATGCGCTGCAGGCAGCGTTGTGAGTAGTGGTCCACCCCGGCGCTGGAGCGCTCCAGGTAGTACTCGATGAAGGCCATGGACAGGTACTTCACGTCGGTGGCGGCCAGGTTCAGGCCCTTGGCACCCGTGGGCGGCACGATGTGCGCCGCATCGCCCGCCAGGAACATGCGGCCAAAACGCATGGGTTCGGTCACAAAGCTGCGCAGCGGGGCAATACTTTTTTCCAGTGACGGGCCGGTCACCAGCGTCTCGCGCGCCTCGGGGTCCAGGCGCAGGCGCAGCTCTTGCCAGAAGGCCTCGTCGGACCAGGCCTCGGCCTTCTCGGTCAGCGGCACCTGCAGGTAATAACGGCTGCGTGTGGCGCTGCGCTGCGAACACAGGGCGAAACCGCGGCGGCTGTTGGCGTAAATCAGTTCGTGGTGCACCGGTGGCGTGTCGGCCAACAGGCCCAGCCAGCCAAAGGGATAGACCTTCTCGTACTCGGTGATGGCGCCGGCGGGCACGCTGGCACGGCACACGCCGTGGAAACCATCGCAACCGGCGATGAAGTCGCAGTCCAGTCGCTGCTGCTGGCCGTCTTTCTCAAACAGCACATAGGGTTGCGTGCCGTCAAAGTCGTGCACCGTGACCTTGCTCGCCTCGTAGATGGTTGGCAGGCCTGCCGCTGCGCGTGCCGCCATGAGGTCGCGCGTGACCTCGGTCTGGCCATACACCATGACCTGTTTGCCGCCGGTGAGGGCCTGCAAGTTAATGCGGTGGCGCGTCTCCTGGAACAACATGTCAAAACCGGTGTGCACCAGCCCTTCGGCATGCATACGTGCGCCCACACCGGCTTCGTCAAGCAGGTCGGTGGTGACTTGTTCCAGCACACCGGCGCGGATGCGCGAGAGCACGTAGTCGCCGCTTTGGCGCTCCAGGATGACGGCGTCGATGCCGGCCTTGTGCAAGAGCTGGCCCAGCAGCAATCCTGAGGGGCCGGCACCGATGATGGCTACTTGTGTACGCATAAGAAACTTCGCAGTGGAGGGAATGGACTTAGCTTAGGTCTGCCCCCTGATTTGCGCCAACCGCACATGCGCCATTTGCGCGGTGATTGGAGTGCTTGCGCGATAATCGCGCAACATCATCAAAAGAACCCGCCATGACCGCAAGCGACCCGCACCCCGGCATTGCCAAGGCCGACCTGATTGCCGGCATGGCCAAGGGCATGGCGGTGCTGGAGAGTTTTGACACCGAACGCCAGCGCCTCAACGCCACGCTGGCGGCCCAGCGCGCCGGCATCACCCGTGCCGCTGCACGCCGCCACCTGCTCACGCTGGCCTACCTGGGGTATCTGGAGACCGATGGCAGTTATTACTGGCTGTCCAGCAAGGTGTTGCGTTTTTCGGGCAGCTACCTGGCCTCGGCACGCATGCCGCGGGTGCTGCAGCCCACACTGAACCGGCTGGCAGCGCAGACCCAGGAGTCGTTTTCGGCCGTGGTGCTGGACGGGCACGAGGTGGTCATCGTGGCGCGCAGCGGCAACGACTGGCGCAGTTCGCCCTCGGGCAAGGCCCAGGTGCTGGCCTATGGTCTGCACCTGGGCGCACGCCTGCCCGCACACGCCACTTCCACCGGGCGCCTGCTGCTGGCGGCCCTGCCCAAGCCGCAACTTGGCGCCTGGATCAAGGCGCAGCCCCTGCGGCGTCTGACCGCCCACACCGTGACCGACACCAAGGCCCTGCGCCAGAGCATTGACGCGGCGCGGCGGCAAGACTTCTACCTCGCCAGCGAAGAACACGAACTGGGTGTTCTGGCTCTGGCGGTGCCGCTGCGCAATGCACAGGGCAATACGGTGGCCGCCCTCAATGTGGTGGCCGCACCGCACCGTTGGACGTCACAGGCTCTGCAGACCGAGTTGCTACCGGTGCTGCTGGACGCGGCGCGGGAGCTGCGCCCGCTGTTGTAGGGCACCGTGTTTTTTAAGCGCGCGGAGGCGCAGGCGACCTAAAATGCACCGCACACCCGCACGCAGCGGACGGATCCGGGTCGCGCCCGCCCGGTTTGCTGCAGGGCCCGCCTTGCCGGTTTTCCCCTTTACCTTCCCCACTCCATGCCCTTTTCCGACCTCGGTATTTCCCCCGCACTGGCGCACGCCATGGTGCTGCAGGGCTTTGTGTTGCCCACACCCGTGCAGACCCAGACCGTGCCCGTGGCCCTGGGCGGACAAGACGTGCTGGCCTGCGCCCAAACCGGCTCTGGCAAAACCGCCGCCTACGCCATGGTGCTGCTGGCGCAGCTGGCCAGCCGCACGGCGCACAAGCCCCGCCAGGCCACGGCGCTGGTGGTCGTGCCCACCCGTGAGCTGGCCACCCAGGTGGGCGACACGCTGCGCACCCTGGCCCAGCATGCTGGGCAGGCGGCTCGGGTGACGGTGCTGTTTGGTGGCGTGTCCATCAACCCGCAGCTCATGGGCTTGCGCGGTGGCACCGACATCGTGGTGGCCACGCCGGGCCGTTTGCTCGACGTGGTGGACCACCGCGCGCTGAACCTGGGCGGCGTGCAGACCCTGGTGCTGGACGAGGCAGACCGCCTGCTGGACCTGGGCTTTGCGCAGGAGCTGGACCGCATCCGCAGCCTGCTACCGGCGCGCCACCAGAGCCTGCTGTACTCGGCCACCTTTCCGGCTGCGGTGCGCGCCATGGCACAGGCCAGCCTGCACAGCCCGGTGGAGGTGAATGTGGTGGCCGAGGCGGGCGAGCAGCCCGACATCGCCCAGCGCGCCATCCAGGTGGACGCCAGCCAGCGCACCCAGCTGCTGCGCCACCTGATTGCCGATCAGGGCTGGAGTCGGGTGCTGGTGTTTGTGGCCACCAAATACGCCGCCGAGATGGTGGCCGACAAACTCCGCCGCGCCGGCTTGCTGGCCGAGCCCTTCCATGCCCAGCTGAGCCAGGGCAAACGCACCCAGGTGCTGATGGACTTTAAGGACTCGACCATCAACGTGGTGGTGGCCACCGATGTGGCCGCGCGCGGCATCGATATCAGCGACCTGCCGGTGGTGGTGAACTTTGACCTGCCGCGCTCGGCCACCGACTACACCCACCGCATTGGCCGCACCGCGCGCGCCGGTGCCAGTGGCCTGGCGGTGAGTTTTGTCACGGCCGACATGGAGGCGCACTTCCGCTTGATCGAAAAGCGCCATCGCATCACCATTGCACGCGAGCAGGTGGCGGGTTTTGCGCCCACGGCCACCGCCCCTGCGGCCACGCTGGGCGGCGGCATCAAGGGCCACCGCCCCAGCAAAAAGGACAAGTTGCGCGCGGCGGGACTGCTGCCGCCCTTGGCATAAATGCTATAAATTTAGTAGCTGCTTGCGCAATATCCACAAGGGCTAAGGCCCTGTTTGGCGTGTAAATAGGAGGGTGGCGTCATGTCTGACGAATACCAGATCGAGATTCCGCAGAGTTTTCTGGCCCTGTACACCGACACCCGGCGCAACCGCCTGCACACACCCTGGCCAGAGGTGGCGCAGCGTTACGAGCTGTGCGAAGACCTGGCCAACCTGCTCACCACCACAGCGCGCGACATGGAGTTCAGCCTTGGGATTGCTGAATCAGACGTGCTTTCGCGCTGCCACCAGGGCTTGTTAGGTGAGGAGGCTGTAGTCACCCCGCCCGAGGCACAGTGGGTGGTGTGCCGCTTGGCCGAGCTGCTGGGCTGGGCTTTGCCGCTGTAACCTTTCTGTAACCGTATTACCTAAAATGCCCAAAATTGATGCATGTCGGGGTTTTCCTCTCCATTGGACAAAATCGGTTTTGAAATTTGCTTTTGGAATCGATTTTTGAGGGTTTTCCCTGAGTTGTGTGGCGTGTAATCTGGTTACATTTTGGATCGTAGCGGAGGCACCGCTGTCCAACCGTCAGGAGCATGCATATGAGTCAGTCCGATGTCCGTTTGCGCGGAATCGTCAAAAACTACGGCAAAGCCGATGTCATCCATGGCATCGATCTGGACATCGAACCCGGTGAGTTCACCGTGTTTGTGGGGCCGTCCGGCTGTGGCAAAACCACCTTGTTGCGCATGATTGCGGGCCTGGAAGAGATTTCGGGCGGCGACCTCAACATCGGCGGCGTGCGTGTCAACGAGCTCGGCCCGTCCGAACGTGGCGTGGCCATGGTGTTCCAGAGTTACGCGCTCTACCCGCACAAGACCGTGTACGACAACATGGCTTTCGCCCTCAAGATTGCCAAGACACCCAAGGCCGAGATCGAGCGCCGGGTGCGCGAAGCCTCCGAAATCCTGCAGCTCTCCGAATACCTGGACCGCCTGCCCAAGGCTCTGTCGGGTGGCCAGCGCCAGCGCGTGGCCATTGGCCGTGCCATCGTGCGTGACCCCAAGGTGTTTTTGTTTGACGAGCCACTGTCCAACCTGGATGCTGCCCTGCGCACCAAGATGCGCGTGGAGCTGGCCACGCTGCACCGCCGCCTGGGCGCCACCATGGTCTACGTGACACACGACCAGGTCGAGGCCATGACGCTGGCCGACAAGATTGTGGTGCTCAACAAAGGCCGGGTCGAGCAGGTGGGCCGTCCGCTGGAGCTGTACAACAAGCCTGCCAGCATGTTTGTGGCGGGGTTTATTGGCTCCCCCCAAATGAACTTTTTGGGCGGTGACATTGCGGCCCGCCACAACGTGGCCACGATTGGTTTGCGCCCCGAGCACCTCAAGGTGCAAGCTGGCGGTCCCATCCAGGGCACGCTCAAACATTCGGAGCAACTGGGCAACGAGACCTTTGCCTATGTCAGCGCCGGGGCGTTTGGTGACATCACCGCGCGTATGGATGGCACGCTGGGGCTGGAGCCCGGCAAGCCGATTGAGCTGGGGTTTGTGCCCGAGCACCTGTACCGCTTTAACGCCGAAGGCAAACGCGTCGACTGACGCGCTGAGACATCCATTTTTTAAAGTGTTGCGGATGGGCCGCGGCACAACAAGAGGAGAGAGACGATGTTCAAGAAATCCATGATCGCCGGGGCTTCGGCTTTGGCATTGGGCGCGCTGGTAAATCCGGCACTGGCTGCAGACTACAAGGGCCCGGACCTGAAAGGTGAAGTCATCACCGTGACTTGCCCCTGGACCGGTGCCGAAGAAGGCATGTTCAAAAAGGTGGTGGCCAATTTTGAGAAGGCCACCGGCGCAACCGTGAAACATTCCTGCTCGCAAAGCTCTGAGCAGCAAATCGTGATCGACATCAAGGCCGGCTCGCCGTCCAACATCTCGGTGTTCCCCCAGCCCGGTCTGGCCGCCAACATGGCCGCCATCGACGGCCTGAAACCCCTGGGCCCCAAGGCACAAGAGTGGGTGAAGAAGAACTACGCCGCTGGCAGCTCCTGGGCCGACCTGGGCACCTACGCCAACAAGGCTGGCAAAAAAGAGTTCTACGGCATGTTCTACAACGTGAACGTGAAGAGCCTGGTCTGGTACCTGCCTGAGAACTTCAAGGAAAAGGGCTACAAAGTGCCCAAGTCCATGGAAGACCTGCAGGCCCTGACCAAGAAAATTGCCGCTGACGGCGGCAAGCCCTGGTGTATCGGCCTGGGCTCGGACGCTGCCACGGGCTGGCCCGCCACCGACTGGGTGGAAGACATGATGTTGCGCACCCAGACCCCCGAGGTGTACGACGGCTGGGTCAGCAACAAAGTCAAGTTCAACGACAAACGTGTGGTGGAAGCCATCGAAGCCTACGGCTGGTTTGCCAAGAACGACGCCTATGTGGACGGCGGCGCCAAGGCCGTGGCCACCGTGAGCTTCAAGGACAGCCCCAAGGGGCTGTTCGGCTCGCCCCCCAAGTGCTATATGCACCGCCAGGCGTCCTTCATTCCGGCGTTCTTCCCTGACGGCAAGGCGGATGAAGCAGACTTCTTCTACTTCCCCTCGTTTGCCAGCAAGAAGCTGGGCAACCCGGTTCTGGGCGGTGGCACCATCCTGACCATCACCAAGGACAGCAAGGGCGCCCGTGCCTTCATGGAGTACCTGCAGCATCCCCAGTCGCATGAAATCTGGATGGCCGAAGGCGGCTTCCTGACACCACACAAGGGTGTGGACCTGGCCAAGTACAAGACCGCGTCGCTGAAGAAGCAAGGCGAGATTTTGCAAAACGCCACCACCTTCCGCTTTGACGGTTCCGACCTGATGCCTGGCGCCGTGGGTGCGGGCAGCTTCTGGAAGGGCATGGTCAACTACTCTGGTGGTCAGTCGGCCCAAGCCGTGGCAGACGAAATCCAGAAGAGCTGGGACGCCATCAAGTAAGCCTCTCCTCTGACAGCGCCGTGGGGCGCGTCTTCCGGCCGGTGGCTTGCGGGCTGCCGGCCCTTTTGAATCCCTGTCGAACTCTTCTTCACGCAACGTACCAGAGTGGGTCCCATGACCGATCAAATCCTCCAGACCCTGACTGCGGTGGTGGTCAGCATTGCGTTTTGCCTGCTGTACTTTGCCGGCTCCAATTTCCTGCTCGACAAGATCGTTCACCTGCCCATCGGCAGCAAGCCTGGACGCGAGCGGGTTCGCGCCAGCGTGCGGCCCTGGTTGTTCCTGGCGCCAGCGTTGTTTCTGCTGGGCATGTACCTGCTCTACCCGCTGTTCGAAACCTTTCGCCTGAGTTTTTTTGACGCCACCGGCGAGCAGTTTGTCGGTTGGGCCAATTACCAATGGGTGTTGGTCGACCAGAATTTTTTGATCACCATCCGCAACAACTTCATGTGGCTGCTGGTGGTGCCGGCGGCGGCTACCGCACTGGGTCTGATCGTGGCGGTGTTGGCTGACCGCGTCTGGTGGGGCGGTTTTGCCAAGTCCATGGTGTTCATGCCCATGGCCATCAGTTTTGTGGGTGCCAGTGTGATCTGGAAGTTTGTCTACGACTTCCGCGGCCCCGATGCCGAGCAGATTGGTATCTTGAACGCCATCGTGATGGGCATGGGGTTTGAGCCCCAGGCCTGGGTCACGGTGCCGTTCTGGAACAACTTCTTCCTCATGGCCATCCTGATCTGGATCCAGACCGGTTTTGCCATGGTCATTTTGTCTGCCGCGCTGCGCGGTGTGCCACACGAAACGATTGAAGCGGCGCGCATCGATGGTGCCAGCGAATTGCAGATCTTCTTTGAAATCATGGTGCCGCAGGTGATGTCCACCGTGCTGGTGGTGTGGACCACCATCACCATCACCGTGCTCAAGGTGTTTGACATCGTGATGGCCATGACCGGTGGCCAGTGGGACACCAGTGTGCTGGCCAACCTGATGTACGACTGGATGTTCCGCGGTGGTGGTGACTATGGGCGCAGCTCCACGCTGGCCATGGTGCTCATGTTCGCCGTCATTCCCGTCATGGCATTCAACATCCGCCGGTTCCGTACCGAGGAGGCACAACGATGAAAAAATACTTCAGCCTGCCATCGCTGGCCGCCCAGGCTTTGCTGCTGGCCATCGTGCTGGTATGGGTGCTGCCCACCTTCGGCCTGTTCGTCTCCAGCTTCCGCGACAAGCAGCAACTGGTGTCCAGCGGCTGGTGGACCTCGCTGTCCACCCAAACCCGTGCCGACATGCGCCGCACCGGCGGCGGCCAAAGTGCCGTGCAGGAGGGTGACAAAACCGTCATCAAGGGCCTGCTGTTTGGCGAACAATCAGCCGTGCGTATCAAGCAGTTTTCGCTCAAGTCGTCTAACCCCAAAGAGTTTGCCGTGGGCACGGTGGCCGAGGTCGGTGATGGCCAGGTGTTTGACGAGGAAGACGGCAAACCCGACGGCACGCTCAGCGTGGCGGCCGATGGGGCCTACCGCTTGGAGCTCAATGCGCCGTATGACAAGGACCGGGGCATTCGTGTGTTCTACGTGGCCGAGTCGCCCCCGGTGTTTCTGACGCAGAACTACGAGAAAGTGGTGGCCTCCGAGGGCGTGGGCCAAGCCTTCCTCAACACCTTCAAGGTCACCATTCCGGCCACTTTTATTCCCATCCTGATTGCGGCCTTTGCCGCGTATGCCTTCAGCTGGATGGAGTTCCCGGGGCGCAAGTGGTTGTTTGTGGTGGTGGTGGGCCTGCTGGTGGTACCGCTGCAGATGTCGTTGATTCCGCTGCTGCGCCTGTACAACCAGTTGGGTGAGACCTTGGGCATGGAGTCCAAGTCCTACCTCGGGGTGTGGCTGGCGCACTCGGCCTTTGGCCTGCCACTGGCCATCTACCTGTTGCGCAACTACATCGCCTCACTGCCGCGTGACATTATTGAGAGCGCACGTATGGACGGGGCTTCGCATTTCCAGATTTTCATAGGCATCGTGCTGCCGCTGTCCATCCCCGCACTGGCCAGTTTTGCCATCTTCCAGTTCCTCTGGGTGTGGAATGACTTTTTGATCGCGCTGGTGTTCCTGGGCAAGGCGCCGGACCAGATCGTGCTGACCATCAAGCTCAATGACCTGCTGGGTTCCCGTGGCGAGAGCTGGGAAATCCTGACCGCCAGCGCCTTTGTCTCCATTGCCGTACCGGTGGCGGTGTTCTTCTCGTTGCAGCGCTTTTTTGTGCGTGGCTTGTTGTCCGGTTCCGTCAAATAATTTTTCTTCCTTCTGTCCTCTTATGACCAAAGCATCGAACGACAACTGGTGGCGCGGCGGCGTCATTTACCAAATTTACCCCCGCAGTTTTGCCGACAGCAATGGCGACGGCATTGGGGATCTGGACGGTATCACCGCCAAGCTCGACTATGTGGCCGCACTGGGGGCCGACGGCATCTGGCTGTCGCCCTTCTTCAAGAGCCCGATGAAGGACTTCGGCTACGACGTGAGCGACTACTGCGACGTGGACCCGATGTTTGGCACCGTGGCCGATTTCCGCAAGTTGGTGGACCGTGCCCATGCGCTGGGCCTCAAGGTGATGATTGATCAGGTGCTCTCGCACAGCTCCGACCAGCACCCCTGGTTTGTGGAGAGCCGCGCAAGCCTTAACAACCCCAAGGCCGACTGGTACGTATGGGCCGATGCCCAGAGTGATGGCACGCCACCCAACAACTGGCTCTCCATCTTTGGCGGTAGCGCCTGGCAGTGGGACACACGCCGCTGCCAGTACTACATGCACAACTTTTTGACCAGTCAGCCGGACTTGAACTTCCACAGCCCCGAGGTGCAGAACGCCTTGTTGGACACCGTGAAGTTCTGGCTGGACCTGGGCGTGGACGGCTACCGCCTGGACACTGCCAACTTCTACTTCCACGACGCGCAGTTGCGCAGCAACCCCGCCCGCGGCCGCCCTGATGGGGAAGACCCTGCTGTCAATGCTGTGAACCCCTATGGTTGGCAGTGGCACCAACATGACAAGAGCCAGCCCGAAAACCTGGCTTTCTTGCGCCGCCTGCGTGCACTGCTAGACCAATACCCCAACACCACCATGGTCGGTGAAATTGGTGACGACGACGGCCTGGCCCGCGTGGCCGAGTACACCAGTGGTGGCGACAAGCTGCACATGGCGTATTGCTTTGACCTGCTGGGCACGGCGCACAGCGCAGCGCATTTCCGCGGCTTTGTGCAGCGTTTTGAAGAAGTGGCACCCGGGGGCTGGCCCTGCTGGGCACTGTCCAACCACGATGTGGTGCGTGTGGCCAGCCGCTGGGGCCAGGGCACGCAGACTGCCCACCCAGAGCTCTTGCGCCTGGGCGCTGCCCTGCAAATGAGCCTACGTGGCTCGCCCTGCATTTACCAGGGTGACGAGCTGGGCCTGCCCGAAGCCGACATTGCGTTCGAAGATCTGCAAGACCCCTACGGCATCACCATGTGGCCCGAGTTCAAGGGTCGCGACGGTTGCCGCACGGCCCACCCATGGGCCAAGGACTCGGCCGATCTAGGCTTCTCCAGTGCAGCCAAACCGGCGGCGCCGTGGTTGCCCGTGATCGAGCCGCACCGCGCGCTGGCGGTCGATGTGCAGGAGCGAGATGCGGGCTCGCTGCTTAACTTCTACCGTGGACTGCTGCGCTGGCGCAAAAACCAGCCAGCATTGGTCAGCGGCACGCTCACCGTGTTGCCCGTGCATCCACAGGTGCTGGCTTTTGTGCGTGCCTTTGAAGGCCAGCAGGTGCTGTGTGTATTTAACTTCAGCGACACCGCCGCGCAGTGGGACATCCCTGCGGCCTATGCGGCGTCCACGGTGCTGGCAGGTAGTGGTCTGGCCGACGCACCCCGCGCAGGCAACACGCTGCAGCTGGCACCTTGGGGTGGGGCTTACTACCAACTGGGTTAAGCTGTACGCTCAGGGGCTGGCACCATTTGGACCGTGCCGCTCTCCCCTGAAATTCCCCTGATGCCTCCCGTCACTCGCCCGCGTCTCAACACCATTGCCGGCCCCTTGCTGGGCGAGTTTTTACTGGGCATGAGTGTGGCCATGGGGGGCTTGTGGTTGGCCTCGCAGACCTCGGATGCCGCTGCCGGTGCGTTTGGCTTGGTGAACCAGATTCTGGAAACCCTGTTTGTGGTGTTCCGTGTGCTGGCGATTGGCCTGGGCGTGGTGGTGACCCAGTACCTGGGCGGTGGGCAGCATGCCGCCTCGCGGCGGGCTGCCTTGCTGGCCCTGGGGGCCAGCACCTGGGCGGGTGTTCTGGTGGTCTGTACGGTAGTGGCAGGCAATGATCTGGTGCTGGACTGGCTCAATGCGCCCGAGGCTATCGTGGCACTGGCCGCACCGTTTTTGCAGTGGTTTGCGCCTGCACTGATGCTGGAGGCCTACAACCTGAGCATGGCCTCCGTGCTACGTGCCCATCTTTTCTCGCGCGACTCCCTCAAGGTCATGATCGTCATGCACAGCAGCCACTTGCTGTTGGCCGCCGTGTTGATGCGCGGCTGGGGCGAGTGGGACGGCATGGGATTGGAGGGCTACGCAATTGCCATGCTGGTCAGCCGCGCACTGGGGCTGGTGATGCATCTGTGGTTCTGGCGCATCCGCATGCATCTGGTGCCGCAAGGGCGCGATTGGTGGGCGGCGAGCTGGAAAGACCTGGGGCCGGTGCTGCGCGTGGGCTTGCCCGGCGCTGGAGTCGAGGTAGCGTACCGCGGCGCCTTCATGGTGTCGGTGGCGGCCACGGCTCGCTTGGGTGTGACGGCACTGGCCACCCATTCTTACACCCTGCAACTGCTCAAGTATGTGCTGCTGACCAGCATGGCTATTGGGTGGGCCTGCGAGATCATGGTGGGTCGGCTGGTGGGGGCGGGGGACTTGCGCGTGGCCAACGGCCTGGTGCGCAAGGCGGTGCGCAATGGGCTGCTGGCTTCGGGGTCGCTGGCACTGCTGGCTGCGCTGGGCGCCCCTTGGCTGATGCGCATGTTTACCAAAGACCCGGCGGTGATTCAGGCCGCCCAGACTCTGTTGTGGATTTCATTGGTCTTGGAAACCGGGCGCGTATTCAACCTGATCTTGAACGGGGCCCTGCGGGCGACGGGCGACGCGATTTACCCCGCGGCCTCCAGCGTGGCCTCGCTGGTGTTGGTGCTGGGCGTGGGGTCGTTCTGGCTGGGCCGTCTGTTTGGCCTGCCTGGCATCTGGATGGCTTACGCCATTGACGAATGGATTCGTGGCTTGTTGCTCTTGGCGCGCTGGCTGTGGCGCGGTTGGTTGCCCAACGCGCGCGACAGCCGTAGACGCTTGCGCGCCGGCGAGTAAGCGACGACCTAACCAAAGGTGCAGGGCAAGACGCCTTGCACGCCGGGCTCCAAGACAAAAATGCTACCGGCCAGCGGATAACGCTCCAGCGTGGCATCGTCCAGGCCCACACGGGCGCTGGTGACCAGCAGCAGGTCCAGGTTTTTGCCACCAAAGGCCATGCTGGTGATCTGCGGCGCGGGCAGGGGTATGGTGCGCAGCAAGCTGCCTTGCGGGGTGAACTGCCGTATGCAGCTGCCGCCCCAAAACGCGACCCACACATTGCCATCGCGGTCCAGCGTCATGCCATCGGGTGAGCCCTGTTCGCCACCAAAGGTGTTCCACACGGTCTTATTGGACAACGTGCCCTCGGGCGAGAGGTCGTAGCGGTACACCGTCTCCAGGAAGGAGTCGGTGTGCAGCATCCAGCTTGCGTCGTGCGCAATAGCCGGGCCGTTGGCGATGTAGATACCGCTTTCCACCACGTCGAACTCGCCGTTGGGCGAGAGTCTTGTGAGGCGGCCGCGCTGCAGGCTGGCGTCGTCGTTGTGCATGGAGCCGGCCCAAATGCGGCCATGGTGATCGGCCTTGGCGTCATTGAGGCGCACCAGCGGTTCGTCCGGGTGTGGACTGCCGGCGGCTTCGATGCGCAGCTCCGGCTCCAGCCAAAGGCGCACAAAGCCCGACTGCAGGCCGGCCATGAAACCATCGCCATCGGCGCGCGGTACCAGCCAGCAAATGCGCTCGGGCATGGCCCAGCTTTGGCGCGTGTCCGTGGCCGGTGTCCATGCGTGCAGGGCCTTGCCGTGGATGTCGACGAAGAAGAAACGGTCGCTGGCGGCGTGCCACAGCGGGCCCTCGCCCAGCAGCAGTTCCGCAGGCCAGACGGTACGAATGGGGGGCATGTTCAGGTCCATCCGGCGTCCACCACAAAGTCTTGCGCCGTCACCATGCGGCTGTCGTCGGCCGACAGGAACAGGGCCATATTGGCCACGTCGCTGCCCACAATGCGGCCGGGCAGGCACTGGTTCTCGTCCATGGCTTTTTCTCCGGCCTCGTCCACCCACATGGTGAGTTGTTTCTCGGTCATGATCCAGCCGGGTGACAGGGTGTTCACGCGGATATTGAGCTTGCCCAGGTCACGTGCCAGGCTGCGGGACAGGCCCACGGTAGCCGACTTGCAGGTGGCGTACACGGGGTAGCCCGCGCCCTTGATCATCCAGCTGATGGAGCCCAGGTTGACGATGGAACCACCGCCCAGGCGTTTCATGCCCTCCACCACGGACTGTGCCGCAAAGAAGGCAGGGCGCAGGTTAATGGCCACACGCCAGTCAAAGTCGTCGGGCGTCACATCGGCCAGGTCGTGGCGCTGGTCGTTGGCCACGTTGTTGACCAGCACGCTGATGTCACCAAAGCGCTCCGCCGTGGTGGCAATGGCGGCCTTCAGCGCGGCCACATCAGCGGCATCGCTCTGCAAAAACAGCGGGGTGGGTCCAAACGCGGATGCGGCTTCGATGACTTGCGCGGCCGAATCGGCGTTGCGGCCCGTGAAGGCCACCTGGGCGCCCTGGCGGGCGTAGGCGATCACGATGTCCGCGCCAATGCCGGAGCTGCCGCCCGTGACAAAGACCGTGCGCCCAGCGAGGCTGGGGTAGGTCGCAAAGGTGGAAAGAGAGGGGGTTTGCATAGGAGGGTGTGAAGTTGCCTGCAAATTGTAATGGGAATGCCTAAATCATCATACAAATAAACCAGGACCGAAAATCACACAGGCGGCAGAATCACCGCCCGCTTCATCAGCGACCGGGTGTCTGACAACAGACCCGCCATCCGGTGCAGCGCACTCTGGGCGTCACGCGCCTGGATGGCTTCAAACACCTTTTGGTGGTCGGGCAGGGCCTGTTTGAAGTTCTCGGAGGTGCGGGCGCTCACGGCCAGCAGCGACTCCAATGCGCTGCCGATGATGGCGGCCAGTGGCATGAGCAGCGGGTTGTTGGTGGCCTTGAGCACGGCGGTGTGGAAGGCCAGGTCGGCCTGCACCCATTCACTGATGTCGTGGGCTGCCTGCATGGCATCCAACGCGCGCGCAATGTCGGCCAGCTGCTCAGGCTTGTGGCTGGTGGCGGCCAGTGCGGCGGCCGAGGGCTCGATGATTTCGCGCAGCTCGGTCAGGTGCTGCAAAAACTCGGCGTCCGCCCCTGTGGCGCAGCGCCAGGCCAGGATGTCGGGATCCAGCAGGTTCCACTGCTCGGTGGGGCGCACGCGGGTGCCAATGCGCGGGCGGGGCTCCAGCAGGCCTTTGGCCGCCAGCACCTTGATGGCTTCGCGCAGCGCAGTGCGGCTGACCGCCAGCTCGGCGCACAGCTGGTCTTCGTTGGGCAGCAAGGCACCGGCCGCATAGATGCCGCCGACCACCCGGCGCCCCAACTCGTTCACCACCTGGCCATGCAGGTTGCGCCCGGCATAGGTGGCGTGGTTAGGGGGTGCGGAGGGCTTCATGGGGCAGGGCGAAGGTGTTTTGCGACAAAATCGGGTTTAATCATCATATGTTTAAATTTGCCTGAACATCTACTGTGAATTCCAAAAATATGGCCGCCAACCCTGCTGTGTCGATTGTCGGTGTGGACTGGGGTACCACCCACCGCCGCGCCTATGCAATCACGGGCGATGGCCTGCTCACGCGTGAAATCTCCGATTCCGACGGCGCCCTGGCCTGCAAAGGCCGCTTTCCCGCCGCGCTGGATGCCGGCTTGCAGGCGCTGGACGTGCAAGGCACGGGCGTAGTGCTGGCCGGCATGGTGGGCAGCGCGCTGGGCTGGCACGAGGTGCCCTATGTCGACAGCAGTGTGCCGGTGCAAGACCTGGCCGCCCATGCCATGCGGGTGCCCGATGCGGCGCCCGGCGTGTCAGCCATCATCATTCCGGGCTACCGCGTGCGCAATGCGCAGGACGTACCCGATGTAATGCGCGGCGAAGAAACCCAGCTGCTGGGCGCCTGGGCCCTGGGCCACCGCAGTGGCTGGTTTGTGCTGCCCGGCACCCACAGCAAATGGGTGGAGTTATACGAAGGTCGCGTGGTGCAACTGCGCACCTATATGACCGGTGAATTGTTCGACTTGCTCAGCAAACATGGCACCGTGGCCGCGGCGGCTGGTGGCGCGATTCCCGTGTGGGACGAGACCGCCTTTGCCGATGGCGTGAGGGCCGCAGGCCACCATGCGCTGAGCCACCAGATTTTCAGCGTCCGGGCGCGTGTGGTCTGCAAGGACATGCCTGCCTCCAGCACCACCGCCTATTTGAGCGGTTTGCTGATTGGTACAGAACTCAAAGACGTGCTGCAGGGCAGCGCAGGCACGGGCCCGCAGGGCACGTTCAAGCTGCTGGGCTCGCCGCAGTTGGCGGCCCACTACCAAACCGCGGCCCAACACCTGGGCCTGTCGTTTGACATCCTCGATGCCAAGGCTGCCTTTGTGGCGGCTGTCCACCACATCCAACAGAACTGGAAACCCCTATGAGCGATTCGCTGGAACTGCTGGCGCGTGCGCGCCGCGCCCCTTTGGTGGCCATCTTGCGCGGGCTGTTGCCCGCCGAGGCACAGGCCGTGGGCGAGGCCTTGGTCGCGAGCGGTTTTCGCACGCTGGAAGTGCCGCTGAACCGCCCCGGCGCGCTTGAGTGCATTGCTACGCTGGCACGCACGCTGCCGGCCGACGCCATCGTGGGCGGCGGCACCATGCTGACCGTGGCCGATGTGGAGGCCGTGCACGCAGCCGGTGGCCGCCTGATGGTCTCGCCCAACTGCGATGTGGCGGTGATCCGCCGTGCGGTGGAGCTGGGCATGTTGTGCGCGCCCGGCGTGGCCACGCCTACGGAAGCCTTTGCGGCCTTGCAGGCGGGCGCCCATGCGCTCAAGCTGTTCCCCGCTGAGATGGTGGGCCATGGTGGTATCAAGGCGCTGAAGTCGGTGCTGCCCGCCGGGACCGATCTGTGGCCCGTGGGTGGCATCACCCCGGAAAGCATGGGCCCCTGGAAGAAGGCTGGCGCTACCGGCTTTGGTATTGGCAGCCAGCTTTTTGTGCCCGGTACGTCCGCGGCCGATGTGCTGACCCGCGGCCGCGCCTACGTGCAGGCCTGGCAAGAGGCCTAACGCTTTTTAGCCCTGCTTCAGGGCCAGGGCCCGCTCGTACAGCGCGTTGCGTGCCTCGCCCGTGATGTCCGCGGCCAGCTTGACGGCCGTTTTCAGTGGTAGTTCTTCCAGCAGCAGTTTGAGCACTCGGTCGTCTGGCGCCTGGGCGGCACTTGCAGGGGCAGGGTGAATTACCAGCGCAAATTCCCCGCGCAGCCGGTTCGCATCGGCCGCCAACCAGGCGGTGAAATCGTTGGCCGCCACCGTGGCAATGTCTTCAAATTGCTTGGTCAGCTCACGACCGATGGTCACCAGGCGCGTGTCCAGCGGCGCTAGCGCCAGGGCCAACGCCTCAATGCGGTGGGGCGCTTCCAGCAACACGACGGCGCGGCGTTCTTCCGCCAGGAGCTGCACTTCATGGGCACGCTCAGTGGCTTTGGAGGACAGAAACCCCCGGAACACAAAACCACTGTGGCCATCACCACCTTCGGCCAAACCTGCCGCGCACAAGGCCGTGGTCACACTGCTGGCGCCGGGCAGGGGGATGCTGCGCAGGCCCGCGGCACGCACCTGGGCCACCAGTCGCGCGCCGGGGTCGCTGATACCGGGTGTGCCGGCATCGCTCACATAGGCCACACGCTGGTCTTGGCGCAGGCGGTTCACTACCACCTCAGCCGCCTGGGCCTCGTTGTGCTGGTGCACGGCCAGCAGCTGGCCGGAGGATTTGTCGATGCCGTAGGCGCGCAGCATTTGCTGGGTATGGCGTGTGTCTTCGCAGGCAATGGTGTCGGCCAGCGCCAGCACATGCAGCGCGCGCAGGCTGATGTCGGCCAGGTTGCCAATGGGGGTGGCTACCAGGTACAACGCGCCCTGCGGATAATGCTGCGCACCGGCGGCCTCTTTGGCAGCGGACAGGGCAGAGATAAAAGACGCACTCATATGGGGTTCTTTCCAACACGACCAGCACGAAGCGCCACCACCAAACAGCTGGGGGACGCGGGAGAAGATGCCGCTCTGCGTTATTTGCAACGGCAGGGGTTGGTGCTGGTCACCCGCAATTATCGAACCCCCGGACGGGGTGGTGGCGAAATCGACCTGATCATGCGCGCACCCGATGGCACGCTGGTGTTTGTCGAGGTGCGCAAACGGGCTTCCAGCAGCCATGGCGGTGGTGCCGCCAGTGTGGGCGCGGTCAAGCAGCGCCGCATTGTGTTTGCGGCACAGCACTACCTGTTGCGTTTGTCACGGCTGCCGCCCTGCCGCTTCGACGTGGTGGTGCTGGACGGGGAACAGGTCGAATGGCTGCAGGCGGCGTTTGATGCATCCTGATACATCTCAAGACGCCGGGCCCCATGGGGATTTGGGTGCCGCGGTATCATCCCGCCCATGCTTGAGCAACGTATTCAACAACATTTCATTGACAGTGCCGACCTGAAATACCAGTCGGCGCAAGGCTTGAGCAAGCCGATTGCGGATGCTGTGCAAGCCATGTTGGCCTGTGTCACCAGCGGTGGCAAGGTGCTGGCCTGCGGCAACGGTGGTTCCGCCGCCGATGCGCAACATTTTGCGGCCGAGTTTGTCGGTCGTTTTGAGCGTGAACGCCCGGAGCTGGGTGCCATCGCACTGACCACCGACACCTCCATCATCACGGCCATTGCCAACGATTACGACTTCAACGTGATCTTCTCGCGCCAGGTGCGCGCACTCGGGGCCCCGGGCGACGTGTTGCTGGCGATCTCCACCAGCGGCAATTCCGCCAACGTGCTGGCCGCCATTGAGGCCGCCCATGCGCGTGAAATGGTGGTGGTGGGCCTCACGGGGCGCGGGGGCGGAAAAATGGCCCAGGTGCTGCGCGATACCGATGTGCATATCTGTGTGCCGCACGAGCGCACGGCACGTATTCAAGAAGTCCATATTTTGGCGTTGCATTGCATTTGTGACGCCGTTGATGCCCAACTGCTGGGCGAACAGGAAACCAACCCATGAATTCAAAATTGAAACGACTAACTTTGGTAGCCGCTCTCGCGGGCTCTCTGGCCAGCCTGACGGCATGTTTTCCGTTGCTCGTTGGCGGTGCCGTAGGGGGCATGCTGGTTGCCACTGACCGCCGCACCTCCGGCTCGGTGGTGGAAGACGAAGGCATTGAACAACGCGCTACAAGCCGCATTCGTGAGAACCTCGGTGACCGTGTGCATGTGAATGTGACCAGCTACAACCGCCAAGTGCTGTTGACGGGTGAAGTGCCCACTGCGCAAGACAAACAACTGGTCGAGCAGATCGTGTCGCGTGTGGACAATGTGCGCAACATCGTGAACGAGCTGGGCGTCATGGGCAATGCCAGTTTGACCCAGCGTTCGTCAGATTCCCTGGTCACCGGCCGTGTGAAGGCCGCTTTGGTGGATGCCAAAGATTTGTTTGCCAACGCATTCAAAATTGTGACCGAACGTGGCACCACCTATGTAATGGGCCGTGTGACCGAGCGGGAGGCCAAACGTGCCACCGAAGTCATCAGCTCCACGTCGGGCGTGCAGCGTGTGGTGCGGATTTTGGACATCATTTCCGAAGACGAGCTGGCCCGTTTGCAGCCACCGCCTCCCGCAGACACCAAGAAATAAAAAACGGCCCATTCAGGGCCATTTTTGTTTTGGGGCAGCGACCCGCATAGCGGCGGAGCGTGGGGACCTTATTTCAAGCGTTTGATGAGGCTGCTGGTGTCCCAGCGCTGGCCGCCCATGTGCTGCACATCGGCGTAAAACTGGTCGACCAATGCGGTCACTGGCAGGCGGGCGCCGTTGCGTTTGGCCTCGTCCAGCACCAGGCCCAGGTCCTTGCGCATCCAATCCACCGCAAAACCGAAGTCAAACTTGTCGGCCACCATGGTCTTGCCACGGTTGTCCATCTGCCAGCTCTGCGCCGCACCCTTGCCAATCACGTCCAGCACCTGGTTCATGTCCAGTCCCGCTTTTTGGCCAAAGGCAATCGCTTCACTCAGACCTTGCACCAGCCCGGCAATACAAATCTGGTTGACCATCTTGGCCAATTGGCCGGCGCCGCTGTTACCCAGCAGCGTGAAGGCGCGTGAGAACGCCATGGCCACCGGTTTGACGGTTTCAAATGCATTGGCATCACCCCCACACATCACGGTCAGCAGGCCGTTCTGTGCACCGGCCTGGCCGCCGGACACCGGCGCATCGATGAACTGCAAGCCTTTGGCCGCCGCCGCGGCGCTAAGTTCGCGCGCGATATCGGCAGACGCAGTGGTGTGGTCCACAAAAATGGCGCCGGGCTTCATGCCCGCAAAGGCGCCGTCGGTCCCCAGGGTCACGCTGCGCAAATCCGCGTCATTGCCTACGCAGCAAAACACGATGTCGGCCTGCTGCACTGCCTGGCGTGGTGTGACTGCGTGGGCATGGATGCCCAATTGGCTGCTAGCCCCCGAAAATTCTGCGCACCAAGCTATAGATTTCGTAGCGGTACGGTTGTACACCGTGACCTGGTGGCCGGCGCGGGCCAGGTGCCCGGCCATGGGGTAGCCCATGACGCCCAGGCCCAGAAAGGCGACGGAGTAAGCGGGGGACGGGTCGTAGGTTTTGTCGTTGATGTTGGGCATGGGGGAGTGTTAATCAGTTGGGGTCAGAGCACATCGCTTTCGCGAGTGGTCTGACCCCAAGGTCTCACATGATCGCGAAATTCTCGGTACCGGCGGATAGGTCGGTGGACTTGCCGCGTGCACTGTTGAGCTTGATTTGCAGGCGCAGGTCGTTCAGCGAATCGGCGTTGCGTAGCGCATCTTCGTAGGTGATGGCGTTGCCTTCGTACAGGTCAAACAGCGCTTGGTCGAAGGTCTGCATGCCGGCCTGGCGGCTCTTTTTCATGATCTCTTTTACCTCGGACACTTCGCCCTTGAAGATCAGGTCAGAGATCAGCGGCGAGTTGATCATGATCTCCACGGCAGCGACGCGGCCCTTGCCGTCCTGCTTGGGAATCAGGCGCTGCGAAACCAGAGCCTTGAGGTTCAGCGACAGGTCCATCAGCAGCTGGCTGCGCCGCTCTTCGGGGAAGAAGTTGATGATGCGGTCCAGCGCCTGGTTGGCGCTGTTGGCGTGCAGGGTGGCCAGGCACAGGTGGCCGGTTTCGGCAAAAGCCACGGCGTGCTCCATGGTCTCGCGGTCACGGATCTCACCCATCAAAATCACATCGGGCGCCTGGCGCAGCGTGTTTTTCAGCGCCGCTTCCCAGCTGTCGGTGTCCAGTCCCACTTCGCGTTGCGTCACCACGCAGTTTTTGTGCGCATGCACAAACTCCACCGGGTCTTCAATGGTGATGATGTGGCCAAAGGATTTTTCGTTGCGCCAGTCCACCATGGCTGCCAGCGTGGTCGACTTGCCCGAGCCCGTAGCACCAACCATGATGGTCAGCCCGCGTTTGGACATCACCACTTCCTTGAGCACCTGGGGCACGCCCAGTCCGTCGATGGTGGGCAACACCTGTGGAATCACCCGCAGCACCAGCCCGACCTTGCCCTGCTGGATAAACGCGTTGGCGCGGAAGCGGCCAATGCCCGCGGGAGCAATGGCAAAGTTGCTCTCCTTGGTGCGCTCAAACTCGGCCACCTGCTTGTCGTTCATGATGGAACGCGCCAGCGCCATGGTGTGGGCTGAGTTCAGCGGTTGGGGCGAGACCTTGGTGATCTTGCCGTCCACCTTGATGGCGGGCGGAAACTCGGCGGTGATGAACAAGTCGCTGCCATTGCGGCTGACCATCAGCTTGAGCAAGTCATTGATAAATTTTGTTGCCTGATCGCGTTCCATAAGAACACCTCCTTTTCGCTAAATCGACACGGTGGAGCACAAGGCTCCGCAAACCCAGGAACACCGCAGGGCCGGCTTGGCCGGACTGCTGGTGTTGCCCCCTGCAAGGGGGAAAGCGGCCACACGCAGTGGGCAAGCCGGGGGGTGTTCCACAGTCACCCCGGGAAGTTCTCTGGGATTTTGGCTTTGCCGCGGGCTTCTGCGGGGCTGATGATGTTGCGCTTTACCAGGTCGGTCAGGTTCTGGTCCAGCGTTTGCATGCCCACGCTATTGCCGGTCTGGATGGAGGAGTACATCTGCGCCACCTTGGCCTCGCGGATCAGGTTGCGGATCGCGCTGGTGCCCAGCATGATCTCGTGGGCGGCCACGCGGCCCTGGCCATCCTTGGTTTTGCACAAGGTCTGCGAGATCACCGCTTGCAGCGACTCGGACAACATGGCCCGCACCATTTCTTTTTCGTCCGCCGGGAACACGTCAATGATCCGGTCGATGGTTTTGGCGGCGCTGGACGTGTGCAGCGTGCCGAACACCAAGTGGCCGGTTTCTGCGGCCGTCATGGCCAGGCGGATGGTTTCCAGATCGCGCATTTCGCCAACCAAGATGCAGTCCGGGTCTTCGCGCAGTGCAGAGCGCAGTGCGGCGGCAAAGCTCAGCGTGTGCGGGCCCACCTCGCGCTGGTTGACCAGACATTTCTTGGACTCATGCACAAACTCAATCGGGTCTTCCACCGTCAGGATGTGGCCAAACTCGGTTTCATTCAGGTAGTTGACCATGGCCGCCAGCGTGGTGGACTTGCCCGAGCCTGTGGGGCCGGTGACCAGCACCATGCCCCGGGGCTTGAGCGCCAGGTCGGCAAAAATCTTGGGGGCGTTGAGCTGCTCCAGCGAGAGGATTTTGCTTGGAATGGTTCGGAACACCGCACCCGCGCCGCGGTTGTGGTTGAAGGCGTTGACGCGGAAGCGGGCCAGACCATCGATCTCGAACGAGAAGTCGATCTCCAGAAACTCCTCGTACATCTTGCGCTGCGTGTCGTTCATGATGTCGTACACCATGGCGTGCACCTGCTTGTGGTCCAGCGGCTCCACGTTGATGCGCCGCACATCGCCGTGCACCCGGATCATGGGGGGAAGACCGGCAGAGAGGTGCAAGTCAGAAGCCTTGTTTTTGACGCTGAACGCCAGCAGCTGGGTAATGTCCACGGAATCCTCTTTCGCTGAGATGGGCTGGGAAGGGTTTGGTACGCTTGGCAGATTATGACGATGATTGCAGACAATCTCCACGCGGTGCGCACCCGCATTGCCCAGGCGTGCACGGCGGCCGGACGGCCGGTGGACGCAGTGCAGCTGCTGGCGGTTTCCAAGACCTTTGGCCCCGATGCAGTGCAGCAGGCGTTTGACGCCGGCCAGCGTGCGTTTGGCGAGAATTACATCCAGGAGGCCGTGGAAAAAATCACCGCGCTGGCAGCTCTACCCATCGAATGGCATTGCATCGGCCCGATCCAGAGCAACAAGACCCGGCTGGTGGCCGAGCACTTTCAATGGGCCCACACGGTCGACCGCCTGAAGATTGCCCAGCGCCTGAGCGAGCAGCGCCCGGCGCACTTGCCGCCTTTGCAAGTGTGTGTGCAGGTGAATGTGGATGGCGGCCCCACCAAATCGGGCGTGGTGCCCGCCGAGGCCCTGGCATTGGCCAGGGCGGTGGCCCAGCTGCCGCGCCTGCGCTTGCGCGGGCTCATGTGTATCCCTGAGCCTGCTCCTGATTTGGTAGCTGCTTGTGCAGTATTTACAAGGGCTAGAGGCCTTTTTGATGCCTTAAATGCCGCGGGGCTGGGGCTGGACACCTTGTCCATGGGCATGAGCGCCGATGTGGACGCTGCCGTGGCCAGCGGCAGCACGCAGGTGCGGGTGGGTAGTGCGATCTTTGGGGCGCGCAGCTACCCTGCCGCGATTTAGGTGCGCACGCGCCCGTCGCCGGTCAGCATGGACAGCTCGACAAAGTTCGAGGCCACATGCTCATTGCGCGAGAAGTTCACATTGAAGCCGCCAAAAGGCTGGCCATTAATGCTTTCCATGGCGCTGATCAGGCCCTCGGCACCCCCCTTGGCGCCGGAGCGGCGCAGGCCTTCGGCCAACACGCGGGCAGCAATATAGCCCTCCATGCTGGAGAAGTTGGCGTGTACGCCACCGTTGGTCTTGCGCACCGCTTCGGCAAATTCGCGGGAGATCGGTTTGCTGCCTGTGTACGGCGATGGCACGACCTGCGAGACCACCACACCGGCGCCCTCTTTGCCCAACTCGTCGGCCAAGGCTTGGGTGCCCACAAAGGACACGTTGTACAGGCCGCCGCCATAACCCGCCTTGCGCGCCGCACGGACGTAGGCCGCGCATGACTTGTAGGCACTGATTTGCACCACCGCTTCGGGCGCGGCCGCATTGATGGTTTCCACCGCCTTGGCTACGTCCACGGAGTTGCGCTCTACCGTGGCCACGGCCACCGGCTTGAGGTTCAAGGCCGCCAGTGCCAGCGTTACGCCGTCCAGGCCGGCTTTGCCGTAGGCGTCGTTTTGGTAAAAGACTGCGACCTTGGTCAAACCCACGTGGTGCAGTTGCTTGACGATCAGTGCGGTTTCGTCGTTGTAGGACGCACGGACGTGGAAGGCATAACGGTTCATGGGCGTGCGCAAGCCCATGGCCCCGGTGAACGGGGCCACAAAGGGCACTTTGGCCTTGGTGGCCAGGGGCAGGGCGGCCAGGCTGGTGGGTGTGCCGATGTAGCCAAACAGCGCGAGCACGTCATCTTCCAGCAGTTTTTTGGTGTTTTCTGCGCAGCGCTCGGGTTCGTAGCCATCGTCTAGCTTGCGGATCTCTACGCTGCGTCCGGCTACACCGCCCTGGGCGTTGAGCTGGTCAAAGTAGAGCTTGGCACCCGCATGGAACTGGATACCCAGCTGGGCCGCAGGCCCGGTAAAGGCGGCCGACTGGCCGAGGATGATTTTGTCGGACTGGGCGTGCACAGCCGGAAACCCGGCTAGGCCCGCTGCACCGGCAGCGAAAGAGAATTGGCGACGATTGATCATCGCGCTATTGTCTATTACTTAGGGTAAACCCTGACACATTGTTACAACTTGAGATGAGTTGCCCTCTCTACTTTCCCCGTAACTGCCTACAGGGCCCCTTCCAAGGGCTTCACGCTGCCGCAGTCGCTGCCCAGCCACTTGCCGCTGGCCCGCATGTCCATGGTTTCTTCCTTGCCCTTGAGGGTGGTCACGGTCTTCATTGCCATGGTGTAGGCCTCGGTGCTGGTGTAGGTGACTTCCCCCTCGCCGCGGCTAGAGGGTTGGGTACACGCGTAGCTGAACTTCTGCGTGTTGCCCGTGCGGGGGCTGGCCGTGTGGGTGCAGCCACCCTGCTGGCGGGGCGCCACGTCGTTGCGAGCGGCCATCTCGGGGGTGATGCAGACCTTCACGGCCACGCCGCCACCGGGTGCGGTGCCCATCTGCAGCCCCTTCTTGGCCATCATGTCTTCCATCATCTTGCGTTGCTCGGGCGACATGGCCGCCATTTGTTTCTGCATCTGCGCCATGGCCGCATCCACCTTGCTGCCGGCGGCCCCCTGCATCTGGTTGGTGATTTCCCACAGACCCGGCTTCACCGTCTGGGCGCTGGCGACGGCGGTAAGCAGCATGGTGGTGCAGGCAAGAAGGGTGCGGTGCATGGCAGTCTCCGGTGGGCTGATGAGAAGACGATTGTGAGCGCCACAAGACCGTTTGCAAAGTCCGTCAGCCCAGCGGCAGGTGGGTGCTGTTCTTGACCTCTTCCATCACCGCATACGTGCGGGTTTCGCGCACGCCGGGTAATTGCCACAACACCGTACCGGCAAACTGCCGATAGGCCGCCATGTCGGCCATGCGGGTCTTGAGCAAGTAGTCAAACCCCCCTGCCACCATGTGGCACTCCATGATTTCGGGGTACACCTGCACCGCAGCCTTGAAGGCGTCAAACATGTTGGGTGTGGTCTTGTCCAGCAGTACTTCGACAAACACCATCATCCCCGCGCCCAGTTTGAGCGGGTTGAGTCGGGCCTCGTAGCCCAGGATGTAACCGTCCTTGGTGAGCCGCTGCACGCGTGCCAGCACGGCGGTAGGTGACAGCCCCACGGTTTCTGCCAGCTTGAGGTTGGAAAGGCGCCCATCCGCCTGCAGGCTGGCCAGGATGCGCAGGTCAATACGGTCGAGTTCGGGAATGTCGTTCACGGTGTGATGGGGGCCGGGCGGCCAAACAGATAGCCCTGGAAGTAGGTGCAACCCAGCGCCACGAGGGCGTCGCGTTGTTCGGTGGTTTCCACGCCCTCGGCAATTACCTGCAGCTGCAGGCTGTCGCCCAGGGTGACGATGGCGCGCACGATGCTGGCGCTGGAGTGATCCAGCAGCAGGTCGTGTACGAACGATTGGTCGATCTTGAGCTGGTCCAGTGGCAGGCGCTTGAGCACATTGAGTGAGGAATAACCGGTACCAAAGTCGTCCAGCGCAATACGTACGCCCAGCGCCTTGAGCGCGTCCATTTTTTGCACCACGCCGCCCAGGTCGTCAATCAGCTGGCTTTCTGTCAGCTCCAGTTTCAGGCGTTGCGGGTTGGCGCCGGTGGCCTGCAAAACAGACTGCACCTGGGCCACAAAGTCACTCTGGCGAAACTGGCGTGCGCTGAGGTTGACGGCAATGGACAAGCCCGCGGTGTTCTCATGCGCCGCCCAACGCACCAGCTGGGTGCAGGCAGTTTCCAGAATCCAGTGACCCAAGGCAAGAATCAGCCCGGAGCTTTCGGCCACCGGGATAAATTCTGCCGGGGACACCAGGCCCCGTACCGGATGTTGCCAACGCACCAGGGCTTCCACGCCAACGGTCTGCCCCTGTTGATTTACCTGTGTTTGGTAGTACAGCAGGAACTGCCGGGCCTCCAGCGCGCGGTGCAGGTCGGTCTCCAGCGCCGTGCGCGCGCTTACCTGCGCCTGCATCTGCGGGTTGAAGAAGCGCACCGTGTTACGCCCATCGGCTTTGGCCTGGTACATGGCCAGGTCGGCCTGTTTGAGCAGCTCGTCCTGGTCAGAGTCTGGGCCGCCAAACATGGCGATGCCGATGCTGACCGAGGTCTGGTAGCCGTGGCCGTCGAGGAGGTAAGGCTCGCTGAGTTTGCGCAGGATTTTTTCGGCCAGGTGCTGCGTGTGCACCACTGCGTCGTTGAGCGTGGGGCCCAGGCCCTGCACCATGGCCACAAACTCGTCGCCACCCTGGCGTGCCAGGGTGTCCTGCGCCCGCGTGCAGGCGGATAGGCGGGCCGCAATTTCGCCCAACAACAAGTCCCCAATGCTGTGGCCCAGGGTGTCGTTGAGGTCCTTGAAGTTGTCCACATCAATGAACATCAAGGCGCCACAGGCCTGGTTGCGCTGTTGTGCGGCCAAGGCCTGCTGCAGGCGCTCCATCAGCAGGCGCCGGTTGGGTAGTTGGGTCAGCGGGTCGTAAAACGCGAGTTGGTGAATGGCGCGTTCAGTCTGCTTTTGCTTGGAGATGTCGGTGGAGATGCCGCACAAGGCGTAAATGGAGCCGTCGGGCCGGTACAGCGGCAGCTTGACCGAGAGGTAGGTGTGCTCCAGACCTCCAAGCGCATTGCGGTTGGTCTCTTCTTCCTCGACCCGCTCACCGTGTTCCACCACGCGCAGATCGTTGATCCGCAGCTTGGCGACCGTGTGGGCATCGAAGTAACGGGCGTCCGTCTGTCCCACCACCTGTTCGGGTTGGGCGCCAAACAGCTCGCAAACCTTGCGGTTGGCATATTGGTAACGCAGCGCAGTGTCCTTGATATAGATGTACGCATCCACGCTGTCGAGAATGGTGTTGAGCCGGTCTTCGCTGGCGCGCAGGCTGCGGGTTTTTTCGGCAACTTCGCGCCGCAAGAACCACCAGGCGCCCAAGGCCAGCACCAAGACCCCACCCAAGCCACCCAGTACCCACCAAATCAGCGTGGGTACCAAGAGTCGCGGGGGCGCCTCCATCCAGTGTTTGAGCACCTGAAAGTAGTGCGAATCGGGCTGGGCTTGCCAAGTTTTCAAACTGGACTCGATGGCGGCAATCAGGTCCGCGTTTTGCCCTTTGCCGGTGGCAAAAAACAGCTGCGAGGGTTGGAACAACACGGGCGTGGACACCAGCTTGAAACGGGGTGCCTGCAAGTCGCCAAAAAAGCGGTTGGCCACAGCGGCGTCCACCTCGCCACGGGACGCCAGATTGAAGGCCTCTTGCAGGTTTTCCGCAGGCACCAGTTCGGCCTGCACACCAAAACCGGCCATCAGATTGCGCAGGTATTCTTGCTGCACAGAACCTTGCAGCACCGCAATGCGCCGGTCTTTGAGGTCCAGTGCTGAACGGATGGTCGTATCCGGGCGGGCGTAGATTTGTGACCAACTGAGCAGTGCCGGGGTGGCGTGGAAGTCAAAGAGGTTGGCCCGCTCGGGTGTGAACGCAACGTCCGGCATCAGGTCGATACTGCCGTCTTGCAAGCCCGCCAGGCAGGCTTTCCATTCGCACGGCACGGGTACCAGCGTCCAATTGTGCCGCCGGGCCATTTCCAGCGCCAGTTCGCCAAAAATACCGGATGGCTGTTGTCCGCTACTCAGGAAGATTTTGGGTTCGTTTGCGTACACACCCATGCGCACTTCGCGCGGATGGTCGGCCCGTGCGTCCCCGGCCACCCCCAGCAGGCCAGCCAACACGGCCAGCACCGTCATCCAGCGGCGCTCCCCCACAGCAAACAAACAGATCTTGGGCATGCACGGAACTCCTAAGGCGCATTCTGCGCTGCATTCTTGGCGCAAATTTGACCTCCATCAACAGACGGCGCTTTGGGCGAGCCAATATTGCAAGCAGCGAAGGGGAATTTAAATCTATTTATGGCGGTAAATATAGTGATTAATTTTGCATTAAACCCATAAAAATACGCACAAGTTCCACCTATCGCCGGAGTTTGTATGTCCCAGAGTGTCACCCCATCCCGCCTGCCCACCCCGTACCGCCCCGAGGGCGAAACCGTCTCGCACCGCCTGCAGTCGCTGGCCGCCGCGCTGGACTGGGCCGATGCCGCCCGCGTGGCCGCCCCCTGGGTGCAGGCCGTGCGCGACAACCCGCCGCCCTTCTGGGCCATGGAAAGCCTGCTTAAGGAATACCCCATCTCCAGCGCCGAGGGCCTGGCCCTGATGCGCCTGGCCGAAGCCCTGCTGCGCGTGCCTGATGCCGAGACGGCCATCGCGCTCACCACCGACCAGCTAGGCCGCGCCGACTTCGAGGCCAGCGGCGACAAGGTGCTGGCGCGCCTGTCGAGCACGGCCATTGCGCTGTCCAAACACTTTTTGCCCGACGCGCAGCACGAGCCCGGCATCATGGCCAAGCTGGGCGCGCGCACTGTGGTGGCGGCTACTTTGCGCGCCGTGCAGCTGCTGGGCCGCCAGTTTGTGCTGGGCCAAACCATGCCCGAGGCGATGAAAGAGGCCGACGTGGCGCGCAAAAAAGCCAATGTCTGCTTCAGCTACGACATGCTGGGCGAGGGCGCCCGCACCGACGCGGACGCGTTGCGTTACCTCAAGAGTTATGCGGATGCTATTGAATTCATAGCTGCTCGCGCAAATAAGACGGGGGCTTTGGCCAAAAATGACGGTATTTCCATCAAGCTCAGCGCCCTGTTTCCGCGCTACGAAGACGCGCACCGCGACCAGGTGTTGTTTGTGCTGGCGCCACGTGTCTGGACGTTGTGTATGGCCGCCGCCGCCGCCAATATCAACCTGACCATCGATGCCGAAGAGGTGGATCGGCTGGAGCTGTCGCTGGAGGTGCTCGAAGCCCTGCTGGTGCGCGTGGCCGTGCACTGCCCCCAGTGGACCGGCCTGGGCCTGGCCATGCAGGCCTACCAGACACGGGCGCTCGAACTGATTGAGCACGTCACCGCGCTGGCGCGCAAGCACCATGTCAAGCTCATGTGCCGCCTGGTCAAAGGCGCGTACTGGGACGCTGAAATCAAACGCGCGCAGGAGTTGGGCCTGCCGCACTACCCTGTGTTCACCCACAAGCACCACACCGATGTGTCCTACCTGGCCTGCGCGCGTGCGCTCTTGGCCGTGCCCGACGCCATCTTCCCGCAGTTCGCCACACACAACGCGGCCACCATTGCTGCCATCCTCCAGATGGGAGCCCGCACTGGCGCCGCCTTTGAGCTGCAGCGCCTGCACGGCATGGGCGAGGGTGTGTACCGCGAGGTGCTGAAGAACCCGCTCATCAGCTGCCGCATCTACGCCCCGGTGGGCGCGCACCGCGACCTGCTGGCCTACCTGGTGCGCCGCCTGCTGGAAAACGGCGCCAACTCCAGCTTTGTGCACCAGCTGGCCGATGAGTCGGTGGGCATGCAGGAACTGTTGATCTCGCCGCTGCGCCTGGAGCCCGAGCCCAGCCTGCCGCTGCCAGCCGCGCTGTTTGGCAGCCACCCCGGTGCCCGCGCCAACAGCACCGGCCTGGACCTGACCGTGCCCGCCATGCGCGACCCGCTGCTGGCCGCGCTGAACGCCACCCCCGTACCTGCAGTGCCCGAGTGTGATGTCAAAACCATCCCTGGCGCTTATGCTGCCTGCGCTAGCAGCTATCAAAAGTGGAGCAAGCTACCCGTGGAAGCGCGCGCCGTGGTGCTGCGCAAAGCTGCCGACGCGCTGCAAGACGCCATGCCGCAGTTCTGCGCGCTGCTGGTGAAAGAAGCCTTCAAGACCTGGGGCGACGCCGTGAGCGAGGTGCGCGAGGCGGTGGACTTTTTGCGCTACTACGCGGACGAGGCGCAGCGCATCATGCAGCCCATCAGCTGCCCGGTTGTTGCGAACGCGCAGATGGGCTACCAATACGGCGTGACCGGCGAAACCAACACCCTGCGCCTCACCGCGCGCGGCGTGTGGGTGTGCATCAGCCCGTGGAACTTCCCGCTGGCCATCTTTATGGGCCAGGTGGCCGCGGCCCTGGCCACCGGCAACACCGTGCTGGCCAAACCGGCCGAACAAACTCCCGGCGTAGCCAAGGCGGCGGTGGACCTGATGGTGGCGGCGGGCGTGCCAGCCGACGCCCTGCAGCTGCTGCACGGCGCGGGCGAGACCGTGGGCGCGGCCCTGGTGGCCCAGCCCGGCGTGGCCGGTGTGGTGTTCACCGGTTCCACCCAGGTGGCCAAAATCATCCAGCGCGCGCTGGCCGCCAAAGACGGCTCCATCGTCCCGCTGATTGCCGAGACCGGCGGTATCAATGCCATGCTGGTGGACAGCAGCGCGCTGCCCGAGCAGGTGGTGGACGCCGTGGTGCAAAGCGCCTTCCGCTCGGCCGGCCAGCGCTGCTCCGCGCTGCGCCTGCTGGTGGTGCACAGCGCGATTGCCGACGGTGTGATCGAAATGCTGCAGGGCGCGGCCGAACTGCTGGTGGCCGGCAACCCCGCCTACCTGGCTACCGACCTGGGCCCGGTGATTGACCGCGAGGCGTTTGACAACATCCAGCGCCACATTCAACGCCTGAAAAAAGAGTCAAAAGTGCTTCTGGCGACCGCAGAGTCTGCGCAAGCAGCTACGAATACGATAGCAAATCTGATTGCCCCGCACGCCTTTGAGGTGGACCAGATTGCCCATGTGGAGGCCGAAATCTTCGGCCCCGTGCTGCAGGTGGTGCGCTGGGATGGTGAGCCCGCCGAGGTGATTAACCAGATCAACGCGCTGGGTTATGGTCTCACGCTGGGTATCCAAACCCGCATCGACAGCCGCGCCCAGGCGCTGGCCGCTGCCGCCCATGTGGGCAACATCTACATCAACCGCAACATGATTGGCGCCGTGGTGGGCGTGCAGCCCTTTGGGGGCGAAGGTCTGAGCGGCACCGGCCCCAAGGCCGGCGGCCCGCACTACCTGTACCGCTTCTGCGCGGAGCAGACGGTGACGGTGAACACCACGGCCGCGGGGGGCAATGCGGCCCTGCTGGCCAGCATGCACTAAAGAAGAGGCGGCGGGCTCAGGCCCGCGCCGCCACCCACGCGGCCAGCGCCTCGGCGGGCATGGGTCGGGCAAACCAGTAGCCCTGCGCATAGTCGCAGCCGGCCTGCAGTAGCAGGTCGCGCTGCTCGGAGGTCTCCACCCCTTCGGCCACTACCTGCAGGCCCAGCGCATGGGCCATGGCCACCATCGCCTTGCACAGCGTGAAGTTGGTGGACTCGGGGTGCAGGTCACGCACAAAGGACTGGTCGATCTTGATGAAGTCGATGTCGAACTTCTGCAGGTACGACAGCGACGAATAACCGGTGCCGAAGTCGTCCAGCGCGACCTGGATGCCGGCGTCGCGCCACTCCAGCAGTTTGGCGGTCACGCCGGTGGTGCTGTCCAGCAGCACGCCCTCGGTAATTTCGATCGACAGGCTGTTACCAGGGAGGCCCATCGCTGCCAGGCGCCGGACCCAGTTGGTTTCGGGTGGGTGGGTGTGCTGGAACTGCACGGGCGAGGTGTTGATGCTGATCTGGAACGCGGGGTTCAGGCTCTGGCGCCAAGCCTGCACCTGTTGCGCCGCCTGCTCAAACACCCAGTCACCCATGGCCACAATCAGGCCACTGGTTTCCGCGATGGGGATGAAGGCGGCCGGGCTGATCAGGCCGCGCTCGGGGTGCTGCCAGCGCAGCAGCGCCTCGGCCTTGTGCACGGCGCCGCTGGCCAGTTCCACAATCGGCTGGTAGAGCAGCTGCAACTGCTGCAGGCCAATGGCGTGGCGCATATCGTTGGTGAGCCTAGCGCGTGTGAGCGCAGCCTCTTGCAGCGCCGGGGTGAAAAAGCTGAAGCGATTGCGCCCCGCACCCTTGGCCACATACAACGCCTGGTCGGCATGTTTGTACAGCGCCTCCACCTCGGTGCCATCGGCCGGATAGAGCGTCACGCCCACGCTGGCCGACACAAACACCTGCTCCAGCCCGAGCTGAAACACCTGGGCCATGGTCTGCAGCAACTTGTGCAGCAGGCCCTCCAGCCCGGTGCCGGGCGTCAATTCGGTCAGCAGCACGGTGAATTCGTCGCCGCCCATGCGGGCCACGGTGTCGCACTCGCGTACACACTGGCGCAGGCGGCGAGCCGCCTCCACCAGCAGCAGGTCGCCGTTGTCGTGGCCCAGGGTGTCGTTCACTTCCTTGAAGTGGTCCAGGTCAATGAACAGGATGGCGAGCTGCAGGCCGTCGCGCCGGCTGCGTTTGATCTCCTGCTCTAGCCGGTCGCGCAGCATGCGGCGGTTGGGAAGGCCGGTCAGGGGGTCGAAGTAGGCGTGCTGGCGCACCAGCGCTTCGGCGTTTTTGCGGTCGGTGATGTCGGTGTGCGTGCCAATCATGCGCGTGGGTTTGCCCTGCACATCACGGCTGATGACCATGCCGCGCGTGTGCACCCATTTCCAGCGGCCGTCCTTGCATTGCACGCGGTGCTCGTTGGAGTAGGTCGGGGTCAGCCCGTCAAAGTGCGCCTGGCGGTCGCGCTGCATCGCCTCCACATCGTCCGGGTGGGTGCGTTGGTCCAGCGCTTCAGGCCGGTCGGCCAGCTCGGCTTCGGTAAAGCCGTACATCTCCACCAGGCGTTTGGAGAAAAACTCGCGCCCGCTGGTGATGTGCCAGTCCCACACGCCGTCGCCCGTGCTCTCTAGCGCCAGCTTCCAGCGCTCTTCGCTGTCGCGCAGGGCGGTCTCTGAAGTTTTGCGGTCCGAGATGTCGGTGTGGGTACCAATCATGCGCAGGGGCTGGCCCTGGGTGTTGCGGCTGACGATGGTGCCACGCGTGTGGATCCACTTCCAGCTGCCGTCCTTGCAGCGCAGGCGCAGGTCCACGGCGTAACTCGGGCTGCGGCCCTGCAGGTAGTCGGTGAAGGTGGCGCTCACGCGGGGCAGGTCGTCCGGGTGCACGCGGTTCACAAACTCGTGGTTGGCGTCGGCAATTTCTCCGGTCTCGTAGCCCAGCATTTGCTGCCAGCGTTGGGAGTGGATTTGTTCCCCGGTGAGCAGGTTCCAGTCCCAGGCACCGGCGCCTGAGCCTTCGAGGGCCAGCTTCCAGAGGTTGTCGCTGCCGTCTTCAAACTGTGACCCGCTCCAGGCCCTAAAACGGTGGGGCAGGTGCAGACTCTCCAGCGTGGTGGTGGGTACTTCGGTAGGCGTGAGTGATGGGGGTGGGTCTTGGGTCACGGCACCGGGCCTGCTCTGGGTCGACATGGGCAAGCGCCCATTCATCCACTCGACTCTATCCCAAAGCCGGGCCCGCCGCCATGGTGGCTTGCCCTCTGGACGGTGGGGTGGGGCAGCACTGAAATAGGGCGTGGAAAAGCCATCTTTTGCACAAGGTTCTTGCGCCTCGGCGCAATACACTGGGCTGGGTTTGGCCATTTTTCTGCCCGCCCATCCTGCCACCAACCCGTTGGATTCGTTATGACACAGAAAAAACCAACCTCCAGCACGGAGACTTTGGCCATGCTGGGCGACCGCGTCCTGCTGAGCTACATCAGCCTGTCTGCGCTGGTCAGCATTGCCCTGGGGCTGAACTTTGTCGATTCCGGCGTGGCCGTGACGGCCACGGTGGTGTTGCTGGCCATCGCCTTTGGGGTGTTCTGGTTGGCGCGGTACACCACGGCCAGCCGGTTTGTGTTGACCTTTGTCTTGGTGTCGTTTGTGGCTTTGCACATCCAGCTCAGCCGTGGTATGTCCGAGATGCACTTTGGTGTTTTTGTGGCCCTCGCGCTGTTTCTGGTTTACCGCGATTGGCGCGTGATCCTCTTTGGTGCCGTGTTGTTTGCGGTGCACCATGTTGCGTTTGACCGGCTGCAGGCAGCGGGCTTTGGCCTGTACTGCATCACCGAACCCGACTTTGGCCGCATCATCATCCACGCCTTGTATGTGGTGATCCAGTCGGGCGTGGAGGCGGTCATGGCCATCAACATGGCCAAGGCGGCGCGCGAGGGAGACGAGCTGCGCATTTTGGTGGCACGCGTCAACCGGGACGACAGCATTTCCCTGGACGTGCAGGACACCACCACCACCACCCGGGGCGGCGAAGCGCTCAAAGCCACACTGGGCCGCATGGATATGGCGGTTGCTGCGGTGCGCAGCAGCTCCGCCAGCATTGAAGTGGCCTGCTCCGAAATTGCCAGCGGCAACCAGGACCTGAGCAACCGCACCGAACAGACCGCCGCCAACCTGCAGCGCACCGCCAGCAGCATGAGCCAGCTCACCGGCGCGGTCAGCCTGTCGGCCGACAACGCACGCGAGGCCAACACCCTGGCCATGGCCGCCAGCACCACCGCCACCAAAGGCGGCGAGGTGGTGGCCCAGGTGGTGCAGACCATGCAAGGCATCAACGACAGCTCGCGCAAGATCAGCGACATCATCAGCGTCATCGACGGCATTGCCTTCCAGACCAACATCCTGGCGCTCAACGCCGCAGTGGAAGCCGCACGGGCCGGCGAACAGGGCCGCGGTTTTGCGGTGGTGGCCAGCGAAGTGCGCAGCCTGGCCGGGCGCAGTGCTGAGGCTGCCAAAGAAATCAAGCAACTCATCAGTGCGAGTGTGGAACGGGTGGAGCAGGGCAGCGCGCTGGTTAACCATGCGGGCGAGACCATGACCGAGGTGGTGGGCAGCATCCGCCGGGTGACCGAAATCGTGGGTGAGATCAGCGCGGCCAGCGCCGCGCAGGCAACCGGTGTGGCTGAAGTGCGCGACGCCGTGGCCCAGATGGACCAGGCCACCCAACAGAATGCGGCGCTGGTGGAAGAGATGGCCGCCGCAGCCGGCAGCCTGCGCAGCCAAGCGCAAGACCTGGTGCAAACCGTGGCGGTGTTCCATGTGGACGCAGCGACATTGCGCAGGTGAGTTGCATGCAAAATGCGGCGATGCAACATAAATGCCTGCAAGGCGGTTGCCAAACAAGACGGATGTCGCGATGAAAACAGTGCAATCGGGTGGAAACCCATGGGGTGTGGGTGCAAAGGTGTCCGCCAGCGTATTGGTGTTGGTGGGCGTATTCTTTGCGGTTTTGATCACCGTCATCGGGTATTCGCTGGGCAAGGTGATTGAAGAGCGCGCCAACCGTGAGGTGGCAGACAAGACCAAGCTGGTGGTTGATCTGGTGGACGAATCGGACAAAGACCTGCGCAGCCGCGCCAATGGCCTGGGCAAGGCCTTTCAGAGCAATCTGCCCGGTGTGTTTACGCTGGATAGCGCCACGGTCGTCGAGATTGCTGGCAAGCCTACCCCCACCCTGGCGCTGGACGGCAAGCCTTTGAATCTGCAGTTTGAGCTGGTGGACAAATTCACCGCCAGCACCGGCGCCGTGGCCACCGTGTTTGCCAAAACAGGTGATGATTTTGTGCGCATCACCACCTCCCTCAAAAACGAGAAGGGGGACCGCGCCGTGGGTACCTTGCTGGACCGCGCGCACCCCGGCTACAAAGCCACCCTGGAAGGCGGAAGTTTTGTGGGCTTGGCCACGTTATTTGGCCGCCAGTACATGACACGGTATGACCCCATCAAGGACGCCAGCGGCGCTGTCGTTGGCCTGTCTTTTGTGGGGCTGGACTTTACCGAATACCTGGTCAACCTCAAGGCGACCTTGCGTGCCCTCAAGATTGGCGATACCGGCTACTTTTATGTGCTGGACGCGCGCCCCGGCAAGAGTTACGGCACCCTCATCGTCCACCCTGCGGAGGAGGGCAAGAACCTGCTGGAGGCCAGGTCGCCCGATGGCCGTGAATTCATCAAGGACATGTTGGAGCAAAAGAACGGCCTGATCCGCTACCCCTGGGTCAACCAGGAGCTGGGCGAAACCCGGGCGCGTGACAAGGTGGTGGCGTTCTCTTACCTGAAGAACTGGAATTGGGTGATTGCTGGCGGCACCTACGTGGACGAGTACACCGCAGAAGTGCGCCACCTTCGCAACCTGTTCGCCGGCATGGGGGTCTTCATGGTCTTGTTGACCGCGGGAGCCGTGTACCTGGTCTTGCGCAATATGGTGAGTCGCCCCTTGGCGCAGGCCAGCGAGGCCGCGCAACGGATTGCACAAGGCGACCTCACGGTGCAGTTGCAGTCGCGCAGCGGTGACGAGATTGGCCAGCTCACCGGCGCGATGAACCAGATTGGTGGCGGGCTGATGCAGGTGGTGCAGGCGGTGCGCCAGGGAGCCGAGAGTGTGGCCACAGCCAGCTCCGAAATTGCCCATGGCAACCAGGACCTGTCGGCCCGCACCGAGCAGCAGGCCAGTGCTTTGCAGCAAACCTCGGCCAGCATGGATGCGCTGGCCCACACCGTGCGCCAGAACGTAGATGGTGCGCAACAGGCGAACTCCCTGGCCCAAAATGCCTCCAGTGTGGCCGTGCGCGGAGGCCAGGTGGTGGGCCAGGTGGTGCAGACCATGAAGGGCATCAACGAGTCGTCCGCCAAGATTGCCGACATCATCAGCGTGATTGACGGTATTGCCTTCCAAACCAACATCCTCGCGCTGAACGCGGCGGTAGAGGCGGCACGGGCCGGTGAGCAGGGCCGTGGTTTTGCGGTGGTGGCGTCCGAGGTGCGGTCCTTGGCCGGGCGCAGTGCTGACGCAGCCAAAGAGATCAAACAACTCATCAGCGCCAGCGTGCAGCGCGTAGAGCAAGGTACTGCGCTGGTGGACCAGGCGGGCACCACCATGACTGAGGTGGTGGACAGTATCCGCCGCGTCACAGAGATCATGGGCGAGATCAGCGCCGCCAGCTCGGCGCAGAGCGATGGTGTCGCCCAAGTGGGCCATGCCGTGGCGCAGATGGACCAAGCGACCCAGCAGAATGCGGCGTTGGTAGAAGAGATGGCCGCTGCGGCCAGCAGCCTCAAAGGCCAGGCCAATGAGCTGGTGCAGACCGTGTCCGTCTTCAAGACCCAGGGGGGCTGAGTCGGGCGAGTTCGCTTATTTGCGCATCAAGGTGCTTTTGCCAAACAGCGATTCGATCAGGTCCACCGCCACCTCGGCCGTGCGGTTGCGCTCGTCCAGCGCGGGGTTGAGCTCAAACACATCCAGGCTGGCCATGCGGCCGGTGTCGGCAATCATTTCCATGCAAAGCTGCGCTTCGCGGTAGGTGGGGCCGCCACGCACCGTGGTGCCCACGCCGGGTGCAATGTCGGGGTCCAGAAAGTCCACGTCAAAGCTCACATGCAGGTGGGTGTTGGCGTCGGTCAGCGCCAGCGCCAGCTCCATGGCCGCGCGCATGCCCATCTCGTCGATGTAGCGCATGTCAAAGACCTCCAGGTCCTGTTCATGCACAAAACGCTTCTCGCCTTCGTCCACACTACGAATGCCAATCTGCCGCACCCACTTCGCTTGAATCGCCGGCACGTGGCCACCAATCTCGATCAGCTCCTGCGGGCCAAAACCGCACAGGCAGGCCACGGGCATGCCGTGGATGTTGCCGCTGGGGGTGAGCGTGTTGGTGTTGAAGTCGGCGTGCGCGTCCAGCCACAACACACGCAACTTTTTGCCCACGTCGCGGCAGTGGCGCGCCACGGCGCTAATCGACCCTATGCCCAGGCAATGGTCGCCGCCCAGCACGATGGGCAGGCGCCCGTCCTGCAGCTCGGCGTATACGGCGTCGTGCAGGCTGCGGTTCCATGCGGTGACTTCGGCCAGGTGGCGGTAGCCATTCACCGGCGGCAGCCAGGGGTTGCTGGGGCCGCTGAGGTTGCCCTTGTCCAGTACCTCCAGCCCATGGCCCTGCAGTACGCTGGTGATGTTGGCCACGCGCAGGGCCTCGGGCCCCATGCTGGCGCCGCGGGTGCCCGCGCCAATGTCGGTGGGCGCACCAATCAAGCTGATCTTGTGGTTCATGGGGTTTCCAGTTGAAACACAGGGAGGCGCTCGCCCACCAGCAGGCCGCGCGCGTTGCGAATCTCGGCTGCACGCCAGGGCTGCAGCGCCGCGCGTTGCGCATCGTCCAGCCAGCCCAGCTGGTCCAGGATTTCCACGCTGGCGGCAAACAGCGCGGGCTTGTTGCCGTCGATGATTTTGAGCGCAAAGGCCTCGCCGCGGCTTTTGCTGCCCACTACCTGCACGCCGTCCGCGCCCACCTTGCTGACCCAGTCGCCCCGGCCCAAGCGCATGAAGTCCAGGTCGTTGCGGCCGGTGCCGCTCACCATCTCGGGGTGGGCGGTCATGGCTTCACTCAGCAGCGCAAAGCTGGCGCCAAACTCGGCGTCTTGCGCGCCACTGGCCAGGCGCGCGTAGCCGCGCGCCAGATTGGAAATCGGCATGGCGAAGTTGGGTGCCGAGCAGCCGTCAATGCCGCGTGGCATGTCCTGCACGTCCATGCCCACGGCGCGCGCCACATCACGCGCAATCGCCTGCTGCAGCGGGTGGTCGGCGACCGTGTAGTCGTCCAGTGGCAGGCCGTGCTGCACGCAATAGGCCACAAAACCCGCGTGTTTGCCGCTGCAGTTGTTGTGCGCCTCCGTAAAAGTGGCGCCTTCGGGCGCGCCCTTGTCAAAGTAGCTGAACAGCAGTGGCACATGGCAGCCGCAGCGCAGGGTTTTGTAGGTGTGGCCGGCCTTGGCCAGCATGCTGTTGGCGCCGTCCACGTGCATGGCCTCGCCGTTGTGACTGGCGCAGAGCAGCGCGTTCTCGGCTTGGGTAAATCCAAACTGCGCGGGGCCACCGGCCTCCACAAAGGGCAGGGCCTGCAGGGCCTTGAGCGTGGAGCGGGTGAAGGTGACCAAATGCGGGTTGCCCGCAAAGGCCTTGAGCTGGCCGGTGCGGTTGACGACGGCCACGGCGCCAAAGTGCAGGCATTCGGGCGTGCCGCCACGGGTGAGCTGGATCAGGGGGGCAAGGTTCACGGGTTGGGGTCTCCTGCGGACAAGCGTATCCGATTTGACCCGTGGGCAGCCAGGCCTGTCTATACTGAAACGCTATCGTTACAGCCCAACTTTGCATAGCCCCATGCTGACACCCGAACAGAAAACCCGCTACCAGGAAGACGGCTTCCTCATCCTGCCCAACTTCAAGTCTGCCGCCGAGATTGCCGCCGTGCGTGCCCGGGCCGAGGCCATCGTTGAGGCCTTTGACTCCAATGAGAGCAAGACCATCTTCACCACCAACGACCAGGTGCGCCAGGTGGACCGCTACTTTCTGGATTCGGCGAATCGCATCAGCTGCTTTTTTGAGGAAGAGGCGTTTGGCGCGGACGGAGAGCTGCGCCAGGCCAAGGCACTCTCCATCAACAAGATCGGCCACGCCCTGCACGACCAGGACCCGGTGTTCGAGGCCTTCAGCCACGGCGCTGCGCTGGCCGAGGTTGCGGCGGATGTGGGCCTGACCCGGCCGCAGGTCTGGCAGTCCATGTACATCTTCAAGCAGCCCGGCATTGGCGGCGAAGTGGGCTGGCACCAGGACGCCACGTTTTTCGACACCACGCCCATCAGCGTGACCACCTTCTGGTTTGCGCTGGAAGACGCCACGCTGGACAACGGCTGCCTGTGGACCGAACCCGGCGGCCACCGTGGCCCGCGTGGCGTGCTGCGTGAGCGTTTTGAGCGCCGCGGCGACACCATCACCATGCACAAGCTGGACGCCACGCCCTGGCCCGCCAGCAATGTGAATGCGGTTCCGCTGGAGGTGAAGGCGGGCGCGCTGGTGGTCTTCCACGGGCTGCTGCCGCACTACAGCGCACCCAACCGCTCGGCCGTGTCGCGACATGCCTATACCCTGCATGCGACGGATGCCAGCACGGACTATGCGGCGACCAATTGGTTGCAGCGCGGAGCTGCAGACCCCGTGCGCGGCTTTGTGCTGGCATGATCGAGGGCTTTTCCCAGCCCTTCTGAAGTTTTTGCATGACCGCTACTTTGCCAACCGCACCCGAAACGCCCGCCACAGAGGCCCCCGTGGCAGCCCCCAAGCGCGCGGCCAAACCTGATGTTCTCCCGGTGTTGGAACACATGGCGGCGCTGTACCCCCACATGTTTGGCGCCACCTTTCTGCCCATGAAGCGCGGCGTTTTTCAGGACTTGCTGGACGCCCACCCTGATGTTTTTGAAAAAGACAGTCTCAAGGCGGCGCTCTCCCACCACGCGCGGTCCACCCGCTATCTGACAGCCGTGGCCTCGGGCGAAGACCGGTATGACCTGCAAGGCAAACCCGCTGAAGCGATGGCGCCCGAGCATGTGCACCACGCCCTGCTGGAAGTCTTCCGCCGCCGCCAGACCCGCAGCAAGGAAGACCTGCGCCCCAAGCTCGTGCAGCGCATCGTGGTGGCGTATGAGGCTTCCGGCCTGACACCCCAGGCCTACAGCGAACTGGCGCGCAGCCGCGACGAAGCCGCCAACGCAGTGCTCGACGAAGCCATGGCAGAAGCCAACGCCCGAGCCGCCAAGACCGAGGCGCTGCTGCAGGCCTTCAAAGCCAGCGGCAAATCGCTGGACGTCTTTGCCGACATGTACGGCATGGACCCGCGCGCGGTGAGTCGCATGCTGGCGCGAGCCACAGTGGCCTGACCTTTTGTATCTGGGATCTTGGCGTGGTCTGAGCCTGATTCAGCGTGGATTGACACCCACTAGCTGAGGGCTGCACCAGTCACTGCCAGACCGGCCCCGGCATCGGTGTGTGTCGATCGCCCATAAAAAAGCCCCTCAACGAGGGGCTTGGTCTTGGGCGGTAGACTGGTTTATTTGCAGTACACGCGGGCGGTGCGGGGGGTGTAAATGCCCAAGGTAATCATGCCAAACAGCACATCGGTGGCCGACTGCTCTACGGCGACGCCTGTGACCTTGTCGGCACCGCCGCACACCTTGCCAGCGTCGACCGACTTCATCTGGCCAATGCCGCTGACGAAGAAGGTTTGGCTGTCTTCAGCCTTGGCCGTTGGCATGGCCGGCAGGTCACCCGCCACGTTAAAGCGTTGGTTGGCGCAGCCGGCCAACACGGTGGCGGCGACTACGGCGATCAGAGCGGATTTCATCATTCCAAATTCTCCCTAAGTGAGTTAGCAGACAGACAGCCTGTGCATAACAAGCTGTTGAACATTGAAACCCGCTTGGCGCAGGGCGTCAAGATGAAAAACGCGGCCTTGGTGTTTTGTGCAAATCTGCAATTTGTTACAGCAAACCCTGGGTTTTCCTCTTTTCGCCATCGACGCGCCATGCCATAGTGTTTTCCATTCACATGGAGATGGGGCATGCGAATTTTTGTGTTCCTGCTGGTATTGGGTGCTGCTTCCGGCGTATTTGCCCAGGCCTGGGCGCCGCTTACGCCCGAGCCATCGGCGCCCATGGGCGCCGCCGACCGCGCATTGGTGATGCGCGCCGATGGGCAGCGCAAGCAGCTGGAAAGCTCTCTGAAAGACTATGTGGTGGCCTTTGACAGCCGCGTGGAGCGGCCCGGCGAATTGCCGCGCAAAACGGTGGGCCTGGCGATCACGTCTTTTTCTGGGAGCCCTCTGGCGCTGGCCTACGACCCGAATGGCAAAAGTATGATGGCCCAGTGGCGCTCGGAGCACACCACCGCTTTTGGTCAAATTTTTCAGTACCAAGCCTTTGTAGGTCAATCTGGCGCGGTCAACTTCGTGCTCAGTTCGCGCTTTTAGCCAACACCTCTGCTGAACCCGTTTCAGCGAAAAAACAGCGGCATCAGCAGCGATGCCAACACCACCTGCAGCCCCAGCGCCAGGCCCGCATAGGCCCCGGCATCCGCATTCACCTGCAGCGCCCGCGCCGCGCCAATGCCGTGGGATGCGGTGCCCAGCGCAAAACCGCGTGCGGCCCAGCCGCTGTGGGTGTGCGGCAGGCGCAGCAGGCTGAACAAAATCTTGCCACTGAGCGCGCCTGCCAGCCCTGTGAGCACCGCAAACACGGCCGACAGCGCAGGGATGCCGCCTATCTTTTCCGCAATGCCCATGGCCACCGGCGCGGTGACCGACTTGGGCGCCAGCGACAGCACCACATCGGCCGGCAGCCCCACGGCCCAACCCAATGCCAAGGCCGACCCGCTGGCCGCCGCGCCACCCAGCAAAGACGCGAGCAACAAGCGACCCCAGCGCTGGCGCACCTGCGCGCGGCGCTGCCACAGCGGCCAGCCCAAAGCCACCACGGCGGGGCCCAGTAGAAAGTGGATGAACTGCGCGCCCGAAAAATACGTGGGGTAAGACACGCCGGTGGCCAACAGTACCGCTGCAATCACCACCACGCTCCACAGCACCGGGTTGGCCCAGGCCGCCTGGCCCACGCGCAGGTACAGCGCATGCGCCAGTACATAGGTCACCAGCGTGGCTGTCAGGCCAAACAATGGCGTGGCCGAAAGGTAGACCCAGAGCGCGACAAAGTCAGACATCGTGCGCTTCCTCCGTAGGGCTCAGGTAGTACAGCACCAGCGCGGTCACGGCCAGGCCTATCCAGGTGGACAGCACCAAGACCAGCAGCATGCGCCCGCCATACTGGCTCAGCAGCGCCAGGTGCGTCATCACGCCCACGCCGACCGGGATGAACAGCAGCGAGAGGTGTGCCAGCAAAAAGTCGGCGCACTGCGCCACGGGCTCGCGCACCAACGGCCAGCGCAGGGCGATAAGCAAGAGCACCATACCCACCACGGGGCCGGGGAACGGCAGGTGCAGCGCTCGGGCCAGCAACTCCCCAGCGCTTTGCAGCGCGAGCAACCAGGCCAAGCCGCGCAGACCTTGCATGGCCTAGAACCGGGGCAGGTCCGGGTGCTTGACCTGGCCGCCACGCACCAGCTCGCGGCCGTATTCGGCGCAGCGCTGCAGTGTGGGAATCACCTTGCCGGGGTTCAGCAAGCCCTGGGGGTCAAACGCGGCCTTGAGCGCAAACATCTGCGCGTTTTCTTCGGCGCTGAATTGCACACACATGCTGTTGAGCTTTTCCACACCCACGCCGTGTTCGCCCGTCACCGTGCCGCCCATGGCCACGCTGGTTTCCAGAATTTCGGCGCCGAACAGTTCGCAGCGGCGCAGCTGGTCGGCGTCGTTCGCATCAAACAGGATCAACGGGTGCAGATTGCCGTCGCCCGCATGGAACACGTTGGCACAGCGCAGCTGGTATTTCTTCTCCATCTCGGCAATCGCCAGCAGGATGTCGGCCAGCCGTGCGCGGGGGATGGTGCTGTCCATACACATGTAGTCGGGGCTGATGCGGCCGCTGGCGGGGAATGCGTTTTTGCGCCCGCTCCAAAAGCGCAGGCGTTCGGCCTCGCTGTTGCTCACTGCAATGCCGGTGGCGCCCGCACTGCGCAGCACCTCGGTCATGCGGCCAATTTCCTCTTCCACCTCTTCGGGCGTGCCATCGCTCTCGCACAGCAGAATGGCCTCGGCGCTCAGGTCGTAGCCCGCGTGCACAAAGTCTTCCACCGCGGCGGTCATGGGTTTGTCCATCATCTCCAGCCCGGCGGGGATGATGCCGGCCGCAATCACGGCGGCCACCGCGTCGCCGGCTTTGCGCAGGTCGTCAAAGCTGGCCATGATGCAGCGCGCCAGTTGCGGCTTGGGCACCAGCTTCACAGTCACTTCGGTGGTCACGGCCAGCATGCCCTCGCTGCCCACCACCACGCTCATCAGGTCGTAACCCGGCGCGTCCAGCGCGTCGCCACCAAACTCGATGGGTTCGCCCTCCATGGTGAAGCCGCGCACCTTGAGCACGTTGTGCAGCGTCAGACCGTACTTCAGGCAGTGCACACCGCCGGAGTTCTCGGCCACGTTGCCGCCAATCGTGCAGGCAATCTGGCTGCTGGGGTCGGGTGCGTAGTACAGGCCCAGTGGGGCTGCCGCCTCGCTGATAGCCAGGTTGCGCACGCCGCACTGCACCGCGGCCGTACGGCTGCGTTTGTCCAGCTTCAATATCTTGTTGAACTTGGCCAGTGACAGCGTCACGCCCAGCGCATGCGGCATGGCCCCGCCCGACAGGCCGGTGCCCGCACCGCGCGCCACCACCGGCACATTCAGGCCGTGGCAGACCTTGAGCACGGCGGCCACCTGCGCCTCGGTCTCCGGCAGCGCTACCAGCAGCGGGCGCTGGCGGTAGGCGGTCAGGCCGTCGCACTCGTAAGGCGTGGTGTCCTCGGTCTGGTACAGCAGGGAGTGGGGTGCCAAATAGGGCGTTAACCCCCGTAGAATATGCGCGAGCAGCTCTGCTTTTGATAGCGATTTCTGAAGATCGGCGGGAGCGGGAGCGTTCATGGTGGGCTTTCGGGCGACGTAGTCTGCACTCTAGGGGAAAGCCGGGTTCTGTGACGTGAAGAAACTGGCGCCTAGCCCACCGCTTTTTTCAACCAGTCGGCAAAGGCGGTGACTTCCCAGCGGTCCATGGCGCCGGTGCGCCAGCACAGGTAGTGGGCGTGGGGGCTGGGCACGTTGTTGTCATACAGCCGCACCAGCGAACCGTTGTCCAGCCAGGGCGCTCCGAGTTTGAGGCGCACCAGGCCCACGCCCATGCCCGCGGCGGCGGCGTCGCACATCAGGCCAATGTCGTTGAATTGCGATCCCTCCACCGGCTCGGGCCAGTCCAGCCCGTTGGCGGCAAACCAGGTTCTCCAGGGCTCCAGCGGGCTGCGCAACAACGGGATGTTGGCTAGGTCCTGCGCGGTTTCAAACGGGCCGTGTTCGCGCACAAAGGCAGGTGAGGCCAATGGCGTCACTTCGTCCTTCATCAGACACACATACTCCATGTCGGCATAACGCCCGGGGCCAAAGCGCACCATCAGGTCCGCGTCCTCGGCCACCACGTCCAACAGGGGGATGGACACCTGCAGCGTTAGATCGATCTCGGGGTAGGCGTCGGTGAACTGGCGCAGGCGTGGAATGAGAATGGAGCGCGAAAACGTGGGTGTGACCGCTAGCCGCAGCTTGCGCTTGCCTGGCGCGGCGGATGCGCTGGGGAACTTCTGCAGGATGGCCAGGCCCTCGCGCACATGGGCCAGGTACTCGCTGCCCTCGGTGGTCAGTGAAAAATCGGCCCGGCCAAACAGCTTGGTGCCAATGATCTGCTCCAGCTGCCGCACCCGGTGGCTCACCGCGCTGGGCGTCACGAACAACTCTTCTGCTGCCAATGTGACCGACCGTAACCGTGCCAACGCCTCAAAAGTCAGCAGGCATTGGATAGGAGGGATGCGGGAGGCGCTCATGGGGGAATGATGCCACTAGTGGGCGTTGGGACTGCTGTTCGGACGTGGATCTGTGTGCTCCGGCGCCTGTGACACTTGCAACAATTCGGGGCATTTGCACCAGGGATGTTGCAATTGGCCGAAGATTGCTACACGGTGCTCGGTCTAGTATGAATTCTCTTCAACTCGAAAGCATTCTGATGACTATGCAAGCCCCGTTTTTTGGCAAACGTCCCGCAGATCCGGTCCATACCCGCCCTGGTCCGGCCCAGTCCAGTGGACTGTCGGGCTCCGGCACCAGCGATGGCGGACATACATCGGCGGCCCCGGTACAAGCCCAAGCGCCCGCACCTGCAAAGCCTGCCGGCAGCGCGGCAGCAGCCCCCCTTTCTGGTGCCCCCATCAAGGAGGGTGGCAGCAAGCTGACCGTGGGCCCCAATATCAAGCTCAAGGGAGTGGAGATCACTGATTGCGACACCCTGGTGGTCGAGGGCATGGTGGAGGCGACCATGGACTCCCGCGTGATGCAAATTACCGAGATCGGCGCCTTCAAGGGCTCGGCAGAGATTGACTATGCTGAGATCCACGGCGAGTTCAACGGCAATTTGACGGTGCGCGAGAAGCTGGTGATCTACTCCACCGGGCGGGTCACCGGCAAGATCCGTTACGGCAAGGTCGTGATCCAAGAGGGCGGGCAGCTGATGGGTGACATCCAGTTTGGTGCTGCCCACCGAGCCGAGGCCTTGCCCCCGGCCAAAATGGGCCTGCTCAACGCTGCATAAAGCGGAGCGACACCGGGCGCGGGTGAAGTAGCGCTCGCATCGATCCAAGGCGCCCCTTTTCTAGCGTTTCACGCATGGCGATGGCGTGGCAAGGCACGGCCCCGCCGCCAGGTCGCATCGCCGCTCAGGCGGCCGATCTCCTTGGGGTGCGTCGTTCGCCTGTCATCAGCCAAACTAATGTCCCCGCTGAACTGGGCGCTTTGCCGTGAAAACCGGCAAAGGCACCGTGTTTTCCCCGAGAGCAAAGCCTATTTGTGGCCGAGGTCCGTCAGTAGAATGGCCCTCTTTTTCCCCTCGGGAGTTCCCCTGTGTCTGACACCCTTGCCGTACTGCCACAGTACCTGCTCCCCAAAAAAGCCCTCACCGCCTTTGGCGGCTTGGTGGCCGGTACCCGGGGTGGCAAAGCCACCACGGCGCTGATCCGTTGGTTCATTGGCAAATACCAGGTCAATATGGCCGAGGCCGCCAACCCGGACCCCGCTGCTTACGCCACGTTCAACGAATTTTTCACCCGTGCCCTCAAAGAAGGTGTGCGCCCACTCGCCTCTGCCTCCTTTGTCTGCCCGGTGGATGGGGCCATCAGCCAGTTTGGCGCGATCCACAAAGACCAGATTTTTCAGGCCAAGGGTCACCACTACAGCACCACCGCGCTGGTGGGGGGCGACGCCAAGCTGGCGGCGCAGTTCGACAACGGCAGCTTTGCCACCATTTACCTGAGCCCGCGCGACTACCACCGCATCCACATGCCGTGCGACGGCGTGCTGCGCCGCATGATCTATGTGCCGGGCGACCTGTTCTCGGTGAACCCGACCACGGCGCGTGGCGTGCCTGGTCTGTTTGCGCGCAACGAGCGTGTGGTGTGTGTGTTTGACTCCGCCCATGGCCCGTTCGTGCTGACCCTGGTGGGTGCCACGGTGGTGGGCAGCATGGCCACGGTGTGGCATGGGGTGGTCAATCCGCCGCGCCTGCCCCAGATTACCGAGTGGCACTACGACGCCAACGCGGTCGTGCTGAAGCAGGGTGAGGAGATGGGACGCTTCTTGCTAGGTTCTACCGTCGTGATGCTTTTTGGGCGCGACCGCCTTGCGTTTGACGGCCCCTGGGCCGCGGGCAAGCCGGTGTGCCTGGGCGAAAAAATGGGCGAGACCCCTGAAAAGCCAGTATCCTGAATTGCAGGGAGACTGCAAAACTGTTGGAGTGTTTGGTATGCAAGCTTCGTCCTCTGAGACTGCGCTGACCTTGGCCGCCGGCCTGTCTTCTGCCCCCGCCCTAGAGGGGCGTGCCCCTGGGGTCGACGAGGCTGGTAGTGATTACCGCCGTACGGCGTTGCCGCGCGTTGCCGCGCTCGATGCCCTGTCTGTTCGCGCCAGTCTGTGGTTGGCCTTTGCCTGTGTATTGGTGGGAGCGGTGGTCATTGGCGTGTTTTCGCTGTTCCAGATGGGGCGGCTCAACGACTCCACCAAAGCCATTTATGAGCAAGAGTTTGCTGCGGGCCAGGCGGCCGAGCAGGCCCGCGGTCTGATTCTGCGGGCCAGCCGCGCCCAAACCCAGCTGCTGACTGCGACCACTGCCGCTGAGCGCAACACCCTGGGTGGCGACATTGAAACCAGCCTCACCCACATTGGTCAGCGTCTGGAGGTCATCAAGGGCCTGTCCAATTCTGAAGAAACGAGCGCCTCCAGCCAACAGCTTGTCGAGGCCATGGCCAACTGGACCAAACGGCAGCGCGCCTACATCACGCTGGTGAAAGAGCAGCCGCTGGACCTGATGCAGATGAGCACCGATGTGCCCACCGAAGATGCCCGCTTGCTCAACGACACCCGCAAGCTCGAAAAAATTGTGGATGCACTGGTGGAGCAGCGCTCCAAGTCTGCCGAGGCCACCATCGTGCACGCTGGCGAGATCTACCAGTCGTCCCAAACCTGGGTGGTGGGCATCATGGTGCTGTTGCTGGTGCTGTCATTGGTTATCAGTGGCTGGGTGACGCGACGTCTGGTGCGCCAACTCGGTGGCGAGCCGGCCTATGCCAAATCCATTGCCAGCCGCATTGCGCAAGGCGATTTGTCCATGCAGATTCGCCTGGAGCCCAAAGATACGGAGAGCCTGCTGTACTCGTTGCGTGACATGCAGGGCAGGTTGGCCGACACCATGCGCGAGATTGCCGGCAGCTCCAAGCAGGTGGCCAATGCCTCGCGCGAAATCTCCATGGGCAACCTGGACCTGTCGCAGCGCACCGAGCAGCAATCTGCCTCGCTGGAAAAAACTACCACCAACGTGGAGCAGATGGCCGCCATTGCCAAACGTTATGCCGACAGCGCCACCCAGGCCGCCCAGCTCTCCGGCTTGGCCACACGCTCGGCCCAGCAGGGCGGTGAGGTGGTGGCCAGCGTGGTCGCCACCATGGACAAGATCAGCAAGAGCACCCAGGCCATCCATGCCAATATTGGTGTGATTGAGGGCATTGCCTTCCAGACCAACATATTGGCGCTGAACGCTGCAGTCGAGGCGGCCCACGCGGGCGAGCAGGGCCGTGGCTTTGCGGTGGTCGCCTCCGAGGTGCGTTCGCTGGCCGAGCGCAGTGCCAAGGCGGCGCGTGAAATCAATGCACTCATCGAGGCCTCTACCTCGCAAGTGAAGGACGGTGCGCAGCTGGCACAACAAGCGGGTCAGACGATTGCCGAGATGTCGCAGAGCGTGCGGCAGGTCAGCACCGTGATGGAGGAAATCTCTGGTGCCTCGCTGCAGCAAAGTGCCGGCATTGAAGAGATCAACCGCGCCGTGGCCCAGCTCGATGACAGCACCCAGCAGAACGCGGCCCTGGTGGAAGAGGCTGCCGCAGCCGCGCAGTCACTGGACGAGCAAGCCCAGTCGCTGGACCAGCTGGTGGGACGCTTCCATTTGTAGGCCCCCACGCTCCGCCGCTGCGCGGGTCGCTGCCCCCCAAGGGGGCTAATTTGCCTTGGGGCGGCCCGGCGGCAAATTGCCCTTTCAAATGGGGCGACTGCGCGGGGCCTTATCCCGGCTACTTGAAGATCACGGTCTTGTGGCCGTTCAGCAGCACGCGGTGCTCGCTGTGCCACTTGACCGCGCGGGCCAGCACCTGGCTCTCGGTGTCACGCCCCTGGGTGGTCAGGTCTTCCACGGTTTTGCTGTGGTCCACGCGGGCCACGTCCTGCTCGATGATCGGGCCTTCGTCCAGGTCAGCCGTCACGTAGTGGGCGGTGGCGCCAATCAGTTTCACACCGCGGTCATGCGCCTGGTAGTAGGGCTTGGCACCCTTGAAGCTGGGCAAGAAGCTGTGGTGGATGTTGATGGCGCGACCTGACAACTTGCGGCACAGGTCATCGCTCAGGATCTGCATGTAACGCGCCAGCACCACCAGCTCGGCCCCTTCGGACTCAATCACCTCGTAGGCCTTGGCTTCGGCCTGCGCTTTGGTGGCTGCGGTCACCGGAATGTGGTGGAACGGCACGTTGTAGCTGGCCGCCAGCTGGTAAAACTCGCGGTGGTTGGAGACGATGGCGCGGATGTCCAGCGGCAGCAGACCACTCTTCCAGCGGAACAACAAGTCGTTGAGGCAATGGCCTTCCTTGCTGACCATGATGACGGTGCGCATGGCCTGGGCCGTGGCGTGCAGGCTCCACTGCAGCTGCAGCGGCTCGGCAAAGCTGCCCAACTGGGCGCGCAGCTCGGCATGGCTGAGCTGGCTGCAGCTGAACTGCACGCGCATGAAGAACAGGCCGGTGTCTGGGTCGTTGTACTGGGCTGCTTCTTCGATGTTGCCGCCGCGTTCCAGCAAAAAGCCCGAAACGGCGTGCACCAGACCCAGGCGGTCGGGGCAGGAAAACGTGAGGATGTAAGTCTGGCTCATGGGGCGAGATTGTCGCAGTTCCCCGGCCAGGGCCGGTGTCATGGGGGCTGGAAAGACCAAGGGGCTCCGAAGAGCCCCTGATCGCTTGGCGCGGGAAGGGTTTAGTGCACCACGACCGGGTTTTGCGCCAACACGGCGTACTGGTCCAGCGTGTCTTCCACTTCTTCCTGGGTCGGGGTGTTCACCTGCCAGGCCTGGATGTGCTGCTGGAACAGCTCGGCCCAGGAGCCATCGAGGTAGACCTCTTTGCCCGAGCGTTTGTCCACGATTTCGAAACCGTGGCGCGCCAGCATGGGCACACCCTGGGGGTAACGTTCGGTTTTTTCGGGTTGCACACCGTCTGGCTCGCCGTTGGCCAGCATGTGGGTGACGGAGAAGGATTCAGAGTCGTACAAGGTGTGCATAGTATTTTCCAGCGAGAGATACATGCCAAATGGGTGTCATCTTTGCGATTTCAAGAGTAGCAGGAAAACCGCTCTGCGGCGCAAAGCTCAGGGTTTTTGGCTGCTGGCCCACAACAAATCGAGAAAGTCGCCGTTGGATTCCGTAATGCGGATGCGAAGTGGCAAATACCTCACGCTGGGCACGTACCAGAGCTCCAGTTTCTGGCTGCGCTCGGCCGTGGGTTCGTGGGTCATCTTTATGGCGGGAAAGGTGCCGCCTGGCACCTTGATGGGCTCCAGCGCGCCGGTCTTGAAGGTCCAGTTCTCGGCATAGCGGTCGCCGACGGCCTGAAAAGTCACGGTTTTGCCCGCCGCCCACTGTTGGGGCTTGCCGGCCAGCAGGCTGGCCAGTTGCATGAATACGCTGAGCTGGTCTTGCGCGCCTGCTTCCAGTGTGGCCTCGGGCGTGTTGGCGCTGAAGGTGATCTTGCCCTGGGGGCGTACAAAGTTGGCGTTGACCTCGTCCTTGCCCAGGCGCTTGCTCACAAAGCGCAGCGGCTCCAGTCCCTGGGCGGTGAGCGTTCCCTTGCTCGTCCAGGTCTGCAGGTTCAGGCCAAATTTCCGCACCACCAGCTGCGAGGTGTAGTTGCCGCCCTCGTGCTGCCAGAGTAGCTCCGCACTGCCCGTGTAGGGTGAGGAGATCACACCCTCAAAGTCATAACTCAGGCGTACCGAGGCGGGAACGGTCACGCTTTGCGCACCAGTGAAGGCGGGCAACACGGCCAAGGCACATGCGAGCAGGCGCGCGATCAGATGGCGGCGCAATGGGGTGTGGGACATGGGAAAGGCTCAGGGTGGTTCGCTGCCGGTCCACACCATGTCCAGCACGTTACCGTTGCTCTCGGACAGGCGGATGTGGGCGGGCAAGTAGGCCAGCTTGGGGGCCAGCCAGAGCTCGGCCTTGGTGCTGTACTCGCCGGTAGGCTCGCGCGTCAGTTTGATGGCGGGGAAGGTGCCTCCCGGCACGGTGATCGCTTCTTCGGCCGAGATCACAAAGGTCCAGGTCTCGCTCTGCCGCGGGCCGATGGACTGGAAGCTGATGCTGTCACCCGCCACGTAGCGCTGCGGCTCGCCGGCCCACAGGCTGGCCAGCTGCATGAAGATACTGAGGTGGTCTTGCGCGCCGGGCCGCAAGGGCGCATCAGGCGTGTTGGCGCTGAAGACGACCTTGCCCTCCTCGCGCACAAAATGCGCCGCCACCTCGCTACCACGGCCCTTGTCGCCAAAGCGCACGGGCGCCAGGCCGACCCCGGTCAGTGCGCCCTTGCTAGTCCATTGCCGAAAATTGACCCGCCACTTGGTGGCAATCAAGCTGGCCTGGTAGTCGTCGCCATCGTGTTTCCAGCTGAGTTGGGCCCCCCCGGTGTTGCGGTTGCCATCGGTCAACGCCCATACGTCGTAATTCAGGCGCACTGGGGGCGGAAAGGCGTAGCGCTGCGAGGGCTCCTCTTCCTCCGGTTCTGGGGAGGCCGTGGCAGAGGGCTCCGGGATCCGGATAGGTCTCGGTTCTGCTATGAAATCAGGAGCTATTGGCGCAGTATCCACGTGATCTTGTGGCGAAAAAGATTCGAAATTCTCGGCTGTGGCTTCTGCCGCAGAGCGTACCGACACGGGTGCCGGGGGCTGTGGGGCAGGGGGCGTGGGGGTAACTGCCGGGGGGGCTGCTTTGGCAGGCGGCAGCACCCGGGTTTGCATGGCGATGGTGTCCGATTCTTGCCGCGCAGCGTCCGCGGCCCAGTGGAAAGGCAACGGCATGCCACCCAGCAGCCACGCGTGCACGCCCAGCACCACGGCCAGCACCAGCGCCAGGCCCTTAAGGGGCCAGGAGGGAATAGGGGTGGGGGAATGTGCGACCGGAGGCAAAGCCAAAGACATGCTGGATAGAACGCAAAAGTCCAGTGTACGGTAGACACGCGGCGGGCCCGCGAGCTAATCCCGGCGAAAATGCCCGCATGAAACTCGCTACCTACCAAGACGGCTCCCGCGACGGGCAGCTGGTGGTCGTCTCGCGCGACCTGAGCCAGGCGCACTATGCGACCCACATCGCCAACCGCCTGCAGCAGGTGCTGGACGACTGGAATTACCTCGCGCCCCAGCTGGAAGACCTCTACCTCCTGCTGAACCAGGGCCGTGCGCGCCACGCCTTCCCGTTTGACCCGGCCCAGTGTTTGGCACCGCTGCCGCGCGCTTACCAGTGGGCCGATGGTTCGGCCTATTTGAACCATGTGGAGTTGGTGCGCCAGGCGCGTGGCGCCACGGTGCCCGAGAGTTTTGCCACCGACCCGCTGATGTACCAGGGCGGCAGCGACGACCTGGCCGGCCCGCAGGCCGACATCGTGTGCGCCAACCTGGCCTGGGGTGTGGACTTTGAGGCAGAGCTGGCCGTCATCACCGGCGACGTGCCCTTGGGCTGCCCCAGCGACCGCGCCATCGACGCGGTGCGCCTCTTGGTGCTGGCCAACGACGTGACGCTGCGCAATCTGATTCCCGACGAACTGGCCAAAGGGTTTGGTTTTGTGCAGAGCAAACCGGCTACGGCGTTTGGACCCGTGGCCATCACGCCCGACGAGCTGGGCGAGGCCTGGGCGCGCGGCCGGGTGCACCTGCCCGTGCAGTGCACCTGGAACGGCCGCAAGGTCGGCATGTGCGAGGCCGGCAACGACATGAGCTTCCACTTTGGCCAGTTGATTGCCCACTTGGCCAAGACGCGCCGCGTGCGGGCCGGCTCCATCATCGGTTCGGGCACCATCAGCAACAAGGGTGTGGCGCGCAAAAACCGCACCGACTGGCCCAACGGCTACAGCTGCATTGCCGAGAAGCGCGCGATGGAAACCATCCAGGACGGCCAGCCCAGCACCGAGTACATGCAGTACGGCGACACCATCCGCATCGAGGTCAAAGGCCGCGATGGGCAGAGCATGTTTGGCGCCATCTTGCAAGAAGTGGTGCCGCCCGAAAGCCGCGGCCGAACAGCCCCCAGCGCCGCTGCGGCATCCGTTTCTGGCGATACTGCCGCACCGGCGTCCATAGACCCCAGCCCCGCGCCCTCTGCCGAGAGTGCCTCCGATTCTTCTACCGAGATCTCCGAATGAAAACACGTGCCGCCGTCGCCTGGAAAGCAGGCCAGCCCCTGACCATCGAAACCGTGGATCTGCAGGGCCCCAAATTTGGTGAGGTGCTCGTCGAAATCAAAGCCACCGGCATCTGCCATACCGACTACTACACGCTCAGCGGTGCCGACCCCGAAGGCATCTTCCCCGCCATCCTGGGCCACGAAGGCGCCGGCATTGTGGTGGACGTGGGCCCCGGTGTGACCACGCTCAAGAAGGGCGATCACGTGATTCCGCTCTACACGCCCGAATGCCGCACCTGCAAGTTTTGCCTCTCGCGCAAGACCAACCTGTGCCAGCTGATCCGTGGCACACAGGGCAAGGGACTCATGCCCGATGCCACCTCGCGCTTTAGCCTGAACGGCGATCCCATCTTCCATTACATGGGCACGTCCACCTTCAGCAACTACACCGTGGCGCCCGAAATCTCTCTGGCGAAGATTCGTGAAGACGCGCCGTTCGACAAGGTTTGCTATATCGGCTGCGGCGTGACCACCGGCATCGGCGCCGTGATCTTCACCGCCAAGGTGGAAGCCGGTGCCAACGCCGTGGTGTTCGGCCTGGGCGGCATTGGCCTGAACGTGATCCAGGGCCTGAAGATGGTGGGCGCCGACAAGATCATCGGCGTGGACCTGAACCCCGAGCGCGAAGCCATGGCGCGCCAATTCGGCATGACGCACTTTCTGAACCCCAAGGACATTGAGGCCGCCGGCGGCAACATCGTCGACGCCATCGTGCAGCTCACCGACGGTGGCGCTGACTACAGCTTCGAGTGCATCGGCAACACCAAGGTCATGCGCCAGGCGCTGGAGTGCACGCACAAGGGGTGGGGCCGCAGCATCATCATCGGCGTGGCCGAAGCGGGTGCCGAAATCAGCACCCGCCCGTTCCAGCTGGTCACCGGCCGCAAGTGGGAAGGCTCGGCCTTTGGCGGCGCACGCGGCCGCACCGATGTGCCCAAGATCGTGGACTGGTACATGGAAGGCAAGATCAACATCGACAGCCTCATCACCCACACCATGCCGCTGGAAGACATCAACAAGGGCTTTGACCTGATGAAGCGCGGCGAATCCATCCGCGGCGTCGTCATTTATTGATGAAATAGGCCGTTAGCCCATGTGGTTAGTGCGCCAGCAGCTTCTCTTTTTGTAGCAATCAATGTCCTCCTCTGCCCTTGAACTCGTCAGCGAACACGCCTGTTTTGGCGGCGTGCAGCGTTATTACCAGCATGCCTCCAGCGTCATTGGCTTGCCCATGCGCTTCTCGGTGTTTCTGCCGCCGCAGGCCCAGCGGGGCGCGGTGCCGGCTGTCATGTACCTGGCCGGGTTGACCTGCAACGAGGAAACCTTCATGGCCAAGGGCGGTGCGCAGCGTGTGGCGGCTCAGTTGGGCCTGGCGCTGATAACACCCGACACCAGCCCGCGCGGCGCTGGGGTGCCGGGCGAGGCCGAGTCCTGGGACTTTGGCGTGGGCGCCGGCTTCTACCTGGACGCCACCCAGACCGCCTGGGCCCCGCACTACCGCATGGAGAGTTACCTACTGCGCGAGCTGTTGCCGCTGGTCGGCGTGAGCCTGCCGGTGGACGTGCAGCGCCTGGGCCTGTTTGGCCACTCCATGGGCGGCCATGGCGCGCTCACGCTGGCGCTGCGCCACCCGCTGCGGTTCAAAAGCCTATCGGCCTTTGCGCCCATCTGCGCGCCCAGCCAGTGCCCCTGGGGGCACAAAGCGTTTGCGGGCTACCTGGGCGAGGACCGCGAGGCCTGGGCCGCGCACGACGCCTCGGCCCTGATGGGCCAGCGCAGCGCGCCGCTGTTTGCGCAGGGCATTCTGGTGGACCAGGGCTTGGCGGACAAGTTTCTGGAAGTGCAGCTGCACCCGCATCTCTTTGCAGCAGCCTGCGCCACGGCCGGCCAGTCGCTCACGCTGCGCCGCCACGCGGGTTACGACCACGGCTACTACTTCATCAGCACCTTCATGGAAGACCACCTGCGCCACCATGCGCAGGGGCTGGGCCTGATCGTTTAAGTCGCTGCCGAGAGCTGCACGGCAAAGGTTTTCACGCCGCGCAGCATCATCTCGATCGCCACCGACACCAGCACCAGGCCCATCAGGCGCTCGGCGGCCACCACCAGGCGGTCGCCAATGATGCGCTGGATGCGTTCGGCCGACACCAGCACCACGGCGCTGACCAGCATGGTCACGCACAAGGCACCAATCCACTCCAGGCGTTTGTCCGGCTGCTGCGATACCAGCAGCAACACCGTGGCGAGCGCCGATGGGCCGGCCACCGCGGGCACGGCCAGCGGCACGATCAGCGGTTCGGTCATGATTTCGCTTTCGGTGGTGGCCGCAGGCGGGAATACCATGCGCAGCGCAATCAAAAACAGGATCACACCGCCGCCAATTTGCAGTGACAACTCACTCAGGTTCATCACACGCAGAAAACTCTCGCCTACAAACATGAAGGTGAGCAGCAGCGCAAACGCAATCAGGATCTCGCGCAGGATGACCTTGGCGCGCCGCTCGGGCGCTACGTGTTTGAGCGCGTTGGCAAAGATGGGGATGTTGCCAATCGGATCGGTGATCAGGATCAGCAGGATGGTGGCGGAGACAAAGGTGTAATTCATCATGGCAGCAGGGCGGCCTTGTGGGCCGCTTGGGTTCAGTGTGCTGCGGAGAATAGCAGTTCGGACCTGCGGATCGCGCTCGCCGGTGCGCGATAATTGCCAGCATGTCCCCCCTGCAATCCCTGCGCCAAGCGCACGCCCTCATCCGCTGGATGTTGGCGTGTTTTGTCTTGGCCATGGGCGTCGCCGTGGCCGCGCCGGTGGTGAATCCCCAGGCCCTGTCGCTGGTGTGCAGCGCGGGCGGCAGCGTCAAACTCGTCGTGCAAGACGACGCGGGTGGCAGCGCACCCATGGCGCTGGCCCACACGCTGGACTGCGTGATGTGCCTGCCCGCCGGTGCCCCACCGGTCAGCACTGTTGCTGCCTTGCCGTTGCAGACCTTGGGCGAGGTGCAACATGCCGTGGTGCCACAGACCGTCACTTGGCGCACCGCGGACCCCGCGTCCGCACGCGGCCCACCCCACACCGCCTGATACCACCACCGGGTGCGCCTGCTGCAGGCGCGCCGGGTGTGCACGCTGGCCACTGTGTGGCCGCGTCGCTCTCTGTAGTTTGCTATTTAATTTATAGCTGCTTGCGCAATATCTACGGGGGCTAATGCCACTTTTGACCCTTAAAAGGAACCTGACCATGAAAACCACGCCCTTTGCTGCTTTGGCCTTGCTGGCCGCCTTGTCTGCTCCTGTGTGGGCGCAGTCGGTGGATGTGAAAAACGCCTGGGCTCGCGCCACGGTGCCGGGCCAGAAGGCCAGCGGCGCCTTCATGACCCTGACGGCCAAAGACGGTGCCAAGCTGGTCTCGGTCTCGTCCCCGGTGGCCGGGGTGACCGAAGTGCACGAGATGAAGATGGAGGGCGACGTGATGAAAATGCGCGCCGTGCCCCAACTCGATTTGCCCGCGGGCAAGGCGGTGGAGCTCAAGCCCGGTGGTTACCACGTGATGCTGATGGACTTGAAACAACCGCTGCAGAAAGACAGCACCATCCCGCTGACGCTGGTGTTCAAGGACGCCAAGGGCCAGCAGAGCCAAACCGAGCTCAAGCTGCCCGTGTCCCAAGCCGCCCCGGCGGGCATGGCCATGGACAAAAAGGACGCGCCGGTCGTCCACAAACACTGACTTTTTAGCGGCGCGCCATGCACCACGTCACGCATCTGCGTCCACCCCGCCGCCCCTGGGCCGCGTGGTGGGTGCTGTGCGTGTGGCTGTTGGCGGCGCTGGCGCCTGTCGCCACCCATACGCTAGCCGCCGCGTCTACGGAGGGGCCCATCCGGCTGGAGGTCTGTACCAGCAACGGCGCCCAATGGCTGACCCTGGCCCCGGACGCAGCCCCTGCGGATGCGCCCACCGAACCGGCGCCGGCCATAGGGCGCGCGCACTGCCCCTGGTGCCTGCAACCCAGCGACAACGGGGCCGCTCCGCCGCCCCACACGCCGCCGCTCTTGCGGGTGCCGCGTGGGCACCAGGCCCCGGTGGTCTGGCAGGCGCTTGTCTTCCCCACGCCGTTCTTTGTGACGGCCACGCCCCGCGGCCCGCCTGCACGCGCCTAAGCCTGTCTGCATCTCTCTCCACCGCTGGCGGTGGTGTCTGTGGCTGACTCCGACCCGACTGTCGGAGCCGCTGCGTGTCCATTTTGAAAAGATTGTTATGACTTCCATGACCCCTCCTGCGCCCGCGCGCCAACCGGGTGCGTCCCGTTTTTATGCCATGGCCTGGCGCTGGCACTTTTATGCGGGCCTGTATGTAGTGCCCTTTCTGGTGATGTTGGCGCTCACCGGCCTGGTGATGGTGTTTTTCACCGGCTTCCAGTCGCGCCTGGGCATGACCGTGCATGTGGCGCCGCAGGCCCAGGTGCAGCCGGTCACGGCCCAGGCCCAGGCGGCACTGGCGCACCTGCCTGGCGCCCAGCTCAAGGAATACATCGCCCCCAAGACGCCCGATGTGGCGAGCTGGTTTGTGTTGAACCATGCGGGCAGCACACAGGCGGTCGCGGTGAACCCGTACACGGCCGAAGTGGTAAAGCAGGTGGACAAGGAGAACACCGTGTTCGCCTGGGCCGAAAAAATCCACGGCACCCTGCTGTTGGGGGAGGGCGGCGAGCGGTTTATCGAAGTCGCCGCCGGCTTGGCCATCGTGTTGGTGGTCACGGGCTTGTATTTGTTCTGGCCCCGCAATGCCGAGCGCTGGGGGGATGCCATCGTGCCCGACTGGCGTGCGACTGGGCGCAAGTGGTGGAAGTCGGTGCACCGCAGCGTGGGGTTCTGGATGAGCGTGGTGCTGTTGCTGTTTTTGCTGACCGGTATGTCCTGGACCGGCTTTTGGGGCGCCAAGTTTGTGCAACCCTGGGGCACCTTCCCGGCTGCCAAGTGGGACGCCGTGCCCACCTCCACCCAGACCCACGCCGCGCTCAACACCGGGGGCCTGCACGAGGTGCCCTGGGGCCTGGAGCAAACACCGCTGCCGGAGTCTGGCTCGCAAGCCGGCACCCCCGGCGTGGCGGTGGGTGAACCGGTCAACCTGGATGGCGTGAACGCCCTGGCCTTGCGTCTGGGCTACACCGGCCAGTTTCACATCCAGGTACCGCAGGATGCCAAGGGCGTCTACACCCTGTCGGTCGACTCCATGAGTGGCGACCTGCGCAACCCCACGCAGGACCGCACGGTGCACGTAGACCGCTACACCGGCCGTGTGTTGGCCGAAGCGGCGTTTGCCGACTACTCGCTGGTGGCCAAGGCCATGGCCGTCGGCATTGCGCTGCACCAGGGCGACCTGGGCCTGCTGAGCGCCGTGGCCAACGTCATCTTTTGCCTGGCCATTGTGTTGTTGTGTGTGAGTGGCGTGGTCATGTGGTGGCTGCGCCGGCCGCAAGGCAGTGGCCGCCTGGCGGCGCCCAGCGTGCCGGCGCAGGCTCCGCTGTGGAAGGGCGGTGCCCTGGTCATGCTGCTCACCGCCTTGGCCTTTCCGCTGGCGGGTGGTGTGCTGCTGGCCGTGTTGCTGCTGGACTGGCTGGTCCTGTCCCGCCTGCCGGGGCTGAAAGCCGCCTTGTCCTGAGCAACACCTCGTCAGCCACCGCGCGTTGGAGTAAGCTGTGCGCCAGCGCCTGACCACCAGGCCTTTGGAGCACACATGAGCGATTCAGACACCTCGGGTTTTGGCAAGTTCGTGCCGGGTTTTGACTTTCTGCAAAACCTGGCCAAAGGCGCCAGCCAGAACATCCCGCAAATGCCCAACCTGGCCAACTGGGTCGCCCCCACGCTGAATGTGGAGGAGCTGGACAAACGTATCGAAGAGCTCAAAAACGTGCACTTCTGGTTGGAGCAAAACTCCCGCGCCTTGGGCGCCACGATCCAGGCGCTGGAGGTGCAGAAGATGACCCTGGCCACGCTCAAGGGCATGAACTTCAACCTGGGCGATGTGACCAATGCACTCAAGCTCAAGGCGGCGGACTCCATTGCCTCGGGCGTGCAAAGCGTGACCGAAAAAGCCGCCAGCACCGCCAAAACACTGTCGGACGTGGCTAGCAGCGCCAGCAAAGGTGACACCAGGGCCGCAGCCAAAGCAGCGGGTGTGCCGGGGCTGGTGGATCCGCTGCAGCTGTGGGGCTCGCTCACCCAGCAGTTCCAAAATATTGCGGCCACCGCCATGAAAGAGGCCACCACCAAAACCGCGGTGGACATGACCAAAAACATGGCCACCGGCCTGGCCAAAGAAGCCCTCAAGTCGGCCACCGCTGCCGGCAAAAAAGCGGTGGCCAAGCGCCCCGCTGCGCGTAAAACCGCCACCAAAAAATCCACCGGCCGTTAGGCGCCAGGCACATCCACCGGGGCTGGGCGCATGAAGCTGTTTCCGTACGCGCACGCCACACACCCGCAGTGGCCCATGGCGGTTGGCCTGGTACTGGCGCAGCTGCGCGCCCAGATGGCCTTGCATGGCTATGCCTCTGCGCCTACGCTGGCGCTGCTCTACATCACGGACCACTACGCGCCCCACGCCAAAGACATTCTGGAGATGCTCAGCGGTGAGCTGCCGCTGGTCACCGACTGGTCGGGCACCGTGGGCGTGGGCATTGCGGCCAATAACGTGGAGTACTTTGACGAGCCCGCCCTGGCGGTGATGCTGCTGGAGCTGCCCAGCCACGAGTACCGGGTGTTCTCCGGCATTGCGCCGCTGGGCCTGGGATTTGAGGCCCACACGGCACTGGTGCATGCCGATGGCGAGACGCCCGACCTGGTGGAGCTGATTGACGAAATGGCGGCCCGCACCGACACCGGTTACCTGTTTGGTGGCCTCTCCAGCAGCCGCACGCAGAGCGTGCAGTTTGCGGTGGCGGCCGATGGCAACCTGAGCGGCTTTGGTGCGGCCAGTGGGGTGTTGCACGGCGGCCTGAGCGGCGTGGCCTTTGGCGAGGGCGTGGGCATGGTGTCGCGCGTCACGCAGGGCTGCAAGCCGGTGTCCAAAGCGCGTGTGGTCACCGAGGCGGACCACAACGTGGTTATCACGCTGGATGGCGAACCCGCGCTGGATGTGATGTTGCGCGACCTCGGCATCAGCTTGGAGCACCCGCAGGAAGCGCTGGAGGTGGTGCGTGCCACGCTGGTGGGGCTGGTGCAGACCCCGGTTTCGGGCGTGGCCGGGGACAGTGCGCTGGTGCGCCAAACCGGTAACCTGGGCAGCGACGTGACGGTGCGCCACATCATTGGCCTGGACCCGGGGCGGCGTGGCATTGCCATTGCGGCCCAGGTGCAGACTGGCGCCCACCTGGCCTTTTGCCAGCGCAACCGCGAGGCCGCGCAGGCCGACCTGGTGCGCATCTGCGCCGAGGTGCGCGAAGAACTGGAGCCGCAGGAGCTGACGGTGGAAACCGCCTTTGCCCTGCAGCAAAGCGAAGCCGAGGCGGCGCCCCACCCGGCGCGCCGCATTGCGGGCGCGGTGTATGTGAGCTGCTCGGGCCGGGGTGGCCCGCACTTTGGCGGGCCCAGCGCCGAGCTGCAGATCGTGCGCCGCGCGCTGGGCGATGTGCCGCTGGTGGGGTTTTTTGCGGGGGGCGAAATTGCACGCAACCAGCTGTTTGGCTACACCGGGGTGCTCACGGTGTTTACCAGTGCTTAGCCCCCCATCCGGGGGCTGCAGGGGTTTGAGATGGACAATGAAAGAGGAGTGTTCTTATGGGTAACTTGAAAATTGCAACCCGGCTGTATGCCGGGTTTGGCGTGTTGGTGGCCATCATGGTGCTGGTGGTGTCTGCCGCGCTGGTGCAAATGGCGACCATGCGCGCGAGTGCCGCAGATGTGGACAACAACTGGTTGCCCAGCGTTGAAGAGGTCAATTTGCTCAACACTGCGATTTCTGACTACCGTGCGACGGAGATGCAGCACATCCTGAACACGGATGACGTGGCCAAGGCCACCATCGAGAAGGACTTGGAGAGCATTCAGGCGCGTATCAAAACCAGCCGTAGCCAATACGAAAAACTGATTAGCACCAAGGAGGAGCAAGGCCTCTACGACGAGTTCGCCGCGGCACGCGAGGCCTATTTGAAGATTCACAAAGAAGTGATGGAATTCTCCCGCCGCAATGACGCCGAAGGCGCCCGCCAGTTGCTGGAAGGCGAGTCCAAAAAGAACTTTGAACGGTCCTCCGACATTTTGGACAAGCTGGTGCTGATGAACCATGACGGCTCTGTGGCCGCTGCAAAGACGTCGGCCGAGGCGTATGTGACCGGTCGCAACATGATGGTGGTGGCAATGGTGGTGGCGGTGCTTCTCGCGCTTGTTGCTGCGACCTACATCACGCGCTCTATCACCAAGCCTTTGTCCGAGGCGCTGGATGTGGCGGCCAATGTGGCCACGGGCAACCTGACGGTGCAGGTGCACAGCAGCAGCCGTGATGAAATTGGCCAGCTGCTGCAGGCCATGAAAGCCATGCAGGACAGCCTGGTGGCCGTGGTCTCCAAGGTGCGCAGTGGTTCCGAGTCGGTGGCCAACGCCAGTGCAGAGATTGCCCAGGGCAATAACGACCTGAGCGCCCGTACCGAGCAGCAGGCCAGCGCTCTGGAAGAAACCGCCGCCAGCATGGAAGAACTCAACTCCGCCGTGAAGCAGAACGCCGACAACGCCTCCCAGGCCAACCAGCTGGCCATGAACGCGTCCACCGTGGCGGTGCAGGGCGGCGAAGTGGTGGGCCAGGTGGTTCAGACCATGAAGGGCATCAACGACAGCTCGCGCAAGATTGCCGACATCATCAGCGTGATTGACGGCATTGCCTTCCAGACCAACATCCTGGCGCTGAACGCCGCAGTGGAGGCCGCACGGGCCGGCGAACAGGGCCGCGGTTTTGCGGTGGTGGCCAGCGAGGTGCGCAGCCTGGCCGGGCGCAGCGCCGAGGCGGCCAAAGAGATCAAGACCCTGATTGGCGACAGCGTCAGCCGGGTGGAGCAGGGCACGGCGCTGGTGGACCGGGCCGGCAGCACCATGACCGAGGTGGTGACCAGCATCCGCCGCGTGACGGACATCATGGCCGAGATCAGTGCGGCCAGCCACGAGCAGAGCGCCGGTGTTAACCAGGTGGGCGAGGCCATCACGCAGATGGACCAGGTGACCCAGCAGAACGCGGCGCTGGTGGAAGAAATGGCGGCGGCGGCCAGCAGCCTCAAGAGCCAGGCGGGCGAGCTGGTGCAGACCGTGGCCGTGTTCAAGCTCTCGGCCGAACAAGGCAGCAGCCGACCTGCCCCTATGGCCGCTCCCGCCAAGACGGCTGTGCGCAGCAGCAAGCCGTCCCTGGCCTTCAAGGGGCCAGAGCGCCGGGCCGATGCCGCCCCGGTGGCCAAGGCGCCTGCCGCCAAACCCCTGGCCAGCCGGCCTGCTGCGGCAAAACCCACCGCGCCCGTGTTGACTGCGGTGGCGCCCAAGACCAGCACCCGGGTCACACCGGCGGGCGGGGACGATGATTGGGAGACTTTTTAAGCCAAATTGGCCTCTAGTACTTATGGATATTGCGTAAGATGCTATTGAATTAATAGTAGTTCTGCGCGTGACGTATCACTTGCAGGATCTTGGATGGTGCGTTTTGCACGTGTGTACGGCGCTTGCACCCACACTGATTGCAAACGTTTTGAGAACTGGTTTTCGCTGCGACGTGCAGCGTGTGCAAAAAGAGGTGTCGTATGCGTTCACTATCGAATCTGTCCGTGGCCAAGCGGCTTGGGCTGGGCTTTGCGGTGGTCTTGCTGTTGTCCATTGCTGTGATTGCCATGAGTATTTCCCGGCTGAATGCCGTGGCCGACGCGACTCAGGAGATGGTCCAAAGCCCGATCAAAACCGAGCGCATGGTGGGCGATTGGTACCGCAACATCCGTGCTGGTGTGACGCGGACCACGGCCATTGCGCGTAGCAGTGACGCCTCGCTGGTAGAGTTTTTTGCGGCCGATGCCAAGGCCTCCACCAGCCAGTCCGGCGAGCTGCAAAAAGCGTTGGAGGGGCTGATGGATACGGACGCCGAGAAGGCACTGTTCAAGGACATTGGCGAGCAGCGCAAACTGTATTTGTCATCGCGCGATGCCATCATGGTGCTCAAAAAAGACGGCCGGGTGGACGAAGCCAATGCCATGTTGGACAAAGAGTTTGTGCCCGCTGCGGCCGGCTATATGGCCAAGATGGAAGCGCTGCAGAAGCAGCAGCGGGATGAAGTGGATTCGGTGGCCCAGGACATCCAGTCCCAGCGCAATACCAGCCGCCAGTTGCTCATTGCGCTGGGCGTGCTCAGCGTGGGCCTAGGTGTTCTGTTTTCCTGGATCTTGTCGGGCTCCATCACCAAGCCCTTGGCACAAGCCTCGGATGTGGCCAGGCGCGTGTCCTCGGGGGATTTGAGTGCGCCGATTCCTGCGCACGGAACAGACGAGGTTGGCCAGCTTTTGGTGTCCTTGAAGAGCATGCAGGACAGTCTGGTGCAGGTGGTGAGCAATGTCCGCAGTGGCTCCGAATCTGTGGCCACCGCCAGTGCTGAAATCGCCCAGGGCAATAACGACCTGAGTGCGCGCACGGAGCAACAGGCCAGTGCGCTGGAAGAAACCGCCGCTAGCATGGAAGAGCTAGGCTCCACCGTCCGCCAGAATGCCGATAACGCCCGCCAAGCCAACCAGCTCGCCATGACGGCGTCCACCGTGGCCGTGCAGGGTGGCGAGGTGGTGGGCCAGGTGGTCGAGACCATGAAAGGCATCAATGACGCTTCGCGCAAGATCAGCGACATCATCAGCGTCATCGACGGTATTGCTTTTCAGACCAACATCCTGGCACTGAACGCGGCGGTAGAGGCCGCGCGTGCCGGGGAGCAGGGCCGCGGTTTTGCGGTGGTGGCCTCCGAGGTGCGTAGCCTGGCTGGACGCAGCGCCGAAGCCGCCAAGGAAATCAAAAGCCTGATCAGCACCAGCGTGGAGCGCGTGGAGCAAGGTACGGCCTTGGTCGACAAGGCCGGTGCCACCATGACCGAAGTGGTGAGCAGTATCCGTCGGGTGACCGACATCATGGGAGAAATCTCGGCGGCCAGCAACGAGCAGAGTGCCGGTGTGGCGCAGGTAGGCGAAGCGGTGACGCAGATGGATCAAGCCACGCAGCAAAACGCCGCGCTGGTGGAAGAAATGGCCGCGGCGGCCAGCAGCCTGAAGAGCCAGGCGCAAGACTTGGTGGGGGTGGTGGCAACCTTCAAGTTGGCGTAAGCTGCACCAGGATTTCCAACAGGCGAGCCACTGCACGGAGGTGCGTATGAAGCTGAGAAATCAGGTTTTGGGGTTGGGTTTGTTGGGCGTGGTCATGACCGCGCTGGTGGGCGGTGCGGGTTTGCTCAACGCGAACCGCCTGTCCGATGCCTTTGACGCTTCCATCAACGTCAGCCTGGCGCTCAGCAAGAGCCAGGAGGCGGACATGATGCATGACGCCATCCGCGGCGATGTGCTGCTCACGCTGTTCAATGCGCAGAAGAACAACCCAGCGGGCATGGCCGAAGCCGAGAAGGGGCTCAAGGAGCACGCCGACAACTTTACCGCCAACATGGCCGCCATACAGGCCTTGCCTATTTCACCCGAGGTGCGTGATCTGGTCGCCAAGGCGGCCCCGCTGGTCAAGGCCTACGCCGAATCGGCGGCCACCATCCAGACGCTGGCACGCAAGGACCTTGCGGCCGCCGAACTGGAGATCCCCAAGTTCCAGAAAGCGTTTGAAGACCTGGAGGTGGCCTTGGAGGCGCAGAGTGATGGGGTGGCCCAAAGTGTGGAGCACTTCAGCATCGAGGTGCACCGGCTGGCGGTGAATGCCAAGATCATTGTGGGCACCGGCCTGGCCATTGCGGCGGCGCTGCTGGTGGTTATCTCCTTGTGGTTGGCACGCTTGCTCTCGGCGCCCCTGGTGCAGGCGGTGGACATGGCCGACCGCTTGGCCGATGGGGACCTGACCGCCACGGTGCGCCCCGCGGGTAACGAGGAAACGCAGCGCCTGATGGCAGCGCTGGGTCGCATGCAAACCCATCTTGCCGGCATTGTGCGCTTGGTACAGCAGGGCGCACAAAGCGTGTCGTCCGCCAGTGCCGAAATTGCCCAGGGCAATAACGACCTGAGCGCACGTACCGAGCAGCAGGCCAGCGCCCTGGAAGAAACCGCAGCCAGCATGGAAGAACTCAACTCCACGGTGCAGCAAAACGCCGAAAACGCTCGCCAGGCCAACCAACTGGCCATGAGCGCGTCCACCGTGGCGGTGCAGGGCGGCGAAGTGGTGGGTCAGGTGGTAGAGACCATGAAAGGCATCAACGAGGCCTCGCGCAAGATCGGCGACATCATCAGCGTGATTGATGGCATTGCCTTCCAAACCAACATCCTGGCGCTGAATGCGGCAGTAGAGGCCGCCCGTGCCGGTGAGCAAGGCCGCGGCTTTGCGGTGGTGGCCAGCGAAGTACGCTCTTTGGCCGGCCGCAGCGCCGAGGCCGCCAAGGAAATCAAAACCCTGATCAACGACAGTGTGACCCGTGTGGAGCAGGGTACGGCCCTGGTGGACAAAGCCGGCAGCACCATGACCGAGGTGGTGGGCAGTATCCGGCGGGTGACCGACATCATGGGCGAGATCAGCGCCTCTAGCATCGAGCAAAGTGCGGGTGTGGCCCAGGTGGGCGAAGCGGTGGGCCAGATGGACCAGAGCACCCAGCAAAACGCCGCGCTGGTAGAGGAAATGGCGGCCGCGGCCAGCAGCCTCAAGAGCCAGGCCGGCGAGCTGGTGCAGGCGGTGGCTGCGTTCAAGCTCGAAGCGTAGCGATTTGTTTTTTCTCCGTGTTCCAGGACGCGTTGGGCGACAGTGAAAAACCCCAAAGAGGGTGGGAGTAGCAGCACAACATGACATAAGGAGTCATCCATGGAGCATTCAATGGCCGGGGGATCCATTTTCGGAACCATCAAGGCGCGTCTCATCGTCAGTTACCTGATCCTGGCTTTGCTGGTGGTTCTGGTGTCGGTGATGGGAATTAGCAACCTGGCGGTATCGCAGCGCAACTTTGAACACCAGGTGACGGTGATTGCCAAGGAGGATGCGCTGTTGGTAACCCTGTTTGATGCGGTCAATGCCCGGGCAGTGGCGGCCCGCAACATTGTGCTGATGGACAACGCCAGTGACATTGCCACCGAGAAGAAAAGTATTGACGTGTCGTTTGAGCGCATCAACGGGTCGATGAAGACGCTCAAGACCATGCTTTCGGCAGATGGCCCACCCGCGGTCGTTCTGCTGAAGGAAGTAGAGGAGATCGAAAAGATCGAAGGTAAATATGCGGTGGTGGCCACCGAGATTGTGAAAAACGCGCTGGCGGGCAATCGGGACGCTGCGTCTCGCCAAATCGTGACCGACTGCCGCCCTCTGCTGGTGGCCCTGGTGGCCGCGGTGGAAAAAGCCAAGCGGGAGATCCACGGCATGAGCGAGCGTGAGGTGGCTAGCTCCTTGGCGCAAGGCCAACAGCAGCGCCTGCAAATGCTGGTGGCGATTGGGGTGGCCCTGCTGGCCGCTGGAGGGCTGGCCGCCGTCATGACCCGAAAGATCACCCGACCGATTGCCAATGCGGTGGGCATTGCGCAGACCGTCGCATCGGGCGATTTGACGTCGCGCATTGACACCCAGAGCAGTGACGAAACCGGCCAGCTGTTCCGTGCCCTGCGCAGCATGCAGGAGGGGCTGGTCAAGGTGGTGGGCAGTGTGCGCAATGGCTCCGAAGCCGTGGCCAACGCCAGTGCCGAGATTGCCCAAGGCAACCACGACCTGAGTGCGCGCACGGAGCAACAGGCCAGTGCGCTGGAAGAAACCGCCGCCAGCATGGAGGAGCTCAACTCGGCGGTCAAACAAAACGCCGAAAACGCCCGCCAGGCCAACCAGCTGGCAATGAGTGCGTCCACCGTGGCGGTGCAGGGCGGCGAAGTGGTGGGTCAGGTGGTAGAGACCATGAAAGGCATCAACGAGGCCTCGCGCAAGATTGGCGACATCATCAGCGTGATTGATGGCATTGCCTTCCAGACCAACATCCTGGCGCTGAATGCGGCGGTAGAAGCCGCCCGCGCGGGCGAGCAGGGCCGCGGTTTTGCGGTGGTCGCGTCTGAAGTGCGCAGCCTGGCCGGCCGCAGTGCCGAAGCGGCTAAAGAAATCAAAACCCTGATCAACGACAGTGTGACCCGTGTGGAGCAGGGTACGGCCCTGGTGGACAAAGCCGGTAGCACCATGACCGAGGTGGTGGGCAGTATCCGGCGGGTGACGGACATCATGGGCGAGATCAGCGCCGCCAGCAGCGAGCAGAGTGAAGGTGTGGCCCAGATGGGTGAGGCCATTGCCCAGATGGACCAAACCACGCAACAAAACGCCGCGTTGGTGGAGCAGATGGCGGCATCGGCCAGCAGCCTGAAGGCGCAGTCGGATGATCTGGTCGACACGGTGGCTGTTTTCAAGCTGGTGGGGCACGCCTAGGGCTTGATGCGCTGGGGGCGCCCGATCCGGTGCGACAAAAGCCTGCCATTTAGTCAGTTTGCCGTGAACTGGCTGGGCTAGTATGAATGTCGCTATATCGCTTGCTTATTTCCTCCTTGGGAGACGTTCATGAAGTTTAGTCAGATGCCAGTGGCCGTGCGCCTGGCGTGGGCCTTTGGCCTTGTGCTGGTGGCCATGTTGTTGTCCGCTGTATTTACGCTCAATAGGTTGTCCGCTATCCAGAGCGAGCTGGAGGACATGCAGCTGGACAACAACGTGAAGATTCGGCTGGCAACCGAGATGTCCAACTCCGTGCACGTGGTGTCGCGTGTGGTGCGCAGCGTGATGCTGCTCTCGGACCCCGCAGCCAAGAGTACCGAGACCGCGAAGATCAAGAACGCGCGCGAGCAATATGACAAGTCGTGGGACGATTTGCAAAAGATGCCGGCGAGTGATGAGGGCAAACGGCTGCGTGCTGCGATTTCGGATGCCGCCCAGAAAGCCAGGCCTCTTAATACGCAGGTCCTTGCCATGTCAGACGAAGGCAAGACCGCCGAGGCGATTGAACTGCTGTTCAAGTCGGCCAACCCGGCCAACACCCAATGGCAAGTGGCGTTGGAAGAAAACATGGCGCTGCAGCAAGCGAACAACCGCAGCCAGTTTGAAGAGGCCCAAGCCAATTACACGGCCGCGCGCAATACCTTGATTGCTGTCAATGTGGTGTGTGTGTTGCTGGCCGTGTTCCTTGGCTGGCGGGTGACCCACTCCATCACGTCGCAGTTGGGCACCGAGCCCAATGTGGCCGCCAAGTTGGCAGAGAGTGTGGCCCATGGAGATTTGAGTATTCATATTGACCTCAAGCCCGGCGACACCAACAGCATGATGGCCCAGCTGATGCACATGCGTGACAGCCTGGTGAAGGTGGTGTCGACCGTGCGGCGTGGCTCCGAGTCGGTGGCCAATGCGAGTTCGGAGATTGCGCAGGGCAATAACGACCTCTCGGCCCGCACCGAACAACAGGCCAGCGCGCTGGAAGAAACCGCCGCCAGCATGGAAGAGCTGAACGCGGCCGTGAAACAGAATGCCGACAACGCGCGCGAGGCCAATCAGTTGGCTGTGAATGCGTCCACTGTGGCAGTACAAGGGGGCGAAGTGGTGGGCCAAGTGGTCGAGACCATGAAAGAGATCAACGACTCCAGCCGCAAGATCAGCGACATCATCAGCGTCATCGACGGCATCGCCTTCCAGACCAACATCCTCGCGCTGAACGCGGCGGTGGAAGCCGCACGTGCCGGCGAGCAAGGCCGCGGTTTTGCGGTGGTAGCCAGCGAAGTGCGCAGTCTGGCTGGGCGCAGTGCCGAAGCGGCCAAGGAGATCAAAACCCTCATCAGCGCCAGCGTGGAGCGTGTGGAGCAAGGCACGGCGCTGGTCGACAAAGCCGGAGTCACCATGACCGAAGTGGTGAACAGCATCCGCCGCGTGACGGACATCATGGGCGAGATCAGCGCCGCCAGCAGCGAGCAAAGTGCCGGTGTTTCGCAGGTGGGTGAGGCCATTACCCAGATGGACCAGGTCACGCAGCAAAACGCGGCACTGGTGGAAGAAATGGCGGCGGCGGCCAGCAGCCTCAAAAGCCAGGCGGGCGATCTGGTGCAAACGGTGGCTGTGTTCAAGCTGTCTGCCGCCGACCAGGGCGCCAGCCATGCACCACAGGCACCTGCCAGAAAACCCTCCTCGCCGGCCGCTTCATCGGTGCTGGCTTTTAAGCCAGCACCTGTACGCAGTGCCGCCAAACTCACCAGTGCACCCAAACCCTCCCCCAAGCCTGCGGCCAAACCGCCTGTACTGGCCGTGGCCGCACCCAAGGTCAGCACCAAGGTCACACCCGCCGGGGGCGATGAGGATTGGGAGACTTTTTAAGCCAAATATGGCTCTAGCCCTTATGGGTGCTGCGCAAGCAGCTCCTGAATTAGGAGCGTTTTTAACCCCGGGTGGTTAAACGCCGCGCGCGCGGTCGGTGTGGAACTGTTGGATGAAGGCGCCAAAGCGGCCCGCATCCAGCGCGTCGCGCACCTCCTGCATCAGGTTCAGGTAGTAGTGCAGGTTGTGCACGCTGGCCAGCATGGGGCCCAGCATCTCGCCGCAGCGGTCCAGGTGGTGCAGGTAAGCGCGGCTGAAGCCTTCGCGTCCGCCGTCCGCCCAAGCAACACCGCCGGTGCCGGCGCAGGCGTAGCAGGTGCAGGTCACGTCCAGCGGCTGCTCGTCGCTCTTGTGGCGGGCGTTTCGAATCTTCAGGTCACCATAACGGCTGAACAGCGTGCCGTTGCGCGCATTGCGCGTGGGCATCACGCAGTCAAACATGTCGATGCCGTTTTGCACACCGGCGATCAGGTCTTCCGGGGTGCCCACCCCCATCAGGTAATGGGGCTTGTGCTTGGGCAGCTTGGGGCCGATGTGCTTGAGCACGCGCATCATGTCTTCCTTGGGCTCACCCACGCTCAGGCCGCCCACGGCGATGCCGGGAAAATCCAGCGCTTCCAGGCCTGCCAGTGATTCGTCGCGCAGGTGTTCAAACATGCCGCCCTGCACGATGCCGAACAGTGCGTTGGGGTTGTTCAACCGTGCGAACTCGTCCTGGCAGCGCTTGGCCCAGCGCAGCGAGAGCTCCATCGAGCTGCGCGCTTCGCGCTCGGTCGTGATCTGGCCCTTGGTTTTGGTCTCTACCGACAAATACGGTGTGCACTCATCAAACTGCATCACGATGTCGGAGTTCAGCGTGGTCTGGATCTGCATGCTGATCTCGGGTGTCAGGAACAGCTTGTCGCCGTTCACGGGCGACGCGAACTTCACGCCTTCTTCCGAAATCTTGCGCATCTCGCCCAGGCTCCACACCTGAAAACCGCCAGAGTCGGTCAGGATGGGTTTGTCCCACTTCTCAAACTGGTGCAGGCCGCCAAACTTCTCCACCACGTCCAGCCCGGGGCGCATCCACAGGTGGAAGGTGTTGCCCAGAATGATCTGGGCGTTCATGTCTTTCAGGCTTTGCGGCATCACACCCTTGACGGTGCCGTAGGTGCCCACGGGCATAAAAATGGGGGTTTCGACCACGCCGTGGTTCAGAGTGAGGCGGCCGCGGCGCGCGTGGCTGCCCAAGTAGGCGCCATCGTCCGTGGCGGGGTCGTTGTTCAAAAGTTCAAATTTCAGCATGGGCCCTATTGTCCGTGAAGCCCTGGGCCCAAGCCAAGGGCGTGAATAATGGCAAACAAAGGAAAACACCATGCGTTGGACCCAATCAATCGCCGTCAAAAGCTTTGCCGTGGCTTTTGTGGCCACCCACATTCCCCTGCTGACCCTGGTGGCTGTGGTCACGCTGCGGCCAGACTGGTTGACGCCCCTGGGCGTGTTGCTGGCGGCCCTGGTGGCTACCTTGTTGGCCACTGCGCTGGTGATTTACGTCTTGTGGCGCATGTTTGCGCCCTTGCGTGACGCCGCCGATGGCCTGGACGGGTTTATGGCCAAGGGTGAGGCTTTGCGTTTGGCACCTGGTTCCGGTGACGAGGTGGGGCGGCTGGTGCGCGTCCTGACCCAGGCGCTGGCGCACTGGGACCGCAGCCGGGCGGCTCTGCTGCATTCGGGCGGGCAGGTTTTGCAGCGCCGCTCCGCCCTGGCGCAAGACATGGGCGGCGAACGTCTGCACACCCTGGTGCTGCTCGAAGTGGACCAGTGGACTGCGCTGGATGCCGAGGGCGACCTGGAGCGTATGGAGCAGGTGCAAACCACCTTGCTGGAGCGCCTGGCCGGAGGCACCGAGAACGGTGAACTGGTGCTGCCCTGGGGGCGCGGGCGCTTTCTGCTGGCCGTGGCCACGCGGCAGGCGGACACCTATGCGCGGGCGACGGCGCTGTGCCAGCCTTTTGTGGTGGAGGGAGATGCCCAGCCCTTCCATTGCAGCGCGGTGCTGGAAACCCGCTCGGGTACGGCCATCGGCTGGTCCAGCGCGCTGCAGCGGCTGGAGCAAAAGCTATACACGTTGCGCCAGCAGGGCGGGGATATGCAGGTGGCTTAAACCGCCGAGGGCGACGCTGCTTGGTTCAGGCCTGCACCACGCGGTTGCGGCCCTTGGCCTTGGCGGTGTAGCAGGCCGAATCAATGCGGCTGAAGCTGGCCTGCGGCGTCAGGTCCAGGTCCCAGCGCATGCAGTCCACCCCAATGCTGGCCGTCACCGGGATGTGGTGTGCGTCCCACTGTACCGGAGTACCCGCCAGGGTGCGGCACAAGGTTTGTGCCAGTTGCATGGCCTCTTCGGCGCTGGTGTCGGGCAGTAACACGGCAAACTCTTCACCCCCGATGCGGGCCACCATGTCGCTGGAGCGTTTGAACCGCTCACCCATCAGTTGTGCCACATGCCGCAGGGCGGTGTCACCGGCCAGGTGGCCATAGGTGTCGTTGATGCGTTTGAAGTGGTCCAGGTCCACCACCATCAGGGCCAGCTTGCCTTGCTGGCGCGCCGCCAGCCGCCAGTGCGCGCGAAAGGTGCTGTCGTACTCGCGCCGGTTGGCCAGGCCCGTGAGTGCGTCCAGGCGCGAGAGGCGCTCCACCTCGCTGCGGCTGGTAAGCAGGGCGTGTTCCATGGCCATTTGGGTGTCGTACTCCCCCGCACGGCGCCGGATGTGGGTGAGCTGGTACACAAAGTACCCCGCCAGTACGGTACACACCGGCCACAGGGCGGGGATGGCCAGCGCAAAGTACAGCAGCGCCGGTACCTGCAACAGCACCACCACCCACAGGGCCTGGCGCCGGTTCAGGGCATAGGTTTCACAGGCGGCCGAGCTAAAGGCAATGGTGGACACGGCGGCCACCAGAAAAGCGGTGCTCGGACCCTGTTCCAGGTGGCCCACGGCCAGGAAGAACAGGCACCACACCAGGCAGCCTGCGTCCACCAGCATCCAGTGGCGCCACCACCAGCGGTCGGCGGCCGGCGTGTCCTGCAGGTCTGGCGGCGGGGTGTGCACCCGGCGCAGGTACCAGAGCCCGCCGTACAGCGCAAAGGCCAGGGCCATGGCCCCGCCGTGTTGTGGGAGGTAGCCGCCCACCCAGGCCGTGATGGCCAGGGCGATGCCGTAAAAAATGGTGCCCGGCAGCGCGCGCTGGTACAGGTCTGCGGCAGCGCGTTGGCGGCGGTATTGCGCCAGGGTGGGGGCGCCTGTTGCATGAGGTCTTGGAGTTCCGCCATGGCATCACCTTAGCGGAAAACGTGGCGTTTTCGGGTGGCAATCCCTCGGTAGAAACCCATGCTTGCACGGCCGGGGCAGTCTCGCCTGGTCATGGGCGTGTCACAACCTTGTCATACCCGGGCACTACCGTCGCCGCTGGCGCAAACCACAGCCACCCCGTTTGACTTCGTTGTTTTCCTTGAATGAGAGCTTCCATGCCGTCTTTCTCCCCGATCGTGTCCGCCTTGGCCTTGCTGGCCTGTGCGGGCGTTGCCGCCCAAGCCCCGGCCGCTGGCCCCTACTTCAACCGTGTGGCCACCTTTGAGGCGCAGCGCAATGTGCCCGCCGGGCGCAATGTGAGCAAAAAGTCGGTGGCAGAAATTGTGGCGGTCAGTGCCGACGGCATGACACTGGCCTACACCGATGGCGAACAAATGGGCATTGGCCTGATTGACATCCGCAACCCGGCCCAGCCCAAGCCTGCCGGATTTCTGCCTGTGGAAGGCGAGCCCACCTCGGTGACCATTGCCCATGGCAAAGTACTGGCCGCCGTCAATTCCACCAAAGACTTCACCCAGCCCGCCGGGCACTTGGCGGTGTTTGACCTGGCCAGCCGCAAGGCACTGGGCACCTGCCCGCTGTTCGGCCAGCCGGACTCCATTGCCCTGGACAAAGGCGCGCGCCACGCCGTCATCGTGATGGAAAATGAGCGCGACGAAAAACTCAACAAAGGCGCCATCCCGCAGCTGCCCGGTGGCAATCTGACCATCATTCCCCTGAACGCGGCCGGCATGCCCGACTGCATCCGTTCCTACCCCGTGGCCTTGAATGGCTTGGCCGACATCGCCCCGGACGACGCAGAACCCGAGTTGGTCAAGGTCAACGCCAAGGGCATTGCCGTGGTGACCCTGCAGGAGAACAACCACATCGTTCTGATCGACGTGGCCAAGCGCCAGGTGATCAAGCATTTCTCGGCCGGCACCGTGGACCTGAAAGACATTGACCGCAAGCGTGACGGCATCATCAACCCCAGTGAATCGGCCCAAGGCCTGCTGCGCGAACCCGACGCCGTGGCATGGTTGGACAACACCCGTTTTGTGACCGCCAACGAGGGTGACTACCAAGGTGGCTCACGCAGCATTTCCATCTTCAACACCGATGGCAACGTGGAGTGGGACAGCGGGAACTTCCTGGACCACGAGGCCATGCGCCTGGGCCACTACCCCGAGGGCCGTTCGGCCGCCAAAGGCAATGAGCCTGAGGGTGTGGAGGTCGGCGTGTTTGGCAAAGACACCTTGATCTTCGTCGGCTCAGAACGCTCCTCGCTGGTCACCGTCTGGCGCGACCGGGGCGCAGGCCAGGCGCCTGAGCACCTGCAATCGCTGCCCGCTGGCAGCGGCCCCGAAGGGCTGACCGCCATTCCCCAGCGCGGCTTGCTGGTGGTGGCCAGCGAAAACGATGGCGCCGCCCGCTCCAGCGTCATGATTTATCAGCGAGGTGCTGCCGTTCCTGCGTACCCCACGCTCATGTCCAGCGACTCACCCGCTGGCCCGCCCATCCCCTGGGGCGCGATTTCTGGCACCGCAGCCGACCGCACACAGGCCGGGCGCCTGTTTGCTGTCACCGACAGCGTGTATGCCACCACCCGCATTCTGCAGCTCGACACCAACTTCACGCCTGCCTTGATCACGAATGCGATGACGGTGAGCAGAGACGGCAAACCTGTGGGCTACGACGGCGAAGGCATTGCCCAGCGCGTCGATGGTGGTTTCTGGTTGGCCTCGGAAGGCGATCCAGACAAGAAACCAGCGCCCCTGCGCAACCTGCTGCTGCGCTTGAACGCCAAGGCCGAAGTACAAGAGGAAATTGAGCTGCCCGAGGCGTTGGCACGCCACGTCACCCGTTTTGGCTTTGAGGGGGTGACCAGCACTGGCACCGGCGACCAAGAAGTGGTGTGGCTGGCCGTGCAGCGCGAGTGGAAAGATGACCCCAAGGGTTTCACCAAAATCTTGCGCTACACCCCGGCCACCAAAACCTGGGGCGTGTTCCATTACCCGCTGGAGGCCACCAAAGCCGAGGGCGGCTGGGTGGGCCTGTCGGAAATTACCGCGGTGGGTCAAGACACCTTTGTGGTGGTCGAGCGTGACAACCAGTTTGGCGACCAGGCGCTTAAAACTTTGCACACCTTCTCGGTGGCGGGGCTGACAGCTGCCGCACCCGGCGATACCAAGGTGCCGGTGGTAACCAAACGCCTGCTGCGCAACCTGGTGCCCGACCTGCAAAAGCCCCACGGTTATGTGTTGGACAAGGTCGAGAGTTTTGCGCTGGACCGTGCCGGTCAGGCCTTCGCCATCACCGACAACGACGGAGTGGACGGCTCCAACGGCGAGACGCAGTTGCTGCGCCTCGGTGTGTTGCCTGGCCTGCGCTGATCAGCGCCGGAGCGTGGCGGCTTATCGTCGCTTCAGCAGCATGGCATCGCCATAACTGAAGAAGCGGTAACCGCGGGCGATGGCCTCGCGGTACAGGCCCATCACCTGCTCGTAGCCGGTGAACGCGCTCACCAGCATCATCAGGCTGCTCTTGGGCAGGTGGAAGTTGGTCACCAGCACATCGACCAACTTGAACTGAAAACCGGGCGTGATGAAGATGGTGGTGTCGCCACTGGCAATACCGGTTTGGGCCCAGCTCTCCAGCGTGCGCACGCTGGTCGTGCCCACGGCCACGATGCGTCCGCCGCGTGCCTTGCAGGCGGCAATCGCCGCCTGGGTTTCGGGCGGCACGTTGTACCACTCGCTGTGCATTTGGTGGTCTGCCAAATTTTCGGTTTTGACGGGCTGGAAGGTGCCTGCGCCCACATGCAGTGTCACATGCGCCCGCTCCACGCCCATCGCGTCCAGTTGCGCAAACACACCGTCGTCAAAGTGCAGGGCGGCCGTCGGGGCCGCTACGGCGCCGGGATTTTTCGCAAACACCGTTTGGTAGCGCTGCACATCTTCGGGTGAGTCGCTGTGGGTGATGTAGGGGGGCAGCGGTACATGGCCGTGGCGCTCCATCAGGGTGTAGGGGTCGTCGCCCTTGTCGTTGCTCAGCACAAAGCGGTAGATGGGCCCATCCACATTCGGCCAGCGGCCCAGCAGGGTGGCGCAGAGGCCGTCTTCCTGGCCTTCCGCGCACACCATCTTGATCGTGGCACCCACCTCGGGCTTTTTGCTCACGCGCATGTGGGCCGCCACCTGGTTGCCACCCAGCACCCGTTCGATCAGCAGCTCCACCTTGCCGCCAGTGGCTTTCTCGCCAAACAGGCGGGCGTTGATGACCTTGGTGTCATTGAAGACCATAAGGTCGCCGGCACGCAACAGGCCAGGCAGGTCTTTGAAGCTGCGGTCTACCGAGGTGGCGCCTGTACCGTCCAGCAGGCGGGAGCCCGAGCGTTCGGCGGCCGGGTGCTGGGCAATCAGGGCTTCGGGGAGTTCGAAATCAAAGTCGCTCAGGGCGAAGGCACGGTCCGTACCGGGAAACGTGACGGGAGTGGGAGCTTGCATGGTGCTTGAGGGCCGGACGGGCCCGTTCCAAGGGAAAAAGACAGGGCAGAATTGTCCCATGCCCAAGAAACCTGCCCCCCGCACCGATGACGCCGCCAAGGAAGGCACGGCGAGCGGGGCGGGCGACACAAAATCCCTCGCGCAAAAAGCGCTGGAGAAATTGGGCCTGAAGCGCGACATCGACCTGGCACTGCACCTGCCGCTGCGTTACGAGGACGAGACCCGCATCGTCCAACTGACCGAGGTGCGCGAGGGCCAGCAGGCGCAGATCGAGGCCGTGGTCACGCACCAGGAGGTGACGTTTCGCCCGCGCCGCCAACTGGTGGTGACGGTGGACGATGGCTCAGACACCTGCACGCTGCGGTTTTTCAGCTTCTATGGTTCGCAGCAAAAAGCGCTGGCCGTGGGCAACCGCATCCGGGTACGCGGCGAGGTCAAGGGCGGCTTTTTGGGCCGCACCATGCTGCACCCCAGCTTCCGTGCCGCCGGAGGCAGCCTGCCCACGGCGCTCACGCCGATCTACCCCACAGTGGCGGGCCTACCCCAGCCCTACCTGCGCAAGGCGGTGCTCTCGGGCCTGGCGCGCTCCGATTTGTCCGACACCTTTGCGCCCGGCGATCTGGAGGTGTTGAGGCACGGAATTGGCCACCAGCCCTTATGGACACTGCGCGACGCGCTATCGTTTTTGCACCACCCCACGCCCGATGTGTCGCTGGACACGCTGATGGACCACAGCCACCCGGCCTGGCAGCGCCTGAAGGCCGAGGAGCTGCTGGCCCAGCAGATCAGCCAGCTGCAAAGCCGGCGCGAGCGGGCTGCGCTCAAGGCGCCGCAGCTCCAGGCGGTGGAAGGCGGCACCCTGCATGCGCGGCTGCTGGCCGCCTTGCCGTTTGGCCTGACGAATGCCCAAGCGCGTGTGGGCGCCGAGATTGCCAAGGACATGGCGCGCCCCATCCCCATGCACCGCCTTTTGCAGGGTGATGTGGGCGCGGGCAAGACCGTGGTGGCTGCGCTGGCCGCCGCCATTTGTATGGACGCCGGATGGCAGTGCGCACTGATGGCGCCCACCGAAATTTTGGCCGAGCAGCACTTTCGCAAGCTGCTGGGCTGGCTGGAGCCGCTGGGCATTACCACCGCCTGGCTCACCGGCACCCAAAAGACCAAGGAGCGCCGCGCCATGTTGGCGCTCATCGAGAGCGGCGAGGCCCAGCTGGTGGTGGGCACGCACGCCATCATCCAGGACAAGGTCAAGTTCAAGAATTTGGCGCTGGCCATCATCGACGAGCAGCACCGCTTTGGCGTGGCGCAACGCCTGGCGCTGCGCAACAAGCTGCAGCACGGCGCCGCCGCCGGGCCGCCCCAAGGCGATGCAGCCCCCTCGGGGGGCAGCGACCCGCGCAGCGGCGGAGCGTGGGGGCTAGTGCCTATGGAGCCGCACATGCTGATGATGACGGCCACGCCCATCCCGCGCACGCTGGCCATGAGCTACTACGCCGACCTGGACGTGTCCACCTTAGACGAGCTGCCGCCGGGGCGTACGCCCATCGTCACCAAGGTGGTGAACGACCACCGGCGCGATGAGGTGATCGAACGCATACGCGGTCAAATCGCGGAAGGGCGGCAGGTCTACTGGGTGTGTCCGTTGATTGAAGAGAGCGAGGCGCTGGACCTGACCAACGCCACGCAAACCCATGCCGACCTGGCCGAGGCGCTGCAGGGCGCCACGCGTGCCGACGGCCAGCCCGTGCTCATCGGCCTGCTGCATTCGCGTATGCATGTGGACGACAAAAAGGCCGTGATGGGTGCGTTCACCGCCGGGCTGATGTCGGTGCTGGTCAGCACCACGGTGATTGAGGTGGGGGTGGACGTGCCCAATGCCTCGTTGATGGTCATCGAACATGCCGAGCGCTTTGGCCTGAGCCAGCTGCACCAGCTGCGCGGCCGCGTGGGGCGCGGTGCGGCGGCCTCTGCCTGCGTGCTGCTGTACTCCACGGGCGATGCGCCAAGGCTGGGGGAGGCCGCGCGCGAACGCCTGCGCGCCATGGCCGAGACCAACGACGGCTTTGAGATCGCACGGCGCGACCTGGAGATTCGGGGGCCTGGGGAGTTTTTGGGCGCCCGCCAGAGCGGCGAGGCCATGCTGCGTTTTGCCGACCTGGCCACCGATACCGCGCTGCTGGAATGGGCGCGGGCCGAGGCACCCATGCTGCTGGACCGCTACCCGCACCTGGCCCACAAACATGTGGCGCGCTGGTTGGGCGGCAAGGCGGAGTACCTCAAGGCCTGAAGTGGCCTAAGGCACCCGCCCTGCGCGGTGTGTGTGTAGGCTTAGATGCCCTTGCAGGCGTCCAGGGCCATCAACCGTTTGTAGCTGAGGTCGGACGCTTGGTTGGCCGTTGCACTTTTGTTGAAAAAGCTCCAAACCTTGGCCGCCATGTTGTCGCCGGTGCCGGTCGTCTTGGTGAGCTCCCGCTTGGCGAGTTTGAGGGTGACCTTGCCCGCCATCTGGCAGACCTGAGCGGTGCTGACGCCGCCGCCGGAGTTCGATACCAACTGTCCCAGCACACCGTCTTTTTCTGCCGCAATCAGGCAGGTGGTCATCTTGATGCTGTCTTCCACCATGCTCTTGATAGCACCGCAGGCCAGGGGCGCTTGCACCATGAACATCGGGGGCGCTGTGAGGACAAAGCTGGCGGCGCATTCCTTGGTGATCGCTTGCTCGGATGAACGCTTGAGTACCTGGCCCATGCCTTTGACGTCCGACACCAGACTCACCATCTCTTCGGGAATCTGGCAGTAGAAGCCGGATCGGAACTCCGTGGCACAGGCGTTGACCTGGCCGGTGATGGCGCTGGTTTGGCTGTCATTGATGACCTTCGCCATTTCGGACAGGCCCATCGAGAGCGGATCGGGGAAGAACTTGGCGTACGAGCTGCAGTTGTTGCGCATCATGTCAATCACCATCGTGGCGAATGCGGCGGTCTGGTTGGCCACATCCACCGTGGTGCTGGCCACGGTGTTGGCCGCCATCACGGTGCCGCTGGCAATGGTGTTGGCCAGTTGGGTGGTTCCGCCTGCGACCGTATTGGCTGCGCTGGTGACGCCGCCGGCGGTGGCGTTGGCTGCAATGACCGCCGCATTGGCCACCGTGTTGGCCGCCATCACGGTACCGTTGGCCACGGTGTTGGCGGCATTGGTGATCCACTGGCCGGGGGATTGGCGGGGGTTCTTGTAGTAGCCCACATTCCAGTTGGCGTCGCCCTTGCGGGTGGCCGGGTTCTTGCCGGGGTACATGACGAGATTGCCGTCGTCCTGCAGGATCAGGTAGAAGTCGCCGTTGCGCGGGCCTGAAGGGCAGACGACGCCGCCCTTGTTGTCGGCGGGGCCGGTGCCGGCATAGGTGCAGAGGTTGCCGTCACCCTGAAAGATGGTGAAGAACTGGCCGGCGGGGGCAGAGACGTTGCGGCTGCACCAGTTCAGGCCGGGGTAGGTCGGGTCCTGCGGACTTCCCACCTTGTAGACACAGAAGTTTGCGTCGCCCTGCTGGACGGCGATGTAGGCCCGCGAGGCGGATTTCAGGTACTGATCGGTGGAAAGCCAGTCTCCCTTGCGCAAATACTGGCGGCCGTGGCCCGAGCTGGGGGGGCCTGCTTCAAACGCGTTCTCTACCCCGGCCATGGCAAAGCGGCCTTCACCGCGGCCGGTCGTTTGGTAGTGCTGCACCAGCGCCAGCGCGTTCAGGCGAAACGCATTGCGCAAGTCGGAGTAGCGATTGGCGTAGAACTCCGGGTCCACGCCCAAGGCCAGGGCTTCGCCGTAAGCCTTGCGGCTGGGCAGTCGGCCTTCTTTGCTGCCGTATTCCCGCCAATGCCGTGTCAGGGCACCGAAGTTGGTGCCGAAGGCTTTGGCGAGGTCGGGGTAGTACTGGCGGTAGAAATCGGGGTCAAAACCGACAGGCATGTCAAAGGGTGTGCCCAGCGGCGTGGTGTCGCGGGTCTCTTTGTAGCCCTGGGTGATGTAGTAGTTCAGCACCGCCTCGTAGCTGCGGATGTTGCGGTCCCACAGGATGTCGGGGTTGCGGGCCTGGTAGGCCGGCAGGCTGAAGACAAAGCTGCTCTGGCGGCCTTCCTTGATGCCGTAGCTCAGCCAATGTTGCTTGGCGGCTTCCAGGTTGTTGGCGCCAAAGGCCTTCAGCAGGTCGGGGTACTTGTTCAGGTAGAACGCGGGGTCCAGCACCATGAGGCGCTGGTCCTGCAAGGCGGCCCGTGCGGTTTCGGGCGTCTGCGGGCTCCAGATGCTGGGCTGGTTTTGGGCCTGCACCGCGCTGGTACACACGGCCAGGGCGGCCAGTGCGAGCAGGGGCTTGAGCAGGGTTTGGCGCCGTAGCAGCGCGGTCAGGTTAGAGGTCCACAACACAATCTTCTCCTTGAAAGGGATACGTGCAGGATTGTCGGAAGACCGGGCGGCGGTGTATGTCCCCTGTATGTGCTACATACTCGCGTCCTTCTGCCTTTTTGCTTTGGTACAACCCCCGCATGCCCGCACTGTTCCGCTCGCTCGCACGCCTTCCTGGTCTGGCCCGGGTGGGGTGGGCCGTCGCTGCGCTGGCCCTGGTTTGGCTGGTTTGGGGCCTGGAGCGCGACGCGACACGGGACGCCGGTGCCATCCAGCTCACCGCGGCCGAGGTGCTGCAGCTGTCCGACGACACCCCTGCGCCGGTGATGGTGGACAGCCGCACCCTGCCGGGCCACTGGCAGCCTGTCACGCTGCCGTTTGGCCAGACCTCGGACCTGCTGCGCCAGGCCGGCCTGGCCCAGACCCATGCCACGCGCACCACTTGGTACCGTCTGCCGGTGGCCGACTTTGCGCCCGGCACTGCACCCCTCATGCTCTACACCGCGCGCACCAAGGCCTATGGGCCCATGGCCGTGTATGTGGATGGTGTGCGCTTGCACCAGTGGCAGCTGGACGGGGCCCTGTGGTACTGGGCGCCGCAGCTGATTGCGGTGGACGCGGGCCCGCGCCTCGCGCAGCCGCGCGAGGTGCTGGTGCGCATGCAGCACGACGCGGGCAGCTACACGGCGCTGGCCTCGGTGTGGCTGGGCCCGAGTGCGGCGCTGAAGTGGCGGTTTGAGGCGCGCCAATGGCTGCAGCTGCACACCCCGGCCATGAGCGGCGGCGCGTTTCTGGCGGTGGGGTTTTTTGCCTTCTTCATTTGGGTGCGGGGCAAGCGGGTCTCGGGCTACGGCCTGTTTGCGCTGCTGGCCGCGCTGTCGTTTGTGCGGGCCCTGCACTTTTATGTGGATGTGCAGGTGGCCGACGACTGGTTTGCCTGGCTCACGGTCAACGCGCTGTTCTGGCTCATCACCGCCGTACACTTTTTGCAGATGCTGCTGCATGGCCAGCGCCAGGCCTGGCTCACACGCACCCTGCTGCTGCTCAGCGCGGTCGTGGCCTTCGCCACGCTGCCGGGTGTGGGGCAGTTGCCCAACTCGCCCCTCATCACACCACTGATCTACCCCTTTGCCATGCTGGCGGGGCTGGTGGTGTCGGGCGTGGGCATCCGCCTGTCGTGGCGGCGCTCGCTGGACGGCATGCTGCTGTCGCTGGGCGTGGCGGTGAGTACGCTGTTTGGTCTCAACGACTGGGCCATCCAGAGCAACTTTCTGGACCCCGAGAGCTGGTACCTGGGGCCTTACGCCAACTTGCTGAACTTCGTGGTCTTTTGTTACCTGATGCACCGCCACTACATGAATGCACTGCTGCAGGTGGAGCGATCCAACCAGGAGCTGGCAGTGAAGCTGCGCGCGCGTGAGGACGAGCTGGCCGAGAGTTATGGCCGCCTGCGCCAGGTGGAGCACAAGCAAACCGTGGCGCACGAGCGCCAGCGCCTGATGCAGGACATGCACGACGGGCTGGGCTCCTCGCTGCACAGCGCGCTGCGGGCGATTGAGCGCGGCCAGGTCACCGAGGAAGCGGTGGCCGACATCCTGCGCGGGTGTATTGACGACCTGCACCTCACCATCGACTCCATGGAGCCGGTGGATGCCGACCTGCTGCTCTTGCTGGCCACGCTGCGTTACCGCCTGGGGCCACGCCTGCAGACGGCGGGTATTGCCCTGCAATGGGGCGTGGTGGACCTGCCACCGCTGGGCTGGCTGGACCCGCGGCGGGCGCTGCATGTGCTGCGCATCTTGCAAGAGACGCTGACCAACACCTTCAAACACACCGATGCCACCGAGGTGCATGTGTCCACCGGGCAGGAGGCGGGCGGTGTGTTTGTGCGCATTGCCGACAACGGCCCCGGTTTTGACCCCGAACAAGCCCTGCGCAGCGGCGGTAAGGGCCTGGCCAACCAGCGCCGCCGTGCGGATGCCATTGGCGGGCAGGTGCGCTGGAGCAGCACGCCCCAGGGGGCAGTGACAACGCTGTGGCTGCCACTGCAGTCGCCGTTTGCGGAATCGCGGCCCGCACCACTATGAGCGCCGCCCTCCAACCGATCCGGGTGGCGATTGTGGAAGACGATATGGACTTCCTGCAGGCGCTGATGCAGACCGTGCAGGAAGAGCCGGACCTGCAGCTGGCCGGTACGGCCAGCACGCAGGCAGCCGGGCTGGCGCTGCTGCAGGGCCCGGCGGCCGACATCCTCATCGTCGACCTGGGCCTGCCCGATGGCTCGGGCATTGACGTGATTCGCGCGGCGGCCACGCAGTGGCCCGACTGCGGCACCATGGTCAGCACCACCTTTGGCGACGAGGCCCATGTAATTCGCTCCATCGAAGCCGGTGCCGCGGGCTACCTGCTCAAACACCGGGAGCCGGCGCGCTTGGCGGCCGAAATTCGCAGCCTGCACAGTGGTGGCAGCCCCATCAGCCCGCTGATTGCGCGCCATGTGTTGACCCGCTTCTGGAAGGCCAAGCCTGCGGTGCCCGAGGAGCGCAGCGAGGACAGCGAGGGCAAGACCAGCCTGTCGGCGCGCGAGCAGCAGGTGCTGGAGCTGATCACCAAGGGTTTCACGGCCGACGAGATCGCGCAGCTGATGCACATCTCGCGTTACACGGTGCTCACGTTTGTGCGCCGCATCTACAAAAAACTCAATGTCAGCTCCAAGGCCGAGGCGATTTACGAGGCCCACGCCCAGGGCTTGTTGCGCTGACCGGGGCCACGGGCCTGTTGCAGTGGCTGTTTTGTGGTCAAAATGGGGTCTGGCCCTCGTGGAATATGCGCAAGCAGCTCCTGAATTAATAGCAAAATATCGTTGTGAAGAAAGCCCCGGCATGCCCATCACCCCTTGTTCCACTGCGCTGCGGCGCCCTGCCTGAGCCCCACCCATGAGCGAACCCTGGCTGTGGATTGTGGGTCTGCTGACCCCGGTGGTGCTGGCGATACTGGGCTTTTATGCCTATGTGGAGTACCAGGCCCGTGTGCTGAAAACCCGCTCCGGCCCCATCCCCGGCGGCCTGCGTTTTGAGGCCCATGGCTGGAGCGTGGAGGTGCAGCGCAGCGCGCAGCAGCTGAAGGTGCAGACCCGGCAGGGCCACTACACCCGCGAGCCGGTGGCGGGCGGTGGCGCACAGGAGCAGCAGGGGCCGCTCACCGCCACGCTGCCTGCCGCGGGCCTGCAAATCGAGGTGACACGCAGCGTGCAGGCCCAGCCCGGCCAACCCGCCAAGCCCACTGGGCAGTGCAGCGTGGTGTTCCGGGCGTCGGACGAGACTGCGTTTGCCGCGGCCGAGAAACCGGGGGGCGAGCGCCACCTGCTGCGCCTGGAGCTGGTGCCCGAGCCGGTGGCGGCCAATTTTCACCAGTTTGCCGGGCAGATCCGCATGTGGGTGGACAAGCTGGACTACAACCTGGCCCAGCAAGTGCAGCTGCGCCAGCAGCGCGTGGAGGCTGAGGCCGCGGCCCTGGCCCGTGCGGAAGCCCGCGCCAAGAAAGCGGCCGAGCAGCCGGTGGCGCAAGACCTGGAGCCTGCAGCCCAGATTGCCCATTGGCGGCAGGTGGCCGGCTTCAGCGGCACCAGCGAGGTGGGCTACGCAGAAAACGGCAAGATCGACTGGTTCATTGACCTGGACCCGCGTGGGAACATCACCCTGCACGCCGACCGGCGCACCATCCACACCACCTTGCTGGGCGCCACCGTCTCCACACTGGCGGGCGAGCTGGAGGTGGGGGTGCGTGACGACTACTGGTCTGAGGCCGAGCCGGAGCTCAAGAGTTTTCGCCTCTTCAAAGGTGCGCACTCGGATGTGCGCCGTGCCTGGAAGGAGCGCCTGGAAATCCTCTGCGACAAGCTGCGCAGTGGCGAGATTTCGCCGCGCTGAGGCGGCGGCCAGGGGCGGGTATAGTGGCCCGCTTTTCTCTCAGGGTGCGGATGCTGTCACATTTACAAACACGCTGGCGTGCGCTGGCCGGCAATACGCGTGGCGTGTTGTTGGTGGTGCTGGCCATGGCCTGCTGGGCCGTGCTGGACGCCTGCAACAAACGGCTGATGGCCACGGGCATACCCCCCAAACAAGTGCTATTTTTGCAAGCCACCGTGGTGCTGGCCATGCTCGCTCCGGTGGTGGCGTGGACGCGCGGGCGCATGGTGGCCACACGCCAGCCGCGCATCCACTTGCTGCGCGCGGTGTTCATCGTCACCTCCGCCTGGTGCGCCGCCTACGCGGTGTCGCACCTGCCGCTAGCCGAGGCCAGTGCCTACCTGATGACGGGCTCACTCTTCATGCTGCCGCTGGGCGTGTGGCTCTTGGGTGAGCAGCCACACTGGCTGCGCTGGAGCGGGGTGCTGGTGGGGTTTGGCGGGGTGTTGGTGATCTTGCAGCCCGGCGCCCAAGCTTTCCACCCTGCCGCGCTGGTGGCGCTGTTCGGTGCGCTCATGGAGTCCATGCTGGGTGTGGTGCTCAAGAAGTATTCGGGGCAGGAGCATCCCATCGCCGTGTTGACCTGGAGCCAGGTGGCCTGCTGGCTCACCTTTGGCGTGTTTTCCGGCTTCAGCCTGCCCAGCGTGCCACCGGCGCTGTGGTGGCTGCTGCCGGTCGTGGGTGTGGCCGCCGCCGGCATTTACCTGAGCTACTTTTTTGCCTACCGCGCGGGCGATGCGTCGGCGGTGGAGGCGGGCAGCTTTTCGCTGCTGCTGTTCAGCCCCACACTGGGCTGGCTGGTGTTTGCCGAAACACCCGAGCTGGCCTTCTGGCTGGGCGCCGGCCTCTTGGTGTGTGGCATTGCGCTGGTGATTGTGGAACCCACGGGCCGGGTGAGAGGACAATAGCGGCATGACCCTGACCGAACTCAAATACATCGTGGCCGTGGCGCGTGAGCGGCACTTTGGCAAGGCGGCGGACGCCTGCTACGTCTCGCAGCCCACGCTGTCGGTGGCGGTGAAGAAGCTCGAAGAAGAGCTGGACGTCAAACTCTTCGAGCGCAGTGCCAACGAGGTGACCGTGACGCCGCTGGGCGAAGAAATCGTGCGCCAGGCGCAGGCCGTGCTGGAGCAGGCCGCCAATATCAAGGACATTGCCAAACGCGGCAAGGACCCGTTGGCCGGGCCGCTCAAGCTGGGTGTGATCTACACCATCGCCCCGTATCTGTTGCCCGACCTGGTGCGCCAGGTCATCACCCACAGCCCGCAGATGCCGCTGATGCTGCAGGAGAACTTCACCGTCAAGCTGCTGGAAATGCTGCGCACTGGCGAGATTGACTGCGCCATCCTGGCCGAGCCTTTTCCCGACACCGGGCTGGCACTGGCTCCGCTGTACGACGAGCCGTTTTTTGCCGCCGTGCCGACCAGCCATGCGCTGGCGGGCCAAGACCATGTGACCACGGAAGAACTCAAAAAGGAAACCATGCTGCTGCTGGGCAATGGCCATTGCTTCCGCGACCATGTGCTGGAGGTGTGCCCCGAGTTCGCACGTTTCTCCAGCGATGCCGAGGGCATCCGCAAGAGTTTTGAGGGCTCGTCGCTGGAGACCATCAAACACATGGTGGCCGCGGGCATGGGCATCACGCTGGTGCCGCGCCTGAGCGTGCCCAAGGAAGCCATGGAGCCCAAAAAACGCAAGGGCGAAGAGCCCTTTGTGAAGTACCTGCCGGTGCAGGACAACAAACCCGATGGCAGCAGCCTGCCCCCGCCCACACGCCGGGTGGTGCTGGTGTGGCGGCGCAGCTTCACGCGCTACGAGGCCATCGCCGCGCTGCGCAATGCGGTCTATGGCTGCGAATTGCCCGGCGTCACGCGGCTGTCCTGATTTTTAAGCCAAATTGGCCTCTAGACCCCGTGGATATTGCGCAAGCAGCTCCTGTATTCATAGCAAACTGGTGCCCCCTGTGTTCTCCGCCAAACTATCCCTTTACCTGGACCTGATCCGCTGGAACCGCCCCGCGGGCTGGCTGTTGCTGCTGTGGCCCACGCTCAGCGCGCTGTGGTTGGCGGCCGGTGGTTTTCCGGGTTGGCACCTCATCGTGGTGTTCACGCTGGGCACCATCCTCATGCGCAGCGCGGGCTGTTGTGTCAACGATGTGGCGGACCGCGAGTTTGACAAACACGTGAAGCGCACGGCGCAGCGCCCGGTGACCAGCGGACGCATTGGCACGCGTGAGGCGCTGCTGGTTGGCGCCGCGCTGGCGCTGGCGGCGTTTGCCCTGGTGTTGACCACCAATGCCGCCACGATTGCCTGGTCGTTTGCCGCGCTGGCCGTGGCCCTGGTCTATCCCTATGCCAAGCGTTATGTCTCTATGCCGCAGGCGGTGCTGGGGGTGGCCTTCAGTTTTGGCATTCCCATGGCTTTTGCCGCCGTTACCGGTGAAGTGCCCCTGCTGGCCTGGGCGTTGCTGGTGGGGAACTTGTTTTGGGTGCTGGCCTACGACACCGAATACGCCATGGTGGACCGTGATGATGACCTCAAGATCGGCATGAAAACCTCGGCCATCACGCTGGGGCGTTGGGATGTGCCGGCGGTGCTCAGTTTCTATGTCGTCTACTTGGCCCTGTGGTCCTGGCTGGTGCTGCCCACGCTCACGCGCCCCTGGGCCTGGTGGCTGGGCGTGGCGGTGGCCGGGGCCCAGGTGGTGTGGCACGGCACGCTGATTGCCGACCGCGGGCGCGACGGCTGTTTCAAGGCCTTTCGCCTGAACCACTGGATCGGCCTGGCCGTGTTGGGCGGGGTGCTGCTGGGCGTTTAGGCGTGACGGGGGGTGGGCTTTGCGTTAGCATGAATCCACGCCAACGCTTGGAGCCCCGCTTCCATGAAAGAGCTCGCCGGACAAGACCCCGACTCCATTGCGCGTGTACGCGCCCGGCGTTTGCGGCAGATCTCCGGCTTGGTGTTTGCAGGCCTGCTGGTGGCCACGACGGGCTATGTGTTGGAGCGCAATTGGTCCATCGTGTGGCTGTTGCTCCCCGGCATGGGCTTGATGTTGCTGTGCCTTTGGTTGAGCCAGCGTGGCCGCACCGATGCCGCAAACCTGATCTTCCTTTTCTCCTTGACCTCCGTGGTCTGCGCGCTCACCTGGGTCAGCGAGGGCATCAAGGACGTGGCGCTGCTGTCCTTCCCGGCGCTGCTCATTATGGCGGGCCTGCTGGTATCCACACGCGCCTTTTTTGTGCTGTTGGGGAGCATGGTGGCCTACCTGGTGTTTCTGACGCTGGCGACCGAAGTCTTGCACTGGCGCCGTACGGGGTATGTGAGCCCGCCCTACGAGCAGCTGCGGGATGTGCTGACGATTCTGGTCGTCAGTGGGCTGGCCATTTGGCTGATTTTGAGTGACTTGCAAAAAGCGCTGGCCAGCCTGCAATTGCAAATCACGCGTTACCGCGAATCGCAGGCGCAACTCACCTACCTCTCGCAACACGACAGCCTGACCGGCCTAGCCAACCGCAGCCTGGGCCGTGAGCGGCTGGAGCGCGCCATTGCGGTGGCGCGCCGCCAGCATCGCCGTGTGGCGGTGCTGTTTGTGGATCTGGACAACTTCAAGGTGATCAACGACTCGTTGGGCCACGCGGCGGGCGACGACTTTCTCAAACAGGTGGCGACGCGCCTGAACCAGACGCTGCGCAAGGCCGACATCGTGGCGCGCCATGGGGGCGACGAGTTTGTGATTGGCCTGAGCGATGTGAACAGCGCGGAGGATGCGTCGGGCGTGGCCACCAGTGTGCTGCTGCGCATGGAAGAGGCCTTCATGCTCAAAGACACCGAGGTGTCCACCTCGTGTTCGATTGGCATTGCGCTGTTTCCCGACGACGGTGGCGACTACGAAACCCTGATGCGCCAAGCCGATATAGCTATGTACCGCGCCAAGGAGTCAGGCCGCAATGCCTTTCGCTTTTTTGATGCCGCCATGCAGGCCGACCTGCAACACAACCTGCAGTTGGTGGCCAACCTGCGCATTGCGCTGGCGCGTGCGGAGTTTGTGCTGCATTACCAGCCGGTGTTTGACCTGCACTCAGGCGTGTTGGTAGGGGCCGAGGCCTTGATCCGCTGGCAGCACCCGGAGCAGGGTCTGTTGATGCCCGGTCATTTCATTGCCGCGGCCGAAAAAGCGGGCGTGATTGTGGAAATGGGCGAGTGGGTGCTGGCCCAGGCCTGCCAGCAGGCGGCGCAGTGGCAACGGGTGGGGGCGCCGCTGGTGCTGGCGGTCAACCTGTCGCCGGTGCAGTTTCGCCGTGGCAATGTGGAGCAGGTGGTGGAAGACGCCCTGCAGCGCTCGGGTCTGCCTGGCAGTTGCCTGGAGCTGGAGATCACCGAGTCCACGCTGATCGAGGACACCGAGCGGTTTGTGGTGTCTTTGCAGCGGCTCAAGGCGCTGGGGGTGTCGATTGCGATTGACGACTTTGGCACCGGCTATTCCAACCTTGGCTACCTGCAGCGTTTTGCGGTGCACAAGCTCAAGATCGACCAGTCGTTTGTCAAAGGCATGCTGGACAGCGAGCCGCAGCATGCGATGGTGGCCGCCATTGTGCAAATGGCCAAGGGCCTGCACCTGGTCTCCCATGCTGAGGGGATTGAGGAAGAGCGCATCCGCGATGCCTTGCGTGCCCTGGGCTGTGAGCAGGGGCAGGGCTACTGGTTTGCCCGGCCCGAGCCGGCCGAAGCGTTTGGGCGACGTCTGGTGCCGGCCGACGGGGCATAAAAAAGGCCCGCACGGTGGCGGGCCTGGCAGCGATGCAGGGGCGCTTATTTGGCGCTCAGGCACTCGCTCATGAATTTCTTGCGTGCATCGCCTGCAAGTGCCTTGGTCTTGGCGTCGGCATTGCAGGTTTTCATCTTGTTTTGCTGCGTGGTGCCCGCGTCAGCAGCGGCCCCTGCGGGTTTGGCGCTCAGGCAGTCTTTCATAAAGGCTTTGCGCTCATCCCCTGCGAGTGCCTTGGTCTTGGCATCGGCGTTGCAGGTCTTCATCTTGTTCTGTTGGGCGGAGGGGGCTTTTTCTTCAGCGGCGTGGGCGCCGCTGACTGCCAGTGCCAGACCCAAAGCCACGAGAGAGATCAGTTGTTTCATCAGTCGTCCTATCCAAAAGATGGCAGCGATGCCGCCGTTGCAGAAAAAACCCTAGCGATTACAAGCATATAACGAAAAGATGACGTGACCGTTGACGGACTGGCCCCCGGGCTTTCCCGGGGGACCCGTAAAATCGCGCCATGCTCACCGTCAAACACGATCTCCTGCAGGCGCTGGCCGCCTGCCTGGAACAACTCTCCCCCGGCTCGGGTGCCAAGGCTGCTTTTGAATCTCCCAAAGTGGCGGCCCATGGCGACCTGGCCACCACAGCGGCCATGCAACTGGCCAAGCCCCTGAAAATGAACCCGCGCCAGCTGGCCGAGACCCTGCGTGCCGACCTGCTGGCCACACCGGTCTATGCCCAATGGGTGCAAGACATTGAGATTGCCGGCCCGGGCTTTATCAATATCCGCCTCAAGCCCGCCGCCAAACAAGAAGTGGTGCGCGAGGTGCTGGGCCAGGGTGACCAATTTGGCTACCAGCCGGGCAACGGCCAGCGTGTGCTGGTCGAGTTCGTCTCGGCCAACCCCACGGGCCCGCTGCATGTGGGCCATGGCCGCCAGGCCGCGCTGGGCGATGCGATATGCAACCTGTTTGCCACCCAGGGCTACGCAGTGCACCGCGAGTTTTATTACAACGACGCCGGCGTGCAGATCCTGACCCTGGCCAACAGCACCCAGCTGCGCGCCAAGGGTTTCAAACCCGGTGACGATTGCTGGCCGGTCGACCCCGAGAACCCCGCCAGCAAGGCCTTCTACAACGGCGACTACATCCAGGACATTGCCAACGACTTTTTGGCCAAGGCCACCGTGCAGGCCGATGACCGCAGCTTCACCGCCAGCGGTGATGTGGACGACCTGGAGTCGATCCGCAACTTTGCCGTGGCCTACCTGCGCCGCGAGCAGGACAAAGATCTGCAGGCCTTCAACCTGAAGTTTGACGAGTACTACCTGGAGTCCAGCCTGTACACCAGCGGGCGCGTCGAGGCGGCTGTGAACAAGCTGGTTGCCAATGGCAAGACCTATGAGTTGGACGGCGCGTTGTGGCTCAAGTCCACCGACTATGGCGATGACAAGGACCGCGTGATGCGCAAGAAGGACGGTACATATACCTACTTCGTGCCCGACGTGGCCTACCACATCGCCAAGTGGGAGCGCGGCTTCACCAAGGTGGTGAACATCCAGGGCACCGACCACCACGGCACCATTGCCCGCGTGCGCGCCGGCCTGCAAGCAGCCGATGTGGGAATTCCCCAGGGCTACCCCGACTACGTGTTGCACACGATGGTGCGTGTGGTCAAGGGCGGTGAAGAGGTCAAGATCAGCAAGCGCGCGGGCAGCTATGTGACGCTGCGCGACCTGATTGAGTGGACCAGCAAGGACGCGGTGCGTTTCTTCCTGCTGAGCCGCAAGCCCGACACCGAGTACACCTTCGACGTGGACCTGGCCGTGGCCAAGAACAACGACAACCCGGTGTACTACGTGCAGTACGCGCATGCGCGCATCTGCTCGGTGTTGGCCAGCTGGGGCGGTGATGTGGACGGTCTCAAGGCCGTGGACCTGTCCGCACTGGACAGCCCGCAGGCCCAGGCCTTGATGCTGCTGCTGGCCAAGTACCCCGAGATGCTGACCGCCGCGGCCGAGGGCGAAGCCCCGCACGACGTGACCTTCTACCTGCGCGAACTGGCCGCCAGCTACCACAGCTACTACGATGCCGAGCGCATTCTGGTGGACGACGAAGCGGTGAAGCTGGCACGTCTGGCGTTGGTGGCCGCCACAGCCCGCGTATTGCACAATGGCTTGGCCGTGCTGGGCGTGAGTGCCCCGCAAAAAATGTGAGATTAAGTGAGAAAGCAGCACATGAAGTTTGAACGTGGCGGAACCATTGTGGGTTTCATCGTCGGTGTGGTGGTGGGCCTGGGGGCAGCCCTGGCGGTGGCGGTCTACGTTACCAAGGTGCCGGTGCCCTTTATGAACAAGAGCCAGAGCCGCAGCGCCGACCAGAATGAAGCTGAGGCGCAGAAGAACAAAAACTGGGACCCTAACGCCATCCTGTATGGCAAAAATCCTGCCCCCGCAGTGCCTCCGGCCACCACGCCAGCGTCTGCTGCGTCGGCCGCCAAAAACAAGGTCGAAGCAAAGACCGAGGCCAAAGTCGAACCCAAGGCCGATGCCAAAGCAGATGCCAAGGTCACCAAGCCCGATGCCAAGGGCGAGGTCAAGCCCGCCATGTCGGCAGACCCGCTGGGAGATCTGGCCAAGGCCAAAACCGCGGCGCCCGCAGAGGCCGATGCCTTTGTCTACTTTGTGCAGGTCGGAGCCTTCCAGAAGGCTGAAGACGCCGAGAGCCACCGCGCCAAGCTGTCCCTGAGCGGGATAGAAACCAAAATTTCCGAACGCGAACAATCGGGCCGTCCGGTGTTCCGGGTGCGCGTGGGACCTTTTGACAAGAAGGACGATGCGGACAAGGCCAAGGACAAAATGGACAAGGCTGGCATGGAGACCGCGTTGGTCCGGGTCCAGCGTTAAGCGCGGGCCCAACAGGAACTTTCTGGGTGGGGCTTTGTCCCACCAGCCTCTTTACAAGTGAGATGGACATGAAACGACGCGAATTCACGCAACTGACCACTGGTGCTGCCGTGGCCTCGGCCACTTTGTTGGGCACATCGGTACAAGCCCAAGCCAGCAAACCCAAGGCGGGAACCGATTACCAGGTGCTGGACCCACGTGCTCCTGTGGAAGCCAGCGCCGGCAAGATCGAAGTGGTGGAGTTCTTTTGGTACAACTGCCCGCACTGCAATGCGTTCGAGCCCACGCTGCAGGCCTGGATTGGCAAGTTGCCCAAAGACGTAGTGTTGCGCCGTGTGCCTGTTGCCTTTCAGGATAGCTTTGCACCGCAGCAGCGCCTGTATTTCACCCTCGAAGCCATGGGGCTGGTGGAAAAACTGCACGCCAAGGTGTTCGCCGCCATCCACGTGGAGAAGAAGAACCTTGCCAGCGGCGAGGCGATTCTGGAGTGGGTGGTCCAGCAGGGCGTGGACAAAGCCAAGTTTGTGCAGCAGTACAACTCCTTCACCGTGGTGACCAAGGTCACCAAGGCCACCCAGCTGCAAAACGCCTACAAGGTTGAGGGTGTCCCTGCCTTGGGCGTGGCCGGGCGCTACTACACCGATGGCTCCATGGCGGGCACTATGCCGCGTGCGCTGCAGGTGGTGGACGTGCTGGTGGCCGACGTGCGCGCCGGTCGCTAAGCCCCCGGGTTTTTACGCCGGGAATGGCGCCAGCCCGCAAGGGGCGGGGCTAGAATGGTTTGGCACCCATTCAACCTTTGTGGAGATTGTTCCCATGGCGCACCAGAAATTTCGGCTTGTCACCCGCAGTGACTTTGATGGCTTGGTGTGTGCGGTTCTGCTCAACGAGATGGACTTGATCGACGACATCAAGTTCGTCCACCCCAAGGACATGCAGGACGGCAAGGTGGAGGTGTCCGACCGCGACATCACCACCAACCTGCCCTATGTGCCCGGCGTGCATCTGGCCTTTGACCACCACGAGTCCGAGACGGTGCGCAACACCGGCGAACGCCCCAACCACATCATCCTGCCCGACGCCGACTCGGCCGCACGCGTGGTGTTTGATCACTACGGCGGCACCAACCGTTTCCCGGCGCGCTTCCACGACATGATGGAAGCGGTAGACAAGGGCGACTCGGCTCGCTTTAGCCACGATGAAATCATGGCTCCCACGGGTTGGGTGCTGCTGAACTACCTGATGGATTCACGCACGGGCCTGGGCCGCTTCCGTGAGTTCCGCGTCAGCAACTACCAGCTGATGATGGATTTGATCCAGTACTGCCGCCACCATGGCATCGAAAAAATCTTGCAACTGCCCGACGTGGTGGAGCGTGTGGAGCTGTATTTTGAGCACGCGGCCAAGGCCAAGGAGCAACTGCTGCGCTGCTCCACCGTGCAGGGCAACTTGTTGGTGCTGGACCTGCGCAACGAAGACACCATCTTTGCGGTGAACCGTTTTATGGTCTACGCGCTGTTCCCGCAGACCAATATCTCTATCCACGTGTTGTGGGGTTTGCAGAAGCAAAACACCGTATTTGCCACCGGCAAGTCCATCACCAACCGCACTTCCAAAACCAATATTGGCGAGCTCATGCTGGGCTACGGTGGGGGCGGCCATGCCAACGCGGGGACCTGCCAGGTCGAGAATGACCGCGCGGCCGAGGTGCTGCAGGCGCTGGTCAAAAAAATTAACGCCGACGGCTGAGTCAGCCAAGGCGCGAAATGCGCAAAGCGCTCGGTACAATGGCCGAAGCGCTTTTCGAGCAAGTTTCGTGCCTTTATGAAAAAAACTATTCTGTCGGTGTCCTTGGGGCTGGTCCTGTCCAGCGTGGCGGGGTACGCCTGGGCCGAAAAGGCCGACCGCAACAAGCCCATGAATGTGGAGGCCGATGCCCTGCGTTATGACGACTTGAAGCAGGTGAGCGTCTTTACCGGCAATGTGGTGCTGACCAAGGGCAGCATCGTCATCCGCGGCGCCCAGCTCGAAGTGCGCCAGGACCCCGATGGTTACCAGTTTGGCTTGGTAACCGGCTCGGCGGCCACCCCGGCGTTCTTTCGCCAGAAGCGTGATGGGCTGGACGAATTCATTGAAGGCGATGGCGAAACCATCGAATATGACGGTCGGGCCGACACCGTGCGCTTCATCAAAAAGGCCCAGCTGCGTCGCTTCCGCGGTGCCACGCTGGCTGATGAGGTGACCGGTGCGGCCATCTTGTATGAGAACCTCAGCGACAAGTTCACCGTAGACGGCGCACCCAAGAGTGCCACCGCGCCCGCGGGCCGTGTGCGCGCCATGCTGACACCCAAACCGGACGCCCCAGCACCCACCACCCCCCAATCCAGTCCTACCCTGCGTGCCACGCCGCAACTTGAGAAGGCCGCCCAGTGAGTGCGCCCATCCAAGAAGCCCCGGACACCAGCACCGGGCGGCTGGAAGCCCGGCATTTGCAAAAGTCCTATGGCAAACGCCAGGTGGTCAAGGACGTATCGCTGGCCGTGCGCACTGGCGAGGTGGTGGGCCTCTTGGGCCCCAACGGTGCGGGCAAGACCACCTCGTTCTACATGATCGTGGGCCTGCTGCGCGCCAGCGCGGGCGACATCACCATCGACGGTCAGTCCATCGAACACATGCCCATACACCGCCGCGCGCGCCTGGGATTGGGCTACCTGCCGCAAGAAGCCTCGATATTCCGTAAGCTGAATGTCGAAGACAACGTGCGTGCGGTGCTGGAACTGCAGCGCGACGAGGCGGGCAACCCGCTCAAGTCGACCGAGATTGAAGCGCGCCTGACCGCGCTGCTGCAAGACCTGCGCGTGGAACACCTGCGCGAGTCGCCCTCGCTGGCCCTGTCGGGCGGCGAGCGCCGCCGTGTGGAGATTGCGCGGGCGCTGGCCACGCGGCCGCGCTTCATCCTGCTGGACGAACCGTTTGCCGGTATCGACCCGATTGCGGTGATCGAAATTCAACGCATCATCAACTTCCTCAAGGGCCGTGGCATCGGCGTGCTCATCACCGACCACAACGTGCGCGAGACCCTGGGCATCTGCGACCACGCCTACATCATCAGCGACGGCCATGTGCTGGCGCAGGGCACCCCCTCCGAGATCGTGAACAACGCCGATGTGCGCCGTGTCTATCTCGGTGAGCATTTCAAAATGTGATGAAGCAAGGGCTGTCTTTACGCGTTTCCCAACACCTGGCGCTCACGCCCCAGTTGCAGCAGTCCATCCGTCTGCTGCAGCTCTCCACGCTCGAGCTCAGCCAGGAAGTGGAGCAGATGCTGGACGAGAACCCGTTTTTGGAGCTGACCGAGGACCGGGCCGAGCGCGAAGACTTTGGGCTGAATGCCGTGGATGCCACGGTCAGCGAAGGCGACCGCTTGTCCGAGAGCAGCGAGGTGGATTACGCACCCAGTGCGGTGGCGGACTACGCCACCTCGACCAGCACCAGCAGCAATGACGAAGAAGCCACGCCGCTGAGCAGCAGCGACGAACCCAACTGGGAAGGCGACGGCACCACCGAAATGACGCCCGACGATGGCGAGTGGGGCGTGGACGCCAAGGCCAACAACCTGGGTGATGACGAAGAGAAAGACGCCACCGAGCTGGCGCGCTCCACCGAATCGCTGCAGGCCTTTTTGCACCGCCAGGCCCTGAGCCTGCGCACCAATGCTACCGATGCGGCCGCGCTGCGCTTCCTGATCGAATCGCTCAACGACGATGGCTACTTGGAAGACCCTTTGGAAGAGCTGGCGCGCAGCCTGAGCCCTGGCGACGAAGAACAGCTGCAAGACCTGGTGCACCACTTCACGGTGGCGCTGGGCCTGCTGCACAGTCTGGAGCCCGTGGGCGTGGGCGCGCGTGACCTAGGCGAATGCCTGCGTTTGCAGATCAAGGCCTTGCTGGCCCAGGCCGAGGTGGATGGTGAAGACGAACGCGCCGAGCTGCTGCGGGTGGCGCTGGGCATTTGCAGCAAACCCATAGACCTGCTGGCCAGGCGTGACATCAAGCGCCTGGTGCAAATGGGCGTGGGCAGCGATGCGCTGGTGCGCGAAGCGATAGCGCTCATCGCGCGGCTGGAGCCCAAGCCCGGACGCCGCTTCATCGACGTGGAGCGCAACATCGTGGTGCCCGACGTACTGGTGGTGTCGATTGGCAAGGTCGGCGGCATGCCGAAGTTCCGCGTGCAGCTCAACCCCGAGGTGATGCCGCGCCTCAAGGTGCACGACATTTACGCCAACGTGCTGCGCAACCACCGCGGGGGGCGCGACGGTGCCGGCCACGCCGCCCTGCAGCAGCGCCTGCAGGAGGCGCGCTGGTTCATCAAAAACATTCAGCAGCGCTTTGACACCATCCTGCGCGTGAGCACGGCCATCGTGGAGCGGCAGAAAAACTTCTTCACCCACGGCGAGCTGGCCATGCGCCCGCTGGTGCTGCGCGAAATTGCCGACGAGCTGGGGCTACACGAGTCCACCATCAGCCGCGTGACCACGGCCAAGTACATGGCCACGCCGTTTGGTACCTTCGAGCTCAAGTACTTCTTTGGCTCTGGTTTGGGCACCGAGAGCGGCGGCAATGCCTCCAGCACCGCGGTGCGTGCGCTCATCAAACAGTTCATCGCCTCCGAGAGCGCCAAAAAGCCCTTGAGTGACAACCAGATCTCTGACATGCTCAAAGAGCAGGGCATCGAATGCGCCCGGCGCACCGTGGCCAAATACCGCGAGGGCCTGAAGATCGCCCCCGCCTCACTCCGCAAAGCGCTATGAACCAATTGACCCTTTTTCTCCCCTGCGCCGCTGGCGTGGAGGAGTACCTGTCGCCGGAGATTTTGCAAATCACCGGCTTGCCGCCCGGCTGCGTGACCAAGCAGCGCGGTGGTGTGGCGGTGCGCACCTCGTTTGCGCACGCCATGTTACTCAACCTGTACAGCCGCCTCTCGCAGCGCGTGCTGGTGCTGGTGTCGTACACCGAATACCGCAGCGAACAAGACCTGTACCGCGCCGGCCTGCAAGTGCCATGGGAGCAATGGTTCACGCCCAAGGAGAGCATCAAGGTTGAGGTGACCGCGCAGCACAGCCCGCTGACCTCGCTGAACTTTGCCGCGCTCAAGGTGAAGGACGCCGTGTGTGACCGCTTCCGCGAAGTGGCGGGCGGCGTGCGCCCTGACGTGAACACGCAGTGGCCCGATGTGCGCATCTACGCTCACCTGACCACCGACAGCTGCTCGCTCTATATCGACACTTCGGGCGAACCGCTGTTCAAACGCGGCTGGCGCGAGGACAAGGGCGACGCGCCGCTGAAAGAAACCCTGGCCGCGGCGATGATCGCCGCCAGCGGCTGGGCCTCGGGCGACGACGATTTGATGCCGCTGTATGACCCCTGCTGCGGCAGCGGCACGGTGGCCATTGAAGCTGCACAGATTGCCTGCAACATCGCGGCCGGCTCGCTGCGCCGCTTTGCGTTCGAAAAATACCGGCCCTTCCGCTCGCAGGAATGGGCAGACATGAAGGCCGAGGCTGCCGAGGCGGTGGTCAAACCCGAGCCAGGCCAGCCTGCGCTGATTTATGGCAGCGATGTGTCGCACCGCATGGTGGACTTTGCCCAGCGCAACGCCCAGCGCGCCGGTGTGGCCGATGTGATCGAATTCCGCGGCGGCGACGCGCTGCAGCGCATGCCTCCCATCGAGGGCGGCGGCGTGATGGTGCTGAACCCGCCCTACGGCGAGCGCATTGGCATTGGCGGCGTGGCCGGTGAAGGCGAGGGCGCACGCTTTGGCGCGCGTGAACTGGCGCAGACTGACGAGGGCGTGGACTTCTTCAACCAGCTGGCCAGCCACTGGAAGAAGAATTACAGCGGCTGGACCGCCTGGGTGCTGACGCCGGACCTGAAGCTGCCCAGCAAGATGCGCCTCAAAGAGTCGCGCCGCGTGCCCATGTGGAACGGCCCGCTGGAGTGCCGCCTGTTCAAGTTCGACATGGTCAAGGGCCGCCTGGCCAAGGGCGCTGCACCGCAGGCTTCCAACGAGCCCAATGACTGAGGGGCAGGCTGCGGGCGTGGCTGAAGGTGTCCGTCAGATCATTCTGGACACCAATATCGTGCTGGACCTGCTGGTCTTTAACGATGCGGCAACCCCCCCGCTGCGCGACGCCCTGCAGGCCGGGCGCCTGCAGTGGGTGGCCACCGCCCCCATGCGTGACGAGCTGGCGCGTGTGCTGGCCTATCCGCAGATTGCCAAGCGGCTGGCCTTTTACGGCCTGAGCGCAGAGCAGGTGTTGCAGGCGCGCGATGCCCAGGTGCAGACTCTGGACGTGCCGCCCAAGGCCAGCGTGACCTGCAAAGACCCGGACGATCAGAAGTTCATTGACCTCGCCGTCGCCCAGCGCTGCCTGGTACTGAGCAAGGACCACGCCGTGCTTTGCATGGCAAAACGGCTGCTAGCCCTTGGCGGCGCTGCGCGAGCAGCTATCGAATAGATAGCGCCTCAGCGCTGCCCGCGGTCACGGGCCAGAGTCGTACGGCCAGCGCGGTGGCTGCTGCTAGGGCCGCCAGACCACAGACCCCTGCCCACCCCCACTGCGCCAGCGCCAGGCTGCCCAACCAGGCACCGCTGGCCATGCCGATGAACATGCCACCCATCAGCACCGCATTTAGGCGGCTGCGAGCGGCGGGCTCCAGGCTGTAAACGATGGTCTGGTGCGCAATCAGGCTGGCCTGCACGCCCAGGTCAAACACCACAGCGCCCAGGGCCAGTAGCCACAGTGGGCTGTCCGTTCCCAGCGCACCCAGGCCCATGGCCAGAAACGCGGCCACCACGAGGGCCGCGCCCAGCCGCGTCACCACCTCGGGGCCACGGCGATCCGCCATGCGGCCGGCCAGCGGCGCAGCCAGTGCACCCGCCGCGCCGGCCAAGCCAAACGCACCGGCGGCAGCGCTGCCGAGGTGGGCGGGCGCGGCATGCAACATCACGGCCAGCGTGGACCAGAAGGCGCTGAACGCCACGCTGAGCAAGCCCTGCGCGAGGGCCGCGCGGCGCAGGCCGCGGTGGCGCTGCCATAGCGTGGCCAGCGTGCGCATGAGCGCCAGGTAGGGCAGCTGCGTGGTGGACGCAAAGCGCGGCAGGCCGCGCCATACGGCGACCCCCAGGAGCGCAATGCTGAGCGCTGCCGCTACAAACATGGCGCGCCAACCCGCCTGCTCGGCCACCAGGCCAGACACCACGCGCGACAGCAAAATGCCCAGCAGCAGCCCGGTCATCACCGTGCCCACAATCTTGCCGCGGCTGGCTTCGGGCGCCAACGTGGCGGCGGCGGGCACGATGTCCTGCGCTAGCGTGGCGGATACGCCAATCACCAGGCTCGCCGCTAGCATCACGCCCAGCGAAGGCGCGGCCGCAGCCGCCAGCAGCGCCAGGCACAGCACGGCGGCCTTACCCAGGATGATGCGGCGTCGGTCAAACCGGTCGCCTAACGGGGCCAGCAGCACCAGGCCCAGGGCGTAGCCCAGTTGGGTGAGTGTGGGCACCAGGCCAATGGCGGCGGGTGTGGCGCCGAATTCGGTGCCCAGTACGCCCAACATGGGTTGGCTGTAGTAGAGCGCAGCGGCGGCCAGGCCGGCGCCGGTAGCCAGCAGCAGCACCAGTGCTGCGGGCAAGGCATTGGCGGGCTTATGCGTGGAAGTGGTCGAAGTCATGGTGTTAACCCTTGGTTTGCAGTGGATGCGAGTGTGTCACTGCATAAATTGCTTGGGAACACCCGCAATTCGCACAATTGTTATACGCTCTGCGTATGAAGTCTGCCCCAGACCGTATCGAACTCATGCAGACCCTGGTGCGCATCGTGGAGGCCGGCAGCTTGTCGGCCGCCGCGGCGCAGCTGGGCACTACCCAGCCCACGGTGAGCCGGCGCCTGCAGACGCTGGAGCGCATGCTGGGTGCCAAGCTGCTGCAGCGCTCCACCCATGCCATGCAGCTGACCGAGGAAGGCCAGCGCTGCTTTGCCCATGCCAAGGAACTGCTGCAGAACTGGGACGCCTTCGAGGCCGACCTGCGCGGCAGCACCGAGGTGCCCGAGGGCACGCTGCGCGTGGTGGTGCCGCACGCCATTGGCCAGCAGCAGCTGGTGGGGCCGCTGGCCGATTACCTGCAGCGCCACCCGCGTGTGGCGGTGGAGTGGCTGCTGCACGACCGTACCCCGGACTTCATTGCCGATGGCATTGACTGCGCCATCCACGTGGGCGCGGTGGACGACCCCGCGGTGGTGGCCGTCAAGCTGGCGGAGATCCCGCGCATTGTGGTGGCCGCGCCCGCGGTGCTGGGCGATGCGCCGCCACCGGCCCATGCGGCCGACCTGGCCACGTTGCCCTGGCTGGCGCTGCGCACCTTCTACCGCAACGACATCACGCTGCGCCACAGCGACGGCACGCAGCAGCGCCTGGCGCTGAAACCGCGCATGAGCACCGACAGTCTGTACGCGTTGCGCAGTGCGGCGCTCTTGGGGCTGGGGGTGTGCGTGGCGTCCAGCTGGGCGGTGGCCGAAGACGTGGCCGAGGGCCGGCTGTTGCACCTGCTGCCCGATTGGCGCGCCGAACCGTTGCCGATTTACCTGCTCTACCCCTACGCCCACTTTTACCCGGCCAAGTTGCGCCACTTTGTAGACATTCTGCGGCCCGCGCTGATTGCAGGGTGGGGTACGCCGGCGTTGCCGATTTAAGGGTTAAATTGGCTGCTAGCCCTTGCTAGTGCTGCGCAAGCAGCTATCGAATAAATAGCAGTTTAGTGCAGGGGTGCCGGTCCACTGTGCGCCGGTGCCTGGGCTGGCAGGCGCAACACAAAGCGGGCGCCAGCGCCCGGCGTGCTGTGGGCGGTGATGCTGCCGCCCAGCACATTGGTGACCAGGTTGTAGACGATGTACAGCCCCAGGCCACTGCCGCCGCGGCCCAACTTCGTGGTGTAGAAGGGCTCAAAAATGTGCTGCAGGTTGCCCGCAGCGATGCCGCAGCCGTTGTCGGCGTACTCCAGCACCACCTCTTCGCCCTCTTGCCGGGCCTGGATGCTGATGTGGCCCTGGGCCAGACCTTCAAAGCCATGGTTCAGGCTGTTGGCCAAAAAGTTGGTCAGCACCTGCTCCAGCGGGCCGGGATAGCTGTCCAGGGCCAGGTCTGCGGGAATGGCGAGCTCCACTTGGTGCTTGGCGTTCTTGAACAGGGGCCGGGTGGTGGTCAGCACTTCGTTCACCACATCGCGCAGCGCAAAGTGACGCCTGCGTGTGCTGCTCTGGTCGACCGCCACTTCCTTGAAGTCGTTGATGAGTTTGGCTGCTTTGGTGGCATTGCGCTCGATCAACGCGCTGGCTTCTTGCAAGCGGTTGGCGGCCTTCTCCACGTCGGAGCGGCGCGCGCTACCGGACAGCAGTTTCTGGCTGAAGTCGGCCACCTCGTCCGTGAGGGTGGAGGCGACGGCCATCACATTGCCGATGGGTGTGTTCAATTCATGGGCTACGCCAGCCACCAGGCTACCCAGGGCGGCCAGCTTTTCGGACTGCACCAGCTGCCCCATGGCGTGTTTGAGTTCGGCGTTGCGGGCTTGTACGCGGGCTTCCAGGTCGCGGTTCAATTCTTCCAACGTGGTTTGGGCCCGCTTGAGGCGGGTCACGTCGATCAGGGTTTGGATGGCGCCGGTGACTTTGCCCCGTGCGTCTCGCAGAGGGGCGGCGCAGTAGCGTATCCACATGCCACCGCCAGAGCTCTCCAGCGCTTCAAAATAGTCTTCTCCTTCCAGTGCACCTGGGATGATGGGGCTCGCTCGCAACTTGCCAGCGTACAAATGTTGCAGCTCATCGACCTTGGCGCCGTCCACCAGCACGTCCAGCAGGCAGGGGCGGGCGCTGGCGTAGATGCCACGCCACGTCTCGGTGGTGCCCACCACTTCCTCCGCGTGCACACCGGTCATGCGGGTCATGTGGGGGTTCCAGAAGGTGATCTGGTGTTGTGCGTTGATGGCAAACACCGCGACCGGAAGATTTTGGTAGACCTGCTGCAGGCTGTGTTCAAACTCTTTGGCCATCACCTCCGCCTGTTTGCGGTCTGTGATGTCGCGGATGGTGGACACCGTGCGCTGGCCTTGTGCCATCTCGAAGCGGGTCATGGAGATCTCCGACCAAAACACCGAGCCGTCTTTGTGCCGCGAACGCCACTCAAAAAACTGGGCACCCTCGCGCCGGGTCTTTTCAATCCAGGCTTGCGCTTCCTCCGCACCATAGCCGGGCTCCTCGGCACTCAAATCTACCGGGCGTAGCGCGCTGACCTCGTCTTGCTGGTAGCCAAACAGCTGGCAAAAGCGGGAGTTGATTTGCACGATCTGGTTGCTGTGGGCATCGCGCACCATGATGGCGTCGGGGCTGTGGTCAAACAGGGCCTGGTAGTTGCGTGTGCTCAGGCGCTGGGCGGCCTCGGCCGCATGGCGCACCCGGATGCCGTGCAGCAGCAGGCCAATGATGACCAGCATGCTGCCAAACAGGACACTGAGCCATGGAATATGGGGGCGCAAGGACTCCATGGTGTCCTTGGGGCGCTGCAGTACCGTCGCGCCAGCAGGCAGGCGGTCCAGGTCTACGTCCCAGCGCTGCATCTGCGGGTAGTCAAAGGTGGCATGTGAGCCGCCTTCGATAAACGGCAGCGGCGTCGGTGCTGTGCCATGGAGCAGCTGCGTCGCCAGGCGCCCCGCGGTATGTCCCTGGTCCAGGCCCGACACCAAAAACCCGCCCAGCACCCCCGGGCGCATGGCCACGTCACGTGTCACGGCGACAGGGGCCTTGGCCGCTGCGGCCCAGAGATCGGTGGCTTCTTCATGGGTCAACACACGGCCATCGGCATCCCGGTTGAAGGGCAGCGCAAATACCAGGTCTTGGGGGCCGAGTTGGCCAAGCCGCTGTTCAATGGCGGCCACCGGCAGATTGCTCAGGTATTCGATCGTTGCCCCGGGGTGGGTGGCCATGCGGCTGTGCAGCGTTTCCACCTGGGCCAGGCTGGTGCGACTCTGGTCATGGATCACCACCACGCGCCGGGTCTGTGGGCGCATGCGCAGCATTTGCTGCAGGCTTTCGCCCACATCCAGGTCGTCAAACACCCCTCCGATGGCTGTGGCTTGCTGCAGGGCCGCACGCCGGCTGCTGGAGACACCGGAGAACACAATCGGAGTGTCTTTGAAGTGTTTGTCGCGCAGGCGCAGTGTGAAGTCCAGCGCGTCATCGTCTGCGGCAATCAGGACGGCGGGCGCGGTATGGCCGTATTTGGAGAGCAGCAGGTCTTCGGTGAGCTGGTAATAGCGTGCGCTGGGTGGCACATGTTTGGTGTCCAGAAAGTCCAGCTGCAGCTCGATGGGGTGTGTCAGGGCTTGCAGCTGTTCGCGCACACCGGCAATCTGGGCGTCGCTCCAGGCCATGCCGGCGTGGTACGAAGCAATCATCTGCACCCGGGCCAACTCTGCGGCGCTGGCAGGGGCCCACACACACCAGAGCACCATCCAGCAGGCCCACCGGCGCCAGTGCCGGCCGGGGTGTTGCGCTACCGGTGAGCGCCGGGTCTGCTTTGCCGTGGGCAAACCAACCTTCAGGCCGACAAGGCCAGGGAGCTGCTGTTGGCTGCGTGTTCGGGGGACAGTTTGAATACCGCCATCACCTCCACCAATGCATGCGCCTGGGTGCGCAGGCTGCTGGCGGCAGCGGCCATTTCCTCTACCAGGGCCGCATTTTGCTGGGTCGCCTGGTCCATCTGGTCCACCGCATGGCCGACCTGGGTGACTCCTGATGCCTGCTCGCCGCTGGCTGCGCTGATCTCGCCCACGATATCGGTCACCCTGCGAATGGCCCCCACCACCTCGGCCATGGTGCTACCGGCCTGGTCCACCAAGGCGGTGCCTTGCTCCACACGCGTCACGCTGTCGTTAATGAGGGTTTTGATCTCTTTGGCGGCCTCGGCACTGCGCCCGGCCAGGGAGCGCACCTCGCTGGCCACCACCGCAAAGCCGCGGCCTTGCTCGCCCGCACGCGCGGCTTCCACTGCCGCGTTTAGCGCCAGGATATTGGTCTGGAAGGCAATGCCGTCGATCACGCTGATGATGTCGGCAATCTTGCGGCTGGCTTCGTTAATACCCTTCATGGTCTCTACCACTTGGCCCACCACCTCGCCACCGCGGATGGCGACATTGGAGGCTGTCATGGCCAGCTGGTTGGCCTGGGAGGCGCTGTCGGCGTTTTGCCGCACGGTGGAGCTCAGTTCGGTCATGGAGGCGGCGGTTTCTTGCAGTGCGCTGGCCTGCTGTTCGGTGCGGGCTGACAGGTCGTTGTTCCCCTGCGCAATTTCGGCGCTCGCGGTGGATACACCCTCGGCACTGGTGCGCACGCCGCCCACCATGCGGGCCAGGTTGTCTCGCATATCGCGCAGCGCATGCATCATGTCAGCGGTTTCATCCTTGCCTTGGGGCTGGATGCGTATGCTCAGATCACCCTGGCTGATGGCCTGTGCCGAATCCACCGCCTGTTGAATGGGCCGCGTAATAGAGCGGGTGGACAGCACGGCGAAGATCAGACCGATCGCCGCTGAAAGCCCCGCCCCGATGCCCAGAATCCACTGGCCGCTGGCGGCTACGGCTTCAGTTTTTGCAACACCCGCCTTGAGTTGAACTTCCATGTGCTCAATCAGCACATCCAGTGACTTCAGGTAGGCGCTGGCCAAGGGCAGCAAGGTCGCATCGACCGCGGCAGTGACGTCTTCACCGGCCAGTTTTTTCTTCAGCAAATCGGAGCGTGGCCCGCGGTAGGCCTCCCGGACCTTGCCAATGTCGGCAAACAGGGCCTTGCCTTTGTCGTCAGTAATCATGGGCTCCAGTTCCTTTTGCAGGCCGCTGATGACCTTAGAGGTCTCGTCCATCTCTTTTTGCAGAATGCCCACGCGGTCGGTGCTGGATGCGTGCAGGGCCGCGGCAGTGCGTACCCAGTTGATACGGATGTTTTCTACCCACTTTTGGGTGAGGGAGGAGCGCTCCACCTCGACATAGGCCAGACTGTGCGCTTCCTCTTTGAGTGAGCCTAGGCGCCACATGCCAGTCAGGGCCATCAAGGCGGTGATCAGCAGTACGACCCCAAACGCCAGTCCGAGCCGGGCGCCGATGCGCAGGTTGCTTCCAATCATGCTGTCTCTCCTCGAGTTGTATACAAGACACTTTACTCCCAAGTGCGCCAAAGCAAAAGCCGGAATACTCAGGTGAATTCTGGTGCGAACGATTGCGCGCTGGCCCGCGGCCAGCTGTGGCGGTAAATCAGGGGCAGGCTGTTGAGTTCGCTGTCAATCAAGGCCCGGTTGGGCAGTTGCGTCAGGATCAGCTGTGCGAGCGACTTCACTTTGTGGTCGGTCGATCGGCGCACGATGTGGTGCGCCGTGATTCCGCTGGGGTGGCTCACACCCGCTGCCTGCACCAGCTCCTGCAGAGCATGCAGGGTTTGCTGGTGAAAGTTGTAGACACGTTCGGCCTTGTCCGGCACCACCAGCGACTGCTGGCGCAGCGGGTCCTGCGTGGTGACCCCGGTAGGGCAGTGGCCCGTGTGGCAGTGCTGCGCCTGGATGCAACCCAGTGCGAACATGAAGCCGCGCGCGCTGTTGCACCAGTCGGCCCCCAGCGCCATCAGCCGCGCAATGTCAAACGCGCTGACCACCTTGCCGGCGCAGCCCACTTTCACCCGCTCTCGCAGGCCGGCACCGCGCAAGGTGTTGTGCACCAGCAGCAAGCCCTCCTGCAGTGGCGAGCCCACATGGTCAGTGAATTCGAGTGGCGCCGCGCCCGTGCCGCCCTCGGCCCCGTCCACCACGATGAAGTCCGGCGTGATTCCGGTTTCCAGCATCGCCTTGACCATGGCGAACCACTCCCAAGGGTGGCCAATGCAGAGCTTGAAGCCGGTCGGTTTGCCGCCAGAGAGCTCGCGCAGCTTGGCGATAAATTGCATCATCTCTACCGGAGTGGAGAACGCGCTGTGGGATGCCGGTGAGATGCAGTCCACCCCCACCGGTATGCCACGTGCCTCGGCAATTTCTATCGTGACCTTGGGGCCGGGCAGCATGCCACCGTGGCCAGGCTTAGCCCCTTGGCTGAGCTTGAGCTCAATCATCTTGACCTGCGGGTCGCGCGCGTTGGCAGTGAACTTGTCGGGATTGAAGCTGCCGTCGTCATTGCGGCAGCCAAAGTAGCCGGAGGCCACCTCCCAGATCAAGTCGCCCCCATGCACGCGGTGGTGGGTGGAGATGGAGCCTTCACCCGTGTCATGGGCAAAGCCGCCGCGCTTGGCGCCGGCGTTGAGTGCCAAAATGGCGTTGGCGCTCAGCGCCCCAAAACTCATGGCTGAAATATTGAAAACGCTGGCACTGTAAGGCTGGGCCGTGTCTGCGCCAATGGTGATGCGGAAGTCGTGCGAGGCTAGCTTGGTAGGCACCACTGAATGGTTCATCCACTCGTAACCCTCGGCATGCACATCGAGCTGTGTGCCAAACGGGCGCTTGTCGGGTTCGCCTTTGGCGCGCTGGTACACCAGCGAGCGCTGCGCGCGCGAGAAGGGCGTGGCCTCGTTGTCGCTTTCAATGAAATACTGGCGAATCTCGGGCCGCACAAACTCCAGCATGAAACGCATGTGCCCAATGATGGGGTAGTTGCGCAGGATGGAGCGCTTGCTCTGGCGCAGGTCGTACACCCCAACGCCGACCAGCAGGGCAAACAGCAGCAGCGAGCCCAGGCCGGCACCTAGCGCGAGCAGGCTGAATGTACTGAGCAGCAGGCCAAACACGCACAGCCCCATAACGGTGTAGCGGACGGGGAAGATGGAATTGAGCGTGTGGAGCATGAAAAGCCTTTCTTCGGAGGGACAATACTAGCCTGCCCTCTTTTTGCACAGCTTATGCCAAACCTCACGCCTGCGGCCAACGATGTCGCCCCAGTAGATACCCTGAGTCCGGACGACTTTGACGCCCTGGACACCATTCTGGATGACTTGCGCACCCGCAACGATGAAACCCCGCAATGGGAATTCTGCGAAGGTTTTATGGCTGCGCTGGCCGTTTGCCGCCGTCCCATTGCCACCGCCGAGTCCTTTCCTGCGCTGCTGGATCTGGAGTTTCCCGCCCCCGGCGAGGCCGGCGGATTTGCCAGTGCCGAGCAGGCGCAGCAGTTTGTTCAGCTTTGGACGCGCCGCTGGGACGATGTGGTGCGCAGCCTCGGCATCGAGGTGAAGAGCCTGGACGAGGACACCGCCTACCACCCCGAAGTAATGGACGTGCGCGGTGCCGTGGCCGTGTTGCCCGAAGAAGACCGTGCCGCCATGGCCGACCAGGAGCTGCCTTCATTTGCCCAGGTGTGGGCCTTGGGCTTTATGTTCGCCGTGGAAACCTGGCCCGAAGAGTGGGCTGCACCCCGCGACAAAGAGGCCGAAAAATGGCTGGATGCCGCATTGCAATCCATCGTGGCCTTGACCGAGGACGACAGCAACGAGCCCACGATCTCCGTTTTTGATGACGACGGCCCGCCCAGCGTGAGCGAGCAGCGCATCAACGACTTTGCCGATGCCGTGTGGGCGGTCTACGACCTGCGCGAACTCTGGAGCAGCTTTGGCCCCCGCGTGGAAACCGTGCGCAAGGAAGTCGAGCCGGGTCGCAACGACCCCTGCCACTGCGGCAGCGGCAAAAAATACAAAAAGTGCCACGGCGCTTGAACCTGTTTGCCCAATAAAAAAAGCCCGCATCGCTGCGGGCTTTTTGCATTCAGAGAACTACAGGATTAGAACTTGTAGCCGACGCCGAAAGAGAAAACGCTGCTCTTGAACTTGTCAATCACAGTAGTGAACTCTTTGTCGCTGTATTGGTTTTGCATGAATTCAACTTGGTAGTAGACATTCTTGCCGCTCAAGAAGCGAGCACCAGCGCCATAACCGACACCAGACAGACTCACAGAGCTTGTGTCTGCTGCAGTGCCGCTAATGGCTGCAATTTTCCCGTATACCAAGGTGGTGTCGCTGACGGCATACCCAGGCGCGACATAAACGGCGAGAGTGTCTTTGAGTTTGAGGTCGACGCCGGTAGCAGCCCAGCGGCCAAACAAAAGATCACCCAAACCAGCGTTGACGCCAACACCTACTGTGAATTGCTGGCCAGCCGCCATTGTGTACTCAGCTTGGAGCTGGAAGTTGCTGGAGGTGCTAGTGGCGGATGTAGACGATGAGCCGTTTTTAGCGTTTTGTTCAAATGTGGCTGCAGCCACATTCACTCCGCCCAAAACGCTAAAGCCTTCAAAATTCTTGGCTTGTGCAAACGCTTGGGGTGTGACAAAGGTGGCAACGATGGCCGATGCGATCAGTAGTTTTTTCATGGTTCTGATTTGAAAAGTGATGGATGAAAGACTTTCCTCCCGAAAAGTCCATAGGGATTCTACTAGTGCCCCTACGCCCGTCACCAAGGCAGGGATGTCCCGTCATGGTGGAAAAACCCACCTGATTTAGCGGCTGTCAGTGAGTCAATCACCGTGAGCAAACGCAGTGCGGCTTCCTCGGGTGTTTTGACGTCCAGCCCCGTCTTGGCGAAGGGGGCAGAGAGCGTGGTGGCCACCGTGCCTGGGTGCAGCGCGACACACACGGCATCTGGGTGCTTGCGGCGCAGCTCAATGGCGGCAGTGTGTACCAGTTGGTTCAGGGCAGCTTTGCTTGCGCGGTAGCTGTACCAGCCGCCCAGCTGGTTGTCCCCAATGCTGCCCACCTTGGCCGACAGCGTGGCAAACACCGACTTCCCGTCCCGTGCGAGCAGCGGCAAAAAGTGCTTCATAAGCAGCGCAGGGCCGATTGCATTGATGGCAAAGTGGTGCGCCATATGCACAGGGTCCAGCTGTTGCCAGCTCTTCTCGGGGCTGTGACCTTCGCTGTGCAAATAACCGGTGGCGTCTACCAGCAAGCGCAAGGGCATGCCGGTGTCTTGCATTGTCTGGGCGCAGAGCCGAATACTGGGCTCGTCCAGCAGGTTCAACGCGGGTGAGCTCTGACGCCCCAATCCCATCACCCGTGCAAAACGTGTGTCGGTTTCCAACGCGCGTACCAGCGCTTGGCCGATACCGCCTTGCGCGCCCACCACGATGGCCAAGCCGCCTGCGGGAAAGTCGGTGCTCGGTGTCGTCCCCACCTTATTGCGCTCCGATAGGGACATGCTTCACCACCCAGTCCCGCAGCAGCGTGGCTGTTTCCTGGGCCAGCTCTTCGGGAATAAAGTGGCCTGCAGGCAAACGCCGTCCGCTTACTTTTGCCGCACACTGCGCCTGCCACAGGGCCAGGGGATCGAACAGCCGGTTCACCACCCCACGTTCGCCCCACAGCACCAGCGTATCGCAGGCAATTTTCCCTTGAGTCCCTGGCAATGTGCGGCTGGCGCGGTCGTGCTCAAGGTCGATGGACGCACTGGCGCGGTAGTCCTCGCACATGGCGTGCAGGGTGTGCGGGTCGGCAAAACAACGTTCGTATTCTGCAAGGGCGGTGGGCTCGATGTAGCCCAGGCCACCCGAGCCCCATCCCCCCAGCTTGGCATGCAGGTAGGCCAGTGGGTTGCCCCCGATCATGGTCTCCGGCAAGGGGCTGGGTTGGGTCAGGTGGAACCAGTGGTAGTAGGCCTGGGCAAAGACAAAGTCGGTAGCGGCATACATGTCCAAGGTGGGGGCGATATCGATCACACACAGGGACTGCACGCGTGCCGGGTGGTCCACGGCCAAACGGTGGGCCACACGTCCACCACGGTCATGCCCACACAGATGAAACTGGTCCACGCCCAGCGCGTCCATCAGTGCCACCATGTCCTGCGCCAGAGCCCGTTTGCTGTAGTTGCTGTGGTCAGTCAGGCCTGCGGGTTTAGCCGAATCGCCGTAGCCCCGCAAATCGGGCATCACCACGTAAAACTGGTCCTGCAGGCTTTGGGCTAGGCGGTGCCAAAGCACATGGCTTTGCGGAAAACCATGCAGCAGCAAGAGCGAGGGCCGTCCATCGGGTGGCGTGCGCGGCACCCGGGCATGAAGCCGTGTGCCATTGACCTCCCAGTCGCGCGCTTCAAACGCTTCAAACCAGGTCGTGGGCAGGGTGTCGGCGGGTGGTGGCATGGGCGGTCCCAAAGGGCAAGTGGATGGAGGAAATGGCAGGGTAATTCAATTCTTGGCTGCACGGGCAGGAGCCCCGTGTACACGTCTCTTTGTTGCGCCTATGATGGTCTGACTATCTCCATTCAGGTCGCTTGCCATGGTCGATTGGCGCCTCATTGTGGCTTCTGTGTCTTGCCTGCTGGCTATGGGCTGGAGCCATGTGTTGGCGCAGGTGCCAGCAGTTGTTTCTGTTTCCGCTCCCTTGCGCCTGGCCACCGGAGAGCTCCCGCCCTATGCCACCGCCAGTCGTCCCGACCAGGGTATTGCGCTGGAGATCGTGCGCCGCGCCTTTGGGTATGCGGGCTACGAGGTGCAGTACACCTTCAAACCCTGGACCCGGTCTCTGGAAGAAGCACGCGCCGGCCAGTGGGACGGCACGGCCTATTGGGGGCGCAACCCCCAGCGCGATGTGGGCTTCTTGATCAGCGACAACGTGCTGACCGAGCAGTGGGTCTTTGTGTACCGCGACAACCCCACTGCCAAACCCTTTGACTGGAAGGACCTGAGCGACCTACGGGGCCTGCGCGTGGGTGCCGTGCCCTCGTACACCTACACCCCGGAGTTTTGGCGTTTGCAAAAAGCCGGCACGCTGAATGTGGCGTTGGCCGGGGACGACCTGGCCAACCTGCGCCTGCTACTGGCCGGGCGGCTGGATGTGGTGCCGATGGAGCGCAATGTGGCGTGTTACCTCATGGGCGCGCATTTGGTGCCGGCCGAGGCCGCGCAGCTGCGGGCCCACCCGCGCTGGCTGACCCGCCAATTCACCACCCACCTGATGCTCAGCGCCAAGCTGCCGCAGAGTGCGGCGCGCATGCGGGCATTCAACCAGGGCCTGCGGATACTGCAGGGCTCCCACGAGTACGCAGACATGCTGCACCTGCCAGGCTGCAGTCTGAGTGCCCGCGGGCGTTAGTCCAGCCGCGGGACACTCGGGACTACTTCAGCAATTCGGCCAGTTGCGTGAGGGCATGCTGCACCGTGGCGGCGCGCACCGCGGCGCGGTCACCCGCAAAGTGTTGCACCTCGGTGTGCACGCCCGCAGGCGTGGCCCAGCCAAACCAGACCGTGCCTACGGGTTTGTCGGCGCTGCCACCGGTGGGGCCGGCTACACCGGTGACGGCTACGGCCACTTGGGCGTGGGAGTGTTGCAGGGCGCCCTGCACCATGGCGCGCACCACGGGCTCGCTCACGGCGCCGTGGGTGGCAATCAGTGCGGCATCCACACCCAGCATCTCGGTCTTGGCGGCGTTGGAGTAGGTGACAAAGCCGCGCTCAAACCAGGTGCTGGACCCGGCTAGGTCGGTACAGGCGCCGGCAATCAGGCCGCCGGTGCAGCTCTCGGCTGTGGCCAACATCCACTGGTGTTTGAGCATCAAATCGGCCACTAAAGCGCATGGATATTGCGCAACTAGCTCCTGATTTGATAGTAAGTTGGCGGAGTTCAGATGAACCTCCACAGCGCCACCACCAGCACGGTGCAGCCCGCGGCCACGAAGTCGTCGAGCATGATGCCAAAGCCGGCCTTGGTCCAGGCGCGTCGGTCGGTCTGCGGGTCCACGTGGTGGAACAGGGCATCGGCCCAGCCCACGGGGCCGGGTTTCACGGCATCAAAAAAGCGGAACAGGCCAAAGGCCATGACCTGGCCGACCAGGGAGGTCGGCGTCACCAGCCACAGCACCAGCCAGAAGGCGATGACCTCGTCGATGACCACATTGCTGGGGTCCAGCACGCCCAAGTTGCGCGCTGTGACGGTGCTGGCCCACCAGCCCACCAGGGCGCCCCAGCCAATCAGCAGCGCCCAACCGGTGTCGCCCAGCCACGGCTGCAGCGCCACAAAGGCCGCCCAGGCCCACAGCGAGCCCGAGGTGCCCGGCGCAATGCGCGACAGGCCTGAGCCAAAGCCCAGCGCCAGCAGATGCGCCGGGTGCGCGAACATGAATTTGGCGGTGGGCCGGGAGGAGGGCGGGGTCAGGGGGGCACCGCTGACGGTGTCCAGCGGAATCAAGGTCACGGGTTCACTCATGCCCCGATTATCGAAGACGCCGCAGCGCCCGCATGGCTCAGTCGTGCAGGGATGACAAAAACTGCTGTAGCTCGGGCGTTTGCGGCTTGCCAAAGATGTCGGCGGGTGGCCCCATTTCGTGCACGCGGCCCTGGTGCATGAAGATCACGCGGTTGGACACGCGGCGGGCAAAGCTCATCTCGTGCGTCACCATCAGCAGCGTCATGCCGTCCTGCGCCAAGCCTTCCACCACGCGCAGCACCTCGCCCACCAGCTCGGGGTCCAGTGCGCTGGTGATCTCGTCGCACAGCAGTACGGCGGGTTCCATGGCCAGCGCACGGGCAATCGCCACGCGCTGCTGCTGCCCGCCCGACAGCTGGTCGGCATATGCGTCAAACTTTTCGGCCAGGCCCACGCGCGCCAGCAGGGCGCGGGCATGGGTCTGGGCGCTGTCGGCGTCCTTGGCTTTCACCAGGCTGGGTGCCAGCATGATGTTCTTGCCCACCGTCAGATGCGGGAACAGGTTGAAGCCCTGAAAAATCATGCCCACGCGCTGGCGCAGCGCGCGCATGGCGGCGGCGTTCTTGTGCAGCAGGGGTTTGCTGTCCACCGTCAGCTCGCCACTCTGGAACTCTTCGAGTCCGTTGATACAACGCAGCAGCGTGCTTTTGCCCGAGCCGCTTTTGCCAATGATGGCGATCACCTCGCCCGGAGCAATCTGCAGGTCGATGCCCTTGAGCACCTCGTTGCTGCCATACGATTTGCGCAGCGCGCGGATGTCCACAATCGGCGCCGCGGTGGCGCTGGTTTCAACGGGGGGCATGCAACTTCCTCTCCAAGGATTTGGCGTAAAGGCTCACGGGGTAGCACAGCACAAAGTACAAAACGGCCACGCAGCTGAAGACGAGAAACGGGCTGTAGGTGGCGTTGGCAATCGTCTTGCCCACCTTGGTCAGTTCCATGAAACCAATCACCGAGGCCAGCGCCGTGCCCTTGATGACCTGCACCAGAAAGCCCACCGTGGGTGCCACCGCAATCTTGAAGGCCTGCGGCAGGATGACGTAGCGCAGCTGCTCGGCAAAGTTCAGCGCCAGGCTTTGGGAGGCCTCCCACTGGCCACGCGGGATAGAGGCCACACAGCCGCGCCAGATCTCGGTGAGGAAGGCGCTGGCGTACAGCGTGAGCCCCATGCCGGCCGCCACCCAGGGCGAGGTGTTGATGCCAAACAGGCCCAGCCCGTAGTAGGCCAAAAACAGCTGCACCAAAAGCGGAACGCCCTGGAACAGCTGCACATAGGCGCTCACAAACACGCCGGCGCCTGGTAGCTTGCTCAGGCGCAACATCAAGAGCAGCAGGCCCACCAGCCCACCGCCGACAAAGGCGATCAGCGAGAGGCCCGCCGTCCAGCGCAAGGCCAGCAGCAGGTTGCGGACAATGTCCCAGAGGGAAAAATCAACCATGGCCTAGCGCCTCCCAAAGAGAAAGGTGGAACCGGCCCAGTTGAGCAGGTGGCGCACCGCGAAGGACAGCAGCAGGTACAGCGCGCCGACCACGATGAAGGCCTCGAACGAGCGGAAGTTGCGGCTCTGGATCAGGTCAGCCGCGTAGCTCAGCTCTTGGGTAGAGATTTGTCCGCACACCGAGGAGCCCAGCATCACGATGATGATTTGGCTCACCAGGCTGGGCCACACTTTCTTCAACGCAGGGGGCAGCACCACGCGGGTAAAGGTTTGCAGCCGTGTCAGTGCCAGGCTCACTGCCGCCTCGATCTGCCCCTTTGGCGTGGCCTCCAGCCCGGCGCGGATGATCTCGGTGGCGTAAGCACCGAGGTTGATCACCATGGCGATGAAGGACGCCGTCTCGGCCGACAGCTTGAAGCCCGCCGCCGGCAAGCCAAAGAAGATGAAAAACAGTTGCACGATGAAAGGCGTGTTGCGGATCAGCTCCACATAACCATTCACCACGGCACGCAGCCAAGCGGCGGCGTGCTCGGCCCCAAAGCCGCGCGCCCGCACCCAGGCGCAGCCTATGCCCAGGGCCGTGCCCACCACCACGGCAGCGGCCGTGAGCGCCAGGGTCCAGCCAATGCCGGTGAGCAGCAGGGGCCACTCTGCCAGCACGGCGCCAAAGTCCAGCTGAATGCGCATGGGGATGCTCGATCAGGCCGTATCAGGCTTTACAAGGGCAAGTCACCGAGGCCGCGACCCAGCCACTTCTTGGCCATGGCTTCCAGTTCGCCGCTCTTCTTGGCGTCGGCAATGATCTCGTTGACCTTGGCCTTGAGCTTGTCTTCACCCTTGGCAATGCCGATGAAGTTGGGGCTGTCTTTGAGCAGCAGCTTGTATTCGGCAGAGAGCTGCGGGTTCTTGGTCATCATGTTGCCGGCCACCGACGCACCCAGCGCCACAAACTGCACCTGTCCTGCGGTGAACGCGGCAATGGTGGCGTTGTTGTCTTCAAAGCGTTTGGTGTCCACGCCAGACGGTGCCACTTTGGCCAGCTCCTGGTCTTCCATGGCGCCGCGGGTTACACCCACCGACTTGCCAGCCAGATCGGCAAAGCTTTTCACGCTGACGGTTTTGGGGCCAAACACAGCCTGAAAGAAAGGGGAGTAGGCGGACGAAAAGTCGATCACTTTTTCACGGTCGGGGTTCTTGCCCAGCGTGGCAATCACCAGGTCCGCCTTGCGGGTTTGCAGCGCAGGTATGCGGCTGGCGCTCACCACCACCACCAGCTCCACGGGCACGCCCAGCTTCTTGCCGATGTAGTTGGCCATGTCCACGTCCAGCCCGATGGGCTTGAGGTCGGTGCCCACAAAGCCGTAGGGTGCGGAGTCGGTCTGCACCGCCACCTTCAAGACCTTGGTTTTCATGATGTCGTCCAGCGCGGTTTGCGCGTGGGCGCCAGTGGCGGCCAGCAGGGCGCCGGTGGCCAGGGCCAGGGAGAAGGTGCGTTTGTTCAAGGGGAAGGTCATAACAGGGCTCCAAGGTAGGTTGAGGGGTCTTTGGGAGATTTGTCGCCAAGACTTGTATGCAAGTCATGTGCCAAACGGACGGGCTTGGTTTTGGTGCTTTCGCCCACGGGGCTGAGCGCACTACGCAGCTCGGCCAATGGGTCGCCGTTGGGTGTTTGCAGGCGCAGGGCATCCTGCACGTGGCCAATGTGGGCTTGCATGAGTTGCTCTGCCAGCACCCAGTCCGACTGTTCCAGCGCCTCCACAATTCGGCCATGTTCCGCACACGAGTGCGCGGCGTCGTGGGTGGATTGGTAGAGCATGGCGATCAAGGTGGTACGCGCCGTGAAGTCGCGCAGCGTGTCGGCCAGCAGGCTGTTGCCCAGGCATTCGGCCAGACACACATGGAAGTCGCCCAGCAGGTAGCTGCGCAGCCCCACGTCGGTGCCCTTCACGGCGGCCTGCTCGGTTTTGATATGTGCTTTGAGCTTTTTGATGGCGGCCTTGCTCACCTCGGTGGTGCAACGGATCAGGCCCATCTCGATCACCCGACGCGCCTCAAAAGCCTCGCGCGCTTCACTCAACGACGGCTCAATCACATACCAACCGCGCCGGCTGCTCACGGTCACAATGCCGCGCGCCGCCAGGCGGGTGAGTGCCTCGCGCACGATGGTGCGGCTGCAGTCAAACACCATGGCGAGCTGCTGCTCGCCCAGGCGTGCGCCAGGGGCGAGTTTTTGCGCCATGACGGCTTCAATGATGCGGGTGCTGATGTCAGATGCGTTGGCCATGTGGCCTGCCTGAATGCAAACTCCATGCCACTGGTATACAAGATTTGCGCACCAGGTCGGTGAGCTTGGCGCGCTTTGGTGGGGCGCCCGCGCCCCGTGTCAGTGCGTGTGCACCGTCATGACATGCCCGCGATCCACTCTGCCCAGTAGTCAATACACGCACGAATTTTGGGCAGGCGGTGGCGCTCTTGCAGCATCACGGCATAGATGGGAATGCGCGGGCTCACAAAGTGGTCTTCCAGCAGCGGCACCAGTGCGCCGCTGCGCACCCAGGGCGCGGCCATCAGGTCGTGTAGGCGCGAAATACCCACACCGTGCACCACCAGGTTCAGCAGCAGGGCGGTGTTGTCGGCGCGCGTTTGGCCCGGCACGACCAGGTCCGGCGGGGCGGGCTGGCCGGTGCGGCTCCAGCGGTTCAGGTTGGGGCTGGCGCTGTTGGCAATCAGATGGTGGCGGGCCAGGTCGTCGGGGTGCTGCGGCGTGCCACAGCGCGCTAGGTAGCGCGGCGCGGCGTACAGCGTGCGGCCGTATTCCCCAATCTGCCGCGCCACCAGCGTGTCGCTGACGGCCGAGCCGGTGCGGATGGCCACGTCAATGCCGTCGCGCGCCATGTCGGCAATGCGGTCATCGGCGTTGATGTCGATGTGCAGCAGTGGCCAGCGCTGGTACAGGCCGGCCAGGCTGGGCGCAATCACACACTCGGCCATCAGCGGGCTCACGCTGATGCGCACCCAGCCGCTGGGTCCGCTGAGCTTGCCGCTGAGTTCGCTGTCCAGCTCGGCCGTGGTGTCCAGCAGGCGCTGGCCATAGGCCAAGAGGGTGTCGCCCTCGTCGGTCAGGCTCAGGCCGTGGGTGGTGCGGTGTAGCAGGCGCACGCCGCACGCCGCCTCCAGCCGGGTGAGTGCCCGCGTCACTTGGCTCACCGGCACATTGCGCTCGCGCGCCGCGGCGGAGAGGGTGCCCAGCTTGGCAATGCGGGTGAACAGGGCGACGTCATCGAGTTGGAGTTGCATGGCGCCATTGTGCGGCGGGCGGGTTTGGTTTTGCAAATACTGCAAAACCAATATGGGTTTGGTGCGGTTTCCGAAGAGTGGTTCTATTAATAAAGTTCAAACCATCGCATCAGCCCCTGAACCCACCGGAGTCCGCCATGTTCCCAGCCACCCCCGAAACCACTGCACTCGCCCATCTGCACGACCAAGCCCGGCGCGAAGCACGCCGCCTGCGCCGCGAGGCGGTAGATGACTTCTGGCGCGGTGCCGACGCCGTGTGGCAGCGCAGCCTGGCCGGCGGCCAAGCGCTGGCCCAACGCAGCGCCACCCGCCTGAAGGCCCGCTTGGCCCGCCGCGCCTACCGTTCCACCACCACTACGAAAGCCTGACCATGCCCACCCTGCAACTCAAAATCTCGCCGCTGCAAAACCCCTCACGCTACCGCGCGCTGGCCGAGGCGCTGACCCGCATCACCCACGAACAGCTAGGCAAGCGTGCCGAAGTGACCGCGGTGGTGATTGACGATGTGCCCGCTGCGCGCTGGCATGTGGGCGGCAGCGATGTGCAGCGCCCCACGGCGCTGCTGGAGATCAGCATCACCCAAGGCACCAACACGGCGGAGCAAAAGGCCGCGTTCATCAGCACCGCCTTTGCCGAGCTGGAAGACCAGCTGGGCGCGGGCCATGGGCTGGAACCCGCCAGCTATGTGATCGTGCGCGAGGTGCCGGCCAGCGACTGGGGGTTTGGCGGGCACACGCAGGCGGCGCGGCGTATTGCGCCCGCGTCTTTGTCGCTCTCAATGTCGCTCTAAACGCTGGCTACGACTGGGTGCAGCATGCAATGCAGTACGCGGGGCGCGGTGGTGCGCAGTTTTTGTACCAAGTGGGCCAGCGCTTTGCGGTCCGCCCGAACGAGAAAACCGCTGCGGCTGTGCGCCTGTCCGCTGTGGGACCAGACGCCTTGAATCTCGCCCCCGTCCATCACCTCGGTGCTGTCCCGGTGGCAGACCACCACTTGCAGGTGAAAGGATTTGCCTGTCAGCCGCAGATCGGGGCGGGACAAGATTTGCACACCCCCTTCGCTGATGTCCAGTACCTCTGCCCGTACCGTGCCGAGTGCATGTGTTTGGAGCGCCAGGGGCCACGGGGTCGATGGGCCCATAGGCAGCAAAGGCGCCCGCGCATGGCTGCGCTGTTCAGGGAATGTCATGGTTCGTTGCCTTGGTAACGCGTGGACAATGATGGTGGCGGGCTTGCATGGCAGTGGTGTGACGCAGTGGCGGCACGTTTAGCCTCCTGACACAGCGCTGTCAGTAGCCCCCCGGCACCATCCGGGCTTCTTCAACACACCAAGGAGCCCCCTATGAAAAACGCCATCAGCTGGTTTGAAATCCCCACCACCCAACTCGACGCCGCCCAGGCCTTTTACGAAACCGTGCTCGGCCGGCCCATGCGCCGTGAAGCCATGGGCCCCAGCCAGGGGGCGGTGTTTGCCTATGACCTGGCGAGCCATGGCACCGGGGGCGCGTTGATGATGGGGCCCACGGCGCCCCGGGTTTCGCGTGCGGGTACGCTGGTGTACCTGGACGCCACACCGTCACTGGACGCCGCCCTGCAGCGCGCGGTGGGGCAGGGCGGAAAGATTGCCCAACGGCGCACGGCGCTGCCACCGGGCATGGGTTTTTTCGCCCACATCACCGACCTGGACGGCAACCGCGTCGGCCTGCACGCCCTCGCTTGATCCATGGCCCCGCGCAACAACTGGATTGCCGTGGCCTGCGCCGCGCACGCCCGCCGGGGCTGCGCGGTGCCGGAGCAGGGGTATATGCAGGTCTGCCACGGCAAGTGCGCGCCGCTCAAGCGCGTCGCGCCGGGTGACCGCGTGGCCTACTACAGTCCCACAGTCAGCATGGGGGGCAAGGACACGCTGCAGGCTTTTGTGTCGATTGGCATCGTGCAGCCGGGGGAGCCGTATGCGCATCGCGACGCCGGGCCGTCCCAAGGCGCGATAGCCCCCTTGGGGGGCAGCGCAGCACACGCAGTGGCAAGCGTGGGGGCCATGTCTGACATGGGCGGCGGCTTTGTACCCTACCGGCGCGACGTGGCCTATGTGCCCGCGCTGGAGGCGCCCATCCAGCCGCTGCTGGACGATTTTGAATTTGTGGAAGACCGCAGCCGCTGGGGTTACAAGTTCCGGTTTGGCCTGTTCCAGGTCAGCGATGCGGACATGCTGAAGATTGCGCACGCCATGCGAGCGGACATCAATTTGCTATACCTTTAGGAGCTGCTTGCGCATGCTCTACGGGGGCTAGAGGCCAATTTCATGAAAATTTATCCCACGCCAGCTTGCCTGCGATTGCCGCGGCGCAACTCACCGCTGCGCCCCACGCCATGTCCAACAGCGACAGGCCCACGGGCCAGTCTTTCAGCGTGGCCAGATTGGTCAGGTCGTAGGTGGCGTAGGCAAACAGGCCAAACAGCGCGCCGTGCACCAGGGTGCTGGTCCAGCTGCCGCTGGTTCCCTGCGGCGCCACCACAAACAGCACCAGGCCCAGTGGATACAGCGCGTAGAACAGTGCAGCGACGCCCAGCCGGGGTTCGGCCGCCATCAGATGGCCGATGCCGTTCTGGTACAGCGCTTTGGCCAGCACGCCAATCCACAGCAGGTCCAGCGCCAGCATCAGCACGGCGGTGGCTGCGTACGTCGCCACGTATTTGTTCATGCCGCCAGCTTACCCAATGCGGCGGCACTCTCGGTGCGCAGGCGCACAGAGCCACCACCACGGCGGTCCTACATTGACTCGGTTGGCGATACCGCCGTACTGGAGAGCCCCATGGACAAGTCCCATCCCCCTACCACCTTTGGCGTCTTCAAACCCGCGGGCCACACCCTCATGGCCTTTCCCACGGAAGAGGCTTTGCAGGCGGCCCAGCAGGCCTTGGCAGAGAAAGGTTTTGGCCCAGCCCGCCTGGTGCACTACACCCCCCAGGAAATGCTGGCCCAGGTGGATGCCGAGTTGCAGAGCGCCAGCCCCCTGGCCAACTTTGGCTACGAGCTGGACCTGGTGCGCCTGCACAAGGCGTTTGCGGAAGACGGCTGCAGCTTTCTGGTGGTGGAGACGCGCGACGATGCCAGCGCGCGGCTGGTGGCCGATCTGGTGCCCATCCTCCAACCGGCCACGGCACAGCGCTACGGCCGCTTCATGATCGAAGACCTGACCGAGAAGCTGCCTGGCCGCCAGCTCGACAAGAACGCTTTGCCCTCGGGGTCGCTATGAAATTGCTAGCTACTTGCGCAAGTATCATGGACGGCGGACTCAAATCCAAGTGCAACACAGTTGGAGTTTATTGGATGACGTCAGGAGAGTGCTCAAGCTTGGCCAGCCACTGGCCGTAAACCTCCAAAGGAGTCAACCAACCCAGCGTC
>NZ_JBWMAY010000005.1:0-243964 GCF_056521365.1 Rhodoferax sp. XS2R6 | reverse complement strand
GGAAGTAACCCGGGCCCATGCGGGCGCCGTCTCCCAGGGTGTAGCCCGATGCGCCCCAGGCGAAGGCTACCCCTACGCCCATGAACATCAGGCCGGAAAAAAAATCTTTTTGGCTTTGAATTTTCAAGTGAATCGTCCTCGTTGTTTTTGTCTGCCATCGCGCCGTTCGCGCGGTCGGCGCGTGGAAGTTGCGCCATTAACGAACCGCGAAGGTTAGTCAGGACACCGCGCGGAAGTAACTGTGGCGTTCAACAGCTAGGGTTTACCCGTGCCGCTCTTTGGGCAGGGCATCGTGCAGGGCGTCCAGCCACGGCTGGCCTATGCGTTGCGCCAGGTCTGCCTGCACCGGCAACACCGCCTGCCGCAAGCGCGTCAGCTGCGCATTGTTGGGCCGGTGAACGCGGACCGAGCCCGCGACCTGCAAGGCGGCAAGGGCTTTTTCATTGTGGGCATCGGCAATGCTGTTGCCAAACACCAGCGCTTCCCGCAGGGCCTGCTGCACCAGGCTGCGGTCGGGTACGGGCAGGTTGAACCAAAAGCGCTGGTGCGTCACCACCGCATAACCCAGGTAGCCATGTTGGGTGAGGCTCAGGTCGCTTTGCACGGTCTGCATGCCTTGGGTCCAGAAGTTGGACACCGGGTTTTCAGTACCGTCCACCACCCCGGTTTCCAGCGCGCGGCGCGTTTCACTGAAGGGCAGGGTGACCGGTTGTGCGCCCAGTGCACGCATTTGTTGGGCAATCACACGCGAGGCCTGCACCCGCATGCGCAGGCCGATGAAGTGGGCGGGCTCCAACAACGGGCGGTTGGCGCTCATGTGTTTGAAGCCGTTGTCAAAAAAGCCCAGGCCCAGCAGGCGTTGTCGCCCCAGGCGTTCCAGCAGGCGCTGCCCCAGCGGGCCCTGTGTGAGGCGGCGCACCTCGGTCACGCTGTTGAACAAAAACGGCAGGTCAAACAGTTCGAATTCGGGAAACCCAATGGGGCCGAACTTGGACAAGGATGGCGCCACCATGTCGACCGCGCCGAGCTGCAGGGCTTGCATCTCGTCCTGGTCGCCGTAGAGCTGGCCCTGGGGATAAATCTGCACCCGAATGCGCTGGCCGCTGCGTTCCTCTACCAGCGTGCGAAAGCGCTCCAGTGTCATGCCCTTGGGCGTGTCGGGTGCCACCACATGGGACAGCCGGATGGTGGTGCTGGCGGCCGCCTGGCTGGCCCAGGGCAGGGCTGTTGCCGCACCCCCGCCTATGCGGCCCAGCCACTGGCGGCGGCGCAAGAGGTCGGGCGGGGCGGTGGCAGGCATGCTCGTTATTATGCGAGTGCCATCTCCGCATCCCCCATGCCCGACCGTTCACCGGACCCCACCTTCAACTTCGCCTTGCTGCGCCATGCCGACCCCGCGGGTGTGGCGCGCAGCCCGTGGCCGGGCGCCTGGTTGTTGGGTTTTTTGGCGCTGGTGGTGGCCTCGGTGGTGGCGCTGGTCTTGTACCTGCAGCATTTTGAGGTGGAGGAAGACGCGCGCCGCCAGGCGGCTGATGCGCAGTGGCTGGAGCAGAGTGTGCAGTTTCACTTTCGGCGTCTGGAGGATGACCTGCGCACCGCCGCCCGACAAATGAACGAGGTGCAGGGCGGACTGTTGTGGCGTGAGCCCGGCGTGCTGCTGGACCAAGGGTGGGTGGGGTCTGCCCAGACGCCCGTGCCCGCACGCCTGCCGGTGGATGAACGTACCCACCCACAAAACGCCCAGGCCCTGGCCACCATGCAGTCCACCACCCGTGGCCTGCGCCGCTCGGCCTATGCGGGTCCCATGGTGCAGGCAAATGGGGCTTTGACCGACACCGTGTGGCTGGCTGTGCCGTACTTTGAGCGGGGCCAGTTCGTGGGCAACTACGTGGCCGCCCTGTCCTTGAACCAGGCAGTGGCCGCGCTGGTGCCAGGCTGGTTTGCGCAGACCCACCGTGTGCGCCTGGTGCTGGACGAAGGGGCGCCACCCGCAGCCCCGGCAGGCCTGCGCACCTACCGCGCCGCCATGAACTTGGCCGGGGCCGATGTGTTTCTGCAAGTCACACCGGTGCAGGAGCAGCCCGCCACCGTGCCCCGCATGTTTTTGCTGGTGGCCATGGTGTTTTTGGGCGGCATGGTGGTGAGCCTGTGGGCGCTGCGCCGCGACATCGTCAAACGCCAGCAAGTGCAGGCCCGGCTGGAGGCCGAAGTGGCCTTGCGCACCGCCATGGAAAACTCCGTCACCATCGGCCTGCGCGCCTGGGACCTGGGTGGCAAGGTGCTGTATGTGAACGATGCCTTCTGCCGCATGGTGGGTTACCAGGCACACGAGCTGCTGGGCCAGTCTGCGCCCCTGCCCTACTGGCCCCAAGACCAGACCAGCGGCCTGCAACAGGTGCACGATGGCATTCTGGTCCAGGGCACCCAGCAGCAGGGCGTCGAGGTGCAGTTTCAGCACCGCAAGGGCCAGCTGGTAGACGTGTTGATCCACGAGGCACCGCTGCACACGGCCGACGGCACCCACATGGGCTGGATGAGCTCGGTGCTGGACATCAGCGAGCGCAAGCGTGCACAGCGCCTGGCCGCGCAGCAGCAGGAGCGGGTGGACGCCACCGGCCGGCTGGTGGCGGTGGGCGAGGTGGCCTCCACGCTGGCGCACGAGCTCAACCAGCCGCTGGGCGCGCTCAGCAGTTTTGCCACCGGCCTGCTGAACCGCCTGCACGCCGGCAGCATCAGCCCGCAAGACACCGTGCCCGTGGTCAGCCGCATCGCGGTGCTGGCCGAGAAGGCGGGCCGCATCATCCAGCGTGTCAACGCGATTGCGCGGCGGCGCGAGATCTCGCTGCAGCGGCTGGACCTGGTGGCGGTGTTGCAGCGTGTGGTGCCCCAAGGGGTGGACGCCGTGGGCCCGGTGTGGATTGCGGCCGATGAACTGTTGCTGGAGCACCTGGTCAACAACCTGCTGGGCAATGCGCAGGAGTCTGCGGCCCAGGGCAGTACGCCTGCGCAAGTGCAGGTGCGTGTGCATGCCGATGTAGCCCGCCAGGTGGCCGTGTTGTGTGTGGCCGACTCCGGCGCAGGTGTGCACGAGGAAGACCGCGAGCATGTGTTTGAGGCCTTCTACAGCACCAAGGACGGCGGCATGGGCATGGGCCTGGCCATCTGCCGCTCCATCGTCGAAGCCCACCACGGTGAGATATCGGTAGACCGCGACCCGGTGCTGGGCGGGGCCCGCTTTACCGTGGAGCTGCCCCTGGCGGCACAATACGGACCCGAGGCAGACACCCCATGACCAGCGCAGCCATCCACATCGTTGACGACGACCCCGACATGCGGGATGGCTTGGCGTGGCTGTTTGATTCACGCGGTCACCAGGCCACCACCTGGGACAGCGGTGTGCCGTTTCTGGAGGCCGCCAAGGCCTTGCACGGTCAGTGGCCCCAGGCCGTGGTGCTGCTGGACATTCGTATGGTGCCCATGACCGGGCTGCAGGTGTTTGAGCAGCTCAAGGCGCTGGCCTGCCCGTGGCCCGTGTTGTTTTTGACCGGCAATGGCGATGTAGGCATGGCCGTGGCGGCCGTTAAAAACGGGGCCTGGGATTTTCTGGAAAAACCGTTCCAGGACAACGTGTTGGTGGACCGGGTGGAGCAAGCCCTGGCGGCGGCGGCGGCCGATGGCGACGCCAACCAGGAAGCGCACCGCCTGCGCTATGCGCTGGCATCCCTGAGCCCGCGCGAGCGCGAGGTGCTGGACCAGCTCATTCTGGGCCACTACAACAAGAACATTGCCGACCACCTGGGCATCACCCAGCGCACGGTGGAGTTCCACCGCGCCAATATCTTCGAGAAGATGGGCGTGAGCTCGGCCATCGAGCTGGCCCACAAACTGGGCCGCCTGCAGCCCATCGTCAAACCCCAAGCCTAGACCGGCGCACGCAGTCCCCGTACAAACCCCAAGATGGGCGTGGCACGGAACTGGCTAGTATCGACTCGTAACTTGACCAATTGGTTAGGTTGTGAGCGATGAATCGGCGGCTGTGACCTGTTTTGGTGCGGCCATGACCCAACCCACTGCGTGTCAATGAACCATTCCGAAGCACTGAACGGGCAGCTTGCCCCCCCACCCGCTGGCACGCCAGGGCGCAAAGCCGTGGAGGTGCGCAATGCCAGTGTGGTCTACCAGACGGCCGATACCCCCGTACATGCCCTTAGCGACATTTGCCTGGACTTTCACGAAGGCGAGTTTGTCTCGCTGATCGGTCCCAGCGGCTGCGGCAAGACCACCCTGATGCGTGTGATTGCCGATTTGGAAAAGATCAGCGCAGGGGAGGTGCTGGTCAACGGCGTGAGCCCGCACGATGCACGGCTGGCGCGCGCCTATGGCTATGTCTTTCAGGCCCCCGCCCTGTTCCCCTGGCGCAACGTGCTGGCCAATGTGACCTTGCCGCTGCAGATCCAAGGCAAAGGCAAGGCTGACGCCAAGCGCATCGCCATGGAGCACCTGGAGCGCGTGGGCCTCAAGGGCTTTGAGGGCAAGTACCCCTGGCAGCTCTCGGGTGGCATGCAGCAGCGGGTGTCGATTGCGCGGGCGCTGTCGTTCGAGCCCAAGATTCTGATGATGGACGAGCCCTTTGGGGCGCTCGACGAGATCACACGTGACCGGCTCAACGAACAGCTGCAGCAGCTCTGGCAGCGTGAGCGCCGCACCGTGGTGTTTGTCACGCACAGCATTGCCGAGGCGGTCTACCTGTCTACCAAGATCGTGGTCATGTCTCCGCGCCCCGGGCGTATCGTCAAGGTGATTGACTCACCGCTACCCGATGCGCGCCACTTGGGGCTGCGCGACACGCCGGCCTTTATGGAGCTGGCCCATGAAGTGCGCGAGGCCTTAGCCGATGGCCACCACTAAAACGCTGTCCCAACGCGTCTTCCACGACTGGTTGCCAGTTGCGGTGGTGCTGTTGGCCGTAGTGCTGGCCTGGTATGGCGCGGCCTGGGGCCTGAACGCCCAAGGCGCTATCGAACGTGTGCTGGACGAAGAGGCCGGCTACACCCAGATGGAACTGTTCGAGGCCACCATGACCATGGAGCGCCCGCTGATGCCCGCGCCCCACCAGGTGGCCATGGACTTTTACGAGAGCCTGACCGAGTGGCCGGTGGACTCGCCCCGCAACCTGATTTACCACGTCATCGTCACCGGCCAGTCCACGTTGCTGGGGTTTGTCATGGGCACGGCGCTGGGGCTGCTGTTGTCGGTGCTCATCGTGCACAGCCGCACGCTGGACAAGGCGCTGCTGCCCTGGATCGTTGCCTCGCAAACCGTACCGGTGCTGGCCATTGCGCCCATCGTGCTGGTGGTGCTGGGCAGCCTGGGCTTTTCGGGCACGGCGCCCAAGGCTTTTATCGCCATGTACCTGTGTTTCTTCCCGGTCACCGTGGCCATGGTGCAGGGCCTGCGTTCGCCGCAAAAGATTGAGACCGAAATGATGCACACCTATGCCGCCAACCGCTGGCAGTCGCTGTGGTTGCTGCGTTTGCCTGCAGCCTTGCCTTTTCTCTTCCCCGCGCTGCGCGTGGGTGTGGCGGCGGGCCTGGTGGGCGCCATGGTGGCGGAGCTGCCCACGGGCGCGCAGGCTGGGCTGGGTGCGCGCCTGCTCACCGGTTCGTATTACGGGCAGACCGTGCAGATTTGGTCTGCCTTGGTCATGTCGGCCCTGCTGGGCTTGGCACTCACCGGCATCGTGGCCGGTGTGGAGCGCCTGGTGCTGCGCAGCCGGGGGGGCGTATGACCAACGGTGTGACTCCGCTGTGGTTCTGGCCCGGCATGCTGCTCTTGGCGCTGGTGGCGGGCTACAGCGTCTACCGCATGGCGGCCGTCAACGGCAGCCGTTGGGTGGGCATGGCCACGGCCGCGCTGTTTGGCGCCTGGGTGGTGGTGTTCTGGGAAATTCTGGTGCGCGCGCTTGATGTGCCGCGCGTGTTGCTGCCCGCACCCAGCCTGGTGATTGGCTCCATTGGCGACCATGCGCCCAAGCTCTGGGGTGACTTTGTGCAGACCGTCGGCAAGGCCGTTCTGATCGGCTGGGCGCTGGGCTGTGGCCTGGGTTTTGCCGTGGCGGTGGCAATTGACCGCATGCCGTTTCTGCAGCGCGGCCTCTTGCCTGTGGCCTCGCTCACCAGTGCCATCCCTCTGGTCGGTGTGGCGCCCATTGCGGTCATGTGGTTTGGTTTTGACTGGCCCTCCAAGGCGGCCGTCGTGGTGCTCATGACCTTTTTCCCCATGCTGGTGTCCACGCTGGCCGGCCTGCAGGCCGCGGGCAAGCTGGAGCGCGAGCTGATGTACAGCTACGCCGCCAGCTACCCGCGCACCCTGCTGGCGCTGCGCCTGCCGGCCGCGCTGCCCTTCATCTTTGGGGCACTCAAGGTCAATGCAACGCTGGCCCTGATTGGTGCCATCGTGGCCGAGTTTTTTGGCTCGCCTACCTCGGGCCTGGGTTTTCGCATCAGCACTGAGGCCGCGCGCATGAACATGCCGCTGGTCTGGGGCGCGATTGTGGTGGCGGCGGTGACCGGTTCGGTGGCCTATGCCTTGCTAGTACAGCTGGAGCGCCGCGCGGCGTTCTGGCATCCCTCAGTGCGCGAAGGGTGAGCCCGCGCTTGGTCTGTGTTGCGTTTTTCCATTAACCCGTAGAAGGAGCTTTCCATGATTCGTTCTTCCCAATGCGCCAAGAGCCTGCTGGTTCTGGCGCTGGCCGCTGCCGGCTTTGCCGCACAAGCTGCCGACAAGGTGACTGTGCAGCTCAAGTGGGTGCCGCAAGCCCAGTTTGCCGGCTACTACATGGCCGCCGCCAAGGGCTTCTACAAAGACGCCGGCCTGGACGTGACCATCAAGCCCGGTGGCCCCGACATTGCGCCCACGCAAGTGATCGCCGGCAAGCAGGCCGACATCGTGGTGGACTGGATGCCCTCGGCCCTGGCCGCGCGTGAAGCCGGTGTGCCCCTGGTCAACGTGGCCCAGGTGTTCAACCAGTCCGGCCTGATGCTGACCTGCAAAAAGGCCAGCGGCGTGGCCAGCCCCAAAGACTTCAAGGGCAAGACCCTGGGCGTCTGGTACGGCGGCAACGAGTACCCCTTCCTCAACTGGATGGGCAAGCTCGGCCTGAAGACCGATTCCGACATCAAGATTCTGAAGCAGGGCTTCAACGTCGACCCGCTGTTGCAAAACCAGGCCGCCTGTATTTCCACCATGATCTACAACGAGTACTGGCAAGTGGTGGACGCCGGTGTGAAGGAAAAAGACCTGGTCACCTTCTTCTATGAAAAAGAAGGCGTAGCCACGCTGGAAGACGGCCTCTATGTGTTGGAAGACAACCTGAAGGACCCCGCCTTTGTCGCCAAGATGGGCAAGTTCCTGAAGGCCACGCTCAAGGGCTGGGACGCTGCAGTGAAAGACCCTGAAGGTGCTGCCAAAGCCGTGGTGGCTGCGGACACATCGGGCAGCGCCAGCATGAAGGTGCAAAAGCGCCAGATGGAAAACGTGGCCAAGCTGATCACCAATGCCGGCACCAAGAAGATTGGTTACCTGGAACCCGCCGCCTATGAGCGCACCGTCAAGGTGTTGCTGGCTGGTGGCAGCGACCCCGTCATCAAGAAAGACCCGGGCAAGGCTGCGTATTCACACGCCATCTATGACGCTGCGCAAAAGTGATTGAATAATCGGCGACATGACAAACGTTGCCGATGCTCCCAAGGGCCTCATTCGCCAAGCGAATGAGGCCCTGATACTTTCTGCGGCCGAGAAGGTGTTTGCGCGCGCCGGTTTTGGCGGCGCCACCATGGCCGCCATGGCCGAGGCCAGTGGCCTGCCCAAGGCCAACCTGCATTACTACTTTGGCAGCAAAGAGGTGCTGTACCGTGAGGTGCTCGCCCGCATCCTGAACGACTGGCTGGTGCCCACGCATGGCATCACCGTAAACGCCGACCCCAAAACCGCGCTGGCCCAGTACATCCGCGACAAGATGGTGCTGTCTGCCCAGCGCCCCGATGGCTCCAAGGTGTTTGCCAACGAACTGCTGCACGGCGCCCCGGTTGTGAAGGGCCTGCTGGCCAACGAGTTGCGCACCCTGCTGCTGGAAAAAGCCGCTGTGGTGCAAGCCTGGGTGGACGCCAAACGCATGGCCAAGGTAGACGGCATGCACCTGTTCTTCACCATCTGGGCCGCCACCCAGACCTATGCCGACTTCGATGTGCAGATCTGCGCCGTGCTGGAGCAGGACGCCCTCACCCCCAAAGACTTTGACCGCGCCACCGAGCACGTGGTGTCGCTGATCCTGCGCGGCTGCGGTTTATAAGTCAAATTGGCCTCTAGTGCCCGTGGATATTGCGCAAGCAGCTCCTAAAACAGGAGCATTTGGCGATATCCTTGTGGCCATGAACTGGCTCCATTTCCTGCTGGGGCGGCGCAAGCCCCTGACCGCCGAACAGCGCGCCCGCGCCCTCATCAAAGCCGTGGACGCCGGTGGCCTGCCGCTCAACGCCGCCATCGTCAACGACATCGCCCGGCAGCTGGGGCTGGAGGTGTCGAGCCGGGCAAGGATGGAAGAGACGATTGCAAGGATTCGGGTGGCGTTGGGGCGGGTGTAGTGTCGATGTGGGCCGTTTTGCGGCAGAAGCCGTCATTCAAAATTCACCCGATTGGGGGATATTCAGGGCCTCACTGAATCGTCAAAATCGGGGTCGTTAGGTTGCGGGCTTTGTCGCTACTTTTATGAGAGCAGCCTGCGCAAACTGGAAATGCGCAAATGCCTTTTTTATAGACCATCTTGCCACTTTATCCCGCAGTGTTTGCGGTAGAAATTACGTTAGACCGCTGAAAGTAGCGTCTGACAAGTTTATGAGCATGAAATCAACACTTCTCACCGCATTAGCTGTAAACGAACTCCTCGCTGGCTTCACCACAGTAGAGGCCATGTCGTTTGCTTCGCTGTCGCCAGATAACCAGTGCGACCTCACGTTCGCCCTAAGGCGTGACTCGGTGGATGAAGGGCCTCTTCTGTCTCTTAGGTTTCACGGCGTTGCTCTCCTCCATGTTTCCGGCTTTGGAGGCGGGCTAACCCAAGTCATGTGTCTCCGCGTCGAGGACGTTCGAGAGGGGCAGTGGGAGCATCTACACTATTCCGTTTCCGACCTTGAAGACGACCGTGTGAGGTTCCTATGCCGATCTATCGAATGCATCGAGTCGTCTCTATGACAGTTTCAATCGGCACTGCATTTGCGGATCCAGATCATCATCGGCAGCCTAACCCCGGCATGCAGCGGATTCGCTGCGCTCACCGCTAAGCCAGACGTTGTGCGTCTTAGGAACGATCTGTGCTTCCCCTCGAAAGCAATCACTGGTCCTCGCTTAATCATGCTTATGGTGCCGCGACGGACATACCGGCACTGCTTTCTCAGCTAAGTACTCTTCCTGGCGCCCAGGGTGAGGCTGAGCCTTGGTTTTCCATTTGGAGTGCATTGGCTCACCAAGGGGAGGTATTTGATGCGTCGTTCGCCGCCGTCCCTCATGTTGTTCATGCCGCCGCAACCAATCCTCTTGGAGCGGATGCCGTCTATTTTCAGTTTCCTGCATGGATTGAAATCTGCCGAAGAAAGCAAGAGATAGAGGTGCCGGGTGAACTCGCAGGCGCCTACTTCGATGCATTGGCAAAGCTGCCATCATTGGTTGCAGCAGCTTCGACACGCGAATGGGATGCAGATTTTCTGCAATGCGCGCTTTCGGCCATTGCAGCTGCAAAAGGTCAGCCACTTGTTGCAGAGGCCGTACAAGAACTTTCACCCGAAGTTGCCTGTGAATTCATGGAGTGGTTCTTTGAGCGCTGAGACGTACAACAGGTTCGTCGAATGGACCCACAACGGCGGCCAGAATGGTCGCCATTCTTCAATGCTAAGTGCGCCGTTGCGGCCCATTCACGGCCAACGTTGGGTATCAAAATGAACCTTGACACGCTACCTTGGGCGCTAATCCAAGCGAGAAACGATGAAGATGCAATTCTTGTGCGACATCGCCAGTTTCCGGACGAATTTCCAAAGGGGCACTTTCCGCACCGGCTGAACATCTTTTGGCAGATGTTGGATGCCCTACCAGGCGGATATCCCGACACGGCAGAGTCAGACCGTATGAGGATTTTTGAGGACAGGCTTGTTGATGCCACCCAGTATGACAAGGGGTCGGTTCTTTCCATGGTGCTTACTGGGAAGGGACGGCGTGAGTACGTGTTTCATACACGTAGCACGGACGAATTTCTACACCGACTCGCTGAAATGCCGCAAGAAACTGAGCGTTATCCCATTGAAATTCATTGCACAGAAGATATTGCTTGGGAGTATGTAGAGCGAGTCTTAGGAGATTTCACATGCCAGTGATGTCCAAAAGATTTGTCGAATGGTCCCACAACGGCGATGAACGACGGAAAACTAGTGAATGCTTCACTTGAAACCATTTAACAAATCGCTCGTCATGGAGATGCAGCAGCAAGCTGCCATTGCGCGGCGCTTGCTACGTGCAGGACAGCACCAACATCGGTACCTCATATGACCATTGATACGTCCGGCAAATGGTGGAAGGGTTCCGCACCCGAGGACCTCGATCAGTACCTGCGTGAACTCACTGCGGACGGATACCAAGTTACAGAGTTCCGACTGTCAAATTGCCAATGCGGTGGAATCCGGTTCTTCCTTGAAGTTGAGCCGGACGAAGGGGGCGCCAAAAGAAGGTGCGAGAGTTGCAGCACCGAGCACTTTATCTGCGACAGCAAAGAGCACTGGGACGAAGGCCTCACGACGAAGAAATACAAGTGCATCACCTGCAAGAGTAAGGTGGCAAACGTTGGTGTTGGGTTCGCCCTTTATGACGATGCTGCAGCAGTTCATTGGCTGTATGTCGGCAGCCGATGCGCAGATTGCGGCGTACTGGGTTCTATGGTCGACTGGAAGGTTGGATATGAACCCTCGCTTCACCTGCGCGATGAGGCCTGACACCTTGCTCAACCTGATGCGTTACGGCGTTTAACGCCTGGCCGTTCCATGCACCAGTGGCATCATGCTTTACCATCACGCCCCATGAAGACAAGCTACATATTCGGCGCCATCCTCCTCTGCAGCATTGCCGGTGCACTGGTGGGCGCGCGCGCTACCAAGACGGTTTTGCTGGTGGTCACCGGCGTTCTCTCGGCCTACGGGCTGTTCCGCATTTTGGGCTGAGCCCGCACAACACCTACCCACTTATGAACGACACCACCGAACGCCCCCCGCTGCCTGATCACCTGTCCATCGACCCACGCAGCCCGCACCATGTCGCCGCCGTGTTTGCGCATGACATTGGCATCCGCTTCAACGACAAGGAGCGCATGGACGTAGAGGAATACTGCGTCAGCGAAGGCTGGATCAAGGTGCCTGCGGGCAAAACCGTGGACCGCAAAGGCAAGCCTTTGCTGATCAAACTCAAAGGCAAGGTAGAGGCGTTTTACGCCTAAGGCCCAGCCGCTTCTTGCACATCAAAAAGGCCCTTGCGGGCCTTTTTTTGTTGGGCAGCCCGCGTGGGGCTTGCCGGGGCTAGTGGTTCAAGCCATCCGAGTATGGCGTGGTGCCGTAGTAGGTGTGCAGGCCCATGGCCCAGCGCGAGTCAGCCATATCGGGCCACTGGTCCTTGTCAAACCCCGGTGCGTTCTCAAGCTTCTCTTTGGGCACATTCAGGGTGAAGCGTTTGTTGCTGGTGTCCAGCGTCAGGGCCTCCCACGGCACGGCAAACAGCTTGTCACCCATGCCCAAGAATCCGCCGAAAGACAGAACTGCATAGGCAATACGCCCGGTGTGCATGTTCAGCAAAATTTCCTTGACGTCGCCCAGGTCGTCGCCTGCGGGGTTGTAAACATCGTTGCCAATGAGGGTGTAAGCCCCCATAAGCCCAGGGCCGGGGCCATGGTCGGTACCCAGGGGTGGGTTGCCGTGCTGGGCGCTTTTGTAGATGCCGTAGGTGTCTCTTTCGAGGTAGTTCATATGCGTCCGATCTGGAAGGTGGTTGCGCTCGGGCTCCGGCTTGCGCGGGAGCACTGGGTGCAGGCGCGCCATGCGCCTACCACTACATCCTAGGAACAGATCGACAGCAACTCCGTGCGCTAGCCTACGCAGCGGCGCCGGCCTGGCAATGAACGCTTTGGCGTATCAGGGCGTCACAAACACCCGTGCCTTGCGCGGGGTCAGCACCACCACTTCGCCATCCTTCAAATCGAGTGCCTTGTATTCCTGCGCGCCAATCTGCGCCTCAATGATGTCGCCGCTGCCGGCCGCACTGCTGTCTTGCGGCAGCAGTTCCAGGCGGGCAATCGGGCCCACCACAATGGCACGCACCAGCTTGGCGGCAATGCCGTTCTGACCCGTGCCGGCGACAAACCGCTGCACGTCCATGTCGTGCGGGCGCACATAGGCAAAAGCTTTGGAATCTTGCGTTTGGGCGTGTTCGGGCGTAGCCAGGCGCACGCCGTGTTGGGCTTCGCCAATCAGCATTTCGCCTTCGTGGGCGCGGCCGTGGAACAGGTTCACGTCGCCCAAGAAGCCATACACAAAGGGGCTGGCCGGGTGGTCCCAAACTTCTTGCGGCGAGCCGATCTGTTCGATGTTGCCGCTGTTCATCAGCACCACACGGTCGGCCACTTCCAGCGCTTCTTCCTGGTCGTGGGTCACAAAAATGCTGGTCACATGCAGGTCGTCGTGCAGGCGGCGCAGCCAGCGGCGCAGTTCCTTGCGCACCTTGGCGTCCAGTGCGCCAAACGGTTCGTCCAGCAGCAGCACCTTGGGCTCCACCGCCAGCGCGCGGGCCAGCGCAATACGCTGGCGCTGGCCGCCCGACAGTTGCGCCGGGTAGCGGTCGGCCAGCCAGTCCAGCTGCACCAGGCCCAGCAGCTCGTGCACCTTTTGTTTGATGACGGCCTCGGACGGGCGCGTGGCGCGCGGCTTCATGCGCAGGCCAAAAGCCACGTTGTCGAACACGCTCATGTGGCGGAACAGCGCGTAGTGCTGAAACACAAAACCCACATTGCGCTCGCGCACATGCACGTCGGTGGTGTCTTCGCCGCTAAAGAGGATGTTGCCTTGGTCGGCCGTTTCTAGCCCGGCAATGATGCGCAGCAAGGTGGTCTTGCCGCAGCCGGAGGGGCCGAGCAGGGCGACGAGTTCACCGGACTCGATGTCCAGGTTCACATCGCGCAGGGCCTTGAAGGTGCCGAAGTCTTTGCTGACGTTGCGAATGGCAATGCTCATAATTTTTCTCGAAAAGATTCAGGGCTGGACCGGGGCCAAGGGCCGCTCGGGCGGGAGTTCGGCGGCGGCCTTCTGGTCGCGTTCAAACTGCCATTCCACAAAGGACTTGATCACCAGCGTGACCAGCGCCAGCAGTGCCAGCAGCGAGGCAATGGCAAAGGCGGCGACCGACTGGTACTCGTTGTACAAAATTTCTACGTGCAGGGGCATGGTGTTGGTCTGGCCGCGGATGTGGCCCGACACCACCGACACCGCACCAAACTCGCCCATGGCGCGTGCGTTACACAAGATGACGCCGTAGATCAGGCCCCATTTGATGTTGGGCAGCGTGACGTGCCAGAAGGTCTGCCAGCCGCTGGCGCCCAGCACTTGGGCGGCCTGCTCCTCGTCGGTGCCCTGCGCCTGCATCAGCGGAATCAGCTCGCGGGCGATGAAGGGGAAGGTCACAAAGATGGTGGCCAGCACGATACCGGGCACGGCAAACACGATCTTGATGTCGTGCGCCTGCAGCCAGGGGCCGAACCAGCCGTGCGCCCCAAACATCAGCACATAAATCAAACCGGCCACCACGGGCGATACCGAGAAGGGCAGGTCCACCAGTGTGGTGAGAAAGGCCTTGCCGCGGAATTCGTATTTGGCAATGGCCCAGGCGGCAGCCACGCCAAACACCAGGTTCAGTGGCACGGCGATCGCCGCGGTGATGAGCGTGAGGCGGATCGCGCTCCAGGCGTCGGGTTCCTTGAAGGCTTCGAGAAACGCGCCAGCGCCCTTGCGCAGCGCTTCGGTAAACACCGCTGCCAGCGGCAGCACCAGGAACAAAAAGATAAACGCCAGTGCGATGCCGATTAACGTCCACTTGACCCATGCGGGTTCAGTCGTGCCGGCCTTGGCGCGGCGGATGGTTCGGGAGTTGCTCATGGTCAGGCTCCCGAACGTTTGCGTTGCCAGGACTGCAGGGCGTTGATCACCAGCAGCATGAAGAAGGAGGCCAGCAGCATCACAGTGGCTACTGCCGTTGCACCGGCGTAGTCGTACTGTTCCAGCTTGCCGATGATGATGAGGGGCGTGATTTCAGACAGCATGGGCATGTTGCCGGCAATAAAAATGACGGAGCCGTATTCACCCACGCCACGCGCAAACGCCATGGCAAAACCCGTGAGCAGCGCGGGGCCGATGGTGGGGAAAATCACGTAACGAAAGGTCTGCCAGCGCGTGGCACCCAGGCAGGTGGCGGCTTCTTCGAGTTCCTTTTCGGCATCTTCCAGCACCGGTTGCACGGTGCGCACCACAAAGGGCAGGCCAATAAAGATGAGGGCGATGACCACGCCGTTGCGGTTGAAGGCGAGCTGGATGCCATACGGCTCCAGCAGGCTGCCGACCCAGCCATTGCTGGCCAGGAGTGCGGTGAGCGAGATGCCGGCCACGGCGGTGGGCAGGGCAAAGGGCAGGTCCACCAGCGCGTCAATGATCTTTTTGCCGGGGAACTGGTAACGCACCAGCACCCACGCCACCAGCAGGCCAAACACCGCGTTGACCACCGCCGCCAAAAACGAGGCGCCAAAGGTGAGCTGGTAGGACGCGATTACGCGCGGGCTGGTGACGGCGCTGATGAATTGCTCCCAGCTCAGCGTGAAGGTTTTGAACACCAAGGCCGAGAGCGGGATCAGGACGATCAGCGCCAGGTAAAACAGCGTGAACCCGAGCGTCAGGCGAAAGCCCGGCAGCACGCGTTTGGCGGGCCGCTTGGCAGTGGGGTTGGCGGGAGAGGGCGGGGCTGCAGAGGGGCCGCCGGGCAGCCCCCCTGCCGTAGCGGCAGCGGTCATTTACTTAACGGTGTAGAGCTTGTCGAACTGGCCGCCGTCGTTGAAGTGCACTTTTTGCGCTTCGGCAAACGAGCCAAAGTAGTCTTCAGCGCGGAACAGGCTGATGGGCTTGAACACGTTGCCGTACTTTTTCAAGATGGCGGCATTGGTGGGGCGAATCGCGTGTTGGGCAGCGATTTCCTGGCCTTCGTCGGAGTACAGGAAGTTCAGGTACGCCTTGGCTTGCTCGGCCGTGCCCTTCTTGGCCACGGTGCGTTCCACCACGGCCACGGGGTTCTCCGCCACGATGGAGCTGCTGGGGTGGATTGCGTCCACCTTGCCTGCGCCAAACTCCTTGTCCACCGACACCACTTCCGACTCAAACGTGATCAACACGTCGCCAATATTGCGTTGCAAAAAGATGGTGGTCGCGTCGCGGCCACCCTTGGCCAGCACGGGCACGTTTTTGTAGAGCTTGCTGACAAACTCTTGGGCCTGCGCATCGGTGCCGCCCTTCTTGCGCACCTGGCCCCAGGCCGCCAGGTAGGCCATACGGCCGTTGCCACCGGTTTTGGGGTTCACCACAATCACTTGCACGCCAGGTTTGACCAAGTCGTCCCAGTCTTTGATGCCCTTGGGGTTGCCGTTGCGCACCAAAAACAGCATGGTGGAGCTGGTGGGGGCGGCGTTGTTGGCAAATTTCTTGGTCCAGTCCTTGGCCACCACACCGGTGCTGGCCAAAAAGTCGACGTCGGTGCTGGTGTTGAAGGTCACCACATCGGCCTCCAGGCCGTCGTTGACCGCACGTGCCTGGGCGCTGGAACCTGCGTGGGCCTGGTCAATCTTGATGTCCTTGCCGGTGGTCTTTTTGTAGTTGGCAATGAAGGCGGTGTTGATGTCCTTGTAGAACTCACGTGCCACGTCGTAGGAGACGTTCAGCAGCGTGGTCTGGGCTGCTACTAAATTGCTAGCTGTCAGCGCAATAACGGCGAGAGCTAGGGTGGCTTTTTGCTTGAAATTCATAGGGTGCTCCAAAGCGGGTGTGGTGGTGTGATCAAGACACAGAACCGCGATTTTGGGGAACTCCCCATCAAACCACAACGAATACTTCGTTGTTTGGTTATGCGCTTATTGGTCTAAGCAGAGGCTTAGTTGGCGGCTTTGGTGGCAGAACGGCCCAGCGTCCAGTTCAGGCCCAGCCCGGCCGAGGTGCCGGTGGACTGCTGGTACAGCGGGCTCGCGGCATTGGCCGAGCCGGCGTAACTCTCGGCCCGCACATAGGCAAACACCCGCACGTCTGGCCCGAGGCTGCGCGATGCGTTCACCGTGAGCCGCGTGGCAATCAGCCCGGCTTGGGCGGTGTAAGCGGGGCGCTGCGCCGTTGCCAGGTCGGCCGGCACGCCGTAAAAGTACTGGTTAAGCCGGCTGTCGCCCAGTACCAGGCTGGCGCTGGTGGACATGCGCCAGCCCGCGCCCACGTCGCGCATTTCGTAGCTGAGCTCGGGCTCCAGCGCAAAACCCTGGGTGCGCACGCCGTTGTTGATCTCCAGCACCGTGCGCAGCGGTAGCTCATACCGCACGCGGCTGCCCGCACTGGGCCGCGCCAGGGTGCCCTTGAGCCGGGGCCCAAATTCGACCAAGGTGCCCAGGTCGGCCATGCCCTGGCGTGCCGGAATGTCTTGGGAGCTGGCTGGCAGGGAGGCTGCAAAGCCAATGTCTAGCTCGGTGTCCTCGGTGCGCAGTAGGCGGGCGCCCACGCCGCCCCGGTCGGAGCGGAACACCTCGCCGCGGTAAATGAGGGTGGGCAGCACCAGCGCCCGTGTGCTGCGTTCGCTGGACGCCGGGTAGGCCGGGCTGGTCAGGCCGCCAGCAAACACGCCCAGCTCCCACAGCGGCAGGCCTTGCTCTTGGCTGTGGGCGGCTGGTGCCAGGCCGTTGCCAAGCACCGTCAGCACGACCCACCATATACGGGTTTGGCTGCGCAGATGCTTGGCACGCACCGCCATCAGCTCACCAGGCGCACAGCGGCGATCGCCAGCCAGCCCAGGCAGAAGTTGGTGACGACCAATGTGTGGATTTGGGCTCCCGCTTTGGCGGCAACGGGCCAATCGGCCCCGGCCACCGCGCGTTTGAACTTCTTGAAGCCGGCAAAGTAAATGTGGCCAAAGATCAGGAACATCAACATACCCACGCCTGCCATCACGTTCCAGCCAATCGGAACCACGCCCGCGCCCATGACGGCCTTGGAGGCACGAAAAGCGCTGGTGTACAGATGGCCACCCGTTGCGAACAGACCCACGATGGCGATGCCCACCGCCAAAAAGAAGCGCTGCATCACTGCCACCATGAGCCGCGCACGGGGCTGCGCCTCCATCGTGGCCAGCGTGGCTGGTCGCAAGGCCAGCAGCATGAAGGCCATGCCGCCCATCCAGACGATGGCGCAGGCGAGGTGAACAAAAACGAGGGCGTTGTACATGGTGAATTTCCGCTGAGGTAACCGGGGAGGGGAAGCCGTGGTCAGGGCTTGGGGGTTGGGTGGGGGCCTTGTGTTTCAAGCCAGGTGCGGTCTTCTGCCAGTGACCGGAGCGCTTTGTGTTGCTCCTCGGCATCCAGAAACTGGGTCTCACGCATTCGGTACTCGATCGTCGGCAAAGACAGTATGCCGCTTCGCAGACCTGCACTCACCCACTCTCGATCTTTGGGCTCGGAGCGGGCCAGTTTGGAGATGGCGCAGTCGTTGGGGTCCAAGAACTGCACTTTGACCCCGGAGGGCAAGACCTGGTGGATCAGCCGGCTCTGCCAACCTTCCGGCAGCGTGGGCAGTGCGGGGCTGATGGCGTCGAAGTAATAGCCATTGTCCCGGTGAAAGGCGCTGTCCTCGCCAAAGGCTTTTGAGAACTCCGGTGCACGTCCCGGGTCTTGGGCGGGGTAGGCATCCACCTCCATGGACATGGTCATGCGCGCGGGCCGGGCGGCGCCTGCGACGCCGAGTGCCGCCAGGCTGCCGACGATGACGAACTCGTCCAGCCCGCTGGCATCGCGGATCTGGCTCAGCACCTTGTCAACGTCTTCCAGCTTCATGACGGTGCCAGCGCAAACGGGGTGTTCTGACGCAAGGCGGGTCCCCATTCCTCGTCCATGGACAGAATTTTTTGCGCAATCTCTGGGGGCGCGGCTTCCAGAATCTGTGTCCAGCGCTCGATGTACACCGGGCTGCACAAATCCTTCTCCTTCCACAGCGCCACCATCTGTAGCGCCTGCGCCTTCAGCTCGCGCGCCGGTGGGCCGTCCAGGGCCATGAGTGCCGCAATGCGAAGATGTTTTTCGCGTGAGGCGGCCAGCTTGGCCTGGTTGTCCTGGCGTGCTTGGCGGCGCAGCGCCAGTTCTGGCGACCCTCCGCCCAAGCCCAGGAAGGTGCCCAAGGCCCGCGCGACCGCCTGATAGCTGGACATTTGCCCGCCCAGCCCTTTTTCAATCTGGACCAGTGTGGTGCGACTGATGCCTATGGCCCCGGCTAACTCCAGTTGCGACTTTCCCTGTTCCACACGCAATGCACGCAGCTGGGTTCCGATCGGGTTGGGATGGTCTGACATGTACAGAATTTTAGTCATGTACAGAAATCTGTTCAAGTCGCAGTGCTTCCCTTCAGGTAAACAGCTGGTCGCGCGCCGCTGTGGTAATGGCCACCACACACGGGTGGGTAATGCGCCGCTCCACCGACACGGCAAAGAACTCTTCCACCAGCTCGTCGCTGCGGCCAATCACCTCCACACCAAACTGCTCCACGATGTCGGCCTCCATGACCGACGGCGCCATAAACACGCCGCGGCCCTTGCGGCCAAAGGCGTTCATGAGCGCGCCGTCGTCAAACTCGCCAATCGTGGTGGGGTGGATCTGGTGGTGGCTGAGCCAGCCTTCCCACTGCTGGCGCACCGAGGCCTGGGCACCCTGCAACAGCATGGGGGCGCCATTCAGGCAGGCCGGAAACGCCCCCTTCAGTTGCGCCTTCAGGGCCGGGGTGCAAAAAAAGCTCATGGGGCTGCGCCCCAGCGGGTGGTTAAAGGCCTTCACGCTGATGCGCTTGGACATCGGCTCATCCGCAATCACCAGGTCCAGCTGGTTTAGCGCCAGCTTGGCCAGCAGGTCGGGGAACTTGCCCTCGCTACAAATCATGCGCACCGGAGCCTCCACTTCCAGCGCCGGCTCGAGCAGCCGGTAGGCCAATGATTTGGTCACCGAGTCGGCCACGCCCACCTTGAAGTCCAGCACGCGGCGCTGGCCGCTGGCCTGGCGCACCGCGTTTTCCAGCTCGGCGCCCAGCGTGAAGATCTGGTCCGCATACCCCAGCGCCAGGCGGCCGTCCTCGGTCAGCTCCAGGTTGCGCCCGTTTTTCTGGAACAGCTTGCGCCCCAGCCAGTCCTCCAGCAGCTTGATCTGGCCCGACAGCGTTTGGGGCGTGGTGTGCAGCTGCTCGCCCGCACGCATGACGCCGCCCGCCTTGGCGGTGACCCAAAAATAGTGAAGGTGCTTGAAGTTCATGGCGTCCCCTCTGAAACAAACTGAAACACTGCGAAATAATCGAAGTAAAAAAATACAAAATACGAATTTACGCGAAGCATACAAGAACCTACAGTTCGAGTCTTCCTAGTCTCTTACTCAAAGGAGTAAACGTATGCGACTCAGTACCCGAGGCCGTTTTGCCATCACCGCCATGATTGACCTGGCCCTGCGCGAAAGCGCGCAGCCCGTGCCATTGCAAGACATCGCGCTGCGGCACCGCATTTCTCTGTCGTACCTGGAGCAGGTGTTTGCCAAACTGCGCCAGCACGGCTTGGTGGAAAGCACCCGTGGCCCCGGCGGCGGCTACACCCTGGGTTTCCGGGGCGACAGCATCACCGTGGCCGACATCATTGGTGCGATTGAAGAAACCGCCGAAGCCAGCGCCCCACGCGATGGTGTGCAGGACATGACGCAAGACCTGTGGGCCGCATTGCAGACCACCATCGTGGCGCACATGAAGACCATTACGCTGAAAAGCTTGGCGCAAGACCAGCGCGCCAAGGGCTTCCAGGTGGAAGAGCGCAAGCCCGCCAAAAAAGGCGTGCTGCAAAAGATCAAGCCGCTGGCGCCAGTGCGCACCAACGCCCCTAATTCCGTGTTTGCACTGGCCAGCTCGATGGCTTTGCGCGGCTAGTTTTTAAGCCAAAAAGACCTCTAGCCCCCGCAGTTATTGCGCAAGCAGCTCCTAAATCGATAGTGATTCGGGGGCGTTGGCAAGCGCCGTATGGTCCACACCCAGTGACTGCAGCAGCGCCAGGCCCAGCGGCCAGGGGCCAAAACCGGCTTCCACATTGATGTGGCCGGCATCCTGCAGGCGCACAAACTCGCTGCCCCAGGCGCGTGCATAGGCGCCCGCGGTGCGCACCGGGCAAAACGGGTCGTTGCTGCTGGCCACCAGCACGCTGCGGTAGGGCAGGCGCTGGTAGGGCACCGGGGCAAAGTCGGCCAGAATGCCGCGCCGCTCGGGGTCGGCCGGGGCCACCAACAAGGCGCCCTGGATTTTGGCCGCCACCTCCGGTGGCAGGTGGGTGGTGGCAATGCAGCCCAGGCTGTGGGCGGCAATCACCACCGGGCCGGGCGCATTCAGGATGGTTTGGCCAATAGAGGCAATCCAGGCCTTGCGCACCGGGGTGATCCAGTCGTCCTGGTGCACGCGCACCGCGCCAGGAATCTGCTCGGCCCACAGCGTTTGCCAGTGGCCGGGGCCGGAGTCGCGCCAGCCGGGAACGATGACAAGGGTGACCATGGGTGTTGTGCGCGAACGCCAAATGCGGAACAGAGCCGCATTGTCAGAAGCCCGCTTTAAAACCCAAACTACTTATTTTCCATTTGTTTATAGCGAATAGAGCCTTAGAGGGGCTGCGCCCGTGGGCCGGTTTGGCCGTCAGCTCGCCACAAAGGCGTCGTGCACGCTCTGGAACACCCGGCCTTGCAGGCGCTGCCCCAGGGCCGTGGCTTGCAGCCGGTCCATCACCGGGCCTTTGACTTCGGCCAGCTCCAGGCGAATGCCGCGTTCCGCCAGGCTTTGCTCCAGCGCGGTGAGCATGCCCAGCGCGGTGGCGTCAATCTGGTTGACCGCCGAACACACCAGCAGCAGGCGCCGGATGCTGGGGTCCGCCCGCACCAGTGCTTCCATGCGTTCTTCCAGCGCCGTGGCGTTGGCAAAAAACAGGCTCTCGTCCACGCGCAGTGCCAGCAGGCCCGGCACCGTTTGCACCGCATGGCGCTCCACGTTGCGGAAGTGCTCGGTGCCCGGCACACGCCCTACCACCGCCATGTGCGGGTGGCTGCTGCGCCAGACCAGCGCCGCCAGCGACATGGCCACACCCAGCACAATGCCGGTTTCCACGCCCAGCACCATCACCCCCACGGCCGTGGCCAGTAGCGACAGCGCATCGGCCCGGTCGTAAGCCCAGCTGGCTTTGAGGGTGGGCACGTCCACCAGCGAAGTGACCGCCACCAGAATGCTGGCCGCCAACACCGCCAGCGGCAGGTAATAGAAGAGACCCGTGAAGAAATAGATGATGACCGCCATGAAGGCCGCGGTGATGAGGGAGGCCAGCGGCGTTTGTGCACCGGCGGCAAAGTTGATGACCGAACGCGACAGCCCGCCATGCACCGGGTAGGCGCCCGACAGCGCGGCCGCCACATTGGCCGCGCCCAGGCCCCACAACTCGCGGTCGGGTGTGATGCGCTGCTGGCGTTGCATGGCAAACGATTGCGCCACCGACACACTGCCCACAAACCCCACCAGTGAAATCAGCAGCGCCGGCAGCCAGAGCTGGCCCAGCTCGGTGCTGCCCGGTAGCGACAGGCTGAGCGCGGGCAACCCGGCCGGCACCGTGCCCACTACGGCCACACCGCGGGCCACGTCCCACCCACCCGCTGCCACCAGGCTGGTGCTTACCACCACGGCCGCAATCGGCGCCATGCGCGCCAGCAGGTCGGCAGCTTGGCTGGCCACGCCCAAGCGGCGCAGGGTGTTGGCCAGGTAACGTTTGCTCCAGAACAAAAACACCATGCTGCCCATGCCCAGCGCCAGGCTGGTGAGGTTGGTCTGGGGCAAGGCGCGCCACAGTCCTTGCAGTGTGGCCCAGCTGGAGCTGCTGGGTGCGGGCACACCCAGGATGTGTTTGACTTGGCCCAGCGCAATCACGATGGCCGAGCCGGTGACAAACCCGCTCACCACCGGGTGGCTTAAAAAATAGGCCAGCCAACCCAGGCGCAGTGCGCCAAAGGCCAAAAACATCACGCCCGAGATCAGCGCCAGGTGCATGGCCAGCTGCACGTATTCGGTGGTGCCGGCAATCGCCAGCGGCTGCAGGGCGCTGGCCGTCATCAGCGCGGCAATCGCCACCGGCCCCACGGCCAGCGTCATGCTGGAGCCCACCAGCGCATAGGCCACCACCGGCAAGATGCTGGCGTACAGCCCCATCTCGGGCGGCAGGCCCGCCAGCAGGGTGTAAGCCAGGCTTTGCGGAATTACCAGCACCGCCACGATGAGCCCGGCCGACACATCACCGCCCAGCCAGGCGCGCTGGTAGTGGCGCAGCCAGTGCGGCAGCCAGGCGAAACGGGTGGCGGTGGTGGGCTGCATGGCGTGGGGTGCTTATTCGGCTTGCGTCAGCGCGTAGAGCTGGGCCGAGCGGGCGCCCGAGCGGCAAAATGCCAGCACCGGTTGGGGCGCGTCTTGCATCGCCTCACGCATGGCTTGCACCTGCGCGGGGGTGATGGCGCCGCCCACCACGGGCAGGTAGACATAGTGCAGGCCAGCCGCGCGGGCCGCGGCTTCCACGCTGCTGCTCAGGGGCTGGTCGGGGCCGCCTTCGCCATCGGGGCGGTTGTTCACCAGCGTCTTGAAGCCTTGGGCCACGGCGTCGGCCACCATGCTGGCGTCCATCTGGGCGGCCACGGCAAAGTGGGGGGTGAGGGCTTGGGTGCGAAGGGTCATGTCATTGGTCTCCTGTGGCGATGCGGGCTTTGCGGCGCTCGGCCCATTCAAAGATGGCCATGCCAGCCACCATGGCCAGCACAAACACCGCTGCCTTGGATTGTCCTGCCCCCAGCGACACAATCGCCGGCCCCGGGCAAAAACCTGCCACACCCCAGCCGGCGCCAAACAACAGGCTGCCCAGCACCAGGCGGCGGTCGATCACGGTGGAGCTGGGCAACTGCATGGCACCGCCCAGAAAACTGGTGGTGCGCTTTTTGGCAATCGCAAATGCGCCCAGGCCCACCAAGATGGCGCCGCCCATGACAAAGGCCAGTGACGGGTCCCAGGCGCCTGCCAGGTCCAGAAAACCAATCACCTTGCTCGGGTCGGTCATGCCCGCCACGATGAGGCCCAGGCCAAACAACAGGCCCACGGCAAATTCAGAAATACGGTGTTGCATCAAAAACTCCTTCAGATTCAAGCCAGCAAGTGGCGCAGAAAGAACACGGTGACAAAGCCCGCCGCCATAAAGGCCAGCGTGGCCACCAGCGAGCGCGGCGACAGGCGCGACAGCCCGCACACGCCGTGGCCACTGGTGCAGCCCGCGCCATAACGCGTGCCTACACCCACCAGCAAGCCGGCCAGTACTACCGCGCCCCAGCTGGCGTCTATGGTGGCGGGCACTGCGGCACCCGTTAGCAACCAGTAGAAGGTGGGCGCAACCAGCATGCCCAGCACAAACGCGATGCGCCAACCGGTGTCGCCCGCCTTGGGCCGCAGCAGGCCACCCACAATGCCGCTGATGCCCAGGATGCGGCCATTCAACAAGATGAACAGGGCCGAGGCCAGGCCCAGAAAAATGCCGCCGGCCAGCGAGGCCCAGGGCGTGAAATGGTTCCAGTCAATCGTCATGGTGTGTTCCTCAAGGTTAGTGCTTACTTGCCGCAGAACTCTGCATAGAGAACGCCCATCACTGCCAGTGCCTGCGGGCTGTTGATGCAGTAGTAGATGGATTTGCCCTCGCGCCGGGTGCTCACCAGGCCCTCTTCGCGCAGCACGCCGAGCTGCTGCGACAACGTGGGCTGGGCAATGCCCACCAGCGCCTCCAACTCTCCGACGTTCTTCTCACCCTGGCTCAGCTGGCACAGCAGCAGCAGGCGGTCGGGGTTGGACAGGGCTTTCATCAGGCGGCAGGCCGCATCGGCGGACTGGCGCAGCACGGCCAGGTCCAGCGGGGGGGCGGTCGGGGTGTCGGGGGTGGCCAGCATGGTCAGGGCTCCAATTCGTTTGCAATGTCGATAGTTTATTGACTAACAATCTATAAGTCAATAAACTATCTTCATCGAAATTGAAACAACGACCTTTACAAGGAGTTTTCCATGACAGCCACTGCCTCCCCCACCGTCGCCGCTACCCCCGCACCGCAGGTGCAGGCCTTTTTTGACCCCGCCACCTGGACCGTGAGCTACGTGGTGTTCGACCACGCGGGTGGCCACTGCGCCCTGGTCGATTCGGTGCTGGACTACGACGCCAAGTCCGGCCGCACCAGCACCCGGTCGGCCGACGCGCTGGTGGCGTTTGTGAAAGAACAGGCGCTGACCGTGCAGTGGATTCTGGAAACCCACGCCCATGCCGACCACCTGTCTGCCGCCCACTACCTGCGCAAGCAGCTGGGTGGCCAGATCGCCATTGGTGCCGCCATTACCGACGTGCAAAACGTGTTCAAGGGCGTGTTTCACCTGGAGCCCGAGTTCCACCCCGACGGCCGCCAGTTCGACCACCTGTTTCAGCCCGACGAGGTGTTTGCCATTGGCGACCTGCGCGCCCAGGCGCTGTCCGTGCCCGGCCACACCCCCGCCTGCATGGCCTACCAGGTGGAGGCTGAGGTGGGGCCCAGCGCGGTGTTTGTGGGCGACACCCTGTTCATGCCCGACGTAGGCACCGCGCGCTGCGACTTCCCCGGTGGCAACGCCCACCAGCTCTATGCCAGCGTCCGCAAGCTGCTGGCCCTGCCGGGCGACACGCGCCTCTATATGTGCCACGACTACCCGCCCGAGGGGCGTGACGCCGCATGGGTCAGCACCGTGGCGCAGCAGCGCACCAGCAACATCCATGTGCACGACGGCGTGCGCGAAGACGCCTTTGTGGCCATGCGCAGCCAGCGCGACGCCGGCCTGGCCATGCCCACCTTGATCTTGCCCTCGGTTCAGGTCAACATCCGCGCAGGCGCCATGCCACCGGCCGAGTCGGACGGGCGGGTTTACCTCAAGGTGCCGGTCAACGCTTTATAAGAAATTGATGCCTAGCGCCCGTAGATATTGCGCAAGTAGCTCCTATATCTATAGCTGATTGCCTCAGTAAGGGGCATCGCCCAGGATGGTCGCGCGGTGCATCACGCGGCGGTGCGGCAGGTAGTCGGCCGTGGCGTAGTGCTGGGTCAGGCGGTTGTCCCAGAAGGCCAGGTCGTGCTGCTTCCAGCGCCAGCGTACGGTGAATTCGGGCTTGGCCAAGTGGGCGCGCAAAAACGCCAGCACCGCGTCGCTCTCGGCCTTGGTCAGCTCCACGATGCGGCTGGTAAAGCCTTCGTTGACGAACAGACCACGCTTGCCACTGACCGGGTGGGTGCGCACCACGGGGTGCACCACCTCGGGCGACTTGGCCACCGCCGCCTCCCACACCTTGCGTTCTTCCGGCGTGCGCGCATAGCGCCAGGCCGGGAAGGACTGCACAAAGCTATGTTCGGCATGCAGCGGGTCCAGAAAGCTGCGCAGTGGTTCGGACAGCGCCTCGTACGCCGCAATGCCGCTGGCCCACAGCGTGTCGCCCCCGTGCGGTGGCAGCACGCGCGCCGAGAGGATGGCACCCAGCGGCGGCGTGGTGATGAAGGTCACATCGGTGTGCCAGTTGTCGTTGTCGGGCGGGTTGTCGTTGTGCGTGTCCAGCACGATGATCTCGGCCGCCTCGGGGTGCTGGGGGTAGACCGGGTGGATGTGCAGTTCGCCAAAGGCACGCGCCAGGTCGCGCTGCTGCACGGGGGTGACCGGCTGGTTTTCAAAGAACAGCACATGGTGTTGCAGCAGGGCACTGTGCAGCGCGTTGCGGTCTTGGGTGCGCAGGGGTTCGGTCAGGTCGATGTTGCTGACCAGGGCGCCAATGGCGGGGCCCAGAGGGCGAATGTCGAGTGTCATAAGAAGCAGTGATGCGGGAGCTATAGATGCGGGCAAGCCTAGTGCGCGCTGCACATTTCGCTTGCGCGTTATTCGCATTAGCTATGTCAAATTCATTCGACGACACGCATGGCGCATATCCCTAAGCTCGATTCCAAGCCCCACAAACCGGGTGCTCTTTTTGTCACACGTCACCAAGGAATCGAACCATGCAATTCACCAAAAGACTCTTCACCGCCGTCATAGCCACCACCCTGCTGGCTGGCGCCAACCTGGGCTTTGCGGCCGACAAAAAGGTCGTCATCGGCTACCAGACCGATGCGCTGCCCTCGTCGGTTGCCATTGCCAACGGCGACTTTGCCAAGGCCACCGGTTACCAGATCGACTTCCGCAAGTTCAATTCCGGCGCTGATGTGTTTGCTGCCATTGCCTCGGGTGATGTGCAAATTGGTTATGTGGGCTCTAGCCCCTATGCCGCGGCCACGTCCCGCGGTCTGGATGTGAAAGCCTTCTACCTGGCCTCCATCTCTGGTACCGACGAAGCCCTGGTGGTGCGCAACGGCTCCGGTATCAACTCGCTCAAGGACCTCAAGGGCAAGAAGCTGGCCGCCGCGCCCGTGTCTACCGACCACTACCAACTGCTGGCGCTGCTGAAGAGCCAAGGCCTGACCGAAAAAGACGTGCAGGTGTTTGCCATTCCCCAGCCCGAGATCGTGGCCGCCTACAACCGTGGCGACCTGGACGGTGGCTTTGTCTGGGACCCCGCGCTGACCGAGCTGAAGAAAACCGGCAAGGTGCTGATCACCTCCAAGGAAGTGGCTGAAAAAGGTGCGCCAACCTTCAGCGCCTGGGTCGCCACCGGCGCCTTTGCCAAGGAGAACCCAGCGTTCCTGAAGGCCTACGCGGGTGTGATCGAGAAGTACTCCAACTCCTTTATCAAAGACAAGGCCGCCTGGGGACCTGAAAGCGACAACGCCAAGACCCTGGCCAAGCTGCTGGGTGGCACACCGGCCGACTTCTCCGCCGCACTGAAAAACCTGAACCTGGTGCCGCTGCACGTGCAAGCGTCTGAGGCCTGGCTGGGTGGTGGCGAGAAATCGGGCGTGGCCCGCATCCTGAAAGAAACCGCCAGCTTCCTGAAGGAGCAAAAGAAGATCTCTGACGTGTTGCCCAGTTACGCCGCGTTTGTGACCACCTCGGCCATCACCGGCCCTGTGGTCGCACAAAAGTAAGACAAGCAAGTAAGCCCATGCTCAGTGTCAAAAACGCCAGCGTCTACTTTGCCGGGCGCAACGGCCACCCGGTGCAGGCGCTGGACCGGGTCTCGCTCGATATTCCGGACCGCGGCTTCGTCGTGGCACTGGGCACCTCGGGCTGCGGCAAGTCCACCTTGCTCAATGCCATGGCGGGCTTCTTGCCACTGTCCGAGGGCAGCATCACGCTGAATGGCCGTCCGATCGAGAAGCCCGGTGCTGACCGTGGCGTGGTGTTCCAGAAAGACAGCCTGCTGCCCTGGAAGACCGTGGCCGAGAACGTGGCGCTGGGCCTGAAGTTTGCCGGCGCCAGCCGCGCCGAACAGCGTGATCGTGCGTTGGAGCTGCTGCAGCTGGTGGGGCTGCAAGACTTTGCCAACGCCGCGCCGTATGAGCTGTCGGGCGGCATGCGCCAGCGTGTGGGCCTGGCCCGTGCGCTCGCACCCAACCCCGACATCCTGCTCATGGACGAACCCTTTGGCGCGCTGGACAGCATGACGCGCGAGCAGATGCAGGAGCTGCTGGTGTCGGTCTGGCACCGCACCGGCAAGCAGGTGTTCTTCATCACCCATTCCATCGAAGAGGCGTTGTTCCTCGGCACCCAGCTCATCGTCATGTCGCCGCGGCCCGGCCGCATCGTGTCGCGCTTTGACCTGGACTTTGTCAACACCTTTGCCCGTGACGGCGATGCACGCGCCATCAAGACCGCGCCGAAGTTTGCGCACCTGCGCGAAGAGATTCGCGCCATCGTCCACCAGAACGAACACCAAGAGGCCACCGCATGAGCGAGCTCGCTGTCACCGCCACCGTTCTCCATCACTCTGCCGAGTCCCCCACCCCGCAAGCCGGGCCACGCCTGGTGAAGATGCGCAACTTCGGCATTGGTGAAAAGTCCACGGTCACCATCAGCGTGGCCACCGGTGCCGCCCTGTTGCTGCTGTGGTGGGCCATCACCCAGGCAGGGCTGGTGCCCAAGCTGTTTTTGCCAACGCCGGCCGAAGTGCTGTCGCTGGGCGTCGAAATTTTCCGTGAAGGTTATGCCAACGCCACACTGTGGGAACACGTGTCCGCCAGCCTGGGCCGCATTCTGTCGGCCGCGGTGATTGCGGTGTCCTTGGGCATTCCCGTGGGCCTGCTCATGGGGCTGAGCCGTTGGGCCAAGGGCGTGTTCTCCACGCCCATCGAGTTTTACTGGCCGCTGCCGCCCCTGGCCTACCTGCCGCTCATGATCATCTGGCTGGGCATTGGCGAGACCTCCAAGATCGTGCTGCTGGCCTTGGCCATGTTTGCGCCCGTGGTGCTGTCAGCCCAGGCTGGCGTGCGCTCGCTGCCGCAAGAGCGTGTCAACGCGGCCCTGTCGCTGGGCGCCACGCGCTGGCAATTGTTCAAGGACATCGTGCTGCCCTCGGCACTGCCTGAAATTCTCACCGGCATCCGCATTGCGTTGGGCGTGGGTTGGAGCACGCTGGTGGCGGCCGAACTGATTGCGGCCACGCGTGGCATTGGCTACATGATCATGTCGGCTTCGCACTTTCTGGCTACCGACGCGGTGTTTGTCGGCATCGCCGTCATTGCGCTGTGTGCCTTCGCGTTCTCGTTCAGCATGCGCCTGCTGGAGGGCTGGCTGGTGCCCTGGAAGGGCAAGCAGTAAATGTGGCGAGCATCGCCATAGTGGTGTCGTGTGGCACCGCTACCATCAGGCGCATGCCGCATTTCTTCTCCCGCCTGCAAGAGGGCAACCCGCGCAGCATCACCGCCATGCTGCTGGCCGTGATGCTGTTCTCAGCCATGGACACCATCATCAAGGCCCTGTCCGCCCACTACCCGCCGTTGCAGATTGCCGCCATGCGCGGCGCACTCACGCTGCCGCTGATTGCGCTGTGGATCCAGTGGCGCGGTTCTTGGGCCGCCGTCTGGCAGGCACGCTGGCCGCTGCACCTGCTGCGCGGCGGCTTGGTCATTGCCATGTTGGTGCTGTTCACCTATGGCGTGCGCGGTCTGCCGCTCACCAATGCCTACACCCTCATGTTTTTTGCCCCGCTGTTGATCACGGTGCTGGCCTGGCCTGTGTTGGGCGAGCGCGTGCCGCGCGCGCACTGGTGGGCCGTGGGCGGCGGCTTGCTGGGTGTGCTGGTGGCGCTGCGCCCCAGTGCCGAAGGTTTTGCCAGCTGGGCGGGCCTGGCGGTGCTGGGCGCGGCGGTTTGTTATGCGGTGTCGGCTGTGGTCACGCGACTATGCAGCCGCACTGATTCCAAAGACAGCCTGGTGCTATGGGTCATGGTGATCTTGACGGTGGTGGCCGGTGCGCTGGCCGCACCGCTGTGGCTGCCGCTGCAGTCGCATCACCTGGCGCTGTGGTCGGGGCTGGCGGCGTCGGGCTTTCTGGCGCAGCTGGCCATTACCGAGGCCTTTCGCCACGGCCAGGCCAGTGCCGTGGCCCCGTTTGAATACACCGCCCTGGCGTGGAGCTTGGGCATCGACTGGCTGGTGTGGCAGCAGCTGCCCGACGCCTTCACCCTGCTGGGCGGCGCCATCATTGTGGGCAGTGGCTTGTATGTGCTGCGGCACGAGCAGGTGCACGCCACGGCAGAGCACCCCTAGGCACCAGCGTCAGGCGCGGCACGCGAACCTGCGCGGGCGGGGACTGGTCTGCGTTCCACTGGCGCCAGCTCACCTCGCGAATGCGCAGCCACTGCTGTTGCGGCGTGAACGCAGCCACCTCACACCCTTTGCACGGGCAAGAGCAACAGCTGAATGGCGACCATGGACACGGCCACCCACAGCAGCGCCGCACCCAGCGACACCAGCAACTCGCGCGTGCTGAATGGGCCTTCCTGGTTTAGATCGGCAATATCGTAGTCTTGCATGCAGCACCTCCTTTGCATCGTTGTTTTAGATGGCTTCATTGTGCGAAGCAGGGGTTACCAGGAGAAGGAATAAAACGGAGCGTCTAAATGCGGAAAACATATATGGTTTGGGCGATCAGGGGAGTCGTTGCAGCTGACCCATTGCTTCCGCTTGAGCTGCCTTGCCGAATGATCGAAGCCTGACACTAATCGCTCCAGTGTTGACACATTTCCAATGTCATTGGGATGGCGCGCGCTGCTCCTGTCAGAATGACCCGTAGAACAACAATGGAGGGCAGCGTATGGCAACGCTGACGCAAGTACATACAGCTCAAGAACCAACGGCGTTACACGTCATCTTCATTCACGGCCTTGGTGGCGAAGCGCGATCTACCTGGATGCGCACCCCGACGGACCATCAGACGCTTTGGCCCAGCTGGATAGGTGAAGACGTCGGATGCAATGTTTGGGTCGCAGGGTATGGTGCTTCTCTTTCAGGCTGGACTGACGCGGCCATGCATTTGACCGATCTTGGCGAGGCCTTGTTCGCTGCCCTCCAAGCGGAACCGACACTGCGGGGCAGCAGATTGGTGTTGATAGGTCACAGTCTTGGTGGATTGGTTATCAAGTCAGGAATGACTCAAGCCGCGTCACTCGGCGATCCTCGGAGGATTGCATTACTCGACACGATTACTGGGGTCGTTTTCGTCGGAACTCCTCACCAGGGTTCAAGTCTGGCCACGGTGGCAGACCAGCTGCGCCTATTTCTTAGAACAAACCCTCAAGTCACCAATATGGTGAGCGATGATGCTTGGCTTAAGTTGCTGAATGGGCAGTTTCGCAACCTGCAAGATCAGCGCCGCTTTGATGTTCGTGTGTTCTTCGAGACCAAAGGCCTATTTCTCGGTCGAAAAATCTTTGGCTTCTCATTTGGCCGGCGACAGTTGATTGTTGATCGCAACAGTAGCGACCCGGGCATCGCCGGTGTCATACCTACTGGAATTGAAGGTGATCACATTGAGATCGCCAAGCCGAAGTCACGCCAAGAACTCGCGCACAAAGCCTTAGTTGAATTTTTGACTGAGGTGTCCGACATCCCTTCCGCAGCCCTCATGGTGGTGGAGTCTGCTGGCACTAATTTGCCTGAGATCAACGAACTATCAGCACGCTTGCGCAATGCATCATCACCATTGCTGAGATGGCCAAGCACGTTACCCGACGGCACATGGCTCCCACGCCCAGAACTAGACGCGTTAATTGCCAATATTGATACTGAGGCAACTAGCACGCACTTTTTGCTAGGCGATCCAGGATGCGGAAAGTCGTCGCTGTTGGTTCGGTTGGCGCAGGAGAAGCAAGCCATTGGGTGGATGGTCTTGGCCATCAAAGCCGACCGTCTCCCTCCTGATCTACTGGATCGAGAAGCACTCGCACGGCATTTAGACCTCAACGCAGATACGGCGATGGTCTTGCAACGGGTTGCAAAGTGCGGCCCCGTGCTTTTGGTCATTGATCAAGTTGATGCATTAGCTGACTTAGTCGTGCAACAGTCCGCCCGGTTGCGTGTTTTGCTTGATCTTGTACAGGACCTCTCTGAGGTACCCGGCATGCATACTGTCATCTCTTGTCGTAGCTTTGAGCAAAAGCACGACCCAGCCCTTCGAAATCTGGATGCCACGGTTTTGACGCTGGAGTTGCCCGACTGGTCAGACGTATTGCCGGTCTTGTCTGCCCGAGGACTCCAAGCGGACGCGTGGAACCAAGACCTTCAGCAGGTCTTACGTTCTCCTCACGCTTTGGACATATTTCTATCGTTGCTTGAAGGAGCAACTGAGCCGGCGGCTCTGAAGAGTTTCCAGGGACTACTGGAAAAGCAATGGGAGACGCTGGTGCTCAGCGATGCCACTGGGAAGCGCAGGGCCACGCTACGGCATTTGGCGAAACTGATGGCAGACCGCGAGGTGCTTGGGCTGCCATTGGCAGTAGTAGAGGACTATTTCGCGGAGATTCAGGCGCTAGCGGCGATTGGACTGCTGCGCCTGGATCATGGCCCTGGGCGGGTGGAGTTTCGGCACCAAACGCTGTACGAATTTGTCCGAGCACGCAGCTTTCTTGAGGAGAGTGGTAGCCTTACCGAAACCGTGCGAACCCAGCAAAGCAGCCTGCGCATCCGCCCGCAGTTGTGGCATGCCCTCGGATACTTCCGCATTGCAAGTCCTGAGGACTACGGGGTAGAGATCGGCAGACTGTGGGCAGCTGACCTGCGACCGCATCTAAAGATGCTTCTGATCGAATTTTTGGGGCGACAGACGGCACCGCTGCCCGCTGAGAAGCGTCTGGTAGAGCAAGCGATGGCGGACAAGTGGTTTCTGCCTAGATTTATTGGGGCCGCAGTCGGAAGCCCGGGATGGTTTTCAGTTCTAGCGCCAATACACCTCCCCGCTTTGATGTCTCTGGCAGACGACCAAGCCCAGGTGTTGTTGCCGTTGCTTCGGCAGGCCTTGCACTTTGACGCAGACGCCGTCGTTGACCTAGTATGCCGGTACTGGCTATCTAGCCAAACCCGAGACGTGTTGAGCTGGCAGGTGCTGGGCGTCGGAGACGTGGTGCCGCGAATAGGTCTATGGCTAGACAGCCTCGTCATGATTACTGGACGAACGCCAATTTCCGAATGGGCCATAAGACACCTAGCAGGCGTGGTGAGTGCGGCCGTACCAGAAGAAGCACCAAGACTCGTGGAGGCATGGTTCAAGCGTCAAATTGACTCCGCCAAGGCGCAATTACATGGGGGCCCCAGCGACGAGGCCATTGCCGCGGATGTATCCCAGGGTGTTCAGGCAATTCTTGAGGCGCGTCAGTTCCACGATCTGGAAGCAATCGCTGAGGCTTCCCCAAAGCCTTTCGTTTTATCTATATGGCCACTGCTAATCGAAGGCTTGTGCCTCTGCACATCCGATGCGCCGGGTGTTGTGGTTGGGTATCGGCAAAGTCGCGGATTGGCCTTTCAAGAACTGGACGACGAAGAGTCACGCCAGGAGCGTCCGCTATTGCGTGCGGTCCAATTGGCCTTGCAAGCATGGGCGGAGACTGATCCTGCAGGCTATCTTGACTTTGCCGATTTGCATGCAGACTCAGAGCTATTAGTCATACATCGACTGTTGTCCATCGGCCGAGTCCGACTTTGCAGTCTCTTTGCGTTACGAGTATTTGAGTATTTGATCGCTGACTCTAGGCGACTGGTACTCGGCCCTTACACCGATGTTCATAAGGAAAGTATTGCTCTGATCGCAGGCATAAGCCCCTTTCTCGACAATGCCTGCCTTGCATGTCTTGAAGCGATGCTTATCGATTGGCAATATTACACAGACTCGGCGCGAGCAGATGCTGACGCCAGCGTTCGACACCGAAGACTCCAATCAGCACGACAGCATCGCTTGCAGCTATTGCGCGCAGTGCCAGTTGCCCAGCGCAGCTCCGACCTGAAACGGCTAGTAGACGAAGAGGAGCGTGCATTCCCTAGCTTGAAGAACCATGACATCCAGTACACGGGGATGCAGTGGATTGGAAGCCCCGTAAGCGCAGAACAGATGGAGAAGGCTACAGATGCCGATGTCCTAAACCTATTTAATGAATTGACGGATGAGTCTGCATGGGACCATCCACGGTTCATCATGAAAGGGGGGGCGATCCAGGCGGCGCGCGAACTGGCCAACCTCGCAAAGAAGGACCCAGCTAAGGCACTTCGAATCGTGCAGGCTCTCGCTCCGGGACGCAACGAGATTCCGGTTGCTGCTGTATTGCGCGAACTGGTGCCGGCCGGCCTGACGGCCTCCGCGTTTTATTCCTTAGTGGCCGAGCTCGAAGACAAAGGGTTTACTGGTGCAGATTTTCGACATGATGCCGCGTACGCATTGGCGAGCGTCGCTAGCAAAGAAACCCCAGTTTCAGACGCCTTGATTGATCGCTTGGAGCGCTGGCTGAATCCGATCACGCCCGAATCTGACCAAGATGGTAGAAGTGACTCCGAGGACAACCAGTCTTCGGTACTGTGGGGTCATGGATCGATAGCTGCACTCCCGAGTGGGAACTATCCGGTGCTTAGTGCTCTTACGGCATCATGCCTATCTTCAGAGCCACCACGCATTGAGCGCTGGCTCGAAATTCTCGAACGACATACGACACGAACTGAATCCCCAAAAGTGTGGGAGGCGCTACTCCCACGAGAATTATTAAGTCTGGGGATGGCGGAACGCTTGCGAGCTGAATTGCTGGTCGACAAGCTAGTTGATGGAGTACCTGCCGTAGTGAGCGGGCCTGCCTGGGTTCACTTCGTTGCTCATGCCTACCGTTGGGCTTCCGCTGCATCAGTACAGCGGTGGGTCATGCGTAATTTGGGTGACGCAAAGAACAGCCAAGGTGCAGGTGAATTGGTCGGCTTGCGACACGCACAATTCCCCGCGGAGAGCTGGCCGCGTGAGCTTGCTTACTCACTTGTAGCCGGCGGTTCGCCTTTGACCACAATTGGCCTGGCACATAGCGTGGCCCATCTTTGGCATGCGCCAGTTACTAGGCCTGTTGTTCATCCTCTCCTGTTGCAACTGCTTTGCACTAGCGACGAACCCGTTCTAAATGCTTTGTCGGCAGTCTTTTTAAACGATGGCTTTGTCGCTGACACAGAAACCCGAGAGTTGCTAGACGCGTTTGCGGCTTACCCCAACGTGCTGAAAAACGGCCGCGCGGAGCGCCTCCCTGAATTGTTAGTCAAGTTGGTAGCCGCAGAGCCTGAGCGGGTGTGTCGGGTGGCCCATGTACTGCTTGACACCGCAGGCGACCAGATGGGCAACATCGCCACGTCGTGGTATTTGAGTACTGAGTGGCTGCTAGATATCGCCTTGCAGCTTCAAGATATGGGAGCGAGGGAGCGAGCTGCTGGGTCGATGCTATTTGAGCGCATGCTGGAGTTCAATATGCCGCAAGCGCGGGAGATGACGCTGGATTTGGACAAACGCATGCCGGTCGGCGATAGCCCGAGAGCTCCGGTCCGGCGTAGGTCGCGCCCCAGGAAACGTGGACAGATGCTGCGCACATGACCGCCCAGAGTGCAGCAAAGCGGATCAATCCCGATCAGCGAAAGTCTCACTATCTGGCCCGCTCCCCGCTTTAAACCCAGCGCCGTGCTTACGGCACTGGCGCTAACTCACACTTCCAGCGGCGCCTCGTTTACCAACGCCTTCGCCACCACATCCTTGCTAAGCGTAGGCACAAACGTCTCAATAAAGCGATAGGCATACCCCCGCAGCCAAGCCCCTCGGCGCAGACCCAGCCGCGTCACGTTCACCTGGAACAGGTGGCCCGCGTCGAGGATGCGCAGGTGTGCATCGCGTTCCTCGTCCACTGCCACCGATGCGACGATGCCTACGCCCATGCCCAGCTCCACATAGGTCTTGATCACGTCGGCGTCCATCGCGGTCAGCACCACCTCGGGCCGTAGGCCGGCGGTGGCAAAGGCGTTGTCGATGTGTGCGCGGCCGGTGTAGCCCAGCTCGTAGGTGATGATGGGATAACGCGCCAGTTGTTCCAGCGTCACCGGCCCGTCTTGCGCCAGCAGGGGGTGGCCGGGGGGCACCACGATGCTGTGCGTCCAGCGGTAGCAAGGCAGGGTGACGAGTTGCGGGTAATCGGCCAGCGCCTCGGTGGCCACACCAATGTCGGCCTCGCCCGAGAGCAGCATGGCCGCCACCTGCTTGGGCGAACCCTGGTGCAGGTGCAGCGTGACCTTGGGAAACTGGTCGCGAAAATCCTTCACCACATGCGGCAGCGCGTAGCGCGCTTGCGAGTGCGTGGCGGCCACTGACAGCTGGCCTTCCAGTTGGGCGCTGTAGTCTTGCCCGGCGCGCTTGAGGTTGTCCGCGTCCAGCAGCAAGCGTTCGACGATGGGCAGCAGGTCTTTGCCCGGCGGTGTGAGCCCCGTGAGCCGCTTGCCAGCACGGCCAAAAATCTCCACCCCCAGCTCTTCCTCCAGTTCGCGGATCTGCCGGCTCACGCCGGGCTGCGAGGTGTGCAGCATGCTGGCCACCTCGGTCAGGTTGTAGCCGCAGCGCACGGCTTCGCGGACGGATCGGAGTTGCTGAAAGTTCATGTGATTGCTATCAAAACAGAAGCTGCTCGCGCATATTCTGCGGGGGCTACAGGCCAATTTGGCTTGTAAATGAGGGTTAGATGGCCGGTGAGGCTCTGACTCTACGGGGAGTCCCTCAAAACTCAAAAGAACAAGAAATTGATTCCTTACGCCGAAATCATCTGAGCCCGTGCTGGCTGCCGGTAGGCCAGCCAGGCCACGCCCGCAAACACGGGCACAAACAGCAAGAACACAGTCTGCAGCCCCACCACGGCCCCCAGCGTGCCGCCCAGCAGTCCACCCACCAGGCCGCCACTGGGCCCGGCCAGCGCGCTCAGGCCCGACACCCGGCCGCGCCCCAGCCGTGCGCCCACCTGGGCAAATTGCGTGAGGGTGTGGATTTGCAGCAGCCCCAGGCCCACACCCAACAGCGCGCCGCCCACCCACAGCCAGGCCATGTGCTGCGCCAGCGCCAACAGCAGCAGGGCCAGCACGGCCAGTGCGCCCCCGCCCAGCACCGTGGCGCGCGGGCCCAAGCGGCTGACCGCCGGGCCCAGCAGCAACAGCGCAGCAATAAAGCTGGCGCCTTGCACGGCCACCAAGCTGCCCGCGCCCAGGGCCGGCAGCCCCAGCTGCTGCACCGCAATCACCACGATGTAGAAGGCGTAGTACATATGCGCGGCCTGCACCGCACACTCTTGCGCGGCCAGTGCCCGCACCTCGGACACCTGCCACAGGGCGCGCACCGACTGCAACATGGGCATACGCGGTGCGTTGCCGGTGGCGGTTTGTGGGTGGTGGTTCAGCACCGGTGCCGCCAGCAAGGCGGTGGCAAAAAACATGGCGCCAATGAGCCAGTAGCTACCCGCGTGCCCCAGCGCCGGAATGGCGGCCGCCGCCAGCACCGGCCCCAGCAAAAACATGCCCGACATATGCGCCCCGCGCTGCCAGCCCGCACGTCCCTGGCCCAGGCGCTCCAGCGCCACCATAAACACGGTGTTGAGCGAGACAAAACGCAGTGGCATCAAGAAGCTGATGAGCGCCGTGAGCAGTAACAGGTAAAGGGCGTCTGGCACTGCCGGTATCAGCACATACAACACGCCCATGGCCCAGCTGCCCGCCACAAACAGGCGCGCCGGGCCAAAACGCTCCACCCAGAAGCCCACCGGCAGGCTGGTGAACACAATGCCCACCGACTGGGCACCGGCCATGGCGGCCAGCAGCCAGCCCTGGGCACCCAGCTCCAGCGCATACAGCGTGGTGGTGAACTTGGCCAGGCCCACGCTGATGCCCATGAACAGGGACAGCAGCGCAAAGCGCAGCAGAAAGGCGTTGCGCTCCAGAAAACCGCTCATCAGGCGGTCTGCGCAGGCTGTGTGCTGCTGCCTACCGCAAAGCTGCGTCGGCCATCCACCGACACCGGCACCTCGCCGCGCACGGTCACGCGGCGCACCACGCGGTGCTGCTGGCCGTAGTCGTTGATGGCGTAGTGTTGGGTAGCGCGGTTGTCCCAGATCGCCACATCACCCGTGGTCCATTGCCAGCGCACGGTGTTCTCCAGGCGCGTGATGTGGTGCTGGAAGACCTCGAACAGGCGGTCCGAGTCGTGCGTGTTGTAGCCCACCAGGCGTTTGATGAAGTGGCCCGCCACCAATGTGCGTTCACCAGTCTCTGGGTGCACGCGCACCAGCGGGTGCTGGGCTTCGATCAGGCGGGCGCGGAAAACCTCGCGGTAGTGCTGCGCGCCAGCGTCATCGGGTTCCACACGCGTGGCGGCGTAGTCGTAGTCGTTGCTGTGCACGGCCCACAACTTGTCGGCTAGGGCCTTGAGTTCTTCGGGCAGCTCGTCGTAGGCCGTAGCAGTGTTGGCCCACACCGTGTCGCCACCCGATTCGGGAATGGTCACCCCGCGCAGCACCGACACCTTGGGGTAGTCCGCATCAAAGGTCACGTCGGTGTGCCAGGAGTTGGCGCGCCCACCATGGTTGGAGTCCAGCTCCAGGATATGGGTGCCGCTGCGCGAGGGCACCGTGGGGTGGGCCACCACATCGCCCCACAGGCTGGCAAAGGCCTGCTGCTCGGCATCGTCCAGGTGCTGCTGGCCGTGGAAAAAGATGACTTTGTGTTTGAGCAGCGCCTGGTGGATGGCGGCAAAGGTGGCGGGGGGCAACTGGCCCGAGAGGCGCACGCCGTGGATGACCGCGCCAATGCGACCAGCCAGGGGACGCACCTCGATGGCAGCGGCGGTGGTGATGTGGGGATGTTGCAAGACAGCAGACATGAAAACTCCTTGGTGAGACAGCGTTGAAAGACAAGAAAAGCGAGAAGGCGCTGCCATCGTAGGAAGCCAATGCGCCCTTGCGAAGCGCGCAATTCGCATGTCGATATGCGCTGCGCAAGCCCGCATAAGCAAGCGTGTTTTTCTTCGTTGTTGTTGGCATGTGCCGTCTTTACGCTGCACTCCCATCACCAACCGATAAGGACTTTGCATGCGACCACTTTTCAAACTTTTAACTGCCACCGCCGTGGCACTCGGCTTTAGCGCCACCGCGTGGGCCCAAGAGGCTCTGGAGGTCTCGGAGATCCGTTACCAGGGCAGCGTGGGCACCGTGGTGTGGATCGAACTGGCTGACCACCTGGGCTACCTGGCCCCCCTCAAGCCCAAGTGGGTGGGCAACACCATCAGTGGCCCGCAAGACGTGCAGGCGGTGGTGACCAACGACATTGACATTGGTGGCGCCTTCAACGGCGCGCTGGTCAAGCTGATTGCCAAGCGTGCGCCGGTGAAAGCGGTGATTGGTTACTACGGCGTGGACGACAACACCTGGAGCGGTTACTACGTCAAGAACGACAGCCCCATCAAAACCGCCCGCGACCTGCTGGGCAAAAAAGTGGCCATGAACACCCTGGGCGCGCACCACGACTTCATCGTGCGCGAGTACCTGGAGCGCAACAAGGTGACGGACGAAGAGGCCAAACAGGTCACCTTCGTCATCACCCCACCGGTGACGGGTGAACAGGCCCTGCGCCAAAACCAGGTGGAGGTGACCACGCTGGGCGGCATCTTGCGCGACAAGGCACTGGAGCGTGGCGGCATCCGCCCGCTGTTCACCGACCGCGACCTGTTTGGCAACTTCACCGCAGGCTCTTATGTGCTGCGTACCAAGTTCATTGAGCAAAACCCCAAGGCGTCCAAACATCTGGTGAGTGCGATTGCCCGTGCCATCGAGTGGGCGCGTGTCACACCGGCGCCCCAAGTGCGCAGCACGTTCGAAGGAATCATCAAGGCGCGTGGCCGTGCCGAAAGCGCCGATGCCATCCAGTACTGGAAGAGCACGGGCGTTCCCTCCACGGGCGGCCTGGTGCTGGACAAAGACCTGCAGGTCTGGATCGACTGGCTGGTGAAGGAACAGATCGTGAAGGCCGGCCAGATCAAACCGACCGACCTGTACACCAACGCCTTCAACCCCTACGCCAATGGCGCCAAGGTGGCTGCCAAATGAGTACCGCCAAGATCCGTTTTGAGCAGGTGCACAAGGAGTTCACGGTGCGCGCCGAAGAGGGCGGGGCCGCCCAACGGTTTGTAGCGCTGGACAACGTCAGCCTCGATGTGCGTGCAGGCGAATTTTTGGTGCTGGTGGGCCCCAGTGGTTGCGGCAAGTCCACGCTGTTGGACCTGTTGGCCGGGCTGACCCTGCCCACCAGTGGCCGTGTGCTCATTGATGGCAAACCCATCACCGGCCCGGCCCGGGACCGCGGTGTGGTGTTCCAGCAGTACGCGCTGTTTCCTTGGCTCACGGCCCTGGACAACGTGGCCTTTGGCCTGGAGATTGCAGGCCTGGGCCGCAGCGAGCGCCGTGCCAAGGCCGCGGCTTATCTGGACCTGGTGGGCCTGAGCGCCTTTGCCCGCCACTACCCACACGAAATGTCGGGTGGTATGAAACAACGCGTGGCCATTGCGCGCAGCCTGGCCTACGAGCCGGAGGTGCTGCTGATGGACGAGCCTTTTGCCGCGCTGGATGCCCAAACCCGCGAGACCCTGCAAGAGGAGTTGGTGGACATCTGGCACCGCACCGGCAAGACCATTGTGTTCATCACCCATGGCATTGACGAGGCGGTGGTGCTGGGCCAGCGCGTGGCGGTGATGACCTCGCGCCCCGGGCGTATCAAAGAGATTGTGGACATCCCCGACACCCTGCGCGCCGACACACCCGACGTGCGCTCACTGCCCCTGTTTGGCGAGCTGCGCCACCAAATCTGGTCCCTGTTGCACGACGAGGTGGCCGCCGCACGCCAGCAGCGCCGTGCCCGTATCGCAACCCTACCCGCCCGCAAGGAGAGTTTCCATGTCTGATGTTTCGTTGACCGCGGGCAATGCCCCGCTGGTATTGGCCCCACCCGCGCCATGGCTGCGCTTGCTGCGCCAGGTGCTGAACCTGGGTTGGCGTTCCGCGCTGATCATTGCGCTGGCTGCATGGTGGGAGTTGGCCCCGCGGCTGGAGCTGACCGACCCGGCCTTCTTTCCGCCGCTGAGCGAAGTGCTGGCCGCAGGCTGGGCCTTGGCCTTGAATGGCCAGCTCTGGCAGCACACCTCGGCCAGCGTGGGGCGTGCTGCGGGTGGTTTTGCCATTGCCGTGGTGTACGCCGTGCCACTGGGCCTGGCGATTGGCTGGTACCGGAGCCTGGGCCATTTCCTGAATCCGCTCATCGAGCTGTTGCGCAATACGGCTGCCTTGGCCCTGCTGCCCGTCTTCATTTTGTTGCTGGGCATTGGCGAGGTATCCAAGGTGGCCATGGTGGTCTACGCCTGCTCCTGGCCGCTGTTGCTCAACACCATTGCCGCCGTCAAACAGGTGGACCCGCTGCTCATCAAGTCGGCTCGCACCATGGGGGCGAGTGCGCGGCAACTGTTCCTCAAGGTCATCTTGCCGGCCTCGGTACCGACCATTTTTGTGGGTATCCGCCTGGCCAGCGCCACCTCTATTTTGGTGCTGGTGGCGGCCGAGATGGTGGGCGCCAAGTCGGGCCTGGGCTACCTCATCATTTACGCGCAATACAGCTTTTTGATTGCCGACATGTACTTCGGAATCATCGCCATCACGCTGATTGGCGTGGTCTTTAACGCGCTGCTGCAAGTGACCGAGCGCCGCCTGACCGCCTGGAAGCCAGGCGCCAGCAACACCTGACCCCGGCATCACCGGCCCCTTCTTTTCACATCTTCATACCTACAAGGAACTGTCATGTCACAACGCCAACTGCGCCTGGGCGCATTCATCATGGCCACCGGCCACCACATCGCCGCCTGGCGCCACCCCGGGTCACAAATCGACTCGGGCACCAACATTGACCACTACATCGAGGTTGCCAAAACCGCCGAGCGCGGCCTGTTTGACCAGGTGTTTGTGGCCGACAGCCCGGGCCTCTGGTTTGAGGGCGATGACGAAGCCTTCAGCCGCCAGGGCCGGGTATCGCACTTTGAGCCGGTGACGCTATGGGCCGCGCTGGCCGCGGTGACCAAACACATTGGTTTTGTGGCCACCGCCTCCACCACCTACGAAGACCCGTATTTGCTGGCACGCAAGTTTGCCTCGCTGGACCACATCAGCAAGGGCCGTGCGGCCTGGAACGTGGTGACCACCAGCGCCGAGAACGTCTATGGCAACTTTGGCCTGGACAAACACCCCGACCCGGAAACCCGCTACGAACGCTCCCACGAGTTTGTCGATGTGGTGAAGGGCCTGTGGGACAGTTTTGAAGACGACGCCTTCAGCCGCGACCCGGCCAGCGGTGTGTACTTCGACCCGGCCAAGCTGCACACACTGAACCACGTGGGCAAACACCTGAAGGTCAAAGGCCCGCTCAACATCGAACGTTCGCCCCAGGGTTACCCGGTCATCGTGCAGGCCGGCTCGTCCGAGCCTGGCAAGGAACTGGCTGCCGCCACCGCCGAAGCCATCTTTACCGCCTGGACCAGCTTGGCCGAGGCGCAAGCGTTTTATGCCGATGTGAAAGGCCGCCTCGCCAAGTACGGCCGCCGGCCCGAACAGCTGCTGGTGCTGCCCGGCATCTCGCCCGTGGTGGGCCGCACGCAGGAAGAGGCCGATGCCAAGTGGGCAGCATTGCAAAAGCTCATCCACCCCTCGGTGGGTCTGAGCACCATCGCACCCTTCTGGCCCGGTGAAGACCTCAGTACCTGGGACCTGGATGCCCCGCCGCCCTACATCCCGCAGCCGCCCCTGGGCCGCAACAGCCGCGCCCACGTGGTGCTGGAACTGGCCCGCCGCGACAAGCTCACCGTGCGCCAGCTCTACGAGTATTTGGCCGGTGCGCGTGGCCACTGGGTGGTGGTGGGCACGCCCGAGAAGATTGCCGACGAAATTCAAAGCTGGTTTGAGAACGGCGCAGCCGATGGATTCAACGTCATGCCGCCTGTGCTGCCCGAGTCGCTAGACGACTTTGTCGACCTGGTCATCCCCGAGCTGCAGCGCCGCGGCCTGTTCCGCACGAAATACGAAGGCAGCACCCTGCGCGAAAACCTGGGGCTGGAGCGACCGGTGAACCAGTTCACCGTGCGCAAACAGAAGGCGGCGTAAACGCGGGGGCTATTCCTCGCGTACAGTGGTTGTGTAGACCCACTTCACACCACACACGATGAATAGCTTGCAAGTTGAGCCGCGCGATTGGGGGGCAGACGCACCGTCTGAGAGTCGCGATGAGGGCCAGACCACGGCAGAAGCCGCAGGCAGCACGCCACAGGAAACCTTCCCTTTTGACGCCATGAACCTGAAGGTGGGCGACCGCCTGCAGGTGCAGCCCCCCGCCACGGTTTCTACCGAGCGCAGCCCGGTCAAGCTGATTGGGTACCTGCAAGACCAAAGTTTGCTGATCACGGCGCCCACCACGGGCGGCAGTGTGCCCATGCAGGTAATGCCTGGCGACCAGCTCATCATGCGGGTCTTCTCAGGCCAGAACGCGTTTGGTTTTGCCTGCGATGTGCAGCGGGTGTGCCGGGTGCCCTACAGCTACCTGCACATTTCCTTTCCCAAAAAAATCCAGGGCACCGTGATCCGCAAGGCCGCCCGTGTCAAAACCAAAATCATCGTGAAGGTTCGCGCCGAACAGGGCGACACGACCGAACACACCGCCGTGATTTCCAATTTAAGTGCCAATGGCGCCTTGCTGGACGGGCGGCGCACCATGGCCGAGACCGGTGACACCCTGCGGCTCAGCTTCAAGCTCAAGCTCCACAACATAGAGGCCGAACTGTCTGTGGCGGCTATGGTGCGCACGGTGTTTGACGATGAGACGCTCAAACAAAGCGGCACCTCGCTGGCCCACTTTGGCCTGCAGTTTGTAGCGCTGGACCCCAACGACCAGATGCTGCTGCAGAGCATGGTCTACCAACACATGATCGAACGGCCCCAGTCGGTGGTGTAGACGGATTAGCTGCGTTGCAGCGACCACCAAATGGCCAGTGCGATGAGCGCCACCAGCGCGAAGCTGGCCAACATCCAGCGCTGAATGTGTCGCTCTTTGGCGCAGCCGCCGCAGATACGCACCGTATTGCCGCGGCTCATGAAGCGAAGTGGAACGGACTTGGCGTCCGCTCCCAGGTGGGCACCACATTGGTGGCACAGGCCCCGGCTGCGCCACCCCTCGCTGCGGCGTTCGCGCCATACCGATAACACCATGAGCACCAGCGCGGTGAAGGCGATGACGAGAAAGCCGATCTTGGACATGGGGGGCGATGCTGGGCGGGCGCGGTGGTTGACAACCGGCCTAGCTTAGCGGCTCGCGCCGCCCCCCTCAGATCACAGCTTGGCGATGGACACCTCGGTCGATTTGACCAGGGCCACGACGTCGGAGCCGATCTGCAGTTGCAGGTCGTCGACCGAGCGGGTGGTGATGACCGAGGTGACGATGCCCCAGGGGGTTTCGACATCGATCTCGGAGACGACGTCGCCACGGATGATTTCGCGGACTTTGCCCTTGAACTGGTTGCGGACGTTGATGGCTTGGATGGACATGGGGATTCCTGAAAAAAGTAAATGAAGGGTGGAGGGCTCAGGAGCTGTACTGCACCTGCGAAAACGCCACCGGCGCAAACCGGGCGGCTATGGCCAGGCCGGGCTGCAGGGTTTCGGTCACCAGGGTGTTCACGGCGTCGTCCAGCCGGCGCCCGATGTCGGTGCCGACCTGGTAACTGCCGCTTTCCGACACTGCAACCTGCGCATCGGTGGCGTAGATGCCGGGCAGGATGTGTTTGGCCCCCAGCGACTGCAGCACTGGGCGCAGCGAGTAGTCCAGCGCCAGCATGTGGTGCGGGCTGCCGCCGGTGGCCAGGGGCAACACCACCTTGTTTTTAAAACCGTCCTGCGGCAGCAGGTCCAAAAACACCTTGAGCACGCCGCTGTAGGCCGCCTTGTAGACCGGCGTGGCGACGATGACCACGTCCGCCCGCGCCACCTGGCCCGCAGCCTGGCTGATGGAGGGGTGGCCAAAGTCGGCCAGCAGCAGGGCCTGGGGTGAAAGGTCCCGCACGCGCAGCCGGTCCACCTGCACACCACGCGCCTCCAGCCGTTGGCCCGTGGCCTCCAGCAGGGCGGCGGTGCGCGAGCGCTCCGAAGGGCTGCCCGCAATCAAAAGTACCGACATGAAAACGCTCCCTGAGGTGATTTTGCTATTTAATTAGGAGCTGCTTGCGCATACTCCATAAGGGCCAGAGGCCAATTTGATTACTTTTTGGTGTAGATCTGGTCAAAGCTGCCGCCGTCGGCAAAGTGTTCTTTGTCCGCCTTGTCCCAGCCGCCAAAGGCCTGGTCGATGGTGAACAGGTTGATCTTGGGGAACTGCTTGGCGTACTTGGCCTGGGCCTTGGCCGAGACGGCGGGGCGGTAGAAGTTTTTGCCCGCAATGTCCTGGCCTTCTTCGGTGTACAGGTACTCCAGGTAGGCGGTGGCCACGGCGCGGGTGCCCTTTTTGTCCACGTTTTTGTCCACCACGGCCACAGCGGGTTCGGCCAGGATGCTCAGGCTGGGGGCGACGACGTCAAACTTGGCGCCAAATTCCTTTTCCAGCAAATAGGCCTCGTTCTCCCAGGCGATCAGCACGTCGCCCTGGTTGCGCTGGGCAAAGGTGATGGTGGAGCCGCGCGCGCCGGTGTCCAGAATCGGCACGTTGGCAAACAGCTTGGTCACAAATTCCTTGGCTTTGGCGTCACTGCCGAACTTGCGCTTGGCAAATTCCCAGGCCGCCAGGTAGTTCCAGCGGGCGCCACCGCTGGTTTTGGGGTTGGGCGTGATCACCTTCACGTCGGGGCGGATCAGGTCGTCCCAGTCCTTGATGCCCTTGGGGTTGCCTTCACGCACGGCCAGCACGATGGTGGAGGTGTAAGGCGAGGCGTTGTGCGGCAGGCGCTTTTGCCAGTCCTTGTTGATCCAGCCGCCGTTTTTGGCCACGGCGTCGGTGTCGCCGGCCAGGGCCAGCGTGGCCACATCGGCCTCCAGGCCGTCGATGATGGAGCGGGCCTGTTTGCCCGAACCGCCATGGCTTTGTTTGATGCTCACGTCCTGGCCGGTTTTGGCTTTCCAGTGTTTGGCAAAGGCGGCGTTGAATTCCACGTACAGCTCCCGCGTCGGGTCATACGACACATTGAGCAGCTCGACCGACTTTTGGGCAAAGCTGCTGGCGGCAGTGGCCAGCAGGCCGGTGGCAAGGGCCAGGTTCAAAACAAGACGGCGGTGGGCCATAACAACACTCCAAAAAAAGCAACGCAACAGTGCGATGGGGTGGATTCTGGAAGTGCGTCGTTAAAACAGGAACTACTGTTTTCTCAGTTCTTAATTACCTAAACATCTGTAGATGGGGTGTCCAAGCCCCTTTTGACGAGGGGCTGCGCCGGCTTGCTGCAGCCCGTGGGCTGGGGTAAAACCCTCAGGCCGAACTTCGCCAAAATTTCCCAATATCAATACGTTCTGGCGTGTATGTGGGAAAACCCTAGCTAGTTGGCGCATGGAAATACATGCAATCGTGCCAAAAGTATCAACCCCCCGGGGGGGGGACTTCTACTATTCAGCCCTGTCGATGCATCGCTAGGCATTGGCTGATGACCCCGGACTTTCAACAACAGGAGACAGATTCATGAAACTCAAAGCATCTCTCGCTTTGGCCTTTGGTTTGGTGGCTGGCGCCGCCTTTGCGCAGACAGAACTCGTCGTGGCCACCGTGAACAACGGCCACATGATCGAAATGCAGAAGCTCAGCAAGAACTTCGAAACCGCCAACCCCGACATCAAACTGAAGTGGGTGACCCTGGAAGAAGGCGTGCTGCGCCAGCGCGTGACCACCGACATCGCCACCAAGGGCGGCCAGTTCGATGTGATGACCATCGGCATGTACGAAACCCCGATCTGGGGCAAAAAGGGTTGGCTGCAAGAGCTGAAGACCGACGCCAAGTACGATGCAGACGACATCCTGCCCGCCATGCGCAACGGCCTGTCGGTCGACGGCAAGATGTTTGCCGTGCCTTTCTACGGCGAATCCTCCATGCTGATGTACCGCAAGGACTTGGCAGACAAGGCTGGCATCAAAGTGGCTGACAAGCCCACCTGGACCGACATCAAGGCCCTGGCCGCCAAGATCCACGATCCCAAGAACGGCGTGTACGGCATCTGCCTGCGCGGCAAACCAGGCTGGGGTGACAACATGGCCTTCCTGACCACGCTGGTGAACACCAACGGTGGTCAGTGGTTTGACACCAGCTGGAAGCCCCAACTGGAAAGCAAGCCCTGGAAGGATTCCATCAACTTCTACGTGGACCTGCTGAAGAACTACGGCCCTCCCGGCTCTTCTGCCAACAGCTTCAACGAAATTTTGGCGCTGTACAACGAAGGCAAGTGCGGCATGTGGATCGACGCGACCATCGCAGCGTCTTTCATCACCGACCCCAAGCAGTCCAAGGTGGCTGACAAGGTGGCATTTGCACAAGCACCAACGGCCGTGACACCCAAGGGTGCCAACTGGTTGTGGGCCTGGGCGCTGGCCATTCCTTCGGGCACCAAGAAAGTGGACGCAGCCACCAAGTTTGTGACCTGGGCAACCTCCAAGGAATACATCGAGCTGGTGGCCAAGACCAATGGCTGGGCCCACGTGCCCACCGGTACCCGCAAGAGCACCTACGCCAACCCCGAGTTCATGAAGGCTGCCAAGTTTGCCGCTGCTGAAAAAGCCGCGATTGACTCTGCCAACCCCAATGACAGCACCTTGCCCAAGAGCCCGTACGTCGGTGTGCAGTTTGCTGCCATCCCCGAGTTCCAGGCGATTGGCGCGACCGTGGGTCAGCAAATGAGCGCAGCCCTGGCTGGCAAGACCTCGGTGGACGCGGCCCTGAAGGCTTCTCAAGTCGCGGCAGACCGCGAAATGAAGAAGGCTGGCTACTACAAGTAAGCATCTCTCTCCGGTAGCTTGACTTTAGGCGCGCGGGGCAACCTGCGCGCCCTTTTCCGCAAATTTGCCCGCGAGGCTCCCCATGAACCGCTTCATACCCCGTGCCCTCATGGCACCGGCCGTCATCTCACTCTTCTTGTGGATGATCGTGCCTCTGGTGATGACCATTTATTTCTCGGTCATTCGCTTCAACCTGATGCAGCCGGAACAGACGGGCTTTATCGGTCTGGAGAATTTCGAATACTTCATGACCGACCCGTCCTTTGGCACGGCCGTCATGAACACCTTGCTGCTGCTGGGCAGCGTGATCCTCATCACCGTGGTGCTGGGCACGCTGATTGCGCTGCTGATCGACGAGCCCTTTCCGGGCCGCGGTCTGGTGCGCATCCTGCTCATCTCGCCCTTCTTTGTGATGCCCACGGTGAATGCGCTGCTGTGGAAACACATGATGATGAACCCCATCTACGGCGTGTTGGCGCAGGTGTGGATCTTCTTTGGCGGCACGCCGGTGGACTGGCTCACCGACTTCCCGCTGTTCAGCGTCATCATCATCGTGTCCTGGCAGTGGTTGCCATTTGCCACGCTGATTTTCATCACCTCGCTGCAAAGCATGAACCGCGAGCAGCTCGAAGCCTCACGCATGGACGGCGCCAACTACCTGCAGCAGCTGCGTTACCTGTACCTGCCGCACCTGGCACGTTCGGTGGCCATCGTGGTGATGATTGAAATGATCTTTTTGCTCAGCGTGTTTGCCGAGATCTACACCACCACCGGTGGCGGCCCGGGCGACGCGAGCACCAACGTGGCCTTCCTGATCTTCAAGCAGGCGCTGCTGAACTTTGACGCCGGTGTGGCTTCGGCCGGTGCCCTGTTTGCGGTGGTGCTGGCCAATATTGCCGCGGTCTTTTTGATCCGCATGGTTGGCAAAAACCTGGACAAGTGAGCACATTCCCATGACACAACGCAAAACTTTTTCCTGGCTGTTCTGGCTGCGCACGCTCACGGCGTGGGTGGTCACCTTCATGCTGTTCTTCCCCCTGGGCTGGCTGGTGCTCACGGCTTTCAAAACCGAGTTGCAAGCCATCTCGGTGCCGCCGCTGGTGTTCTTCACGCCCACGCTGGAGAACTTCGAGATCGTGCAAGAGCGCAGTGATTACATGCTCTACGCCACCAACTCGCTGATCACCAGCGTGGCCTCCACCGTTCTGGGTTTGATGCTGGCTTTCCCAGCTGCGTACGCCATGGCCTTCTTCAAGGGCAAGTACACCAAGGACATCCTGATGTGGATGTTGTCCACCAAGATGATGCCCGCCGTGGGCGCGCTGGTGCCGGTGTATGTGATGGCGCAAACCAGCGGCCTGCTGGATACGCGTACTGGCCTGGTGATTGTGTTCACGCTGTCCAACCTGCCCATCATGGTGTGGATGTTGTACTCCTACCTCAAGGAGATTCCGGCCGAGATTCTGGAAGCCTCGCGCATGGACGGCGCCACGCTGTGGAACGAGTTCCGCTACGTGCTGCTGCCGCTCACCATGGGCGGCCTGGCCTCCACTGGTTTGCTCACCCTGGTGCTGAGCTGGAACGAAGCCTTCTGGTCGCTCAACCTGAGCGCCGCCAAGGCCGGCACGCTGGCCACACTGATCGCCTCCTACTCCAGCCCCGAAGGCCTCTTCTGGGCCAAGCTGTCCGCCGCCTCTTTCATGGCCATTGCACCCATCGTGGTGTTCGGCTGGTTCAGCCAAAAACAATTGGTGCAAGGCCTGACCTTCGGCGCCGTGAAGTGATGCACACCCCCCGGCTTGCCCACTTCGTGTGGCCGCTTTCCCCCTTGCAGGGGGCGGTGCCAGCAGCCCGGCTAAGCCGGTTCTGCGGCACCCCTGGTATGGGTGTTCGGCACTCAAACGTTTGTAACTAATAAAGATCAGATCAGGAGACCTCTTTCATGTCTTACCTCCAACTCAGCGGCGTTGAAAAACTGTTCGGCGAACACCGTGTCATCAAGGGCATTGACCTAGCCATCCAGCAGGGCGAATTTGTGGTGTTTGTCGGTCCATCCGGCTGCGGCAAGTCCACACTGTTGCGCCTCATCGCCGGCCTGGAAGCCATCGACAGCGGCAGCCTGCAACTCGACGGCCGCGACATCACCCACCTGCCTTCCAGCAAGCGCGACCTGGCCATGGTGTTCCAGAGTTATGCGCTCTACCCCCACATGAGCGTGTTCGAAAACATGAGCTTCGCGCTCAAACTCGCCAACGTGGATCCGGCCATCATCAAGGACAAGGTCGACCGCGCCGCCAAGATCTTGAACCTGACCGACTACCTGCAGCGCACACCCAAAGAACTGTCGGGTGGCCAGCGCCAGCGCGTCGCCATTGGCCGCGCCATCGTGCGTGCCCCCAAGGTATTTTTGTTTGACGAGCCTTTGTCCAACCTGGACGCCGCGCTGCGTGGCCAGACCCGTATCGAGATTGCCAAGCTGCACCGCGACCTGGGCGCCACCACCATCTACGTGACACACGACCAGGTAGAAGCCATGACCCTGGCTGACCGTGTGGTGGTGCTGCGCGACGGCAACATCGAACAGGTGGGCACCCCGCTGGAGCTGTACGACCGCCCGGCCAACCAGTTTGTGGCGCAGTTCATTGGCACACCGCAGATGAACGTGGTCGAAGCCGCCAAGCTGCCCCAGCTCACCACCGTGGCCGGTGTGGCCGTGCCTGCGCTAGGTTCGATCGGCCTGCGCCCTGAGAGTATTGCGCTCGTGGCACCCGGCCAGGGCCAGGCGCAGGCCAAGGTCGAGTTGATCGAGGCGCTGGGCGCCGAGACCCTGATCTACGTGAGCACCGACCTGGGCGCCCAACTCGTGGCCCGCCTCAACACCCGCACCGACCTGCAGGTGGGCTCGGCCGTGGGCGTGCAGATTGACGGTGACTCCGCCCACCTGTTTGACGCCAACGGCCGTGTGGTCGCGGCCGGCAAACACTGACCCGAACGCATTGCCCCACACCATGACTCAGAACACCCCATTTCCCTTGCAAGGCCAAGTGGCCGCCGTCACCGGTGCCGCCTCTGGCATCGGCCTGGCCAGCGCCCGTGCCATGGTGGAAGCCGGCGCCCGCGTCGTCTTGGTCGACCGTGACCAGGCGGCGCTGGACAAAGCCTGCGCAGCCCTGGGCCCCCAGGCCTTGCCGCTGGTGCTGGACCTGCTCGATGCCAAACAATGCGCCACGCTGCTCGCACGGGTGTTGGAACTGGCAGGCCGGCTCGATGTGTTCCACGCCAACGCCGGCCTCTATGTGGGCGGCGACTTGGTGGATTCGGATCCCGATGCCATCGACCGCATGCTCAACCTGAATGTGAATGTGGTGATGAAAAACGTGCACAACGTGTTGCCCCACATGATTGAGCGCGGCGTGGGCGACATCATCGTCACCAGCTCGCTGGCCGCGCACTTTCCCACGCCCTGGGAGCCGGTCTATGCCTCTTCCAAATGGGCCATCAACTGTTTTGTGCAGACCGTGCGCCGCCAAGTGTTCAAACACGGCATCCGCGTGGGCTCCATTTCGCCGGGGCCTGTCATCACCTCGCTGCTGGCCGACTGGCCCGCCGAAAAGCTGGAAGAAGCCAAGGCCAAGGGCAGTTTGCTGGAGGCGTCTGAGGTGGCCGATGTGGTGTTGTTCATGCTCACCCGCCCCCGTGGCATGACCATCCGCGACGTCGTGATGATGCCCACCCAGTTTGATCTCTGAGCGACCTTTGCGCGAGCTCTGACCTTTTCCTTTTTCACGCCTGACCATGCACACGATTCTTCACCTCGGACTGGGTTCGTTCCACCGCGCACACCAAGCGCTTTACATCCATGAACTGCGCCAGCAGGGCGACACCACCTGGTCCATCGCCGGTGGCAACCTGCGCCCGGACATGGCCGAAACCATGGCCGCTTTGCAGGCCCAGGGCGGTGCCTACACGCTGGAAACCGTCACCCCCCAGGGCGAGCGCAGCTACACCCGCATCGAGTCCATCCAGAAGGTCATTCCCTACCAGGACGATCTGGCGCCGCTGATCGCGGTGGGCGCAGAACCGGCCACCCGCATCATCTCTTTCACGGTGACCGAAGCCGGCTATTACCTGGATGCGAAAAACCAGCTCGACTGGGCCACCTTTGCCGACCTGCGCGCCGACCTGGCGGCGGTGAAGGCGGGCCAAGCCGGCCACACCATTTACGGTGGTCTGGTCAGCATCCTGCGCGCACGTATGCAAACCGGTGCTGGCGCGGTGACGCTGATGAACTGCGACAACCTGCGCCACAACGGCGAACGCTCGCGCAGCGGCCTGCTGCAGTTCATAGCCGCGCTGGGCGACACGGCCCTCCAGGCCTGGGTCGAAGCCAATACCAGCAGCCCCAACGCCATGGTGGACCGCATCACCCCACGCCCCACGCCCGATGTGGCCGAGCGCGTGAAAGCGGCCACCGGCTGGGACGACCGTGCTGCGCTGATGGGTGAGAGTTTTATCCAGTGGGTGATCGAAGACCACTTCATTGCCGGCCGCCCCGCATGGGAAACCGTAGGCGTGGAAATGGTGGCTTCGGTGGACGCGTATGAAGAGGCCAAGATCCGCCTGCTCAACGCCACCCACAGCTGCATCGCCTGGGCCGGCACACTGGTGGGTTACCAGTACATCCACGAAGGCACGCATGACGCTGCCATCCGCCGCATGGCCTACGACTATGTGACGGACGACACCATCCCCGTGCTGGACACCCCCGAGAACCCCAGCCCGCTGGACCTGCGCCAGTACCGCGACGTGGTGCTGGACCGCTTTGGCAACCCCGCCATCCAGGACACCAACCAGCGCGTGGCCATGGACGGGTATTCCAAGATTCCGGGTTTTATTGCGCCCACCATCCGCGAGCGCCTGGCGCGCGGCGAGTCCATCCAGAGCGTGGCCATGTTGCCGGCCCTTTTTTTGGCCTACCTGCAGCGCTGGCATGCGGGGCAGATTGCCTACACCTACCAGGACCAGGCCATGGATCCGGCCGCGGCACACGCCATCTGCGAGTCTGCCGACCCGGTGGCCGCGTTTGCCGCCGACCCCGTGTTGTGGGGACCGCTGGCGTCACGCCCACCCTTGGTCGATGCGCTGCGGGTGGCCCATGCACGCGTGTTGCGTTTTGTGGAAAACCACCTGGGCTGAGCAGGGCGGCGAATACTGGTAATGTGATGTGTTGAAGTTACTCTGATGGAGGTTGCCATGGTCGCTACCCACCAATCGCTTGCGCAGCTGGGCAGTCCAGTCAGCCGCCGCCGTGCCCCCGAGCTGGAGGCGGACTACAACCGCAACCCGTCGCTGGGTTACGAGCCCACCGACGAGGTGGGCTTTATCCGTTGCCTGGGGCATGGTTACCCCACGCCGCTGGCGCGCTGGCACTGCCACGACGAGTACGAGCTGCACCTCATCACCGCCACCTCCGGCAAGGTGTTTGTGGGCGACTGGATTGGGCCGTTTGAGCCCGGCCAATTGATCCTGTGTGGCCCGCGCCTGCCGCACAACTGGATCTCGCTCGATGTGCCCGAAGAGGGCGTGGACAAGCGCGACCTGGTGATCCAGTTCCGCCACGAACCGTTGGAGCAGGCCTGTCAGAGCATTCCCGAGTTTGCTGAGGTGTTGCCGCTGTTGGAGCGGGCGCGCCACGGCATCGAGTTTTTTGGCCTGTCGGCGCAGGCCGAGGCGCACTGGCATGCGGTCAAGACCTCGCGCGGCCTCAAGCGCCTGGCGGCCTTTTGTGAATTCATGACCGACCTGGCACGCTGCACCGACTACCGCCTGTTGTCGAACGTGCAAATGCGCGGTGTGGAAAACGATGCCGAGCTGGACCAGATCAACACCATCGTCAACCGCATCACCGAGAACCCCTCCCATTCACAAACGGCGGCCGAGGTGGCGGCCGAGCTGGCCATGAGCGAGAGCCGGTTCTCGCGTTTCTTCCGCCGTGCGACGGGCAACACCTACACGGACTTTGTGAACCGCGTGCGCATCAACCGCGCCTGCCAGCTGCTCATGAGTTCGGACCGGTATGTGACCAACATCTGTTACGACGTGGGCTTTAACAACGTGGCCAACTTCAACCGCCGTTTTCTGGAGCTCAAGGGCATGACGCCCTCGGAGTTCCGCAAGCAGGCTGAAAGCCGCTTTGGCGGCGCGCCGACGCAGGTCGCAGCCTAGGCCAACGCCGCTCGGCGGTACTCATCGGGCGTGCTGCCCATGAGCCGCTTGAACATGGTGATAAAGGCCGAAGCACTGCCATAGCCCAGGTCCAGCGCAATCGTCTCCACCGTCTGCCCCGCCTCCAGCAGCGGCATGGCGCGCACCACCCGCAGGCGCTGCCGCCACTCCGCCAATGACATGCCCAGGTCGCGCTGGCAGCGCCGTGTGAGCGTGCGCTCGGTGGTGTGGGCGGCGTGGGCCAGCGCGGGCAAGGAGCGGTTATCGCCGGGGTTGGCCTCCAGCAGGCGCAACACGGCGCTGAGCAGCGGGTCTTCGGAGCTGGGCAGGTAGCTGCCAGCGCGCGGCGCCAGCACCAGCTGGTCCAGCAGCACCTGCAGCAGGCGCAGGTGCTGGGGCGTCGCGTCTTGCCCGGGCGGCTGTTGGCGCAGGTGCTCCAGCAGCGCACGCACCAGCGGGCTCACGGTCACCGCGCAGGGCGTGGCGGGCATGGCACTACACAGCTGCGGGCCTACATACAAGGAGCAGTGGTAAGCCTCGTAGCGGTTCAGCCCCACGTGTTGGAGCTTGGGCGGCAGCCACACGCCGTACTGCGGTGGCGCCAGGTAGTGGTGGTCTGCCACCTTCACTTCCATCACGCCGCTAAAGGAATACACAAACTCGCCCCAGGCGTGTTGGTGCAGCGGGTAAATGCCCTCGGCCGGCGCCACTGCGCTGCGGAACATGATGGGCGCAGGCAGGTTGGGGCTGGTGAGCGGGACCTCCAGTTTGGGTTTGAGGATGGGCATGGCGGTGGCGCGGGTGACGTTTGGCGGCTTCGGCGTATGGCTTGTCTGGTTTTCACTATATCAATGAAAGCCGTCACTTCAATAATGCAGCCATGGACACCCGAAAACCCCTCGATTCCCCAGCCATCGGCTGCATGTTGGTGCTGTGTGTGCTGTGGGCCTTGCAGCAGGTTGCGCTCAAGGCCACAGCCGCCGACATTGCGCCTATCTTTCTGATTGCCCTGCGCTCTGGCGCCGCCGCGGTGCTGGTGGGCTTGGTGATGCTGGTGCGTGGCGAGAGCTGGGGCCTGCGCGATGGCAGCTGGCGCCCGGGCCTGGTGGTGGGCGGCCTGTTTGGGTTGGAATTTTTGCTGGTGGGCGAGGGGCTGCGCCACACCAGTGCCTCACACATGGTGGTGTTTTTGTACACCGCGCCCATCTTCGCGGCGCTGGGCCTGCACTGGCGCTTGCCGGCCGAGCGGCTGGGTGCGGTGCAGTGGCTGGGCATTGCACTGGCGTTTTGCGGTATTTCCATCGCTTTTTTTGGCCGCAGCCAGCCGTCTGCAGCAGTGCCCGGCAATATGTTGTGGGGCGACTTTTTGGGCCTGCTGGCCGGCATGGCCTGGGGCGCCACCACCATGGTGGTGCGCTGCTCGCGCCTGTCCAGCGCGCCGGCCACCCAAACCCTGCTCTACCAACTGGTGTGTGCCTTTGTGTTGCTCTTGGTGGCGGCGCTGCTCACGGGTCAGGCCCACTTCACCCCCACGCCCTGGCTCTGGGCCAACCTGGCCTTTCACACGCTGGTGGTGTCGTTTGCCAGTTTTCTGGTCTGGTTCTGGCTGCTGCGCCACTACCTGGCCTCGCGCCTGGGTGTGTTCTCGTTCATGACGCCGCTGTTTGGCATCGTGCTGGGCGCCTGGCTGCTGGACGAACCCATTGAGCTGAGTTTTGTGCTGGGGGCGGTGCCCGTGTTGCTGGGCATTCTGCTGGTCAGCGGGGGCAGCTGGGTGACGCAGCTGCTGGCGCCGCTGCACAAAAAAACAGCTCCTGATTCGCTATGAAATCAGGAGCTGTTAGCGCAGTATCCACGGCCTCAAAGGCCGATTTGATGCTTATTTGTTGAGCGCCTGGCGTTTGCTGCGGGCGCGGATATTGAGGGCTTCCACCCCCAGCGAGAAGGCCATGGCGGCGTAGATGTAACCCTTGGGGATTTCCTGGTCAAAGGCTTCGGCGGTCAGTGCCATGCCCACCATCACCAGGAAGGCCAGGGCCAGCACCTTGACGGAAGGGTGTTTGTCCACAAACTCGCCAATCGGCTTGGCGGCCACCAGCATCACACCCACCGAGGTCACCACGGCAGCCACCATCACGCTGATCTGGTCCACCATGCCCACGGCGGTGATGACCGAGTCCAGCGAGAACACGATGTCGATGATGGCGATCTGGCCGATGATGGCCCAGAACAGCTTGGTGCCCGCGGCCTTGACGGCGGCCGAGTCGGTGGCGGCAGGGGCGTGTTGTTCACGCGCTTCCACTTCGACAAAAATCTCGTGCGAGGCCTTGTAGAGCAGGAAGATGCCACCCAGCAGCAGCACCAGGTCGCGGCCGCTGAAGCCGTGGTTGGCGACCGTGAACAGGTCGTTGGTGAGGCCCATGACCCAGCTCAGCGAGAACAGCAGCAACAGGCGCGAGACCATGGCAAAACCCAGGCCCAGGCGGCGCGCCTTGTCGCGCAGCTCGGGGGGCAGCCGGCCCACCAGAATGGAGATGAAGATGATGTTGTCAATGCCCAGCACGATTTCCAGGGCGGTCAACATCCCAAAGGCAATCCACACATTGGGGTCGGTCAAAAATTCCATGGTCAGGTTCTCAGTTCAAAAGGTCAGTCAAAAATCTCGCTGAGCCACGACTTGTGCTTGCGCTTGCCGTAACCACTTTGGTTCTGGTGGTAGTCGGAGTCGGCAAAGTCGGGGCGGCGCGGGGGCGGCTGGTAAGCGGGTTGTACCACCGCTGGCGCGCTGGCGCCACGTTCAATTAGCTTGTCGAGTTCACCACGGTCCAGCCACACACCGCGGCAGGTGGGGCAGTAGTCAATTTCCACACCTTGGCGCTCGGTCATCACCAGAGTCACGTCGGTGCATTGGGGGCATTTCATGGCGGGTCCTTTTCTTCCGTTGGGCGGGCGATGGTAGGGCCTGGGCCAGTTTTTGACGAATCCCGGGGCCGCTTTACCCCAGCTTTTGCGGGGCCTTGGCGGCCCGGCGTCCATTTTTTTCACCCCACCCGTGACGCGGTTGAATCCAATACCTGCAGGGCCGCGTATTCAGTACAGCCGCGACATTTCGGCTTGTTACTTACCAACCCACAGGAGTATTTCCATGGCATCTGTTATCACCACCCGCAAGCTCGCCTCTTTCAGCCTGGCGCTCGCCATGTCTGCCGTGTCCGTGGCCGCCATGGCCGACGTCATGGTGGGCGGAGCGCCCATGCTGGCGTCCAAGGACATCATCGACAACGCCGTCAATTCCAAAGACCACACCACGCTGGTGGCTGCGGTGAAAGCGGCAGGCCTGGTGGATACGCTGAAGAGCCCTGGCCCCTTCACCGTGTTCGCCCCGGTGAATGCGGCCTTTGCTGCGCTGCCCGCCGGCACCGTGGACACGCTGCTGAAGCCCGAGAACAAAGGCATGCTCACCACCGTCCTGACCTACCACGTGGTGGCCGGCAAGTGGGACGCTGCAGCACTGAGCAAGATGATCATGGATGGCAAGGGTATGGCCACCATCAAGACCGTGAGCGGTGGCACCCTGACCGCCAAGGCCAGCGGCGCCAAAGTGATGCTGACCGATGAAAAAGGCGGCACCGCCACGGTGACGATTGCCGATGTGTACCAATCCAACGGCGTGATCCACGTCATCGACAAGGTGCTGTTGCCCAAGTAATTGACCCCCACCCGCCCCACGCCCCCAGCGCCGACCCCGGCCCTGGGGGCGTGGTCACGTCTGGGGCTGCAGAAATTGCTATCTTTTCTGGGCGGCTACTGGCTAGAATCTTTTCGCGTCGTTGCGCAGTCTGCCCGGAATCCATCCCTTCGAAAGGAGACGGCATGTCTCTGTCTGACTACAAGATCTCGACCAAGCTGGTCTTGGCCTTCATTCTGGTGTCTCTGATTGGCGCGGCCCTGGGCCTGTTTGCCATTCGCAACATGGGCGTGCTCAACGACGCCGACACCGAGCTCTACGAAAAACAAACGGTAGGCCTCTCGCTGGTCAAAGAGGCCAATGTGCAGCGCTACGCGGCGGTGGTGGCGCTGCGCGACGCCATCATTGCCACCAATATGGAAGGCCGCAACGGTGCGCTCAAACGCATTGACGCGGGCCGCGCCAAGAGCCTGGAGCTGCTGAACGAGGCGCGCGCCAAGGTCACCGACCCCGAGGCCCTGGCAGGTTTTGCCAAGGTGGACGAAGCCTGGAAGGCGGACCAGGCGGCGCTGGACGGCATCCTTAAATTGTTGACCAGCGCAGAGATGCAGCTCGACTCCCCCGTGCTGCAGTTTCTGGGGGGCAGCGTGGTGCAACCCAGCATCAAGGTGGGGGTGGCCATGTCCGACCTGACCAAGGTGTTTGAAACCGGGGCGCAGCGGGTGTCCGACGACAACACCACGCTGTACGAGCGCAGCCGCAACATCACGCTGGGCTTGATTGTGGTGTGTGTGCTGATCGGCATCACGCTGGGCGTGGTCATCAGCCGCAGTGTCACGCGGCCGCTGGGCATGGCCATGGAAACCGCCCGTGCGGTGGCCGAGGGGGACTTGTCCCACACCATCCACGCGCAAGGCAAAGACGAAATCGCCCAGCTGTTGCAAACCCTGTCCTCCATGCAGGACGGCTTGGTCAAGGTGGTGTCCACCGTGCGCACCGGGTCCGAGTCGGTGGCCACCGCCAGCGCAGAGATCGCGCAGGGCAATAACGACCTGAGCGCCCGCACCGAAAGCCAGGCCAGCGCGCTGGAAGAAACCGCCGCCAGCATGGAGGAGTTGTCTTCCACCGTGAAACAAAACGCCGACAACGCGCGCCAGGCCAACCAGCTGGCGCAAAGTGCCTCCACCGTGGCCATGGAAGGTGGCAGCGTGGTGTCGCAAGTGGTGGACACCATGAAGGGCATCAGCGACAGCTCCAAACGTATTGCCGACATCATCAACGTCATCGACGGCATCGCTTTCCAGACCAACATCCTGGCGCTCAACGCCGCGGTAGAAGCCGCGCGGGCCGGTGAGCAGGGCCGTGGCTTTGCCGTGGTGGCCAGCGAGGTGCGCAGCCTGGCCGGCCGCAGTGCCGATGCCGCCAAAGAAATCAAAACCCTGATCAACGACAGCGTGACCCGTGTGGACCAGGGCACGGCCTTGGTGGACAAGGCGGGTAGCACCATGAACGAGGTGGTGACCAGCATCCGCCGGGTGACCGACATCATGGGCGAGATCAGCGCCGCCAGCAGCGAGCAAAGTGCCGGGGTCAGCCAGGTGGGCGAAGCCGTGACCCAGATGGACCAGGCCACCCAGCAAAACGCCGCACTGGTGGAAGAAATGGCCGCCGCCGCCAGCAGCCTGAGCGGCCAGGCACGTGAGCTGGTGCAGGCGGTGTCGGTGTTCAAGCTGCGCTAGGGCGCCGCGCGGTTGTTAATTTGCTATCAAATCAGTAGCTGTTTGCGCATATTCATCGGGGGCTAGAGGCCTGTTTGGCATCTAAAATCGACCCATGACCCTTGCTACCACCACCATCGCCACGCACAGTGGCACCTTCCATGCCGACGACGTATTTGGCGTGGGCATCCTGATGGGCGTGTTCCCATCGCACACCCTCATTCGCACCCGCAAACAAGAGCTGATTGAGACCGCCGACTTTGTGGTCGACGTGGGTGGCACCTGGGACGCGGCCACCGGCCGGTTCGATCACCACCAGCGCGGCTTTGACGGTGCGCGCCCCGCGCACGAGGTGGACGGCACCACCGTGCCCGGCGTGGGCTACGCCAGCGCGGGCCTGGTGTGGTCGGCCTTTGGCACGGCCTATGTGCAGGCCTGGGCCGGCACCCACGGCCACACGCTTGACGACGCGGCCGTGGCCAGCGTGGTCAACTCCATCGACCACTCGCTGGTGCAGTACCTGGACATTGTGGACACCGGCCAGGGCGATGTGTCGCCCGGCATCTTTGGCCTGTCCAGCCTCATCGCCCAGCTCAACACCCACTGGCTGGAAGAGCAGGGCCTAGACCACACGGCCAAGGCCGCCTTGCTGGAAACCCGCTTTCGCGAAGCCATTGCCATCACGCGCAAGTTTTTGGACCACGCCATCAGCAAAAAAGTGGCGCAGCTGCGCGCCATGGACACCGTGCGCCACGCGCCACGCCTGCTGGGCGGCCGCGTGCTGCACCTGCAAGAAGGCGGCATGCCCTGGACGCATGTGGTGGTGCACGAGATGCCCGAGGTGATGTTTGTCATCTACCCCGACTCCGATGGCAACCAGTACCAGATCAAAACCGTGCCCGTGGAGTCAGGTTCCTTCACTGCGCGCATGGACCTGCCCGATGCCTGGGCCGGCCTGCGCGATGGCGAGCTGGCCGCGGTGAACGGCGTGGCGGACAGCGTGTTTTGCCACCTGAACCTGTTCATTGGCGGCGCGCGCAGCTTTGAGGGCGCGGTGCAGATGGCCGAGCTGGCGCTGGCGGCCCGCATGGCCGCTGCCGCCTGATGCGGGCAACCCCCAAACCCACGGCCCTGCACCAGGTCCGCACGGCGGTGCAGGCCAATATGCGGCCGGGGCTGGTGCTGTGGAGTGGGCTGGTGTTGCTCTTGCTGGCCTACCTTTGGAGCCCGGCCGTGCAGAGCGGCCTCACGCAGTGGGGCACGCTCAAGCAGGCCTGGGGTTATCCGGGCTCCTTCGTCACCTACGCCGCGTTTGCCGTGCTGGTGCCCGAGCTGCTGGCCTGGGCGGTGCTGCGCCAGCCGGTACCCCGCACCATAGCCCGCGACATGGCCTTTGCCATTGTGGTGTTCGGGCTCATCGGCATTTCGGTGGACGTGTTGTATTCGGTGCAGGTGGCCCTGTTTGGCAGTGGCAATGACGCCGCCACCATCGTCAAGAAGATGCTGTTCGACCAGTTCGTCTACTCGCCGGTGTCCAACTTCGTCATGGTGGCCGTCTTCCTCTGGAAGGACGAGGGTTTTCGCACCAGCACCCTGCGCACCTTGGCCTCGGCCGACTTTTGGAGCCGGCGCTACCTGCCCGTCATCATCGCCGTGTGGTGCGTGTGGGGCCCCGGGGTGCTGGTCATCTACTTCATGCCCACCGCGCTGCAGTTCCCGGTGGCCTCGCTGATCCTGAGCTTCTGGATCTTGATTTTTAAATTCATCCGCAAGGCCTGAATGCAGCGTCTTTTGCTCCTAAATCAGGAGCTGCTAGCGCATATACCGCTTGGGCTAGAGGCTAATTTGGCACCAAACTGAGCTGCTGGGCCACAAAGCCGTCAAACGTCGCCAGCAGCGGCTGCCAGCGCGCGGCATCTCCCTCCAGCTGCGCCAGCGCGGCGCAGGTGGCCTCCAGCGTAGACAGCTGCCCTGGCGCGTGTGCCTTGCGGATCGCGTAGCGGCCTGCGGGCGCATCGTCCAGGGCCAGGCGCGGCAGGCGCTGCAGCGCGGGGCTTTGGTGCAGCATCTTGCGGCTCTTGCGCCAGGTGGCGTCCAGCACTACCAGTCTTAGCTTTTGTGGGTCGGCAAGCTGCGCGGGGTCCAGCGGCGCGGGCGCCGCATGGCCCGCGTAGTCGGTGGGTGGGTACAGCAGCACGGTGGTCTTGTCATCGGGCATCAGCACTTGCAGCGCCGCATCGTCAAACGCCTCGCCCACCACCAAGCGGCTGCCGGGCAGGCTCAGGTGCAGCAGGCGTGCACTGTTCTTGGCGTGTTGTGCTTCCAGCGGGTGCTGCAGGACCAGCACCTCACACACGGGCAGTGTGGGCGTGACAAAGCGGCAGATGCAGGTGGCTTGTGGGCGCAGGCACTGTGCGCAGAGAAGGCGGCGGCGTGGGGTGCTCATCACGCCGCAGGCCCAGCATCGGGTGCGGCGCCTACCGCGCGGTCCCAGTAGGGCGGTGTGCCAAAGGCCTGCTTCAGGTGCTGGATAAACAGCTGCGCCTTGGCCGAGTGGGAGCGCCCCTGGAGCCGCACTGCATGGATGGCCGGCGTCTGGCCCTTGGCCGTGGCCACCGCGGCCGCGGTAGCCGCCACCGAGTCAGGGAACAGGTTGACCAGCTCGCCCGCCGCTACCTTTTTGTAGACCAGCCAACTGGCCAGGTGCGCAACGCCCAACCCGGCCGCGGCGGCGTCCAGCAGCGAATCCACATCGCCACTGCGAAAACGCCCCTGCACCGCCAAAGGCTTGCCCTGGTTTACACCCGGAAACGTCCACAAACCCGTGGGGGCGGTGGGCAGGCACAGGCAGCGGTGGTGCAGCAGGTCTTCGGGCCGGGCGGGGCGGCCGTGCTCCCGGATGTACGCGGGGCTGGCGCAGGCCACGCGCAGCATGGGCGCCAGGCGCGTGGCCAACAGGTCGCTATCGGGCAGGGTGCCAATGCGAATCGCCACATCGGCCCGCTGCGCGGCCAGGTCGACCCAGTGGTCGCTGAGCTGCAAGTCCAGCTCAATCAGCGGGTACTGCCGCATGAACGACGCCACGGTGGGTGCGATGTGCATGCGCCAGAAGACCGAGGTGGCAGTCACCGACAGCAAGCCACGTGGCTCGGCCTGCGCGTCCAGCAGCGCGGCCTTGGCCTCCACCATTTCCGACACGATGAGCTGCGCACGTGGCAAAAACTGCTCCCCTGCATCGGTGAGCAGCAGGCGGCGCGAGCTGCGCTGAAACAGCGCCACGCCCAGCGACTGCTCCAGCGCATCGACCTGCCGCGACACGGAAGACACCGCCACGTTGTGCAGCTTGGCCGCGGCGGAAAACGTGCCCGCCTTGTGCACGTCGAGAAAGGCCTGGATGTTGTCGAGCATGGCTTGGCTGCCTCGTGTTGTTAGCGAATAACGCAAAGAACGTTAGCTTTTCGGGTGATTGTTGTGATTGTCGCTAAAAAACACAATCCACCCCGTCACCCACCCTTACGAAAGCGACACCCCATGTTGAAGTTCTACTACCACCCCTCGCCCAACCCGGCCAAGGTGGCTTTGTTTCTGGAAGAGTCCGGCCTGCCTTACGCGTTGGTGCCGGTGGATGTGCGCAAAGGCGAGCAGCATCTGCCCGCGTACCTGGCCATCAACCCCAACGCCAAAACCCCCGCGCTGGTGGATGGCGATGCGGTCGTTTTTGACAGCAACGCCATCCTGCTTTACCTGGCCGTCAAAACCGGGCAGTTCTTGCCACGCAATGTGCCCGAGGTGCGCGCGCAGATGTATTCCTGGCTCATGTTTGTGGCCACCGGCATTGGGCCGTTCTCGGGTCAGGCGGTGCACTTTCGGCACTTTGCCCCCGAGCCCAAAGCCTATGCGCAGCAGCGTTACGACTTTGAAGCCTGGCGCCACTGGCGCATCGTCAACAACCACCTGGCCACCCGCACCTGGATGGTGGGTGAGGAATTCACCATCGTCGACATGGCGCTGTGGGCCTGGGCGCGCGCCGTGCCTTTTGTGCTGGGCGATACAGCCTGGGCAGAGCTACCGCACGTCAAACGTTTCCTGGACCAGGTCAGCGCTCGTCCGGCCGCCGCACGTGCCGAGGCCTTGGCCGACGCCCACACCTTCAAAGCCGAGATGGACCAAGCCGCCATGGACGCGATGTACCCGCACACCAAACCAACCACTGTCTAACTTTTTAAACCGAAAGCTCACGATGACTACATTCAAAACTTCCCAACTCGTTCGCAGCCTCACTTTGGCTGCATTGCTGGCTACCCCCATGCTGGGCGCGAGCCTGGCCCACGCCGATGGCGTGTCCGCCCAAGGCATCACCTTCACCGCCGAACAGGCCTACCCCGAAGGCATTGCCTGGCACCCTGCGCAAAAGGTGTTCTTTGTCAGCTCGGTGCACACGGGCACCATCGGCAAGGTCAGCCCCCAGGGCGTGTACACCCCCTTTATTCAAGACGACAAACTGATTGCCAGCGTGGGCCTGGCGCTGGATGCCAAACGCAACCTGCTCTGGGTTGCAGTGGCCGACCTGGGCGCCTCCACCCGCAGCAGCGCCACCACTGCTTACAAGCTGGCGGCAGTGGCCGCGTATGACGCCACGACCGGCGAGCGCCGCGCGTACCACGACCTGAGCGGGCTGGTGCAGGGTGGCCACATGGCCAACGACCTGGCGGTGGACGCTGCAGGCAATGTCTACATCACCGACAGCTTCTCGCCCGTCATCTACCGCGTGGACGCCAAAGGCCAAGCCAGCGTGTTTGCGCAAAGCGATCTGTTCAAGGGCGAGGGCTTTAATTTGAACGGCATCGTGGCCCATCCGGACGGCTACCTGCTGGTCAACAAATACAACAGCGGCGAGGTCTTCCGCATCAGCACCCGCAACGGGGCGGACATCCAGCGCGTAAGCCTGCCCGAGGCCGTGAAGGGGGCCGACGGCATGCTGCTGCGCGACAAGACGCATTTGGTGGTGGTGCAAAACGCGGGCAACGACCAGGTGGTGGAGCTGGTGTCCAAAGACGGCTGGAAAACCGCCACGCTGCAGCCCGCACGCAAAACCGCCTACTCGTTCCCCACCACCGCGGCGCAGGTGGGTGCAGACGTTTATGTGCTGAACTCGCGCCTGGACACCTTGCTCAACAAAGATGCGCCCAAGGTGAGCGAATACCTGTTGCAGAAGTACTAAGGCCTTCAGCCCGCCGGGGCTGCAGCTGCCTCATGTCCCATGTAGGCCTGCAGCCCCTGCAACAGCGCGTCAAACGCCACCTTGCAGCGCGGCGTGTTGCGCAGGTCTTCGTGCATGGTGAGCCAGGTTTCCAGACCCAGCGTCAAGCTGTCGGGCAGCAGGTGCACCAGCTGCGGGTCGCGGGCGGCCAGCGCGTTTTGGCAAATGCCAATGCCGCAGCCCGCGCGAATCAGCGCCAGCTGCGCCACATCGCTGTCGGTGCGCAGCGCAAAGTTATCGCGCTGCCACTGCGTAAACCCCTTGCGCGCCGCGCGCACAAACGCGGTCTCTTCGTCAAACCCAATCAGCGCGTGCTGCGCCAGTTCGTCCAGGGTTTGGGGTGTGCCACGCCGCTCCAGGTAAGCGCGGTGCGCATGAAAACCCAGGTCCACCTGGCCCACACGGCGGGCAATCAGCTGCTCCTGTTTGGGCTGCGTCATGCGCACGGCAATGTCGGCCTCGCGTTGCAGCAGGTCTTGCACGCGGTTGCTCAGCACCAGCTCCACCTTCAGGTCGGGGTAGGCACTTTGCAGCTGCGCAATGATGGGTGGCAGCACTTCCACGCCCATCACCTCGCTGGCGGTAATGCGCACCGTGCCCTTGATGCCTGAGCCCTGGCTCTCGGCCGCACGCTTGAGCGCGGCGGCCGAGGTGCTCATGGCCTGGGCAAACGGCTGCAGCGCCAGCGCCGCGTCGGTGGGCAGCAGCCCGGTTTGGGAACGGGTGAACAGCGCCACGCCCAGCGCCTTTTCCAGCGCGTCGATGTGCCGGCCCACAGTGGGCTGGGCAATGCCCATGGCACGCGCCGCGCCCGAGAGCGATCCCTCTTCCAGCACGCCCAAATACGAGCGGTACAGCTCCCATCCAATCTCGGTGAGGTTGTCGGTAGTCATACAGAAATGTATGGCGGCTGGCACATGTTGGTCAATTGCTTAATAACCCCCGCCCTTCCAAACTTCATCCCATCGCAACACGTTTTGAAGGAGTTATGCAATGAGCAACACCACAGCATTGGCACATACGGCATTGGTACTGGGCGCCACCGGCGGCATTGGGGGCGAAGTGGCCCGGCAACTGGTGGCCGCGGGCTGGGCCGTGCGCGCCCTGCGCCGTGGCGCAGTGCAAGCCACCGATCAACAGGGCGGCATCGAATGGGTGCAGGGCGACGCCATGAACCGTGCCGATGTGCTGGCCGCCGCCCAGGGCTGCGCCGTCATCGTGCACGCCGTCAACCCACCGGGCTACCGCCGCTGGGCCGAGCTGGTGCTGCCCATGGTGGACAACACCATCGCCGCCGCACAGGCCGTTGGCGCCACCATCGTGTTGCCGGGCACGGTCTACAACTTCGGCCCCAGCGCCTTCCCCACGCTGCGGGAAGAGTCACCGCAGGAACCGCTCACCCGCAAGGGCGCCATCCGTGTGCAGATGGAGCAGCGCCTGCAAGCGGCCAGCCGCCAGGGCTGCAAGGTCATCGTGGTGCGCGCGGGCGATTTTTTTGGCCCCAAGCCCGGCAACAGCTGGTTCTCGCAAGGGCTCATCAAACCGGGTCTGCCCATCAAGGCCGTCAGCCTGCCCGGCGCACCCGGGGTGGGCCACCAGTGGTCCTACCTGCCCGATGTGGCGCGCACCATGGTGGAACTGGTGCAGCGCCGCGAAGTGCTAGAGCCCTTTGCCGTCTTTCACATGCAAGGCCACTGGGACGCCGATGGCACGCAAATGGCCTCCGCCATAAGCCGCGTGGTCGTCAAGCGTGGTGGTGCCCAGCCCAAAGTCAGCGCCTTCCCCTGGTGGCTGATGGCCCTGATTGCACCGTTTGTGCGCACCATTCGCGAACTCCGCGAGATGCGCTACCTGTGGCGCACGCCGCTGACCATGGACAACACCAAGCTGGTAGCCGCACTGGGCCACGAGCCACACACGCCGCTGGACGAAGCGGTGCAGGCGGCCTTGGTGGGCATGGGCTGTCTGCCCGCAGAGAAAGCATCAGCGCCTGTGGCAGGAGCCGTGCACCTGGCGCAGTGAGCGATAACAAGAGGGGCTGCACCCGCAGCCCCTGTTCCGTGCTGCGACAAGGAGACCCCCATGGCAGCACCCGAGAAAGTCAAAGGCCCCGCGTCCTACTTCCCCTCCATCGAGAAGACCTACGGCCACCCCATGGACCACTGGTTTGACTTGGTGAAACAGCAGCAGGGCCAAAAGCACATGGAGATCGTGGCTTGGCTCAAAGCCGAGCACGGCATGGGCCACGGCCACGCCAACGCGGTGGTGGCGCACGGCCTGGCCCAGGCCAAACCATGAGCCTGCCTTTGCCATCTGCAGAAGAGGCGCGTCTGAAGGCGCTGCCCAAGGCCGAGGTACACCTGCACCTGGAAGGCTGCTTTGAAGCCGCGCTGATCGCGCAGTGGGCCCAAACCGAGGGCGTGGCTTTGCCCCGCCCGCAAGAAGACTTGTTCAAGTTCTCGGGTCTGGCGGACTTTTTGGGCTTCTTGGACTTGGCCTGCGGCCTGGCCCGCACGCAAGACCGCCTGGTGGAACTGAGCTACGGCCTGAGCCAGCGCCTGGCCGCCAACGGCACGGGTTATGCCGACGTCATCTTCAACCCCACCCACTGGCACGCATGGCACGGCCGCTTGGGCCCCATGCTCGACGCCATCCACGCGGGCTTTAGCGCGGCGGAGCAAGACGGCTTGCCCGGCGTGGGCCTGTGCGTCAGCCTGCTGCGCACCCAGTCGGCTAACGAGGCCATTGAGCTGGTGGACACGCTCACCGCACTGCGCCACCCGCGCGTGGTGGCCCTGTCGGTAGACGGCAACGAAGCCACCGCCGGCCGCACCGGCCCCCGCTTTGCAGAGGCCTTTCGCAAAGCGGGCAGCGCCGGTCTGCGCCGCACCGTGCACGCGGGCGAATCCAGCGGCCCCGAAGGCGTGTGGGACGCGGTGGACCTGTTGGGCGCCGACCGCATCGACCACGGCGTGCGCGCCATCGAAGACCCGGCGTTGGTGCAAATGCTGGCGGACCGGCAGGTCCCGCTGGGCGTGTGTCCCACGTCAAATCTGGTGCTGGGGGTGTATCCGTCGATGGAGGCGCATCCCATCGAACGGTTGCGGCAGGCGGGTGTGCGTGTCTCGCTCAACACCGATGACCCGGCGCTGCTGGGTGCGAGTTTGGTGGGCGAGTACGCGCTGTGTCGGCAGGCGTTTGGGTGGACGGATGAAGTGACTCGGGAGGTGGCGCGGACTTCGATTGAGGCTAGTTTTGCGAGTGGGGATGTGAAGACTGGGTTGTTGGCGGGGCTGACGGATTGGTGACGCTGACGAGACTCAAGGTTTGTGCGAAATGTGCCCCCGTGAAATGTGACGCTAGATCTAAACGCTCGCTAGCAGTCGTTCTTGTAACTTGCGACAGTTCTCGTCTTCGCGGACCAGCAAACGCGATTACTCCAAAAAATTGGATGAAATTCTGAAAGACTTTCTCAACCTCTCCAATAGCTGCTCGTTCATCCCTTCTATCGCCGTTAATTTTTGCCCTTCGTTGGGCCAAGAGAAAAATCGATTCAGTCCTATAGCGACGCTGGAATCTATTTCAAGCACCTCTTGAAACACTTCCCAAGAGCACTCAGTTGGATCAAGCAAAGGCCAATCCACGTCAGCACGATTACATATAGCGGCGATGCTCCGCAATGTTGAATGAGAAATTACCAAGCCAGACGGATTGGCAATGTTCTCAAGGTGAGAAAGATGACTTGTTATGCGCTCTAAGGCTTTCGTGTTTTTGCCCAGTGCTTCTTCGATTTTTCTCGCGTGACGTTCTAGTTCCGTTAATTCCTGCAAGCTACCAACCAGGCTGCGCAAATCGATATCGAATGTTTCGGTAAAACGTTTGCCATTGCCTTGATGAAAATAGGAAACGTCAACAGAGAAATCTTCGATAATTTTGTCCGAGCCCAGCCAATGCCCAACTCCATAAAAGAAAGCTAGACGACGTTTGGCTGGAAAAGTCCGAACTCCTTCAAGCAGTGGCCTCGGTTCTCCATGTTCCCATTTCAACGTCTTAGAGAATTGAAACGTCACATCTGTCGCGGGGTAATCACCTATGTTCTCTACACAGAATTGGAGGAGTGAGCCTTGTGCAATATCGACGCGTACCGATATCAATGGTGGAACCGATTTCTGTCGATTGCCGACGTCACGAATTTCGTGGTCTTCCATCGGATCGCACTTGAAATTGTGGCGCTTGTAATACCGATGGGTGTGCCTGTCTTGATGCGGTCCACGATCACTTGCAGGGACCGAGACGGCGTAAATGAACCTATCTCCGCCAATAGCGATCTCCGTTATACGGACACCCTGCAGTCTTGGCGCGACATTGCTCTGTAGCTTGTTCTCTATCCACTCTTTGTATTTGAGTTTTGAGTTTGACAAGCCTTCGTCGATGCGATCAGCGCAATGATCATTTTCGACAATACCGTAGATGATGAGACCACCATCCGAATTTGCAAAAGCTGATACGTCCTTCGATATGTCATCTACTTTGCCTTTGACGAGGGCCTCGCTGGCCTTGAATTCAAGATGTAGTGACTCGGACTCTTTTGCTAAGACGATCGCCTGTACTTCAGACAAGGTGTTCGGGTGTCGGTAAGGGAGTTGCAATGCCATCTGGACTCCTGTAGCTATTTCAAACGAGATATTTCTTAAAGTCTGGGAATATGTCTGAGTACTCCATCGTCAATGGGGTACTGAATTCATAGAAATTTCTCGCTTTCAACAGCTTTTGATATGCGAGGGATGCCGCCCTAACTGTTACGTCGCTGGATGCCAAAGTATTCGATTCACTATTTGCCGCTTGAAATATGCCGGCTACATAGTCAGCCAATAGCAGCAGAGGCTCGTCCTGCTCGGTGGTTATACGTAAAGACTTCGTTTCGATCTCAATTCCAAGAGAATTGACGAGCGGTTGATGTGAATTCCCTGAACGAAAAATCTCAGCAAAGGCGTCAACGTTTTCGTCCCCTTGGATGTCGTTGTCGACAACAACATCTTCTTGAATTTTTAGGAGACCTTTCATGTCGAGGACTCTGGGAATCGAGCCTACTTTTATCGCGTGAGCCACTGCAAAGCGTCCCGACTGACTAAAGAGTAAGTACTTGACAAGGTTGGGGCCTTTAATGAAACCGATTGAACCGCCAACCAGTGACGCAGTCTTACTGTGAGCATTGCTTGCGTCCTGCCAAAAGTTCTGCCATTGGTCTGCACTCTTATCTATTGAGCTTGCACTAGCTCCCATGGCTTCCTTCAGAATGAGATCCACCATGAACTTGACATTGGCATCGCGAGCATTGCGCCACTTGGGGAAGTCATTGGGGATCGTTTTGCGAATTGACTTCAATCCTCCTGTGGGCAAACAGACACTACCGACAGTGACCTTGTCCGCGTCATGTGACTTTGCGGTAATCTGGCCTGCAATATCACTGAAAGAAGTTACCTTCAACGTCAATTGATACGCCTCGATGATGTTTTTTTAGGAAAGCAGCTCCTGATCTGCTACCAGATCAGGAGCTGTTTGCGCAATGAATACGGGAGCTAGAGGCCAATAAGCCTCATATATCTCCCCCGGGTGGTCAGTCAAATCACCCCAGCCCGCTCCAACATCGCATGCAACAACACATTGCATCCAGCCGTGATGTGCTCCGGCTTTGCGTCCTCAATCTCGTTGTGGCTGATGCCGTCTTTGCAGGGGATGAAGATCATGCCGGCGGGGGCCAGCTTCGCCATGTAGACGGCGTCGTGGCCGGCGCCTGAGACGGCGGGCATGTTGGAGTAGCCCAGCTTCTTGGCGGCGCGGCCCACGGCGTCCACGCAGTCGTCGTGAAACTTAATGGCGTTGTAGCTGGACACCATTTCAATCTTCACGTCCACGCCGTGCTCCTGGCCCACCTTGGCGGCAAAGGCTTTCACCTCGTCGGCCATCTGGTCCACCAGTGCGTCGGTGGCGTTGCGCAGGTCGATGCTGAACTTCACGCGGCCGGGGATCACGTTGCGGCTGTTGGGGAACACCTGCACCATGCCCACCGTGCCGCGGCCATGCGGCGGGTGGCGGTGGGCGGCGGCCACCACGTCTTGCATGATGCGCGTGGCGGCCAAGAGCGAGTCTTTGCGCAGCGCCATGGGCGTGGGGCCGGCGTGGGCTTCCATGCCGGTCACGGTGCAGTCAAACCAGCGGATGCCCAGCACGCCGCTGACTACGCCAATGGTCACGTCGTTGTCTTCCAGCACCGGGCCTTGTTCGATGTGCGTCTCAAAATACGCGCCAATCGGGTGGTCGCCGGGCTCCTGGTCGCCGATGTAGCCAATGCGTTCCAGCTCACCCTTCACGCTCTTGCCTTCGGTGTCGGTGGCCGCATACGCGTGCTCCAGCGTGAAGGCCTTGGCGAACACGCCCGAGCCCATCATCACCGGCACAAAACGCGAGCCTTCCTCGTTGGTCCAGAAGGCCACCTCGATAGGCGCTTCGGTCTCAATGCCCAGGTCATTCAGCGTGCGCACCACCTCAATGCCGGCCAGCACGCCGTAGTTGCCGTCGAACTTGCCGCCCGTGGGCTGGGTGTCGATGTGGCTGCCGGTCATGATGGGCGGCAGGCTGTTGTTGCGCCCGGCGCGGCGCATGAAGCCGTTGCCGATCTTGTCGATGGTGATGGTCATGCCGGCCTCTTTGGCCCATTTCAAGACCAGGTCGCGGCCCTGCTTGTCCAGGTCGGTTAGGGTCAGGCGGCACACGCCACCTTTGGGCGTGGCGCCAATCTGCGCCAGCTCCATGAGCGAGGCCCAGAGGCGCTCGCCGTTGATGCGGACCTTGTCGATGTCGATGGCTGTTGCGGTGGTCATGGTGGTGTCCTTGGGTCTTAGCTTTGGGTTTAACGCTTTACGGCGGTGGGGGCCAGCGTGTCGGCCCGCAGCTTGTTGGCGGCAAAGTTGTCGCTGAAGGCGGGGCGCTTGATGTAGCGGCCCTTGCCCTTCACAGCGCGCAGGTCGCCCTGCACGTAGACCAGCTCACCCTGGCTGATGGTGTGGCTGGGGATGCCCTTGACCTGGCGGCCTTCAAAGATGTTGAAGTCGCCCTTGCTGTGCTGCGTCTTGACCGACAGCGTCTTGGTGCCGGCCGGGTCCCACACCACAAGGTCGGCATCGGCGCCCACGGACACGCTGCCCTTTTGTGGGTAGATGTTGAACAGCTTGGCGGTGTTGGCCGAGGTCACGGCCACAAACTCGCTGGGCGTCAGGCGGCCGGTGTTGACGCCTTCATCCCAAATCACGGCCAGGCGCTCTTCCACGCCGCCGCAGCCGTTGGGGATCTTGCTGAAGTCGTCTTTGCCCGCGGCCTTTTGCGCGGCGCAGAAGGTGCAGTGGTCGGTGGCGGTTGTGTGCAGGTTGCCGCTTTGCAAGCCGCGCCACAGGAATTCGCTGTTGCCCTTGGGGCGGAAGGGTGGGCTCATCACGTGGGCCGCCGCCGTTGCAAAGTCCGGGTGGCGGTAGACGCTGTCGTCCAGCACCAGGTGGCCGGCCAGCACTTCGCCATACACACGTTGGCCGCGTGCGCGAGCGCGGGCAATGGCCTCGGCCGCTTCCACACAGCTCACGTGCACCACGTAGATGGGCACGTTCAGCACATCGGCAATGGCGATGGCGCGGTTGGCGGCTTCGGCCTCCACCATGGGCGGGCGCGACAGCGGGTGGCCCTCAGGCCCTTTGATGCCCATCTCGGCCACCGTCTTCTGCAGCAGGTAGACCAGCTCGCCGTTCTCGGCGTGCACGGTGGGCATGGCGCCCAGTTCCAGCGAACGCTTGAAGCTGTTCACCAGCGTTTCGTCGTCGCACATGATGGCGTTCTTGTAGGCCATGAAGTGCTTGAAGCTGTTGATGCCTTCTTCCTTCACCAGCATGCCCATGTCTTGGCGCACCTGCTCGCTCCACCAGGTGATGGCGACGTGGAAGGAATAGTCAGAGGCCGACTTCTCGGCCCAGCCGCGCCACTTCTTGTAGGCGTCCAGGATGTTTTCTTGCGGGTCGGGGATGACGAAGTCGATGATGGTGGTGTTGCCCCCGGCCAGACCGGCGGCCGTGCCGGTGTAGAAGTCGTCCATGGTGGTGGTGCCCATGAACGGCAGCTGCATGTGGGTGTGCGGGTCAATGCCACCGGGCATGACGTACTGGCCGCCCGCGTCCACGGTCGTTGCACCGGCGGGCGCGGTCAGGTTTTCGCCCACGGCCACAATCTTGCCGTCCTGCGTCAACACGTCGGCCCGGAAAGAGCGGTCGGCGTTCACCACGGTGCCGCCTTTGATCAGAATGCTCGTCATAAATGCTCCTAAATATGTAGCTGCTTGCGCAATGGATACGTGGGCTAGAGGCTGATTGGATGCATAAACCCCGGCTCAGGCAGCCTGGCGCATGGGGTTGTTGGGGTGGGTGGTCCAGTCCGCATGTTTATCGCTTACTTGCAGGCCGGTGCGCAAGTCTTTTTCGCCGGCCGGCACATCGCGCAGGGTGATGGTGTCTGGCACGGGGCACACAGTCACGCACAGGTTGCAGCCCACGCATTCGTCTTCCTTCACCTCAAAGTGGCGCTTGCCGTCTTTCATGAAGGTGATGGCCTGGTGGCTGGTGTCTTCGCAGGCAATGTGGCAGCGGCCGCACTGGATGCAGCTGTCCTGGTTGATGACGGCCTTGCTGATGTGGTTCAGGTTCAGGTAGCGCCAGTCGCTCACAGTCGGCACGGCCTTGCCCACGATCTGGTCGACGCTGGTGAAGCCCATCTCGTCCATGTAGTTGGAGAGGCCGTCGCTCATCTCCTGCACGATCTTGAAGCCGTAGACCATGGCGGCGGTGCAGACCTGCACGGTGCCAGAGCCCAGGGCGATGAAGTCCAACGCATCGCGCCAGTTGCCAATGCCGCCGATGCCGCTGATGGGGATTCCGGCGGTCTGCGGGTCACGCGCAATCTCGGCCACCATGTTCAGCGCAATGGGCTTCACGGCCGGGCCGCAGTAGCCGCCGTGGCTGCCCTTGCCACCCGTGGAGGGCGACATGGTCAGCGTGTAGGGGTCCACACCCATGATGGAGTTGATGGTGTTGATGAGCGACACTGCATCAGCTCCGCCTTTTTTGGCAGCGCGGGCGGGGTTGCGGATGTCGGTGATGTTGGGCGTGAGCTTCACGATGACGGGCAGCTTGCTGTACTGCTTGCACCACTCGGTCACCATCTGGATGTACTCGGGCACCTGGCCCACGGCGGCACCCATGCCGCGCTCGCTCATGCCGTGCGGGCAGCCAAAGTTCAGCTCAATGCCGTCAGCACCCGTGTCTTCCACGCGCGGCAAGATGGCTTTCCAGCTTTTCTCTTCGCAGGGCACCATCAGCGAGACGATCATTGCGCGGTCCGCCCAGTTGCGTTTCACCTCGGTGATCTCGCGCAGGTTCAACTCCAGGTCGCGGTCGGTGATGAGCTCGATGTTGTTAAAGCCCATGAGGCGCCGGTCCGGCGACAGCAGTGCTCCGTAGCGTGGGCCGTTCACGTTGACGACCGGGGGGCCGGCCTCGCCCAGCGTCTTCCAGACTACGCCGCCCCAGCCGGCTTCGAAGGCGCGGTTGACGTTGTAGGCCTTGTCGGTGGGCGGGGCGGATGCGAGCCAGAAGGGGTTGGGGCTTTTGATGCCGGCGAAAGTGGTTTGCAGATTGGCCATGGTGTGACTCCGATGTTCTGTGGGGATGGCCGCTCAGGCCTTGAGGTACGCGTGGATGGCTTTGGCCGATTGCTTGCCGTGTTCCACGGCTTCCACGGTCAGGTCCAGTCCGCCAGCACGGCAGTCGCCGCCGGCCCACACGCCCTTCAGGTTGGTGGTGCCCTCGGCATCGGTGGCAATCTTGCCGCCACTCAAGGTCAGGCCGGCGTCCAGCAGCACGGGGTTGCCCAGCTTCTGGCCAATGGCCTTGAGCACGGTGTCGGCCTCAAAAGTAATCTCGCGGCCCGTGGGCTGCAGCTTGCCGCCCACCAGTGCCTGGTCGGCAAAGCGCACGCCAGCCACATGGCCCTTACTTCCGCCCTGGCCCACAATTTCTACGGGTGAGAGCCATTGGTGCAGCACCACGCCATTGGTCTGCGCCCAGTCTTGTTCAGCTTGCGATGCGCCCATGGCATCGCGCCCGCGGCGGTACACCATGTGCACCACCTTGGCGCCCAGCAGCTTGCTTTGCACCGCGGCGTCCACTGCGGTCATGCCGCCGCCAATCACCACCACGCGGCGGCCTACGGGCAGGGTGGCCTTGTCTTCGGTCTGGCGCAGCGTGGCAATAAAGTCCACCGCGTCTTGCACGCCCTCCAGGTCTTCACCGGGCACGCCAAGCTGGTGCGTGGTGGCCAGGCCCATGCCCAAAAATACGGCGCCAAAGTCCTTGCGCAGCGCTTCCAGCTGCGCCACGGTTTCCAGCTTCCAGCCGGTCTGGATGGTGATGCCACCAATGTCCAGCAGCCACTGCACTTCGCGCTGGGCAAAGTCACCCGGCGTCTTGTAGCTGGCCAGGCCGTATTCGTTCAGGCCACCGGCCTTGGGCTTGGCGTCAAACACCACCACGTCGTGCCCTTCACGCGCCAGCGTGTAGGCACAGGCCAGGCCGGCGGGGCCAGCGCCCACCACGGCTACCTTTTTGCCGGTGGATGGGGCGCGGGTAAAGATCTGCGGCTTGTCGCTCTCCATCAGTGCGTCCACGGCGTGGCGCTGCAGGCGGCCGATGGCCACTGGGCGGTCTTCCTGCGTGTTGCGCACGCAGACGGCCTCGCACAGGTTCTCGGTGGGGCAGACGCGGGCGCACATGCCGCCCAGCGGGTTACTCTCCAGAATCGCCTTGGCCGAGCCGCGCAGGTTGCCGTCGGCAATGCGCTTGATGAAGGACGGCACATCAATGCTGGTGGGGCAGGCTGTGGCGCAGGGCGCGTCGTAGCAATATAGGCAGCGCTCGGCTTCCAGCAGGGCTTGTGTATTGGTGAAACGCGGGGTGGCGTCGGCAAACGCTTTGGCGTATTCCTCGCTGGCGAGGCGGCCTGCACGAACGTCGGCGGGAGAGGGTGAGGGGGTGGACACGCTGGCAACTCCTTTAAAAACTGACCGTTTGGTCAAGTCATGAGGTGCATGCTAGCAATCCACGTGCCACGCTGTAACTAGGGGTTTGCCCGCAACCCCGTGGCACCGGGGTTGCGGCCGGTTGGCCGGTCAGGCCAAAAAATTAACCACGACCTGCGCCACCAGGGCATCGCGCAACAAGCGGGTGTGGCCCAGGCCGTCGGTGGCCAGCAGCTGCGCACCGGGAATGGCCTCGGCAAAGGCGGTGCCGTCGGCAAAGGGGTTGATGCGGTCGCCCCGGTCATGCACCACCAGCGTGGGCTGGGTGATGCGCGGGCCGCTGGCATCGGGCTCAAACTGGGCCATCACAATGCCCTCGCGCGCCTCGATGCGGCGCTGCAGAGCGGCGCGCATGGGTTCGTGCAGGCCAAACACCTGGGCAAACAGGCGCGTGTATTCGCTTGGGGAGGCAGGGGGCGCCAGCAACACCAGGCGCTGGGTTGGCAGGCCGCGCGCCGCGGCAAAAGCCAGGCCGTTGGCCGCCAGCGAATGGGCCACCACGCCTTGCACGGTGTGGCCCTGCTGGGCGAGCCTAGCCAGCGTGTATTCAATGGCGCGGGCAAATTGCGGCAGGTTGCTCACCCGGCCGGCATTTTTGCCATGGGCCGGCAAATCCAGCAACACCGGGCGCAGGCCCTGCACGATGAGTGCCTGGGCCAGCGGCAGCATCTGGCCCGCATGGCCACCCCAGCCATGCACCAACAGCACGCACGCGCCCTCGGCTGGTGCGCTGCTGGCGGGTGCAGCGGGGTGGCGCAAAGGGTGGTGCAGGGTCAGGCTGGCGTCTTCAAAGGCCCAGCGTTCCTGGGTCCAGTGGCCGGGCCAGGGGCGGTCGCGGCGCAACCAGCGTGGGGGCAGCGGCGTGCCAAACAGGCGGTAGGCTAGGCGCAGGCCCAGCGCCGGCCACAGCCGCTGGGAGGTGCCCAGGGCCAGGCGCAACACGCGGGTGGCGGGGTTACTGGAATAAAAGTCAGAGGTAGCTTGCAGGGCGGTGGTCGTGGTTGACATGGCGGGCTCCGTTTCGTGTCAGTAGTAAATCCAATCCGCATTGCTGCGGGGCAATCCGTCCAACAGCCGGCACAGGCGCAAGCCCAGGTAAAGCACAGCGGCGGTGACGGCGGCAAGCAGGGCAACGATCAGCATGGAACTTCCTTTCTTCGCACAGTCGTGCGAAATTAAAACAAACCAAGGGAACAGGTGGGCATACGGCAAAACCTCAGGTGCGGTAGCTGGCCAGCATGCGCTGCCAAGTGGCTTGGGCGTGCTGGGCGGCGTGGGTGTCGCGCAGAAAGCGCGCATCGTGCAGCAGGGCCATGGCCATGCCGCTGAGTTCGGCCACCAGTTGGCCGGGGTCGGTGTCGGGGCGCAGGTGGCCGGCGTCCACGGCCTGCAGCACGGTGCGGCGCAGCGCGGCACGCCAGCGGGTCACTTCCTGAAACAACAGGTCGCGCAGCTCGCCTTCGCGGTCGTCCAACTCAAAGGCGCCCGCGGTGTACAGGCAGCCGGTGTGCACTTCCACATCGCGCATGCGCACAATCCAGCGCTGCACAATGCCGTCCAGCCGCGGCAGGCCCTTGGGGGCTTGCATGGCGGGCACAAACACATCGGCCAGGAAGCGGCGGCCGTACTCCTCGATGACGGCCTTTTGCAGTGCCTCGCGTGAACCCACGCGGGAGAACACCCCGCTCTTGGACAAACCCGCGCGGTCTGCCACCACCTGCAGGTTGATGGCCTCCAGGCCTTCGTCCGCAGCCAGGTGCAGCGCCGCGTCCACGATGGCGGCGCGGGTTAGTTCACTTTTATGGGTTTTGGCGTCCATAGTGCAAATTTAGCACAATTGTGCGAAATTGCAAATTGACCCAAAAAAAGCGTCTTGACTAAGCTTGGCTGGCCTGTTGCAGCCAGGTGCTGAAGTGTTGCAAGGCGGGTTTATCGTCGCTGCCTTCCGGCAGCACCAGGTAGTAGTGGCGCGCGCCGGGCAGCGGCGCAGGATGGGCCAGCACCAGTTCGCCCCGTGCCAGTTCGGTCTCAATCAGCAAGCGCGGCACCAGCGCCACGCCCATGCCCTGGGCGGCGGCGGCCGTGGTCATGGAAAACTGTTCGTAACGTGGGCCGGACAGGGCCAGCGGCGCCTCCACCTCTTGCGCGGCAAACCAGGCCTGCCAGCTGTCGGGCCGGGTGCTTTGCTGCAGCAGGGGCAGGGTGGCCAGGGTTTTGGCGCTCAGGCTTTTGCGGCCTGTCAGCAGTGTGGGGCTGCACACGGCCACCACGGTCTCCGCCATCAGCGGCATGGCGTGGGTGCCGGCCCAGTGCTGCACTTGGGCTTCGGTGCCGGCGAAGACGGCCGCGTCAAACGGCGTGTCGGCAAACAAGAAGGGGCGGGTGCGGGTTTCGATGTGTACCGTGGTGTCGGGATGCAGCGCGTTGAAGGCCTGTAGCCGGGGAATTAACCAGCGCGCCGCAAACGTAGGCACGCTGGCCAGCTGCACGGTGCCGCCGCGCCCTTGGGTGGACATCAGGTCCAGCGTGTCCTGCTCCAGCCCGCGCAGGCGCAGCGCCACTTGCTGGGCGTAGCGCGCGCCGGCCGTGGTCAGCGCCACGCCATGGCGCGTGCGGCGAAACAGCGGTGTGCCCACCAGCTCTTCCAGCGCGGTGATCTGGCGCGAGACGGCGCTCTGCGTCAGCGCCAGCTCTTGCGCGGCGCGGGTAAAACTTTCGTGGCGGGCCGCGGCGTCAAAACACAGCAGGGCCTGGGTGGCGGGGATTTTGCGGCGCATGTATTGGTGTCAGAGGGTGTGGGGTGGCAGTGCAGCGGCGTCTCGCACATGGCGGTTTGCCGCGCGGGCGGTGCTCAGGCGCGAATCGTCCAGCGTGGCGATCAGCAGCGTAGGCTGCCGGTCCGCCTGCGCCACGGCCTGACCATCCGGTGCGGCCAGCAGGCTCAGGCCGCCGTAGTGCACATCGCCTTCGGCGCCCATGTAGTTGGCGTAGGCCACATACAGCTGGTTCTCGTAAGCGCGCACGGGCACCAGGGCCTGGGCCACAAAGTCGTATTCCGGCATATTGGCTGTGGGCACCACGATGAGGTCGGCCCCGGCCAACGCCAGGCGGCGCGTAGCCTCAGGAAACTCCACGTCGTAGCAAATCAGCAGGCCAATGGTCCAGCCCTGCAAGGTGAACGTCGCAGCGCTGGGTGCACCGGCGGCAAACTGCTGGCGGTCCAGATCGCCAAACAAATAGGTTTTGCGGTAGTTCAGGCAGCGTTGGCCCTGCGCGCTAACCCACTGCGCGGCGTTGAAGACCGCACCGCTGGCGTCCCGTTCGGGGTAGCCATAGACCACGGCCACGTGATGGCGCTGCGCGATGACGGCCACGGCCTGGGCCCAGGCGCCATCGGCCGGCTGGGCCAACTGTTGCACCGCCGCGGCCCCAATGGCGTAGCCGCTGATAAACATCTCGGGGCATACCAGCACTTGGGCGCCGGCTGCGGCGGCTTGCTGCGCGGCTTGGTCCAGGCGTTGCAGGTTGCCGGCCACGTCTAGCGGGGCAGGTGCGCATTGCAGCAGGGCCAGGGTGAGGGGCGTGCGCATGGCCATCAGTCCGGCAGGGCCATGGGACCCAGCTCCGCAAACACATCACCGGGGCCGGGGTTGCTTGCATGCGTCTGGCCACCCAGGTGGTGGACGATGCCCCATACCGCGTTCAGCGAGGTCTGTACCGCGCCCTCTACCCAGGCTGGTGTCCACGACACATCGTCGCCCGCGATGAACAGGCCTTTTTGCTCGGCAGGGAAAGGGTCTTGCATAAAGTGCGCGTACATGCGCTGGTTGTAACGGTAATGGCCGGGCAGCGCACCCTTGAAGGCACCCAGAAAAAACGGATCCGCCTCCCACGACACACAAATGGGGTCACCAATGATGTGGCTCGCAATGTCCACCTTGGGGTAGATCTTCTTCAGCGCCTGAAGGGCAAGCTTCACGCGCTTCTCGGGCGACTGGGGTAGCATCTTGAGCGCATCACCCATCCACGCATACGACAGGCAGATGACGGCAGGTTGGTCCGGCCCGTTGTCAAACAGATAAGTGCCGCGCGTGAGCCGGTCGGTCAGTGTCATGCTCATCACATCACGGCCAGTGTCGGGGTCTTTGTCCTTCCAGAACGGGCGGTCCACCATGACAAAGGTCTTGCTGGACTGCATGTAGCGCGTGCGGTCTAGCGCCATCCACATCTTTTGCGAGAACAGCGACTCTTCCACCGCAATTTGCGTGGTGAGCAGCCAGCTCTGGCAGGTGGTCAGCACGGCGCTGTAGTGGCGTGTGTCGCCCCAACAATCGGTCACGGCCAGGCGGCCATCGGCGGCGCGGGCAATGCTGGCCACCCCGGCACGGGTGGCGCCTGCGTGCAGGCTTTGCAGTGTGGTGCCGGCGGGCCAGTGGGTGATTTGCGTAGGGGCATGGCGCCACAGGCCGTGGGGCACCTGGTCGGCCCCGCCCACAATGAGGCGCTGTTCGTCGTCGCAGTTGGTCAGCACCACACGCAGGATTTCGAGCATCGAGTTGGGAAAGTCCGAATCCCAGCCCCCCGTGCCAAAACCCACCTGGCCAAAAATCTCGCGGTGGCGGAACGACAGCTTGGAAAACGCCTGGGAGCTGGCAATGAAGTCGTAAAACGTGCGGTCGTCCCACAGCGGCACCAGCGTGTTCCACAGGCGCTTAAGCGTGGGCACATTGCGTGTGCGGATGGCGTCCTGCATGTCCGAAAAGCGGGCATCGTCTTCCAGCGCCTGGGCCCAGGCCTCGGCCACCTCGCGGAACACGGCGGGCAGGTCGGACAGAGACTGTGCGTAGTGCGTCTCGCCTTCTAGATCAATCACGGTGCTGCCGGAGGCGGGTGTCAGCGGGTTGGGGAAGGGCCGTGTCTGCAGGCCCAGTTGATTCACGTAGTGGTAGAAGGCCGTGCCCGACACGGGGAAGCGCATGCCGCCCAGCTCGGCCACGGTGTCCTTGGTGCCCTCAAAGACTTGCGAGCGCAGGCGGCCGCCCATTTTTGACGCCTCGTAGACCACGGGCTTGAGGCCTAGCTTCATGAGCTCGTAGGCCGCCACCATGCCCGCCATTCCCGCGCCCACAATGGCTACTTCTTCGCCCAGGCGCGACGCGGGCAGCTGACCCAAGCCCGCGGGGTGGGCAATCCAGTCGTCAAATGCGAAAGGGAAATCCGGTCCAAAAATAGTGACCGGTGGGCGTTTTTCGGCTGCAGTGGTCTGAGTGGTGTTGCCCATGGCAAGAAGCCCCAAAACAAAAACACACTATGGCATAGGCATGCGTGAATCGCAAGATAACGGATTGGTTGTTATGGCTGGAGCAATGCGTCCCAAGGGATTAAAAATGCACAACTCGCATACCTGGGTGCAAAAGCCTTGATTGTGTGAACCGGGCCCACGGGCTACCATAGCCATCCCGATGACCGACTGGAGCCCCCTCATGCCGCACGCCGCTTTCAACTGGCAAGACCCCTTTTTGCTGGACAGCCAGCTCAGCGATGACGAACGGATGGTGCGGGACGCCGCCGCTGCCTATTGCCAGGACAAGTTGCTGCCACGTGTGACGCAGGCCTTCCGTGAAGGCAGCACCGACCCCGCGATCTTTAGAGAGATGGGCGCCTTGGGTTTGCTGGGCCCCACGATTCCCGAACAGTACGGTGGCCCGGGTCTCAACTACGTGGCCTACGGCCTGATTGCGCGCGAAGTGGAGCGCGTGGACAGCGGCTACCGCAGCATGATGAGCGTGCAGAGCAGCCTGGTGATGGTGCCCATCTTTGAATTTGGTACCGAGGCGCAAAAACAAAAGTACCTGCCCAAGCTGGCCACCGGTGAATACATTGGCTGCTTCGGCCTGACCGAGCCCGACCATGGCTCGGACCCCGGCAGCATGGCGACGCGTGCCCACAAGGTGGCGGGCGGCTACAAGCTGAGTGGCAGCAAGATGTGGATCAGCAACAGCCCGATTGCCGATGTGTTTGTGGTCTGGGCTAAAGAGGTGAGTGAGGGCGGCAAGGTCGGTCCCATCCGCGGCTTTGTGCTCGAAAAAGGCATGGTCGGGCTGAGCGCCCCCGCCATCCACGGCAAGGTGGGCCTGCGCGCCAGCATCACCGGCGAGATCGTGATGGACGGTGTGTTTTGCCCCGAAGAAAACGCCTTCCCCGAAGTGCAGGGCCTTAAAGGTCCGTTCACCTGCCTGAACAGTGCGCGCTACGGCATTGCCTGGGGTGCACTGGGCGCGGCAGAAGACTGCTGGTTTCGCTCCCGCCAGTACACGCTGGACCGCAAGCAGTTTGGCCGCCCGCTGGCCGCCAACCAGCTGATCCAGAAGAAGCTGGCCGACATGCAAACCGAAATCGCGCTGGGCCTGCAAGGCTGCCTGCGGCTGGGCCGCATGAAGGACGAGGGCACAGCGTCGGTGGAGATTACCTCCATTCTCAAGCGCAACAGCTGCGGCAAGGCGCTGGACATTGCGCGCCTGGCGCGCGACATGATGGGCGGCAATGGCATTAGCGACGAGTTTGGCGTGGCGCGCCATTTGGTGAACCTGGAAGTGGTGAACACCTACGAGGGCACACACGACATCCATGCGCTGATTTTGGGACGGGCACAGACGGGGATTGCAGCCTTTGCCAACTGAGAGGGTGGGGCTGCGCATGGGCAGGCGCATCGCATAAACTCGCCAGGGTTATGGCCTCTCCTTCCGATACGTTTCCCATCGCTCCTGAGCCGGTCACCTTGCTGGATGTGGCCCGCGCGGCGGGAGTGTCGGCCAGCACGGTGTCGCGCATCCTCAATGGCACGGCCAAAGTGGCGCCAGCAAAGCGTGAAGCGGTGGAAGAGGCCATCCGCCGCCTCCACTTCAAACCCAATCTGTTTGCACGCAGCCTGAAGACCGGCATCACCATGACGGTGGGTGTGCTCACCCAGGCCATCGAAAGCCAGTTTTACTCGCGTGCGCTCAAGGGTATCGAGATGGGGCTGGCCGAGAGTGGCCATTCGTCCATCATTGTGAGCGGCCACTGGAATGCCGAGGCCGACGTGGCCAGTCTGAAGCTGCTGACCTCGCGCCGTGTGGACGGTGTGATCATCCTGACCGGCAACATTGCAGACAGCGAGGTGCTGGCGGTGGCACAGCAGCAGCCGGTGGTGATTACCGAGCGGCAGCTGGAAGGCCCGAATGTGCGCTCCATCAACCTGGACCAACAGCGTGGCGGTTACCTGGCGACGCAGCACCTGCTGGCCCTGGGCCACACCCGCATTGCCCACCTGGCCGGCGTAGAAGATCGGCCTGATGCCCAGCAACGCTACCTGGGTTACCTGCAGGCGCACGAGGAAGCGGGTGTAACGCCCAACCCCCGCTGTGTGGTGCGTGGCAACTTCACCGACAAGGGGGGTTACCTGGCCGCGCAAAAGCTGCTGGACAGCGGGGAGTCCTTTACCGCCATTTTTTGTGCCAACGACGAGTCTGCCCTGGGCGCGCGCTTGGCGCTGTACCAGCGCGGCATCCGGGTGCCCGAAGACGTATCGCTGGTGGGGTTTGACGATCTGCCCATGTGCAACTACATGACGCCACCGCTGACCAGCGTGCGCCAGCCGGTGTACGAGGTGGGCCTGTACGCGGCCCACACCCTGCTGGAGATGATGGGTTACCCCAGCGAGGCGGTGCAGGTGCCGCCACTGGAGCTGATGGTTCGCCAGACCACGCGGGCCCTGCCCACCACATAAAGGCCCCCCAGCGTGGGGCGGCCCTGTGCGAATACCTTTATGCGGCGCGGTGCTGCGCAATCAGGGCGCGGTACCAGTGGGCGCTGTCCTTGGCGGTACGCACCTGGGTGGCATAGTCCACATAAAACAGGCCAAAACGCTTGTCGTAACCCGAATCCCACTCGAAGTTGTCCATCAGGCTCCAGTAGAAGAAGCCTTGCACGTTGACACCCGCAGCCATGGCGTCCAACAGCGCTTGCAAATGGGTGCGCATGTAGTCAATGCGGCGTGGGTCAGCCACTTTGCCGTCTACCACCGCATCGGGGGATGCAAAGCCGTTCTCGGTGATGAAGATGGGGGGCAGGGTGTAGTCGGTGTGGATTTGCACGAGCAGATCGCGCAGGCCCTGGGCGTAGTTTTCCCAGCCCATGTCAGACACGCCATGGGCGTTGGGCGCGGGCACGGGCGGCGTGGCCGCAGAGCTCCAGATGCGGGTGTAGTAGTTGATGCCCAGGAAGTCCATGGGTTGCGCGATGGTGTCCATGTCACCGGCCTGCACCACGTCGCATACCGGCAGGTCGGCGCCTTCGGGGTAGGCCTTCTTGAACAGCGGGTCCATGTACCAGCGCACAAACATGGCGTATTCCTTGGCGGCCAGGGCTTTGTCGGCGGCACTGTCGGTGGCTGGGATGGCGGGCGACTGGTTCAGCACAATGCCCAGCGGCGCTTTCACACCCGCGCCGCGCATGGCCTGCAGTGCCAGGCCGTGTGAAAGCAGCAGGTGGTGCGCCACGCGCAGCATGACCTTCTGGTCTTGGATACCTGGTGCAAAGCGGCCCAACTCGTTGCCCAGCACCGCGGTGCACCAGGGTTCGTTGTGGGTGCAGATGCTGGCGGCGCGGTCGCCCAGGCGCTCGCCCATCACGCGGGCGTATTCGGCAAAGTGCAGCGCTGTTTCGCGCGACTCCCAACCACCGCGGTCTTGCAGGCCCTGGGGCAGGTCCCAGTGGTAAAGCGTGATGTGGGGCGCAATGCCACGTGCCAGCAGGCCGTCGACCAGGCGGTCGTAAAAAGCCAGGCCTTCAGGGTTCCAGGCGCCGTAGCCCAGGGGCTGCACGCGTGGCCAGGCAATGGAGAAGCGGTAGCTGTCCACGCCCAAGCTCTGGATCAGGTTCAGGTCTTCTTCCAGGCGGTGGTAGTGGTCGCAGGCCACATCGCCGGTGTCGCCGTTCAGCACTTTGCCGGGGGTGTGCGAATAGGTGTCCCAGATCGACGGGCCACGGCCGCCTTCGTTGGCGGCGCCCTCGATTTGGTAGGCACTGGTGGCCACGCCCCAGTGGAAGGTAGAGGGAAAGTTCAGTGTGCTCATAGGTAAACCAAGTGGTGAAGTTGAAAGGTATCAGATCGTCCGGTGGCGCGTAATGAACTCACGCAGCCAGAGGGCACTGTCTTTGGGGGTTCGGGTCTGGGTGGCGTAGTCCACATGGCACAGGCCAAAGCGTTGGGTGTAGCCCTTGCCCCATTCGTAGTTGTCCATCAGGCTCCAGCCCAACCAGGCCTGCAACGGAACACCCTGGGCCAGAGCCTGGGCGCAAGCCTCCAGATGTTCTTGCAGGTAACGCACACGCACCGGATCGTGCACGCGGCCTGCGTGCACGTGGTCGTCCAGCGCGGCACCGTTCTCGGCCACGTACAGGTTGGCAGGCGCGTATTCGCGGTGGATGCGCACCAGCATCTGGCGCAGGCCTTCGGGAAACACCTCCCAACCCATGGTGGTGTAGGTGGCACCGTCCACCGACACCTCGCGCGCATGGGGGAAAGGCAGGGCGCCGTCGTGCACGACATGGCCACGCGTGTAGTAGTTGATGCCCAGTGCGTCCAGCGGCTGGCAGATAGTCTGCAGGTCATCGGCGTGCACCACGGGCACCAGGTCGCCATGGGCTTGCCACACGTCCTGCGGGTAGTGGCCGTGGAAGATCGGGTCCAGAAACCAGCGGTTGAACACGCCATCGGCCATCTGCACGGCGTGGGTGGTCTCAGTGCGGGTGTCAGCCGCGTAGTAGGGCTTCACGTCCAGCACCACCCCCACCTGCGCCGTGCGGGTGTGGGCGCGCAGGGCGGGCACTGCCAGGCCGTGCGCCAGCAGCAGGTGGTGGGCGGCCTGCAGGGCCATGCCGCGGTCTTGCAGGCCGGGCGCGTGGCGGCCCTCTTGGTAACCCACGGTGGCGCTGCAGCGTGGCTCGTTGAGCGTGGCATAGCTGTGCACCCGGTCGCCCAGGCGGCGCGCCACCACCTCGGCAAATTCGGCAAAGGCGTGGCAGGTATCACGGCGCAGCCAGCCGCCCTGCGCATGCAGGGCCAACGGCAGGTCCCAGTGGTACAGCGTGGCGTAGGGCGTGATGCCACGTGCCAGCAGTTGGTCCACCAGGCGGTCGTAAAAGTCCAGGCCCGGGGTGTTGACGGTGCCGCGCCCGGTGGGCAGCACACGTGGCCAGGCTACCGAGAAGCGGTAGGCCGTGTGGCCCAGCGACTGGATGAGCGCCACATCACTTTCCATGCGGTGGTAGTGGTCGCAGGCCACGTCGCCGGTGCTGCCATCGGCAATGCGGCCGCTGTTGTGGGCAAAGCTGTCCCACATGCTCAAGCCACGGCCGTCGGCATGCACAGCGCCCTCGATCTGGTAGGCGCTGGTGGCCGCGCCGAAGAGGAATTCCTTCGGGAAGGCCTGTGGGTCTGGCAGGGTGTGTGCTGGCATCACAGGCGGTCCTGGGTACTGGGGTCAAACAGCGAGACGCGGTGCGCTGCCAGCGTCACGTACACCTCGGCGCCAGCGGGCGCTGCCAGCGTGCTGTCGGTGGTCAGGCCCAGCTGCTGTGCACCGACCTGCAGCCACAACACCTGGTTGGGGCCCATGGGTTCGACCAAGCGCACGCGCGCCTGTAGGTGGTGGTTGCCGGGCTGCGTGGCCGCGCTCAGGTCCTCCGGGCGGATGCCCAGCACCACGGGCTGGCCGTCCAGGGGGACCTGCGCAAAGGCGTAGGCCGACACATCCAGGCTCACCGTGTCGTTGACAAAGCGCACACCCTGGCCACCGGTGTGCAGGCGGCCTTCGATGAAGTTCATGCTGGGCGAACCCAGGAAGCCGGCCACGTACATATTGGCCGGCTTGCCGTAGACCACGGCGGGGGCGTCGATCTGCTGGATCTTGCCGCCGCGCATCACCGCAATGCGGCTGGCCAGTGTCATGGCCTCGACCTGGTCGTGGGTGACATAGACCATGGTGGCGCCCAGGCTGGCGTGCAGCTCTTTCAGCTCGCGGCGCAGTTCTGAGCGCAGTTTGGCGTCCAGGTTGGAGAGCGGTTCGTCAAACAGAAACACCGCGGCCTCGCGCACCAGGGCCCGGCCAATGGCCACGCGCTGGCGCTGGCCGCCCGAGAGGTTGGCGGGCTTGCGCTGCAGCAGCTCGGTCAGGTGCAGCATGCTGGCTGCGCGCTCCACGCGCTTGGCAATCTCGGCCTTGGGCACGCCACTGATGCGGGGGCCGAAGGCCATGTTTTTCTCCACCGTCATGGTGGGGTAGAGCGCGTAACTCTGGAACACCATGCCGATGCCACGGTCCTTGGGGTCGGCCCAAGTCACGTCCTGGCCACCAATGGCAATGCTGCCGTCGGTCACGTCAATCAGCCCTGCAATGCTGTGCAGCAGGGTGGACTTGCCGCAGCCTGAAGGGCCCAGCAGCACCAGAAACTCGCCTTCCTGCACTTCCAGGTTGAGCTGGCTGATGACGTGGTTGTTACCCAGCGTGATGTCGAGGGATTGGATGGAAATGGAAGCCATGAAGAAATCAACCTTTGACGGCGCCGGAGGCAATGCCGCGAACAAACCAGCGCCCGGAGACGAGGTAAATGAGGAGAGGAACCGCCGAGGTGAGGATGGTGGCGGCCATGTTGACGTTGTAGGCGCGCTCGCCAAACGTGCTGTTGACGATGTTGTTGAGCTGCACCGTCATGGGCGAAAACTCGGTGCCACCGAAGGTGAGGCCCAGCAGGTAGTCGTTCCAGATGTTGGTGACCTGCATGATGGTGGCCACGATGGCGATCGGGGCTGACATGGGCAACATCAGCTCCAGAAAGATGCGCCAGAAACCACCACCATCAATGCGGGCGGCCTTGAACAATTCGTCCGGGATGGCGCTGTAGTAGTTGCGGAACAGCAGCGTCATGACCGGCATGCCAAAGATGGTGTGGATCACCACGATGGCGGGCAAGGAACCAAACAGGCCTACCGCCGACAGCATGCGCACCAGCGGGTACAGGATGACCTGGTAAGGCACAAACACCGCAATCAGCAGAATGGCAAACAGCGCGTTGGCATAGCGTGATTTCCAGAACGAGAGCGCGTAGCCGTTGATGGCGCCGATCAGGATCGACACGATGGTGCTGGGCACCACGATCTGCACCGAGTTCCAGAAGCCCACGCGCAGGCCTTTGCATTCCAGTCCGGTGCAGGCGCTGGACCAGGCGGTGAACCAGGCCTCCAGCGTGGGCGCCATGGGCAGCGCAAAGATGGAGCTTTCGCGGATTTCGGGCATTGTCTTGAAGGACGTGACCAGCATCACATACAGCGGCAGCAAAAAGAAAGCCGCCGCACTCAAGAGGAAGGCATAGGTGCCAATTCGGGCCGGAGTCCAGGTGGAACGTGCGCGACGTGCTATGGTTTTTGTAGTATTCATGCCCTGCCTCCCTGGGCCTGGTGCTTGCGCACAAAGTAGTAGGGCACCAAGAGCGCCAGCACCGTGGCCAGCATCACCACCGAGGCGGCCGAGGCCAGGCCAATGGCGCCGCGCTGGAACAGGTGGTCCAGAATGAACTTGGCCGGCACCTCGCTGGCCAGGCCGGGGCCGCCACCGGTCATGGAGTTGACGGTGTCGTAGACCTTGATGGCCGCAATGGCTTGCAAGATGAAAGCGGTGGCCACGGCGCCGCGGATCATGGGCAGCACGATGCTCACGTAGACGCGCCAGGTGGGAATGCCGTCCAGGCGGCTGGCCTTCCAGATCTCGCTGTCCACCCCGCGCAGACCGGCCAGCAAAACGGCCATGACCAGGCCCGAGGCCTGCCACACGGCGGCGATAACGATGCAGTACATCACCTTGTCCTGGCTCACGATCCAATCGACCGTGACATCGGCAAAGCCCAGGCTGCGCAGGGCTGACTGCAAGCCCATGGTGGGGTTGAGCATCCACTGCCAGACCAGGCCGGTGACCACAAAAGACATGGCGTAGGGGTAGAGAAAAATGCTGCGAAACAGGCTCTCGGCCCGGATTTTCTGGTCGATGAAGACCGCCATCAAAAAGCCCAGCACCATGCACAGGCTAATGGCCAGCACGCCGTACACCACCAGGTTGTTCACCGAGATAAGCCAGCGCTCATTGGCAAAGAGCTTGTTGTACTGCAGCAGGCCGACGAACTCGGCCTTGGGAAACATCCGGGAACTGGTAAACGAAATACCGATGGACCACACCACGGTGGTCAGGTAGCCAACCAGGGCCGTCACGGCCATGGGCAGCAGGGCCACTATGAGCCACCAGTTCGGTGGTCGCCCCCGCTTGAGCTTGTGCATATACAGAGAACCTACAGAGTCAAAGTCAAAACACACCGCAGTGCACCACCGGGGCAGCGCACTGCGGTGAAGGTGAGGGGTTTAGCCCTTCAGGATGGCCGCAAAGGCCTTGGCTGCGTCGTCCACAGACTGGTCGGTGTTCCAGAACTTGGTGATGGCGTCGTCAATCTGGCCCTTCTTTTCGGGGGCTACTGACTGGTTGGGCGACGCGAGATGGCGTGCGGGATCTTTCAGCGCGGTTACACCCTGCTGGCTGCAGATGTCGAGCTTGCCCATGTCCACATCGGTACGGATGGGGATGGAGCCCTTCTTGGCGTTGAAGGCCACTTGCACGGCTGGCGATGTGGCCACGGTGGCGAACAGCTGCTGGGCTTTGATGGCGTTGGCGTCCTTGGTCTTGGGGAACACAAACACATCGCCTTCAATCATGTAGGGCGCCTTGGCACCCCAGCCGGGGAAGCAGCCAAAGTCCTTGCCGGCGGTTTGTTTGGCCACGGCAAATTCGCCCTTGGCCCAGTCACCCATGACTTGGAAACCGGCCTTGTTGGAGATCACCATGGCGGTGGCCACGTTCCAGTCGCGGTTGGGGGAGCCTGCATCCACATAACCCTTGAGGCGCTTGAAGTCGCTCAGGATCTTCTTGAACTCGGCCGAGGTGGCCACGGCACCGTCGGTGCTAGCGTAGAACTTGCGGTACAGGTCGGCGCCACCAGCGGTGTGCAAGATGGCGTTGAACAGAATGCCTTCTTGCCAAGTCTGGCCACCCAGAGCCAGGGGAATAGCACCCGAGGCCTTGATCTTGTCCAGCGCGGCGAAAAACTGCTCCATGCTCTGCGGCTCGGCGGTCACGCCGGCCTTGGCCAGCACCGCCTTGGAATACCAGAACCACGAGGGGTTGTGGATGTTCACCGGCATGGCGAAGTACTTGCCGTTGATCTTGACGAACTTCTTCAATGGCTCGGGAAAGATCTTGTCCCAGCCTTCTTTGACAGCCACGGCGTCGATATCGTTCAACAGGCCTTCGGCCACCACCTCGTGGTACTGCTTGGAGGTGTTGAACTGGGCCACGGTGGGCGGCTTGCCGCCAGCAATACGGTTCAGCGTGGTGTTGCGGGCGTTGTCGCCACCGGCAATGGCGGTGTCTACCCAGGTGCCGCCAGCGGCCTTGTAGGCGGCGGCCAGCTCTTGTACGGCGGCAGATTCGCCGCCCGAGGTCCACCAGTGGATCACTTCGGCAGTTTGGGCCATGGCGCTACCGGCCAGGCCCATGCTGGCGGCCAATACGGCCAGGGTGCTGTGTTTGAAAGTGCGCATCGCTGTCTCCTGAAAAGTTGTTGGGTACGAAAACACGGGACCACATGAAATCGTTGCCAATCGGCAAAAAGAACGCTTGAAAACGTTTTCAAGATAGAAATTAAAGAATTTATGCAGTTACCTGTCAACGCCAAAACCGCTTCCGGTTGCCAAACTCAGGGAAAACACCGAGCGTTTTGGGCGGGTAACATGGGCTTTTCCGCCTTTCGCGAGTTCTTCACCATGCAAGCCACTTCCCCCCCAAGCCCTGTGCCCACCGGTGCCCTGAGCCATCTCAAGGTGCTGGACCTGTCCCGCGTGCTGGCCGGCCCCTGGTGCACACAAATGCTGGCCGACCTGGGCGCCGATGTGGTGAAGGTGGAGCGGCCCGAGGTGGGCGACGACACGCGCCACTGGGGGCCACCTTTCCTGCAGGACGCGCGCGGCCACGACACGGCGCACGCCAGTTACTTCACGGCTTGCAACCGCAACAAACGCTCCATCACCATCGACATCGCCAAGGCGGAGGGCCAGGCGCTGATCCGCCAGATGGCTTTGCAGAGCGACATCTTGGTGGAGAACTTCAAGGTAGGGGGCTTGGCGCACTACGGGTTGGATTACGCCAGTCTGAAGGAAGTGAACCCGCGCCTGATTTATTGCTCCATCACCGGCTTTGGCCAGACCGGCCCCTACGCCGAGCGCGCGGGTTACGACCTCATGGTGCAGGCCATGAGCGGCATGATGAGCATCACCGGCCGGCCCGATGGTGAACCCGGTGGCGGCCCGCAGCGCGCGGGCGTGGCCATTACCGATGTGTTCACCGGCATCTACGCCACCAGCGCCATCCTGGCCGCGGTGGAAATGCGCCACCGCACGGGGCAGGGCCAGCACATCGACATGGCGCTGTTAGACGTGGGCATGGCCATCTTGGCCAACCAGGCCGCGGGCTTTTTGAATACCGGCCAGGTGCCGCAGCGCATGGGCAACGCCCACCCCAGCCTGGTGCCCTACCAGGACTTTCCCACGGCGGACGGCGCCATGCTGCTGGCTGTGGGCAACGATGGGCAGTTTGCCCGTTTCAGCGCGGCGGCGGGCCACCCCGAGTGGGCGCAAGACCCGCGCTTTGGCACCAACACCGAACGCGTGGCCCACCGCGCCACGCTGATTCCGATCCTGCGGGAGGTCACGCGCTGGCGCACCACGGCCGAGTGGATTGCGCTGCTGGAGGACAAGGCCGTGCCCTGCGGCCCCATCAACACCATGGACCAGGCCTTTGCCGACGCCCAGGTGCAGGCCCGTGGTTTGGTGCAAAAACAGGTCCTAACGCCCGTAGCTACTGCGCAAACAGCTATTGAAAGCATAGCAACCGTGGCCAGCCCGCTGCGCTTGGGCGACGCACCAGTACAGCTGCGCCATGCGCCGCCCGCGCTGGGCGAGCACACCGACGACGTGTTGGCGGGGCTGGGGCTGGACGCCGCGGCGATTGCCGCGCTGCGCGCAGCCAAGGTGGTGTAAGCAGCCCCGGCGCTGAAACAGCTTCAGGCCTTGCCCAGCGTTTCCCAACGCTCCAGCGCGTTCATCAGTTCCTCGTCGATCTGCGCATTGCGCTCGGACAGGGCGATGGCGCGTGCGTTGTCGCTGGCGTAGAGGCTGCCGTCGGCCAGGGCCTCGGTGATGTCCTTCTGCTCGGCTTCTAGCACGGCAATCTGCTCGGGCAGGGCGTCCAGCTCGCGCTGTTCCTTGAAGCTGAGTTTCTTGGCCTTCGTGGGGGCGGGCGCCGCCGGTGCAGCCGCACTCACCTGGGCGGTGGCTTGCTCTTGTTTTTGCAGCTGCTCGCGCTCGTAGTTAAAGGGCTTGGCCGTTGTTTTGCCTTGGGCCGCGTTAATGGCGTTGGCGCGTTTGGTCTGGATCAACCAGTCGCTCACGCCACCTTCGTACTCGCGCCACTTGGCATCGCCTTCGTAGGCAATGGTGCTGGTGACGACGTTGTCCAAGAAGGTCCGGTCGTGGCTGACCAGGAACACCGTGCCGTCGTAGTTTTGCAGCAGGTCTTCCAGCAGTTCCAGTGTGTCGATGTCCAGGTCATTGGTCGGCTCGTCCAGCACCAGCACGTTGGCGGGGCGGGCGAACAGGCGGGCCAGCAGCAGGCGGTTGCGCTCGCCACCGGAGAGTGAACGAACAGGGGAGGTCGCGCGCGCTGGCGAGAACAAAAAATCACCCAAGTAGCTCTTGCGGTGTTTCTTCTGGTTGCCAATTTCGATCCACTCGGAGCCGGGGCTGATGAAGTCTTCCAGCGTCGCGTCCAGGTCCAGCGCGTTGCGCATCTGGTCGAAGTAGGCGACGGTGATGTTCGCACCCTGGCGCACCGTGCCCCAGGGGCTGTGGCCGGGTTCGGGCTTGGGGGAGTTGGCGGGCGCCGGGTCTGCCTTATGGTCGCCCAGAATCAGCTTGAGCAGCGTGGTCTTGCCCGCGCCGTTGGGGCCTAGCAGGCCAATCTTGTCGCCACGCAAGATGGTGGCGGTGAAGTTGTCCACGATCTTGCGGTCGCCAAAAGTTTTGGACACGTGCGTGAGTTCAGCCACCAGCTTGCCGCTCTTGTCGCCGGTGTTCACGTCCATATTCACGCTGCCGACCACATCGCGGCGCGCTTCGCGTTTGCTGCGCAGCTCGTCCAGGCGCACGATGCGCGCGGTAGCACGGGTGCGGCGCGCTTCGACGCCCTTGCGAATCCACACCTCTTCTTGCGCCAGCAGTTTGTCGGCCTTGGCGTTGATGACCGCCTCTTGCGCCAGCTGTTCTTCTTTCTGCAGCAGGTAGGCGGCAAAGTTGCCGGGGTAACTCATCAGCTTGCCGCGGTCCAGCTCGACGATGCGCGTGGCCACGTTATCAAGGAAGGACCGGTCGTGGGTGATGGTGATGATGGAGCCTTTGAAATCGACCAGCAGGCCTTCCAGCCATTCAATACTGTCCAAATCCAGGTGGTTGGTCGGCTCGTCGAGCAGCAGCACATCGGGCTGGGCCACCAGGGCCTGGGCCAATGCCACACGCTTTTTGGTACCGCCGGACAGGGTGCTCACAATCGCATCGGGGTTCAGGTGCAAGCGCTGCAGCGTCTCGTTGACGCGCTGTTCCCAGTTCCAGCCGTCCAGGGTTTCGATCTCGCTTTGCATCGCATCCAGGTCGCCATGACCTAGGCAATACTCTTCAATCAGTCCGATAACCCGCTCCAGTCCTGCGCGAACAGCTATGAAAACCGTAGCATCTCCATCCAGCTGCGGCTCTTGCGCAACGTAAGAAATACGGGTGCCGCCCTGCACTTGCAGCGTGCCGTCGTCCGGCTTCTCCATACCGCCCAAAATCTTGAGCATGGAGGATTTGCCCGCGCCGTTGCGGCCGATCAGGCCCACGCGTTCCTGCGTTTCGAGGGAAAAATCAGCGTGGTCGAGCAGGGGGACGTGCCCAAATGCCAGCTGGGCGTCGAGAAGGGTAATAAGTGCCATAAGGATCCGGTGTAGCCCCCGATTATCCCTTGTGGGCTGTTTGCCCCCACGCTCCGCCGCTGCGCGGGTCGCTGCCCCCCAGAGGGGCTAACCCACCTTGGGGCGGCCCGACGGCGGGTTGTCCTTCGCTCCGGAGGTTCAGACCACTCTGTTCCTGCCGCGTTGCTTGGCCAGGTAGAGGGCTTTGTCCGCCTCGGTGTAAAGCGTGTCGAAGTCTCGCTTTTCTTCCACCGTGGTGTTGGCCAGGCCAAAGCTGGCGGTGACGGCGATGGTGGTGGTCTCCCATTGCACGGGCGTGCTTTCCAGCCGGAAACGCAGCTTTTCGGCCAGCTTGCGCCCAGCCTCGGCCGAGGTGTTGGGCAGCAGCACGATGAATTCTTCGCCTCCCAGACGGCCCACCAGGTCGGTGCTGCGCACCGTGGTGCTGGCCAGCGTGGCCACATGGCGCAACACAGCGTCACCCGCGGGGTGGCCCCAGGTGTCGTTGATGCGCTTGAAGTGGTCCAGGTCCAGCAGCAGGATGGTGGTGGAGCTGCCCTGGCGCTGGGCACGCTTGAGCTCGCTGTGGCTCAGCTCCACAAAGGTGTTGCGGTTGAACAGGCCGGTGAGGCCGTCTTGCCGCGTCAGGCGCTCCAAGTCACGCTGCTTTTGGCTGAGCTCGGCGTTGGCTTTTTCCAGCTGCCGTTGTTGCAGGGTGATGGTACAGAACTGGCGCCACATGAAGCAGGAACACAGGCAGCCCAGCACACAGGCCGGAAAACCATTGAGGCGGTTGGACAGCAGCAGCTCGGGGTGGACCTGGGCCCACCCCATGAGCTTGAAAAAGGCCAGATAAGACAAGGCATACACCGCCGCTGCCATGCGGGGTTGCAGGTACACAGCACCACCCGCCACCAGGCAGGCGATGAGGTAAGCCGTGATGTTGGGCGTGATGGGCTGGTCTACCGCCACCAGAATCAGGCCGTCGACCATGATGAGTGCGGCATTGGCCGTGGCCAGCCAGCGGGCTGTGCGCGTGTGGCGGATTTGCCCTGCCCGGTGAACCAGCCAGCCCATTGCCAGTGCGGCACTGACAATGAAGACATGGGCCCAAATGAGCCGCAGGTTCCATGCCGCCACGGCCGGGGGAAGCGACGCGTCCAGCAGGCGCCACAAAAATCCGATCAGGAACAGCCCGTTGAACCCGGCGGCCACTGGCCACAGCATGCGCAGCCGGAACAGATTGACGCCGGTGGCGTCGTCTGCGACCTGGGCATCTTCGGCGCGCCAGCGCGCAGTCGTCTTTCGCAGGGAATATAGGAAGATTTGGTCCATGGCTGAACCAAAGACTGTAGCAGCCACGGTGTGACAAAACCGCGTCCAACCCCGCAGGGTTGGTAGGATGCCGGCACCCCACCAATAGCAAGGATGACCATGCCCGAACGCATCACCCCCCGCGCCCACGATCTGGGCGGCGGCTTCACCGTACGGCGCGTGCTGCCCGCCATGCAACGCCAGGCCATCGGCCCCTTTGTGTTCTTTGACCACTTTGGTCCGGTGACCGCGCAACCCACCGACAACCACGATGTGCGCCCGCACCCCCATATCGGCCTAGCCACGGTGACCTATTTGCTGGAGGGCGCGATGATGCACCGCGACTCCACCGGCGTCGTGCAGCGTATCGAGCCCGGCGCCATCAACTGGATGACCGCGGGCCGAGGCATCGTGCACTCCGAGCGCACGCCCGATGATTTGCGCAGCATCACGCGCCGCAGCCATGGTTTTCAGCTCTGGTCGGCCCTGCCGGCCGAGCATGAAGAAGATGCCCCGTCATTCGCCCACACGCCGGCCAGCGCAATCCCCGAAATTCAACTGCCTGGTGCCACCGTGCGCGTGCTTATCGGCACCGCGTTTGGCGCTACCTCGCCCGTAGCCACGCTATCGCCCACACTGTATTTGGCGCTGGAACTCGAAGCTGGCGCACTGGTCACCATCCCCGATGCGGCGCTGGAGCGCGGCATCTATAGCGTGGACGGTCCGCTGGAAGTAGACGGAGAACTGCTGGAGCCTGGTGAGATGCTGGTGCTGGAGGCGGGCAGCACCCCCACGCTGTGCGCCCGCGAGACCACGCGCGTGATGCTGGTGGGTGGCGCGCCGCTGGGGCACCGCCACATGGTGTGGAACTTTGTCTCCAGCCGCAAGGAGCGCATCGTGCAGGCGCAGGACGATTGGGAGGCCCAGCGCTTCCCCACCGTGCCGGGCGAGACTGAATTTATTCCGCTGCCAGCACGGCGCCCCGCCTGACGCTCAGAGAAGGGCGGCAATCGCCTCGCCGACATCGCTGGTGTTGGCGTTGCCACCCATGTCGGGTGTGCGTGGACCGCTGGCCAGCGTGCTTTCGATGGCCTGCACGATGGCATCGTGGGCCCGCGTGTAACGGGGGGTGCCATTACCCAAAAAGTCCAGCATCATGGCGCCGGACCAGATCATGCCTACGGGGTTGGCAATGTTCTTGCCGTAGATGTCGGGTGCCGAACCATGCACCGGCTCGAACAGGGATGGGAAGTTGCGCTGCGGGTTCAGGTTGGCCGAGGGCGCAATCGCAATGGTGCCCGCGCAGGCCGGGCCCAGGTCCGAGAGGATGTCGCCAAACAGATTGGAGGCCACCACCACGTCAAAGCGCTCGGGGCTCAGCACAAAGCGTGCAGCCAGGATGTCGATGTGGTACTGGTCCCAGCGCACGTCGGGATAGGCCATGGCCATGGCCTGCACCCGTTCATCCCAGTAGGGCATGCTGATGGCCATGCCATTGGACTTGGTGGCGGAGGTCAGGTGTTTCTTCGGGCGCTTGCGGGCCAGCTCGAAGGCGTAGTGCAGGATGCGGTCCACACCTTTGCGGGTGAACACGGATTCCTGCAGCACCGTTTCGCGCTCCGTGCCTTCGAACAGGCGCCCGCCGATGGCGGAGTATTCGCCTTCGGTGTTTTCTCGCACCACATAGAAGTCAATGTCGCCGACGCTCCGGTTGGCCAGCGGGCAAGGGACTCCCGGCATCAGGCGTACCGGCCGCAGATTGACGTACTGGTCGAACTCGCGCCGAATCTTGAGCAGGGAGCCCCAGAGCGAGATGTGGTCCGGCACCACGTCCGGCGCACCCACCGCGCCAAAGTAGATGGCATCAAAGCCCTGCAGCTGCTCGAACCAGTCGGTGGGCATCATCTGCCCATGCTGGCGGTAGTAGCCACAGTGGGCCCAGTCAAAGGTTGTGAACTCCAGGGCAATGTCGAATGCGCGCGCGGCGGCCTCCACCACCCGCAGCCCCTCGGGCATCACCTCATTGCCGATTCCGTCACCTGCCAACACCGCGATTTTGTGTACCCGCATTTTGTCGCCCCACTTTCTTGCATTGCATCGGTTGAAACCGGGACCCAACCCGGATGCGCAAGCTTAGAAAGGCTACGTAGTTTCTACAATCCACTGAAATGTGACTACAAAGGACATGATTCGTGAACAATCAACCCCTTCTGGAAGACTTGCGCCTTTTCTGTGCGGTAGTGCGCTGTCAGTCCTTTGCGGCAGTGGCCCGGGAGCAGGGGGTGTCCAAGGCCCTGGTCAGCAAACGGCTGGGCCTGTTGGAGCAGGCCTTGCAGGTGCGATTGCTGCACCGGACCACGCGCAAGCTGGGCCTGACCGAGCAGGGTGACATCGTTCACCAGCGTGCCCTGCGGGTGCTGGACGAGGTGGACCAGATGGCGGAGGCCATTAGCACCTACCGGGCAGAGCCGCGCGGTTTGCTGCGCCTGTGTGCCAGCACCGGCTTTGGCCGCAACCACCTGGCGCCCGCGCTATCCGCCTTGGCCCTGCGCCACACGCAGCTGGACATCCAGTTCGAGCTGCTGGACCGGCCGGTGGACCTGTTGGGAGAAGGGTTCCAGCTGGACATTCGCGTGGGCACCGTGCATGAGCCCGACCTGATCTCCCGGCGCATTGCGTCCAACCAGCGCATTCTGTGCGCTGCGCCTGCGTACCTGGAGCGCCACGGCACGCCTGCCGATTTGCAGGCCTTGTCCGCACACCATTGCATCGTGATCCGCGAGCGGGACCAAGACTTTGGACGTTGGACCCTGGCCGGGCCGAAGGGGACCGAGACCGTGCGCATCAAGGGGCCGCTGTCTGCCAACAATGGGGAAGTCGTTCACCGCTGGGCGCTCGATGGCCACGGCATCATCTTGCGCTCCATCTGGGATGTCGGCCCGTCCATTGCCCGTGGCGAACTGGTGCACCTGCTGCCGGCCTATGCACAGGAGGCCCATGTGCACGCGGTCTACCCCTCGCGATTGGCACAGTCGGCCAAGCTGCGGGTGTGCGTCGAGTTTCTGGAGGGCTGGTTCCGCGAACGGAGTCTGTCGGTGGCGCCTTAGGCCACCACAGCAGCTTGCGCGTCTTGGAGGGCCTGGGTGGCAATGTCCAGCGAGCGCAGGCGCAGCGTCGGGTCATACACATCGCAGACCAGCATCAGTTCATCCGCCTGCGTGGCCTCGGCCATGGCGGCCAGCCCGTCGCGCACCGTGTCGGGCCCGCCAATCACGGCCTCACCCAAAAAATCGCCAATGGCGGCACGCGCGTCCGCCGGGCACTGGGCCAAAAAGTTCGGTACCGGGGCTGGCAAGGCCTTGCGCTGGCCGGTCAGGATGCCCAGCACGCGCTGGTAAATGCTGCTGGCCAGCAATTCGGCCTCGTCATCCGTAGGCGCCGCCACCAGTGGCACGCCCACCATCACGTAGGGCTTGGCCAGCGTCGCCGATGGCTTGAACAGGCTGCGGTACATGCCGACGGCCTGGTGCAAAAAGCGCGGTGCAAAGTGCGAGGCAAACGCGTAGGGCAGTCCCATGTGCGCGGCCAGCTGGGCTGAGTACAGGCTGGAGCCTAGCAACCAGATAGGCACGTTGGTGTCCGCACCCGGCATGGCCACCAGCTTTTGCCCCGGCTGAAGTGGGCCCAACAGGGTTTGCAGCTCCATCACATCGCGCGGAAAGTCTTCCTCGTTCTCCACCTTGCTGCGGCGCAGGGCGCGCATGGTGGCCTGGTCGGTGCCAGGCGCGCGGCCCAGGCCCAGGTCAATACGGCCGGGGTACAGCTCGGCCAGCGTGCCAAAGGCCTCGGCCACCACCAGCGGCGCATGGTTGGGCAGCATGATGCCGCCCGACCCCACGCGGATGCGCTCGGTGCCGCCCGCAATGTGCCCCACCAGCACGGCCGTGGCCGAGCTGGCGATGCCCGGCATGTTGTGGTGTTCGGCCAGCCAATAGCGGCTAAAGCCCAGCTTTTCAGCATGTTGCGCGGTGCGCAGGGCAATTTGCAGGGCTTCCGCCACCGTGCCGCCTTCGCGCACGGCAACCAGGTCCAACAGCGACAAACGGGTGTTTTTCAGAGCATTCATGTAAGCAATTGTCATAAGAACCCTAAAACCTTGCTCCCGCTAGTCCGATAGAACTATTGTTGCAATGCAGCACAGGGTTAATACTGAGTTCACCTTACCAACCTTTAGAGGTGTTTTATGAAACTCAAGTCCATTCTTGGCACTGCCGCTACCGCAGCCGTGTTGGCCGGTGCATCCCTGGGCGCCAATGCGGCGACGGGCACCATTTACGCACCTCCTGCAGGTGCGTCGTTCTCCGATCTGGAGGTCGGGAGCATTTACATTGCAACCCTGTCCGACCTGGTGGGCAGCTTTTTTGGCGCCAGCTCGGTGGCTTATGGGCCCATTACCCTGACTCTGGGTTCGGTGACTTTCACCAGCGGCACCGTTGGCACCCTGGGAACTGACCTAGACGCCAGTGCGGCCGGTTTCTCGTTCAAAAACGTGGCCATCGGCAATTACATTGTCAAAGCCAGTGGTTACGTCACGGGCGGCCAGCTGCCCGGCGTGTCTTTGGTAGCCGCCAACTACACCGTTACCCCGGTGCCAGAGCCCGAGTCCTACGCGCTGTTGCTGGCGGGTCTGGGTCTGGTGGGCACCATCGCCCGCCGCCGCATGAAGGCCTCGGCCGAAGCCTGATTCCCGGTTCATCCCAGCAAAAAGGGCTTGCCAGTTGGCAAGCCCTTTTGTTTTGGCGGTCGGCTAAAGATTAGCGGCTGCTGGGGAAGCTGAACACCGCGCCTTCGCGCACACCAGCCGAGGGCCAGCGCTGCGTAATGGTCTTGCGCTTGGTATAGAAGCGCACGGCATCCGGGCCATACGCGTGCAGGTCGCCAAACAGGCTGCGCTTCCAGCCGCCAAACGAATGGTAGGCCACGGGCACGGGCAGGGGCACGTTCACGCCCACCATGCCGACCAGGATGTTGTCGCTGAAGTAGCGGGCCGCTTCACCATCCCGCGTGAAGATGCAGGTGCCGTTGCCGTATTCATGCGCGTCGATCATGTCCATGGCCTCTTGCAAGGTTTTGACGCGCACCACGCCCAATACCGGGCCAAAAATTTCTTCTTGGTAGATCACCATGCCGGGCTTCACGTTGTCAAATAGGCAGGGGCCCAGGTAGTAGCCGTCTTCGTGGCCGGCCACCGTCAGGCCGCGGCCGTCCACCACCAGCGTGGCGCCTTCCTTCACGCCCTGGTCCACATAACCCTTTACCTTCTCAAAGTGAGGCCGTGTCACCAGGGGGCCCATGTCCATGCCGGGGGCGGTGCCGGGGCCGACCTTCATCTTGGCAATCTCAACCTTCAGGCCGGCAATCACGGCGTCCGCCGTGGCGTCGCCCACGGCCACCACCAGCGGAATCGCCATGCAGCGTTCGCCGCACGAGCCATAGGCCGCGCCCATGAGTGCGCTCACCGCGTTGGCCACGTCCGCATCGGGCATGACCACGGCGTGGTTCTTGGCGCCGCCCAGGGCCTGCACGCGCTTGCCGTGTGCGCAGCCGGTTGCGTAGATGTATTCGGCAATGGGGGTGGAGCCGACAAAGCTCACGGCCTTCACGCGCGGGTCGGTCAGCAGCGTGTCCACGGCTTCCTTGTCGCCGTTCACCACGTTAAGCACGCCAGGTGGCAGGCCGGCTTCCAGTGCCAACTCGGCAATACGCAGGGTGGAGCTGGGGTCGCGCTCGGACGGCTTCAGAATGAAGGTGTTGCCACAGGCTACGGCCATGGGCCACATCCACAGCGGCACCATGGCCGGGAAGTTGAAGGGCGTGATGCCGGCAGTGACTCCCAGCGCCTGGAATTCGGACCAGCTGTCGATGGCCGGGCCCACGTTTTTGCTGTGCTCGCCTTTGAGCAGCTCAGGCGCGTAGCTGGCGTACTCCACGTTTTCAATGCCGCGCTGCAACTCGCCAAGCGCGTCGCTCAGCACCTTGCCGTGTTCGGCGGTGATCAAAGCGCAGAGTTCTTCGGCATGTTTCTCCAGCAGCACCTTCAGGTTGCCCATCACGCGGGCGCGCTTGAGCGGCGGCGTGTTGCGCCATGCGGGGAAGGCAGCCTGCGCATTGGCGATAGCGTCTTCTACGGTGGCTTTGGGGGCCAGCAGTACACGTTTCTCGGCGCGGCCGGTGGCGGGGTTGAAGACTTCCTGGGCGCGTTCGCCGGTGGTGATGATCTTGCCGCCGATGAGGTGGCCTACGGTGGGGAGTTGGGACATGGGAGTGGTTTAAGTGCAAAAAATGCCGCTAGCGCTTATGGGGTATGCGCAAGCAGCTATAAAAATAATAGTAAATGGATGCGCTTGAAACTAGCGTCAATCGGCTTATGCCGTCTCGTTGATCGCCTCGCCCAGCGCGTTGACCAGGCTGTCGATCTCGGCCTCGGTGCTGATAAAGGGCGGCGCCAGCGCAATGCAGTCGCCCGCGTAGCGCACGTAAAAGCCTTTGTCCAGGCAGCGCATGGCCACCTCGTAGGGGCGTTTGGCGGGTTCGCCGGGCACGGCAGCCAGCGTGAAGCCGGCCGACAAGCCCAGGTTGCGGATGTCGGTGATGTGTTTGGTGCCGCGCAGGCTGTGCACCGCTTTCTCAAAGTAGGGTGCCAAGGCGTTCACGCGCTCGATCATGTTTTCCTTCACCAGCAGGTCCAGTGCCGCAATGCCGGCCGCGCAGGCCACGGGGTGGGCGGAGTAGGTGTAGCCGTGGGGGAATTCCAGCATGTAGTCCGGGCCACCCTGTGCCATGAAGGTGTCGTAAATCTCTTTTTTGGCCACCGTCACGCCCAGCGGCTGCGCGCCGTTGGTGATTTGTTTGGCGGCATTCAGGATGTCCGGCACCACGCCAAAGTAGGCGGCGCCGGTGTAGGCACCCAGGCGGCCAAAGCCGGTGATCACTTCGTCAAAAATCAGCAGGATGTTGTTCTGGGTGCAGATCTCGCGCAGGCGCTGCAGATAGCCCACCGGTGGCACCACAATGCCGGCCGAGCCGGACATGGGCTCGACGATGACGGCGGCAATGTTGGAGGCGTCGTGCAGCGCGATCAGGCGCAGCAGCTCGTCCGCCATGTCGCCGCCTTTTTCAGGCAGGCCCTTGCTGAAGGCGTTGGATGCCAGCTGGGTGTGGGCCAAATGGTCGGCTTCAATGCCTTGGCCAAAGGTCTTGCGGTTGGCGGGCAGGCCGCCCACCGAGATGCCGCCAAAGTTCACGCCGTGGTAACCCTTCTCGCGGCCAATCAGGCGGGTCTTGCTGCCCATGCCCTTGGCGCGCCAGTAAGCGCGGGCCATCTTGAGCGCGGTGTCCGCGGACTCGGAGCCGGAGCCGGTGTAGAACACATAGTCCAGGCCTTCGGGGGTCAGTTCCACAATCTTGTTGGCCAGCTCAAACGACAGCGGGTGGCCAAACTGGAAAGCGGGCGAGTAGTCCATGGTCGCCATTTGCTTGCTCACCGCCTCGGTGATTTCACGGCGGCCGTGGCCCAGGCCCGCGCACCACAGGCCGGAGAGGCCGTCAAAAATCTTCTTGCCGTTGGAGTCGGTGAAGTAGGCGCCCTGGGCGCTCACCATCATGCGCGGATTGGCTTTGAAATCGCGGTTGCCGGTAAAGGCCATCCAGTGCGATTCCATCCATTCGCGGCTCATGGGGAAGGGGGATGCGCTGGTGACGGCTTCGCCAATGGCGGGGCTGCTGGTGTCGTTGAGCTTCATGGGGAACTCCGGTGGGTGAGGTTGTTAAGCCTTAGGGGCGATGGTGCATTGTGGGTAGCTCTGTTACTCTTATAAAGTCACAAATATCACTATTTACTTGCCAAATAATGAAAGTAAAAAACAAGGCGGTCCTGGGCCAGATTGGCGACATGGACCTGCGCCTGCTGCGCGTGTTCAAGGCCGTGGTCGATTGCGGCGGCATGGCCGCGGCCGAGCTCGAACTCAATATAGGCACTTCTACCGTCAGCCGCCACATCAAAGATCTGGAAACCCGGCTGGGCCTGACTCTGTGCCGGCGCGGCCGGGCCGGCTTTGCGCTCACGCCCGAGGGCGAAAAGATCTACGCCCAGACCAGCCAGCTGCTGGCCGCCACCGATGCCTTTCGCAGCAGCGTGGACGAAATTCACCAGCGCATGGGCGGGCAGCTGCAGGTGGCGGTGTTCGACAAAACCGCCAGCAACCCGGCCAGCCACATTGCCGAAGCCATCGCTCGCTTCCATGTGGACGCCCCGGATGTCGGCCTGAACCTGCACGTAGCCACGCTCACCGCCATCGAGCGCGGCGTGCTCGACGGGCAGTTTCACGTGGGCATCATCCCCGGCCACCGAGCCTCCGACGTGCTGGACTACACCTTGCTGTTTGACGAACACATGCTGCTGTACTGTGGCGCGCAGCACCCGCTGTGGAACGCCGACCACCGCACCCTGGCCTGGGACACGCTGCCCAAGCACGCGTTCGCCGGGCTGGGCTACCACTCGCCCAATATGGAACTGAGCCAGCGCATGCGCCTGCCGCGCCGCGCCACGGGTTTTGACCAGGAGTCCATCGCCACGCTGATCCTCTCAGGCCAGTTCCTCGGTTTTCTGCCCGACCACTATGCGGAGAGTTTTGTGCGCAGCGGCCGCATGCAGGCGGTGCGGCCGGATTTGCTGCACTACGCCTGCCAGTTCTTTGCCATTACGCGCAAATCACCGCAGGCGAGCCGTGCGACGCGGGCGTTTCAGGCGTGTTTGGCGCGGGCACATGACCATCCGACCCACGCCAGGTAAGGGTGTCACGCGCAGAGATAAATCTTCTGGAGCAATTGCATCAGCGTTTTGCGCTCTGCTGCACTCAGGCGCGCCGTGGCCGCTTCCTCCAGCTCGAACGCGGTGATCTCTGCCTGTTTCATCATCTTGCGCCCCTCGGGCGTCAGGTGCAGGCCCATGGCGCGGCCATCGTGCGGGTGCGGCCGGCGCAGGATCAGTTCACGCGCTTGCAGCTGGTTGATCATGCCGACCAGGTTGGGTGGCTGCAGGTTCAGGGTGGCACACAGCTGGCGCGAGGTGATGCCTGGGTTGTGCCCGATCAGCGAGAGCACGGAAAAGTCGACGGGCCGCAGGCCGTACACCGCCATGTTGCGCAGAAAGGCGTCGACGATGACCAGCGTTGCACGCCGGGCGTTGTAACCCACCAGGCTGTCAAGAAAACGGGTGTCGACTTGGTCGACGCTGGTGTCGGGAGGGGGCTTGCGGGTGGCCATGGCCAATCATAAAGGGCCGCATATCTGCGGCCCTCGGTTGCGTCAGGATTCGGCGGTGAAGCCGATCTGCTTGACCAGGGGCCCCCAGCGTTCGTACTCGGCCTTTTGGTCTGCGGCCATTTCTTGCGGCGTGCTGCCGCGCGCGACCAGGCCGACGATGGCGAGCGCATCGATCACCGCCTTGTCCTTCAGCGCCGCCGTGATGGCGGCGTTGGCCGTGGCGATGGTGGCGGCCGGCGTCTTGGCGGGTGCGTAGAAGCCGAACCACTCTTCCGAGGTTACGTCGGGGTAGCCGAGTTCCGTGAAGGTGGGCACATCGGGCAGGTAGGGCGAGCGCTTGCGGCCCGAGGTGGCCAGTACGCGCACCTTGCCGGTCTTGATGTGCTGCAGGTAGTCGCCGCTGGGGTTCATCGCAGCGGAGATCTGGCCGCCGACCAGGTCGGTGATGCTGGGCACCGTGCCGCGATAGGGCACTTGTTTGAGTTCCACGCCGGCACGCAGGCCCAGCAGCGCACCCAGCAGGTGAGGCATGGAGCCGGCGCCCGGTGTGCCGTAGTTGGCCTGCGTGGGGTTGGCCTTGGCCCAGGCGAGGAAGTCCTTCAGCGTCTTGACTTCAGCGGGCACGGCCGGACCGATGGCCAAGCCGTGGAACATGATGGCGCCGATGGACACCTGGCTCACGTCTTCCGGCTTGTAGGCCAGGTTGGGGTAGATGTAGGGGTAGACGGCCAGGGCTGATACCGGCGCCAGGGCCAGGACCGAGCCGTCGGCGGGCGAGTTTTTCAGCGTCTCGATGGCAATGCGGCCGCCAGCGCCCGGCTTGTTTTCCACGAAACCGGCGAGTCTGCTGTAGGGCGTGCCCGCGAGCTTCTCGGCGACGCGACGCGCCACGCTGTCACCGGCGCTGCCGGGCGGGAAGCCGTAGAAGATTTTGACCTGGTCCAGCGCCTGGGCCAAGGCAGAAAAAGGGGCCAGGACTCCGAGGGCGGCTGCTTGGATGAGTTGACGGCGTTGCATGTTGCTTGTCTCCTTGTAATCGATCGTGGGGCGGGAATGGGGTCAGCGCGGCGCCATGCGCAGCGCACCATCGAGGCGAATCACTTCTCCATTGAGGTGGCCGTTGGTGACGATGTGGCAAGCCAGTTGGGCGAACTCTTCGGGATGGCCTAGGCGTGGCGGGAAAGGGATGGAGGCGGCCAGCGACTGCTGCACGGCCTCAGGCAGTTCTTGCATGAGCGGCGTGGCAAACAGGCCGGGTGCCACGGTGCAAACGCGGATGCCGTGCTGGGCCAGGTCGCGTGCCATGGGCAGTGTCATGCCGACCAGGCCCCCCTTGGACGCGCTGTAGGCTTGCTGACCGACTTGGCCGTCAAAGGCAGCGACCGATGCGGTGAACACCATCACGCCACGTTCGCCGCCGTCCAACGGGGGCAGCCTCACGCACTGCGCCGCAAACAGGCGGCTGATGTTGTAGCTGCCAATCAGATTGATGTTGATCACGCGCACGAAATCGTCAAGCGGTGCGGGATTGCCGTCCTTGCCCACGATGCGTTTGGCGCTGCCGATGCCTGCGATGTTCATCAGAATGCGCGCGGGGCCGTGCGCTACCGCAGCTTGTGCCAGTGCGGCGTTGACGCTGTCGGTGTTGGTGATGTCGCAGGGGCATGCGATGCCACCGATGTCTGCGGCTACTTTCTCCGCGAGCGTTGCGTTCACATCCAGGATGGCCACCTTGGCACCCAGGCGGGCCAGTTCACGCGCAGTGGCCTCCCCCAGACCCGAGGCGCCTCCGGTGACCAGTGCTGTTTGTCCTTCGATCTTCATGGATGTGTCCTCAGGGATGGGGTTGGAGGATGTCGGGTGCGCTGCCGTCATGAAGCGCCTGCACCAGGGTGTCGCGGTGCTTGAGCACCGCGCGCTGGTTGATGGAGCCCTTGTCGGTGATTTCGCCTTGGTCGGCTGAGGGCGGCGTTGTCAACAACAGGGCCCGTGCAATGCGGTTGGCGCTGCCGGTGGATTGGCGCGCCAGTTCGTCCAGGATGGACTGGAAACGGTCACGCACGGGTTGGCTGGCCAGTACGTCGGCCCAGGGCGCGTCTGCCCGCAGGCCGCTTGCTGTGCGGCAGGCCGGCGAGGGGAAGATCAGTGCACCCACCTCCTTCATGTTCAGGCCCGTGAGCACCACGTCCTGCACCAAGGGTGCGCCAGTGACGATGGCCTTGGCCCGCAGGGGTCCCACGCTGACAAAGGTGCCTGTGGAGAGCTTGAAGTCCTCGGCAATGCGACCATCGAATTGCAAGCCCCGGTGTGGGTTGTCGGTGTCAATCCACCGCACAGCATCGCCGGTGCAGAGGTAGCCTTCCTCGTCGAAGGCGTCGCGCGTTGCCTGCTCGGAGCGCCAGTAGCCTGGTGTCACATTGGGGCCCCGGTAGCGCACCTCGGTTTTGTCCCCCACGTTCACCAACTTGAGGATCATGCCGGGTACCGGCGTGCCGATGTCGCCGGCCTTCACATCCGGGCTGTTGGTGAACATGGCGGATGGGGCGGACTCGGTCATGCCCAGCCCGGTGGCCATGACGATGCGCTCGCCCACCTCGGCTTCTGCCAGCGCGTGCAAGCTGTCCCATACGGGTTGTGCCAGCCCGGCGCCGGAGTAGAAAAACATGCGTATGCGCGAGAACAGGTTCTTGCGCAGCGCCGCGTCGGTTTGCATGGCCTGGGCAATCATCTCAAAGCCGGTGGGCACATTGAAGTACAGCGTGGGCGCAATCTCGCGCAGGTTGCGCAGGGTTTCGCCAATCAGGGCGGTCGTAGGTTTGCCGTCGTCGATGTAGAGCGTGCCCCCATGCATCAGTGTCAGGCCGATGTTGTGGTTGCCACCGAAGGTGTGGTTCCAGGGCAGCCAGTCCACGAAGATGGGCGGGGCTTCTGCCAACACCGGCAGCGACTGCGTGATCTGCTGCAGGTTGGCGCACCACATGCGGTGGGTGTTGATCACCGGCTTGGGCATTTTGGTGGAGCCCGAGGTGAACAGAAACTTGGCAATGGTGTCTGGTCGAATGGCCTGCATGGCGGCGTCCACTGCGACCGTGGCAGCGCAGTGGCGCAGTGCCTCCAGTGGCGTGGTGGATCGCCCTTCGATAGCCCCCTGGGCCAGCACCACCTCCACATCGGCATCCACCGTCGCCTGGATGGCTCGGCCATAGCGCATGCCGTCGGCGGCGAACACCAGGCCTGGCGTGAGCGTCTCCAGCACATGGCGCAGCTTGTCGTAGTCATGACTGACCGTGGCATAGGCCGGAGACACAGGGCAAAAGGGCACACCCGAATAAATGCAGCCCAATGCCACCAAGGCGTGCTCCAGCGTGTTCTCGCTCAGGATCACCACCGGGCGCTCGGCGGAGAGACGTCGGTCCAACAAGGCCTCGCCGATGCTGCGGGCACTGGCCAATGCCTGGGCATAGCTGATGTGCTGCCAGTCACCGGTGCGGCCCTCTGCCAGCGGGGCACGGCGTGCCATGAAGCTGCGCTGCGGATCGACCTCTGCCCAGTGCACCAGAAAGTCACTCAGGCGCCGGGCGTACGCACCCAGCGGTAGTTCTGCCTGCACATAGTGCGTGCCGGGTTCGCCCGTACGTACCTGGATGCGGGTCACACCGAAGCGAACCGGACGGTAGCGCGGGGCGAAGGGTGATGTGGGTTGCATAGACGACGGGCGTGCGTGGTGATCAGCTCTTGCGAACTTTGGCGGCCTTGCCGTCTAGAAATTCGCGCACGCGCTGTTTGGCTTCGGGTGCGCTCTGGGCGATGGCGGCCATCATGGCTTCGGTGAGGAAGCCCTGGTCGGCCGGTTGCTCGGCAATACGCGGCAGCGCGTGGATCAATGCGTAGTTGGTCAGCGGTGCGTTTTCCGCCACCCGCACGGCCAGCTCCAGTGCCTTGTCGAAGGCCGTGCCTTGGGGGACCAGGTACTGTGCAAAACCGACTTTTTCACCGTCCACTGCGTTGTAGACGCGGCCGGTCAACATCATGTCGCTCATGCGTGCGGCGCCTATCAGGCGCGGGATGCGCACCGCACCACCGCCGCCGACAAAGATGCCGCGTGAGCCTTCGGGCAACGCATAAAAAGTGGATTCATCGGCCACGCGGATATGGCAGGCGCTGGCCAGTTCCAGGCCGCCACCCACCACCGCGCCATGCAAGGCGGCGATCACCGGCACCGGGCCGTATTGCACGCGCTCCAGTGCGGCATGCCACATACGCGAGTGGTACAGACCCTGGCCGGCGTCCCGTTCTTTCAGTTCGCTCAGATCGAGGCCGGAGCAGAAATGTTCACCGTCTCCGGTGAGGACCGCGGCGCGCACACCCTCAGGCAGGTTGTCAAACAGGTCACGCAGCGCGAGGATGAGTCCGTCGTTGAGCGCATTGCGCTTGGCCGGACGCGTGAGGCGGATGACGGCGACTTCTTGTTGCTCGCCGCGGCGTTCGAAATGGAGGTCGGGGTTCTTCATGTTGTGTTTCTTTCTGAAAACAATTATGGTTATGTCTTATAACCAATTCAAGTAGGCGCAGCAGGCTTTGCGTCGGTGTTTACCCTACGGTGCCCGAACCGGCATCTGCAATCTGGAGACAGTCATGGACCATGCAAACCTCATCGCGATCGACATCCACACACACGCTGAAGTCAGCTGCTGGAATCCGTTCGACAACTACGGCGAGGAGTACGACCGCGCGGCTGACAAGTACTTCCGCTCCAACAAACGCCCGACCATTGCAGAGACCATCGCTTACTACCGCGAGCGCAAATTAGGTCTGGTGATGTTCACGGTGGACAGCGAGTCGCAGCTGGGGCGCCGCCGCATTCCGAACGAAGAGATTGCCGAGGCGGCCAAGGCCAACAGCGACATGATGATGGCCTTCGCCAGCATCGATCCGCACAAGGGCAAGATGGGTGCACGCGAGGCGCGCCGTTTGATCGAGGAGCACGGCATCAAGGGTTTCAAGTTCCACCCCACGGTGCAGGGCTACTACCCGTACGACAAGATGGCTTGGCCGATCTACGAGGTGATTGCTGAATACAAGCTGCCGGCCATCTTCCACACCGGCCACAGCGGCATCGGCAGTGGCATGCGCTGCGGCGGTGGTCTGCGCCTGGAGTACAGCAACCCCATGCACCTGGACGATGTGGCGATAGCCTTCCCCGACATGCAGATCGTCATGGCCCACCCCAGCTTCCCCTGGCAGGACGAGGCGCTCAGCGTGGCCACACATAAACCCAATGTCTGGATTGATTTGTCAGGCTGGAGCCCCAAGTACTTTCCCAAGCAGCTGGTGCAGTACGCCAATACGCTGCTGAAAGACCGCGTGTTATTCGGCAGCGACTACCCCCTGATCACGCCCGAGCGCTGGATGAAAGACTTTGAGGAAGCCGGGTTTAAACCCGAGGTGATGCCTGGCATCCTCAAGGGCAATGCGGTGCGTCTGTTGGGGCTGGCATAAACATTCGGGCCAGCGTGGCCCCAATGCTTACGTGCCGTAGAACCTGAAATCCATCGCCGGCTTCTCCCCATGGATCAGCTCGGCAATCGCCTTGCCCGACCCCGCGCCATGCGTCCACCCAAGCGTGCCATGGCCGGCGTTGACCCACAAGCCGCGCACGGGGCTTTGGCCGATGTAGGGGATGTTGGTGGGGGTGGCGGGGCGCAGGCCGGTCCAGTAGTTGGGTTGGCCGCCTTCGGCCTCGCTGCGGGTATCGCAGACGCCGGGCAGTACTTCCTCGATGCGGCGCGCCAGCATGTTGCAGCGGGCCTGGGCCACGGGGGTGTCCAGTGACAGGTCGAAGCCGCCGACCTCGATGGTGCCGGCCACGCGCAACTGGTCGCCCAGGCGGCTGATGGCGATTTTCTTGGAGTCGTCGATGGTGGAGACCAGGGGCGCCAGTTCGGGTTTCAGAATCTTGAAGGTGGCGCTGTAGCCCTTGCCGGGGTAGATCGGCAGATCCACCCCCACGGTGCGCAAAAGCGGCGCGGTGTACGAACCCGCCGCCACCACGATGTGGTCGGCTTGCAGGGTGCGCAGCGATCCAGGCACGTTTTTGCCCTTGGGGCCCGTGGATAGTGCGCGAACAGCTACCGATTTAATAGCGCCCAGGCTGACATTCAAACCATCCACACTGTGTTCGTACAAAAACTCGGCGCCACGCGCGGCACAGAGTTTGGCCAGCTCTTGGGTAAACACCCGGCAGTCGCCCGACTCGTCGCTGGGGGTGATGGTGCCGCCCACGATGTTGCTGCTGAACGAGGTGAAGGCGGGCTCGATCTTCAGCAGCTCTTCTTTGCTGATGACCTGGCGGTTCACGCCGTATTTGCGCATCAGCGCGGCGGCGTCGCCCGCCGTGTCAAAGGACTTCTGGTCACAGTAGTAATGGGCAATGCCGCGCTCCAGCCGGTTGTATTCGATGCCGGTGGCAGCCACCACGTCTTTCAGGGCCGCGTGGCTGTAGGCGCCCAGGGCGACCAGCTGCTGCACATTGCGCTCGAAGGCCGTGTCATTGCAGTTGGCCAGGAACTGCAGGCCCCAGGTGTACTGGTGCAGGCCGGGGCCAAACGGGTTTTGCGGGCGGAACAGCAGCGGGGCTTCCTTGCTCAGCATCCATTTCAGGGCTTTGAGCGGGGCCTCCTTGTTCGCCCAGGGTTCGCAGTAGCTGACCGAAATTTGTGCGCCGTTGGCAAAGCTGGTTTCCATGGCTGCGTCGGGCTGGCGTTCCACCACGGTGACTTCGTGGCCCAGCTCCAGCAAATGCCAGGCGGTGCAAATGCCGATGGTGCCGGCGCCGAGAACAATGATTTTCATAGCGCCAGTGTCGTGCAAGCCCTGGTGTTGCAAAAGCGAAATGAAAGCGTTTGCGAAAACATTAGCAGCGCTAATAATGTGGGCCATGCGAACGTTTGATACCGATGCCCTGGAATGCCTGGCCGCCATTGTGGAAGAGGGCGGCTTTGAGCGCGCGGCTGTGCGCCTGTCTATTACCCAGTCTGCCGTGTCGCAGCGCCTGCGTGCGCTGGAGGCGCAGGTGGGCACCGTGCTGCTGGTGCGCAGCCGCCCGGTCAAGCCCACCACAGCAGGGCGCCTGCTGATCAAACACGCCATGCAGATGCGCCTGCTGCGAGCCGACCTGGAAGGCGACCTGCAGGAGCTGGCGCCCAACACCGGCGCCACGCGCGAGGACGAACGTATCTCGATTGCGGTGAACGCCGACAGCATTGCCACCTGGGCGTTGTCTGCGCTGGACCCGCTGGTGCACGCCGGGTTGCCGCTGGAAATCATCACCGACGACCAGGACTTCACCCACGAATGGCTGCGCGAGGGCCAGGTGCTGGGCTGCGTGACCACGCTCAAGCAGGCGCTGCGCGGCTGCAAGGTGCTGCCGCTGGGCGCCATGCACTACGTGGCGGTGGTGAGCCAGACCTATGCGCAGGCACATTGCCCGCAGGGCCTCACGCCGCACAACTTCCGCAGCATCCCGTTTGTGGCCTTCAACCGCAAGGACGATTTGCCGTCCGAATTTGTGGGCCGGGCGCTCAACCTGCGCCGCGTGTCGGTGAGCCAACGTTTTGTGCCCAGTTCCGAAGGCATGGTGCGTGCCGTGCTGGCCGGCTGGGGGGCCAGCGTGGTGCCTGAGCTGCTGGTGCGCGGCCTGATCGACAACGGGCAACTGGTGAACCTGGTACCCACGGTCACGCTGCCGGTGAACCTGTACTGGCACTGCTGGAACCTGAATTCCGAGGTGATCGACCGGCTGACGGCCGCGTTGTCGCAAGCGGCGGGGCGCATTCTGGTGGAGAAGACTGCTTAGTCACAAACTGGGCGGCCTCTCTGCAATTTGACGCCGCCGAATAGAATGGCCGCATGAACACCGCCGCCCCCGCCAAAATCTCTTTCAAACAGCAGATGCTGCAGGCGCGGGAGGACGCCATCATCCGCGCCGTGAACCTGCTGCTGGCCGAGAAGGGCTTTGAGGCGATGACGGTGGACGAGGTGGCCGCCAACGTGGGCATTGCCAAGGCCAGCCTGTACAAGCACTTTCCCAGCAAAGAGGATTTGGCCGCCGCGGCCATGGCCCACCTGATGGGCCAGGCCCAGGCCTTTCTGGACACCCTGCCAGAGACACAGCCGCCGCTGGACAAGCTGCGCGCCGTGGTGCGCTGGACCATGGGCCTGAAGCTGGGCGGCGAGATGCCGTCGCTGCCGAGCCAAAACTCCACCCTGCGCGCCACCCTCATGGGCCACAAGGCCTATATGGATGGGCTGATGGACGTGAGCGACCGCCTGGGCGCCTGGATTGTGGCGGCGCAGGCGCAGGGCCTGATCAACCCCAAGCTGCCGGCCATTGCGGTGCTCTACACCTTGTACGCACGCGCGTGCGACCCGGTGCTGGAATTCCTCAAGATGGGTGAACTGCAGACGGACGATGAAATTATCGAGCTCGTATTGTCCACCTGCTTTGATGGTCTAAACGCCCGCTAGATCTTATAGGTGATGCGCAAGCAGCTCCTGAATTAATAGCGTTTTAAGTCAATACTTCAAACCGCCATTCCACCTGCAGTGCCAATGTCTGCCCGGTCTGCAGTACCTGCAAGCCCGGCTGACCTTCGGCGTGGAAGGCGTCGATCGGGTGGGTCACCGGTTCAAAACAAAAGTGCTGGCCTTGCGGCGGGCGGTACAGCAGGCAAAACCCATCGTTCTTGCCGCGCGCCACCACGGCGGGGTCGCGCATGTGCAGGCGCAGGCCGTGCTCAGGCCAGTCGATGTGGGACTCGCCGCTCCAACCCGTGTAGGCGTTGTCGATCAGGCTGCCACTCACGCCCATGCCTTGGCGTGGGTCCCAGCTGGGCGGAAAGTCGCTGGTGTGGACCGTGGGCATGGGGTCGGCCCCGCTGAGCCACACGCCCTGTACCGCCGCATGCAAACGCGCATTCGGCGTACGCAAAAACGCCGGGTGCTGGCCCAGGCCGTAGGGCAGGCTGTCCGCGCCCAGGTGGGTGACTTCCAGCAGCTGGTCCATGCCGTCTTCGCGCAGCACAAAACGCTGCAACGCGCGGTAGTGGTAGGGGTTGCCGTCAAAGCCTTTGGATTCGAGCGCCATCTCCAGCGTGTCCAGCCGCGGCTGGCGGATCGCCCAGGGCTGCAGCCAGCCGTCGCCATGGATGGGATAAGGCTCGCCCTCGCGGTTGGGGCGCATGGGGTGCGTCACGCCCTGGTGGGTAAAGCCACCGTGGCCAATGCGGTTGGACCAGGGCACCAGCGGGAAGGAGGCCGTGGTGTAGAGGTCGGCCACGCCGCCCCAGGGGCGCCACAGGTCCAGTGCGCCGTGCGCCGTGTCGCGTTGCCAGCTGGCGACGCTGCCGCCCAGGGTGGGCAGCAAGCCCAGGCGTTGGCCGGCGTGTTGCAGCCAATGGATGGTGGGGGGGGCAGTGGGTGTCATGGGGGTCCGGTGCAGGAGGTCAAAAACGCAGCCACAAAGGGCGGCAGGTCTCGCATGCTAAGGACGTGGCAGGCGCTTGAGAAATAGAAAGTTCGCCATCTGACTTATCTCTTTTGCAATGGATGCTTACGACACTGCGCAGACTAAATCACATAATCAGACTAAACAAACGTTGAATTACAAGGGCCTAGGGTTAACCTGAATCCGAAGTTCTGTATGTGAGATACGCAAATCTCTATTAGATCAATATCAATTCGCTGCTTACTATCCGCTCACTTCTTGGTACCGATTTCAGGGAATTTCTGGTGAGGCACAAGAGGCACAGAAGCAGGCCGGACGCGGGTGGCCCTTCTGACATCCGTGGGCCCGCATCCACTTACAAAACGAGGAGACACAGACATGAAAAACAACCGACGTACCCTGCTGGCCACTGCGGCCGCCGCATCCCTGGCCATGGCCATGCCCCTGAGCGCATTCGCACAAAAGAAAATTGTGGTCGGCTTCAGCCAGATTGGTGCCGAGAGTGAATGGCGCACGGCCAACACCAACTCCATGAAGTCTGCTGCTGCCGCAGCTGGCATTGAGCTGAAGTTTTCTGACGCGCAACAAAAGCAGGAAAACCAGATCAAGGCCCTGCGTTCCTTCATCGCCCAAAAGGTGGACGTGATTGCCCTGACGCCCGTGGTCGAGTCCGGCTGGGACACCGTGCTGAAGGAAATCAAGGATGCCAAGATTCCTTTGATCCTGATGGACCGTTCGGTGGACTCCAAAGACACGTCTTTGTATGCCACCCACATCGGTTTTGACTTTGTCAAACAAGGTGAAATGGCGGGTCAGTGGTTGGTGGAAAAAGCCAAGACCATGAAGGGCGACATCAACGTTGTCGAGTTGCAAGGCACCGTGGGCTCCGCACCGGCCATCGACCGCAAGAAGGGTTTCGAAACTGCCATCAAGGGCAATGCCAACATCAAGATCATCCGTTCGCAAACTGGTGACTTCACCCGTGCCAAGGGCAAGGAAGTCATGGAGGCCTTCCTGAAGGCGGAAGGCAAGAAGATCAATGTGCTCTACGCACACAACGACGACATGGCGATTGGTGCCATCCAGGCCATCGAGGAAGCCGGTCTCAAGCCCGCTAAAGACATCTTGGTCATTTCGGTGGACGGTGTGAAGGGCGCGTTTGAAGCCATGATCGCCGGCAAACTGAACGTCAGCGTGGAATGCAGCCCCCTGCTGGGACCCCTGGTCATGGCCACCGCCAAAGACATCGCCGCGGGTAAAACCGTGCCTCGCCGCATCATCGGCAAAGACGGTGTGTACCCCATGGAAACTGCGGCCAAAGAGTTCCCCAGCCGCCAGTACTGATCGCGACGACTTCTCCATTTAGTTACCAGGTCTTGGCCTGCGGCTCGCGCTGCAGGCCTTTTTTACACGACACCATGACACACACACCACCGGCCCGCGATGCCGCTGCGCCCGTGCTGGAGCTTTCCGGCGTGGCCAAGCAGTTCGGCGCCGTGCGGGCCCTCTCGGGCGTGAACTTGCGCTTGTTTGCTGGCGAAGTCCACGCCCTCATGGGCCAGAACGGCGCGGGCAAGTCCACGCTCATCAAGGTCCTGACCGGCGTCTACCCAGCCGACCAGGGTGATATGCGCCTGAACGGCCAGTCCATCCGCGCCACGTCCACGCTGGATGCGCAGCGCCTGGGTATCAGCACTGTCTACCAAGAGGTCAATCTCTGCCCCAACCTGTCGGTGGCCGAGAACATTTTTGCCGGCCGCTACCCGCGCAAAGGAGCGGCAGGCCTGTGGTCCATCGACTGGACCCGGATGCACCGCGAGGCGCGCGAGCTGCTGGCGCGCCTGAACCTGGACATTGACGTCACCCAGACGCTCTCCAGCTACTCGGTGGCGGTGCAGCAGATGGTGGCGATTGCGCGCGGCCTGAGCATCTCGGCCCAGGTGCTCATATTGGACGAGCCCACATCGAGTCTGGACGACGAAGAGGTGGAGCGCCTCTATGGTGTGTTGCGCCAGCTGCGTGACCAGGGCATGGCGATTTTGTTTGTCACCCACTTTCTGGACCAGGTGTATGCCTTGTGCGACCGCATCACCGTGCTGCGCAATGGCGAGCTGGTGGGTGAGTACCCCGCGGCCGAGCTGGGTCATAACGCCCTGATCGCCGCCATGGTGGGCCGCGAGCTGGTGGCCGCTCACAGTGCACAGGCCGCCGATGGCGAGGCCCGTGCGGCGGAACCGGAATGGCTGCAAACCAAGGCGCTAAACCGCCGCGGCCATGTGAAAGCGGTAGACCTCGGCATCCGCCGCGGCGAAGTGGTGGGGCTGGGCGGCCTGCTGGGCTCGGGCCGTACCGAGCTGGCGCGCCTGCTGTTTGGCCTGGACCGCAGCGATGCGGGCGAGATTGTGTTGGGTGGCAAAACCGTGCGCATGGATTCTCCGGCCACTGCCATCCAGCTGGGGCTGGCCCTGTGCCCCGAGGACCGCAAGGCCGAGGGCATCATTGCCGAGCTTTCGGTGCGCGAAAACATTGTGCTGGCCCTGCAGGCCCGCCAAGGCCTGTGGCCCGCCATTGGCCGGGTGCAGCAAACCACGCTGGCCGAGGGTTATGTGAAAGCCTTGGGCATCAAGACCGCCGATGTGGACACTCCCATTGGTCAACTGTCTGGCGGCAACCAGCAGAAAGCCGTGCTGGCGCGCTGGCTGGCCACGCAGCCCAGCCTCCTGATATTGGACGAACCGACCCGCGGCATCGACATTGCCGCCAAGCAGGAAATCATGAACGAGATACTGGCTCTGGCCAAACAGGGGATGGCGGTGCTGTTCATCTCCTCCGAAATGGAAGAAGTGGTGCGTGTCTCCGACCGCATCGTGGTGCTGCGCGACCGCGCCAAAGTGGGCGAGCTGCCGGGCGGCACGAATGACCATGCGGTCTACGCCATGATTGCGGGGCAGGCATGAGCACACCCAACACGCCCTCTTTGCTGACGCGGGTGCAAACGCACCATTTGTTGTGGCCCGTGGTCACGCTGGTGCTGATCCTGATGGTCAATGCCAGCCTGAACCCCGGCTTCTGGATGCTGCAGTGGCGCGATGGCCACCTGTACGGCAGCGTCATCGATATCCTGAACCGTGCGGCACCGCTGATGCTGGTGTCGCTGGGCATGACGCTGGTGATTGCCACCCGCGGCATTGACATCTCGGTCGGCGCCACCGTGGCCATCAGCGCGGCCGTGGCGGCCCTGATGGTGGGCGGCAAACTGGTCATCACCGACGGTGTGGCACAACACATCAGCCGTTTTCCCATGTGGCTGGCGATTGTGTGCGCACTGCTCACCGCGCTGGCGTGTGGGTTGTGGAACGGCGTGCTGGTCGCCAAAATCGGTTTGCAGCCCATCATCGCCACGCTGATCCTCATGGTGGCGGGCCGGGGTGTGGCGCAGCTGCTCACCGACGGGCAAATCGTCACGGTGTATTACCCGCCGTATTTCTACATTGGCAGCGGTTACCTGTGGGGTCTGCCGTTTGCGCTGTTTATTGCGGCCTTTGTCTACCTGCTGATGCACCTGGCCGTTACCCGCACGGCGCTGGGCCTGTTTATCCAGGCCATTGGTATCAACCCCGCTGCGGCCCGTGTGGCCGGTGTGCGGGAGCGGCTGATCAGCATTTGTGTCTACGCGTTTTGCGGCCTCACGGCGGGCATTGCGGGGCTGATCATCAGCTCCAACGTCAAGAGTGCGGACGGCAACAACGCCGGCAACCTGCTGGAGCTGGACGCGATTCTGGCGGTCACGTTGGGCGGCACCTTGCTGACGGGTGGGCGTTTCAGCCTGGCCGGCAGCATGATTGGTGCGTTGATCATCCAGACGCTGACCTCCACCATCTATTCCATTGGTGTGCCGCCGGAAATCAACCTCGTGGTCAAGGCTGCGGTGGTGTTCGTGGTGATGCTGATGCAGTCAGCTGAATTCCGCCGCGCTGTGCGCGGCTGGGTGGTGCGCCCCCACGCAGGGAGCCACGCATGAAGCTGCAACGCAAATTTATTCCCTTGGCGGCCACGGTGTCGTTGTTCGCCGCCATGTCGGTATTTGGTTCGGTGTCGTACACCGGGTTTTTCTCGGCCCAGGTGTTTCTGAACCTGCTGATCGACAACGCCTTCCTGGTCATCGTGGCGGTGGGCATGACCTTTGTCATCCTGTCTGGCGGCATTGACCTGTCGGTGGGCTCGGTGGTGGCGCTCAGCACGATTGTGCTGGCCAAGCTGGTGCAGCATTGGCACTGGGACCTGATGGTGGCGATTCCGCTGGTGCTGTGTATGGGCACGCTGTTTGGCGCCTTCATGGGCTGGCTGATTCAGCGCTTCCGCTTGCAGCCGTTCATCGTCACGCTGGCAGGCATGTTTCTGGCGCGTGGCCTGTGTTACCTCATCAGCATCGACTCCATCAGCATCACCGACGAGGCCTATACCGTGCTGGCGCAGACGCGCATCCATTTGTGGCCCGAAGGCCCCATGGTGTCCATCAGTGCGGTGCTGGCTTTGTTGGTCCTGGCGGCTGCGGTGTTTCTTGCGCACTGCACCCAGTTTGGCCGCACGGTGTATGCCATTGGCGGGTCCGAGCATTCGGCCGTGCTGATGGGCTTGCCGGTGGCGCGCACCAATGTGGCGGTGTATGCGCTGAGCGGGTTCTGCGCGGCGCTGGGCGGCGTGGTGTTCACCTTCTACATGCTGTCGGGTTATGGCCTGCATGCCGTGGGGCTGGAGCTGGACGCCATCGCCGCGGTGGTGATTGGCGGCACCCTGCTCAGTGGTGGTGTGGGTTACGTGGCAGGCACCTTGTTCGGGGTACTGACCTTGGGCGTGATCCAGACGCTCATCATGTTCGACGGATCCTTAAGCTCCTGGTGGACACGCATCGTGATTGGCGCGCTGCTGTTCGTGTTCTGCGTGTTGCAGCGGGTGTTTGAAGCCGGGCGCAAGCCAGGGGCTTAGAGTTTGGGATCAAATAGGCCTCTAGCGCCCGTGGATGTTGCGCAAGCAGCTCCTGAAACCATAGCAATTTAAACGAAGGCAACACATGCAATACCGTCCCCTCGGCCGCACTGGCTGGAACATTTCGACCGTGAGCTTCGGCGCCTGGGCTATTGGCGGCACCTGGGGCGCCGTGGACGATGCCGACTCCATGGCCGCGCTGCACCGCGCGCTGGACCTGGGCGTCAACTTCTTTGACACGGCCGATGTGTATGGCGACGGCCGCAGCGAGCGCCTGCTGGCTCGCCTGCGCAAGCAGCGCAGCGAACCGTTTTACGTGGCCACCAAGGCCGGCCGCCGCCTCGACCCGCATGTGGCCGCAGGCTTCACGCGCGCCAACCTGACCGCGTTTGTGGAGCGCAGCCTGCAGAACCTCAACACCGAAGCCATCGACCTGCTGCAGCTGCACTGCCCACCCACCGAGGTGTTCTACATGCCGGAGGTGTTTGGCGTGCTGGACGACCTGGTGCAAGCCGGCAAGCTGCGCCACTACGGGGTGAGCGTGGAGAAGGTGGAAGAGGCGCTCAAGGCCATCGAGTACCCCGGCGTGCAAAGCGTGCAGATCATCTACAACCTGTTCCGCCAGCGCCCGGCTGAGCTGCTGTTTGAACAAACGCAAAAACGCGGCGTGGGCATTCTGGCGCGCCTGCCGCTGTCCAGCGGGCTGCTCAGCGGCAAGATGACCGCGCAGAGCACCTTTGGCGCCGACGACCACCGTGGTTTCAACCGCGAAGGTGCGGCGTTTGACAAGGGCGAGACGTTTTCGGGGCTGGACTACCACGTGGGTCTGCGGGCGGTGGAGGCCATGCGCCCCCTAGTGCCGGCTGGCCAGAGCATGGCGCAAATGGCGCTGCGCTGGATCCAGATGCACCCGGCCGTGACTTGCACCATCCCCGGCGGCAAGAACCCCGCCCAGGTGGCCGACAACGTGGCTGCGGCAGACTTGCCGCCGCTGAGCGACGCCACCATGCAGGCCCTGGCCGACGTGTACGCCCGTTACGCCAAGCCGCTGGTGCACCAGCGCTGGTAAACCCAACGCAGGGGGGGCCGCGTAGCCTTAGCGGACTAGCAGTACGGGCACCCCGCAGTGTGCCAACACCTGCGTGGTGACGGAGCCCATCACCAGTTTGGCCAGCGCGCCATGGCCGTGGCTGCCCATCACCAGCAGGTCGAACTTGCCGCTGTCAGCGGTCTTGGCAATCAGGGCGCCGGCATGGCCGATTTTCCAATCGGTCTTGGCGTTGATGCCGTGGCGCAGCAGGAACTTGCTGACGGGGGCCAGCACTTTTTCTGCCTCTTCCGACTGGTAACTCTTGACCACCTCTTTGCCCACCGCCGCTTTGGCGCGTGGCGGCAAATCGGGCTGGGCGGTGAACACGGTGTAGTCGTGGTCGGCCGACAGCAGGGCTGGGTGGGTGCTCAGGTAAGCGAGCATTTTTTTGCTGTACGCACTGCCGTCAACGGCCAACAGAATTTTCATGGAGAGCTCCTCGGTAAAAACGCCAGTGTAGTGGTGCTATTGCGCAAGTGCGTGCGGTATATCAAACTCCGCGCACAACAGGGAGGAGACACGCATGCCCATGCAGAAAAATGTCACGCGCCGGGTGCTGCTCAAAGTCAGCGTGGTGTGCCTGGCGCTGGGAGCCGCCTCGCGGCGCAGCGACGCGCAAACCCTGCCGCCTGCGCTGATGCTGGCCCGGCTGCACGACGCCGGCCAGCCACTGGCCGGTGTGTGGGTGAGCGAAAAATATGACGGTGTGCGCGGCTACTGGGATGGCCAACAACTGCGCACACGTGGCGGCCATGCCATTGCCGCGCCGCCCTGGTTTACCGCAGGCTGGCCCGCGCAGCCGATGGACGGCGAGCTGTGGGCCGGGCGCGGGCAGTTTGCCCAGGCCGTGGCCACGGTGCGCGACCAGCGCCCCGACGATGCGGCCTGGCGCGCCGTGCGGTACATGGTGTTTGACCTGCCGGCCCATGGAGGTACCTTTGACGAACGCCTGCCCGCCCTGCAAGCCACCGTGCAGCAGATTGCCCAGCCCTGGGTGCACGCGGTGGCGCAAATTCCGGCCCCTGACGCTCGGGCCCTGCAGCGTTTGCTCGACGACACCGTGCGCGCCGGTGGTGAAGGCCTGATGCTGCACCAAGGCAGCGCGCGTTACACGCCGCAGCGCAGTGAGGCGCTGCGCAAACTCAAACCCCATGCCGACGCCGAAGCCCGTGTGCTGGCCCATGTGCCGGGGCAGGGCAAACACGCCGGGCGCATGGGGGCGTTGTGGTTGGAGCTACCCGCGCAGGTGGGTCAGCCCGCGCAGCGCTTCAAGCTCGGCACGGGGTTCAGCGATGCTGAGCGTGCGGCCCCGCCGCCCGTGGGCAGCTGGGTGACTTACCGCTACCGCGGGTTGACCGACAAAGGTGTGCCCCGTTTTGCCAGTTTTGTGCGCGTCGCGCCCGAGCCGGGCCTCTGACAAGCGGCAACAACCGGCGGTTGGCGGAGATCTGCTATTAAATAGATAGCTGCTTGCGCAATATCCACGGGGGCTAGGGGCTTATTTCTATCAAAAAGTCGGGCCGATAACCCAGCTGTTCGTTTTTGCGCGCATACCCCAGCGGGTTGGCCACCACGCGGCAGTGGCCCACGCGGTAGTCGCTGGGCGCGTGCAGGTGGCCGTGCAGCCAGAGCTGGGCGTAGGGCAGCAGTTCGTCCAGGCCATTGCAAAAGCCTGCCGTGCCGGGTACCAGGCCGTACCGCGGGTCGGCGCTGTGCAGGCTGGGCGCAAAGTGGGTGATGACCACCGTCGGTCCGTCAAACGGGGTGGCCAGCGCGGCACGCAGCCAGGCTTGGCATTCCAGCGCCTGGGCGCGCAGGCCCTCGGCCAACCAGGGTTCGCCATGGCGCGTGGTCAGCGTCTTCTTCAGGTAGTAGTTGGCGGCACGGTAGGCCTTGTCGCGCGCATTGAGCTGCTGGGCTTCAGGGGCATGCATGGCCAGCGCGTCAAAGTCCGTCCACAGCGTGGTGCCCACCAGGCGCACGCCGTGTATCACCAGCGTTTCGCGTTCCAGCCAGACAATGCCCAGCCGCTCGCAGGTGGCGCGCAGCCGGGCGTGGGCGGTGTCAAAGTCAAACGTGTCGTACTCATGGTTGCCGGGCACAAACACCACCGGTGTGGGCCAGCCCTGCAGCGGAGAAAAGCGGCCCAGGCCAAAGTCCTCGTCCGTCAGCTGCGAGCCGGTTTGGTACGAGCCCACATCGCCGGCCAGCACCAGCAGGTCGGCGGCCGGCGTGGGCGTGGGGGCAAAGTGCGGGTGGGCCTCCAGGTGGAGGTCGGACAACAGCTGGATTTTCATGCGGAAAACAGGCGGTCACCCAGCAGGGCAATTTGCTGGCGCAGCCAGGCGTGCGGGGCTGCAGCGTCCAGGCGCTGGTGCCACAGCGCGTCCACCTGGATGGGGGGCACGCTAAAAGGCAACTCGCGTATTACCAACTGGTCGGCGTAACCGGTTACGTGCACAAAGTGGCGTGGCAAGACGGTCAGCAGGTCCGAGTGCACCACCACACGCCCGGCAGTGAAGAACTGGTTCACGGTCAACACCACGCGCCGCGTGCGCTTGAGGCTGACCAGCGACTCGTCAATAAAGCCAAAGGCGCGGCCGGAAAAACTGACCAGCATGTGGCTGGCCTCGCAAAAGCGGTCCAGTGTGAACTTGCCCTTGGTCATCGCGTGGTCCTTGCGCATCACACACACATAGTCACCCACAAACAGCCGGTGGTGGCGAAACGACTCGCCCGCGCCAGCTTGGGCGCGTGCGGTCAGATCGGTCAGCACGGCCGGGAAGTGGCCAATGGCCAGGTCGGCCGCACCCTCGTCGAGCACGCGGCGCGGGTCGCGCGTGGTGAGAGGCACCACACGCAGCGAGACACCGGGTGCGTCACGCGCCAGCACCTCCACCAGCGGCGGCATGAGTTCGGCCGCTGTGGCGTCGGCCATGGTCAGCACAAAGGTGTTGGTGGCGGTGGCAGGGTCAAACACGCTGGGCGCCAGCGAGGCCTGCAGTTTTTGCAGGGTTTCGCGCACGGCGGGCCAGAGTTCCTGGCCACGCGGCGTGGGCTCCAGGCTGCGGCCCTTGCGCACCAGCAGCTCGTCACCCAGCGCATCGCGCAGGCGGCGCAGGGCGTTGCTGACCGCAGGCTGGGTCAGCGCCAGCTGTTCGGCGGCCTTGGTCAGGCTGCGCTCGGCCATCACGGTGTCAAACACCTTGAGCAGGTTCAGGTCAAAGGTGCGCAGGTTGAGTGCTGGGGTGGCCATGGTGAATCATAACTATGGTGAATACCAAACATCACCAACCAAAAGTTGAATCGCATAAGGGAAAACCCTATGATTCACTCACTTCAAAGATTTAACCCAGTGAGCTTCAACCTTTTTAAGGAGTTGACCATGACCACAGTACTCTCTTCCTCGTATTTCGCCTCTGCCCCCGCCGTGTTGTCGGCCCCCAAGGCGGAGGGTTCGCGCACCCTGGCGGGCATGTTGCTCGCTGCTGTGTTGTCCGCCCTGTTGGTGGTGGCAGACCAGGTGATCGATACCTGGGTGGACGGCCACTTGTTGGTGGGTTGGGTTGCTTTGTGGACCGTGGCCTTTGCTGCCCTGGCCTTGTTGGCACCTCCCCTGCGCAAAATGTCGGCTGCCGCATCTGCCGTGATCATGGGTTGGGTGCACGCTGCCCAAGAGCGCCGCATGGAAGAAAAAATGTGGGAATACGCCCACCGCGACCCCCGCATCATGGCCGAACTGCAACACGCTGTGATGCGCAGCCGCAACGAAGCCTAAACCGCGGATCGCGCAGGTTAGCCCCTCAGACGGGCAAAAAAAAGCCACCGGTTCGGTGGCTTTTTGCATTGTGTCGGCGGCATATCGGTGGTGTGCCATCCGACGCCCAGCCTCGGCGGGATGCGCCGGGCCAGATCTTGGAATGCCCTCAGGCCGCCAAACGCTGCGCCAGTTGGGCTTGGGTCTCTTCGAGTTCCTTCGGCAAATGGTAGGCCAGCTGGGTGAACAGCTCGGTGTGCAAGGCAAATTCTGCCTTCCAGTCGTCCTTGTTCAGGCTGGTTACGGAATCAAACTGGGCTTGGCTGAAGTCCAGGCCGGTCCAGTTGATCTCGGAATACTGCGGTGCCACGCCAAAACCGGTCTCGGTGCCGGTGGCCTTGCCTTCCAGGCGGTCAATCATCCACTTCAACACACGCATGTTTTCGCCGTAGCCGGGCCAGACGAACTTGCCGTCTTCACCTTTGCGGAACCAGTTGGTGGTGAAAATCTTGGGTTGTTTGGCGTCGGACGTGGCCAGCTTGGCTCCGATGTTGAGCCAGTGCTGGAAGTAGTCGCTCATGTTGTAGCCCATGAAGGGCAGCATGGCGAAGGGGTCTCGGCGCACCACACCAGCCTGGCCGGTCGCAGCGGCAGTCGTCTCCGAGCCCATCGTGGCGGCCATGTAGACGCCTTCGGTCCAGTTGCGCGCCTCGGTCACCAGCGGCACGGTGGTGGAACGGCGGCCGCCGAAGATGAACGCGTCAATCGGCACGCCATTCGCGTCGTCCCACTGGGCGTCCAGTGCGGGGTTGTTGCCGGCGGCCACGGTGAAGCGGGCGTTGGGGTGGGCGGCCTTGGCGCCGGTTTCCTTGGCAATCGCGGGCGTCCAGTCCTTGCCTTGCCAGTCAATCAGGTGCGCGGGCAGGCCGCCGGTGTCTTTTTCCATGCCTTCCCACCACACGTCGCCATCATCGGTCAGCGCGACGTTCGTGAAGATCACGTTTTTGTCCAGGCTGGCCATGCAGTTGGGGTTGGTGTGGAAGTTGGTGCCGGGCGCCACGCCAAAATAACCCGCTTCGGGGTTGATGGCGTAAAGCTTGCCGTCGGTGCCGGGCTTGATCCAGGCGATGTCGTCACCAATCGTGGTGACTTTCCAGCCTTCAAAACCGGTGGGTGGCACCAGCATGGAGAAGTTGGTCTTGCCACAGGCGCTGGGGAAAGCGGCTGCCACGTGGTACTTCTTGCCTTCGGGATTTGTCACGCCCAAGATGAGCATGTGTTCGGCCAGCCAGCCTTGGTCGCGGCCCATGTTGGAGGCGATACGCAGCGCAAAACACTTCTTGCCCAGCAGCGCGTTGCCGCCGTAACCCGAGCCGTAGCTCCAGATTTCGCGCGTCTCGGGGTAATGCACGATGTATTTGGTTTTGCTGCACGGCCATTTCACATCGGCCTGGCCCGCCTCTAACGGCGCCCCGACGGTGTGCACGCAGGGCACAAAGGCGCCGTCCACACCCAACACGTCGTACACGGCTTTGCCCATACGCGTCATGATGCGCTGGTTCACCGCCACGTACGCACTGTCCGACAGCTCGATGCCAATGTGCGCAATGTGCGAACCCAGCGGGCCCATGGAGAAGGGCACCACGTACATGGTGCGGCCTTTCATGCAGCCGTCGAACAGGGCTTTTTCGCCCGCTTTGCCGGTTTGCAGCAGCGTGCGCATCTCGGCGGGGGCCATCCAGTTGTTGGTGGGGCCGGCGTTTTCTTTTTTCTCGGAGCAGATGTAGGTGCGGTCTTCCACACGGGCCACATCGCTGGGGTCGGAGCAGGCCAAAAAGCTGTTGGGGCGCTTGGCAGGATTGAGCTTTTTGAAGGTGCCGGCGTCCACCAGTTGCTGGCAGAGACGCTGGTATTCCTCTTCGGAGCCATCGCACCAGACCACATCATTGGGTTTGCACAGGGCCACCATGTCGGCGACCCATGCGATTAGGCGGGCGTTCTTAACGTAGCTGGGGGTGTTGAGGTTCAACCCCTGCATTACCGGTGAGTTCATGAAAAGCTCCTAAGTTTGAAAATCGTCTTTTCAAAACCAGGGTCGACGGGGCCAGCAGCCTGCAGCTTTGAGAAGACGGCTCAGGAAGGAGTGCGATGCGCACGCCCACTGAAGCGCTTCTCCCGAATTCTAAGAACTGGTACCGAAGTTACGAAGCGATTACATCGAATAACTATGCATAAATAACATCACTAAATGCTCAAAACACCATTGTTTGTTGTAATGCGGAATGATGGGGCTGTGTGCGTCGCAGGGCCGCAGCACATGGGCCGGGCCATGACAAAAAATAGGAGAGGGGGAGAAAGCGGCAGCCTGCAGCGCGGCAGGGGCCAGATACAGACGTCCGACGCGCCGTGGCGCCAGACGCGACCACGTCCGCAATGGATGCTCGCCCCGGTGCAGGGCTGGGCGTGCGGACGGGTGGGGTTTAGGCCATGGACACTGCAATAAATGCCAGCAGGAACATCAGCACGCCGCCCACGATAGGCAACACGATGGGCATCAAAGGCACCACGTCGTCCACGGGGTCTGCGGCATGGTGGTCGGTGTGGTTGTCAGGTGCGGACATGGCGGAATCCTTGGGTTCTTCGATTGGAAAACGCGAATTTTACCCACACCACCCGCGATTGGGCCGTCACTTGATCACTTGGGCGCGCCGGTATGGAAATCTGGGCCCATGTCTTCCATCTTGGCCCAGACTGCGCTATCGTCATTTCAGCACGTCACTGTGCTGGAGGCGTTTGAATGGTCAAGCGTACGCTGTTCCATCCTCTGGGTGGGCATCTCATTCCCTCACCGGGCCTGCAAGAGGCGCCGGTGCTGGACCTGATGTGCTCCCACTTTGTGCTCACCCTGGCTGCGCGCCAGGGGGCCAACTTCAATGTGCGCCGCGATTTCAATGGCGTGGTGGGCCTGGCCGGGCGGCATCTGGTCTGGCCCGTGTCGGTGCTGGGCCGCTTGCGCGAGTTTCTGGCGCGCCGCTGCCAAGGCAACGAGCTTTGGCGGGGCCATGAGGCGCTGGAGGCGACCGAGTTTTTGGCACGTTACGGTGTGTGGTGTGGCCCCTACGACGAAGCCACCCTGTTCTTCTTTCTGGACGAATACGCCAAAGACCAGCCCAAAGACCTGATTTCGGTGCTCTCGGTCACCGGCGAGTGGTTGCGCCATGCACTCAAAAAGCAGTCCACGCTGGTAGAAAAAAACATCAACGCCCTGGCCGGCCTGTTGCAGCTCAACAAGGCCGAACGCGCGCTGCTGCTTTACGGCACGCTGGCCCGGTACCAGCGCGACATGCGCAGCATTCTGGTGGAATTCAAGGTCAACAACGCCCCCGAGGCGTATGCCGCGATTGCCGAAGTGGCCGGTGTGAGCCCGCAGGAGCTGGGCGAGGCGCTGCGTGCGGGTTCGCGCCTGGAGCGTATTGGCCTGGTGGAAAACCTGATCTCCGAACACAACATCACCGACCTGGCGGACCTGATGAAGGTCAGCGAGAAGCTGCCCCCAGTGCTGATGCGCCAGTACCGCGACCAGGCCGAGCTGATGGCGGTGTTCACCCGCCTGTCCACCAAAAGCCAGCTGGGCCTGCAGGATTTCAGTTTTGTGGCGGAGGACGCCGCCGTGTTGTGCAGCCTGCTGGCCAATGCGGTGGCCCGCAAGGAAGCTGGGATTAACGTGTTGCTTTACGGCCCGCCCGGCACCGGCAAGACCGAACTCGCCAAGGTGGTGGCCCAGCAGGCGGGGCTAGAGCTGTTTGAGGTGGAGTACGCCGACCGCGACGGCAACTCGCTCAGCGGACGCGACCGCTACCGTTCGCTGCAAATCGCCCAAGTCTTTCTCAAGGGCAGTGCCCAGGCGGCACTGCTGTTTGACGAGGTGGAGGATGTGTTCCCGCCCCTGTCCAGCGAGGCGGCGCACCTGATTGCACGTGCCGACGCGTCGCCCACACCCGCCAGCGGCAGCGTAAGTGGCAAGGCTTGGGTGAACCAAATTCTGGAGTCCAACGCCGTGCCCACGCTGTGGGTGACCAACCGCATCGAGCAGATCGACCCCGCGTTTCGCCGCCGGTTTGCCTACCACTTGGAGCTCAAGTCACCGCCCCCGGGCGCCCGCGAAAGTCTGGTGCGCAAGACCCTGGCAGAAGTACCGGTGTCCGAAGGTTTTGTGGCCCGCCTGAGCAGCCGCAAGGGCCTGACACCGGCGCAAATTCGCACCGCCGCCCGTTTTGCGACGCTGGCCACCGACACTGCGGACACCTTAACGGCCGGCCCGGCCCTGGAGGCCCTGATTGAGCGGCAACTAAAAAACGCCGATTTGGCACTGGGCAATGCCGCCCCGGTGCTGGCCACGCCCACTGCCCTCAGCGCCTACCGGCTGGAGCTGCTGCACCTGCAAAGTCGCTACGACATTGCCCGTGTGGTGCAGGCCCTGAAAACCCGTGGCCACGGCACCCTGTGTTTTTATGGCCCGCCCGGCAGCGGCAAAACTGCGCTGGCCGAACACATGGCCCTGGCGCTGGGTCGCCCGCTGCTGGTGCGCCAGGCCAGCGACCTGCTGAGCAAATACATTGGTGAAACCGAGCAGGCCATGGCCGCCATGTTCCGCGAGGCCGAGTCCGAAGGGGCGGTGTTGCTGCTGGACGAAGCCGATAGCTTTTTGCAGGATCGCCGCGGCGCCCAGCGCAATTACGAGGTGAGCGAGGTCAACGAGATGCTGCAGGGCATGGAGCGTTACCGGGGTGTTTTTATCTGCACCACCAACCTGATGGACCGGCTGGACCCGGCCGCGCTGCGCCGATTCACCTTCAAGATCGAGTTTTTGCCGCTAAGCCCGGCCCAGCGCGAGTCGGTGTTTTTGGCCGAAGCCTGCCCGGGGCAAGACAGCTTGCCGCCGGCTTGGGCCAGCCGTTTGGCGGCGTTGGACCAGTTGTGCCTGGGCGATGTGGCCGCGGTGCGGCGCCAGGCCGACATTCTGGGCACCGTGCTGGGGCCCGAAGAGTTTTTGGAGCAGCTGGAGGCGGAACACCGAATCAAACCCGAGGTGCGCGAGCGCCGGTCCATGGGGTTTGTGCACTAAAACAAGCGCGGGCGGGCCCGCCCAGCCGCGTGCCAGGGTGCAAATGCACGGTTTTGGTAACCCATTTGTAATTATTTGAACCTGCTGTCAACCAATCCCCCCCTTGGTGCGTGAAAGGCTCATGCGGACGCCAAACCGCAGCCCACGTTGGACATACAGGGGCCGCACCGGCGTCTATTTCATCCTCTTAGCGCGGCAACTATGCACCGAGACACGATTCAAGTGCCTGAAAAAGGCACCTACAAGTGGCAGCTGTTTGACTACTGGTCTGGCGAATTCCGCCAAACCCATGCAGACCATTCGGCCTACATCGCCCTGAACTTTGCCGGCGCCCTGGAGGCTTGCCGCACCAAATTCCAGGCACTGATGCAGCACCACCGCGCCAAGGCCGCCGATACAGCCTGCGCCGCCCGCCACATGCGCGCCATCCAGCGCCTGCAAAACACCATGTCGGGCGCTGCCATGGCCTACGAGAGCGGTTTTCACCGCCACTGAGCCCCCGCGCTGGGACGTCGACCCAGGACGTTTTATCCTGGCTGCGGCAGTTTCTACTCCAGCGCCACCACCCGCAGCACATCGCTGGCATAGGCTTCCAGCTTCTTGGCGCCTATGCCGCTGATGCCCTGCAGGTCATCCAGGCTCTGGGGCGCACGTTGCGCAATGGCCGCCAGCGTGGCGTCGTGGAAAATCACATAGGCGGGCAGGTTGTGCTCTTTGGCCACCTCGGCCCGCCAGGCCTTGAGGGCCGAATAACGCAGCAGGCCTTCGCTGTCCAGGTTGATGGGCGCCTTGACCACCGCACCCAGGCGCGGGTTGCGCCGGCTCTTGCGGTCGGCCGGGGCCGAGACCGATTCGCGCAACATCACCGGCACCTCGCCTTTGAGCACCGCACGCGATTCGGCCGTCAGTTGCAGCGTGCTGAACTCCCCCCCTTGTACCGCCACCGCGCCCATGGCAATCAGCTGGCGCAACACGCCGCGCAATTGCAGTTCCGAAAAATCGGCGCCCAATCCAAAAGTGCTGAGGCTGGTGTGGCCGTACTGGGTGACTTTTTCCGTGGTCTTGCCACGTACGATGTCCATCAGGTGGCCGGCGCCAAAACTGACACCATTCATTTGCTGAATGCGGTAGATGGTGGACAGCAGCTTGCGGGCCGCATCCGTGCCGTCCCACACTGCGGGTGGGTTCAGGCAGTTGTCGCAGTTGCCACAGGGCTGGCTGGCTTCGCCAAAGTAACTTAGCAGCCGCACACGGCGGCAGTCGGTGGCCTCGGCCAGGCCCAGCAAAGCATCCAGCTTGCCGCGCATGACCTGTTTGAATTCCTCGCTGGCCGGGCTCTCGTCAATCATGCGGCGCTGGTTCACGACGTCTTGCAGGCCATAGGCCATCCAGGCGTCGGCGGCCTGGCCATCGCGGCCGGCGCGGCCGGTCTCCTGGTAGTAGCCTTCGATGTTCTTAGGCATGTCGCGGTGGGCTACAAAACGCACATCTGGCTTGTCGATGCCCATGCCAAAGGCAATGGTGGCCACCATCACGATGCCTTCTTCGCGCAAAAACCGGTCCTGATGGGTCTGGCGCAGCTTGGCGTCCAGGCCCGCATGGTAGGGCAGGGCCTTGATGCCGGCATCCACCAGGGTCTGCGCCATGTCTTCCACCTTTTTGCGGCTCTGGCAGTAGACGATGCCGGCCTCTCCCTCGTGTTCGCGCTCAATGAACCGCAGCAGCTGGGTGGTGGAGTCTTTCTTCTCGACGATGGTGTAACGAATGTTGGGGCGGTCAAAGCTGCTGACAAAGGCGCGCGCGTCTTCGAGCTGCAGCCGCTCCAGAATGTCGGCGCGTGTCAGGTCGTCGGCGGTGGCGGTGAGCGCAATGCGGGGAATGCCGGGGTAGCGCTCGTGCAGCACCGTGAGGTTGCGGTAGTCGGGTCGAAAGTCATGGCCCCACTGGCTCACGCAATGCGCTTCGTCAATCGCGAACAGGCTGAGCTTGCCGCGCTCGAACAGCGAATCCAGCAGCGCTAAAAAGCGTGCGTTGTTGACCCGCTCGGGCGCGGCGTAGAGCATGGTGATTTCGCCGCGCAGCAGTTGTTGCTCGATCTGGTAGGCCTCGTCGCCACTCAACGTGGAGTTCAGGAAGGCGGCGCTCACGCCCGCCTCGTGCAGCGCACCCACCTGGTCGTGCATCAGCGCAATCAGGGGCGAAATGACCAGCGTGGCGCCCAGCCCGCTCTGTTGTCGCGCAATGGCAGGGATCTGGTAACACAGCGATTTGCCCCCGCCTGTGGGCATGAGCACCAGCGCGTCACCACCGGCAATGACGTGCTCCACGATGGCCGCTTGGGGGCCACGGAACTGCTCGTAGCCGAATACATCGCGGAGGATCTGCAATTGGGGCACGGGAATGCTATAAAAATAAGAGCTGCTTGCGCAATATCTATAAGGGCTAGGGCACTAAAAGACCAATATTTGTGCCGACGGAGGTGCGCTCTATTGTCGTGCAAGCGAGATGGTGCAGCAGCAGCGATGGCGCTTGTCGACTAAAATCACGGCTTCCCAAGGGGCGCTGCAGCTGGCGCCTGTCTTCACCGGTTCATCGTGTGCAGGCAGGCCTCCAGTCAGGCTTGGGGACTCCAACCGCGCTCACTTGTTTAAATCCACACAGTGAGCCGCCGAATGAAGCCCATCACCTACACCCGTGCACAAGCCTTGCCAGGCATTCTGGCGCAGCGCATCGCCATTTTGGACGGCGCCATGGGCACCATGATCCAGCGCTTCAAGCTGGGCGAGGCCCAGTACCGCGGCGAGGGCTACACCGGCCCCGGCAGCCAGGGCGACCGCTTCAAGGCTTTCCACAAAGACGTCAAAGGCAACAACGAGCTGCTGAGCCTGACGCGGCCCGATGTCATCAGCGACATCCACGAACGCTACTTGGCCGCCGGTGCGGACATGATCGAGACCAACACCTTTGGTGCCACCACCGTGGCCCAGGCGGACTACGACATGGCCGATCTGGCCGTTGAGATGAACCTGGTGTCTGCCAAGCTGGCCCGCGCCGCCTGCGACAAATACAGCACGCCCGACAAGCCCCGCTTTGTCTGCGGCGCCCTGGGCCCCACGCCCAAGACGGCCAGCATCAGCCCCGATGTGAACGACCCCGGCGCACGCAATGTGACCTTTGAAGAGCTGCGCGCCGCCTACTACGACCAGACCAAGGCGCTGGTGGAGGGCGGCAGCGACGTGATCCTGGTGGAAACCATTTTTGATACGCTGAACGCCAAGGCTGCGCTGTTTGCCGTGGATGAGTACTTCGAGGCCAGCGGTGAGCGCCTGCCCATCATCATCAGCGGCACGGTGACCGACGCTTCGGGCCGCATTTTGAGCGGCCAGACCGTGACGGCCTTCTGGCACAGTGTGCGCCATGCGCAGCCCCTGGCCATTGGCCTGAACTGCGCGCTGGGTGCGGCACTGATGCGTCCCTATATCCAGGAGCTGAACAAGGTGGCGCCCGACACCTTCATCAGCTGTTACCCCAACGCCGGCCTGCCCAACCCCATGAGCGACACCGGCTTTGACGAAACGCCCGACGTGACCAGCCGCCTGGTGCGCGAGTTCGCCGAAGAGGGCCTGGTCAACATCGTGGGCGGCTGCTGCGGCACCACACCCGACCACATTGGCGCCATCGCCCATGCGGTGAACCCGGTGGCTGCGCGCAACGTGCAGCGCAATTTCTTCTACAAAGAAGCCGCCTGAAGCGAGAACACAGCCATGAAAAAAGTCACCTGGGGCGTGCTGAGCACCGCCAAGATTGGTATGGAAAAGGTCACCCCTGCGCTTATGCGCAGCCAGTGGTGTGATGTGCAGGCGATTGCGTCTCGCTCGCTGGAGAGTGCGCAGGCTGCGGCAGGCAAGCTGGGCATTCCCAAGGCCTATGGTTCGTATGAAGAATTGTTGGCTGACCCCGCCATTGAGGCGATCTACAACCCCTTGCCCAACGACCTGCATGTGCCCATGACGCTGGCTGCTGCGCGCGCGGGCAAACATGTGTTGTGCGAGAAGCCGATTGCGCTCAACGCGAATGAGGCCGCGCAGCTGCGCGAGGTGGCAGGCAAAGTGCACATCATGGAAGCCTTCATGGTGCGCTTTCACCCGCAGTGGCTGCGCACGCGTGAGCTGGTGCAAAGTGGCGCCTTGGGGGATTTGCGTACCGTGCAGGTGTGGTTCTCCTACTTCAACCGCAATGCGGCCAACATCCGCAACGATGCGAGCAAAGGCGGCGGCGCCTTGATGGACATCGGCTGTTACCCCATCGTCGCAGGGCGCTTTTTGTTTGGGGCCGAGCCGCTGCGTGTGATGGCATTGGCCGATATGGACCCCGACTTTGGCGTAGACCGTGGGTTCAGTGCCCTGCTGGATTTTGGCAATGGTCGCCGGCTGGACTTCACAGTTTCCATGCAGAGCACGCCCTACCAGCGCGTGCAGGCCATTGGCACCGAGAAGCGCGTGGAAATCGAAATTCCGTTCAACGCGCCCCAGGGCCAGGAAACCCGTATTTTTGTGGACGACGGCAAGGTGCCAGGTGGTGGTTCGGCCGTTACCGAAACCTTTGCCGCCTGCGACCAGTACAGCCTGGAGGGTGATGCTTTCTCGCTGGCCATCCGCGGCACGCACCCCCTGCAGTACGGCGTGGAAGACGCCATCCAGAACATGCGCATCATCGACGCGCTGTTTGCCTCGCAGGCCAGCGGCCGCTGGGAATCGGTCTAGGCCGCCATACACACCATTAGAGGTCTTTTATGCCCCAAGCACCCGCGAATACTGCGCAAGCAGCTATTAAAAACGTAGCGCCCATGATGTTGTCCGGCCTGGAGCCGGTGTTGATCGACAGCAGCAGCCTGTTCGTCAACGTGGGTGAGCGCACCAACGTCACCGGTTCCAAAGCCTTTGCCCGCATGATCTTGAACGGTCAGTTTGAAGAAGCCTTGGCCGTAGCACGCCAGCAGGTGGAAAACGGCGCGCAGATCATCGACATCAACATGGACGAGGCCATGCTGGACAGCCAGGCCGCCATGGTGCGCTTTCTGAACCTGATCGCGTCTGAGCCCGATATTTCGCGCGTGCCCATCATGATCGACAGCTCCAAGTGGAGCGTGATCGAGGCTGGCCTGCGCTGCGTGCAAGGCAAGGCGGTGGTGAACTCCATCAGCATGAAGGAGGGCGTGGACGCCTTCAAGCACCAGGCCAAGCTGCTGCGCCGGTACGGCGCGGCCGCCGTGGTCATGGCATTTGACGAAAAAGGTCAGGCTGACACCTACGAGCGCAAGGTGGAGATTTGCGAACGCGCCTACCGCATCCTGGTGGATGAGGTGGACTTTCCTGCGGAGGACATCATCTTCGACCCCAACATCTTCGCCATCGCCACCGGCATTGAAGAGCACAACAACTATGCGGTGGACTTTATCAACGCCACGCGCTGGATCAAGGACAACCTGCCGGGTGCCAAGGTGAGCGGTGGTGTGAGCAACGTGTCGTTCAGCTTCCGCGGCAACGACCCGGTGCGTGAGGCCATCCACACCGTGTTCCTGTACCACGCCATCCAGGCGGGCATGGACATGGGCATCGTGAACGCCGGCATGGTGGGTGTGTACGACGACCTGGAGCCCGTGCTGCGCGAGCGCGTGGAAGACGTGGTGCTGAACCGCCGCCCCGACGCCGGCGAGCGCCTGGTGGAGATTGCCGAAACCGCCAAAAGCGGTGCCAAGGACGAAAGCAAGAAGCTGGAGTGGCGCGGCACGCCCGAGGCGCCCGCGTCGGTAGGCGCGCGTCTCAGCCATGCGCTGGTGCATGGCATCACCGATTTCATCACCCAGGACACCGAAGAGGCCTACCAAGACGTGCTGGCCAAGGGTGGCCGCCCGCTGCATGTGATCGAAGGCCCGCTGATGGACGGCATGAATGTGGTGGGCGACTTGTTCGGCCAGGGCAAGATGTTCCTGCCCCAGGTGGTGAAAAGCGCACGCGTGATGAAAAGCGCCGTGGCGCATCTGCTGCCCTACATCGAGGCCGAGAAGCTGGCCATGGTGGAGGCCGGTGGCGAAGCCAAGGCCAAGGGCAAGATCGTGATTGCCACGGTCAAAGGCGACGTGCACGACATCGGCAAGAACATCGTCACCGTGGTTCTGCAGTGCAACAACTTTGACGTGGTCAATATGGGCGTGATGGTGCCCTGCCACGAGATTCTGGCGCGCGCCAAGATCGAAGGCGCGGACATCATCGGCCTGTCGGGTCTGATCACACCCAGCCTGGAAGAGATGCAGTATGTGGCGGGTGAGATGCAGAAGGACGACTACTTCCGCATCAAAAAGATTCCGCTGCTCATCGGCGGCGCTACCTGCAGCCGCGTGCACACCGCGGTGAAGATCTCGCCGCATTACGAAGGCCCTGTGGTCTACGTGCCCGATGCCTCACGCAGCGTGAGCGTGGCGCAGAGCCTGCTGAGCGAGCAGGCGGCCAAGTACATCGACGAACTCAACACCGACTACGACAAGGTGCGCCACCAGCACGCCAACAAGAAGCAGACACCGATGTGGCCCCTGGCCAAGGCACGCGCCAACAAGACGCCGATCGACTGGGCCGCCCACCAACCCACGGTGCCGAAGTTCATTGGTCGCCGTGTTTTCAAGAACTTTGACCTGGGCGAGCTGGCCAAATACATCGACTGGGGCCCGTTCTTCCAGACCTGGGACTTGGCAGGACCGTTCCCCGCCATCCTGAAGGACGAGGTGGTGGGCACCGAGGCCGTGCGCGTCTACGCCGATGGCCAGCGCATGCTCAAGCGCCTGATCGAGGGCCGTTGGCTGACCGCCAACGCGGTGGTGGCGCTGTACCCGGCCAACACGGTGAACGACGATGACATCGAGTTCTATACCGACGAGAGCCGCAGCGAGGTCGCCATGACCTGGTACGGCCTGCGCCAGCAGACCGAGAAGCAGGAGATCGACGGCGTGATGCGCCCCAGCCGCTGTCTGGCCGACTTTGTGGCACCCAAGGGGGTGAAGGCCGACTACGCGGGTCTGTTCGCAGTGACCGCAGGCATTGGCGTGGACAAGAAGGAAAAGTACTTCCTGGACGACCTGGACGACTACTCCGCCATCATGCTCAAGTCGATTGCCGACCGCCTGGCCGAAGCCTTTGCCGAGGCCCTGCACCACCGCGTGCGCACCGACCTGTGGGGCTACGCGGCCGACGAGGCGCTGAGCAACGAGGCCCTGATTGCCGAGCAGTACAAGGGCATCCGCCCCGCGCCTGGCTACCCGGCCTGCCCCGACCACAGTGTCAAAAAAGACATGTTTGACCTGCTGCAGTGCGCAGAAATTGGCATGGCGGTGACTGAAAGCTTGGCGATGACGCCGGCGGCCAGCGTGAGCGGCTTCTACATCGGGCACCCGGACGCGACCTACTTCAACGTTGGCAAGATCAGCGACGACCAGGTGCAGGACCTGGCCCAGCGCCGCAACCTGAACCAGGCCGAGCTGGAGCGCCTGCTGGCGCCTAATTTGTAAACCGTCGCCGGGCCTGGGGTCCGGCTGGGCGCTGCTTTACCCAGCGTTACAAATCAGACACCTTGGCGAGCCCTGCGCTGTGTACCTTTGGCCTGCCCTGGTCGTTGTAAGGCGACCAAGGTGTGAAAGGGCGATTCCGTCCCTTGCCAAAGGAGTGATCTATGAGCAGTGCCATGTCTATGCCCGGTACCGTGCCGGCCGCCGTTTCGTCTACCAACCGTTTCTTGTGGGCCTCGGTCGGCGCCTTGGGCGTCACCACGCTGGCCCTGGGGGCCGCACTGGTGCAGGTTAACCACCGCAGTGCGGACGAGGTGGCGCCCGCCACACCGCTGACCCCCGCCGCCACGGTGGCTGCGGTTTTGCCTGTGCCCGAGTTGCCCGTGGTGCAAGCGGCACCAGCCAAACCGATTACTCCAGCACCAGAAAAGGTGCAAAAAGTAGCCAAACCCCCCGTGAAATATGCGCAAGCAGCTCCTAAAACAGTAGCAAAAACAACGACTGCTGTGGAACCGGCAGTGGTAGACAGCCTGCCTGGCCGCGACCAGTCCTGGGAGCCCGTGGCTGCGGCGCCCCTGCCCGCCCCCAAAGTGGTGTGCGCCAGCTGTGGCACCGTAGAAACCGTGACGCCGGTCCAGCGCGAGGCTGCCCCCAGTGGTGCGGGCGCCGCCGTGGGCGCCGTGCTGGGTGGGTTGTTGGGCAACCAAGTGGGTGGCGGGGATGGCAAGACTCTGGCCACCATTGCCGGCATTTTTGGCGGTGGTATCGCCGGGAACGCGGTGGAGAAGAACATGAAGAAAGAAACCGTCTACCAGGTGGGCGTGCGCATGGAAGACGGCTCCTTGCGCCGCCTAGAGCAGAGCAGCCCGGTGGCCGTGGGCGCCCGGGTGACGGTGGAGGGCAACACCCTGAATCCGGCTGCAGCGCCTGCACCAACACCCTTGCCAGGCGCGCGTAACGCCACCTGACGTGCCTTGCATGCTATTATTTTTGCAAACCGCAAAAGGAATAGCGCATGAACATGGCAACGGCAGCGCCCGGTGCGCCCGACGGGACTCGCCCGTCCCCGCCTCCGCCACCGGGCCGCCCTGAGAAACTGCGGCTGGGTGACGTGCTGGTCCAGCAGCGCCTGATTTCCCAAGAGCAACTGCAGCAAACCCTGGAGTTGCAGCGCACCACCGGCAAAAAGGTGGGGCGCCTGCTGATCGAGACCGGTGTCATCACCGAAGAGCTGCTGGCCAATGGCCTAGCACGCCAGCTGCGCATCCCCTTCGTCAACCTCAAGACCTTTCCGTTTCGTGCGGAAGTTACCAAACTGTTGCCCGAAAGCGCAGCACGGCGTTTTCGCGCACTGGTGCTGGAAGACAAGGGCGATAGCCTCTTGGTGGCGCTGGGCGACCCGCTGGACCTGTTTGCCTACGACGAGCTGACCCGCCTGCTCAAGCGCAACATTGGCATCGCTGCGGTGCCCGAGAGTCAGTTGGCGCTGGCGTTTGACCGCCTGTACCGCCGCACTGAAGAGATCAGCGGACTGGCCCGCGCCCTGGAAAAAGACCTGGGCGACGCGGTGGACTTTGGCGAGCTGACCGCCACGGTAGGCATTGAAGGCGCACCCGTGGTGCGCCTGCTGCAGTCGCTGTTTGAAGACGCCATGCAGGTCGGCGCGTCGGACGTGCATATCGAGCCGCAAGAGGGGTTTTTGCAAATCCGCGTGCGCGTGGACGGGGTGCTGCAGACCCAGACGCAGGCCGATAAACGCATTGGCGGTGCCCTGGCCCAGCGCCTGAAACTCATGGCGGGGTTGGATATCTCAGAAAAACGCCTGCCCCAGGACGGCCGTTTCAGCGTGCGCCTGAAGGACAACACCATCGATGTGCGGCTCTCCACGCTGCCAACTACTTATGGCGAGTCGGCGGTTATGCGTTTGCTAAACCAAGGCGCCGGCATGCGCCGACTGGACAGCATTGGCATGCCCGCCGAGATGCTCAAGCGTTTTCGGGAAGTGCTGGCGCGCACCTCCGGCATGGTGCTGGTCACCGGCCCCACCGGCTCGGGCAAAACCACCACGCTGTATGCGGCGCTGGCTGAAATCAACGCCGCCGAGCTCAAGGTCATCACTGTGGAAGACCCGGTGGAATACCGCCTGCCCGCCATCACCCAGGTGCAGGTGAATGACAAGATTGAGCTGACCTTTGCCCGCGTGCTGCGCGCCTGTTTGCGCCAAGACCCGGACGTGATTTTGGTGGGCGAAATGCGCGATGCCGAGACGGCCGAGATTGGCCTGCGCGCCGCCATCACCGGGCACTTGGTGTTGTCCACCTTGCACACGCGTGATGCCATCAGCACCCCATTCCGCTTGCTCGACATGGGGGTGCCTCCTTTCATGGTGGCCACCAGCCTGCAGGCCGTGATTGCCCAGCGTTTGGTGCGCATGAATTGTCCCGAGTGTTCGGCACCGCACGCGCCCACACCCCAAGAGCAGTCTTGGCTGGACTCGATGTTGGAGCCCGGGACCACGCTCACCCCCAAGCGCGGTTTGGGTTGCTCGTCTTGCAACGGCACGGGTTACGCCGGACGCCAGGGTGTGTATGAATTGCTGGAGATGGACGCCGTGCTCACACACGCGGCCTCGCATTCCGATCCCGCCAGCTTCATGCGCACGGCACGCGACCGCATGAAGGGCCACACCATGGCCCACCATGCGCTGGAGCTGGTGCGCCAGGGCCGCACATCGCTGGCCGAGGCCTTGCGCATCGGTTTTGATGCGGACGATGACGAAGAGCCCCAGGGCGCCTGAGCATGGCCGTTTATTCCTGGCGCGGCCGCAACAACCGGGGCGAGGCCGTCAACGGCCAGCTCGAAGCCTTGACCGAGGGCGGCGTGGCGGATCAGCTGCTGTCCATCGGTGTCTCCCCCGTGCACATTGCGCTGGCCGAGGTCAAAGAGGAGAAGTCCAGCGGTTCGGTACTGGCCTGGCTCAACCGCAAACCTGTGGTGGTGGAGGACCTGCTGATCTTCTCGCGCCAGATGTACACCTTGAACAAGGCGGGCGTGCCCATCCTGCGTGCCTTTGCCGGGCTGGAAGCCTCGGCCACCAAACCCGCCATGGTGGACATGCTCAAGGACATCCGTGCCAGCCTGGACCAGGGGCGCGAGCTGTCTGCCGCACTGGCGCGCCATAGCGACTTGTTTGGCGGGTTTTACATTTCCATGATCCGTGTCGGCGAGATGACCGGGCGGCTGACCGAGGTGTTCTTGCGCCTGACTGAGCACATGGAGTTTGAACGCGATGTGCGTGAGCGCATCAAGCAGGCCATGCGTTATCCCCTGTTTGTGATGATTGCCATGGTGGTTGCCATCGTGATCCTGAACATTTTTGTGATCCCGGTGTTCGCCAAGGTGTTTGCCGGTTTCAATACCCAGCTGCCACTGATCACGCGCGGGCTGCTGGCCTTCTCTGGCTGGATGATTGCCTGGTGGCCGATGTTGTTGGTGCTGGTGGCGGGCTCGGTAGTGGGCGTGCGCGCCTACCTGCGTACGCCCGAGGGGCGTTACCGCTGGGACTCCCGCAAGCTCAAGCTGCCCATCGTGGGCGACATCATTTTGAAGGCCACGCTGGCGCGTTTTGCGCGCAGCTTTGCGCTCTCTAGCCAAAGCGGTGTGCCGCTGGTGCAGGCCCTCACCGTGGTGGCACAAACGGTGGACAACGCTTTTATTGGCAGCCGCATCGAGCAAATGCGCGATGGCATCGAACGCGGCGAAAGCATCTCGCGCTGCGCGGCAGCCACGGGCGTGTTCACCCCTGTGGTGCTGCAGATGATTAATGTGGGCGAAGAAACCGGCGAGCTGGACAACCTGCTGTTCGAGATTGCTGCCATGTACGAGCGCGACACCGACTACAGCATCAAAGGCCTATCGGCCTCGATTGAGCCGATTCTGCTGGCCGTGATCGGGGTGCTGGTGCTCTTGCTCGCGTTGGGCGTTTTTCTGCCTTTGTGGAACATGGGCCAGGCCGCCATGGGCCGAGGCGGCGGCTAGGCCGTGGCGGCGCTGCGCCCCGCTGCCCAGCCGTCGCCGGTGTGGAGTACGCGCCTCACCGAATGGGGGGTGATGGTGGCGCTGGTGATTATTTTGGGCGTGGTGTTTGCCCACCAAGCGCGCGAGGTGCGCGGGCAAGCCGAGCTGGCACAGATCAAAAGCACCCTGGGAGCCTTGCGCACCGCGATGGTGGTGGCGCACCTGGAAGAAGCCGTGGCCAGCACCCGTGCAAAGAGAGCACTTGTGGTGCAAGCACAACGCAATCCTTTTGCTGCGCTGCAGCAACTGCCCCCCAATTACGCGGGACTGGCCAGTCCAGACGCGTTGGCTGCTCTGCCGGGCGGCAGTTGGGTGTTTGACCCCGAGTGCAGCTGCATTGGCTACCGCCCTACCGAGGCCGCCTGGCTACAGTCCCCCGAGGGCGTGGGGGCCATGTGGTTCCGCGTGGGATCCCTCAACGGGCCTCTGCAGATCACCGCCCAGCAGCCCTATGTGTGGATGGGGCAGGCCGTTGACTGAGAGACAGCCCGTGCCTGCAAACGGAACAAAAACGCGGAAATGGTGAGTTAGCTCACACACTTAGGCCGCAAACTTCATGCACAACAATAGTTCATTGCAATAGAATTAATTCGTCATGCAACGATCGAGATGACGTTGGGGGCCCTGCCAACCGGTAGCGCTGCAAGATTTTTCAAACGAAAGGCGGACAACATGAAACAAGTACAACGCGGCTTTACGCTGATTGAATTGGTGATGGTCATTGTGATTTTGGGCGTGCTGGCCGCCGTGGCATTGCCTAAGTTTGTGGATTTGAAGGGTGATGCTGCGACGGCAGCCACGCAAGGTGTTGCAGGTGCGTTGTCTTCAGCATCGTCTATTAACTATGCAACCCGAAGTGTTCGGGGCAGCACAACTGCAAGTTACGCAGTCACTGCTGACGCAGCGGGATGCACGGCAATCGGCACGAATCTGCAAGGTGGCTTGCCTGCTGGATATTCCATTAGTGGTTCTGCTGCGGGTACCGGCAGCTGTGTTCTTACCAATACGACAGTTACGCCTAACGCCACCGCCAGCTTCTCCGCCGTTGTTATTCCCTGACACGGTGCTAATGCCTGTAAAAAAACCGCCTTCGGGCGTTTTTTTTACAGCTGTTCGCGGTAGGGCGCAGGCACTTGTCCCCGGTAGTTCGCTTTTTCTTCCCTCGGTACCGCTTGCCAGCCGCGCTTGAATGCCGCGAGGGCACGGTCTTCAAAGCCAATACCGGCCTCCTTGTACACATTACCTAGGCGGAAGTAGCTGTCGGCTTCAGTCTCTGGCCAAGCCTGCGCCCGCAGCAGCAAGCCACGCTCCGCCAGATCCCACAGGCGCAGGCGCAGGCCCAAGCTGTAGGCAAGTTGGGTCATGTCGTACTCCACTACCCCCGTATCAAAATAGCCGTCCAGCTTGGCGATGGCCTGTGCTTCCTGGCCCGTGCGGCTCAGTGTTAGCAGTTCTAGTGCGCGCGTACGCGGGGCGTCAGGTTGTAAGCGCCTCAGCTCCTGCCAAGCGGTCATGGCCGGCTCCGCTTGGCCCAGTTCGATATGGGCAATCACCAGGTTGCTCCAAACATTGGCAATGTGGGGGCGCGAGTCTGCGATGCTTTGCAGCACCATGGCGGCGTGCTCCCAGTCCTTTAGGCTGGCTAGCTGCTCAGAGGCAATCGCAATGACCTTGCGGTAGTGCGCATTGACGGACAGCCCTTCCTTCAGCAATTCCACTCCACGGGCCTGTAAGGCCCGGGCTGCGGAGGCATCTGTTGGCAGTTTTTGTTGGGCGCTATTCAGCGCATGAATACCTCCCACAATCAGGGCCTCGGCCCGCATGGCTTGCACTGTAATGAGCGTGGCCAATACGCTGCCCGCGAATAGTAAGCCCAGCACAATCCGTCGCAACCGTGTGCTCATCACGTTCGTACCCTGGCCCAGAGCATCACGCACCCGCAAGCGGGTGTCTGTGCTGGCCAGGATGCCGAGGCAGAGCATGAACAGGGCGCCAGTACTTGCCAGTCGCCACGGAAATCCCGCTAGGCTGACCACCAGGAGTGCAAGCAGGCTGGCGAGGGCGACGGCGCGCAGCGGGGCTTCCGGGCAGTCGACGGTGGACAAGCGCCAAGTGTTGCGCGCTGCCGCCAACAGATAGGCCAGAAGGACGACCAATACCGCACCTCCCACCAGAAATCCGTACTCCGCTAGCAGCTGCAGGTATTCGTTGTGGGCGTAGTAGTCGGGTTCTTCATTGGACTGCGGGCCCTGGTAGAGCGGTATGTATACCTCCCAGGCACCCGCACCCACGCCGGTCCAGGGTTTTTCCATGAGCATGCGTGCAGAGCCTTTCCACATCATGCTGCGGTAAGAGAAAGAGCCTTCTCGATACACCGTGCTATCGGCCATCGTGGCGGCACGGGTCCAGCTGCGGGTGAGTGCGGTTTGCCCCTGGCTCTCGGGGTGGTTGGAGCGAATGCCGCCCAGGGCCAGTACTGTCAACGTTCCTATCAATAGCACCGACGCGGTGGATGTCCGGCTCCACCGGCCCCAGGCCAGCTGTCCGCGATAGCGCCACAGTACGTACCCCAGCAGGGGGCAGATGAGCAACAGCGAGACCAGGGCTGAGCGCGTTCCGGTCATCATGAGTGCCACGATGTTGAAGCCGATGGATAAAGCCACCAGTTGGCGCCAGCGGGGAGTCTGGAGTTGTGCGAGTACCAGCACCGAAAAGGGCAGAGCACACACGGCATACTCGGCGAAGAAATTGCGGTTCACAAAGGTGGAGGCAGGTGGCGCGGCCTGGTTGAACCAGCCCAGGTTGGCCCAAAATTGGGCTGCTGCCCATACGGATGCGCCTACCGCACCGGCATGAACGCCCCAGGCAATACGCTGCCAGTGGCAGGGTTGCAGGCCTTGTAGCCCTAACCACAGCAGCAGACCCAGTAGGGCCCAGCGTGCGGCCTCGACCCCTGCCAAGTAGGGGTGTGACCAGGCCATACTACCCACGGCATAAAGCATCAGTGTGACGGGCAAGGCCAGCAGGCCATGCCAGAGCACAGTGGCCGGGCGTGCCTGCAGCCAAGCCCAAGCCGCTGCCAGGGTGCCCATCGCCAGCAGGGCAGATTTCAGGGTATCTTGCAAGACGAGTTCACTCGGCACGCCCAGCGTAGGCAGTAGGGCCAGCATGCCGGCCAGTATCCAGCCCACCTTGTTGGAACCCGCGAAGATAGCCTGATTCACACCGATGGTCGTTGGCGCGGGCAAGGAAGAATTCGGCACGGGGGTCATGGATTGGTTAAGCTGTGCGCCTGCTGCGTTGGACCGCACATTGTCCGCCAAAAAAGTGATTAAATAGGGCTCTGTGCGGCGTGGATATTGCGCGAACAGCTAGTAAAAACATAGCAAACAAATGAACTTCCAGCCTGTGATTACCCGATGGTTGGCCGCACCCGCGGTGCGACAGCGCGGCCTATTCCAAGGCGGCTTCACCCTCGTGGAGCTGGTGATGGTGATGGTGATGCTGGGGGTACTGGCGGTGTTTGCGGCGCCGCGCGTGTTCAACCGCAGTGACTTTGAGGCTCGCGGGTTTCATGACCAGACCTTGGCGGCCCTGCGCTTTGCGCAGAAGACCGCGATTGCGCAGCGCCGAGTGGTTTGCGTGGCCTTCACCATCAACACGGTGACCCTGACGCGTGCCTCGGTGGAGGCCAGCAATGTTTGTGACACCGCAGTGGCGGGGCCGGCTGGAGAGCTGGTGCTGCAGGCGCCGGTGAATGTAGCGTTTACGGCCGCGCCTGCCGCTTTTCGTTTTGATGGCCTGGGCCAGGCGCTGCCGGCCAGCGTGCTGCCCGCGGTGCGCAGCATGCAGGTGGTCAACACGGGCCGCACCATCACGGTGGAAGAGGTGACCGGTTATGTGCATGACTAAGCGCCCGCATCGGGGCTTCACCCTGCTTGAGCTGATCTTCTTCATTGTGGTGGTGGGCACCGGTTTGGCCGGCATTCTGGCGGTGTCGGACCAGGTCGTACGCACCAGTGCCGACCCCATGCTCACCAAGCAGTCCGTGGCGTTGGCCGAGTCGCTGATGGAAGAGATTCTGCAAAAAGATTTCGCCAATCCAGTGGGCGGCTATGGAGGTGCCAACCGTGCCCTGTTCGATGACGTGGCCGACTACAACGGCTACACCACTGCTGCCGGCATGGTGGATGCCCAAGGCACTGCGATTGCTGCGTTGGCAAGCTACAACGCCTCACCTGCGGTGGCTGTGCTGGCCGTGGCCAACTGGAATGGCATACCGGCCTTGCGCGTCACGGTGTCGATCACCGGTCCTGGGGGCACGGTATCCCTGGTCGGCTACAGGAGCAACAATTGATCCCCCGGTCTCGACCATTCCATCGTGCACAGGGGTTCACCCTGATCGAGTTGATCATGGTGATTGTGATCATGGGCGTGGTGGGGGGGATGGTGGCGGTGTTTATGCGCAACCCCATCGAAGCGTATCTGGCCAGCGGCCGCCGCGCCGGTCTCACGGATGTGGCGGACACCACCTTGCGGCGCGTGTCACGTGATTTGCGCGTGGCCTTGCCCAACAGCATTCGTACCCCTGCAGCGCAGTGCATCGAGTTCATTCCCACCAAAACCGGAGGCCGCTACCGTACCGAGGAGCTGGTGGCGGGGGACAACACAAGCCTGGACTTTTCAACGGCGGACACCGCGTTCAACCTGCTAGGCAGCAATAGCGCCTTGCCCGCGGACCAGCGCATTGCAGCGGGCGATCTGGTGGTGGTGTACAACCTGGACGTGGCCGGTGCCACAGCATATGCCAATGACAATACGGCCACCGTGTCGGGCGCACCGGTGGTGGCGGGCACACCGCCTGAAACCTCGATTCCGATCAGCGCCAAAAAATTTCCCCTGGCCTCTGCCAGCAACCGCTTCCATGTGGTGCCCGCTGCAGAGCCAGTGGTGGGCTATGCCTGCCCTGGCGACGGCACGCTGCGCCGCTACGTGCGCAACCTGCCGTACCCGGCACCTGCGGCGTGTCCGACCGCCGCGGCGCTAGCCGCATCGCCAAGCTTGGCGCGCAATGTGACGGCCTGCAGCTTTGTGGCCGCGGCGGTGGACCTGCAGCGCAACGCACTGATTTCGCTGAGTGTGCAGATTACTGACTCGGCGGAAACTGTATCGCTACAAAGCGAAGTCCATGTGAGCAGTACGCCATGACCACATCGCGGTTTCAGCAGGGGTTTGCCGCCATGGCCGCATTGTTTTTGCTGGTGGTGCTAGCGGCTCTGGGTGGATTTATGGTCAGCTTTTCCAATGCACAGCACCTCACCCACGCCCAGGATGTGCAGGGCACGCGTGCCTACTGGGCGGCCCGTGCCGGGTTGGAGTGGGGCGTTGGCATTGTGATGCAGAACAACGCCTGTCCGGCGGCTATCAATAATCTGACGATTGAAGGATTCAATGTGGCGGTTACCTGCACCTCTGATACTTATGTCGACAGCGGCAATCGGGTGATTTACCAGTTCCGGGCCACCGCGGCAGCCGGCAATATAGAACGCAGTGTTTCCGCTGCCATGGAGCGATGAGATGCACATTCCGACACTTGCGGGTTTGATCGGTCGCGGGCTCCGGCATCTGGGCGTTGGGGCGGTGATGCTTATGCTGGGGCTAGGTGCCGTGGCGCAGACCTCAACCTACGCTTACCGCTCGGACACGTTTGCGTACGACACGCCCTCGGGCACCGCGGCCAGTGTGGCCTGGCATGCCAGCGGAGCTTCACCAGCCTGTACCTCCTATCCGAACGGGGATGACGATTGGGCCGACATTACTTTCCCGGCCGGATTCACTTTTACGTTTGGCGGTGTCAACTACTCCAGTGTGAGGGCCTATTCCAACGGCATATTGGCTTTTGGCGCCGATGTGTCGGGTTTTCACCGGGATTACACGCCGCAGGCCCTGCCCATCACCGCTGCCGGTGCCGCTTTCACCGGCTGTGCCAATGCCGTTCCCAGCAAACTCATGATTGGGTATTGGGTCGACATCATTGCCGGCACGGCCAGCGGCATTACCAATGCGTCCGTCAAGCATGAGCTTCTCACCGATGGGTCGGGGCAAAAGCGATTTGTGATCACCTGGAACAACGTAGCCCTGTACGGCAATGCGGGCACTCGTTACAGCTTTCAGATCGCTTTGTATTCCAGTCTCAGCGGCGTGAATGGGAATTTCCGCTACCAGTACACCACCGGCTCCACCACCGGGGTGGGGGCGGCGGTAGGTGTGCAGCTCAGTACCACCGACTACACGCAATACGCCTATAACCAAAATTTCATTGATACAGCGGTGGGGACGGCCATTCTTTGGTATCCGGCCAATCAGCTGGCGGGCAAGAGCGCCGAATACCGTTTTGACGAAGGGGTGTGGTTGGGTGTGGCGGGGGAGATCAAGGACACCTCCGGCAATGCGCAGCACGCCAGCAAAGTCGGGCTCAGTTCCAGTGTCGCGGCGGGCAGGTTGTGCCGGGGCGGTAGTTTTACCAACAACACCCTGAACCTGACGGTGGATGCCGTATCCACGCCCATCGTTCCGGTCAACCGTGGGGCGGTCAGTTTTTGGTTCAAATCGAATGCGGCGTGGAACTCCGCAAACGCCATGCTGTTGGATGCAACCACCACGGCGGCGCAGCCTTTTTTCCTCATGAAGCGTTCTACCGGTGCCCTGCGTTTTGCGGTCACAGACAGTGGCGGAACGGTGCGCACGGCGGAGACCTCCACGGCGTACACTTTTGGCGCGGGTACTTGGCACCACATTGCCGTGAGCTGGGCCTTTACGCCGGGTACCAACCAGACGGTGCAACAAATCATTGTCGATGGGGTGCTGGCCAACACGACCGGCACCACGCCCTACCGCACCACCACCACCGGCGCCATTGCAACCCCTGGCACGCTCTATATCGGAGACAACCGTACCTCGGGCGTACTGCCCAACACCGGGTCAGCCAATGGTGCCAACGGCACGATTGACGAGGTGTACATCTACCCCATCGACATCAATGCCACCCAGGCCGCGGCCGACATGGCGCTGACACGCCCTGTGTGCACCTCGCTGGATCACTTTCACATCGTGCATACGGGGGAGCAGGTGGGTTGCGGCGGTGCAGTGGCCAGTATCACCGTGGAGGCCCACGATGCCACGCACGGTCTGATCAGCCTGGCGGGTACCACCATGCAGATGTCCACCAACACCGGGCATGGCAACTGGTCCAGTGTCTCCACGATCAACCCGGTGGTGAACGCCGGCAACGGCAATGGCAGCTACACCTTCAGCAACGAGTCCACCGTGGTACTGGGCTTGTCCAATACTTTTTTAGAAAGCCTCAACATCAACCTCAACTCCGGCGGCATCACCGAGAGTTCGGGAACTGCCGCCGTGTGTGTGTCGCAGGACTACACCGTGGGCACCAGCTGCGATGCCAACCTGAACTTTGTCGAGTCTGGTTACCTGTTTGACGTACCCAACCATGTCGCTGAAATCAGCCAGTCTGTGACGGTAAGAGCGGTCAAAAAGTCAGACAGCAGCGCTGCCTGTGTGCCGGCCTATGCCAACACCAGCCGCAGCTTGAGCTTTACCTGTGCCTACACCAACCCGACTACCGGCACCCTGCCAGTGCGGGTGGGCGGCAGTGCCTTGAATGCCGCAAACTCAGCCACCTCCGCCTGCGATGCCACGGGGCAGGCGGTGAGTCTGGCATTTAATGCCACGGGTGTGGCTACCACCAGCGTGCAATACGCTGATGTGGGGCGGGTCACCCTGTCGGCCCAGGAGACTACCGCTGGCGTCACCATGACCGGTTCTGACATCTTTATTGCAGCCCCGGCCAAATTCGCTTTTAGTGGCATCACCCCGGCACCGCTCAAAGCCGGGGTGAACTTCAGTGCCACGGTGTCTGCGCAGAACAATGTGAACGCTGCGACCCCGAACTTTGGCAAAGAAACTTCCCCAGAGAGCGTGGTTTTGGCTTTTGCCAAGGCCTCCCCCACGGGTGTGGGGGCGTCCAACGGCAGTTTCTCGGGCGCATTGGGCACCTTCACCGCGGGTAGCGCAACTGCGAGCAATTTGAATTGGAGCGAAGTTGGCACCATCGATCTGAGCGCCACGCTGAGCAGTGCCAGCTACCTGGGGAGTGCTATCACAGCGACAGGCAACACGGGCACTGCAGGCGCGGTGGGCGCCTTTGTTCCAGACCACTTTGCGACGCTGGTCACTCAGGGGTGTGCAGCGGGAAGTTACTCCTACTCTGCGCAGCCCTTTGCATCGATCGTGCGTGCCCGCAACCGTGCTGGCAATGTGACCGTGAACTACGATGGAACGGCCAATACCACCCCCACCTTTGCCAGGGTGGTGACTTTGTCTGATGCGAATGGCCTGGTGGGGGGTATGGTGCCTGCCACATTGGCTGCATCGAGCTTCACTGCAGGTGTGGCAACCCTGGCGCCGGTGTTTACCTTTACCAGCAAGACCACGGCCCCGGGGGCGCTCAAGCTGCGTGCGACTGACACGGATGGCGTGTCTTCTGCCACGGGGACCGATGGCACAGCAGCCACTGCTACCGAGGGCACGACCGAAATCCGTAGCGGACGTGCCCGGCTCGCCAACGCCCTGGGCTCGGACCGGCTGGATTTGCCCATGGTCTTTCGTGCTGAGTTCTGGGCCAGTGCCGCCAGCGGTTGGGTCACCAACACCGCGGACAGCTGTACCGCTGCGACACTGGCGCTGACGGCCGCATCGACCCCCAGTATGGTGGCGAGCACCTGTGTTGTAGAAGCCGGCAACAACAGTGGTGCGGGTTGCGCCGTCGCGCCTGCCGTGGTTAGCCGCGGTTACCTGGAGAGCGGCGTTGCTGGCTTTGCGGGCGATTTCAATCTGTGGCTCCAAGCCCCGGGGGCTGGCACTGCCGGTTCGGTGGATGTCACGGCCACCGTGCCGGCCTGGTTGCAGTTCAATTGGACCGGTACGGTTGCCAACCCCAAAGGGCGCGCTACTTTTGGCGTCTATCGCAGCCCCTTGCTGTATCGCCGGGAGAACTATTGAATCTGGTCCAGTATTTCTCAATTCATGTGAAATACTGCCTCCGAAGGCTGTCATGATTGCGCAACCAGCTATTAAAATGAGAGCAAGTCGCTCTGCCTGTCACCTCACATGATCGAAGCAACGCTCCACCACACATTGCCTGCTCCCGCCCGGAGGGCCCGCTAACCATGCGCTGGCCGTGGCAACGCAAGTCTTCCGGTGACCTGTTGATCGTGTCGTGGGCCGACCAAACCCTGGCGTATCTGCAAGCACGCCCTGCCGGCAAAGGATATGAGGTTACCCGCGTGGGGGTCGAGCGCCAGGGCGTCGACAGTCGCGAAGACTTGGTGCACCGCCTACAGGCCCAGGGACTCAAGGGCTTGCGTACCCACATCATGCTGCGCCCAGAGCAGTACCAATTCCTGCAGATTGATGCCCCCGCCGTTCCACCGGAGGAGCTGCGCTCCGCCGCCCGCTACCAAGTGAGAGAGCTGGTCGATGCCCACCTGGACGACATCACCCTGGACGTGATGCGCCTGGGTGATGGCCAGGAAAAAGGCCAGGCACACCTGTTTGTGGTGGCTGCCAAAAGTGCCGTGGTGCGCGACGCCATGGCGCTGGCCGAGGCACTGCATTGGGATGTGAGCGTCATTGATGTGCAGGAAACCGCGCAGCGCAACCTGCAAAGCCTGGTGGCCCAGAGTGAAGGTCGCCTGGAGCGGGCTACGGCGGCGCTGGTGCTGATCGATAACAAGCAGGCGATGTTGACCATCAGTGCCAACGAGGAGCTGTATTACACCCGCCGTCTGGAGTTGCCGGAAGGCTTTATGACCATGGCCTGGGGGCAGGGCGATGCTGCTGCTCCCACCGAGAGTTACACCCCGGTCAGTGAGTACGTGCCCGACTACAGCGTGGGTGGCGTGGCCTACGGAAACGACTACTCCGATGCGCGCGGTGCGTCTGCTGTGGGCGGTGTTGCTGCCAACAGTGGCGCGCAAGCGGACTACGAGCGCGCCCAACGGCTGGTGGTTGAAGTGCAGCGCTCGCTGGACCTGTGGGAGCGTTCCTGGACCCAACTGCCCCTCGCTGGCGTGCGTGTTTTTGCTGGTGCGCGTTCGCAAGAACTGGCTGAATGGCTGAGCCGTGAAATTGGCCAAACCGTAGGCGTGCTGGACGCCACCCCCCACCTCAAGGGGCTGACGCCCGCTGACACAGCCGATGCCGCGTACTGCTTGCCTTTGGCTGGCGTGCTGTTGCGCACCGAAGGCCGTACTCTGTAGAGCCCGCCATGCCGCAGCAAATCAATCTGTGTACCCCACTCCTGTTGGCGCCCAAGCGCTACTTTTCCGCGCAAACCATGGTGCAAGCCCTGGCCCTTTTCGTCGTGATTGGGGGGGTACTGTGTGGCGCATGGGTCTGGAATCTGAACCGCGCTGCCACCGGGTTGCAGCAACTCATGCAAACCCAGACCAAGGAGCTGGCTGATCTCAAGGCGGCTTTGCAAACCCATGCGCTCAGCGCTGCGCCCCTGAGCCTAGAGCTGCAAACCCAGGTGCAAGACGTACGCGGCCAGGTGCTGGCCCAGCAGAAAGTATTGCTGGCATTGCAAGACGGACGTATGGCGCCTGGCTCTGCGCATTCGGACCGCCTGGCATTGGTGTCACGCAGTATTCCTGCGCAAGTTTGGGTCACAGGGGTGGAGGCCGACGCCTCGCGTTTTGAGGTGACGGGCTATACGCTGGAGCCATCGGCCCTGAATGAATGGGTCAACCGGCTGTCCTTTAGCCCCTTGATGCAGGGACTGCGCCTGGCGACCGTCAAAGTGCAAAGTGCACGCCTCTTGCCGGCGGCCGCTGGCACCGCTCCGGTCGGGCGTGAGGCCTGGTCATTCACCCTGGTAAGTGCTCAGCCGGCAGCACCGGCTAAAGGGAGTACCCCATGAAACAGTGGTGGTTGCAGCAGAGTGCGCGCATCAATGCCCTGAGTTTGCGTGAACGGGCGTTCATATTTGTTTCGCTCATTGCCAGTTGCCTGGCCTTGGCCGATGCCCTCTGGTTGTCGCCCGCCATGGGGACTCACCAGTTGCAGACCCAGCAGCACGCAGCGCAAAACGCGGAGTTGCAGCGCTTGCGCACCGAGTTGCAAAGTATGCCTGCACCGGTCGATGTGAACCTGCCTTTGCGGACCGAGTTGGCGGCGCTGCAGCAGCAACTGGTGGAGGTGCAGAGCCAGGTGACGGTAGCCGCGGGTGGCAACAGCCCTGCCCTGGAGCCCGTGCTGGCGGAGTTTTTGCGCCGCCGCCCAGAGCTGATGCTGCTCTCCACTGCAACCTTGAGCGCCGATGTGGCTGCAGGCAAAGCCGCTGCCACCACGACCGGTATTGCCCGCCGCGGTGTGGAACTCAAGGTGTCTGGCCCTTACGCGGAGCTGGTGAAGTATGTGAGAAGCCTGGAGCAGGCCTTGCCCAATTTGCGCTGGGGCCCCATGCTGTTGCGCAGCGAAAAACAGCCACCAGAGCTGACCTTGCAAGTGTTTGTGCTTGAGGTACAGCCATGACGTGGATGTGCTGCCGTGCCGTTCGTTTGCTGGCGGGTGTTGCCATGGTGTGGCTGGCGTGCCAGGTTTCTGCCCAGGAACTGCGTGACCCCACGCTAGCGCCGTCCGAGGCCAGCACGCTGCCCGATGAGCCGGGCAAAGTAGCGCCCGCACCCGCAACGGCCGTGGTGGTGCAAGGCGGAAAGTCCTATTTGGTGGTCGGGACGCGGCTGGTGGCGGTTGGTCAAAAAGTCGGCAATGCGAGGCTGGAGCGCATTACTGAAACTGAAATCTGGTTGCGTGAGGGCAAACAGATCACCAAACAGTCACGCTTCAGTGGCATCCAGCGCAGCGTTGCCAAGCCCTTGGGCCCCTGCAAAACACCCGTCGCCAAATCCGGCACCCGAACCAAACCATCGTCTGCGACCGCCAAGCAAGCCGTGACACCCGCAGCTCCCTGCGAAGGAGTGCAACCGTGAAGTCCCGCCCCATGAATGAATTTGACACGTCCACCCTGACACTCGTGCTCCGCCCCCCGCTGGCTCTGTGGTCCCTGCTGGGGGTGAGCCTGCTTAGCGGCTGCGCGGCGCTGGACCGCCCTTTGCGGACCCCTGATGTGAGTGCCGCGGTGCGTGCCGAGCTTCCGGCTCCCATGCCTACGACGGTCGTGCCAGCCAAGGTATCCGACGCGCTAGCCGAGCCCGCAGCGCCTCCCGTGGCCCTGCCACCCGAACCCCGTTTGGACTTGCTGGTAAACAATGCGCAGGCGCGTGAGGTGTTTTTGGCCATCGTGGCCGACACCCGCTACAGCATGCTGATGCACCCTGACGTGTCGGGCACGCTGTCGGTCACGCTGCGTGGCGTCACGGTGACCGAGGCGTTGGAGGCGATTCGCGATGTTTATGGCTACGACTTCAAAGTCGATGGCCGTCGCATCACTGTGTATGCACCGACCTTGCAAACACGAATTTTCACCATCAATTACCCGACCTCCTTGCGCTCGGGCAGCAGTGAGCTGCGTGTGTCTTCGGGCGCCGCACTACAAAGCTCTGCAACCGGTACCACGGCCTCCAGCAGCAATGCCGGCACAGCAGCACAGCAGCCCGAGAACAGCCGCGTCTCCACCACCTCGCGTTCCGATTTTTGGGGTGAGCTGGCCGCTTCCGTGCGCAGCCTGGTGGGCACCGGCGAAGGACGCAATGTGGTCTCCAGCCCGCAGGCCGGCATTTTGGCCGTGCGTGCCATGCCCGAAGAGCTGCGCCAGGTCGACAAGTTTCTGAAAGCTACCCAGGCTTCGGTGGAGCGGCAGGTCATGCTCGAAGCCAAAGTGGTGGAGGTGGAGTTGCGCGATGGTTACCAGAGTGGTGTGAACTGGGGCGCCATGGGCAGTGATGTGAACGGGCAGGCCGCCGTGGGCGTCATTGGCAGTGGTGTTTCCAGCACCAACGCGTTTGTGCAGGGCACCACCACCATCAACGGTGCAGTGGCCTTTCCGGCCGTTGCCAGCGGTGGGGGCCTGTTTGGCCTGGCACTGGCCACCAGCCAGTTTGGCGCAGTGCTGGGTTTCCTGGAAACCCAGGGCGATGTGCAGACCCTGTCCAGCCCGCGCCTGGCGACGATGAACAACCAGAAGGCTGTGCTCAAGGTGGGGTCGGACGATTTTTATGTGACCGCCGTCACCAGTGGCAGTACTTCCAGCAGCGGTTCTTCCAGTTCGGGCACGACAACGACCATGCCCACGGTCACTCTGACGCCGTTTTTCTCAGGCATCTCGCTGGACGTGACCCCCCAAATTGACGACGGTGTGAATGTGACCCTGCACGTGCATCCCTCGCTCACCACAGTGACCGAAAAAACCAAACAGGTAGACCTGGGCAGTGTGGGTAACTACCGCCTGCCGCTGGCGTCGAGCGCGGTGAATGAAACCGACACGCTGGTGCGTATCCAGGACGGCAACATTGTGGCGATTGGTGGTCTGATGCAGCTGGAGTCCAGCCGCAACGCATCGGGCATTCCGGGTACCACCGGTATGCCGGGTCTGGGGGCTCTGTTTGGCAACCGCGCCACGCAAGGCCGCAAGAAAGAAGTGATCGTGCTGATCAAGCCCACCATCATCCGCACTGCGGCCGACTGGGACGCTCAGGGCCGCCGCGCCCGTGCCGCGCTGGACGACATGGACGCCACCCGTGCCCGGGTGATCCAGATCGACGGCAACCAAGCCAAATAATGTACCTGGGGCACTTTTCGCTGCGGGAGGCCCCGTTTTCCATCACACCGGATACGGATTTTTTCTTCGCCCATGAGGGCGCGCAGGCCTCGCTCAACATGCTGCTGGTGGCCTTGCGCAGTGGCGAGGGTTTTCTCAAAGTAGTGGGAGAGCTGGGCTGTGGCAAAACCGTGCTGTGCCGCCAACTGCTCAAGACCCTGCAGGGCGAGTGCCTGACGGCCTACATCCCTAACCCGAATATGGGCCCCGACGAGCTCTTGCTGGCCCTGGCCACCGAGCTCAAGCTTCCCATCACCTCACCGCCCCAACGCCACCAGATCATGGCCACGCTGAACCAGTGCCTGCTGGAGCAGGCTGCACAGGGTCGCCGGGTGGTGGTGTGTATCGACGAGGCACAGGCCATCCCGGTGCGTACCGTCGAGAGCCTGCGCCTGCTTTCCAACCTGGAGACCGAAAAGCGCAAGCTGCTGCAGCTGGTGCTGCTGGGCCAGCCAGACCTGGACGACAAGCTGGCGCGGCCCGAAATTCGCCAGCTACTGCAGCGCATTACTTTCAGCGAGTACCTGGGCCCCATGCAAGCCCAGCGCGTGCCGGGCTACTTGGCGCACCGCTTGCAGCGGGCCGCCTTGGGCGAGTCCACCGACACCCAGGTGTTCACGCCAGCGGCGGCTCGCGCGATTGCGCAAGCCAGCGGTGGTGTGCCGCGGCTGATCAATATCCTCGCGCACAAATGCCTGATGCTGGCATACGGGGAGGACCAGCACCGGGTCAGCGCTGCGCACGCGCGTTTGGCTGCGCGGGACACACCGGGTGTGCTGCTGCGCCGCCCTTGGTGGCGCAGCCTGTGGCCCGGAGCTGGAGCGCGTGGGCTGCGTAGCGCACAAGGAGAGTCGGAATGAGTGTGATCAACAAAATGCTGCGCGACCTGGACCAGCGCCAGACCCCGGCCGCAGGCGCTGCCGATCTGTTGCGCCGTGACACCACCAGCGTGGCCACACCGCCCACGGTGCGTCGCCGCTCACCCGCCCTGCGCTGGGCCACCGCGTTGTTGCCTGTGGCTACCATGTTGGCTGGCGGCTTGGTTTGGTGGAGTTTTCAGCAGCAGCTCCCGGCCGCACCGTCCGCGCCCGCACCTGTCGTTCAAGCGCCTAGCCCGGCTCCTGCTGTTGCTCCTGTAGTGGAGCCTGTGGCCCCCGCACCGGAGCCCGCTGCACTTGCCTCCCCGATGCCTGCGCCTGCGCCCGTGAGCACCGTACCACCTTTGCCTGCCGCACCAGCCTCTGCCAAGGCGCCACTCAGTGTGGGCTTGCGCATGGATGCGACCTTGTCCAACCCGTCCTCCGCGCTGCCGCAGGCAACACCGGTGGCCCTGCCCGCAGCTTCTGCGGCCAAAGCGGCGGTGGCGAGCGCCAGTGCCATAGTGCCACCCACCCCCGTCGCCCCTGTGGCTGCCCAGATGCCAGCCAAGCCCCCGCTGCCTGTGGCGGAGGCTGTGCCTGCGGGTGCACGCCAACAGCAGGCCGGGCGAGAGGCGCTGGCCCAAGCCCAAGCCTTGTGGGCGAGTGGCTCTCGCGACACCGCCATCAGCACCCTGCAGGAGGCGGTGGCGACGGCAGAGCGCAGCAACCAGGGTGGCGGTATTGCCAATACGCTGGTACCCATGGTCCGTGAACTCGCCCGCATGGAGCTGGCCGAGGGCCGGCCCGCCGCGGTGTGGGACATGTTGTTGCGCCTGGAGCCTTTGCTGGCCAACCAGCCTGAGTTATGGGCGCTGCGGGCCAATGCGGCCCAACGTCTGGGCCGCCACCAGGACAGTGTGCAGGCCTACACCACGGCCTTGCAATCGCGCCCCAGCGAGCAGCGTTGGCTTCTGGGGGCGGCGGTGTCATTGGCCGCGTTGGGTCAAACCGGACCCGCGGCCGAGATGGCCGACAAAGCCCGCGCCGTCGGCCCTGTGAGCCGCGAGGTACTGGCATACTTGCGCCAACAGGGAGTACCGTTGACCGACCGACCGTGAGGTTTGTGATGCGCCATTGCCTGTTTGCCGGGGCCCGGTTTCTTGCGCTCTGTGCCACTGCCTTGGGCCTGGCGCTGCCAGTGCAGGCCCAAACCGCCAGCGTCGAACTGGTGACGGGTGACTACCCACCGTTTTCCAGCGAAGAGGCCCCTGCCATGGGGGTCTTGTCTGAAGTCGTGATGGCGGCGTTCAAGGAGCAGGGTGTTGCCGCCCAGCTGCGGTTCATGCCTTGGCAGCGCGGTTATATGGAAACCCGCAACGGTCTGCACACCGCCACCTTCCCCTACGTCAAGAACGAAGAGCGCCAGCGCGACTTCTGGTTCTCCCAGCCCCTGTATCCCGACGTGGTGCGTATTTTTGTGCCCTCGGATACCGACACCAACATGGACTGGGCTGGCAAGGCCATTTGTATACCGCAGGGCTACAACATGGCGCGTGTGGCCCCTTTTATCGAGAGTCAGCAAGCCCGCGTGGAGCGTCCACCAGACATGCTCAACTGTTTTCAGATGCTGCAGCGTGGGCGGGTGCAGGCGGTGTGGAGCAGCGAAACGGTGGCCGAGTTTGTGACCCGCGACCTGCGCCGCGAGGGACTGCGTTTCAAGCCACTGACCTTGGGGCTGGAGTACCCGGTGGAGTTGTACCTCATCATCTCGCGCCAGCTGCCGCAGGCGCAGCAGTGGCTGGAGCGTTTCAATAGCGGCCTGGCCCGCATCCAGAAGAACGGCACGTACGCCAAAATTCTGGCGCGGCACAAAATGCAAGCCAAATAGGCCTCTAGCGCCCGTCGATACTGCGCAAAAAGCTACCAATAAGATAGCAATTGCAGGGCCCGGTTAGCTGCTCGCACGTAATACCCGGCGGTACTGCATGGCCTCGGCCACATGGGCCAGGCCCGTGCCTTCGGCACCCGCCAGGTCGGCAATGGTGCGGGCAATCTTCAGCGTGCGGTGGGTGCTGCGGGCCGACCAGCCCAGTTGGGCCGCCGCAGCCTGCAGAAATTTGCTGGCCGCGGCATCCAGCTGGGTGTGGGTGTCGATGGCTTGGCCGGTCAGGGCCTGGTTGGGGACGCCCTGGCGTGCCACCGCGCGTTGGCGTGCGTCGCTGCAGCGGGCGCGAATGCGGTCGGTCGACTCGCCAGCCGGACTGCCCAGCAGCTCGTGGGCGGGCAGGGCGGGCACCTCGATGTGCAGGTCGATGCGGTCCATCAGCGGGCCGCTGAGTTTGGCCTGGTAGCGGTGCACCTGGTCGGGCGTGCAGCGGCAGCTGTGGCTGGGTGAGCCCTGGTAGCCGCAGGGACAGGGGTTCATGGCGGCAATTAGCTGAAAACGCGCGGGGAACTCGGCCCGCCGAGCCGCGCGGGCGATGGTGATGCTGCCGGTCTCCAGCGGTTCACGCAGGGCTTCCAGCGCCGCTCTGGGAAATTCGGGCAGTTCGTCCAAAAACAGGACCCCGTGATGGGCCAGCGAAATTTCACCGGGCCGCGGCGGCGAACCACCACCCACCAGGGCTACGGCGCTTGCCGTGTGGTGCGGGCTGCAGGTGGGGCGCTGGCCCCAGCGCTCCATGGCAAAACGGCCGCACAGGCTGCCAATGGCGGCGCTTTGCAGGGCCTCGTTGGTGTCCATGTCGGGCAAGAGCCCGGCAAACCGCTGCGCCAGCATGGACTTGCCCGAGCCCGGCGGACCGACCAACAACAATGAATGGCCGCCAGCGGCGGCAATTTCCAGCGCGCGTTTGGCGCCGGCCTGGCCTTTCACGTCGGCCATGTCGGGGCCACGCAGCTGCAGGCCGGGTGGTGCCCCCTGGATGCGCACCCAGCCCTCGGGGTCTTCGGGCACAGCGGGGGCATCGCCGGTGGGGGGCGGGGCAAAGTGGCGCACCACATCGAGCAGATGGCGCGCACGCACCACATGGGAGTCTGGCACCAGCGCCGCTTCTTCCGCACTCTCGGGTGGAAGCACCAAACGGGTGCTTACCTGGGCGGTGCGCAAAGCCAGCGCCATGGCCAGGGCGCCGCGCACAGGCCGCAGCGCGCCGGACAAGGACAACTCCCCGGCAAACTCGTACTGGGCCAAGGCGGCTCCGTCGATTTGGCCGCTGGCCGCCAGAATGCCCAAGGCAATTGGCAAATCCAGCCGTCCGGAGTCTTTGGGCAGGTCTGCCGGGGCCAAATTGACGGTAATACGCTTGTTATGGGGAAATTCGAGTCCGCTGTTCTGGATGGCGCAACGCACCCGTTCGCGCGCCTCTTTGACCTCCACATCGGCCAAACCGACCAGACTGAAGCTGGGCAGGCCATTGGCCAGGTGCACCTCCACCGTGACCTGCACCGCGTCTAGCCCCAGCAGGGCGCGCCCCTGCACCAAAGACAAGCTCATGGACCCATACTCCCAAAACGGTGCGCCGCATCACAGTGCATGCAGTGTGTTTGCACCAATGCTGTGCATGCTGTATTTATGTACAGGTATGTTACTCCAGTCCGCGCCGTTTGGGGCGCGGCCCCGCGGATTTGAGGGGCTTTTAACTTGGCATGCCTTCTGCTTTATTGGGTGTATCTCCAGACGTATGGAGAGGCAGACCAGCCAGACCCGGTGTCTGTATTCAACTGTTATCAAGCTGAGGTGAACACATGAAACTCGTAACGGCCATTATCAAACCGTTCAAGCTCGATGAGGTGCGAGAAGCCTTGTCTGGCATTGGTGTGCAAGGGATTACCGTGACCGAAGTCAAAGGCTTTGGTCGCCAAAAAGGCCACACAGAGCTGTACCGCGGTGCAGAGTACGTGGTCGACTTTTTGCCCAAGGTGAAGATTGAAGCGGCGATTGACGACGCTTTGGTGGACCGCGTGATCGAAGCCATCGAAGGTGCAGCCCGCACCGGCAAGATCGGCGACGGCAAGATTTTTGTCTACAACCTGGAACAGGTTGTGCGCATTCGTACCGGCGAAACCGGCAAAGAAGCGCTGTAACCAGAAAGAGAGCCCACAACATGAAAAAATTGCTTGCTTCCCTGGCCTTGGGCCTGAGCCTGCTGACGGCCGGATCCATTGCGCTGGCCCAAGACGCCAAACCCGCCGAAGCCCCAGCGGCTGCCGCACCGGCCGCTGCTGCCCCCGCTGATGCGGCGGCGCCTGCTGCTGCCCCGGCACCCGCCGCGGCTGAAGCGGCGCCTGCCGCCCCCGCTGCGGCTCCCCTGGTCCCTAACAAAGGTGACACCGCCTGGATGACCACGGCTACCGCCTTGGTGATCTTCATGACATTGCCTGGTCTGGCCCTGTTCTACGGCGGCTTGGTGCGCAGCAAAAACATGCTGTCCGTGCTGATGCAGGTGTTTGTGGTCAGTGCACTGATCTACATCCTGTGGGCTGTCTACGGTTACACCCTGGCCTTCGGTGGCGACGGTGCATTCATTGGCACACTGGACAAGCTGTTCCTCAAGGGCGTAACCACGGAATCCGTGGCAGCAACCTTCAGCAAAGGCGTGGTCATTCCTGAACTGACATTCGTGGCCTTCCAGGCAACGTTTGCCGCCATCACCTGCGCACTGATCGTTGGTGCCTTCGCCGAACGTATCAAGTTCTCCGCCGTGCTGGCTTTCAGCGTGTTGTGGTTCACCTTCAGCTACCTGCCCATGGCACACATGGTCTGGTACTGGGCCGGCCCTGACGCGATCTCTGACGCTGCTTCGCTGGAAAAAGTGGTGGGCGCAGCTGGTTTCTTGTGGGCCAAGGGCGCACTGGACTTCGCTGGTGGCACCGTGGTGCACATCAACGCCGCGGTTGCTGGTTTGGTTGGTGCCTACGTGGTGGGCAAGCGCATCGGTTACGGCAAAGAAGCCATGGCCCCTCACAGCCTGACATTGACCATGGTCGGCGCTGCCATGCTGTGGTTTGGCTGGTTCGGCTTCAACGCCGGCTCCAACCTGGAAGCCAACGGCCTGACCGCCTTGGCCTTCATCAACACCTTGTTGGCCACCGCTGCTGCGACCCTGGCCTGGATTACCGGTGAAGCCCTGACCCGTGGCAAAGCCTCCATGCTGGGTGCTGCTTCCGGCGCCGTGGCTGGTCTGGTTGCCATCACGCCTGCTTGCGGTTTTGTGGGCCCCATGGGCGCCATCATCATCGGCCTGGTGGGCGGTTTTGCCTGCCTGTGGGGTGTGAACGGTCTGAAGCGCCTGCTGGGTGCCGATGACTCCCTGGACGTGTTCGGTGTGCACGGCGTCGGCGGTATCGTTGGTGCCATTTTGACTGGCGTGTTCGCTTCGCCTTCTCTGGGCGGCACAGGCGTGTACGACTACGTGACCAACGCAGTGGCCGAAGGCTACTCCATCGGCACCCAAGTCTGGATCCAGACCCAAGGCGTGCTGGTCACCATCGTGTGGTCTGCTGTGGTTTCCTTCATCGCCTTCAAGCTGGTGGACCTGGTGATTGGTCTGCGCGTCAGCGAAGAAGACGAGCGCGAAGGTCTGGACATCTCCAGCCATGGCGAAACCGCCTACAACCGTTAATCCCCAGGATTCGGTTACGAACTAGTTTCAATTCTTCTTGAGACATTGGCCCGGTCGGACTTTGGTCCCGCCGGGCCTTTTTTCGCCGCTTCGCGGTGCACAATCCCGCCATGACTTCCACACTCACCCTGCGCCACGGCGATTTGCTGTGCGACATCAAACCTGAATTGGGCGGTAGCATTGCCGGCCTGTGGTTGGGGACCGATCCCGTATTGAGCTCCGTGCCCGGTGCGCAAATGCAGACGGTGCGCCAGTCCGGCAGTTACCCGCTGGTGCCGTTTTCCAACCGCATTGGACAGGCCCAACTGCAATGGGCAGGCACCAGCCATCCGCTGGTCCGCAACTTTGACCCCGAGCCGCATGCCATCCACGGCGTGGGCTGGCAGCGCCCCTGGGCGGTGCTGGAGTCGTCCGATACGTTTGCGTTGCTGTCCCTGGAGCACCGAGCCGATGCCGCCTGGCCGTTTGATTTCGATTGCTCCCAGGCCTTCAAGCTGGAAGCCGGGGCGCTGGAGATGTCGCTCTCCATCACCAACCAGTCGCCTGTGGCGGCGCCTGTGGGCTTGGGCTGGCACCCTTTCTTTCCCAAACGCCCCGGTACCGAAGTGCAGTTCTCGGCCACCGGCCGCTGGGAGATGGGCTCGGACAAGCTGCCCACGCACCGCGTGGCGCACCCCGGCTTGCAGCAAAGCGTGGAGTCGCTCACCGTAGACAATTGTTTTGACGGCTGGGGCGGCGTACTGACCTTGCAGGATGCGGTGATGCGCGTGCGCGTCTCGTCCGCGCTGAGCCGCCTGGTGGTGTACACCCATCCCGAGCGAGACAACATCGCTGTGGAACCGGTCAGCCATGTGAACAACGCGCTCAACCTCATGACCCAGACAGGCGCGCGTGCCGAGGACTTGGGCGTGGTCATCCTGCAGGCGGGCCAAACCTATTCGTGTGAGATGCGTATTGAAGTGGAGCGCACCGTATGAGCTGGCAAACCTTGAGCCAAGACCTCTTTGAACTGGGTGAGTCGCCCTTCTGGCACCCGCACGAACAACAGCTCTATTGGGTCGACATTCCAGGCAAAGCCCTGCTGCGCGCCAATGTGTACATGGGCACGGTACAGCGCTGGGACATGCCCACCGAGCCCGGTTGTATTGCCCCCGCTGCGTCGGGTGGGCTCGTGGTGGCGCTGCGCCACGGCGTGTTCCGCGCACGCGAGTGGGGCGGGGCGCTGGAGCCCATCGTCGCGTTGCCCTATGACACGGCAGTGGTGCGCGCCAACGACGGCAAGTGCGACGCGCTGGGCCGCTTTTGGGTCGGCACCATCGACGAGCCCAAGGCTGGCCGTGTCGCGGCGCTGTTCAGCATCGACTGCCGCCGTGGCCTGCCCGAGGTGGTGCAGCATGCGGCGGGTGCCCTGACTGGCAACGGCCTGGCGTGGAGCCCCGACAACCAGACGATTTACTGGTCCGACACACCCAACCATGTGGTGCACGCCTGGGACTACGACCTGCAGACCAATACCCTGGATGGGCAACGCAGCTTCCAGCAATGTGCGCCCAAGCCTGCGGGCTGGACCTTTGAGATCACCAGTTACGCAGGCCGCCCCGATGGTGCGGCCGTGGATGTAGAAGGCAACTACTACGCCGCCATGTTTGAAGGCCGGCGCATCTGCAAGTTCGCCCCCGACGGTGCGCTTCTGGCTGAGATCCCGGTGCCGGCGCAGTGCCCCACCATGCCCTGTTTTGGCGGCGAAGACCTCAAGACCCTGTACGTGACCACGGCCCGCCACGGCCGCAGTGCAGCCGAGCTGGCGCAGATGCCACTGTCGGGTGCGGTGTTCTCCATGCGGGTGGATGTGCCCGGCTTGCCGGTTAATTTCTTCGTGGACTAGCCCCCACGCTCCACCGCTGCGCGGGTCGCTGCCCCCGAGGGGGCTAACCCGCCTTGGGGCGGTCCGGCGGCGGGTTGCTGCCAAATTTTTGGTGGCACAGGCGCCAAAAAATTCACGCGCGGCGGCGGGGTGGCGCCTTACCATCGGCGCCATGCAAGCTGCACCCTCTCTCCAAACACTGCTGGACCAGGTCTGCACCGCCGTGGCCGAACGCACCCCGCTGCAGATCCGTGGCGGCGGCAGCAAAGATTTTGTTGGCACTATCCAGCCCGCTCAGCTGCTCGATACGCGGGGCCATCGCGGCATCTTGGACTACGCCCCCAGTGAGCTGGTGGTGACCGTGGCGGCCGGTACACCGCTGGCCGAACTGGAAGCTGCACTGGCCGACAAGGGCCAGTGCCTGCCGTTTGAGCCACCCCACTTCGCTTGGTCGGGTGCCGACCGCGCTGCTACTGTCGGCGGTTTGGTGGCCAGCGGCCTGGCCGGCCCGGCCCGCGCGACTGTGGGCAGCGTGCGCGATTACGTGCTGGGTCTGCAGTGCATCAACGGCCAGGGCGAGCACCTCACCTTCGGCGGCCAGGTCATGAAAAACGTGGCGGGGTACGACGTCTCGCGCCTCATGGCCGGTGCCATGGGCACACTGGGGGTGATCACCCAGGTCTCGCTCAAGGTCTTGCCAGTGGCCCCGGCCGAGGCTACGTTGGTGTTTGGTCTGGACCAGGCCACGGCGCTGGAGCAGCTGCACCGCTGGGGTGGCGAGCCGCTGCCGCTCAACGCCAGCTGCTGGGTGCATGACCCCACGGCCCCCGGCGGCGGGCAAGACCTGCTGTTTGTGCGCCTGCGTGGTGCCGTGGCGGCGGTAGAAGCCGCCTGCCGCAAGATGCTGGCCGAGGTCCCCGGTGAACGCATGGACAACGCCCAAGCCGGCCCCGACTGGGCCCTGTGCCGCGACCAGCGCCTGCCGTTTTTTGCCGATGCACCTGCGCCCGAGCTGGCGTTATGGCGCCTGTCGGTGGCGCCCACCGCACCGGTGCTGGAGCTGCCCTGGCCACAGTTGGTGGAATGGCAGGGCGGGCTGCGCTGGCTCTGGGCGCCCCAGCAGGCAGGTGCCCAGTTGCAGACTGCGGCCCGCGCAGCCGGTGGGAATGCTACTGTTTTTGTAGCTGCTCGCGCAGATTCCATAAGGGCCGGGTGCCAATTTGATGCAAAAAACGCGGCCAAGGATGCGATCACCCAACGCCTGAAGGCGGCGTTTGACCCCCTGGGCCTGTTCAATCCGGGGCGCCTGTGCGCCGACCTGTGAGCGCTGACCATGCAAACCCAACTCGCCCCCGAATACCAGAACACGGCCGACGGCCAGGCCGCAGAGGCCATCCTGCGCAAATGTGTGCACTGCGGCTTCTGCACCGCCACCTGCCCCACCTACCAACTGCTGGGCGATGAGCTGGACGGCCCGCGCGGCCGCATCTACCTCATGAAGCAGGTGCTGGAAGGGCAGACACCCACACGCGCCACGCAGCTGCACTTGGACCGCTGCCTGACCTGCCGCAACTGCGAAAGCACCTGCCCCAGCGGGGTGGACTACGGCCACCTGGTGGACATCGGCCGCAAGCTGGTGGACGCCAAAGTACCGCGCCCGCTGGGCGAAAAAGCGGTGCGCTGGGCGCTGAAAGAAGGGCTGCCCTCACCGCTGTTTGCACCTGCCATGAAGCTGGGGCAATGGGTGCGCCCGCTGCTGCCGCAGGCGCTCAAAAACAAGGTGCCCGCGCCGCAGGCGTCTGGCTCCTGGCCCACGCGCCAGCACGCGCGCAAGGTGCTGATGCTGGAAGGCTGTGTGCAGCCCGCCATGGCCCCCAATATCAACAGCGCCACCGCCCGTGTGTTGGACGCGGCGGGGGTGCAGGTGCAGCGGGTGGCCAAGGCGGGCTGCTGCGGCGCCGTGAAGTTCCACCTCAACGACCAGGACGGCGGCAAGGCTCAAATGCGCGCCAACATCGACGCCTGGTGGCCCTATGTGGAGCAGGGCGCCGATGCGCTGGTGATGAATGCGTCCGGTTGCGGGGTGACTGTGAAGGAATACGGACACATCCTGCGTGATGACCCGCAGTACGCCGACAAGGCCGCCCGCATCAGCGCGCTCACACGTGACCTTAGCGAGCTGTTGCCCGAGTTGTTGCCCGCGCTCCAGGCCCGGCTGGGCGAGGGCGCACGGCAGCAGCCCGCGCTGGTGTTTCACCCGCCCTGCACCTTGCAACATGGGCAAAAACTCAAAGGGGGTGTGGAGACACACATGGCGGCGCTGGGCTTTGCGGTGCGCATCGCCGCCAACGAATCCCACTTGTGCTGTGGCTCGGCCGGCACTTATTCCGTGCTGAACCCCGAGATTTCCACCCAGCTGCGCGACCGCAAGCTGGGCCACCTGGCGCCCGCGGCGGACGAAGTCATCATCAGTGCCAACATCGGCTGTATCACCCATCTGCAGGGTGGCACGGCCACGCCCGTGCGGCACTGGGTGGAGGTGCTGGATGCGGCTTTGTCTGCCACGCAGCCTGCGTTCGCCGCATAATCTTGGCGAGTGGTCGCCCGTGTCGGGTGCCGCAGGTTGCACACGTTTGACCCAAGGGGGCCCCATGAACCCGTCCGACCACATTGATGACCCGCGCCGCCAGTGGCTGATCCAGGCGCTGGCCGCCGGATTCTTTGGCCCCGCCATGGGACTGGCCCAGGCGCAAAGCCTGTTTGGCAACCGTCCCAGCAAACTGCCACCCGGGCAGTCCATTTACAGCCTCAGCGGCAATGTGCGTGTCAACGACCAGCCCGCCACGCTGAGCACCCCCATCAAACCCGGCGACACCCTGCAGACCGCCAAGGACAGCCAGGTCATCTTTGTGGTCAACACCCATTCCATGATCTTGCGCGGCGACAGCAAGCTGGTCATTGAAGCCCCTGCCGGGGCGCCGGCCGACACGTCCATCAGCGGGCTGCTGATTGGTGGTTTGCGCATGGTTACGGGTAAGCTCCTGTCGGTGTCGCGCAACTCGCCCATGCGGGTCACCACGTCCACCTCCACCATTGGCATTCGGGGTACCGGTTTTTATGTGGAGTCCGACCCGGAACAGACCTACTTTTGTACGTGTTACGGCGCTACCGAAGTTCAGGCCAATGACGATCCGGAGAGCCGTGAGCAGGTGGTGGCGTCGCACCACGACCGGCCGCTCTACATCGTGAAGGACGGCGGCAAGGGCAAGAACATCCGCAACGCCCCGTTCCTGAACCACACCGACCAAGAACTGGCACTGATTGAAACCCTGGTGGGGCGCAAGACGCCGTTTGTGTTCGCCACCGACGCTTACAGCGGGCCGCGACGCGGGTACTGAAGACGGGGTGGGGTGCCCGCCTTATTCGGGGGCACCGTTCAAAATCCAGTTGAGGAAGGTGTCGTAGTAAATGCGGCCCGCATTGCCTGGTGCGAGGCTGGTGTTAAACCCCCCCACCAAATTACCCCCATGGTGATTTCCCGAGGGCTTGCGTAGCAGCGGGCTGGCCACGATGTCCGTGAAGTTGATGCGTCCGCGCAGCTCGGTGTAGAACCAATGGTCATCAGTGGCGTCAATGTCGTTGTCTGCATCGCGGTCAAAGTTGGAGTACCAGATGGGGGGCTGGCCGGAGTCACCCATCCCCGACGTGTGGCAGCCGGTGCAGGTGCCAGCGCCTTGCAAAATGGTTTTGATGTCACTGAAGCGCAGGGCGGACGGGGTGTAGGCCAGGGCCGCGTTCACGACGACCGTGAGCGTGGTGGCAGGGCTGGTGCGGCTGCCATTGCGGGTGACAAGTTGGACCACGTAGGTACCGTCCCCCAGGGTGTTGAGCGTGGCCTGTAGTGCTGTGGGGTTGGTGATGGTTGCGCCACCCACAGGGTCCGTGATGATTGACCACTCGTAGCTGCTGGAATAGAGGCTCATGGCTGCGGAGAGTGGTGTGCCTGGACCTTTCACCACACGGCCCGGCCCGGGGTCGGCCACCGGTGCACCGGGCTGGGTGGTCGTGTTGGTGTAGCCCATACCCAAGCCCGCCAGGTAGGTGCCCATGGGGGTGTAGGTACTGCTGCTGGCCCAGTAGTTGTCGTAAATCAGCTTGGCCAGCGGCATGTTGCCGCGGTCCAGCACGTGGGCCTTGATACGGGCTGAGTAACCATCAAACTTGGCAAAGGTGGCAAAGTCGATGTCGGACTGGTTGCCATTGCCACGCAGCAGGTGGCAGACCCGGCAGGCCTGTGCCTGGGTGTTGAGGTACAGCGCCGACTGCCCGGCCCAGCCAGCGGGCACATAGGTGTCGGTGGTGGCGGTGTTGGTTAGGGGCAGGCCGGCGCCGCCGTACATGTCTTTGAGGTGTTCGGCCACCGTGCCCTGGTATTCATTGCCAATGGCCGTGCGGCGGCAGGCATCTTCGCCCCCGGCTGCCGCCGTAATAGGCAGGGAGCACAGCACCATCTTGTTGATGGTCTTGATCTTGGCCTCCTGCATCAGGCGCGTGAAACCGGGTAGGCTGGAAAAGTCGAAGGAGGCGGGTTCCAGCGGATGCAACTGGGCAGCGATATCCCCCCGCACACCGCCCTGGTTGAAGCCCGTGGCATCGGCGGCCGATTTCACGTTCATCAGCCGCGGGAACAAGGGTTTGCCCGCCAAAGCGGGTGTCAGGGGGTCACCCCGCCCGCCGTGGCAGGAGGCACAGACCGTGGGCATTGCCTTGGCACCACGACCGTCCAGATTGCCCATCATCAGGCGCGCACCGGTGACCGGGTCGTAGGTGTAGAACTTGACGAACTTGATGGTGCCGCCCGGGCCGGGGCTGAACTCGATGGCATTGGTGCCCAGGTGCCATTTGGCCTCGGGCATCACAGCGGCCTCCAGGTTCAGTGCGTTGTACGCGCCGTAGGCCCCCACCATGTAGTTTTCCACTACAAAGGCCAGGGTGCCGTCAGGATTTTGGCGCGCCGTCATCTTGCGGCCATAGCCCAGGTCGCGCTGGTCGCCGACGATCACGGTCTCTTCGCCCAGCGTGCCTGCTGCGGTGCCAAACAGGTTTTTGGCCTTGAACTTGGCCAGCGTGTCGCGCTCATTGGCGGGGTCGATGGCCTCGTAATACGCGGTAGCGTAGGCCAGTGAGGCCACTTGCAGCGTGCCATCGTCCTGTTTTTGCGGGTTGGGAAACAGCAAAAAACTGTCGGGGCCACTGGTGGGGAGCGTGGTGCGGGCCGCGTTGGGGTCTACGTCGCCTGAGCTTCCGCCACCACCGCAGGCGACCAAAATCCAGGGCAATGCCAGACAGAGGCCGAGGGATGCGTTACGTTGCCACGGCATGCGGATCTCCCTTAAAAGCGCAACAGGTACGTTGCCAGCAGCTGGTTGCTGATGTAACTGCGCGGTGATGTGGCCCAGCTGGGCCGCAGCTCCGGCGTGGACTCCACGCGCCTCCAGGCCACATCGACGGACCCGTTGGGCCCCAACGAGTGGTTGTAGCCCACCGTGGTCAGCCAGGTGCTGCCATGGATCTTGTAGCTGAAAAACTGGCCACCGGTGAAGGCGTTGTCCAGCACAAACACCTTGGAGATGGTGACGTTCTCCAGCGAGGCGCGGCCGGTGGACACTACATCACCCACACGGTATTCAGCACCCAGGTACAGGGCCTTGCGGGCGCTCAGCGCGTAGTCCAGGTTCACGCGTGCCGAGGTGTCCACGGTGCTGAACACCTTGCTGGTGCTGAGCCGCTGGTTGCTGGCCAGTGCGGCAGACCAGCTGATCCGGTCGGTCAGGGGCTGGCTGATGGACAGCCCCAGGCTGTAGCGGTGGCCGTCGCGGACATCCGATTCGTAGTCCTCGAACTTGAACTTGGCAAACAGGCCCAGGGTGGGGGAAGAAAACTCGGAGGACTCGCGGTACTGCAGCTCTGCTTCCACGGCGGCGTCCAGGTGGCTAAGGCCGGCGTAGGTCTGGAAGCGCTCACCGCCCACGATGCCCGTGAGCAACAGGCGGCTTTGGGCCGACACGGGAAGCGTGAGGCCCTTGGAGATATTGACCGCATAGGCACTGTCGCTGAGCCGGTCGTTGCCTTCTTTGGCGCGGGTCACGTTGTCGTCCAGCGTCAGACCCACATCGAGCAACAAACCAAAACCGTTGCTGGTGTCTGCCAGCGCGGCCCAAGGGGCCGCCCACAGCAGGGCCAGCACCCAGGCCGTGCCTGGCAAGCCCCGCAGCAGGCTGGGGCGTGTACGCAATGACGGTGTAGAAGCCATGCCGACTGCCCCTCGCAAGAGCCACGATGTTAGTGAGTCTAAAGCAAGCCTTGCGGCTTGGATACAGCTACAAAGGGGGGCTCACGCCGCCAGCGCCGCCTCAATGTCTTGCGCCAGGCTGGCTGGTGTGTCGGTGGGGGCGTAGCGCTTGAGCACCTGGCCGTCCTTGCCGATCAGGAACTTGGTGAAGTTCCATTTGATGGCTTTGGTGCCCAAAAAGCCTGGTGCCTCTTTGACCAGCCACTGGTAGAGCGGGTGGGCGTCGCCACCGTTCACATCGATTTTGGCCATCATGGAGAAACTCACGCCGTAATTGAGCTGGCAGAACTCGGAAATTTCGTCGTTGCTGCCCTTGTCTTGTGCGCCAAACTGGTTGCACGGAAAGCCCAGCACCACCAGGCCCTTGTCGCCATACGCCTTGTGCAGCGCTTCCAGGCCGGCGAACTGGGGGGTAAAGCCGCAGGCGCTGGCGGTGTTGACGATCAGCAGGGGCTTGCCCTGGTACTGCTTCAGGGGGACCGACTGGCCGTTGATTTGCAGGGCGTCGAAGTCGTACACGGAAGACATGTCTGGGGCTTTCTCAGGTGGCGGGTCACCCACGATAGCATGTGTGAAAACACTTGTCCCTGCCGGATTTTGCTGAGAAGATTCTTGCCATCAAGGAGATGCGGTGAACAAAGCCCCCTGGTACCAGCCCTACGCGGACTGGCTGCGGCTAACCAAACAAGAATACGACCTGGTGCAGGGTGAGGGCACCATGGAGTCCCTGCGCCGCTTTCGCTGGGTGGTGGGCCTTATGGTGCCGCTGCACATTGCGCTGGCCCTGCTGCTGTCCGATTACGCGGCACCTGCCAACCACCCCGAACTGCGGCACTGGGCGCAAACGCTGGCACAGGCCCACTGGGTGGCCGCCGCGCTGGTGGCGGTGGCCGGGGCCCTGACCCAGTACGTGCTGCGCCAGGCGCGGGCCACGGCGGGGGCCATTGGCCTGCAGGTGCTGATTGCAGTTGGCTATATCTACTTCGGCGCCTACATTACCCTGGCCGACCTGGTGGCCAGTGCAGGCGCAGGCCTGTCCAGCTTCATGCTCATCTGCATCATGTTTGGCGTGTTAGGTCTGATGCGCCCGGCCATTTCGGTGCCGCTGTACCTTGGCACCTACCTGGTTTTTGCGCTGATGTTGCGCAACGCACCCATTCCCCCGGCGCACAACAACAGCCTGCACATCCTGGCTTTTTTCAGCCCGCTCATGGCCTTGCTGGCCTCGCTGATGGTCTGGAGCCAGTACGCCAAGGCCGTCATGTTGCGCCGCCAGCTCAGCCGCAGCAACCAGGCGCTGGTGGCCCAGCAACGCGAGCTGGCCTTTTTGGCCGACCACGACACCCTGACGGGCCTGTTCAATCGGCGTGAATTCATGCGCCAGGCCCAAATGGAGCTCAACCGCGCGGTGCGCGCAGGGGTGCACACCCACTGCGTGATGGTGGACCTGGACTACTTCAAAAAAGTCAACGATGTGCATGGCCACCCGGTGGGCGACGCCATGCTGCAGCACGTGGCGGCTGTGCTGCTGCGTGGCGTGCGCAGCACCGACACCGTAGCGCGGCTGGGCGGCGAGGAGTTCATTGTGCTGCTGCCCGATACGGCACGCCCGGGTGCCTGCGATGTGGCCGAGAAGCTGCGCCTGCTGGTGCGCTCTACGCCGCTGGTCTACCTGGGGGTGGAGCTGCCCATCACCGCCAGCTTTGGCGTGAGCGGCACCGCGCAGGGGCAAAAGGTGGTGGTGGAGAGCATCTACGCCGCAGCCGACCGGGCGCTCTATGTGGCCAAACAGCTGGGCCGTGACCAGGTGCAGTACGCCGCGCCCGAAGTTTCGGAGCTTGCGGCGCCCCCGGCCTAACCGTGCAGGTTGTCGTTGCGAGCGATGTCCAGCAGGTGGGTCACTTCGGCCGCGTGTTCGCGGCAGTTGCGCTCGTGCCAGCGTTTGATCCACCACATGAAGCCCGCCACCACCACGCCAAACACGGTAATGGCGCCAAAGGCCGACAGGCCCATGCCGGTGGACAGGCTGTAGAACGCGCCCAGGCCCAAAATGCAGGCCTGTTCGTTGAAGTTTTGCACGGCAATGGAGCGGCCCGCGCCCATCAGGTTGTGGCCGCGGTGTTGCAGCAATGCATTCATGGGCACCACCAAAAAGCCGCCCAGGCCACCCAGCAAAATCAGGAAGGGTGCGGCCACCCACACATTGTTGATGAAGTTCAGCAGAATCACCAAAAGGCCCATGGCAATGCCCAGCGGCATCACGTTCACCGCATGCTCCAGCCGCATGCGCAGTGAGGCCGCCACCGCGCCCACGGCGGTGCCAATCGCCACCACCCCCACCAATGCCGAGGCCTGTGTCACGCTGTAACCCAACGCCGCCGAGGCCCAGGCCAGCACGATGTAGCGCAGGTTGCCGCTCACGCCCCAGAACAGCGTGGTGGTGCTCAGCGAAATCTGGCCCAGGCGGTCTTTCCACAGCTTGATGTTGCAGTGCCAGAAGTCGGGCAGCAGGGTCAGCAGGTTCTTGGGCATGGCGCGCATGGACACGCCGGTGTCGGGGATGCGCGTGTTGAACCAGGCCGCAGCCAGGTAGATAAAGATCAGGATGCCAATCGCTGCTTCGGGTGCTGTGTCGATGCTGGTGTCAATCAGCGGGAAGTCAAAGGAGAGCAGGGCCTGCGAGATCATGGGGCTGACCAGCTGGCCGCCCAGCAGCACGCCCAGAATGATGGAAGAAATGGTGAGCCCCTCGATCCAGCCATTGGCCTTGACCAACTGGCTGGCGGGCAGCAGCTCGGTCAGGATGCCGTACTTGGCCGGCGAGTAGGCCGCCGCACCCAGGCCCACGATGGCGTAGGACATCAGCGGGTGGGTGCCAAACAGCATTAGCAGGCAACCCACAATCTTGATGCCATTGCTGATCAGCATCACCCGGCCTTTGGGCATGGCGTCGGCGAACGCCCCGACAAAAGGCGCCAACACCACGTAAAACAGGGCAAACATGGGGACGAGCGCGGCTTGCTGCCATTCCGGTGCACCACTGCTGCGCAGCAACTGCACGGCTCCCACAAACAAGGCATTGTCGGCCAGCGAGCTAAAAAACTGCGCTGACATGATGGTGTAAAAACCGCGTTTCATGGGTGGGGGATAAGGCACATTAGCGTGACTAATGCGCTAGGTATTGTTGTAGGTCTCCAAACGTGCTGCGGTTATAGCATGCCGCTGAATGTCAAAATCTTTGTAGTTTCACGCCCCAATTGCCCCCATGCCCCGCCCCATCCAAGCCACCATCCACCCCCAATCCCTGCGCCACAACCTGGAGGTGGCGCGCCGCGCCGCGCCCGATGCGCGGGTCTGGGCGGTGGTCAAGGCCAATGCCTACGGGCACGGCATCGAGCGGGCGTTTGACGGCCTGCGCGGCGCCGACGGCATTGCCCTGCTGGACCTGGACGAGGCCCAGCGCGTGCGCAAGCTGGGCTGGCGCGGCCCCATCCTCTTATTGGAAGGTGCGTTCGACCAGCGCGACCTGGAGTTGTGTTCGCGCCTGGGCCTGTGGCACACGGTGCACTGCGAGGAGCAGATCAACATGTTGGCCATCCACAAGACCAACGAGCCGCACCGGGTGTTCCTCAAGGTCAACTCCGGCATGAACCGCCTGGGCTTCCAGCCCGAGCAGGTGCGCTCGGCCTGGACGCGGCTGAACGCGCTGCCCCAGGTGGACGAGATTTCGCTGATGACCCACTTCAGCGACGCCGATGGCCCCAAGGGCATAGAGGCGCAGATGGCCGTCTTCAAGGCTGCCACCGACGACCTGCCCGGTGAGCGCACGGTGAGCAACAGCGCCGCCACGCTGCGCCACTCCGGCCCCGGCCTGGTGTCCGACTGGGTGCGCCCCGGCATTGCCGTGTACGGCAGTGCGCCCGACTATCCCGAGCACAACGCCGCCCACTGGGGCCTGCAGCCAACCATGACGCTTGCTGCAAAAATCATAGCTGTCCGCGCACTATCTACGGGAGATACGGTCGGATATGGCTCCAATTTTGTGGCCGACCGGCCGATGCGCATTGGCGTGGTGGCCTGTGGCTATGCCGACGGCTACCCGCGCCTGTGCCCCACCGGTACCCCGGTGCTGGTGGACGGCGTGCGCACCCGCACCGTGGGCCGCGTGAGCATGGACATGGTGACCGTGGACCTGGAGCCCGTGCCCCAGGCCGGCATGGGCAGTGAGGCCACGCTCTGGGGCCGCGCTGCCAACGGCACGGTGCTGTCCATTGACGAGGTGGCTGCCAGTGCCGGCACCGTGGGCTATGAGCTCATGTGTGCACTGGCCCTGCGCGTGCCCGTGGTGGTGGCTGACTGAAGCGCCCGCCTTGAAGTACGTCCCTATTCCGGTCGCCCTGCTTGCCATCGGGCGGCCCATCCCGGTCAATATCTGGAGCGACACCGGCCAGCTCTTGCTGCGCAAGGGCCAGCCTGTCGTCTCTGAGCAGCACCGCGACAAGCTGCATGCCTTCAATGCCTCGTCCACCCCCAGCGACGCACTGGCCTGGCAGCGCGCCTACGAGCGTATGGTGCACGAGCTGCTGCGCGACGGTGTGGACGTGATGACGATTGCCCAGGCCGGCATGCCCAGCGAGATCCGCGAGGCCGACTACGTGGTGGGCGCCCAGCTCAGCGGCGGCTGGCTGGATTTGCAGGAGGTGCTGCGCGGCATCCTGTACCAGGGCGGCCTAGCCATCAACCCGCTGAACCGGCTCGACGGCATCGCCCGCAAGCTGCTGGCCCTGCTGGAGGCCGATTCCGACGACAGCCTGTTCTGCCTGTTCCAGGCCCTGGCCGATGACAGCCTGGGCTACTGCGCCACCCACGCCCTGCTGTGCGGTGTGGTCAGTGCGCTCACAGCGCACAAGCTGGGGCTGGACCCGCATGCGCGGCGCAGCCTGGTGGACGCCGCCCTGACCATGAACATCGCCATGGCGCGCGACCAGGACAGCCTGGCGCGCCAGGCCACGCCACTGACCGACTGGCAGCGCACCCTGATCCGCGAACACCCCGAGCGCAGCGCCGCCATCCTGCAATCCTTTGGGGTGGACGACCCCGACACCCTGGACCTAGTGCGCTGGCACCACGCACCCGACACGGCCGAGGCCCTGCCCCGCAACCTGCGCGCCCGCAAAATCCTGAGCACGGCCGACGCCTTTGTGGCCAAGATGGCCGCGCGCAAAACCCGCGCGCCCCTCTCGCCGCTGGGCGCGGCCAAGTCCATCTACCTGGCGGCCGAGGGCGATGCCGCCGCCGTGGGCGCCGCCATGGCAACGGTCATGGGCTTTTACCCGCCCGGCACCTATCTGCTGCTGGCCAACGGCGACACCGCCGTGGCCGTGCAGCGCGGCGCCAAGGCCACTACGCCGTGGGTGGTGGGGGTGATGGACAAAAACAGCATGCCCATTACGCGCTACCAGGCCGTCGAGGCGGTGGGTGGCGAGACCAGCATCGTCGCGCCGGTGAACTTCGAGACCGTCAAGCTCGCCATCAGCGCGGACAAAGTGCGCCGTGCCCGCGAGCGGATTCCAAAGCCCTAAGCGTCACGTTATGGATGGTGGGCGCTGCCAGGCCTTGAGCGCCTCAAACCATGCCACACACAGCAGGCCGAGCCCACCTGCGAGCGCCAGCCCGACACCCGGCAACGGCGCAAATGCAAACAGGCGCTGCAGCCCGGGCACATAGACAGCGGCCAGGGTCAGCAGCAACGCCAAGCCGGCCACCACCCGCAGCGTGCGGTTGGGCGTGCCCACCGAACGCCACAGCGGCAGGTGGCTGCGGTTGCAAAAAATCAGGCCCAGATTGCCCAGCACCAGCGTGATGAACGCCAAGGCCCTTCCGCCGTCCTCTCCCCACTGGCCCATCGCCCACCACTGCGCCGCCATCACCACGGCAAGGGCCCCAGCGCCCTGCAGCAGGGCAAGCCCCAGGGTGCGCCGGCCTAACAAGGGGGCTTGCACATCGCGTGGGGGCTTGCGCATGCCATCGGCCTCGGTGGGTTCGTTTTCAAACACCATGGAGCAGGCCGGGTCGATCACCAGCTCCAGAAACGCGATGTGCAGCGGAAACAGCACCGTGGGCCAACCCAGCAGCACCGGCAGCAGGGCCATGCCGGCAATCGGTACGTGCACCGCCAGGATGTAGGACATGGACTTGCGCACATTGTCAAAAATGCGCCGCCCCAGCCGGATGGCCCCCACGATAGAGGCAAAGTTGTCGTCCAGCAGCACCAGGGCGGCGGACTCGCGTGCCACGTCGGTGCCGCGCCCGCCCATGGCAATACCCACATGGGCCGCTTTCAGTGCGGGGGCGTCGTTCACGCCGTCACCGGTCATGGCCACCACCTGGCCGTCGGCCTGCAGGGCCTGCACAATGCGCAGCTTTTGCGCCGGGGCCACGCGGGCACACACGGCCACCTCGCGCATGCGGGCGCGCAGGGCGGCATCGTCCAGCGTGGCAATTTCGTCACCGCTCAGCACCCCGGCCGCATTGCCCTGGGCCAGGCCGGCGGTTTGCGCAATGGCATGGGCGGTGGCGGGGTAGTCACCGGTGATCATCACCACCCGAATGCCGGCCGTGTGGCACTGGGCCACGGTTTCGGGAATGCCAGGGCGCAGCGGGTCTTGCAAGCCCAGCAGGCCGACAAACTGGAAGGTGAAGTCGTGTTCCTGCGCGGGCCAGTCGGTGCCCTCAAACTGGCCTTGCGCCACCCCTAGCACCCGCAGGCCCTGCCCGGCCATGGCGTCCACGGCGGCGGCAATGCGCTGGCGCTCGACCTCGGGCAAGTGGCACAGGTCCACCACGGCTTCGGGCGCGCCCTTGGCGGCCACGATGCGGGTGTTGTCTCGGGTCACCGTCCACACATGGGACATGGCGCGCAGCTGGGGCGTCAGGCCGTACTCGCGCACCAGAGTCCAGTCGCGGTGCAGGTGTTCGGTGCCCTGCAAAAAGTGCGCGCCCAGGCGGTGAAAGGCCAGCTCCATCGGGTCGTACGGGTCTTGCACACTGGCCAGAATGGCGAATTCGGCCACGGTGTGGAAGGCCTCTGGCAGTTCGGATTGCTCGCTGTAGTCCACGGCCAGTGTGGCGTCGGCCTGCGCGCCGCCATAGGCGTAGAGCTGGGCCACGGTCATGCGGTTTTCGGTCAGGGTGCCGGTTTTGTCCACACACAGCACCGAGGTCGCGCCCAGCGTCTCGATGGCGGCAATGCGCCGGGTCAGCACCTGCAGTTTGGACAGGCGCCACGCGCCCAAGGCCGGTAGCACGGTTAGCACCACGGTGAACTCTTGCGGCAGTAGCGCCATGGCGAGCGCAATGCCGGCCAGCACGGCGCCCATCCAGTCGCCGCGCATCAGGCCGTAGGCCAGCACCAGGCACACGCTGGCGGCCAGCGCCACTACCGCCAGTGTGCGCACCAGCCGCGCCGTCTGCGCGCGCAGCGGCGAGGCTTCGGCCTGCAGGCTTTGCAAGGCGCTGCCAATGCGGCCCATGGCGGTGCGTTCGCCGGTGGCCAGCACGCGCGCCGTGCCATGCCCTTTAACCACCAGCGTGCCGCAGTACAAAAACGGTGTCTGGTTACCGCCGGCCTGTGGTGGCAGGGTGGTCGGGGTGTCGCCACCTGCCGGTGCGGCCAGCTTGTCCACCGGAGTGGATTCCCCGGTCAGCAGCGATTCGTCGGCCATCACCTCGCTGCCGTCCAGCAGCACGGCGTCGGCGGCAATGCGGTCGCCCTCGGCCACCACCAGCAGGTCGCCCACCACCACGTCCTGCCCGGCAATGCGCTGGGGCTGGCCATCGCGCAGCACCAGCGCGCGCGGGCTGGAGAGCTGGCGCAGGGCCTGCATGGCACGTTCAGTTTTCCCTTCCTGGTACAGCGTGAGCCCCAGCACTACGACCACCAAGCCCATCAATATGCCGCCCTCCTGCCAGTCGCCCAACACGCCGTACAACACGGCGGCGGCCAGCAGCAGCATGAACATGGGCTCCTTCAGCGTTTCCTGCACGATGGCGGCCAGCCGGCGCGGTTGCTCACCCGGCAGCACATTGGGGCCGTCGGTCAGCAGGCGCTGCGCTGCCTCGGTCTGGCTCAGGCCAGTCGTCGTGTTTTGTGGTGAAATTGGCATCTAGCCCTCATGGAGTATGCGCGAGCAGCTCCTGAAACCATAGCAAAATGAAGTCGCTTGGAGGCAACTGCACTGCCCGCGTTGGATGATGCACCCCCCCACCTGTGGCCGTGGGTGCGCCAGCGTACGGTCTGCCGCGGGGGCGGACCCTGATGTGGCGCAAACATCGCCCAAAAGCCGGCCAGCCACCGGCTGTGACGGCTTGGTATCTGTAAATACATACAGTATTATTCGGCCATGGCCAAAGACAAAACCGTTTACACCTGCAACGAATGCGGCGGCATCAGCCCCAAGTGGCTGGGCAAATGCCCGCACTGCCAGGCCTGGAACACACTGATCGAGTCGGTGGCCAGCAGCGACGGTCCGGCCAAAAACCGCTTCGCCTCGCTGGCCAAAACCGCCGAAGTGGCGGTGCTGTCCGACATCGAAGCCTCGGATGTGGAGCGCACCCCCACCGGCCACGAGGAGCTGGACCGCGTGCTGGGCGGCGGCATGGTGGAGGGCGGTGTGGTGCTGATTGGCGGCGACCCCGGCATTGGCAAGTCCACGCTGCTGTTGCAGGCGCTGGATTCGCTGCAGCGCTCGGGCAAAAACACCCTGTATGTGACGGGCGAAGAGAGTGGGGCGCAGGTGGCGCTGCGCTCACGCCGCCTGGGGCTGGACCACAGCCAGGTGCGCGTGCTGGCCGAAATCCAGCTCGAAAAAATCCTCGCCACGCTGGAAGCGAATCGCCCCGATGTGGCGGTGATCGACTCCATCCAGACGGTGTATTCCGAACAACTCACCAGCGCCCCAGGCTCAGTCGCCCAGGTGCGCGAATGCGCGGCCCACCTGACCCGCGCCGCCAAGGCCAGCGGCACCGCCATCGTGCTGGTCGGCCATGTGACCAAGGAAGGCGCCTTGGCCGGCCCGCGTGTGCTGGAGCACATGGTGGACACGGTGTTGTACTTCGAGGGCGACACCCACAGCCAGTTCCGCCTGGTGCGCGCCATCAAGAACCGCTTTGGCGCGGTCAACGAAATCGGCGTCTTCGCCATGACGGAAAAAGGCCTCAAGGGCGTGAGCAACCCCAGCGCCATCTTCCTGAGCCAGCACGCCGAGCCTGTGCCCGGCAGCTGTGTGATGGTCACGCTGGAAGGCACGCGCCCGCTGCTGGTCGAGATCCAGGCGCTGGTGGACAGCGGCGGGCCGTCGCCACGGCGCCTGTCGGTGGGCCTGGACAAAGACCGCCTGGCCATGCTGCTGGCCGTGTTGCACCGCCATGCTGGCGTAGCGTGTATGGACCAGGACGTGTTCATCAACGCCGTGGGTGGCGTGCGCATCGGCGAGCCCGCGGCTGACTTGGCGGTGATGCTCTCCATCACCTCCAGCCTGCGCGGCAAGCCGCTGCCCAAGGGCTTCATCGCCTTTGGCGAAGTGGGGCTGGCCGGTGAGGTGCGCCCGGCACCGCGCGGGCAGGAGCGCCTGAAGGAAGCCGCCAAGCTGGGTTTCAGCGTGGCCGTGGTGCCCAAAGCCAATGCGCCCAAAAAGCCCATAGACGGCATGACCATCCATGCCGTGGACCGGGTGGAAGAAGCCATGAACGTGGTGCGCGGGCTGGGTTAACGCACAGGCACCCTCGGCAGTGCGTCCCCTATGGGGGGCGTCTTTTATTGCCTTAAGTCCCCGTTAATGTGTGCTTCCTACCATGCAAGGCATGGAGGTTTTTATGCACCGTTTTCGTCGCACTCTGCTGCCTTTGTTGGCTGCCGGTTTGTGCACCACTGCTGTGTGGGCCGGCAGCCCCGCTGAGCAACTGAACGCCCTGTCCACCCAGGCCGGCCGCAGTCCCAACCCGGGCCAAGGGCAGCAGTTTTTCAATGCAAAACACGGCCGTGAGTGGAGCTGCGCGTCCTGCCACAACGCCCTGCCCACTGGCGACGCCAAACACGCGAGCACGGGCAAAGCCATCACCCCGCTAGCACCCGCGTTCAACCCCGAGCGGTTTACCGATCCGGCCAAGAGCGAGAAGTGGTTCCGCCGCAATTGCAACGACGTGCTGGCCCGCGAGTGCACCGCCGCCGAGAAGGCCGATGTGCTGGCCTGGCTGATCAGCCTCAAACGCTGACGGCCCACGGAACGCCAACCCCAAAGAAATTTATGCCAAACATGCCTCTAGACCCCGTGCAATATGCGCAAACAGCTCCTAAATGGATAGCAATTTGGGCCTTGGCCGGCTTGACAGTGGGTAGCGCCTGGGCCGACTCCAAAGGCCCCATGGTGCCGCCCCTGCCCAAGTACCAGGCCGAATGTGCGGCCTGCCACATCGCCTACCCGGCGGGCATGTTGCCCGCAGCGTCTTGGAAGCGGGTCATGGGTTCGCTGGACAAACACTATGGCACCGACGCGTCGCTGGACGAAGCCAGTGTGCGCGAGATCAGCCAGTGGCTGCAGGTGAACGCCGGTACTTACAAGCGGGTGCGCGAGGAGCCACCGCAAGACCGTATCTCCACCTCGGCCTGGTTTGTGCGCAAGCACGATGAACTGGACCCCGCCATCTGGAAACAGGCTGCGGTCAAGAGCGCGACCAACTGCATCGCCTGCCACACGCGGGCTGACAAAGGCAGCTTCAGTGAACGCGAAATCACTTTCCCCAAAGGCCTGGACGCGCGCTTTCGCCGCCACTGGGCCGACTGACTGACCTTTCACCCCCTTGCCCTGTTTGACGAGGCTCCCCATGACCACCACCACTTTTCCCTCTGTCGCCGCACCCGCACAAGCTGCGCGTCGCCGTGTGGTGGACGCGCCCACCCGCGTCTTTCACTGGCTGTTTGCCCTGAGCTTTCTAGGCGCTTACCTCACCGCCGATGGCGAGCGCTTTCGCCTGCTGCACGTCACGCTGGGCTACACCATGGCGGGCTTGTTGGTCTTTCGGGTGCTGTACGGTCTGCTGGGGCCGCGCCAGGCGGGCCTGGCCTTGTTATGGCGAAAGCTCAGCGGGCTCTGGCCCTGGGCGCAATCGCTCAAGGCCGCCGTGAACACCACTGCGAAAGTGGACGCACCCCCGGCGGTGAACTGGCGCCAGGGGCAAAACCTGTTCATGGCGCTGGCCATCGTGGCCTTGCTGGTGCTGGTGCTGCCACTCACGCTGTCGGGTTACGCCACCTATAACGAATGGGGCGACTTTCTGGGGGGTGACTGGATCGAGGACGTGCACGAATTCTTTGGCAACACCGTGCTGGCCGTGGTGCTGGCGCACATTGCCGCCATCGTGGCCTTAAGTGTGTTGCGCCGCAAGAATCTGGTGACGCAGATGGTGACCGGCCGTGCCGATGGAGCGGGCCCGGACCTCGCCAAGCGCAACCACGGCGGGTTGGCGGCCTTGCTGCTGTGTGCCGTGTTGGCGTACTGGACTTGGGAGTGGCAGCAGTCGCCCCAAGGGCTGATCTCCGGGTCAGCGCTCAGCGCTGTGCTGAGTGGGCAAGGTGATGACGAGGACGACTGAGCAACCGCCATGCACAATCGTCTGACCAGTACCCACGGAGTCCATTGAATGCGCGTGTTGCTTGCCGAAGACGATGCCATGTTGGGCGATGGCCTGCGGGCCGGGCTGCGCCAGCTGGGGTTTCAGGTGGACTGGGTGCGCGACGGCATGGCGGCCGAGCGCGAGTTGTCGGGCGGCGAGTACACCGCCGCCGTGCTGGACCTGGGTTTGCCAAGCAAAGACGGTTTGGATGTGCTGCAGGCCCTGCGCAGCGCTGGCGTGTCCACCCCGGTGCTGGTGCTGACCGCGCGCGATGCCGTGCCCGACCGCATCCGCGGGCTGGATCTTGGGGCCGATGACTATGTGCTCAAGCCTGTGGACTTGCATGAACTGGCGGCGCGCCTGCGCTCGCTGGTGCGGCGCTCCCACGGGGTGGCGCAAGAGGTTTTGCAGATGGGCGTCTTGGCGCTGGAGCCCGGCACCCGCCGGGTGCTCTGGCGAGGTGCGGAGGTGACCTTGTCCACCCGCGAATTTGATCTGTTGCATGCGCTGATGCGCAGTGCAGGGCGGGTGCTCTCGCGCGAGCAGCTGGAGCAGCAGATGTACAGCTGGGGCCACGAGGTGGAGAGCAACGCCATTGAGGTGCACATCCACCACCTGCGGCGCAAGCTGCAGGCCGATGCCATCCAGACCGTGCGGGGCGTGGGCTACCGCGTCAACCCGCAGCCGGGCGCCTGACCATGGAGGCCGGCCGCTCGCTGCAACTGCGCCTGCTGGTGCTGTTGTCCGTCTCCCTGACCCTGGTGTGGTTGGCTGTGGCCGCGTGGACGTGGGTGGACGCCCGCCACGAAGTCGACGAACTCATGGACAGCCACCTGGCCCAGGCGGCCTCCATCTTGGTGGTGCAGCCGCTGGATTTGGAGGACGATGCTGTGGCCGATGCCCCGGCCTTGCACAAATACAGCGCACGCGTGGCGTTTCAAGTGTTCCATGAAGGCACCTTGGTCATGCGCTCGGCCAACGCTGGAATCGAGCCTCTGAGCGATGCACGCCGCGGCTTTGATACGGTGCGCCACGGCGGTGAAAACTGGCGTGTGTTTGCCACGCGTGGCGCCGAGGGCGATGTGCAGGTGTACGTGGGCGAGCAGGTCGACTCGCGCAATGACATCGTCTGGGCCATGTTGCGCGGCATGTTGCTGCCCATGGCGCTGGCCTTGCCCGTGCTCGCAGCCTTGCTCTGGTGGGCGGTGCACCGGGCGCTGCTGCCGCTGCGCACACTGGGCCACACCTTGGGCCAGCGTGCGCCCGATGCCCTCAGCCCGGTGGTGGTACCCGATGTGCCGTCTGAGATGCAACCGCTGGTGGCTGAACTCAATGGCCTGCTGGCCCGCATTGAGCGCATGGTGCAAAGCGAGCGCCGATTTACGGCGGATGCCGCGCACGAGCTGCGCACGCCGATTGCGGCCATCCGCGCCCAAGCCCAGGTGGCTTTGGGTGCCGGGGCCGATGCAGGCCAGCGCGACCTGGCTTTGCACACCACCCTGGCTGGGTGCGACCGGGCCGCGCATTTGGTGGACCAGTTGCTTGCGCTGGCCCGCCTGGAAGCCGGAACCACGGTGCCCGCGGCAGATGTCTGCGATCTGCGGGCTCTGGCCCAGCAGGTGGCCGCAGACTTAGCCCCTGCGGCACTAACCCGCGGGCAGGACTTGGCGCTGGATGCGGATGGGGATGCGGCCTGTGCCGTTTCCGCGCAGGCGACCTGGTTGACCATGCTACTGCGCAACCTGCTGGACAACGCCCTGCGCTATAGCCCCGACGGTGCGCGCGTGCTGGTTCGTGTGGCTTGCACACCCGAGCGGGTGGTGCTGGATGTGCACGACAGCGGCCCAGGCATGGCCAGTGCCGACATGCAGCGCCTGGGCGAGCGGTTTTTCCGGGTGCTGGGGCATACGCAGTCTGGCAGCGGCCTGGGCTGGTCTATCGTGCGCCGTATTGCCGATGTGACCGGGGCGCAGGTGACTGTGCAGTCGTCGGCGTTGCTGGGCGGACTGCAGGTTCAGGTGGCATGGCCCGGCCTGCGAAAATAGGTGGATGCAAATTCAAAAAATTGTAGTGCCCGTCGCGGCATTGGTAGTCGCGGTAGCCGGCTACCGGGCGTATGGTTGGGCGGGTCTGGCCTTGGTGGCGGGTGGTCTGGTGATGTGGCAGCTGTTGCACTTCACGCGCATGCTGCAAATCCTCAAGCGGGCGGCCCACCGCCCTATCGGCCATGTGGACAGCGCGGTCATGCTGCACGCCAAGCTGGCGGCCGGCCAGCCGCTGCTGCACGTGGTCGCACTTACGCGGTCGCTGGGCTTGCTGGAGTCGCCCAAGGACACCCAACCCGAGCGGTTCCGCTGGACCGACACGTCGCAGTCCAGCGTGTTGTGTGTGTTTCTGGGGGGCAAGCTGCAGAGCTGGGAGCTGACACGACCGGCCACGGAGGCGCCCACTGCGCGGGCCGATGATGTGGCGCTGGCCCCGTAAAATCGGCGTTTTGTATTGTTTGCAGCCCACCCAACCAAGGACACCCCGATGAGCGTACTTCCTCCCTCCATGTCTGACCGCGACGGAAAAATCTGGATGGATGGCCAGATGGTGGAATGGCGCGACGCCAAGATCCACGTGCTGAGCCACACGCTGCACTACGGCTGCGGCGCGTTTGAAGGCGTGCGCGCCTACAACACGGTCAACGGTCCGGCCATCTTCCGCCTGCAGGAGCACACGGAGCGCCTGTTCAACAGCGCCAAGATCCTGCGCATGACCATCCCGTTTACCCAGGAACAGGTGAACGAAGCCCAGTGCGCCGTGATCCGCGAGAACAAGTTGGAGTCTGGCTACCTGCGGCCGCTGACCTGGATCGGTGACAAGAAGCTGGGTGTGTCCCCCAAGGGCAACACCATCCACCTGATGGTGGCTGCCTGGCCCTGGGGCGCCTACCTGGGCGAAGAGGGCATGAAGCGCGGCATCCGCGTGAAGACCAGCAGCTACACCCGCCACCACGTCAACATCACCATGACGCAGGCCAAGGCGGTGAGCAACTACACCAACTCCATCCTCGCCAACATGGAAGCCACCGACGACGGCTACGACGAAGCCCTGTTGCTGGACAGCTCGGGTTTTGTGTCCGAAGGCGCGGGTGAAAACATCTTTGTCATCAAAAACGGCGTGATCTACACCCCCGACCTGTCGGCTGGTGCGCTGAACGGCATCACCCGCAACACCGTGTTCCACATCGCCAAAGACCTGGGCCTGGAGATCGTGCAAAAACGCATCACGCGTGACGAGGTCTACATCGCTGACGAAGCCTTCTTCACCGGTACTGCGGCTGAAGTGACCCCCATTCGCGAGCTGGACCGCATCGCCATGGGCAAGGGTGACTACGTGGGTAGCCGTGGCCCGATCACTGAAAAAATCCAATCTGCGTTCTTTGACATCGTCAACGGCCGCAACCCGAAATACGCCCACTGGCTCACGAAGGTCTGAGACCCATGACAAACGCAAAAATTGAACTGCTGGCCAAAGACCTGAACCACCAAGGTGGCGTGTTCTGCCCCAGCCCGCTGGCCGACATGAAAACCTGGAACACCCACCCCAAGGTGTACCTGGATGTAGGCCGCACGGGCGAAGCCAAGTGCCCCTACTGCGGCACGGTCTACAAACTGAAAGACGGCGAGCACTTCGCGGGTGGACATTAAGTCCCTGATCATCGCGCCCCAATGGATTGGGGATGCGGTGATGACCGAGCCGCTGATGCGCCGCTTGGCGGCGCGGGGCGAGCGACTCACGGTCGGGGCCTTACCCTGGGTGGCACCGGTGTACCGGGCCATGCCCCAGGTGGCCGAGGTGATGGAGTTTCCGTTCGCCCGCGGCGGTCTGCAATGGGCGGCGCGCCGGGCCATGGCCCACAGTCTGCGTGGCCGCTTCGATGTGGCCTACGTGGGGCCTAACTCCCTCAAAAGTGCGCTGATCCCCTGGTGGGCCGGTATTCCCAAACGGGTGGGGTACTCCGGCGAGGTCCGCTGGGGCCTGCTGAACCAGCGCCTGCCCAATCCGCCGGAGGGCGAACGCCCGCCCATGGTGGCGTTTTATTCGGCGTTGAGTGGTGAAGCTGGACTGGATGCCGACCAGCCGCAGCTGCAACTGGCCCCTGGCGCGGCCGAGCAGGCCTTGGCTGCGCAGGGCCTGCCGGCCCAAGGTTTTTATGTGCTGGCGCCTGGCGCCGAATACGGCCCGGCCAAACGCTGGCCGGCGGCCCACTTTGCCGCACTCGCCAGCCAATTGACGCTGCCCGTGTTGCTCTTGGGTTCGGGCAAAGATGCGGCGGTATGCGCCGAAATCGCCAGCGCGGTGAATACCCGCCAGCCCGGCCATTGTGTGGACCTGGCCGGCAAAACCTCTTTGGACCAGGCGATTGCGCTGATAGCCTCGGCCAAAGCCATGGTCAGCAACGATTCAGGCCTGATGCACGTAGCCGCCGCCTTTGGCGTGCCCCAGGTGGCGGTGTTCGGCTCGTCCAGCCCGCTGCACACACCACCGCTGAGTGACAAGGCCACGGTGCTCTGGCTCAAGAACGACCCCAGCTACCAGCCGCCGCTGGACTGCGCCCCCTGCTTTGCGCGCGACTGCCCGCTGGGCCACACACGCTGCCTGAACGACATTGCCCCTGCGAAAGTGCTATCTTATTTGTAGCTGTTTGCGCAGTATCCACGGGCGCCAAGTGCCAATTTGGCATCAAACTGTGCCCGCCAACAGCGCACAAAAAAAAGCCACCCGAAGGTGGCTTTGTAAAGTCCCCGAAGGGACGTCGTTGGAACCTGTTGAAGGAAACCTATTTGGCTGGTTTCGCTTCGATCCTTGTGAACTGTGACAGCAGCTGGGATGAATTTTCTGCCTTGGCCGGCAAAAGCGGTATCCCCCATTCGGGTGAATTTGCAGTCTTTTTTGCAAATAAATGGGAGTTTTTGACCTGCGTCGTCATTTTTGGGGCCACCTAAGTGCCGAAATCACCCGTTTCACCCCGTCACCACCCCATCCGCCCGGTGCCGGCTGGCCTCAATACGCCTTGCGTTGGGTTCGTCGGTCTGCGCCATCCACTGCAGCGCCTCTTCCCGTGTACGGCCAAACAACATGTGGCGCGCCAGCAGGCGACTGTGGCGCACGGCAGGGGCCACGTCCAGGTACCAGACCTCGTCCAGCAGCGCGCGTACACCAGCCCAGCCATCGTCCTCCAGCAGCAGGTAGTTGCCTTCGGTAATGACCAAAGGGACGCCATGCGTGATGGGGATGGCGCCGGCAATCGGCTCTTCGAGGGCGCGGTTGAAGTCGGGCGCATAGACCGTTTCGCCCGCGGTTTGCTGGCGGATACGTTGCAGCAGGGCGATGAAGCCCGCGCTGTCAAAGGTGTCGGGCGCGCCCTTGCGCTGGGCGCGGCCCAGGCGTTCCAGTTCGGCTTGCGCCAAATGGAAACCGTCCATGGGCAGGTACTGGCTCTGGCCGGGGTACTGCGCCTGCAGCGCCTGGGCCAGGGTGGACTTGCCGGCCCCGGGTGGCGCCACGATGCCCAATACCTTGCGCTGCCCGGTGGCGAGCAGGGCGGCTATGCGCTGCTGGGTATCGACGGGGGATAAAAAAAGTACCGGTGGATTAGGGTTTTCCATAATTAAAGTAACTTGATTTAAGTAAATGAATGGAACTATAGTCCAGCCACGCCGTGAGAGAGCGTAATTTCCCGGGGGCCCGTTCCCCTGACCACCCAGCCAGAAAAAGGTCGCACAGACCGAGGAGATACCTGATGAAGAAGTCCACCCCCCTGATCCTGTCCGCATTGGCCCTGGCCGCTTCCAGCGCGTTTGCCGCCGGTGAGCCCGTCATCGGCCTGATCACCAAAACCGAAACCAACCCCTTCTTCGTGAAGATGAAGGAAGGCGCCGAAGCCGAAGCCAAAAAACTGGGCGCCAAGCTGATGAGCGCCTCTGGCAAGAAAGACGGTGACACCGCCTCTCAGATCGCCGCCATTGAGAACATGACCGCCCGCGGCGCCAAGACCATCCTGATCACCTCGTCCGGCGACGCCATCCTGCCCGCCGTGAAAAAGGCGCAGGAAAAAGGCGTGCAAGTGATTGCGCTGGACAGCCCGTTTGAAGGCGCCGACGCCCTGTTTGCCACCGACAACTACAAGGCCGGTGAGCTGATTGGCCAGTACGCCAAGGCCGCCCTGGGTGGCAAGCCCGCCAAGATCGCCATGTTGGACCTGTTCCCCGGCCACCCCGTGGGCGCGCAACGCCACAACGGCTTCATGAAGGGTTTTGGCCTGCAAGCCAATGACGCCAAGTCCAACGAACTCTCGAAGACTGCAGAAACCGTGTGCGCGGCCGACACCGATGGCAACCAGGCCAAGGGCCAGACCGCCATGGAAAACTGCCTGCAAAAGGACCCCGCCATCAACGTGGTCTACACCATCAACGAACCCGCAGCGGCCGGTGCGTACAACGCACTGAAGAAAGCCGGCAAAGACAAAGGCGTGCTGATCGTGTCGGTGGACGGTGGTTGCGCCGGTGTGGCCGACGTGGGCAAGGGCGTGATTGCCGCCACCTCGCAGCAATACCCCCTGAAGATGGCCGCCATGGGTGTGGCCGCCGGTGTGGATTACGCCAAGGGCGGCAAAAAGGCTTCGGGTTATGTGGACACCGGCGTGACCCTGATTGCCGGAAAAGCAGTGGCTGGCGTGGACAGCAAAGACGTCAAGACCGGTACCGACCTGTGCTGGGGCAAAAAGTAAGCTGACACGGGCTCGCGCCCTGTGAGTGCCCGGGGCCCGGCGGCTGTTCACTACAGTGCCGGGCCCTTGTTCCCTCTCTTCATTGCGCTGAAGCGCGCCAACTGGTAAGCCCCTATGGCAACGAATTCTTCCAAACCTATTCCATGGGCCCTGCTCGGCCCTTGGCTGGCCCTGCTGGCTGCCTGCGTGTTTTTTGCCACGCAATCCGACCGCTTTTTGACTGGCGAAAACCTCTCCCTGGTGCTACAGCAGGTCATGGTGGTCGGCCTGCTGGCCATCGGCCAGACCCTGATCATCCTGACTGCCGGTATCGACTTGTCCTGCGGCATGGTGATGGCGCTCGGCGGCATCGTGATGACCAAGTTCACCATGGACCTTGGCATGCCACCCGCGCTGGGTATCTTGTGCGGCATCCTGGTGACGGCGGCGTTTGGCCTGCTCAACGGCCTGCTGGTGACCCGGGTCAAGCTGCCTTCTTTCATCGTGACGCTGGGCACCATGAATATTGCGTTTGCCATCACCCAGATTTACTCCGAAGCCCAAACCGTGGGCAACCTGCCTGAGAGCATGACGGTGCTGGGGAATACCTTTTCCCTGGGTGGCACATCCGTGGCCTGGGGTACCGTGGTCATGCTGGGCATGTACCTGCTGGCTTGGCATTTGTTGCGGGACACCGCGGCAGGTCGCCATGTGTACGCCGTGGGCAACAACCCCGAGGCCGTGCGCCTGAGTGGTATTTCCGTCGAGCGTGTGCTGCTAGGCGTCTATGTGCTGGCCGGCGTGCTGTATGGCATCGCCGCCCTGTTGTCGGTGGCACGCACCGGGGTGGGCGACCCGCAAGCGGGGCAGACCGAAAACCTGGATGCCATCACCGCCGTGGTGCTGGGCGGCACTTCGCTGTTTGGTGGCCGCGGCATCATTTTGGGTTCCTTGGTGGGCGCCGTCATTGTGGGTGTGTTCCGCAATGGCCTCACGCTGATGGACGTGGCTTCGGTCTACCAGACCCTGATCACCGGAATTTTGGTCATCCTGGCGGTGGCCGCAGACCAACTCTCACGCAAGGGAGCCCGCTAATGGCTATACCGCAAATCGTTCTCAAAGCCACTGGTTTGGTCAAGCGTTATGGCGGTGTGACCGCACTCGACGGCGTGGACTTTGAACTGCGCGCCGGTGAAATTCTGGCCGTGATTGGTGACAACGGCGCGGGCAAGTCCAGCCTCATCAAGGCCCTGTCCGGCGCCGTGGTGCCCGACGAAGGCACGATGGAGCTGGACGGCCAAGCGGTGCATTTCCGTTCGCCCATTGATGCGCGCCGCCATGGCATAGAAACTGTCTACCAGGACCTGGCCGTGGCACCCGCCATGTCGATTGCTGAAAACCTGTTTCTGGGCCGCGAGTTGCGCCGTCCCGGCGTGCTGGGCAGTGTGTTTCGCTCGCTGGACAAGAAGCGCATGCTGGACGAGGCGATCTCGCGCATGAACGACCTCAAGGTCGGCATCCGCTCCATGACACAGGCGGTGGAGACGCTCTCGGGCGGCCAGCGCCAGTGTGTAGCTGTGGCGCGTGCGGCGGCCTTTGCGCAGCACGTGGTCATCATGGACGAGCCCACTGCCGCACTGGGAGTGAAAGAGGGCAATATGGTGCTGGAGCTGATCCGCCGCGTGCGCGACAAGGGCCTCCCCGTCATCCTCATCAGCCACAACATGCCGCATGTGTTTGAGATTGCGGACCGCATCCACATCCAGCGCCTGGGCAAACGAGCCTGTGTGGTCAACCCCAAAACCATCAGCATGAGCGACACCGTGGCGGTGATGACGGGCGCCAAAGTCGTCGAGGATCTGCCTGCGTCGGCGCTGGCCTGAACCACCACGGAGTGCCAAAAAGTTTTGGCGGGTGGGGCGCTTCATGGGTCAAAATCGCCCCACCATGAACCTTGCTGACAACGCACCTGCCACCCGCCCCGACACGGCGGTGGCTGCTTCCCCTCCGGTCCTGCGGCCGCGGGGCTCCAACCATGTGGGCATGCGCCAGTTCAACGAACGGGTGGTGTTGCACGCCATCCGCCTCAATGGCAGCCTGCCCAAGGCCGACCTGGCCCGCCTCACCGGCCTCACCGCGCAGACCATCGGTCTCATTACCACCCGCCTGGAAGACGATGGCCTGCTGCTGAAGCAGGAGCGGGTGCGTGGCCGCATTGGCCAGCCCTCGGTACCTATGGCGCTGAACCCGGATGGCGCGTTTGCGCTGGGCATCAAGATTGGCCGGCGCAGCGCGGATTGGTTGCTGGTGGACTTCACCGGCAAGGTGCGGGTGCGTGAAACCCTGGCCTACGACTTTCCCGATGCCGACGCCTTGCTGCCCGTGGTGCAGACGCGTATGCGCGCCATCCAGGACGGCCTGGGCGCGCTGGCGCCGCGCCTGGTCGGCGTGGGCGTGGCGGCGCCGTTCAACCTGGGCGGCTGGCACAAGATGTTGGGCCTGTCCGAGGCCGTGTCGGACCAGTGGAACCATATTGACCTGTGCGCGCAGGTGCAGGCCATGACCGACGCCCCCGTGAGTTTTGCCAAGGACACCTCGGCCGCCTGTGTGGCCGAGCTGGTGGCCGGCCGTGGCCGCGACCTGAAAAGTTTTTTGTATTTGTTTGTGGACACCTTTGTGGGCGGCGGGCTGGTGCTTAACTCGCACCTGCACGGTGGCATCCACGGCAATGCGGGCGCCGTGGCCTCGTTGCCCCTGCAGGTGGCGGCTCCCGGCAGCATGCCTGAGCAGCTGATTGCCCATGCTTCCTTGTGGGAGCTGGAGCAGCGTTACCAGGCCGAGGGCCTGGACCCCAGCGCCGCCTATGACGACCGCGCCATGTCCGCGCCGTTTGCCGTGCACACGGATGCCTGGATCAGCAGCGCCGCACTCGGCCTGGCCCAGTGTGTGGTCAGCGGCACCGCGTTTCTGGACATTGATGCGGTGGTGATTGACGGCTCGTTTTCGCGCGGCATGTTGCAGCGCTTGATTGAGGAAACCGGCTTGGCCCTGCGTCGTTACAACTGGGAAGGCCTGTGGCCCGCCACCGTGATTGCGGGCAGCATCGGGTCGGACGCGCGCGCGCTGGGCGGCGCCCTGTTGCCGCTGCATGAAAACTTTGCCCCGGACCGCGACCTGTTTTTAAAGGCCGCGTCCTGAGCCACCGGCCTTAGCGCGGGCTGGCGGGCGCCTGCAGCGGCAGGCGAATCTCAAAACACGCGCCACCGTCGGGCCGGTTGCGGCAGGTGACGGTGCCGCCATGGCGCTGCGTGATGGACTTGACCAGCGCCAAGCCCAGGCCCACACCGCCTTCGCGCTCGGACGCCCCGGGCAAGCGGTAAAACGGTTCAAAAATCCGGTCTTGCAAAGCCTCGGGCACGCCGGGGCCGCGGTCACACACCTGCAGGGTGGCGTGGGCGTTGTCTTGGGTCAGCACCAGCGTGACCTCACCCGCGCCATACCGACGGGCGTTTTCCAACAGGTTGCGCACGGCGCGGCGCAGCAGCTTGGTGATGCCGGGCACGGCCAGTGTGGCGGTGGTGGTGTCCAGGTTGGCCTGGGTGCGTGCGCATTCCTCTGCCGCCAGGCCCACCAGGTCTACCGATTCCACGGTGCCCATGTCGGCGTCTTTGGCGTCCAGGCGGCTGGCCAGCAAAATTTCTTCAATCAACTGGTCCAGCTCGCTGATGTTGCGGGCGATCTCGGCCTTGAACGTGGGGCTGGGGCTGCTGCCCATCAGTTCCATGCCCATGCGGATGCGCGCGAGAGGCGAGCGCAGCTCGTGGGAGGCATTGGCCAGCAAGGATTTTTGTGAGGCCAGCAGGGCTTCGTGGGACTGCACCAGGCTTTGCACTTGTTGGGCCGCGTGGTTAAAGCGGGTGGCCAGAAAACCCACCTCGTCATCCCCCCCCAAGGCTACGCGTGCACCCAGGTCCCCATCGCCCCAGCGTTCCACGCCCTGGCGCAGGGTTTCTAGGCGTCGGGTCAGGCGGCGAACAATCGGGTAGGTGGCCAGTGCCACGGCAATGCCTACCAGCCCCAGGGTCCAGAAAAAGCCAAACGGGGCCTTCCAGCTGGACGCTGGCGGACGTGGCAGGTGCATATGGACCGTCTGACCATCCTGCATGCGCACCAGAAACTCGGGGCCGCGGCCAAAGCGGCCCGGCATATCGTCGTCAGGCGGGGCGTCCATGTCGGGCGGCGTTGGCGGCGGGTCTCCGGCAGGGCCGGGTGTGTCACTGCGCAGCATGGGCGGGTAATCCCCGCGTTGCAGGGGGCGGCGCAGCCGCGCGTGCCCGTTGCCAATCACTTCTCCCGCTTCATTGCGCACCACCACTTCGCGCAGCGGCGGCTCCGTGGTGAGGCGCCAGGCCCAACCCACAAGCAGGGTGAGCACGGCCACAGCCAGCACCACGGCCAGCCAGATACGCACATACAACTGCTTGAAAAACATGGGAGAGAAAACCAGGCTTAGTCTTGTTGCCGGGCAAACACATACCCTACGCCACGCACCGTGAGGATGCGTTTGGGGTCTTTGGCGTCGACCTCGATGGCGGCGCGGATGCGGCCCATGTGCACGTCGATGGAGCGGTCAAAGGCTTCGAGCTCGCGGCCGCGCACGGCCTCCATGATCTGGTCCCGCGTGAGCACGCGCCCGGCGCGTTCGGCCAGTGCCACCAGCAGGTCAAACTGGTAGGACGTGAGTTCGCAGGCGGCGCCGGACACGGTGACGGTGCGCGCGTCGCGGTCAATCTCCAGGCTGCCAAAACGCAGTGCCTTGCCGCTGGGGGCTGCGTTCTCCACCTTGCGGCGCAGGATGGCGCGCACGCGGGCCAGCAGCTCGCGGGGTTCAAAGGGTTTGGGCAGGTAGTCGTCGGCACCCAGTTCCAGGCCAATGATGCGGTCCATGGCGTCGCCCTTGGCGGTGAGCATGAGCACCGGCACGCTGGAGGCAGGTGCGGGCAGGGAGCGGATGCGGCGGCACACTTCCAGGCCGTCGATGTCGGGCAGCATCAGGTCCAGAATCACCAGCTCGGGCACGGCGCCGGCGGGTGGCTGGGTCAGGTGGCCCAGGCCGCTGAGGCCGTCGCCGCAGTGGCTGACAGCAAATCCCGATTGCTCCAGGTACTCGGCCACCATGGTGGCGAGGCGGGCGTCGTCTTCGATCATGAGCAGGTGTTGGCGCATGGTCGCAGTCTATCGCCACACCACTGCGGACGTATACCGGCTCTTTGTCGGTCCGGTAAAGTTAGGTAAATAACGCTATCAAAATAATAGCTGTTTGCGCAGTATTAACGGGGGCTAGGTGCCATTTTGATGCGTGAAGCCAGCCACACCAGCAGCAGCACGGGCGCGCCCAAGCAGGCGGTGGCGGTGAAGAAGTTGGGGTAACCAAAGTGGTCCACAAACTGCCCCGAGAATCCGGCCAGAAACTTGGGCAACAGCAGCATCATGGAGCTGAACAGCGCGTACTGGGTGGCCGAGTACTGGACGTTGGTGAGCGAGGACAGGTAGGCGATGAAGGCCGCGCTGGCAATGCCGCTCGAGAGGTTGTCGGCCGAGATGACAAACACCAGCGCGCTCAGGTCGTGGCCGCGGGTGGCCAGCCAGGCGAACAGCAGGTTGCTGGCGGCGCTGAGCACGGCGCCCAGCATCAGCACACGCATCACGCCCAGGCGCAGGGCCATCACCCCGCCGATGAAGGCGCCCAGCAGCGTCATGGCAATGCCAAACGCTTTGCTGACGGCGGCCACCTCGTCCTTGCTAAAGCCCAGGTCCACGTAAAACGGGTTGGCCATGATGCCCATCACCACGTCGCTGATGCGGTAGGTGGCAATCAGCGCCAGGATCAGCGCCGCGTGCCAGCGGTAGCGCCCCACAAAGTCGGTGAAGGGGGCAACCAACGCGCCTTGCAGCCACTCGGCCGCATTGCGGGCCGGGGCCAGTGCCTGGCGCACGGGTTCGCGGGAGAGCAGCACGGTCAGCACGCCGGGCAACATGCTGGCGGCCATCACCAGGTAGGCGGTGCGCCAGGCACCGTATTGGTAGAGCGCGGCGTTGGGCACCTCGGCACGGGCGGCAATCCACAAGGCCCCGGCACCGGCCCAGATCATGGCCAGACGGTAGCCCGCCTGGTAGGTGGCGGCCAATGCGGCTTGGTGCTCGGTGTCGGCGGATTCGATGCGGAAGGCGTCCAGCGCAATGTCCTGCGTGGCGGAGCCAAAGGCCACGGCCACGGCGCAGTACACCATGGGGGCCAGCGCCAGCGTGGGGTCGGTCAGCGCCATCATGACCAGTGCGGCCATGATCACGGTTTGTGACAACAGTAACCAACTGCGCCGCCGGCCCAGCAGCCGCGTCAGCACGGGAATGGGCAACCGGTCCACCAGCGGCGACCACACCCACTTGAAGCCGTAGGCCAGCCCCACCCAGCTCAGAAAACCGATGGTGGTGCGGTCCACACCGGCCTCGCGCAACCAAAAGCTCAGCGTGCCAAACACCAGCAGCAAGGGCAGGCCGGCCGAGAAGCCCAGGGCCAGCATGCGTAGCGAGGCGGGTTCGGCATAGACCTTGAGGGTCGCGAGCCAGCTTGTTGGTGTGGGGGCTGGAGAGGGGGGAAGTGGCGCTGTCATGCCGGGAATAATAGCGGCCGCACTGACTTGGAACTGCGGGGCTGGGCCCGGCGCAGGCGTAAAAAAAGGGATCCAGCTTGGCCTGGATCCCTAACCCGTTCGTCTTCCTTCTTGTTATTGGCCGATGCCGTGTCGCGTTTAGAACGTCTTGCGCAGGGAAATCTCCATTCCTTCTCCGGTGTCACTGCGCCGCTCGGAGCCGTTGGCGTTGAAGCGGATCTGGGTGTCGCGCACCAACGAGAAGTGCACGCCCGTCGTGGCGTCCAGCAACCAGGCGTAGCCCAGTCCCAGGCGATTGCTGTCGACATCTTTGCTGGCGTCCGCTGCGGATGTCTTGGCGGTTTCGTCAATCATGCGATAGGACACGCGGAATTCACCGGGGCCATACGGCACCCGTGCGCCCAGGGTGGTGACAGCTTGGGAGCCCGAGCTGGTGATGTTGGCTTTGCTTGAGCGTGCATAGGTGCCGCCGATGCGGACGATGCCAAAGTCGTAGTACGCGCCCATGGCCAGGGTGTCCATGGTTTTTTGTGTGGTGGTGTCCCATTTGTCCTGCTCTTGCTGAACGCTGATGGCGGCAGAGGCTGGGCCGTCGGTGTAGGCAAGGTGTGCACCAATGCCGTTGGCGGCTGTTTTCTCGCCTTTGCTGAAAATCAAACCCGCGTTCACGCCCTTGGCGGTGGGTGTGGTGTAGTAGATGGCGTTGTTCCACTGGTTGGAAGCCAGGGCGCCACGCGTGCCGTTGGATGCATAGCTGTCGCCCACAAAGGCTTCGTAACGACCGGCGGTCGACACGCCGTATTGAGGCGAGTGCAAACGGCCGAGTTTGACTTCGCCGTATTTTTTGCTGGCCAGTCCTACCCAGGCCTTGTCTTTGAAGAGGGGGTCTGTACTGCCCGTGGCGCCTGTGTCGGCCGAGAAACGCATTTCCAGCATGAAGAAGCTGCTCAGGTCGGCATTGATGTTCGACGAACCGGAGAAATTCAACCTGGCATTGGAGCCCTCATCGACGGACTCGGAGGAGTTGGTTCCTGTGGACAGGTCCGACGGGATGGCGCTTTTGAGGCCGATGTCCACGCGACCGGAAATTTTCAGGGGAATGGATGAGGTGACAGCAATCGGCTCCGCAGCGGGTGGGGCTGCGGGTGCTGCCGTTTGCGCAAAGGCGGCGCTGACCAAGGTGCTCAATGCCAGAGGCACCAGGGTGGATTTGAAGTGTTGCAATTGGGTTCTCCTCGGTGTAGTAATGGACAGTCATCCATGATTTGAAGTCAGACGTCAGATGACTGTGCGCAGTCTAAGGAGGATTTTTTTTCTTCAAATTGGTGAAAACCCTGCCAGGCAGGCGGGCTGCCGGGTGGTCTTAGGGCAAGTTGATTTTTCGGCGCAGGCGCTCGCGGCTGTTGCTCAGGTGCATCAGCATGGCGGCTTTGGCGGAGGCTGCATCCTGGCGCAGGATGGCTTCGTAGATGGCTTCGTGCTCGCGCTGCACGACCTCTTTGCCGTCGGACAGGATGGGCAAGGGGGCGCCAAACTGTCCGCTCACCTCGGCCGTGCTCGCGGTGGGGTCGGCCTGGGTGTTGTGTGAGCGCAGGGTGGCGCTGCCGAGGCTGCTGAGTACTTCCTGGAAGTACTGGTTGTCAGTGGCCGCGGCGACCTCGGCGTGGAAGCGGTAGTCGTCTTCAATCGTGCTGAGGTCGGCGGCCCAGTGGGTGCGGTAGTCCTCCAGGGCCCGCTGCATCGTCTGGAGTTGTGCCGGGGTGCGGCGCAGGGCAGCAAGGTGGGCGGCTTCCGATTCCAGGCTGATGCGCAGCTCCAGCATGGCCAGTGTTTGCTTGATGTGCACCTCTGCAGGCAAGGGCGCCAGCAGCAGCCCGGAGGCTGCGCGCTCCAACACAAAGGTGCCGATGCCATGCCGTGTTTTGACCAGTCCGCTGGCCTGTAAGCTGGACATGGCTTCGCGGATCACGGTGCGGCTGACTTCGAACTCTCGCATCAAATTCGGCTCGGGCGGAATCCGGTCGCCGGGGCGCAAAGTTCCGTCAAGGATGCGGGTCTGGATGCTGTCTACGACGCGTTGCGGCTGGCTTTTGCTACTGTTGCCGCGGTGGGGGGTGCTGGAGGTCATGCTGGCCGGATTCTACGAATGAATGGGTGTGGCGGTGGGTTTCTGCCGTGTGGGGTGTGGCGGTGGTGTTGCTCGGAGTTTGTTTGGGGCTTAGGGTTAGTACTGTTAAGTCGTCAGACGTCTGGTTGTATATTGCCACCAAGTTAGCTCATTCCCAGGAAGGCCCATGAAAATAGAAAAAGTAGAGGCGGCGGTCTTTACCTACCCCACGCGCCGCGCCGTCGACACGGATGGCCATGCCCATCCCGGGCCGGAAACCCTGGCTCGCATGGCGCTGCTGACCGTGCAGGCCGATACGGGCGACAAGGGTTATGCATTCTCTCCGGTAGAGGTCGTGCGTCCGCACGTGTTGGATGCCTTTGTGCGCCCGGTGCTGCTGGGTGAGCACCCATTTCAGCGTGAAAAGCTATGGAAAGCGCTGGAGCACCGGCAGCGGGGCAGCGCCGGACAGCTGACCGACCGCGCGCTGGCCGTGGTGGAGCAGGCGCTGTGGGATCTGGCCGGGCGCGCACTGAACACGCCGGTCTACCAATTGTTGGGGGGTTACCGCGACAAGGTTCCCGCGTATGCAAGCACGATGTGCGGAGACGAACTGCCCGGTGGCCTGTCGACCCCGGACGAGTACGCAGCGTTTGCCGAAAAATTGGTGGCACGCGGGTACAAGGGCATCAAGATCCATACCTGGATGCCCCCCGTGCGGTTTGCGCCGGACCCGGACATGGACATCAGGGCTTGCGCGGCAGTCCGCGAGGCGGTGGGCCCGAACATTGCGCTGATGATCGACGGTTACCACAACTACAGCCGGACCGATGCCCTGCGCATTGGGCGCGCGCTGGAGAAGTTGAACTTCGCCTGGTTCGAGGAAATGATGAACGAACAGAGCATGGAGTCGTATGCCTGGTTGGCCGATCAACTGGACATCCCCATCCTGGGGCCTGAAAGCCTGTCCGGAAAACATTACAGCCGTGCCGCGTGGGTCAAGGCGGGTGCCTGCGACATCTTGCGGGCCGGTGTGCCGGGGGTCGGCGGTATTACGCCCGCGCTGAAGGTGGCGCACCTGGCCGAAGCATTTGGCATGCACTGTGAAGTACATGGCAACGGGGCTGCCAACCTGGCAGTGTGCGCGGCTATTAAAAACTGCAGTTGGTACGAACGCGGCCTATTGCATCCATTTTTGGACTACGACGTTGCGCCCGCCTATCTCCATACTTTGCCAGACCCTATGGACAGCGAGGGATGGGTGCATGTATCGCAAAAACCTGGTCTGGGGGAAGACATTAACTTTGACTACATCGAAGCCCACACCGTGGCGTCTTACTGAGCGCCGAGCCATGCGATCAACAGGAGTGATGTGCCATGTATGAGAACAAGAAGATTGGGTTCTTGTTTGTGCTGCCCTTTGTGCTGGGGGTACTGGGGTTCAAGCTGTTCCCCTTCGTGATGAGCTTTGCGCTGAGTTTCACGCAGTATGACTTCATCAGTCCTCCCCAGTACATCGGCCTGGAAAACTACCAGGAGCTTGCACTGAAGGATCCGTTATTTCGCCAGTCGCTATCAGTCACCTTGTTGTTTGTCGTGTTGGGGGTGCCATTGCGGGTGGGGTTTGCGCTTTTCATGGCGCATGTGTTGAACTTCAAGCTCCGCGGCATCAACTTCTTCCGCTCGGCCTACTACCTGCCGTCCATTCTGGGTGGCTCTATTGCGGCGGCCATCATGTGGCGCTTCATCTTTTCCCAGAACGGTTTGGTAAACATTGTCATGGTCAAGCTGGGCCTGCAGCCTATCGCGTGGCTGGCCGATGAGCACTATGCGCTGTGGACCGTGGTGCTGTTGTTCACCTGGCAGTTTGGATCAGCCATGGTCATCTTCCTGGCTGCGCTGCAAAACGTGCCCACCTCCTTGTACGAGGCGGCGGAAATTGATGGGGCCAGCAAAACCCAGCAGTTCTTCCGCATCACCGTTCCGTTGATCACCCCGGTCATCTTCTTCAACCTGATCATGCAGATGGTGCATGCCTTCCAGGAGTTCAATGGACCGTACATGATTACCGAGGGTGGTCCGCTGCACTCTACTTATGTGCTCTCGCTCTATATCTACGACCAGAGCTTCAAGTACTTCAACCTCGGCTACGGCAGTGCGCTCTCGTGGGTCTTGTTCGCTCTGGTGGCCAGCCTGAGCGCCATCTCATTCTTCACATCGAAATACTGGGTTTTCTACTCAGGTGAAAAGGAGCGCAAGTGACAGTTTCTGATGCCCACGCACTGAAGCAGGTGCGGCTTGAAAAGTTCAGTGCCCTTGTTCGTTATACCGTGTTGCTCCTGATGGGTTTGGTCATGCTTTATCCCATGATCTGGCTGGTAGGGGCGTCGTTCAAAAGCAATGCGGAGGTGTTCACAGAGATCGGTTTCTGGCCAAGTCGGTTTGACTTTGGCGCTTATGTGAAGGGCTGGAAGACAAGTTCTGAGTACACCTTCGCAACTTACTTTCTGAACTCCTTCCTGATCATTATTCCCAAAGTGATCGTGACGGTGATCTCGTGTGTGCTGGTGGCCTATGCGTTTGCGCGTTTCGACTTCTGGGGCAAGAAGTTTTTGTTCAGCGTGATGGTGGGCACCATGATGCTGCCCTTGATCATTCTGCGCTTGCCCCAGTACCTCATGTTCAAAGAGTTTGGCTGGGTGGATACCTACTTGCCGTTGATTGTTCCTTCGGCATTTGCTACCGACACTTTTTTTGTGTTCATGCTTGTGCAGTTCTTGCGCGGCATTCCGCGTGACATGGAAGAGGCGGCGCAGATTGATGGTTGCAATGCCTTGCAGTTGCTGTGGTACATCCTCGTGCCCATCCTGAAGCCGGCGATTATTTCTGTCGTGGTATTCCAGTTCATCTGGAGCATGAACGACTTTATGGGGCCGCTGATTTACCTCTCCAGTGTCGAGAACTACCCGGTTTCATTGGCATTGAAGATGAGTATCGGCGCCACCGAAGAGGTCGAGTGGGCCAGTGTGATTGCCATCTCGGTGGTGGCCCTGGTGCCGTCGCTCGTGGTCTTCTTCCTGGCGCAACGCCATTTCATCGAAGGTGCCGCCAGCAGCGGCATCAAGGGTTAAAGAGGAGCCTCACGTGGCGCAACTGCAATTAAAAAAACTTGAGAAGACTTATCCCAACGGGTTCAAAGCCGTGCATGGCGTGGACCTGGAAATCCGCGATGGCGAGTTTATGGTTTTTGTTGGGCCATCCGGCTGCGCCAAGAGCACCATCTTGCGCATGATTGCCGGGCTGGAGGGCATTTCTGGGGGCGAACTCTTGATTGGTGGCACGGTGGTTAACAGCCTGCCCCCCAAGCAGCGCGGCATTGCCATGGTGTTCCAGAACTACGCCCTCTATCCCCACATGAAGGTGTACGACAACCTGGCATTTGGGCTCAAGCTGGCGGGCACCAGCAAGTCTGAAATCGACCAGCGGGTGCGCGAAGCTGCACGCCTGCTGGAGATGGACCATTTGCTGGATCGTTTCCCCAAGCAACTGTCCGGTGGGCAGGCGCAGCGCGTCGCAGTCGGACGCGCGATTGTCAAACGCCCGGAGGTGTTTTTGTTCGATGAACCTCTGTCGAACCTGGATGCCAAGTTGCGTGCCTCGATGCGTGTGCGCCTCACCGAGCTGCATCGCACGCTGCGGGAGCGTGGTCAACCGTCCACGGTGGTCTATGTGACACACGACCAGGTAGAGGCGATGACGATGGGTGAGCGTATCTGCGTATTGAAAGACGGAGAAATACAGCAAGTCGATACACCTACCGCTTTGTACGAAAAGCCAGCCAACGTTTTTGTGGCGAGTTTTATTGGCTCACCTGAGATGAATATCCTGCCCGCCCAGGTGGAAGCCGGTGGTCGGCAGGTCGTGATTGGCAGCGTGACTCTGCCCATGCCAGAGCAGCGTGTTGCGTCTTTGCAGTCGCACCAGAAGGTGAAGTTGGGTATTCGGCCCGAGCACATCACGGCTGGTGGCCATTCCGAGGTGGCCGTGCACATGGTGGAGGGAACGTTGCGTTTCATGGAGCACATGGGGAGCGAGGTGTATATCCATTTTTCCCTGGGTGACACCCCGTTGACCGCGCGTGTTCCATCGGACCAACTGCGCGAGCTGGCGGGCAAATCACGCGGGGACAAACACCTCTTTGGTTTTCAGATGGGGGCCTGCCATGCCTTTGGCATGGACAGCGGGCTCAATTTGTTTTTGTGACGTAAATCAATACCTATAAGGAGACAACAATGAAACGACGTTCTGTGGTGGCAGCTGCCGCTGCGCTTTCTTTTGCGCTTGCCGCCAGCGCGCAGGAAACGGCAACCTTGCGCTTTTCCTGGTGGGGTGGTGGCGCACGCCATGACGCCACCTTGAAAGCGATTGCTGCCTTTGAAGCCAAAAATCCTGGTGTCAAGATCAAAGCTGAATACATGGGGTTTGGCGGCTACCTGGAGCGCTTGTCCACACAGTATGCGGGGGGGAGCGAGCCCGACATCATGCAGATCAACTGGGCCTGGCTTTCCACGTTTTCCAAAACTGGTGACGGCTTTCAGGATCTGTACAAGTACAAATCACTGATCGGCCTGAATCAGTTTTCAGATGCCGACTTGCAGAGTGGGGTGGTGAACAAGAAACTCAATGCGTTGCCGGTGTCCTACACCGCGCGCGTGATGTTGTGGAACCGGGCGGCTTATGAGCGCGTCGGTCTGAAAATGCCCGCCACGTGGGACGAACTGTTTGCTGCAGGACCGGTGTTCAAGCAAAAGCTGGGGGACAAGGCCTATGCCGTTGATGGCGAGCTCTACGACATGATTCTCCTGTCGCAGACCTACATCATGCAGAAGTACGGCACGCCGTATGTGAGCCCCACGGCGCCCAAGGTCGCCATGAGTGAGGCTGCTGCCCTGGAATGGGTGCAGGTGTACAAAAAGCTGGTGGCCAGCAACGTGGCGGTGCCCTTGCCCGTGCGTGCGTCGCTAGGGGGCGCCGAAAAACCCACGGAGCAGCAGCAGGATTGGGTGACCGGTAACTGGGCGGGCAACTACACCTGGGACAGCGTGATTGGTTTGCGTGCCAGTACCTTGAACAAAGACCAGAAGCTGGATGTTGGCGATTTCCTGACCTTGCCCAATGCCAAGAACACCGGAATCTTCGGACGCCCGGCACTGATGTTTGCCGTGAGTAAGAAAACCAAGCAGCCGGAGATTGCAGCGAAGTTTCTGAACTTCATGGTGACCGACCCGGAGGCTATCGGCATCCTGGGTCTTACCCGCGGCGTGCCATCTGCTGACAGCCAATTCAGGGCGATCGTGCGCACCGATGCATTGCAGGGGACCGAGCTCAAGGCTTTCCTGCAGATCAAAAAGCAGAAAGACACAGGAAAGATCGACACACCATCCCCTCTGTTTGAAAACGCCCGCTTCAACAAATTCATGCGAGACGTTTTTGAAACCGTAGCCTATGGAAAGACGACTGACCAGGAAGCCGCCAAACGGCTTGTCGAAGAGGGCAACGCCTTGTTGCAGCGCATCAAGTAATCGGATCTTCTATTCATGAGTAAAGCCAGCATTAGGCAGTTTCAATTTGCAGTGCACCAAGACCCGGACACCGGTGCGCGTGTGACGCGGCTCACACCGCCGGACACCGCGTGCCACCGCACGTACTTCTACCAAAAGTGTTTCACCAACGAGGGCCAGAAGCTGGTTTTTGGGGCACGTTTTGGTGAGCACTGGAATTACCATGTGCTGGACTTGCTTTCGCAGACTGCGACACAGTTGACCGACCAGGCGGGAGAGAACACTTTCGGTGGTTTTCTCAGCCCGGACGACAGGTATTTGTATTTTGTGCGGGCGGAGCGGGAGTTGATTCGCCTGGAGCTGGCCTCCCTGAAAGAGGAGCGTGTCTATACCGTGCCTTCCGGGTGGGTGGGATATGGCACCTGGGTGGCCAATAGTGGGTGTACCAAGATGGTCGGTATCGAAATATTGGCCACCGATTGGTTCCCTTTGACGGACTGGAAAAAGTTTGGCGAAATGTTCCACTCCAAGCCGCGTTGTCGTTTGATACGGATCGACTTGGTCAGTGGCGAACGGACGGTGATTCATGAAGAAAATCTGTGGCTTGGTCACCCGCAGTACCGCCCTTTTGACGACAACACCGTCGCTTTCTGCCATGAAGGAACCCACGACCTGATCGATGCACGCATGTGGTTTGTGAATGAAGATGGCACCAACTTGCGCTGCGGCAAGGTGCATGAGACCGGGGAGAGTTGTACCCACGAGTTCTGGGTGCCCGATGGCTCGGCCATGGTGTACGTCTCGTATTTCAAGGGCCAGCCGGAGCGCGCCATCCGCTCCCTCGATCCTGTGACCCTGCAGACACGCACGCTGGCCAATATGCCGCCATGCTCTCACCTCATGAGCAATGCCAATGGCCGCCTGATCGTGGGGGATGGTTCTGGAACCCCGGTAGATGTCTCTGACGGTGCGGCACACAAGGTGCAGAACGACCCCTACCTGTATCTGTTTGATTTGGATGCAGGCAGTACACGCCGCATCGCGCGGCATGACAGCTCCTGGCGTGTCTACCTGGGTAACCGGCAGGTGACCCATCCGCATCCTTCCTTCACCCCGGATGAGCAGCAGGTGCTCTACACCACCGATGCAGAAGGCGAACCCGGGCTGTATCTGGCCCATCTGTGAGCAATCTGAAACCCTGGAGACTCTGATGTCGATACTCTTTTATTGCCGCGCATTCGCCGTGCTTGGCTGTGTGCTGGGCTTGCTGGGTTGCACCATGGGCGGCCGGACCCCATCCCTTGCTGCAGGCGATATTGCTCACCAGGTGCTGTCTCCCACAGATGGCTGGGCGGCTGCCGAAGGAGGTACCCGAGGCGGGGCTGATGCTGTGCCAGCGCACCAGTTTGACGTGCGCAGCCGCGCAGAATTGGTGGCTGCCCTGCAGTTGGCTGGCGCCAAGCCGAAGATCATTCGCCTGCACGGGCGCGTTGACTTGAGTGTGGACGATGCCAATCGTCCTTTGACTGCGGCGGACTACCGCGATCCCGCTTTCGATTTCGAGGCCTATCTGCAAACCTATGCCCCAGTCAGTTGGGGCAAAAAACCACTCACGGGCCCTTTAGAAGAGGCTCGCGTGCGCTCTGCCGCCAACCAGGCCGCACGGGTGGTTGTTCGCCTGCCTTCCAACACTACGCTGGTGGGCGTGGGTCGCGATGCCATGTTGGTGCATGGCATGCTGCTGCTGGACAAGGTCGACAACATCATCCTGCGCAATATCCATTTTGCCGATGCGTTTGATCATTTCCCAGCGTGGGACCCCAAGGACAACGCCAGTGGGGAATGGAATTCCGAGTACGACAACGTGAGCCTGCGCGGGGCTACCCACGTGTGGGTTGATCACTGCAGTTTTAGTGACGGGGACCGCCCCGACCATACGGCCCGCAGCGCGCTGGGGCGGCCCATGCAACACCACGATGGGCTGCTGGACATTACCTTGCAGTCCAATTGGGTGACCGTATCCTATAACCACTTTAAACAGCACGACAAGACCAACCTCGTTGGCTCCAGTGACAGCCAAACGCTGGATGCGGGAAAGCTCAAAGTGACTTTTCACCACAACCTGTGGGAGAACACCAAAGAGCGCGCTCCACGTGTACGTTATGGGCAAGTCCATGTGTACAACAATCTGTATGTCGCGGACACGGGCGCGCCCTATGCCTATGGATACTCGATCGGTGTCGGGGTGCACTCACAGATATTCAGTGAAAACAATGTGTGGGAAACGGCAGCCAACATCCCGGCCAGTGCCCTTACCAAACTGTGGAAAGGTACGGCGTTTTTTGACCGTGGCAGCCTGCAGAATGGCCAAGTTGTCGATCTGGTGGCGGGCTTGCGGGTTGCCAATCCTGCGGCCTCGGTCAGTGCTGATGTGGGGTGGAGCCCCTCGCTGCACGGCCAGATAGATGCCAGCAAGGACGTTGCCCGCATCGTGCGCGCCTCCGCCGGGGCTGGTGGCTTGTAAGGCTGCTGTTTCTGCCCAGCCGTATGGCTGGGCAGGCCTCCCTGTCATGGAGGAATAATGGTGGTTATGACACATCGGACTCCTTTTTTCGTTTACAGATCATTTGCAGGCTTGGTCCTGGGCTTGTGCCTTGCGTGTGCTTCGGGGGCGCAGACGCGCGATGGTGTGAACGTGGGTGGAAACTCGGCTTTTAGCAAGTTGGTGCCTGCCGACAAGGTGGAGCAGGGCGCAGCGCAGCAATATGCGCAGATGCTGTCCCAGGCTCGGGCCCAGAATGCATTGGCAGGCGCGGATGACCCGCAAGTACGGCGTTTGAGAGCGATTGCCACCAAGATCATCCCGTTTGCCAACGTCTGGAATGAGCGCGCAAAGGGCTGGAAGTGGGAGGTCAACCTGATAGGCGCCAAGCAAATCAACGCCTTTTGCATGCCCGGCGGGAAAATCGCGTTCTACACCGGCATTCTTCATGAACTGAAACTCACCGATGACGAAGTGGCGATGGTCATGGGACACGAAATTGCCCATGCCTTGCGCGAACACGCGCGCGAACGCATGGGCAAAAATGCCGCTACCGGCCTGGGGGCTAGTCTGTTGAGCCAAGTCCTGGGCCTGGGTGACATCGGTCAGACTGTGACGCAGTACGGCGCACAGCTGCTGACCCTGAAGTTTGGCCGCGAAGACGAGTCCGAGGCAGATTTGGTGGGCATGGAGCTGGCGGCCCGCGCCGGCTTCAACCCCCGCGCCGCAGTGAGCCTGTGGCAAAAAATGGGGGTTGCCAACAAGGGTGCTCCGCCGGAATGGCTGTCCACCCACCCCTCGGGCAATGCTCGGATTGCCCAGATCGAGGCGAATTTGCCCCAGGTGCTGCCGCTCTACGAACGGGCCCGCAAGGCAAGACCTTAGGTCCTTTGGACTATTGCTGCAGGTGCAGCATCCCTTGAAAATCACAACTACTTACAAATTCTGGGGAACGTATGAAGTTCATTGCAAAAGCGGCTGCTGCCGTCGCACTGCTGGCGGGGTTGGCTAGTCCGGCAGCCATGGCAGCTACGCTGACATTCGCCGGTGGCAGTACGACAAGCTTGGCCGGTTTGCCCGGTACCTTTAACCCGACACTGCTGGCGGGTGACTACAGCGCTTACAACTTGGACAGCATGCAACAAGGTGCGACTTTGTCCCTGAGCGGTACAGCCGACCTGACTTACACCTTTTTGGGCGAGGAGGCTGCATTCAACAACGCCTTTGGCGCGTACACAATCTCGCCCTTGGCAGCAGGGGCCCTCACTAACAACGGCTCGCCCATGGGGACGTCCTTCTCGCTGGCATCCGTAGCCGGTGGCGCCCTGAAGTTTGCATTCAATTCCAACCTCGGCTGGAACCTGTTTGCCAACGGCAGCCATTCAATTGGCTTAGTAATGGCTAACGACTCCAAGAGTGCTTTGCTGTTGTTCAACGACAAAGGACGTGACGGCGACTTTGATGACATGGTGATCAAGGTGGCGATCACTACACCGGTGCCCGAGCCTGAAACCTACGCCATGCTGCTTGCTGGCCTGGCTTTGTTGGGTGGTGTGGCCCGTCGCCGCAAACATCAAGTCTGACACTTTCGGGATCAGTCAAACACAAAGAGCCCTTCGAGGGCTCTTTGTGTTGGTGCTTGCAGGTTTTTAAAGTGAAAAATCGTAGTCCAGCGTGATGGGCGCGTGATCCGAGAATTTCTCTGTCTTGTAAATCTGCGGGCTTCGGGCCAGCGTCGCCAAGGCGGGGGTTGCCAGATGGTAGTCCAGCCGCCAGCCCACATTCTTGGCATAGGCTTGGCCGCGGTTGCTCCACCACGTGTAGCACTCGTCGGTGGCGGTGGGCTCCAGCTGGCGGTACACGTCCACCAAGCCGCCGTCGGTCAAGAGCTTGCCCATCCAGGCGCGCTCTTCAGGCAAGAAGCCGGAGTTTTTCTTGTTGCCTTTCCAGTTCTTCAGGTCGATTTCCTGGTGGGCAATGTTCACGTCACCGCACAAGATGAATTCGCGCTCGCTGCGCAGTGCCTGCAGGTGAGGGTAAAACTCATCCAGAAAGCGGAACTTGGCCTGCTGGCGTTCTTCGCCGGACGACCCACTGGGGAAGTACGCGCTGATCAGGGAGAGCTTGCGCTGGGGAGTGTCAAACCGTAATTCAACGTACCGGCCTTCGGCGTCAAATTCGGGGGATTGGTAGCCCACCACCACATCGCTGGGTTCATGGCGGGTGTAGACCGCCACGCCAGAGTAGCCTTTTTTCTCTGCATAGTGAAAATGTCCTTGGAGGCCGCTCAAGGACTCAAATTTGCCAGCGACATCAGCGGCTTGCGCTTTGACTTCCTGCACGCAAATACAATCGGGCCGCGTTGTGGCAAGCCAGGCCTCCAGCCCTTTGCTGGTGGCGGAGCGAATGCCGTTGAGATTGAGACTGCTTAATTTGAACAAGGAAACCCCCATGTCGGACCGTGACCCATTGGCCCTGGAATTTGTGCAATTTGCTGTGGAATGCGGGGTACTGCGTTTTGGCGAGTTCAAAACCAAAGCCGGCCGCATGAGCCCCTATTTTTTCAACGCTGGCCTGTTTGACGATGGGGCCAAACTGGGGCGTCTCGCTGAATTTTATGCCCAGCGCTTGCTGGCCAGCGGCATTGAATTCGACATGGTGTTTGGCCCGGCCTACAAAGGCATTCCTCTGGGGGCGGCCGTGGCCATTGAGCTGGCGCGGCACGGGCGCAACGTGCCTTTTGCCTACAACCGAAAGGAAGCCAAAGACCACGGTGAAGGCGGCACCCTGGTAGGGGCGCCGCTGAAAGGCCGTGTCCTGGTGATTGACGATGTGATGTCGGCTGGCACGGCCGCGCGCGAGTCGATTGCCATCATCCGCGCCGCGGGCGCGACGCCTCATGCCGTATGCATTGCCTTGGATCGGCAGGAAAAAGCCACTGAAAATGGCCAGGATGTGCCTTACAGCGCCGTGCAGTATGTGCGCGGTCAACTGGGCCTGCAGGTTTGTGCAATTGCGAAGCTCGGCGATTTGATGCAGTATCTGGCGGCACGCAATGCTTCCGGTTCGGATGCAGACCACCAGCGCGTGCTGGCCTACCGCCAGCGATACGGTGTCGATGAAGGAGACGCATGAGGATTTATCACTGCTTGGCCGCAGCGACCGTTGTCGCCGTGGCGGGTTCGTCGGTCTGGGCCCAGAGCCAACCCTTGGCGGGTGGGGTGTACACCTGCATCGATGCAAAAGGGCGCAAACTTACGGCAGACCGCCCCATCGTGGAATGTATTGACCGCGAGCAAAAGGTTTTGAACCCGAGTGGCACCGTGCGTGCCAAAGTGGGGCCTTCGCTGACCGCCCAGGAGAAGCTGGAGCTGGAGCAAAAGGAAAAACGCGAAGCCGAGGAGCGCGGTCGCGCGGCCGAAGAAAAGCGTCGGGACCGGGCTTTGCTGACCCGTTACCCAAACAAAGGGGTGCATGACCAGGAGCGTGCGGAGGCGCTGGCCCAAATTGAGGCCGTTGCCAAAGCCGCCACCACACGCCTGACTGAGCTCACTCGCCAGCGCGTGGCCATCGACGAAGAGATGGAGTTCTACAAGAAGGACCCGACCAAGGCACCTGCGTATGTGCGCCGCCAGTTCGAAGAAAACACCCAGAGCCAGAGCGTACAAAAGCGCTTCATTGCAGAGCAAGAGGCTGAGGCGCGCCGCCTGAACGCGCGTTTTGACGACGAACTGGTGCGCTTGCGCCAGCTGTGGGCCCAGATGGCCCCTGCCGGCAAGTAAAAAAGGCCTCGCAAGAGGCCTTTTTTACGGGGGCGTGGCGTGTCAAGCCAGCTTGCTGCGCAGCAGGTCGTTCACCTGCTGTGGGTTCGCCTTGCCCTGGCTGGCTTTCATGATCTGGCCGACCAGCGCGTTGAGCGCCTTGTCATTGCCCGCCTTGAACTCGGCCACGTTTTTCTCGTTCTTGTCGATCACCTGCTGCACGATGGCTTCGAGCGCGCCGGTGTCGTTCATTTGTTTGAGGCCTTTGGATTCAATGATGGCATCCACGTCGTCTGCGTTTGCTTCCGGGTGTTGTGCGCTCCACATGGCCGCATATCCACCCTGTTTCTTAAGCAATTCCGTGTAGACGTCATCCTTCGCAGTGCGGGCATTTATGGTGCTGTCTGAGATGCGAGTGAGCAACCGTGCCAGTTGCCCCGGCGAAATGCAGAACTGGTCAATTTGAATACTCAAGCGGTTCAATTCTGCAGACACCTGATTTAGCAGCCAGTTAGTTGCAAGCTTTGCTTCAGCACCAAGACGCACAGCCGATTCAAAGTAGGCCGCCATCTCTCGACTATGTGTCAGCTGTGTGGCGTCGTACTCGCTCAAACCATAGTCAGCCTGGAAGCGTGCCGCCATATTGCGTGGCAATTCGGCCATTTTCCCACGTACGTCCTGCACCCACTGCTCTGAAATGTATAGCGGTGGCAAGTCCGGATCGGGGAAGTAACGGTAGTCGGCCGCATCTTCTTTGGTGCGCATGGCGCGCGTCTCGCCCGTGTCAGGGTTGAACAACACGGTGGCTTGTTGGATCGCGTGGCCGTCTTCAATCTGCTCGATCTGCCAGCGCACCTCGTAGTCGATAGCCTGCTGCATGAACTTGAAGCTGTTCAGGTTCTTGATCTCGCGCCGTGTGCCTAAGGGGCTGCCCGGCTTGCGCACCGACACGTTGGCATCGCAGCGGAACGAGCCTTCCTGCATGTTGCCGTCGCAGATGCCGATCCAGGTCACGATCTTGTGCAGTTCCTTGGCGTAGGCCACAGCCTCTGCGCTGGAGCGCATATCGGGCTCGGTCACGATCTCCAGCAGCGGCGTACCGGCGCGGTTCAGGTCGATACCGCTTTGGCCAATGAAGTCTTCGTGCAGCGATTTGCCCGCGTCTTCTTCGAGGTGGGCACGCACCAGGCGCACCGCCTTCTTTTCGTCACCCAGGAAAAACTCGACCGCGCCACCCTGCACCACGGGGATTTCGAACTGGCTGATCTGGTAACCCTTTGGCAGGTCGGGATAGAAGTAGTTCTTGCGCGCAAAGATGCTGCGCGGCGCAATGTGCGCACCAATCGCCAGGCCGAACTGGATGGCGCGTTCGACCGCGCCCTTGTTCATCACGGGCAGCGTGCCAGGCAAGGCCAGGTCCACTGCGCAGGCCTGGGTGTTGGGCTCGGCACCAAAGGCGGTGCTGGCACGTGAAAAAATCTTCGACTGGGTCGAGAGCTGGGCATGCGTCTCAAAGCCGATGATGACTTCGTAGCCGTGCACCAGCGGGCCGGTAGGGCGGCCCTGTTGTTGTGCTTCAAATGTGTTCACGGGTTCGCTCATGGTCAGAATCCTGCGGGCTTGGCCAGGTGGTGATCGGTGGCTTGCTGGAAGCGGTGCGCGGCATTGAGCAGGCGCGCCTCCTGGCAGTAGTTGCCCAGCAGCTGCATGCCAATCGGCATACCCTTGTCGGCTTCGGCCTTGGCAAAACCCACGGGGATGCTCATGCCCGGCAAGCCGGCCAAAGAGCCGGACAGCGTGAAGATGTCAGCCAGGTAGTTGGCCACAGGGTCGTCCGACTTTTCACCGATTTTCCAGGCCACGGTGGGGGCCACGGGGCCGGCAATCACGTCGCAGTCCTTGAAGGCGTTCTGGAAGTCGTCGGCAATCATGCGGCGGATTTTTTGCGCCTGCAGATAGTAGGCGTCGTAGTAGCCATGGCTCAGCACATAGGTGCCGATCATGATGCGGCGTTTGACCTCGTCGCCAAAACCTTCGGCGCGGGTCTTTTTGTACATGTCTGCCAGATCGCCATAGTCCTTGGCACGGTGGCCGAACTTCACGCCGTCAAAGCGGCTCAGGTTGCTCGACGCCTCGGCGGGCGCAATGATGTAGTACACCGGAATCGACAGCTCGGTGCGCGGCAGTGTGATGGGTACGAGTTTGGCGCCCAGGGCTTCGTACTGCTTCAGCGCAGCGTCCACACTGGCCCGCACATCGGCGCTCAGGCCTTCGCCAAAAAACTCTTGGGGTACACCAATGCGCAGGCCTTCGATGGAGTCGTTGAGCTTGAGTGCAAAGTTTTCGGCCGGCACGTCCAGCGAGGTGGAGTCGCGGTCCGGGTCGGGACCACACATGGCCGAGAGCAGCAGCGCGCAGTCTTCGGCGCTGCGGGCCATGGGACCGGCTTGGTCCAGGCTAGAGGCAAACGCCACCATGCCGTAGCGCGAAGCGCGGCCGTAGGTGGGTTTGATGCCAGTGATGCCGCAAAACGCGGCAGGCTGGCGGATGGAGCCGCCGGTGTCGGTGCCGGTGGCGGCGGGGGCTAGACGGGCGGCGACCACGGCCGCGCTGCCACCGGACGAGCCGCCGGGAATGCGGTCCGTGTTCCAAGGGTTGTGCACGGGCTGCACGCTCTCGCTGCCGATCGGCGCAATGGCCGAGTTTTCGTTGCTGGAGCCCATAGCGAATTCGTCGCAGTTGAGCTTGCCCAGCGTGACGGCGCCAGCCTGCGCCAGCTTGTCCACCACGGTGGCGTTAAACGGCGAGCGGTAGCCTTTGAGCATGCGCGAACCAGCCGTGGTGGCGAAGTCGCGCGTCACAAAAATATCTTTGTGTGCGATGGGCACGCCTTCGAGTGCGCCTGCGCTGCCTGTGGCAATGCGGGCGTCGGCCGCACGGGCCTGGGCCAGCGTGGCGGCGGTGTCGGTGGCGACAAAGGCGCCAAGTTCGGCATGGGCCTGGCCGCGCTGCAGAAAATACTCGGCAGCTTCGACCGCGCTGAGCTGCTTGTCGCGCAGGGCCTGGGCAAGCTCCCGCACAGACAGGTCATGCAGGGCGGTTTGGGAAAGGGGAGTCGACATACGGGCTATCTTCTTATTCGATGACTTTGGGAACCAGGAACAGGCCACGTTCGACCGCGGGGGCGCTTTGTTGGTTGGCCTCCCGCTGGTTGGGCTCACTCACTACGTCCTCGCGCAGGCGCAGCACGATGTCCTGGATGGCTGCCACAGGATGGGACAAGGGCTCAAGTCCGGTGGTGTCGACGGCCCGCATGGTTTCCACAATGCTGAAAAAGTCGTTCATTTGGGTCTGCAGGCGCGCGGTTTCGGCGGGCGCCAGTTCCAGGCGCGCCAAATTGGCAATGCGGGCGATGTCGGAAGATGTCAGGGACATGGGTGTAGAAGAGTTGAAACCAAGGGTAAATCGTGTCTGGCCGCAGGCTTTTGCACGAGTTATTCACAGGCGATGGGGTATTATCCTGCCTTTGGTAAAAGTACCGTGGATACGCGGTATTTGACGCCAAACTTACACGTTTGAACTGCTAAAACCATGGCGACGGACGGCCGAAGCGCCCTCCGTGCCCGAGAGGATACGTAATGCTTGGAGCTTTCCGTCGGTACTTTTCCACCGACCTGGCGATTGACTTGGGTACCGCCAACACCCTGATTGTGGCGCGCGGACAGGGCATCGTTCTGAATGAACCCTCAGTGGTGGCGATTCGCCACGAAGGCGGCCCACAGGGCAAAAAAACCATCCAGGCGGTCGGCAAAGAGGCCAAGGCCATGTTGGGCAAGGTGCCCGGCAACATCGAAGCCATCCGCCCCATGAAAGACGGCGTGATCGCCGACTTCACGGTGACCGAGCAGATGCTCAAGCAGTTCATCAAAATGGTGCTGCCCCGTGGCGTCTTGAAGCCCAGCCCCCGCATCATCATTTGTGTGCCCTGCGGCTCCACCCAGGTGGAGCGCCGCGCGATCCGCGAATCGGCCCTGGGCGCTGGTGCCAGCGATGTGTACCTGATTGAAGAACCCATGGCGGCTGCCATCGGTGCCGGCCTGCCGGTGTCCGAAGCGTCTGGCTCCATGGTGGTGGACATTGGTGGTGGTACCACCGAGGTCGGAGTCATTTCCCTGGGCGGCATGGTCTACAAGGGCTCGGTCCGCGTCGGTGGTGATAAGTTCGACGAAGCCATCATCAACTACATCCGCCGCAACTACGGCATGTTGATTGGTGAACCCACCGCCGAAGCCATCAAGAAACAAATCGGCTCGGCCTTCCCCGGTTCCGAAGTCAAGGAAATGGAAGTGCGCGGCCGCAACCTGTCCGAAGGCGTGCCCCGCAGCTTCACGATATCAAGCAACGAAATCCTGGAAGCGCTGACCGACCCGCTGAACAACATCGTGTCGGCCGTGAAAAACGCGCTGGAACAAACCCCGCCCGAACTGGGCGCCGACATTGCCGACCGCGGCATGATGCTCACCGGTGGTGGCGCGCTGTTGCGTGACCTGGACCGCCTGCTGGCCGAAGAAACCGGCTTGCCCGTGCTGGTGGCCGAAGACCCGCTCACCTGTGTGGTGCGTGGTTGCGGCATTGCGCTGGAGCAGATGGAGCGCCTGGGTTCCATTTTCACGAGCGAATAAGCAGCACCGGACACAGCGATGCCACTCGGTACGCTGGACAGAGATCCTCCCCCCTTCTTCCGCCAGGGCCCCTCGGCCCTGTCCAAGTTGGCCGTCTGCAGCGCCTTGGCGCTGTTTCTCATGGTGGCCGATTCCCGCTTCAAGATGATGCAGCCCCTGCGCGTGGTACTGGCCACCGCGCTGTACCCGGTGCAGTGGCTGGCCTTGCAGCCTGTGCTGCTGGTGCAAACCACCACCACCTACTTCACCACCGTAGCCTCCGCCGAGTCGGCCCAGGAAGAGGCGCGTAAAAAACTCAGCCTGCAATCCCTGCGGGCCAACCAGGTCGAGCAGCTGGAGCTGGAAAACCTGCGCCTGCGCAAGCTGCTGGACCTGTCGCCCCGCCTCACCGCACCGGCCAAAGCCGCCCAGGTGTTGTACGACGCGGCCGACCCTTTCACCCGCAAAGTGGTCATCAACAAAGGGCTGATGCACCAGCTGGCCCTGGGCTCACCGGTGCTGGATGAGATGGGCGTCATTGGCCAGGTTACCCGTGTTTACCCCGCCATGAGTGAGGTCACCCTGATCACCGACCGGGACCATGCGATCCCGGTGCTCAATGCACGCACTGGTGCGCGCGGTGTGGCCTTCGGGGATACGTCTACCCATGCCGATGCGCTGGAGCTGCGTTACATGGCGGCCAACGCCGACGTGGCCGTGGGCGACCTGCTGACCACCAGCGGCGTGGATGGTGTGTACCCGCCCGGTTTACCGGTGGCGCGGGTGGAAAAAGTGGAGCGCCAAGTGGACGCGGTGTTTGCCCGTATTTACTGTGTGCCGCTGGCCATGGTGTCAGGTACTACCCATGTGCTGGTGCTGGACCCGTTGTCGAGCCAGATGCCTGCGCGGCCCGCGCCGGATGCCCTGGCGGCGTCCCCCAAAGGAGCTGGTTTGCGATGATCATGCGTCCCGGTCAGCAGCTTTTGTTGCCCGCCAATCCCCTGTTCATTTGGGGCAGCGTGGTGGTGGCACTGCTTCTTAATATGGTCAACAACATGGGCCTGTGGGGGCGTGCGGCCTGGGCGCCCGATGTGCTGGCCGTGGTGCTGGTGTTCTGGACCGTGCACCAGCCGCTGCGCGTGAGCATTGGGGCCGCCTTTGTATTTGGCCTGTTGATGGATGTGCACCAGGGTGGTTTGCTGGGCCAGCATGCCATGGCCTACACGGTGTTGAGTTTTCTGGCCATTACTGTGCACCGCCGTTTGTTGTGGTTTACCGTGCCCTCGCAGGCCGCGCAGGTGTTTCCATTGTTTGTAGCGGCCCATGCCCTGGAGCTGTTGCTGCGCCTGCTGGGTGGCGGCACGTTTCCAGGCTGGTGGGTGCTGCTGGCGCCGGTGCTAGAGGCTGCGTTGTGGCCCGTGGCCAGCATTGTGTTGCTGGCCCCGCAGCGCCGCGCCCCTGATCCCGATGCCAACCGTCCGTTGTGAATGGCCCCCACGCTTGCCACTGCGGGTGCTGCACTGCCCCTCCGAGGGGGCTGGTTCGCCTTGGGGCGGCCCTGCGGCGAACCGGTTTGACTATCGCAGCTAAACCATGACTGAGCTGCGCAACGTCCAGGCCGACCTGGCCCGCTTTCGGACCCGTGTGTTTGTGGTCAGTGTGGTGGTGCTGTGCTGTTTTGTGTTGCTGGCCCTGCGCCTGGCGTATTTGCAAATCGTGCGCCACGACGATCTGCGCGCCCAGGCCGAGAGCAACCGCACGTCCATCGTGCCCATCGTGCCCAACCGGGGGCTGATCGAAGACCGCAACGGTGTGGTGCTGGCCACCAACTACTCGGCCTACACGCTGGAAGTCACACCTTCCAAAACCGGTGGCGTGGAAAAGACCATTGACGAACTGGCCAGCGTGATCGACATCACGCCGCGCGACCGGCGCCGTTTCAAGAAGCTCATGGAAGAGTCCAAGAACTTTGAGTCCCTGCCGATCCGCACCCGACTGACCGACGCCGAGGTGGCCCGTTTTGCGGCGCAGCGCTTCCGTTTCCCCGGGGTCGAGATCAAAGCCCGCCTGTTCCGCAGCTACCCCTATGGTGAGCTGGCCAGCCACGTGATTGGCTACATCGGGCGCATCAACCAGTCCGAGAAAGAGAAGATCGAGGACAGCGAAGACCAGGCCAACTACCGGGGTACCGAGTACATCGGCAAGCTGGGTGTGGAGCAGAGTTTTGAGCAAATGCTGCACGGCGTGACCGGGGTGGAACGCATCGAAACCTCGGCCGGAGGGCGCGCGGTGCGCAAACTCGCCAGCAACCCGTCCACGCCGGGCAATGTGGTGGTGCTGTCCATCGACATCAAGCTGCAAAAACTGATCGAGGACATGTTTGGCAGCCGCCGGGGGGCGCTGGTGGCGCTGGACCCCAAGACCGGTGAGGTGCTGGCTTTTGTGAGCAAACCCACGTTTGACTCCAACCTGTTTGTCGAAGGCATTGACCAGGAAAACTGGCAGATGCTCAACGAGTCCATCGACAAACCGCTGCTCAACCGCGCCCTGCGTGGCACCTACCCGCCGGGCTCCACCTACAAACCCTTTATGGCGCTGGCCGCGCTGGAGACTGGCGCGCGCACGCCGCAGACACTCATCAACGACCCGGGCTTCTACATGTTTGGTGGCAACCGCTTCGGCAGCCCCGAGAACGAGAAGGGCGGCATCATGGACATGCGCCGCGCCATTGTCGAATCCAGCAACGTGTACTTCTATTCGCTGGCCAACGAGTTGGGTGTGGACACCATGCACGACTTCATGAAACCGCTGGGGTTTGGCCAGCACACGGGCATCGACATCCACGGTGAAGTGCGGGGCGTGTTGCCCAGCCAGGAATGGAAACGCCGCTACTACAAGCGCCCCGAGCAGCAAAAGTGGTACGCCGGAGAGACGATCTCGCTGGGCATTGGCCAGGGTTACAACAGTTTCACCATGCTGCAGTTGGCGCAGGCGGTTGCCATCGTGGCCAACAACGGGGTGAAACACAAGCCACAGCTGGTGATTGCGACTCAGGATGCCACCACCCGTGTGCGCGTGCCAGTGCCCGCAGAGCCACCGGTAGACCTGGGGTACAAGCCTGAGAACGTGGCGGTTATCCGTGACGCCATGGTCGGCGTCACGCAGGGGGGAACCGGGACGCGGGTGTTTGCGGGTTCTGGGTATGTGAGTGGTGGCAAAACCGGCACTGCGCAGGCGGTGAGTCTGGGTAAAAACCAGAAGTACAACGCCTCGTCGATGGAAGAGCACCAGCGCGACCACTCCCTCTACGTCGCCTTTGCGCCAGCGGAGTCGCCCAAGATTGCGCTGGCGGTGATTGTGGAGAACGCGGGGTTTGGTTCGGCCTCGGCCGCACCGATTGCGCGCCGCGCGTTTGACTATTGGCTGCTGGGCCAGTACCCCAGCGAAGAAGACTTGGCCGCCGTGAGCAAAGGGCAGGCCGGTGCGCCCATTGGCAAGCCCCGCGTGGCGGCCGATCTGCCCTGGCCGCCAGCACGTTAAGCCCGCGGCCTAGAGGCCGCGCACAAACGCGTCGTAACCGGTCTTGAGAATCAGGGCCGACACCACCACGATGAACATGCCACGCACAAACCCCGTGCCGTGTTTGAGCGCCATGTGGGTGCCGGCCAGGCTGCCCAGCACATTGGCTACCGCCATGGCCACGACAAAGTGCCACCACACATGGCCTTTGTAGGCAAACAGCAGCAGCGCCGCCAGGTTGGAGGCGGTGTTGAGCAGCTTGGCGCTGGCCGAGGCGTTGAGAAAATCGTAGCCCAGCACCCGCACCAGCAGGAACACGAAAAAACTGCCCGTGCCGGGGCCAAAAAACCCGTCGTAAAAACCAATGGTGGCGCCAATGGCACAGGCGACCAGTGCTTCGTGTTGCCCCGCAAACCGGGGCGTGTGGTGCCGCCCTAGGTCCTTTTTGACCAGGGTGTAGGCCAGTACCAGCACCAGCACCAGGGGCAGGGCCTTGCGCAGGTGCTGGGGCGACACCACCGTGACCAACCAGGCACCCCCCAGCGAGGCCAGAAAACATACCGCGGCCGCGGGGGCAATGGCGTGCCACTGCATCTGCACTCGGCGCTGGTACTGCACAGTGGCAAAGGCGGTGCCCCAGACCGAGGCGCCCTTGTTCGTGCCAAACAGCGTGGCCGGGTGGGCGTTGGGGAAGGTGGCGAACAGGGCGGGGGTCAGAATCAGGCCGCCGCCGCCCACAATCGCGTCCACAAAACCGGCCAGCAGCGAGGCCAGCGTGACAACAAACATTTCCATGGGGGAATTGTCGCATCCGGCCCAATGGGGTTATTTGCTATGAAATCAGGAGCTGCTTGCGCATAGTCCATGCGGCTTGGAGGCCAAAAAGGCATAAAAAAAGCACCGGGGATACCGGTGCTTTTGTAAAACTGCATCGTGGTGTGCAGGGTTTGTTGTTGGTTTTAGCCGTCTCCTCGGCGTCGTTTCAAGCTTGGTCTTGGCAGACCTCGCAGTTGCTGTCAGGTCTGCGTTGCCATGCAATGTATCCGCCCTGCGGGGGCAGCGGCATCAGGACAAACCCTCTACCGCTCAACGCGCTGCGTCCTCCGCAATCCACTGCGCGGCTTTCTCCGCAATCATCAGCGTGGGGGAGTTGGTGTTGCCGCTGGTGATGAGTGGCATCACCCCCGCATCCACCACCCGCAAGCCGGCTACGCCGCGCACCTGCAGGCGGCTGTTGACCACGGCCATGGCGTCATCGTCCTGGCCCATCTTGGTGGTGCCCACGGGGTGGAAGATGGTGGTGGCAATGTCGCCGGCCAGTTGGGCCAGCTCGGCGTCGCTCTGGAACTGGACGCCGGGCTTGTATTCCTCGGGCTGGTACTTGGCCAGCGCCGGTTGCGCCACGATCTTGCGTGTCACGCGCAGCGAGTCGGCGGCAATCTTGCGGTCGACTTCGGTGCTCAGGTAGTTAGGCGCAATCGCCGGTGCGTCCTTGAACTCTGCGGTTTTGATCTGCACCGTGCCGCGGCTGGTGGGGTTGAGGTTGCACACACTGGCCGTGAAGGCGTTGAAGGTATGCAGGGGCTGGCCAAAGGCGTCCAGGCTCAGCGGTTGCACGTGGTACTCCAAGTTAGGGTGGGGCTGGCTGGCGTCGCTGCGGGTGAAGGCGCCGAGCTGGCTGGGCGCCATGCTCATGGGGCCACTGCGTTTGAGGGCGTACTGCAGCCCGATCTTGGCTTTGCCCCAGAGGCTGTTGGCCTGGGTGTTCAGCGTGGGGGTGTTCTTGACCTTGAAGACGGCGCGGATTTGCAAATGGTCTTGCAGGTTGGCGCCTACGCCGGGGGTGTCTTGCAGCACCGGCACGCCACGCGCCTGCAACAACTCGGCCGGGCCCAGGCCCGAGAGCTGCAGGATTTGGGGGCTGGCCACGGCGCCCGCGCACAGCAACACTTCACCGCGGGCGGTGGCGGTCACCATCTCGCGGCCGTCCCACACCTGCACACCGGTGCAGCGCAGGCCCGCACCTTCGGCTTGCGGCTCTACCACCAGCTTGGCCACCTGGGCGCTGGTCCACAGCTCGAAGTTGGGGCGGGCGTAACACATGGGGCGCAAAAAGGCCTTGGCCGTGTTCCAGCGCCAGCCGGCTTTCTGGTTCACCTCGAAGTAACCCACGCCTTCGTTGCTGCCGCGGTTGAAGTCGTCGGTGGCCGGAATGCCGGCCTGGGTGGCGGCCTGGGCAAAGGCGTCCAGCACATCCCAGCGCAGGCGTTGTTTCTCAACCCGCCATTCGCCGCCGGCCTGGTGGTGGCGCAGCACCTTGCGGTAGTCGGTGCCGCTGTCGTGCAACAGCGGCGAGGCGGTTCCCTTGGCGCCGTGTATGGCATCGGCACCTTTGTGGTGGTCTTCGTGCAGCTTGAAGTAGGGCAGGCTGTTGTCCCAGGTCCAATTCGCATCACCGGTGAGTTGGGCCCACTGGTCGTAGTCGCGCGCCTGGCCGCGCATGTAAATCATGCCGTTGATGCTGGAGCTGCCGCCCAGCGTTTTGCCACGCGGGTAACGCAGGCTGCGGCCATTCAGGCCCGCCTCGGCCTCGGTGTTGAACAACCAGTCGGTGCGCGGGTTGCCAATGCAGTACAGGTAACCCACGGGAATATGGATCCAGTGGTAGTCGTCCTTGCGGCCAGCCTCGATCAGCAGCACGCGTTTGGACGCGTTGGCGCTGAGCCGGTTGGCCAGCAGGCAGCCCGCCGTGCCGGCGCCGATGATGATGTAGTCGAAGGTGGTGTCGTTGGTCATAGAAGCAGAAAAAAGGCGGCAGCCACCGCAGTAGGAAGCAGGGCACCGAGCAGCAAGCCGCCCGCGCCTATGGACTGGTCTTCAAAACCCGCGCGCAGCAGCGCTACGCCAGCGGGGTTGGGGGCATTGGCAATCACGGTGAGGCCACCACCGGCCACGGCACCGGCCACCAGCATGTACTTGGCCGGGTCCGAGATGCCTACGATCAGTGAGCCCAGGTAGGTCAGCGCCGCGTTGTCGGTCACCGCGGTGAGCCCCAGGGCGCCAAAAAACAAGGCGGTGGGGGCCAGGCTTTCCACAATCGGCTGCAGCCACCACTGCTGCATGCCACCCAGCACCACCAGCCCGGCCAAAAAGAAACCGACCAGCAACCCCTCTTTCAGGATCAAGGGGCTCTGGAAACGGGCGTAGGCCTGGGTGTAGCCGAGGAAGAACAAAAACAGGCCAATGAACAGCACCGGGTGGTGCGCCAGCACCACCACACCGGCCAAAAAGGCCAGGTGCACCGCGCTCACGATCCAGGGAATGGGGGCTTGGTGTGTGGTGGCCACGGGGGCGGCATCCCGCAGGGGTTTGCGCAGCAGGACCACCATCACCGTGGCGTTGAGCAGCACCGCCAGCGCGGCCTTCCAGCCGAACGTGCTGGCCATGAAGGCGGTGTCCCACTGCCAGGCGGCTGCCACCATCAGCACTGGCGGCGCAGCGTAGGCGGTGAGCGTGCCACCGATGGAGATGTTGACAAACAGCACCCCCAGCGCCGCGTACTTCAGGCGCTCGGGCATGGCGGGGGTGAACAAGAGGGGCGCCAGCATGAGTGCGGCCAGCGTCATGGCGGCCGGCTCGGTGACCAGCGACCCCAGCAAGGGCACTGCCGCCAGGCCCAACCAGGCCAGCGCCAGCGGCCGGGGCAGTGGCAGCAGGCGGGCCAGCGTATTCATGCTGCGACCCACCACGTCCAGCACCGGGCGCGAGGCTGCCACCACCATCACCACACACACAAACAGGGGTTCGGTGAACTGGCGCGACTCGGCATAGGCAATGGCCGGGCCACTGCCCGCCACCAGGGCCATGCAGGCAATCAGCACAAAGGCCCAGAAGCCAAACACCACCTCCACCTCGCCCAGCAAATGGAACAGGCCCGCGTGCTGCGGATGGCGGTGGGCCAGGCTTTCAAAAAACTTGGCGCCAAAGGTGTGCAACAAAGCCAGGCCAAACAGCACGGCCGCGATCTGGTGCATCAGCTCGCTATGGACCCACTCGGTACCCATGCCGTTATGCGCCCGTGCGGTTGCTGTGGTGGGGCGGGTTGGGCAATGGGTCGTGGTTTGGCATGGTGTCTCCTGTGGGCCTATTTTGCTTGCATTTCCTTGCGGGTACGATGCGCACCTTAACCACTCTCTGAATGCCCTTGTGGAGGACACCACGCCGCGTCTGGAAATGCGTACCGAGTCAACGGCCTCGGTGATGCATTTGCACGGGCGCTGGACGGCCGACCAACTGGCGGTGCCTGCCGTGTGGCAGGGTTTGCCGGCACGGCTGCTGCAATCAGTGAAGGACGGCAGCGCATGGGATCTGCGTATGCTGCAGCGCCTGGACCACACCGGCGCCCAGTTGTTGTGGAATGCCTGGGGCCAGCAGTGGCCCGCACAGCTGCAACTTTTGCCCGAGCAACGCACGATGCTGGAGCGGGTAGCGCAATTCACCGCACCTGCGCCTGCGCCCGTGCCGTATTCCTGGCATGCCGTGTACCTGGGTCTGGGGCGCCGTGTCATGGGCATGGTCCAGCACTTGGCCGGCGCGGTGCGCCTGCTGGGGCAACTGCTGCTGGACCTGTTGCGCCTGGTGCGCCATCCGCTGCATGCGCCGTGGCGCGATATCTCGGGCCACCTCTATCGCATTGGCGCAACCGCCATGCCCATCACCGCGCTGGTGGGGTTTCTGATTGGGGTGGTGCTGGCCTACCTGATGTCGCAGCAGTTGCGCCAGTTTGGCGCCGACGCCTTCATCGTCAACATCCTGGGCCTGTCACTGATCCGGGAGTTGGGGCCGGTGCTCGCCGCCATCCTCATCGCCGGGCGCTCGGGCTCGGCCATCACGGCCCAAATTGGCGTCATGCGCGTGACCGAGGAACTGGATGCCATGCGCGTGCTGGGCATTGCCAAGGGCTTTCGGCTGGTGATGCCGCGCACCGTAGCTATGGCCGTAGCCATGCCGCTGCTCTCGGTCTGGACCACGCTGGCCGCGTTGTTGGGTGGCATGTTGGCGGCCGACCTGGCTATGGGGCTCACTCCGGCCTACTTTATTACTGCTCTGCCCAAGACCGTGCAGATTGCCAACCTTTGGCTGGCGCTGGCCAAAAGCACGGTGTTTGGGGTGCTGATTGCCTTGATTGCCTGCCACTACGGTCTGCGCGTCAAGCCCAACACCCAAAGCCTGGGCGAGGGCACCACCGCCTCCGTGGTCACGTCCATCACGGTGGTGATTCTGGTGGATGCGCTGTTTGCGGTGCTGTTCAAGGGAGTGGGCCTGTGAGCGCGCCGTGGGTGGTCGACATCAACAAGCTGTGGTCGGTGTTCCGCGCCGAGGGCGTGCCCACCGTCATCCACCAAGACCTGGACCTGAAGATTGCGCAGGGCGAGCTGCTGTCCATCGTGGGCGGATCGGGCAGCGGCAAGACGGTGCTGCTGCGGCAAATGCTGGGGCTGGAAACACCGGCGCGTGGCAGTGTGACCGTGCTGGGCCACCCGGCAACCGAGCTGGGCCGCGCCGGTGCGGCCAGCCGCGTGGGCATGCTGTTCCAGCACGGGGCGCTGTTTTCGGCTTTTACCGTGCTGGAGAACATTGCCTTTCCGCTGCGCGAACTCGGCACCTTGCCCGCAGACTTGGTGCGCGATGTGGCCATGGTCAAACTGCAGATGGTGGGGCTGGACGCCCGCCACGCGCACAAGATGCCGGCCGATTTGTCGGGGGGCATGGTCAAGCGGGTGGCGCTGGCGCGCGCACTGGTGATGGACCCGCCGCTTTTGCTGCTGGACGAACCCACCGCCGGGCTGGACCCGGACAGTGCCGACGGTTTTTGCGCGCTGCTGCAAAGCCTGCACCGCGAGCTGGGCCTCACGGTGGTGATGGTCACACACGACCTGGACACGATTTTTGAGCTCAGCACCCGGGTGGCCGTGGTGGCGGACAAACATGTGGTGGTGGATGCACCACCGCGCGAGGTGGTGGACTTTGAGCACCCCTTCGTGAATGACTTTTTCCGAGGTGGGCGCGGGCACCGGGCGCAGGCCCTGTTGCACCCCACCCCGAATGCCGTGTAGAAAGACAGATATCTATGGAAAACAAATCCCATGCCTTTGCTGCCGGTGCTTTTGTGCTGGTGGTGGCGGCTCTGCTCACGGCACTGACCGTCTGGCTCACGCGTGACACGTCCGAGCAACGGGTGTTCGAGATCTCCAGCCCCGAGGGCGTGACCGGCCTGCAGCCCCAGGCCGGTGTGCGCTTCAAGGGCGTGCTGGTGGGCCGGGTGACCGACATTGCGCTGGATACGGTGCAGCGTGGCAATGTCTTGCTGCGCATTGCGGTGAATGAGCAGGCCCCCATCACCCAGTCCACCTTTGCCACGCTGGGCTTCCAGGGTGTCACCGGGCTGGCCTTTGTGCAGTTGGACGACAAAGGCGAAAGCCCTGCGCCGCTGGCCGCCACCGGCAGCACCCCGGCCCGCATCCCCATGCGCCCCAGCATGGTGGCACGCTTCACCGAACAAGGCGGCAACCTGCTCACGCAGATGGAGCAGGCCAGCGGGCGCGTCAACACCCTGCTGGACGCAGAGAACCAGAAAGCCTTGATGGGCGCCATCCAGCAAATGGGCCAGGCCGCCGCCAACGTCAGCACCCTGGCCCGCCGGGCCGACCAGGTGCTGGGCGCGCAGGGGGGGGCGGACGCCATGAACCTGCCGCGTATGGTGGCCCAGGCCGATGCCACGCTCAAAAGCATGCAGGCTACTTCGGAGCGGCTGGGCGCCAGCGCCGATGCGGTGCGCACCTCGGCCTCCGAGTTCCAGCGCATGTCGCGCCGCATGAACGAGCCCGGTGGCACGCTGGACAAAATTTCCCAGAGCACCGAGTCGCTGGCGCACACCAGTCGCCAGGTCAACGCCCAGCTGCTGCCCCGCCTGAACCGCGCCACCGATGACACCGCCCGCGCCGTGCGCCAGGTCGGCCGCGCGGCCGACGCGGTGGGTGACAACCCACAGTCCTTGCTGTGGGGCAAGGGCAGCGCTACGCCGGGCCCGGGCGAGCGCGGTTTTGTGGCACCGGCCGCCGCGGCCCCTTGATATTTAGAGAGACTGGTTTGCTATGAAAATGATAGCTGTTTGCGCATATTCCATGGGCTCTAGAGCCCTGTTTGGTTTGATTTTGGCGGCCACGCTGGCCGGCTGTGGCGCCTTGCCCAAGGGCGGCCCTGCGGTGGCGGTGTACGACTTCGGCCCCGGCCTGGTGCAAGAGCTGCCCAGCAACCGCATGGCACCGCTGCCCACGCTGGCGCTGGGCGAGGTGCATGCGCCCACCGCGCTGGACAACCTGCCCGTGGTCTACCGCCTGGGCTACAGCGATGCCCAGCAGCTACGCCCCTACGCGCAGGCGCGCTGGAGCATGCCCCCGGCCCAACTGCTGCGCCAGCGTGTGCGCGAAACCCTGGGCCAGCGCCGCGCGGTGCTCAACCTGGCCGATGGTGTGCTGGCGCCGCCCGGCACCCTCACGCTGCGCCTGGAGCTCGAAGAGTTCAGCCAGCTGTTTGACGCTGCGGCCAGCAGCGCCGGCGTGCTGCGCCTGCGTGCCACTTTGTCGCATCCGGCCCACGGTGGCGACGCCCTGGTGGCCCAGCGCAGCTTTGTGCTGCGCGAGCCCGCAGCCAGCGCCGACGCTGCCGGTGGCGTGCGTGCGCTGACCGCCGCAGTGGACAGCGCCGTGCAGCAGCTCGACCAGTGGGTGCAGCAAACCCAGGCCAGCCTGCCACCCCGCTAAGGCCCGCCACGCCACCATGCCCGAGCTGCTTGCCCTGCACCAACTGCCGCTGTTCCCGCTGAACACGGTGCTCTACCCCGGTGGCAGCCTGCAGCTGCAGATTTTTGAGGTGCGTTACCTGGACCTGATGGGCAAGTGCCACAAAACCGGCGCGCCGTTTGGAGTGGTGGCGCTCACCCAGGGCAGCGAGGTGCGCCGCGCCGACCCGCAGGCCCCCAGCGGCGACGGTTTTGCGAATGAGGCTTTTGTCGACATTGGCACGCTGGCCACCATCACCGAGTTTTCCAGCCCGCAGCCCGGCCTCATGGTGTTGCGCTGCACGGCTGGTGAGCGGTTTCGCATCACCCGGCGCAGCCGCCTCAAACACGGGCTGTGGGTGGCCGATGTGCAAACCCTGCCCGCCGATGTGCCCACGCCGGTGCCGCCCGATCTTCAGCTGGTGTCGCAGGCCCTGCAGAACGTGATCGCCCAGCTGCAGGCCCGGGGTGGCGCGTTGCCCGCGGCGCTGTTGCCGCCCCACCGGCTGGACGACTGCGGCTGGGTGGCCAACCGCTGGTGCGAGCTGCTGCAGCTGCCGCCCGAGCTCAAGCAAAGCCTGATGCAGCTCGACAACCCCCTGTTGCGCTTGGAGCTGGTGGGCGACTTTCTAAGCCGCGCAGGTATCAGCGGCTAACGCGGCCTCAGCCGGCCAGCGCCGGGAACAGCTTGGTCAGCCCGTCGGTCATCACCTCCACCGCCAGCGCCGCCAAAATCAGGCCCATGAGTCGTGTCATCACGTTGATGCCGGTTTTGCCCAGAAAACGCGCAATCGGTTCGGCCAACGAGAAACACAGCGCCGTGGCCAGCGCCACCACCACGCCGTAGCCCACCAGCGTGCTGAGTGCCCAGAAGGTCTTGGCCTTGTCCGCATAAATCACCACGGTGGACATGGTGGCCGGGCCGGTGAGCAGCGGAATGGTCAGCGGCACCACGGCAATGCTGGCGCCCATGGCGGCCTTTTCGGCGCCGTCCTCCAGCTCGTGGGTGTTGGTCTTGGCCTCGGCGGGTTGGGCGTTCAGCATGTTGAGCGCACTGGTCAGCAGCAACATGCCGCCACCCACCTGGAAGCTGGCCAGCGAAATGCCAAAAAACTCCAGGATATGCAGACCCGCCACGGCGCTGATGGCAATCACCACAAACGCGCTGAAGGACGAGACCCACACCGTGTGGCGCCGTTGGGCGGCGTCAAAGCCCTGGGTGTAGTGGATAAAAAAGGGCACGATGGCCAGCGGGTTCACGATGGCCAGCAAGGTCACCAGCGGTTTGAGGTCCATACGGCGTGTCCTGGGGAGGGAAGGGTGGCGGCATGGTACTGCACCCGTGCGCTGCAAGGAATGGGAAAACACGCTACAAACCCGCACACCACCTCATAAACATTGTTGGCCGGAGGCCGCCCATGCTGACACCCCCTCGCTTTTCCTGGCGCACCCGTTGTGCGGCGCTGTGCCTCGCCGTGGGCACCAGTGGCCAGGCGCAAGCCGCCGACTACACGGGCCCGCTGTTTGACGCCCACCTGCACTACAACGTGGAGGCGCAGCAGCCCCACCCGATTCCCGATGTGCTGGCGCGTATGCAGCGCAGCGGGGTGCGTGCCATCGTGGCCAATTCCCGGCCCAACGACGGCACACGGGCCCTGACCGAGGCAGGCGCACAGACCCGTGCCGCAGGCGTCACCGTGGTGCCGCTGGTGCGCCTGTACCGCAACCGCGACGACTACGCCAACTGGTTCCAGGACCCCACAATTTTTGACATGGTGCAGGCCGAACTGGCGCGTGGCACCGCCGCCGGCCCCTACCGCGGCATTGGCGAATTCCACCTCTACGATAGTGCCAACGCGCGTGGCAAGGTGGCGCAGCAGCTCATGGCGCTGGCCGACCAACGCGGCCTGGTGGTGCTGGCGCATGTGGATGACGCAGCCATTGACCTGTTGATGGCGGCCACGCCCTCCGCCGGGAAAACCACCCGGCTGATTTGGGCGCACACCGGTATTGGCGGCGCGTCGGTCGAGCGGGTGCGGGGCTTGTTGGCCCAATACCCAGCGCTGATGGGGGAGCTGTCTTACCGCCCGGGCCTGACCTGTGCCGGTGTGCAGGGTGGCACCGTGTTGTGCCCCGAATGGCGTGCGCTGTTGCTGGACTACCCGGACCGCTTTTTGCTGGGGTCGGACACCTGGATCAATCCACGCTGGCAGTACTACGAAGCGCAGATGCAGGAGTACCGCAGCTGGCTGGGCGACTTGCCACCCGCCGTGGCCCGCAAGGTGGCGTGGGAGAACGGTGCCCGGCTGTTTGGTCTGCCCTCGCCCTGAGGGTGGGTGGTGCGGCCTCAGCGCCCGCCACTCACGTCCAGAATCGCGCCTGTGGTGTAACTGGCTGCATCGCTGAGCAGCCAGACGATGGCGTTGGCAATCTCCTGCGCGGTGCCCGGGCGCTGCTGGGGGACCTGGTGCGCCAGGCGTTGGGCGCGGTCGGGTTGGCCGCCGCTGGCGTGGATCTCGGTGTCGATGATGCCGGGGCGCACGGCATTCACGCGGATACCCTCGGCCGCCACCTCGCGCGCCAGGCCCACGGTGAAGCTGTCGATGGCGCCTTTGCTGGCCGCGTAGTCCACATACTGGCCCGGCGAGCCCAGTGTGGCCGCCACGCTGGAGATGTTGACGATGGCACCGCCGCTGCCGCCGTGGCGGGTGCTCATGCGCAGCACCGCTTCGCGTGCGCAGACCATGCTGCCCAGCACATTGGTGTTCAGCATGCGTTGCAGCCGCGCGCTGGACATGGCGTCCACGCGGCTGGCCACATCCACCACGCCCGCGTTGTTGACCAGCGCTGTCAGCGTGCCCAGCTTGGCATCTACCTTGGCAAACATGGCCAGCACCTCGGCCTCTACCGCCACATCGGCTTTCACGGTGATGGCGTTGCCGCCTTGGCCGCGAATCTGGCGCACCACCTCGTCGGCGGCCAGCGAGTTATCGCGGTAGTTCACGGCCACGGCGTAGCCAGCCTGGGCCAGGGAGAGGGCGGTGGCTGCGCCAATGCCACGGGAGGCGCCGGTGATGAGTGCGATAGCTTGCATGGCGCCATGGTAGCGCGCGGCTTTTTGGGGTATGTTTGTACCCATGCTCAATTCGCAAACCTTTGCCGCGTATTGGTCCACCCCGGTGGTAGAGGCCAACGTTTTTGTGCTGCTGCACCTGCTGGGGGCGCTGGTGCTGGGGCTGATGGTGGGGTACGAGCGTTCGTACCACGGGCGTGCGGCGGGCATGCGCACCTACGGGCTGGTGTGTATGGCCTCGGCGGCGCTGGCCGTCATGGGTGGGTATTCCAATTTTTGGTACGGTGGCATGAGCACCACGCTGTTCAGCAACGGCGACCTCTCGCGCGTGATCCAGGGCATCCTGACCGGCATCGGGTTTCTGTGTGCGGGTGTGATCATGAAAGAGGGCTTCAACATCAGCGGCCTGACCACGGCGGCCTCGCTCTGGGCCTCGTCGGTGATTGGCATTTTGGTGGGCGTGGGCCTGTATGCAGCGGCCATGTCGCTGGCCTTGCTCAGCGCGTTTTGCATGGTCTGGGTGTCCAAGCTGGAGAGCTGGCTGCCGTCGCGCCAGGCGGTGGCGATCCGTCTCACGTTTGACCCGGGTTACCGACCGGTGGAGGCCGCACTGCGCGCCATGGCGCACGACCGGGGGTATGACATTGCGGGTGGCACCATCGTCATTTCGATGGACGAGGGTTCTTTCACCTGGAACTTTGTGGCCGTGGCACGCAGCCGCAAAAAAATGGCACCGATTTCTGACCTAGCGTCCGAGATGGGGCAGTTCCCCGGTGTGCAGCGTTTCCACGTGGCCTACGCACGCAACTAAACAGCACCGCGGTTTTTACTTTTCACCTTTCTTCATCATTTGTTTTTCAGGAGCTTGACCATGGGTTTTTCTTTGCAAGGCTGGGGCGGCACATTGCGCCGCGCAGGCGTGTTGGCCGTGTCGGTGTCGGCCCTGCTGGCCGCAGGTCTGGTGCAGGCACAAAGCGGCCCGGTGCGGCTGATGGTGGGTTTTCCGCCCGGTGGCGGCACCGACGCGATTGCCCGCACGCTGGCCGACAAGCTCAAGGATCAGCTGGGCATGCCGGTGGTGGTCGAGAACAAGGCCGGTGCTGGTGGGCAGTTGGCCGCGCAGGCGCTGAAGGCGGCCGCGCCGGACGGTCTCACGCTGTTCCTCTCGCACGACCACACCATCTCCATCCTGCCCCAGGTGGTGAAGAACCCAGGGTATGACTCGGCCAAGGACTTTGTGCCGGTAGCCGGGTTTGCCACCTTTGTGAATGCACTGGCCGTCTCGGGCGGTACCCCGGCCAAGTCGGTCAACGACTACGTGGCCTGGGTCAAGGCGCAGGGCGGGGGCAAGGGCACGGTGGGGGTGCCAGCTCCGGCCTCCACGCCAGAGTTTTTGGTCAAGGTGATTGGCCAGAAGTACGGGCTGGACCTGCAGTCCGCCCCCTACCGCGGCAGCGCGCCCATGATGGCCGACATGCTGGGCAACCAGATTGCGGCTGGCACGGGCTCGGTGCCCGATTTCATTGAAAACCACAAGGCCGGCAAGATCCGCGTGGTGGCGGTGCTGGGCGGTGCGCGCCAAGCCATCCTGCCCGATGTGCCCACCTTTGCCGAGCTGGGGCTGGCGGGGTTTGAAGACCTGCCGTACTACGGCATCTTTGCCCCGGCGGGCACGCCCAAGGCGACCGTCGACAAGTTCTCCGACGCGCTGGCCAAGGTATTGACCCAACCCGACGTGAAAGAACGCCTGACCGCCATGGGCCTGACCGTTGGGTTTATGGACCAGGCCACACTGGCCAAACGCGAGCAGGCTTACACCAAGGTCTGGGCCAAGTTGATCAAAGACAGCGGGTTTGTGGCGCAATGAAGACCGACACCGTGAACCTGACCGCGGCGGATGGCTTTGTCTTCCCCGCCTATGTGGCCCATCCAGACGGTGTGCCCCGCGGTGGCATCGTGGTGCTGCAGGAGATCTTCGGCATCAACGCCCATATCCGCGCGGTGGCCGATGGGTATGCCGCCCAAGGGTATCTGGCCATTGCACCCTCCACCTTCCACCGCGTGCAAACCGGCGTGGAGCTGGGTTACACACCCGAGGATGTGGCGGCGGGTGTGAAGCTCAAAGCTGCGGTGGAGGGGCTGCCCCCGCCCGGCGTGCTGCAAGACGTGCAGGCCGCGGTGACCATGGCGGCCGAGGCGGGGCCCGTGGGCGTGGTGGGTTATTGCTGGGGCGGTTTGTTGACTTGGCGTGCCGCGTGTGCGCTCTCTGGCATCCGCGCCGCCGTGCCGTATTACGGTGGCGGCATGACCACACCGGCCGAGGTGGCGCGCCAGCCGCAGTGCCCGGTGCTGGCCCATTTTGGTGACCAAGACCACGCCATTCCGCTGGAGGGGGTGCAAGCCTTCCAGGCCGCACATGCCGGGGTGCGGGTAGAGATTTACAACGCCCAACACGGGTTCAACTGCGACCACCGGGCGGCCTTCAACGCCGACGCGGCCGCGCTGGCACGTGAACGCACGCTGGCGTTTTTCGCGCAGCACCTGCAGGGCTAATCGACGGGCTTGTTACTGCGGCAGGCCGTAGCGGGCCAGGGTGCGGCGCACCACACCGTCCCGCACTAGCTGTTTCATGGCGTTTTGCCACAGCAGGGCTTCGGACTCCGGGATGTCCAGCGAGCCGCCCAACCAGATTTCTCCATAGTCCAGTGGCTTGCTGAGTTGCAGCTGGGTGCGCGGGATGCCGTACTCCGCCAGCACGGCGAGGTTGATGGCATCCCCACCATAAATGGCGTCGGCCATGCCACGTTCCAGCATGCGGGCCATGTCCAGCACCGAGTTGGCCGGTACGACCTGTTTGAAATTGCGGCCCAACAGATGCCCCTCATTGGGGGAGCCGCGCAGCACGGCAATGCGCAGATCGCGCAAGGCATCCAGCGTATCGAGGTTGACCGCCGTGCCACGCAATGCGATGAAGACAAACTGCTGGCGGTACAGCTTGACCAGCCAGCGGTAGCTGGCTTCCCGCTCGGCCGTGCGGGTCAGTGGCAGGATCAGGGTCCGGGGCTGGGTGCCCACCATGCTGAGGGCCCGGGTCCAGGGGTAGAACTGGATGGGTGGTGCCTCGCCCAGGCGTTCGGCCATCTCTCGCACCAGCACGCCCAAGGCGCCCGGGGCGTTGGGGCCGGCTTCTACGGTGAACGGGGGCAGGTTGCCGCTGACGATTTGGTAGGGTGCGAGGGTGTCCGCACGTCCCTGCAAGGCCAGGGCAAGCAGCATCAGGGTGAGCAGGGAACGCAGCTGCAAAGCCATGGTGTGTGGTGTTTTCAACGACGCAGCCAGTGTAGCGCTGCCCGCCCGGAGTCGCCAGCCCTGGGGGTCAGCGTTCGGAGCGTGCCAGGTAACGCTTGCGCCAGAAAAACACCGCCAGCAGCACCGCGGTTAGCACCATGCTGGCAATCGCCCACCAGAACCCGCTTTGCTGGTGCAGCAGCGGGATGAAGTCGAAGTTCATGCCGAAGATGCCGGCAATCAGGTTCAAGGGCAGAAAGATGGCGGTGAGCACGGTCAGCGTGCGCATGATGTCGTTGGTGCGGCTGCCTTGCACGCTGAAGTGCATTTGCACCGCAGTTTCCACACTCTGCTCCAGCCGGCGCACATGGTGCACCACGCGTTCGATGTGCTCCAGCACGTCGCGGCTGCGCACCTGCAGCAGCTCGCGCTCGCGCGCTTCACCCGGGCTTGTGGGTTCGGGCCAAGTCTTGATGGCCTCGATCCAGTCCTGCACGGCGGAGCGTTGTTCTTCACACACGTCGTCGAGCTGGTGCAGCGCCATACGTGCGTCCAGCAGCGAACCCCAGTTGCTGAAGCGGGCCCGCGGGCTCAATAGCTCGGTTTGCCAGTGGTCCAGCTGCTGGGTCAGTTCTTTGCGCAGGGCCAGGTAGCCGTCCACCATGTGGTTGACGATGCGCAGCATCAGGTCGGCCGGGCTGGTGGGCAGGCGGGCGCCGGCGGTGCGCGACTCGCTGCTGGCGGCTTGCAACAGCTTGGCAGCGTAGGCGTCACGCACGGCACAGTCGGTCGGGTGCACGGTGAGCAACACGCGGTCGAACACCGCAAACCCCACCGGGCTGGTGTCGATGCGCCGCAGAATGGGCGGGCCACCGCGTTTGGGCGCCACATTCAGCGGTTGGCCGGGTTGCTCCAGATCGGTGGGGCGGCTGCCCGCCGCCAGCCGGCGGAACACCAGCAGGTCGTACTGCGAGGTGTAGTCGTAGTGTGAGGGCAACTGGTTGTTGATCAGGTCCGAAATATGCAGGTCCACCAGTTGCACACCGCACTGCGTTTGCAGCGTGGCTTGCACCTCGGCCTGCGCCACCTCAAATTCGCGCCGGGCACACGCCACCCACACATACCCCTCGGGCGGGATGCCCTGGGCCGTGAGCTCGGCCAGGTTCTGGCCTTCGGTCACGCTGTTGGCTTGGATGTGGAAGATGCGCATGGATGTTCGAAATATGGATAAAAAGTGCCTCTGGCGCCCGTGGAGTATGCGCGAACAGCTCCTGTTTTTATAGCGTCATGTGCGCAAGGCCTTGGCTGCGTCAATTGCAAAGTAGGTCAGCACGCCGTCCGCACCTGCGCGTTTGAAGGCCAGCAGGCTTTCCAGCATCACGGCGTCGTGGTCCAACCAGCCGTTCTGTGCCGCAGCTTTCAACATCGCGTACTCGCCACTCACCTGGTAGGCGAAGGTGGGTACCTTGAATTCGTCTTTCACACGGCGCACCACGTCCAGGTAGGGCATGCCGGGTTTGACCATCACCATGTCCGCGCCCTCGGCAATGTCCATGGCCACTTCGCGCAGGGCTTCGTCGCTGTTGCCGGGGTCCATCTGGTAGACCTTTTTGTTGCCCTTGCCCAGGTTGCCGGCCGAGCCCACCGCGTCGCGAAACGGGCCGTAGAAGGCGCTGGCGTACTTGGCGCTGTAGGCCATGATGCGGGTGTGGATCAGGCCTTCGGCTTCCAGCGCGGCGCGGATAGCGCCAATGCGGCCGTCCATCATGTCGCTGGGCGCCACGATGTCCACACCGGCGCGCGCCTGGGTGAGCGCCTGCTGCACCAGTTGGGCCACGGTTTCCTCGTTGAGGATGTAGCCGTTTTCCTCAGGCCGGGTGTCCGGCAGGCCGTCCTGGCCGTGGGTGGTGAAGGGGTCCAGCGCCACGTCGGTCATCACGCCCAGATCAGGAAATTCTTTCTTCAGCGCCCGCACCACGCGCGGCACCAGGCCGTCGGGGTTCAGCGCCTCCTTGCCGTCGTAGGTTTTGAGCGACTGGTCGACCACGGGGAACAGCGCCATCACCGGTATACCCAGCTTGACGCATTCTTCGGCCACGGGTAGCAGCAGGTCCAGGCTCAGGCGCTCCACGCCGGGCATGGAGGCAATTGGCACGCGCTGATTCTGGCCGTCCACTACGAACACGGGGTAAATCAGGTCGTGCGCGGTGAGGGCGTTTTCACGCACCAGGTTGCGGGTAAAGCTGTCGCGGCGCAGGCGGCGCGGGCGGCCAAGGGGAAAGGGGGCGAAGGGCGTGGAGGGTAGGGACATAGTATTTCTACTATATCCCCCCCTAAGAACCGTGCATGCGGCTTTCACCGCACACGGCTCATGCACGACCACTGGCTACACAGCGTCATCAGGTTGCATAACCTTCGACTGCTTTGCCAGATTAAAGTCTCCCGTACTGGAGACCGGCTTGATAACCTTCAAACCTAGGGCGTGGACACGCCTGTGACAGACCGGGTGTAACAGCACCCGATTGGAGAGAGCATCACTCCCACCTAGCTGCCGATAGACGATATGGTGGTCGTCCATGGGTTCATCAGCCATGTCAATTTCTTGCTCACAGAGAGCGCACTTACCACCTTGGTCGAACCATAGTGAGGCCCGTTGAGCATTCCAAATGGAATCACCCATTCGTTGCACCCGCAGTTTCTCGCCATAGGCAACCCAATCGGGGTGGAACGGGTTGTAATCCCCCTTCACTTTGATGTGGCGAACAATTTTCATGTCCGAGAGGCGATACAGCGGTAGCGGTATCCTTTCCACACCCCCAAACGGGTCATCCTGCAAGCCAGCAAACTGTTTGCGTGAACCACACTGCTTCCAGTAGTGGTGATACACCCATTTTGTCGTCTTGCGCGGATGCGTCCGCAGACCCCAACGCATCAATCGCCAGTAAATCAGGCGGTCGGTTTTGCTGAAGGTTTGCTTTGCGACCGTCCCTTTGTGGTACTGAGCCCAGCCTTTAAGGACTGGATTCAGGCGCTTTATCAGCGTTTCTACAGGAACCTTCGATTGCGATGTGGCGATGATCTTCTTCACCTTGCCGTAAAACGCTTTCACGTTTTTCTGGTTCGGCTTGATGAGCAGCTTGCCCCCGTATTTACGGAAGTTCCACCCTAGAAAATCAAATCCCTGATCGATATGCACAATGCGCGTCTTTTCCTCGGACAGAGTCAGTCCCCGCTCGCGCAAGAACTCAACAATCCAAGGTCGGACCACGGTTTCCAGCAGCTCCTTCGAGCTGCCTGTCACCACAAAGTCATCTGCGTACCGGACCAAGTGCACCTTACCTTTTCTGGCCAGAGCGATCCCCATCTTTTCCCGAAGGAAATTCAAGAGTTCGACCTCCAACCCGTTCAGGGTGATGTTCGCTAACGTCGGCGAGATGATGCCGCCCTGCGGCGTGCCATCATCCGTGCGCTGGAGTTGACCCGCGTCAACCACTCCAGATTTCAACCACTTCCGCAGCGTCACCTTGTCCATGTGGACGTGGTTCAGCAACCATTTGTGGTTGATGTTGTCAAAGAACCCAGAGATATCTGCGTCTAATACCCATTCAGCCGAGGCTTTCATGGATAAAGACCCAAAGAGCTGGCTCCGTGCATCATGTGTTGATCGCCCTTTCCGAAACCCATACGAGTTCGGATCGGACGCACATTCCACAGCGGGTTCCAGCGCCAGCAGGTGGAGTGCCTGCATCGCTCTGTCTTTCATGGTCGGTATGCCCAATGGCCTTTCCTTCCCGTTAGCCTTTGGGATATAGACCCGCCGTAGGGGGCGAGCCCGATACCCATTGGTGTTCAGACAACCAATCGCATTCCACTTCTTAGTTGGCGTATCCCATAGGACGCAATCGATGCCACTCGTTCGCTTCCCTTGGTTTTCCGTTACTTTCCTGACGGCCAATGCCTTGGCTTGCCAGGATCGGATCAGGCTCCGCGTGAGTCTTGCGACCCGTCGGAAATCCTTCTCCGTTTCTGCCTGCGCTATGCGCATCTGCGCCTTTCCTACGAACTGCATGACAGCCTTCCAATTGATGGAGTGCCATTCACTTGATTCGTCCGGAGACGCAGCATCGTTGCCGATGTGTTCCATACCATTCTCCAGTTAGGTAAAACCCATTTGAAGAAGGCACTGACCCAGAGGGTCAGATACCCTCTGGGTCATAGTTAAAAGTCGCAACGGCTTTACGCTGTCGCACCCTGAGCAAGTCAGCCAGCTTTCACTGCGGGGCATAGCCCCTATGCCATCCATTACAGACGGCCATTCGCTTTTTGCTCAATCCTCTACCCCCTCCACCATGGCCTTTGATTACTCGCAGGTTGCCAACCCTTGCGGGCTGGCGGTGAATGGGGCTTACCTCGTTTCCCTCTGTGCCCATCTGGCTGGCAAGCCAGACGATGGGGTTAGGGACTCTCTATCCGCCGGAAGTCGTTTGGGAACGATGCGAAGTCCACGACATGCGCATCCTGACTTCGTGCCTTTTGGCTACAGCTCCTCCATTGCTGGAGAGACAAGCGTAAGCTGTTCAATTTTCGCGACGGTTCAGACGAGAGTTCACATTACATTTCCCGTACCCTATACCTCGGCAACCTCTCCACTTCTTGCTCATGGAGTTGGGACTGACTCGCGCCAGCCTTGTGTGCATGTGCACGGGTTGTTTAACCGTAGCTCCGCACCCCCGGATTACTCCAGACGCACGTACGGTCAAGGTCACGCCGTTCCAGACGTGGTTTCTTAGGAAACAAGACACAGAGAGCGGTAACGCTCTGTATGCCGCCAAAGCAGCGGCCCCACATTTACAAACATTTACGTTTCAATGTGGTGTATCGACAACGAAAACCCCATCCAAGGATGGTTTCCGCGTTGAGAACTCGCCCTCCCGGGCAAATTCACGATGGTTATTTGCTTGCAAATAACCATCTTCTTAGGTGTCCTCCCGAGGGAGAAAACCAGCAGCTTCCCAGAGGAGAACTGCGCTTTGAAAGGCTGATTAGTTCAGCTACAGAAGCGACTTCGAGTCGCACCATGGGGAAAATTGTGCCTGAATCCTTGGGCGCCGCTGTGGGCGGACCAAGGGGAAGATTCGTGTAATACCACAGCGGTTAGAGAGGGATTTACAAAAAAGTGCTTGTCACACGGCCGCAACATTGCTAAATTCAACACCGGATAGCTTGCTATCCCCCGCTTTTCCTCCCTGAGCGGGGCCTTGATGTGTGACAGCAAATAGGCTTACCACCCCAGCCCACGTGCTGGGGTTTTTTTTGGCTGTACTTTTGTTGGTGTCTCTGGCGCTGGTGCGGGATGGCTGGGCATTTTGCTCCGTGTCCCCCGCCCTTCGGGCTCCTCCTTGACCTACGCAAAATGCCCAGCCATCCCGCCCCTGCCCGCTCCGCGAGCCCAGCATGTGTGTTCCGCTTTTGTCTGCGGGCGCCAACCGGCCTCAACGACTACACTTTCCCCATGCTCTGGGTCAAAGCCTTCCACATCGTTTTCGTAGCCAGCTGGTTTGCGGGATTGTTCTACCTTCCCCGCATCTTTGTGAACCTGGCCCTGGTGCCACCCGGTTCCGAGGCCGAGCGTGCGCGCTTGCTGCTCATGGCACGCAAGCTGATGCGTTTCACGACCTTGCTGGCGGTTCCTGCCATTGGTTTGGGGGCGTGGCTCTGGGCAGGGTACGGTATTGGATGGGGCTCGGGCAACGGTTGGATGCACGCCAAGCTCTTCATTGTTGCCTTGGTGCTGGGCTACCACCATGCCTGTGGTGCGCTGCTGCGCAAGCTGGAGGCGGGCACGCTGCAACGCAGCCACGTCTGGTTTCGCTGGTTCAACGAAATTCCGGTGCTGATGCTCACGGCCATCGTCGTGCTGGTGGTCGTCAAGCCTTTCTAAAGTCACAAGTACACGGCATGCACAAATCTGCCGCGTGGCCCCTTGCCTGGTTGTATGCAGGGTTGGTGGTGTACGCGAGCTGCTACCCCTTTGTGGGCTGGCGTGACCAGGGCATTGCGCCTTGGGAGTTTCTGTTTGCGCCCATGGCGCGTTACTGGACCGGGTTTGACGTGGGCGTGAATGTGGTGGGTTATGTGCCCCTGGGCGCGCTCCTGGCCCTGGGGGCCTTGCGCAACCGGCGCGGCCACTACCCGGTGGTGGGGGCAGTGTTGGTCGCCACGCTACTCTCACTGGTGATGGAGGCGTTGCAAAGTTACCTGCCAGCCCGCATTCCGTCCCGTGAAGATTTTTTGCTCAATGCCCTGGGCGGTGCGGTGGGGGCTTGCAGTGCCTTGCTGCTGGAGCGTTGGGGGGCGATTGACCGCTGGAGCCGGGTGCGGGCGCGCTGGTTTGTGCCGCATTCGCGAGGGGGGCTGGTGCTTTTGGCCCTGTGGCCAGCGGCGCTGTTGTTTCCGGCGCCGGTGCCGCTGGGTTTGGGCCAGGTGTTGCAGCGGGTAGAGCAGGGGCTGGCCGAGTGGCTGAGCGACACCCCCTACCTGCACTGGCTGCCCGTGCGCGATGCCGAACTCACTGCCCTGGCGCCGGGGACCGAAATGCTCTGTGTAGCGCTGGGCCTGCTGATCCCCTGTTTGCTGGGGTTTTGCATTGTGCGTCCGCTGGCACGGCGCTTGGTACTGGTGGGCGCGCTGGCGCTGCTGGCGGTGGCCGTGACCGGGCTGTCGGCCGCACTGAGCTGGGGGCCTTTGCATGCCTGGGCCTGGCTGGACTTGCCGGCTCAGTGGGGGCTGCTGGTAGGGGGCTTGCTGGCACTGGGGCTGGCGTTCATGCCCTGGCGCGGCAGTGCGGCCCTGGCACTGGTGGCCTTGGGGCTCTATATCAGTGTGCTGAACCAGGCGCCGGAGAGTCCGTACTTTGCCCAGACCTTGCAACATTGGGAGCAGGGGCGCTTCATCCGCTTCCATGGGCTGGCGCAATGGTTGGGCTGGCTCTGGCCGTACGGAGCCCTGGTGTATTTGCTGGCACAACTGGGGCGGCGCAGCGAGGAAACCTAAAATCCCGCCATGACCCAAGCCACCGCACCCCAGAGCTCGTATTACGAGCGGCATATTTTCTTTTGCCTGAACGAGCGCAAGAATGGCGAGGCCTGCTGCGCCCAGTACCAGGCCCAGGAGGCCTTTGACCGCTGCAAACAGCAGGTCAAGGCGGCCGGGCTGTCCGGCCCCGGCCAAGTGCGGGTCAACAAGGCTGGCTGCCTGGACCGTTGTGCCGCCGGTCCCGTGGCCGTGGTCTACCCCGAGGCCGTCTGGTACAGCTTTGTCGATCTGCAGGACATTGACGAGATCGTCGAGTCCCACCTCAAAAACGGCAAGGTGGTCGAGCGACTGGTGACGCCGGCCCACCTGGGGCGGTAGTTTTAAGTCAAATAGGGCTCTAGTCCTTATGAATACTGCGCAAGCAGCTATTGAAATGATAGTGATTGCATGAATACATCCACCCAGAAATTCAGCCTGACCGGGCCTGCGGGCGTCCTGGAGGCCTTGCTGGACCTGCCGCCAGACGCTGTGGCGCCACGGGGTACGGCGGTGATTGCCCATCCTCACCCGTTGTTTGGCGGCACCATGGACAACAAGGTGGTGCAAACCATCGCGCGTGCTTTTGTGCTGTCCGGCTGGCGCGCGGTGCGGTTCAATTTTCGGGGTGTGGGCGCGAGCGAAGGCGCGTATGACGAAGGCCGTGGCGAGTTGCAGGACCTGCTTGCGGTGGTGGCCCACAGTGCGCCCGAGGGAGCGTTGGCGCTGGCCGGGTTTTCGTTTGGTGCTTTTGTGACCAGCCATGCCGTAGCCGCCTTGGCCGCCCGCGACCCCGCCGCGGTGGTGCTGGTCGGTACCGCCGCCAGCCGCTTCACCGTGGCGCCGATTGCCCCCGAGCTGCACGACCGCACGCTGGTGCTGCACGGCGAGGCCGACGACACCGTGCCCTTGGCCGATGCCATGGCCTGGGCACGGCCACAAACCCTGCCGGTCACCGTGGTGCCCGGGGGCGGTCACTTCTTTCATGGACAATTGCCGCTTCTGCGCAGTCTGGTCGCGCGCCATTTGCGCACCGTGTGAGTTTTCTCTTCTTTTTCTACCTCCCATGAAATCCTTTGTTGCGGCCTTGTTGGCCTCTGTGTGCTTGGCCGTCTCCGCCCAAGTCCCCCAACCCCCGGAAATTGCCGCCCGCGCCTACCTGCTGGTGGATGTGACCGCCAACCAGATCCTGGCTTCCAAAGACATGGACATGCCGGTGGAGCCTGCGTCTCTGACCAAGTTGATGACGGCCTATCTGGTGTTTGATGCCTTGCGCAGCAAGAAAATTGACTTCAAACAGGCCCTGCCGGTGAGTGAGCGTGCCTGGAAGATGCCGGGTTCTCGCATGTTCATCGACCCCAAGATGCAGGTGCCCGTGGAGGATTTGATCAAGGGCATGATTGTGCAAAGCGGCAACGACGCCACCATGGCGTTGGCCGAAGGCGTGGGCGGCACTGCGGAGCGTTTTGTTCAGATGATGAACGAGCAGGCCAAGGTGCTGGGCATGAAAAATTCAGGGTTCAAGAATCCCGAGGGCCTGACCGAGGCGGGCCACACCACCACCGCGCGCGACCTGAGCATTCTGGCCACCCGCCTGATGTCAGACTTCCCCGAGTACGTGCACTTTTATGCCATCAAGAAGTACCGTTACCCCGGCACCCCCGCCGCCAACGACAGCAACCGCAACCTGTTGTTGTTTCGCGACCCGACCGTGGATGGCCTGAAAACCGGGCATACCGATGCCGCGGGTTACTGCTTGGTGGCCACCGCCAAGCGCGATTTCCCCCATTTGGTCTCTGCGGGCGCACCCGCGGGGTCTGCCGCTGCGACTGGCAGCCGCCGCCTTTTGTCCATCGTGCTGGGGGCCGACAGCGAAAACGCCCGTGCCAACGAATCGCAGAAGCTCTTGAACTGGGGCTACACGGCCTTTGAGGCGGTCAAGCTGTTTGATGCCAACCAGGCCGTGGTGACCCCCAAGGTCTGGAAAGGCAGTGCTTCCGAGGTGAAGGTCGGCAAAAAGCAGGCGCTGATCGTGGCGGTGCCCGCAGGTACGGCCAGCCGCCTCAAAACTGAAGTGGTACGCAATGAACCCGTCGTGGCCCCGGTAGCGGCAGGCCAGCAACTGGCCACGTTGCGGGTTTTGGCCGGTGAGCAAACTGTGGCCGAAGTGCCACTGGTGGCGCTGGACCGGGTGGAGCAGGCCGGCATCTTCGGCCGGGCCTGGGATGGCATTCGCCTCTGGATCCGCTGACGGTCGCCGCGCATGTATTGCGTGTAAACCCTCAATCTGGTACATTAGAAGGCTTTTCGGAAATTCCGAAGAGATTCACGTTTTCGTAATATTTCAAACGTTTAGGGACGTTTTCAATGCCAACCATTAACCAGCTCGTGCGTCAAGGCCGTGAGGTCGAGACCATCAAGTCGAAGAGCCCTGCGATGCAGAACTCTCCGCAGCGTCGCGGTGTGTGCACCCGTGTGTACACCACAACGCCCAAGAAACCTAACTCCGCTCTGCGTAAAGTTGCCAAAGTGCGCTTGACCAACGGTTTTGAGGTCATTTCCTACATCGGCGGCGAAGGCCACAACCTGCAAGAACACAGCGTTGTGCTGGTTCGCGGCGGTCGTGTCAAGGATTTGCCCGGTGTGCGTTACCACATCGTTCGTGGTTCGCTGGACTTGCAAGGCGTGAAAGACCGCAAGCAGTCTCGCTCCAAGTACGGTGCGAAGAAGCCAAAGGCCAAATAATTTGACCTGGGCCCATCGCTGCAAAGCTTTGGATCCGAAAAATAAGAGGTGTTCGTTTGTTGCGTGGCGCAATAAATGAACGAAGTGACCCGCTGTTTGGGTCGAGTAAGTGAGAGTCTTATTGATTAACTCTCGCGGTGCCTGCAAAGGTGCCAACTGAAGCAAAGAGGTGAAAAAATGCCACGTCGTCGCGAAGTCCCTAAACGTGAAATCCTGCCGGATCCCAAGTTCGGCAATGTAGAGCTGTCCAAATTCATGAACGTGATCATGGAAGGCGGCAAGAAGGCTGTAGCCGAGCGCATCATTTACGGTGCCCTCGAACTGATCGCCAAGAAGCACCCTGACAAAGACCCGGTGGAAGCCTTCACGGTTGCCATCAACAATGTCAAGCCCATGGTGGAAGTGAAATCCCGCCGCGTGGGTGGTGCCAACTACCAAGTGCCTGTGGAAGTGCGTCCTGTCCGTCGTCTGGCTTTGTCCATGCGCTGGATTAAAGAAGCTGCTCGCAAGCGTGGTGAAAAGTCCATGGCCCAGCGCCTGGCCAACGAAATGTTGGAAGCCACTGAAGGCCGTGGCGGTGCCATGAAGAAGCGTGACGAAGTTCACCGCATGGCTGAAGCCAACAAGGCTTTCTCCCACTTCCGTTTCTAAAAACGGACCCCGCGGCTTTCAAGTGGTGGGGTGGTCCTGGCGGCGCAATGGCGCTGTCATGCGGGCCATTCACACTTTGAAGGCCGCACGCCATGCTGCGCTGTGCAGCTGGCGGTTTACAGAATTTGATCAAACAAGGATCCATCATGGCTCGCACTACTCCCATTGAGCGCTACCGCAATATCGGTATTTCTGCGCACATTGACGCCGGCAAAACCACTACCACCGAGCGTATTCTGTTTTACACCGGTGTGAACCACAAGATTGGTGAAGTGCACGATGGTGCGGCCACCATGGATTGGATGGAGCAAGAGCAAGAGCGTGGTATCACGATCACGTCTGCTGCCACGACCTGCTTCTGGAAGGGCATGGATGCTTCCTTCCCCGAGCACCGCATCAACATCATTGACACCCCCGGACACGTGGACTTCACGATTGAAGTCGAGCGTTCCATGCGTGTGTTGGACGGCGCTTGCATGGTGTACTGCGCTGTGGGTGGCGTGCAGCCCCAGTCCGAGACCGTGTGGCGTCAGGCGAACAAGTACAAAGTGCCTCGTTTGGCCTTTGTGAACAAGATGGACCGTACCGGTGCCAACTTCTTCAAGGTGGTGGAACAGATGAAGCTGCGCCTGAAGGCCAGCCCTGTGCCAATCGTGATCCCAATCGGCGCTGAAGAAAACTTCACCGGTGTGGTTGATCTGCGCAAGATGAAAGCCATCATCTGGGACGAAGCGTCCCAGGGTATGAAGTTCACCTTCGAAGAGATTCCGGCCGACCTCGTGGCTACCGCCAAAGAGTGGCGCGAAAAGATGGTGGAAGCTGCGGCCGAAGCGTCTGAAGAGCTAATGAACAAGTACCTGGAAGAGGGTGAGCTGACCGAAGAGGAAATCACCGCCGGTCTGCGTACACGTACCATCGCTGGCGAAATCCAGCCGATGTTGTGCGGCACTGCGTTCAAGAACAAGGGTGTGCAGCGCATGCTGGACGCCGTGATTGAGCTGATGCCTTCTCCGTTGGACGTGAAGGCCATCAAGGGCTTTGACGAAGACGAAAAAGAAGTGACCCGCAAGGCTGACGACAGCGAAAAGTTTGCTGCCTTGGCGTTCAAATTGATGACTGACCCGTTTGTGGGCCAGCTGACCTTTGTGCGTGTGTACTCTGGCGTTCTGAAAAAAGGCGACACCGTTTACAACGCGGTGCGCGGCAAAAAAGAGCGTATCGGTCGTATCGTGCAAATGCACGCCAACAACCGTGAAGAAGTCGATGAAATCCGCGCTGGCGACATCGCTGCATGCGTGGGTTTGAAAGACGTGACCACCGGTGAAACCCTGTGTGATCCTTCCGCTGTCATCACGCTGGAACGCATGGTGTTCCCTGACTCGGTGATTCGCCAGGCAGTAGAGCCCAAGACCAAGGCTGACCAGGAAAAAATGGGTATTGCTCTGAGCCGTTTGGCCGCAGAAGATCCTTCTTTCCGCGTGCAGACCGACGAAGAGTCGGGTCAGACCATCATTGGTGGTCAGGGCGAGCTGCACCTGGAAATCATTGTGGACCGCATGAAGCGTGAATTCGGCGTGGAAGCCAACGTGGGCAAGCCCCAGGTTGCTTACCGCGAAACCATCCGCAAGCAAGTGGTGGATGTCGAAGGCAAGTTTGTGCGCCAGTCTGGTGGTAAGGGTCAGTACGGCCACGTGGTGTTCACCGTTGAACCCAACGAAGCCGGCAAGGGCTTCCAGTTCGTCGACGCCATCAAGGGCGGCGTGGTGCCTCGCGAGTACATTCCTGCTGTTGAAAAGGGCGTGATCGAAGCCTTGAACCAGGGCGTGATGGCTGGCTACCCCGTAGTGGACGTCAAGGTGACCTTGACTTTCGGTTCGTACCACGATGTGGACTCGAACGAAAACGCGTTCAAGATGGCTGCTATCTTTGGTTTCAAGGAAGGTTGCCGCAAGGCCAACCCCGTGATTCTGGAGCCCATGATGGCTGTGGAAGTGGAAACACCTGAAGACTACGCCGGTAACGTGATGGGCGATCTGTCCAGCCGCCGCGGCATGGTGCAGGGCATGGACGACATGGTCGGTGGCGGTAAGGCCATCAAGGCTGAAGTGCCCCTGTCCGAAATGTTTGGCTACTCCACCACCCTGCGTTCCATGTCGCAAGGTCGTGCCACGTACACGATGGAATTCAAGCACTACGCGGAAGCCCCACGTAACGTGTCTGAAGCCATCATGGCAGCGCGCGCAAAGTAATGGGTTTGCGGGGCAGATCTTTGGCTCTGTCCTCAACTGATTGAAGAATTGTCTGCGACAGTGTGCCGCTCTGTGCCCGTGCGGAGCGAACTAGCAACACTGTGCAGACATAAAACCAACACACGGGTATAGCTCTTTTGGAGAATTGAAAAATGGGTAAAGAAAAATTCACACGAACCAAGCCACACGTCAACGTCGGCACGATTGGCCACGTGGACCACGGCAAGACCACCCTGACTGCAGCCATCACGACCGTGCTGGCAGCCAAGTTCGGCGGCTCTGCCAAGGCGTACGACCAGATCGACGCAGCACCTGAAGAAAAAGCACGCGGTATTACCATCAACACCGCCCACGTGGAATACGAAACG
>NZ_JBWMAY010000004.1:0-471037 GCF_056521365.1 Rhodoferax sp. XS2R6 | reverse complement strand
GGAAGTAACCCGGGCCCATGCGGGCGCCGTCTCCCAGGGTGTAGCCCGATGCGCCCCAGGCGAAGGCTACCCCTACGCCCATGAACATCAGGCCGGAAAAAAAATCTTTTTGGCTTTTTATATTCACTGTCTGTCTCCTACAACTAAACGGTCACGCATTCTGCCTGCATTTTTAGGGGCTTCCGCCTAGGGGTTTTCGTTCTAGCCCTGCAAGGGAGGCGTAGAGCTCAGCACCTCTTCCATCACGGTTTGGCCTTCGGCCACCCGCAAGGCCCCGGCCAAGCGCAGCGGGCGCATGCCGTCCGTCACGGCCTGACGGCGCAGCGCGTCGATGCTGGGGTCGGCGCTCACACGCGACTTGAAGCCCTCGGTCACCACCAGCAGTTCGTACAGGCCCATGCGGCCCATGAACCCGGTCATGCGGCAGTCCACACAGCCCTGGGGCTTGTAGGGCTTGTAGCCGCCATTGATCTGCCAGGGTTTGACCATTTCGCCCAGGGCTTCGCGGCTGGCGTCGTCATCCCGCACCTTGCACTGCTTGCACAAGGTGCGCACCAGGCGCTGCGCCAACACGCCCAAGAGCGTGGCGTTGATCAGGTAGGGCGGAATGCCCAGCTCCATCAGGCGGGTGACGGCCGAAGGCGCATCGTTGGTGTGCAGGGTGGAGAACACCAAATGCCCGGTGAGTGCAGCTTGGACCGCCATTTCGGCCGTCTCCAGGTCACGGATTTCACCCACCATGATGATGTCCGGGTCCTGCCGCATCAGCGCGCGCAGGCCCTGCGGAAAACCAAAGTCCAGCTGCGGCTGCACCTGGGTTTGGTTGAAAGAGGGCTCGATCATTTCGATCGGGTCTTCCACCGTGCTCACGTTCACCTCTTCGGTGGCCACACGCTTAAGGGTGGAGTACAGCGTGGTGGTTTTGCCCGAACCCGTGGGACCGGTCACCAAGATGATGCCGTGCGGCCGCTGCACCAGTTGTTCCCAGCGCGTGGCGTCGTGGCTACTGAAGCCCAAGGCGTCCAGGTCTTTGACCGCGTTGTCGGGGTCAAAAATACGCATCACCATCTTCTCGCCAAAGGCGGTGGGCAAGGTGGAAATCCGCATTTCAATTTCATCACCACGCGGGTTCCGGGTTTTGATACGGCCGTCCTGCGGGCGGCGCTTTTCAATCACGTCCATGCGGCCCAGCAGCTTGATACGCGCCGTCATGGCGTTGAGCACGCCCATGGGCATTTGGTAGACCGGGTGCAGCACACCGTCGATGCGGAAGCGGATCACGCCCTGCTCGCGGCGCGGCTCCAGGTGGATGTCGCTGGCGCGCTGGTCAAAGGCGTATTGCCACAACCAGTCCACCACCTGCACCACGCCCTGGTCGTTGGCATCAAGCTGTTTGTTGCTCTTGCCCAGCTCCACCAATTGCTCAAAACTGGCACCATTGTTCGCCCCGTTTTTGCTGGCGGCGCGCACACTTTTGGCCAGCGCATAAAACTCGGCGGTGTAACGCGTGATCTCCTGCGGGCTGGCCACCACACGTTTGACGCTGCGGCGGCTCTGGCGCTCCACCTCGGCCACCCAGTCAGTGATAAAGGGTTCGGCCGTGGCCACAGTAATCTCGCTGGGCGTGACCACCACGGGCAATATCTTGTGGCGCTCGGCATAAGCCGCGCTCATGGCGTCGGCCACCTTGCCCACATCGACCTTGAGCGGGTCAATGCGCAGGTAGTCCAGCCCGGCGCGCAGGGCCAGCCACTGGGTCAGCATTTCCATGTCCAGCGGTTTCTGGTCCGACGCGCGGCGCATGGACACACTGGCCAGGCGCACCAGCGGGTGCTGCGAACTCTCGGCCTGCGCACAGCGGCTGATGGTGCGCTGGGCTTCCTCTTCGGCAATCACCTTGTCGTGCTGCAGCCACTCCACGAGTCGGCGCCAGTCCACCGGGCCCGCGTGGGGGGTAAGCGAAGCGTGGGGTTTCTTGGCACTGGTGCTCATGCTTGCACCGGTTTAAAAACGCGAACCCATTTGTCCGCCGGCAAGCCCCATTGGGACTGGATGAATTCGGCGCGCTCCATCAACACCGAGCGTTTGGGGCGGCTGGGCGTGCGCTGGGCCAGCACCACGGTGTTGCCTTCGCGCGTGGCCTTGAAGGCCCAAATGGCGTCAGCACCAAAGGCCTGGGCAATTTTGTCCACACTGGCCTGGAAGCTGGAGCTGCGGCCAAACAGGTTCACCGTCATGCAGCCTTCTTCGGTGAGTGTGGCGCGGCAGTCGGCGTAAAAGTCGGCGCTGTCGAGCACAGGCGCTGCGGCCTCTTCGTCGTACAGGTCGACCTGCAATGCGTCCACGGCGCCCAGCCAGCGGGATTGTTTGATTTCTTGCGACGCATCGGCCAGCACCACCTGCATGCGGCTGTTGTCGGCCGGCAGCTTGAACCAGCCACGGCAAGCGTGTAGCACCTGCGGGTTGAGCTCAATCGCGGTGGTCTTCATCTTGAGCTCTTTGTGGCAAAACTTGGTGAGCGAGCCGGCCCCCAAACCCAGCTGCAGGGCTTGGCGTTTGTTCAGGGCGTGGGGGTCCATGAACAACATCCAGGCCATCATGCGCTGGATGTATTCGTGCACCAGCGCCGTAGGTGCGTCCACCAACATGGAGCCCTGGATCCATTCGCTGCCCAGGTGCAGGTGGCGGATGGGGCCTTCTTCGGAAAAATTGACTTCGGGGAGGGAGAGAGATGCTTTTCGTGCCATGGGGATTTATACCAGCAGCGCAGCCAGCTTCGGCAGGGCTTTACAGGCGTTGTGCGTGGTGGCGTCGGCCAGCTCCTCCACAGCCATGCCCCGCAGCTCGGCCACGGTCTGGGCCATGCGCGGCAGCTCGGCCGGGGTATTGCGGCCCTGAGGCACACCGGCTGCGCGCTCGGCCGCCGTGGTGTAGAGCCAGTGCGGCGGAATGTCAGGTGCATCGGTCTCCAGCACCAGCGCGTCCAGCGGCAGGGTTTGGGCCAGGTGGCGCAGTTGGTGGGCACGTTCAAAGGTCACCGCACCACCAAAACCCAGTTTGAAACCCAGCTTGATGAATGCCTGCGCCTGTACCTCGCTGCCATTAAAAGCATGGGCAATGCCCTGCCAGCGCCCACCGGGGCCAGCCACCTCGCGCAGGTGTTTGAGCAGGCGGTCGGCCGAACGGCGCACATGCAGCACCACAGGCAGGTCGAACTGGCGGGCCAGCTTCAGTTGGGCCCGGTAAAACGATTCCTGCTTTTCGCGCCAGGGGCTTTGGGTGAGCTGCGGCACAAAGTAGTCCAAGCCAATCTCTCCCACCGCCACCAGCCTGGGGTCGGCATGGTGGGCCTGCAGCTGCTGGGCCAGCACCGCCAATGCGTCCTCCTGCGCGGTGGGTACATACAGCGGATGGATGCCCAGGCAGTAGCTGTAACCCTGGTGGTGGGCCAATTTGCGCACCACGTCCAGGTTGGCAACCTCCACCGCCGGAATGACACAGTGCACCACACCCGCTTGCTGGGCGGAGAGGCACACCGCGCCCACCTGCCGGTCTGCCTCAAAGGCGTCGAGGTGGCAGTGGGTGTCTATCCAGGGCATGGTGGTGGTGGGAAACGTCAGCGTTTGCGCTGCACAAACAGGTTGCGTGTGCGGTCTTCGGGGTAGGCGAAGGTTACCGCACCATTCTTCACCAGACCCATCACCAGCATATTGCTGGTGATGGCATCTTTGTCGTCTTTGCTAAAAGGGCGTTCGTGCGTGGCGGTCACGCCGTAATAAATGCGCGGCATGGCCTCCAGCGCGGCCTTGACCGAGGGGCCGGAAAGGTTGCCATCGCGGATGGACAAGATGGCATAGGTCAGCAGGTACACCGTGTCGTAGGCCTGGGCGGCGGCCATGGGCACGGTGATTTTTTTGGTGTTGTACTTGCGGGCGTAGGCACTCAGAAAGGAAATGCGCCGTTCGTTGCTGGGCTCGGCGATAAAGGTTTGCGCCATCAGTGCGCCCTCGGCGGCCTCTTTGGCACCGTCCATGAAGAAGGGAAACGACAGCGGCCAGGCGCCGACCTGGGGCACGGCCCACTTCAAGGCCTGGCGGCCTTTGGCAATCACCGCGTTCTCGGTGCCCACGGTGTAGCTGAACACCACATTGGCACCCACGGCCTGCGCGGCCTTGAGTTCGGTTTGCAGGTCTTTCACGCCCAGGTCAAACCGGGCCACATACACCGGCTGCAAGTTTTTGCTGGCCAGTGCCTTGACCACATCGTTCATGCCGCCTTCGCCATAGGGCGTCTTGTCAGCAAAAATGGCGACCTTGGTCCAGCCACGGCTCACGATGTCGTCCACCACAAACGGCGCCTGAATGCCATCGCGTGCCGAGGTGCGGAAGATGTAGCTCTCGGGCGCCGGGTATTTGGCGGTGATGGGCGTGCCCGTGGCGCAGGGCACGATGAGCGGGGCCTTGGCGGTCTGGAAGGTCTCCAGCGACTTCATGGCCACACCGGTGTTGCAAAACCCGATGGTGCCCACCACGCCTTCTTTCAACACGTCTTGCGAATGCTGCAAACCCACATCGGGGTTGGCGGTGTCGTCCTTGATGACCAGCTCCAGCGGCCGGCCCAGGTAGCCGCCGGCGGCATTGATCTCGTCCACCGCCAGCTTGGCGCCGTTGAGCATGGGGATGCCAAAGTCGGCCGAGGGGCCGGTGAAGGGGCCAATGAGCCCGATGCGCAAAGGTTTGATGGTTTGTGCGGCGGCCCCAACGGCCAACCCCGCACCCAGCACCACACTCACCCAGGAATGCCAACGACGGTTCATAGTGATTCTCTAGAAATTTGATGGGGCAGGATAGGAGGCACCCCACCCCACCGTCATCCGCGAGAACCCTTGGACGCGGGCTTTGCCAGCCGTCCCGTCAGCAAACCGCAAGCCACCCGGCCTGCAGCGGCAAGGCCCTGGGGCTGCGCCCTAGCCCGCGAAACGCCCCGACACCAGCTGCAGCTGGCGGCTGCAGCGCGCGGCCAGTGTGGCGTCGTGGGTCACCAGCACAAAGGCCGTGCCCTGCTCGCGCGCCAGCGTCAGCATCAGGTCGAACACACCATCCGCCGTGCTGCGGTCCAGGTTGCCTGTAGGCTCGTCGGCCAGCACGCAGTCTGGGTTAGTCACCAGTGCACGTGCAATGGCCACGCGCTGGCGCTCGCCACCCGAGAGCTCGGCCGGGCGGTGGTGCATGCGGTGCTCCAAGCCCACCAACGCTAGCATTTTCATAGCTGCTTGCGCAGCATCTACGGGGGCTACACGCCGAATTGTCAATGGCATGGCGACGTTGTCGAGCGCACTGAACTCGGGCAGCAGGTGGTGAAACTGGTAGACAAAGCCCAGGTGTTTATTACGCAGCCGCCCTTGGGCCGCCGCGTCCAGCCCGGCCAAGGGTTGGCCACACAGGGTCACGCTGCCACTGCTGGGCGCGTCCAGCCCGCCCAGCAAATGCAGCAAGGTGCTTTTGCCGGAACCCGAAGCGCCCACAATCGCCAGCGTCTCGCCACGGTGCACGTCCAAGTCGACACCGTGCAGCACCGTTACGTCCAGACGGCCTTCCTGAAACCGCTTGGTCAGGCCGGTGGCTTGCAATAAAACGTCATTCATAGCGTAGCGCCTCGGCAGGGTTCACTTGGCTGGCGCGCCAGCTGGGGTACAGGGTGGCGACAAAGGCCATGAGCAGGGAGATCACCGCCACCGGCACGATGTCGCTTTGCTGCGGGTCACTGGGCATGCGGCTGATCAGGTAAATGTCTTGCGGCAAAAAGCTGGCGCCCAGCAGGCGCTCCAGCGCGGGCACGATCACGTCAATATTGAAGGCCACGCCCAGGCCCAACAGCAGGCCGGCCAGCGTGCCAATCACCCCCACCATGGCGCCCTGCACCACAAAGATGCCCATGATGCTGCCCGGGCTGGCGCCCAGGGTGCGCAGGATAGCGATATCGGCACGTTTGTCGGTCACCGTCATCACCAGCGTAGACACCAGGTTGAACGCCGCCACCGCCACGATGAGAGTGAGGATGATGAACATCATGCGTTTTTCCACCTGCACCGCGGCAAACCAGGTGCGGTTCTGGCGCGTCCAGTCGCGCAGCAGCAGGTCACCACTCATGCTGCGGCTCAGCTCTTGGGCTACCTCGCGCGCCTGGTGCAGGTCTTTCAGCTTGAGGCGCACACCCGTGGGGCCTTCCAGGCGGAAGATCTTGGCCGCGTCTTCCCAGTGCACAAACACCAGGGCCGAGTCGTATTCGTAGTGGCCCGAGTCAAAGGTGCCCACCACCGTCATCTGCTTCAAGCGTGGCACCACGCCGGCGGGTGTCACCTGCCCGCTGGGGGCAATCAGGGTCACGCGGTCGCCTTTGACCACGCCCATGCTGCGTGCCAGCTCGCCGCCCAGCACCACACCAAACTCGCCCGGCACCAGTTGCGCTAGCACGGCGGCCTGCGCGCCGGTGGCCACGTCCGACACCTCGGGCTCCCGTGCGGGGTCGATGCCGCGCACCATGGCACCCTTCATGTCTTCGCCGCGCGCCACCAGGGCCTGCGCCGCCACAAACGGCGCGGCACCCACCACCTGCGGGTTGTCGCGGGCTTCGCGCAGGGTGCGGTCCATATCGGCCAGGGCCTGCCCACCGGGGGCAAACACCTCAATGTGCGACACCACGCCCAGCATGCGGTCACGCACCTCTTTCTGGAAGCCGTTCATCACGCTCAGCACGATGATGAGGGCCGCCACGCCCAGCGCAATGCCCAGCATGGACACGCCCGAGATAAAGGAAATAAAACCATTGCGCCGCGTGGCACGGCCAGCGCGCGTGTAGCGCCAGCCGATGGTGAGCTCGTAGGGAAGTCGCATCAAACGTTACAAAGTGCAGAGGTGGGCGGATTGTGGCATCCATGCGGGACAATCCAGCCATGCACACCGTTATTCCCTATGCCGCACCGGCCGGTCCGCACTGCCAGGCCGCCATTGCCGACATAACGCTCCCCAACCTGGCACAGCTGCTCAGCCTGCTCAACCCCACCCCGCCCCTGCTGGGCTCGGCCGAGTCGCTGACCCCGCTGGGCGAACGCGTACACGCCAAAAGCCTGGGCCTGCAGGGCGCCGACGGCCTGGTGCCCTGGGCGGCGCTGGACGCCGAACACCTGGGCCTGACCAAGGTGCACGGCAGCAGTGGCTGGGCCTGGATCACGCCCTGCCACTGGCGCGTGAACGCCGACCATGTGGCGATGGAAGACCCGCAGAAGCTTGCCCTTAGCGCCCACGACTCCGATGCCCTGCGCGCCGCCATGCAGCCCTACTTTGCCGAAGACGGCATCACGCTGCACCCGCTGAGCGACACCACCTGGCTGGCCCAGGGCGCCGCCCTGGTCGATCTGCCCACCGCCTCGCTGGCGCGCGCACGCGGCGCCCGTGTGGACGGTTGGATGCCGCGCCAGGAACAGGCGCAACCCCTGCGCCGCCTGCAAAACGAGATGCAGATGCTGCTCTACACCCACCCGGTCAACGATGCGCGCAAAGCCCGTTTTGTGCCCCCGGTCAACTCCTTCTGGATCAGTGGCACCGGCACCCTGCCTGCCACCCCGCGCAGCGCTCCGGCCCAGCGGGTGGAGATGGAAAACAGCCTGGCTGCGGCCGCCCAGCGTGATGACGGCCGTGCCTGGGCCCAAGCCTGGCAGGCGCTGGACCAGGGCCTGATCGCCAAACTGCTGGCCCGCGCCAATGCCAACGAGGCGCTGGAAATCACCCTGTGCGGCGAACGCCTGGCCCCCACCTTTGTGCTGCAAAGCAGCCCCTGGTGGAACCGCCTGCAACGCCGCTTTACCGCGCCCCCACCGCACGAATTGCTGTTGACCTTATGAACATCGTCCCCCGCGACATTCCTCCCCGCTCGGTCTGGGCGCTGGAGCAAGCCGGCGTGCACCCGCTCCTGGCGCGCCTGTACGCCGCCCGCGGCGTGCACAGCCCCGATGAGCTGGACGACGCGCTGGCCAAGTTGCTGCCCCCCAGCTCCTTGCTGGGGGTGGACCGCGCGGCCGTGCTGCTGGCCGACGCCATGGCGCAAAACCTGAAACTCTGCATCGTGGCCGACTACGACTGCGACGGTGCCACCGCCTGCGCTGTGGCCGTGCGCGGCCTGCGCCTGCTGGGCGCGCAGCACGTGGACTACCTGGTACCCGACCGCGTGGTGGACGGTTATGGCCTGACCGCCCCCATCAGCGAACGCGTGAAGAAATCCGGTGCCGATGTGCTGATCACCGTGGACAACGGCATTGCCAGCGTGGACGGTGTGGCGCGCGCCAAGGCCCTGGGCCTGCAGGTGCTGGTGACCGACCACCACCTGCCGGGCAGCGAATTGCCCAATGCCGATGTGATCGTCAACCCCAACCAACCCGGCTGCACGTTTGAGAGCAAGTCGATCGCCGGTGTGGGCGTGATGTTCTACACGCTGCTGGCCCTGCGCGGCGAGCTGCGCAAGCGCGGCGTGTTTGACGCCACCACCCAACCCAAACTTGATGTGCTGCTGCCGCTGGTCGCACTGGGCACCGTGGCCGATGTGGTGAAGCTGGACGCGAACAACCGCCGCCTCGTGGCCCAAGGCCTAAAACGGGTGCGCGCCCTTGCCCTGCCTGCGGGACTAGCTAGTCTTTTTGTAGCAGCCGGGCGCAAGGCCGAGGTCGCCACCACCTTCGACTTTGGTTTTGCCCTGGGCCCCCGCATTAACGCAGCTGGCCGTTTGAGCGACATGACACTGGGCATTGAATGCCTGCTGACCGACGACCCCGGCCGCGCCGACGAGCTGGCCAAAACGCTGGACGGCATCAACCGCGAGCGCCGCGAGATTGAGGGTGACATGCGCGAGCAGGCCATGATGATTGCCGAGAGCCTGTTTGACGAAGGCGACGAACCGCCGCCCGCGATTTGTGTGTTCGACCCCGACTTCCACGAAGGCGTGGTCGGCATTGTGGCCAGCCGCATCAAGGACAAGCTACACCGCCCCACCTTTGTGTTTGCCGCCAGCGCGGCCGAAGGCAAGGAACACGAACTCAAAGGCTCGGGCCGCAGCATTCCGGGTTTCCATTTGCGCGATGCGCTGGACCTGGTGGCCAAGCGCTACCCCGGCGTCATCCTGCGTTTTGGCGGCCACGCCATGGCGGCGGGTTGCACGGTGGCGGAGGAGTTTTTTGACGACTTCGAAAATGGCCTGAACGAAGTGGCCCAGGAATGGCTGGACGCCGCCACGCTGACCCGCCGCATGGACACCGATGGCCCGCTCAACCCGGAATACCGCCGCGTGGACCTGGTCGACACGCTGCACAAGGAAGTATGGGGCCAGGGTTTTGCCGCCCCCACCTTCAGCGAAGAGGTGGAAGTGGTGTCGCAGCGCCTGGTGGGTGAAAAACACCTGGCTCTGAAACTCAAACACCAGGGCCAGCCCGTGGACGGCATCTGGTTCGGGCATACCGAACCCCTGCCAGCCAAGGTGACGCTGGCGTTCCGGCTGGATGCAGACGAATGGAACGGCGTGCGGCGCGTACGCTTTCTGGTCGAAGGCGCGCAGGTGTGAATCTGCCAGGCGCGTTGGCGTTTGCCGCCAAGCTGGGCAGCACACAACGCCAGCAGTTGGCACAGGCAGCCAAGCGAGCCCTGGCCCCGCCGCCGCCAGACCTGCAGATTTTTTGGCTGGAGGGTGAGAGCGGCACAGCACCACAACGCCTGGGGTTGCTGAGCCCCGAGCGTGCCGCCCTGCTGGCAACCCTGTTGCCTGACTGCCAGTATCAACCCCAGGGCGAAGCGGCGGGTCTGCACTGGCGGGCGCTGCATTGCAGCAGTGCGGAGCGCAGTGCCCAACTGCAAGGTGCGCTGGCGCATTGCCATGCACAAGGCCTAGTACACGGTTGGCGCAACGAAGCCTTTGCGTTCTGGCACCACCACTGCCTGACGCCACCCGACGATGGACGTGAGCCTCTGCTGGCGGTAGAACGCGCAGGTTTCCGGTTTTTGGGTATGCGCAGCCATGCGGTGCATATCAACGGTTTTACCGCGGATGGGCAACTCTGGTGCGGCCGCCGCTCACCCACCAAGGCCACCGACCCTGGGCGGCTGGACAACGTGACCGCGGGTGGACTGCCCGCGGGTGAAACGCCGCTGGGTTGCGCGGTCCGCGAACTGCACGAAGAAGCAGGTGCGGTACTGACAGACACCTCCTCGCTACACGCCTGCGGCCTGGTCCGCACCGCGCGGCTGGACACCGGTGGTTGGCACGACGAAACCCTGCTGGTCTACAACTGGGCTTGCCCGGAGGGCTGGGTTCCACACAACCAGGACGGTGAAGTTGCCGAGTTTTTGTGCCTGTCCGCAGCGCACACCCTGGAACGTATCATCGGCGGTGAATTCACCCTGGATGCGGTGGCCTCGCTGGCGCAAGGGCTGGGCCTGGCGGGCAGCCCCTGATACCCACAGGCCCATGTGCACTAGCCCGGAAACACCTTTATGCCGAGCCCTCCCATGACCCCCACTGCGCAAAATTACGGTGCCGACCCATCCGGCCTGATCTACGGCTTTGTGTTCGACAAAGAAGGCCTGGCCACAGCGGCCGGCAGTGAGGATGCGCTGCGCTGGCTGGCCCGCGCAAACCCCGAGGACGGCGGTTTTGTCTGGCTGCATTTCAACCTGTCGCACACCGCCAGCGCCAAGTGGCTGCAAGACCATCTGCAACTGTCCGACCTGTTCCATGAATCCCTGACCGATGGCTCCCGCTCGACGCGGGTGGAGCTGGACGACGACACGCTGGTGGCCGTGGTGAACGATGTGCACTACGACTTTGCCTTTGAGCCGTCCGATATTTCCACCCTCTGGTTGTCGGTCGGGCCGCGTTTGGTGGTGAGCGCGCGGCTGCAGCCTTTGCGCTCGATAGACCGCCTGCGCGACGCCGTGCGCCGCGGCGAACAACTCATGTCGCCCGTGGCCTTGCTGGTGCACCTGATGCACGACCAGGGGGATGTGCTGATCAACATCGTGCGCAACACCACCGCCCGGGTGGACGCCATTGAAGACAAACTCCTGGCCGGCCGGCTGGAAACCAAACGTGCCAACCTCGGTGCTCTGCGCCGCCTGTTGGTGCGCCTGCAGCGCCTGCTGGCGCCCGAGCCCGCGGCCCTGTTCCGCCTGCTGCGCAAGCCGCCGCAGTGGATCGCCGAGGAAGACCTGGGCGACCTGCGCCAGTCGACCGAAGAATTCAACGTTGCGCTGAGCGACATGGCCGCACTGCAGGAACGCATCAAGCTGCTGCAGGAAGAGATTGCCGGACGTGTGGCCGAGGCCAACAACCGAAGCCTGTTTGTGCTGACCATCGTGACCGTGCTGGCCCTGCCGATCAACATCATTGCCGGTTTGTTGGGCATGAACGTGGGCGGCATTCCCCTGGCCGAACACCCGCAAGGTTTCTGGTGGGTGGTGGCCCTGATCGTCACCTTCACCGTGGTGGCGGGCTACATCGCGATACGCCGGCACCGCGAGTAATTTAAAGCCTTTTAGGCCTCTAGCGCCCGTGGAATATGCGCAAACAGCTCCTAATTTAATAGCAAATTATGCCTAAAAATCTCACCATCCTCACCGGCGCCTCGCGCGGCATGGGCCGAGCCATGGCCGAACAGCTGCTGCAAGCTGACGCCCTGCTGCTGTGCATCTCGCGCCAGACCAATATCGCCTTGGCCGAACAAGCCCAGCGCGCAGGTGCGGCACTGCTGCAGTGGCCGCTGGACCTGGCCGAGGGCGCCACCGCCTCCGCCCAGCTGCGCCAATGGCTAGCACAGCAAGACCCGGCCACGCTGGCCAGTGCCACGTTAATCAACAACGCGGGTGTGATCCCGGCGCTGGTGCCTCTATCGGACTCCGACCCGGTCGCGCTGGCGCAAGCGCTGCGTGTGGGACTGGAAGCGCCCATGCAACTCACCGCCGCCTTTCTGGGCGCCACCCGCAGCTGGACCGTGCCACGCAAGGTGCTCAATATTTCGTCGGGCCTGGGACGGCGTGCCATGGCCTCGCAAGCGGCCTATTGCGCAGCCAAGGCGGGCATGGACCATTTCAGTCGTTGTGTGGCGCTGGACGAGGCCCAACTGGCCCACGGTGCCAAAGTGTGTTCGTTGGCGCCCGGTGTGATTGACACCGACATGCAAGTGCAGCTGCGCAGTGCGAACGCCACGCAGTTTCCGGATCTCGGCAGCTTTGCCGGCCTACATGCCCAAGGGCAGCTCAGCAGTCCGGAAGATGCAGCGCGGCGGGTGCTGGCGTATCTGGCGCGGGCGGACTTTGGGAAGGATGCTGTGGGGGATGTGCGGGGCATAGGTTCTCTCACGTCCGGTTGAACGAAAAAGTGTTACCTATGTCCCGGCACACATGTTCCCCATGTCTACGGTCTATACACGTGACGAGGGGCTGGGGGAGTGGGTGTTAAAAAAAGCGATGTAGCCCGGCAAAAAGCCTAAGGCACCAACACCCGAATCTGCAACAAGCGACGCACCTCGCCGCTACCAGCACTGCTGTAACTCCCTTGCCGGGCCGGCGCAGGGCCGGTGGTGGCAATCGTTACCCACTGCGCCAGGGGCGCGGTCACCGTGCTGCTGAACTGGCTGCGGCTCTGGCTGGGCATGTCGGCGTTGCTGCGGGTGGCCATGTCGGCCTGCTGCACTTCCAGCTCTAACGTGGCCGCACGGTTGCCACCGGGCCAGCGCGGCATCACCGTCACGCTCTGGCCCACCTCAAACCACTGCAGCGCCTGCTTGACACCTGCCCCGCTGTTGGCAGACGCGGCCTGGGCGGCTTCCACCCACTGCATGGGGACGGAGAGGTTCATCCGCAGCTGCGCCTTCTGCCCATTGCGTACCTGGATTTTCTGGGGCGACAGGGCTTGCGTGCTCTCGGATGGGCCCGCACGGTAGCTGTTGGCCTCGTCCTGCCGGTCCTCGATCTGGCGTAGCTCCACCGTCAGGTCCCGCGCAGGCAACTGGGCGTGGGCCCAGGGCGCCCACAGACCGCAGGCCAGCAGCAGGAACGAAGGGATGGAGGTGCGCATGCAGCCATTGTTCCACGCCGGCTCCGCGCAGGCCAGCCAACAAAGGGGCCAACAGGGCCCCAAAAGCGGCTTTATTCGATCTTGAGGTTTTGCGTCTGCACCACGTCACGCCAGGCGTGGTAATCGGACTCGATGAACTTCGCCTGCGCCGTGGGAGTGCCCGGTGTGGCCTCCACCGCATCCAGTTTGAAGCGGGCCACCACCTCGGGCAGCTGGACCACCTTGTTAAGGGCGGTATTGAGCTTGTCGATCACCGCAGCCGGGGTGCCCGCAGGGGCGGCCAGCGCAAAGTAGTTCAACACGTCAAAACCCTTGAACCCGGCCTCGGCCATGCTGGGCACATCGGGCATGGCGCTGGAGCGCTTGGCGCTCGTCACGGCCAGCGGCTTGATGCGCCCGTCTTTCACCAGCGGCAGCAGCGCGGGAATGGTACCCGTGACAAGTTGCACCTGGCCCGACACCATGTCCATGGCGGCGGGTGCCACGCCGCGGTAGGGGATGTGGGTGATGAAAGTGCCCGTCTTGGCCTTGAGCAGCTCCAGCACCAGGTGGTTCACCCCACCCGCACCGGCCGAGCCGTAGTTGAGTACGCCGGGTTTTTGTTTGGCGTAGGCCACCAGCTCCTGCATGGTGTGGATGCCGGTCTGGTGGTTGGTCGCCCAGACCAGCGGGCCACTGGCAATCATGCCCACGGGGGCAAAACTCTTGAGCGGGTCGTACCCCGCATTGGGCAAGGAGGCCGCCACCGTGGTGAACGGCGACGCTACCAGCAGCAAGGTGTAGCCGTCGGCCGGTTGTTGTGCCACGTATTGGGTGCCAATCGCGCCTGACGCGCCGGTGCGGTTCTCCACCACAAAACTGCCCCCCATCACCTCACCCAGCTTCTGGGCCATCAGGCGGCCCATGGCATCGGTGCCTGCACCTGGGGCAAACGGCACGACGATCTTGACCGGTTTGTCGGGAAAGCTGGCACTGCCGTTTTGTGCCCAAGCCACCGTGCCCAGCAATGCCGTTGCCACCACAGATGCCACCGCAGCACGGCGGGAAAGTTTGCGAACCATCACCATAAAAACCACCTCACACATTGGATACAGCCCGCCACTATGCGACAGGCAGATTGCAGCACCATGACAAATTTTGCTGGCACGCGTGCCAATAAAAAAGCCTGCATCTTTGCGGGATGCAGGCTTGCTTATTTGGAGGAGAAGGAGGGATTCGAACCCTCGGTGCCTTGCGACACGCCTGATTTCGAGTCAGGTACATTCGACCACTCTGCCACTTCTCCTGATTCGTGTCGGTCGAAACGAAGGCGTGATTCTATCAGGCCTTCAGCACCTCTTTGCCGCCCAGGTAGGGTCGCAGCACTTCCGGCACGGTAATGCTGCCGTCGGCGTTCTGGTTATTCTCCAGCACCGCCACCAGCGCGCGGCCTACGGCGAGGCCGGAACCGTTGAGGGTGTGGACCAGTTCGTTTTTGCCCTGGGCGTTCTTGAAACGGGCCTGCAGGCGGCGGGCCTGGAAGGCCTCGCAGTTGGAGACCGAGCTGATTTCGCGGAAGGTGTTCTGCGCAGGCAGCCACACTTCCAGGTCATAGGTCTTGGTGGCGCCAAAGCCCATGTCGCCGGTGCACAGGCTCATCACGCGGTAGGGCAAGCCCAGCTTCTGCAGGATGGCTTCGGCGTGGCCGGTCATAGCTTCCAGCGCTTCGTAGCTCTTTTCGGGGTGCACGATCTGCACCATTTCCACCTTGTCGAACTGGTGCTGGCGGATCAAGCCGCGTGTGTCGCGCCCAGCGCTGCCGGCCTCGGAGCGGAAGCACGGCGTGTGGGCGGTCAGCTTGATGGGCAAATCGGACTCGGCGGACACCACGTCGCGCACAAAGTTGGTCAGCGGTACTTCGCTGGTGGGGATCAGGTACAGCGCGGTGTGGTCGGGCTGGGCCTCGCCATCCTGGCCGCCCTTTTTGGCGGCAAACAAGTCACCCTCAAACTTGGGCAGCTGGCCGGTACCGCGCAGGCTGTCGCCGTTGACGATGTAGGGGGTGTAACACTCGGTGTAGCCGTGTTCTTCGGTCTGCACGTCCAGCATGAACTGGGCGAGCGCGCGGTGCAGGCGGGCAATCGGCCCCTTCATGACGGTGAAGCGTGAACCGGTGAGCTTCACGCCCATCTCAAAGTCCAGGCCCAGGGGTGCGCCCAAGTCCACATGGTCCTTGATCTCGAAGTCATACGTCTTGGGCGTGCCCCAAGAGCGCACCACTACGTTGCCGTGTTCGTCTTCGCCCACGGGCACGCTCTCGTGCGGCAGGTTGGGCACGGCTTCCAGCATGGTTTGCATCTCGACCTGGATAGCGTCCAGGCGCGTGGCGGAGGTTTCCAGCTCGGCCTTCAGGCCCGCTACTTCGGCCATGGCCGCATCGGCCTCGGCGTGCTGGCCCTTGCCCTTGAGCATGCCGATTTGTTTGCTGACCGTGTTGCGCTTGGCCTGCATTTCTTCGGTGCGCATCTGGATGGTCTTGCGCTCGGCTTCCAGCGCCTTGAAGGCGTCCACGTTCAAGAAGGCTTGCGGGTTCTTGCGGGTTTGCAAGCGGGCAACCACCGAATCCAGGTCTTTGCGCAGCAGGGTGATATCTAACATGGCGTTCTCGTACTCTTAAGTCAAATCAGTATCAAATCGGGCTCTAGCACTCTATTTTATTGCGCAAGCAGCTACTATTTTTATAGCGCCCTTGCGAGCCCTCAGGTATCCAGCTTCAGCCCCTTGGGCAGCGGGAACTTCACGGTCTCTTCGATGCCGTCCATCTTGCGCACCGACACGGCGCCCAGCGCCTTGATGCGGTCGATGACGGCCTTCACCAGAATCTCGGGCGCGCTGGCGCCGGCGGTCAGGCCTACACGGGATCGGCCTTCAAACCATTCAGCCTGCAGTTCTTCGGCGTTGTCCACCATATAACTCTCGGTACCCAGCTTTTTGGCCACTTCGCGCAGGCGGTTGCTGTTGGAGCTGGTAGGGCTGCCCACCACGATCACGATGTCCACCTGCGGGCTCATCACCTTGACCGCGTCCTGGCGGTTTTGGGTGGCGTAGCAAATGTCCTGCATCTTGGGCTTTTTGATCAGAGGGAAACGGGCGACCACCGCGGCGGTGATATCGGCCGCATCGTCCACGCTCAGCGTAGTCTGCGTCACCACGGCCAGCTTGGTGGTCTGGCTGGGCTGCACCTTGGCCACGTCGGCCACGTCTTCCACCAGGTGGATACCGCTCTCCAGCTGGCCCATGGTGCCTTCCACCTCGGGGTGGCCCTTGTGGCCGATCATGATGAATTCATAACCCTCTTTGTGCAGCTTGGCTACTTCCACGTGCACTTTGGTCACCAGCGGACAGGTGGCATCAAAGATCTGGAAGCCGCGGCGTTCTGCCTCCCGCTGGATAGCCTGGCTCACGCCGTGGGCCGAGAACACCAGCGTGGCGCCGGGAGGCACGTCGTCCAGCTCTTCGATGAAAATGGCACCGCGTTCTTTGAGGTCGTTCACCACATAGGTGTTGTGCACGATCTCGTGGCGCACATAGATGGGACGGCCAAATTTCTGCAAGGCACGGTCCACGATCTCGATGGCGCGGTCCACACCCGCACAAAACCCACGCGGCTCGGCAAGGATGATTTCCTGCGGCAGCGTGATGTTCACGGCGCTGCTCATAGAACCCCGATCAGTTGCACTTCAAACGTCACGGGCTGGCCGGCCAATGGGTGGTTGAAATCGAACAGCACGGCATCGTTGTCCCGTAGCTGCAGCACCACACCGGCAAACTGGCCCTGGCCATCGGGCGTGGGGAACTGCACCACATCACCCACGTTATAAGTTTCGTGCGGGTCGCCCATGTCGCGCAGCACTTTGCGCGCCAGCCACTGCTGCATGTCGGGGTTGCGCTCGCCAAAGGCAGCGCCGGCCGGCAGCTCAAAGGTGGCACGCGCGCCCTCCTCCATGTCCATCAAACAGGCCTCGACTGCGGGGGACAGTTCCCCCGTGCCCAGGCTCAACGTGGCGGGCTTGCCGGTGAAGGTGTTGATGATGTCCCCAGCCGGGCCGCCCAGGCGGTAGTGCAAGGTGAGGAAAGAGCCCGCTTGAACGCGGGGGGTCGTGGTGGTCATAAAAGTCCCGATAAACTGCCCTCTATTGTAGAAAGCTTGCCCCGCCCGGCATTCCGCCCCCTGCTTCACCCCCACGCCATGCCGCTCAAAGACCTGCCCCCGGACGCCCGCCCGCGCGAAAAGCTGCTGGCGCGTGGCCCCGGCGCGCTCAGCGACGCCGAGCTGCTGGCCATCCTGCTGCGCACCGGCATCGCAGGCAAAGGCGTGCTGCAGATGGCGGACGAGCTGCTGCAACTCAAAAACCATAGCACCCCGCGCAATACGGACGAGGGCCAGGGCGGGTTTGGAGGCATAGCGGGGCTCTTGAGCGCGACTGCGGACGACCTCAAGCGCGTCAAGGGCCTGGGCCCCGCCAAGCGCGCCGAGATTGTGGCGGTGCTGGAACTGGCGCGTCGTGCCATGGCCCAGCGCCTGCAGGAGCGCGAGGTGTTTGCCGACCCGCAGGCTGTGAAGCACTACCTGCAGTTGCACCTGGCGGCCAAGGGCCATGAAGTCTTCGCTGTGCTGTTTCTGGACACACAAAATAAGCTGCTGGCCATGGAAGAGCTGTTCCGCGGCACGCTGACCCAAACCTCGGTCTACCCGCGCGAAGTCGTCATTCGCGCGCTGCACCACAGCGCGGCTGCCGTGGTGCTGGCGCACAACCACCCCAGTGGTACTGTGCAACCCAGCCGTGCCGACGAGGCCCTGACCCAGACGCTGAAGGCCGCGCTGGCGCTGGTGGACGTGCGTGTGCTGGACCACATCATTGTTGGGCCGGGCCAGGCACTGTCCATGGCCGAGGCCGGTTTACTCTAAGGGGCTGCCATGAAGATCAACGCCCTGTCCGACCTGAAGCTGGTCAAAAAGGAAATCGAAGCCCAGGCTGCGCGTGAGGCTGCCGTGGCCGCGCAAAAGGCGCTGGACGCCAAACGCAAGGCCGCCGCCAGCAACCTGTTCCAAGCCGCTATTGGCAAGGTCAAACCCATGGCCCCGCCCCAGCGGGCCGCACTGGCACCCGCGCCGCCCAAGCCCATCCCCAAACAGCAGTTGCTGGACGATGCGGCCGCACTGCAAGAGGCCATCAGCGACGAGGTGGACGTGACCACGCTGCTGGACACCGACGACAACCTGAGCTTTAGACGCCCCGGCGTGGGCACCGACGTGACGCAGAAGCTGCGCAAGGGCAAGTGGAGCATCCAAAAGCAGATTGACCTGCATGGCTACCGCAGCGACGAGGCGCGCGAGGCGCTGGGTGCCTTCATCCGCGAATCACATAAACAGGGCATACGCTGCGTGCGGGTGGTGCACGGCAAAGGCCTGGGCTCGCCCGGCAAGGCGCCGGTACTCAAAGACAAGGTGCACAAGTGGCTGGTGCAAAAAAGCGAGGTGGTGGCCTTTGTGCAGGCCCAGCCCGCGCAGGGTGGCGCGGGCGCGCTGGTGGTACTGCTGCAGCCGCTGAACCGCGGCTAGCTAACCCTCCAGCCCGCCCTTGGCGTGCGACACATCCACATCGCGCGGCAGAGCCACGCCGTTTTTCACGGCCAGTATTTCGGCCATCACGCTCACCGCAATCTCGGGCGGCGTCTTGCTACCGATGTAAATACCGATGGGGCCACGCAAACGTGCCAGCGTTTGTGGTGTCTGGCCCAGGTGCTCCACCATGCGTTGGTGGCGCGCGGCGTTGTTGCGGCGCGAGCCAATGGCGCCAATGTAGAAGGCGTCGGACTTCAGCGCCTCCAGCAGCGCCAAGTCATCCAGCTTGGGGTCGTGCGTCAGCGCGATCACGCAGCTGCGGCGGTCGGGCGCAAAGGCAGTCACCACCTCGTCGGGCATGCCGCTGTTCACCACCACACCGGGCACGGCCCAGGCGCCGCGGTACTCCTCGCGCGGGTCGCACACGGTCACCGCAAAACCGCTGAACTGGGCCATGGTGGCGACGTACTCGCTGAGCTGGCCTGCGCCGATGATGAGCAGGCGGTATTCGGGCCCAAAGGTGTTGGTCAGTGTGCTGTCTGACACGCTGAGTGCCGCCGGCGTGGTAGTGGCCTGCAGGCCCACCGCGCCATCGGCCAGTTGCACCGTGCGGCGCACCAGCTGGCCCTGCTCCAGCCGGACCACCAGATCGGCCAAGCTGGCCGCATCGGGATCAAACTCCAGCAGCAGCTCCAGCGTACCGCCACAGGGCAGGCCAAAACGGTGAGCCTCATCGGCGGTGATGCCGTACTTCACGCGCTGCGGTGCGCCGCTGGGGATCTGCTGCGTGGCATCGCCACGGGTTGCACCGTCAGACGCGTAGGCCCGCGTGAAACGAAAAATTAAATCATCCTCGATGCAGCCACCCGATACCGAGCCGACCACGGCACCGTCCTCACACAAGGCCATGATGGACCCCACGGGCCGTGGCGAGGAACCCCAGGTGCGCACCACGGTGGCCAGCAGCGCACGCCGCCCGGCTTGGCGCCAGCCGCACAGGGCACGCAAGACCATCACATCAAGGTTTTCCATGGGGCTTGGTCCTTGCAGCAGGGCTAAGTGCCTACGTTGCGCATCCAGTCCGCGGTCTGGAAGAACGAGGTCTTGAGCCGCTCGCGCAGTTCGACGGGAACCCCGGTATCCCCCATGGCCTGGTCCATACAGGCCAGCCACTGGTCGCGCTCCAGAATGCCAATCTTGAACGGCATGTGCCGCGCCCGCAGCCGCGGGTGGCCAAAGCGTTCCACAAAGTAGTCGGGCCCGCCCATCCAGCCGCACAAAAACCAAAACAAGTGGTCACGCGCTTTATCCAGCGAGCTGCCGTGCGCAGCGCGCAGTGCAGCGTAGCCGGACTCCAAGTCCATCAGGTCGTAAAAGCGGTCCACCAGGCTGCGGATCACTGGCTCGCCGCCTATCCATTCAAAGGGGGTGATGCCGGTGGGGGTTTCGGATGTTTCTTCTGTCATGGAGCCATCAACTTTCGTATTTCAGTTTGTAGCGCGGGCGAGGCAATGTCGTCCAGGTCGCGCATGGCGGGGGCCAATTGGTCCAGCAATCTGCCAGTGGCACCCATGTCTTCAAACTGTGTTCGCCACTGGCGCAGCTCGCCCCAGATGCGGCGGATGATAGCCACCGCCGTGGTGCGCTGCGGAACAAATGCGCTGTAGGCGGACATAGCATTGTCCAGCGTGGCCAGCTTGCCTTGCAGGCCCACATGCAGATGCAGTTGGCGCTCAAATGCCACGCTGGGGCGCGGCACCACGTCGTAAAGCGGACTGAGGGACCAGCCGGGGAGTTGCGTGCTGCGCAAGAAACCGTGGTTACGCAGGTGGTCGTCATCGTTGCTGACAAAGATGTTGAACACCATGCGACCGAATAGCTCTTCGCAATTGGCGCGGATCTGGCTGGGGTGCACATGCTCGCGGATGGCTTGGGCCAGGTGGCCATAACCTTTGGCGCGAGATTCGAATTCATCACACGCCACCAGCGTCAGACCGCTGACAAAGGGCAGGCGTTGTTCTATGCCAGTGGCAGCCGCGATGCGGTCAAACCGGCGCACCAGCAATACGGACTTGCCGCCGATGTCCACGACCTTGGCTTCGGGTACCGCCAAGCCACAGCGACTGGCCAGTTGCAGGGTGCAGCTCTCGGCCCAGGCCATGTCCAAGGTGTCGCCCACGGCAGCGAACTTGGCCAGCCAAAGCACGCCCGCCTCGTCACGCACCGAGGCCTTGGGCCGCGCGCCACCCGCGCTGGGGCCGGCTCCAAATACATCGGCCAGTGCAGCAGGGATGGGCAGGCCTTGCTCAATGCGCTCGGCGGCCTCCAGCATGTAGGGCAGCGAGCGGATGGGCGCTGCTCCCGCGTGGACCGGACTGTCCAACGACTCGCGCACGTCCAACGCGCCCACGCGGTCGCTGCCCGCGCCCAACAAATAATCGGCCTCTGTCAGGCTGTTGGCAGGCACGCGGCGCTGGGCCTCGATGACGCGACGTCCCCACGCATCGGGCGCGGCATCCCGAATGCCGCCGAACTGGGTAAGCTGGTTGATGGGGAACAGCTCTGCACCGCGTACACGTGTTTTGTCGGCCAGACTCAGGCTGACAGGGTCGATGTCAAAAGCATCTGGCCGGTCGATATAACGAGTGCCATAGGCAAAACTGGAGGCCACCACATCGCGCTCTTGCGTGAGCGATAGTCGCCCGGCGGGCGCCCAGCCCTCGGTCAGGTGGGTGAATACATACAACGTGCGCTGCGGCATCAGAAGTCCAGCGACTGCAGTTCAGATGCTGACATGGGCCGCACGCGCTGGGTAGCCTCTGCCTGCGCCAGAGCGCTGAGCGAAGGGTCGCTCTCTTGCAGCAAGGCTGGCAGCGACAGCCCAGGGGCAATGGCCTCCAGGTAGCGATAAATCTGTGCCAGCGTGCGACTGGCGTCACCCTTTTCAATCAACACCGCGGTGGAACGGGACAAACCGGCACGTGCAGCCGCATCGGCCTGGCGGATTTTGCGGGCCTGCCGAAGCCGGGCGAGCTTGTCACCCAGCGCCTGGGCCTCTGCCAGATGCTGCGGTGTCAAAAGAGGCCGCTCTTCGTATTTCATGTCCGTAATTTCAATCTAAATCTAATTAAAGACTGATATTACAGACAAATTTACAAAACACAAGTGTGGCGTGTAGTCGTTTTCGCTTCGATGGAAGCCATTTTGGCTACACCAGCTGTGTTGCATCCATTTTCAAGTCAAATCAGCCTCTAGCGCCCATGGATATTGCGCAAGCAGCTATCAAAAGTATAGTAAATCAGGTAGCCGCGCGGCGCAGAGTCTCCACCACCGGGCGGCGCAGCACATCGCGCAGGCCCCACCACCCAGCGGCCAGGGCCAGCACCGCGCCGGCCAAAGCGCCTACCAGCGGCACCCAGAGCTGCACGGTCCAGTCGAACTCGAACACAAAACGCGCCAGCGCCCAGCCCACCGCGGCAGCCACAATGGAAGCTAGGAAGCCCGCCAACAGGCCCACACCGGCCAGCTCGGTGCGCTGCACCTGGCGCAGCAGGCTGCTGCCCGCGCCCACGGCGCGCATGATGGCGAACTCGCGTGCGCGGTCCTCGCGCGTAGCAGTGACTGCGGCAAACAGCACCACCAGGCCGGCGGCCAGCGTAAAGCCAAACAAAAACTCCACTGCACGGATCACCTGATCCAGCACCCGCTGCACCTGGTTGATGGTGCTGGTCATGTCCACATTGGTGATGTTGGGAAACGCACGCACCAGCGCGTTGTCAAAGCCCTTGGTCTCGGGCGCCTTGAAGGCGCCCATGTAGGTGCTGGGCACGTCCTTGAGCACACCCACCGGGTACATCACAAAGAAGTTGGCGCGCATGGAGCCCCAGTCCACCTTGCGCAGCGAGGTGATCTTGGACTCGGTCTGCACCCCGCCAATGTCAAAGCGCAGGCTGTCGCCCAGCTTCAAGTTCAGCGTCTTGGCAATGCCCTCTTCCACACTCACGGCGCCCTCTTCGTCCTCGGTCCAACGGCCGGCAATCACATCGTTGTGCGGCGGATTTTTGCTGCTGTGGGAGAGGTTGAATTCACGGTCTACCAGGCGCTTGGCACGGTCTTCGGTGTAGTCGTCGGGGGACACGGCCTTGCCGTTCACGGCCACCAGGCGGCCGCGGATCATGGGGTACCAGTCGAACTTGGTCACGCCACCGTCGGTCAGTGCCTTCTGGAAGGCCTCGGACTGCTCGGGCATCACGTTGATGACAAAGCGGTTGGGCGCATCGGGCGGCGTGGCCTTGCGCCAGCTGCTGATCAGATCGGTACGCAACAGCACCAGCAGCACCAGTGCCAGCAAACCGACCGACAGCGCACTCACCTGCACCACGGTGTAGGCCGGACGGGCCGAGATTTGGCGTGTGGCCAGCACCAGCCAACGCGGGGCCGTGGCCTCGTTCACGCTCTTGCGCAACACCTTCACAGCCACCCAGCTCAGGGCGGCAAACACCAGCACGGCCGCCGCAAAACCGCCCACGGCAATCAGGCCCAGCAGCAGGTCGCTGCTCACCGTCATCAACAGCGCGGCAAAACCCGCCACACCAATCGCCAGCACCCCCAGCGACGCGGGGCGCAGGTTGCCCACATCCCGGCGGATCACACGCAGCGCAGGCACCTGGGCCAGCTGCAACACAGGCGGCAAACCAAAGGCCATGAGCAGCGTGAGCCCCATGCCCACGCCCAGTAGCACCGGCCACAGCGATGCCGCAGGCAAGGCCGCATCCACCAGCCCCGCCAGCAGCGCCACAAACAGGTAATGCACACCAAAGCCCAGCGCCACGCCCAGGCCGCTAGCAAACAGGCCCACCAGCGCAAACTCAAACGCGTAGGCGCTGGCAATGGTGCGCTGGGACAGGCCCAACACGCGCAGCATGGCGCAATCGTCCAGATGGTTGGCGGCAAAGGCGCGCGCGGCCAAGGCCACCGCCACCGCGCTGAGCAAGGCGGCCAAGAGCGCCACCAAGCTCAAGAACTTTTGCGCCCGGTCCAGCGTCTGGCTCATCTCGGGGCGGCCGCTTTGCAGCGACTCCACACGCACGCCACGCACCCCGCCCTTGACTTGGGCATCGGCCCAGTCGACAAAACGTTTCACGGCAGGCTCGTTACCCGCCACCGCCAGGCGGTAGTTCAGGCGACTGGCCGGTTGCACCAGGCCGGTGGCGGCCAGGTCGGGCTGCGAGATCATGACGCGCGGCGCAAAGTTCATGAAACCGCCGCCGCGGTCGGGCTCGATCACGATGATGCGGTCTACGGTGAACTGGCTGTCGCCCAGCAACAGCGTGTCGCCCACGTTCAGGCCAATGGCTTCCAGCAGCGGCGCATCCACCCAGGCTTTGCCTTTGGCGGGTGTGTCTTTGGTGGGCGCGTCCGGGCCGTCGGCAGCCGTGCTCACACGCAGGCTGCCACGCAGCGGGTAACCCGGCTCCACCACCTTGAGCGCCACCAATTTGGCCGCCCCACCCTGCGCGTCACTGGCGCGGGCCATGGTCGGGAAGCCCAGCGTGTGCACGATCTGCAGGCCCAAGGCGCGGGCCTGTGCCTCAAAGGCTTCGGGCGGCGGGTTGTCGCTGGAGATGACGGCATCGCCTCCCAGCAGCTGGCGCGCATCGCGCTGCAGGCCGCCCTGCAAGCGGTCGGCAAAAAAGCCCACCGCGGTCAGCGCCGCCACCGCCAGCGTGACGGCCAGGATCAGCAGGCGCAGTTCGCCCGAGCGCACATCGCGCCACAAGGTACGCCAGCCCAGGGCAAAAAAAGACAATTTCAAGGGAAGCTCCTCAGGGAAGGCACACACGCCCCGCAAGTAGCCCATTATTCACCCCGCCCCCTATTCCCCAGAGCCTTAGGGGCCAGCGGAGCCAGGCGTGGGCCGACTCAGGGGGTGTAGAGGACTGCGCGTGGTGCGCGGCACAAGCCCCAGAGCTGCAGGCCAGCGTGCTGCGCCATGGCCACGGCCAAGTCGGTGGGAGCCGAAATGGTGGCCAGCAGCGGTACCTGCAGACGCACACACTTGCGCACCAGCTCGTGGCTGGCGCGGCTGCTCATGAGCACCCAGCCAGGCTCACCCTGCGGCCCCAGGCGGCCGCTGCGGGCCAGTGTGCCCAGCAATTTGTCCAGCGCGTTGTGGCGGCCCACGTCTTCCATCAGCAGCGTCACCTCACCCTCCGGCGTGGCCCAGGCCGCGGCGTGCAGCGAGCCGCAGACCGCGTTGAGCACTTGCCGCGGCGCCATGGCCTCGAACGCGCGCAGCACCGTGGCCACGGGCAGCGCACGCACCCAAGGTTGCTCGGGAATGCGGGGTGGCGCCAGGTCTAGCGCCTGCAGGCTGTCCAGCCCGCACACGCCACAACCGGTGCGGCCCGCCATGCTGCGGCGCTGGTCTTTCAGGCGGGCAAAACAGGGGGTGGCAATCTCCAGCTGCACTTCCAGCGCGGGGCTGCCGTCCATCTGCACCGGCAGTACTTCCATGCCAAAGCACTGGCTGGCGTGGTCCAGAATGCCTTCGCTCAGCGCAAAGCCCAGGGCAAAGGCTTCCAGGTCTTGCGGCGTGGCCATCATCACCGTGTGTGAGATGCCGTTGAACACCAGCGCCACAGGCACCTCGGCCGCCAAGGTGTCGCTCAGCAGCAGCCCGTCGGGCTGGCGCAGCACCTGGCTGCGACTCAGCGGGCCGGGCAGGTCCACCAGCGTGTCATCCATGGCTGCGTTGCGCACAGTGCTGGCGCCCGGCCTCGGTCAGGCTCACCACCCAGCGCCCCTCTTCATGGCGCATATGCACCCAGCCCGGCCCGACCTGGCCGCCCAGCACCGCATCGCCCATAAGCGTGAGGGCCCGCATCACCACGCTGGCCCCCACGCCCAGGCGTTTGCCCAGGCGCGGAATCGAGACCGGAGCCCCATCCTCTGCCAAGGCGCGCAGCAAGGCGCCAGACAAGTCCTCACTCATGCGGCCTGCGCCTCCTTGCGCTGGTGAGGCAGCATGAGCACAGGAATGCATTTGGACGTGGGCGTGCCCGCATTGGCCGCCACCGAGGACAGGGGCACCAGCGGGTTGGTCTCGGGGTAGTAGGCGGCCACACAGCCGCGCGGGATGTTGTAGCTCACCAGCTTGAAGCCGTCGGCGCGGCGCTCCTCGCCATCGTCCCACACGGTCTGGAAGTCGATCCAGTCACCATCTTTCATACCCAGCGCGCGGATGTCTTCAGCATTGGCAAACACCACGCGGCGCTGGCCGTAGACGCCGCGGTAGCGGTCGTCGGCACCATAGATGGTGGTGTTGTACTGGTCGTGCGAGCGTGTGGTCATCAGCGCAAACACAATCGCGTCACCCTTGCGCTCGCGGGCACGCTGCAACGGCGTGCCGGTGGGCACCTGGTGGGTTTTGAACACGGCCTTGTGGCTCGCGGTGTTCCACACCCGTTCGCTGGCGGTGTTGCGCAGGCGAAAGCCGCCGGGCACTTTGACGCGCTGGTTGAAGTCTTTGAAGTCGGGGAACACGGCCTCGATCTTGTCGCGGATGCGGCTGTAGTCTTCCAGCAGCCAGAGCCAGGGCGTCTGGCTGCGGCCCGCCAAAGTAGCAGCGGCCAGGCGGGCCACGATGGCCGGCTCGGACAGCAACTGCTCAGACGCGGGTGGGTTGATCCCCACCGAGATGTGCACCATGCTCATGGAGTCCTCCACCGTCACGCCCTGCACGCCAGCGGCCTGCATGTCGATCTCGGTGCGGCCCAGGCAGGGCAAGATCAGCGCGGCCTTGCCATGCACGATGTGGCTGCGGTTGAGCTTGGTGGTCACATGCACCGTCAGGTCGCAGTTGCGCAGCGCCTTCCAGGTCTGCACGGTGTCGGGCGTGGCGGCGGCAAAGTTGCCACCCAGCGCAAAAAACACCTTGCCATGGCCGTCGAGCATGGCCTGGATGGACTCCACCGTGTTGTAGCCATGCGCGCGCGGGGGTTCAAAACCAAACACCTTCTGCAGGTTGTCCAGCAGCGCCACCGGCGGTGCCTCCCAAATACCCATGGTGCGGTCGCCCTGCACATTGCTGTGGCCACGCACCGGGCAAGGCCCGGCGCCAGGGCGGCCGATGTTGCCGCGCATGAGCAGCAGGTTGACGATCATCTGAATGGTGGCCACCGAGTTCTGGTGCTGGGTGATGCCCATGCCCCAGCAAGCAATCACGCTGCGGGCCTGGCGGTACACCTCGGCAGCGGCGCGGATCTGCTCCTGCACCAAGCCGCACTCGGCCTCCAGCAGGTCCCACGATTCGGCGCGCAGGTCGGCCAGCAGCGCATCAAAGCCCGTGGTGTGTTCTGCAATAAAAGCCTGGTCCAGCACGTCCTCGCCCTGGTCTTGCAGCTCCACCAAGTGTTTCATCATGCCTTTGACAAAGGCAAAGTCGCCGCCAATGCGCAGCTGAAAATAGTGGGTGCTGATCTGCGTGTCGCCGCCCGTGGCCATCTGCAGCTTGTCCTGTGGGTCGGCAAAACGCTCCAGCCCACGCTCGCGCAGCGGGTTCAGGCTCACAATGCGCGCGCCGCGCTTGGCGGCCTGGCGCAGCTCACCCAGCATGCGTGGGTGGTTGGTGCCAGGGTTCTGGCCGAAGATGAAGATGGCGTCGGCCTGCTCAAAGTCGTCCAGCGTGACGGTGCCCTTGCCCACACCCACGCTCTCGCGCATGCCGGTGCCGCTGGGCTCGTGGCACATATTGGAGCAGTCGGGGAAGTTGTTGGTGCCGTACTCGCGCACAAACAGCTGGTACAAAAAAGCGGCCTCGTTGCTGGCGCGACCCGAGGTGTAGAAGATGGCCTCGTTCGGGTCGGGCAGCGCATTCAGGTGTTTGGCAATCAGCGCAAAGGCGTCGTCCCAGGCGATGGGTAAATATTTGTCAGTCGCCGCGTCATAGACCATGGGTTCGGTCAGGCGGCCCTGGTCTTCCAGGTAAAAGTCGCTTTGTGTGGCCAGCTCGGCCACGGTGTGCTGCGCAAAAAAATCAGCCGTCACACGGCGTGCGGTCGCCTCGGCGGCCACGGCCTTGGCGCCGTTTTCGCAAAATTCAAACGTGGAGGCATGGTTGCGGTCGGGCCAGGCACAACCCGGGCAGTCAAAACCATCGGGCTGGTTTGCGGACAGCAGGGTCTTGGCTCCCTTGATGGGAATGTCCTGCTTGAGCAAGGCCTTGCCCACACTGCGCAAGGCACCCCAGCCACCGGCCGGGCCGTTGTACAACACCACTTTCTGCTCACTCATATCACCCCCAGTCGTTACTGCCCCAAAGGGCAGACAGGCGCGGAAAAAAGTCTCCGCGCCTGCCTTGGTTAATACCCGCAATCCTCGCCTCAGCGCAATGCCCAACCCAAAGCCTGTTTTGCAAGTGGGGGTAAGGCTGCGCACAGCGGGGAAAGCGGTCTTCGTTACGTGTCTGCCGTTATCGGCCGATCAGGCAAAGAACTTGGCCACGCTCAGCAAGGTGCGGTACACACCCCATGCCAAGGGCAGGCCCACGGCCAACCAGGCAAAAGCCACCACCCAGGTAGGAATGGTGTCTGCGCCGCCAGAGCTGGTGCCAACTTCCGATGCCGCAGCACGCTCGTGCGCCAGCTTCTTCTCATCTGCCAGTTCAGCGTCGGTCATGAACCACTTGTTGTCCAGCGGACGCACCAGCAGGTTGCAGATCAAGCCCACCACCAGCATGCCCACCAGGATGTACATGGTCTGGTTGTAGACCTGTTCACGCGGAAGGCCCAGACCCAACTGGTACTCACGCATGTAGTTCACCACCACCGGGCCCAACACGCCAGCGGTCGCCCAGGCGGTCAACAAACGGCCGTGGATCGCGCCCACCATCTGGGTGCCGAAGATGTCCGCCAGGTAGGCGGGCACGGTGGCAAAGCCGCCGCCGTACATACTCAAGATCACGCAGAAGGCACCCACAAACAGCACAATGCTGCCTGCTGCAGCGCTGCCGGGAACGCTGAAGTACATCAGGCCACCCAACACGAAGAACACGATGTAGGTGATCTTGCGACCCATCTTGTCGGACAGACTGGCCCAGAAGAAACGGCCACCAATGTTGAACAGCGAGAGCAGCGCAGTAAAGCCGGCGGCCACCGTGGCAATTGCGGCCAGCTGGGTTTTGTCCAGCTCACCGAATTTGGCGGGGATACCGATCAAGGAACCGCCGAACACTTCTTGCAACATGGGCGAAGCCATACCGATCACACCGATGCCGGCGCTCACGTTCATGCACAGCACCATCCAAATGAGCCAGAACTGGGGAATGCCCCAGACCTTTTTCACGTGCACATGTTTTTGCGTGATCATGGCGTTGTTCACCTGTGCGGGCGGAGGGGTCCAGCCTGCGGGCTTCCAGCCAGTTTCGGGCACGCGGTAGCCAAAGGCACCGGCCATCATGAACACAAAGTAGATCAACGCCATCACCACGAAGGTCTGCATCACGCCCACATCGGTGGGGGTGGCAAAGTACTTCATCAGGTCAGCCGCCAGCGGGGAGCCGATCATGGCACCGCCGCCAAAGCCCATGATGGCCATGCCGGTGGCCATGCCACGGCGGTCCGGGAACCACTTGATCAGCGTAGATACGGGCGAGATGTAGCCCAGGCCCAGGCCAATGCCGCCAATGACGCCGGAGCCCAGAATCATGAGCCAGAACTGGTGGGTCTTGATACCGATGGCAGAGATCAACATACCGCCACACCAGCACACCGCCGACACCACGCCGGCCTTGCGCGGACCTGCACGTTCCAGCCAACCGCCCCATGTGGCAGCGCTGGAACCCAGCAACACAAAGAACAGCGTGTACATCCAACCCAGGGTGGAGATTTGCCAGTCACAACTGGTGGTGAACAGCTGCCCCCAGAAGCCGACATCGGGAGCGCATTTGATGGCGTCCTTGATACCTAAAGCTTTGGACAGGGGCAACCAGAACACCGAGAAGCCATAGGCCATGCCGATGCACAAGTGAATGGCCAGAGCGGCTGGGGGTACCAGCCATCGGTTGAAGCCGGGACCGGCAATGATCCGTTCCTTATCGAGTAATCCAGACATTAAGTCTCCTTTGGGATTGATGAAAACACTGGCTCACCAGCATCCAACGTGGCGGGCCGAAGTGTCACAGGTCAAGCCGGATGAATCCAATTGATTCATCACATGCATTGATTCAAAAAATAAATGCTGCACAGCAGCATTTATGAATGGGTCTTGAAGCTGTTAACTGCCGCGCCCAGGGTGTGAGCTTGGTCGCGCATCTTCATGGCGGCGGCGGCGGCTTGCTCCACCAGCGCCGCGTTTTGCTGCGTCATCTGGTCGATCTCGGAGACGCTGCGGTTCACGCTCTCGATGCCAGCGCGCTGCTCCTGGCTGGCATGGGCAATGCCGTCGATGTAGCGCACCACTTCAGAAATGGAGCCAGTGATGTGCTCCATGGCCTCGCGCGTCTTGTCTACCAGGGTGCTGCCAGCGGCCACGCTGCTGACCGACGCACTGATGAGGTCCTTGATCTCGTGGGCGGCATTGGCCGAGCGCTGCGCCAGGCTGCGCACCTCGGATGCCACCACCGCAAAACCACGCCCCTGCTCGCCAGCACGGGCGGCTTCCACCGCAGCGTTCAGGGCCAGGATGTTGGTCTGGAAAGCAATGCCTTCAATGAGCGCAATGATGTCGTTGATCTTGTGGGCGCTGGCCGAAATCTGCCCCATGGTGTGCACCACCTGCTGCACCACAGCACCGCCGTTGCTAGCCACCCCGGAAACTGACGCGACTAGGCTGTTGAGCTGGGCCGCCTGATCGGCCGTTTGCGCCACAGTGGCGGTCAGCTCATGCACGGCAGAGGCCGCTGCATTCACTTCGCTGGCCTGTTTTTCCGTGCGATTGGCTAAGTCCACGTTGCCATCGGCAATTTCGTTGGTGCCCATGGACACCACGGACGCGGAGCCACGCACCTTGTCGATCAACACCGTCAGCCCCACATTGATGCTGTTGATGGCCAACAGCACCTGGCCAATGTCGTCGCTGGAGTTGACATGCACCTGCTGGGTCAGATCGCCAGAGGCCATGCGCTGCGAAGCCGCCCTGCCCGCACTGAGAGGCCGGGCCACAAAGTGGTTCATGAGCCCATAGGTGCTGATCCACAACAGCACCAGCATCACGGCGGCCATCCCCCATTCCATGGGTTGGTCCAGCTGTCCGCCCAAGCCAAGAAATATGGCTTGCACCACCGCATACACCGTGGAAACACGCCATGCCATGGCGGCCGACAAACCCATGCCGGGCGAGGCGGTGATGTCCAGCCCCACAAACAAAATTCCGATCACACGGCCCGAGGCATCGTGCACCGGCTCGTAACGCGTCAGGTACTGCTTGCCAAAAATGGTGGCGTACCCCAGATGTGCACGACCTTGTAACAAATCGTTATAGGCCGGCTGCGACCGGTCCAAAGGCGTGCCGATCGCACGCTGACCGTCCTGCTTGCGCACCGAGGTGGTGATGCGGATGAAGTCATCGCCATCGCGCACAAACACCGTGGCCACCAAACCAGTGGCCTGGCTAAAACCATCGGGCAGTGCGAAGTCGAGATTGAGGGTGTGCTGGCCATTGCGCAGCACAGCGACCTGGCGGTCTTGCACCAGCACACGCTGCTTGCCATCCAGAGAAAAAACGCCTGGCAGGCTGGCAGCGAACTTGCGGGCCGCCGCATTGACCCGCCGTGCGGGACCGGTAAAAGGAAACATCGATGTCCAATCCAAAACTGCAGGACCTCCCCCGCAGACTACGAAATAACCTTTAAAAACCAGGGTCGCTAGCCGGCGTTTGTACACCAGTTTGCTTGACCAAAATCAATTAAAACGGTAACAAAAGCCCGCTATATGTCGCCGCATGGCGCAACCATGCGGCATCGTGCGCCAGCGCCTGGGCGGCCTCCATCGCCCTGGAAGGCCGCACCTGCGCATGGCTCATAAAACCGATGGGCGTGAGCACCTGCGGGCTCTCCAACGGCAGTGCCTCCAGCTCACGGTAGCCACGCACTGCCGCCACCAATGCCCCCGGCATCACACTGCACACCTGCCCGTCCACCACGCTCAAGGCCATGGTCAAGATGGAGTTGGTTTCAATGCTGGCCTGCACCTGGCAGCCCACACTGGCAAAGGCGGCGTTAACGATGGTGCGGTTGTGCATGTCGGGCGTGAGTAAGCACAGAGCGTGCCCAGCGGCGGCCTGCCAAGTGAGTGGCGCCCCCACCTGCAATTCAACCGCATGTGGCACGGCAGCACGACGTAACAAAAAGTAATGTTCCACATACTGCGGCAGGGCCTTGAGCTTGCCGCCACGCAAGCCCATGCGCTCGGTGTAACCCAGGCCCAAATCGATCGAGAGGTTGTCCAGCCGGTTCTCCAGCTCCGACGAACTAAGGGACAGCACCACAGGCATGATGCCCGGGTGGCGTGCCTGCAGCATGGCGGCAAAACGCGCTGCAATCGGCATGGCCGTGGGCACCGCCCCGATGGTCAAGCCACCGGCCGGGCGGTCCACCGTGCTCTTGAGTGTTTGCTGCAACACCAACTGTTCATGCAGCATGCGCTGCGCAGCCGACAGCACCTGCTCGCCCTCCTGGGTCAGCCCTGCAAACGTGCGCCCCCGGTGAACAATCACCACCCCAAACTCCTCCTCCAGCGCACGCAAGGCATTGGAGAGCGCGGGCTGGGTGATGTGACAGGCCTCGGCAGCGCGCGCAAAGTGGCGGTGCTCATTCAGCGCCACCAAGTATTTCATGGAAGCCAGAAGGTTCATGTCGCAAAGTCCGGTGGTTGAGGGGAGCGCGATTATGCGGGCGCGCCTGCTATTCTTGCCCCGCCATGAACACCTCCACCGCACTCGACACCCTGCTCAGCCGCTATTCGCTGGGCGTGAAACACCTGACCGAACCCGCCCCCGATACCGCCCAGCTGCAGACCATGGTGGCCGCTGCGCTGCGCGCGCCCGACCATGCCGAGCTGGTGCCGTTCCGGCTGGTGGTTGTGCGGGGCGCTGCGCGCGACCGGCTGGCCGATCTGTTTGCCGAGCATGCCCAGCGCAAGGGCAAAGACGCGGAAGGCGTGGCCATGGAACGCGAGCGCGCCCTGCGTGCACCGGTGACGGTAGCGGTGCTGGCCCGCATCGACCTGGGCCACCCGCTGGTGCCCGCGCACGAGCAGTGGATGTGTGTGGGTGGTGCCGTTACCAACTTTTTGAACGCGGCCCATGCGCTGGGTTTTGCCGGCAAGATGCTCAGCGGCGACAAGGCACGCGCGCCGCACATCGCCCAGGCCTTTTGCGAGCCTGGCGAAACCCTGGTGGGCTGGATTGCGCTGGGCACGCCCACGCGCACACCGCACGGCGAAGCACGCAAAGACACGACACAAGCGCTACGTTTTTGGTAGCTGCTCGCGCAATATCCATGGGCCTTATAGCCCTATTTCATCTAAAAATCAGCTGTTCTTGCTGATCGTGATGGTGGGGAACTTGCTGGAGAAGTCTTTGGCCTGCGCTGCAATCTTCACGGCCACCTGGCGCGCCATGCGTTTGTAGATGTTGGCCACCTCGCCATCGGGCTCGGCCACAACGGTGGGGCGGCCGCTGTCGGCCTGTTCACGGATGTGCAAGGCCAGCGGCAAGGCGCCCAGGTAGTCCATGCCGTAGCCCTCGGCCATCTTCTTGCCGCCGTCGGCACCAAAGATGTGTTCTACATGGCCGCAGTTGGTGCACACGTGCACGGCCATGTTTTCCACAATGCCCAAAATCGGCACGCCCACCTTCTCGAACATCTTGATGCCCTTCTTGGCATCCAAGAGCGCAATGTCCTGCGGCGTGGTCACCACCACGGCGCCGGTCATGGGCACGCGCTGGCTCAGCGTGAGCTGGATGTCGCCGGTGCCGGGTGGCATGTCGACGATGAGGTAGTCCAGGTCTTTCCAGTTGGTCTGGCGCAGCAGCTGCTCCAGCGCCTGCGTGGCCATGGGGCCGCGCCAGATCATGGCCTGGTCGCCATCGACCAGAAAGCCGATGGACATGACCTGCACGCCATGGTTGCGCATGGGGTCCATGGTCTTGCCGTCGTCGGACTCGGGGCGGCCTTCAATACCCATCATCATGGGCTGGCTGGGGCCGTAGATGTCGGCGTCCAGCAGGCCCACGGTGGCGCCCTCGGCGGCCAGGGCCAAGGCCAGGTTGGCAGCGGTGGTGCTCTTGCCCACGCCGCCCTTGCCGGAGGCCACGGCCACGATGTTCTTCACACCGGGCAGCAGCTGCACACCACGCTGCACGGCATGCGGAATCACCTTGGTGCTGGGCGTGATTTGCACGCTGGTGACACCGGGCACCGTCTTGGCGGCGGCGCTCAGCGCGTCCACCATCGCGGGCCACTGGCTCTTGCACGGGTAGGCCAACTCCAGGTCCAGGCGCACGTCGCCGCCCTGTAGCGTGAGGTTCTTGAGGGCCTTGGCACTGGCAAAGGTCTGCTGGGTGTTGGGGTCGATGACGCCTTGCAAGGCGTCGTGGATAACTTGTGCGGTCACGGACATGAATGAAAACTCCTGAATGCTGGGAGTCTATCGAACTGCTAGGGTTTACCCCGCGCATTTAACTGTTTACAAGCCCGGGCGGCTTTTCATAATGGACCCATGCACCAAGCCCCACCACCCCCGCCCACCACTGGCCTGCTGCTGACCGGTGGTGGCGCCCGCGCGGCCTACCAGGTGGGCGTGCTCGAAGCCATTGCCGACATCCGCCTGGCCTGTGGCGCGGGTGACCAGCCCAACCCCTTCCCCATCATTGCAGGCACATCCGCCGGTGCCATCAACGCCGCCGCGCTGGCCTGCGGTGCCGACAACTTTGACACCACGGTGCGCATGATTGCCCACACCTGGCGCAACTTCCGCGCCGAGCAGGTCTACCGCGCCGACCACCTGAGCATGCTGCGCTCCGGTGCGACTTGGCTCACGCTGCTCTCGGTAGGTTGGCTGCTGGCCAAGTGGCGGCGCATCAAGCCACGCTCGCTGCTGGACAACACACCACTGGGCGAGCTGCTGCACAAGCTGGTGCCGCTGGAGCGCATCCCTGACCTGGTGCGCGAGGGGCATCTGCAAGCGCTGGCCGTCACCGCATCGAGCTACAGCACGGGCGACCACGTCACGTTTTTTGAGGGCGACAAGCGCCTCATGCCCTGGGTGCGCACGCAGCGTTTTGCGGTGCGCGACCGCATCACCCACGCGCACCTGCTGGCGTCCAGCGCCATCCCGTTTGTGTTTCCGGCCACGCAGTTGCACATCAACGGGCGCGACGAGTACTTTGGCGACGGCTCCATGCGGCAGAGTGCGCCCGTGGCACCCGCTATTCATTTAGGTGCAGAGCGCATCCTGGTGGTGGGCGCCGGGCGTATGCACGAGCCCAAAAACGAAGCCCACCTGCACACCACCAACACCTACCCCAGCATCGCCCAGATTGCCGGCCACGCGCTGTCCAACATCTTTTTGGATGCGCTGGCAGTGGATGTGGAGCGGGTACAGCGGGTCAACCAGACCATCAAGCTGGTGCCCGAAGAAGCGCGCAAGGCCAGCGCCCTAAAACCCGTGGAACTGCTGGTGATTGCCCCCAGCCAGCGCCTGGACGCCGTAGCCTCGCGCCACGTGGGTGACCTGCCACACGCCGTGCGCACCATGCTGGGCGGTGTGGGCGTGTCGTCCCAAAAGGCGGATGTGAAAGGCGCCGCACTGGCCAGCTACCTGTTGTTTGAAAGCGGCTACACCAGCGAGCTGATGGCCCTGGGTTACGCAGATACCCAACGCCAGCGCGCCGAGGTCTGCAAGTTCTTTGGCTGGGTAGACCCCGAGGCCATCACCGAGCCCGGCGCCCTGGCCTCCACCACCCGGCCTGAGCGACGCTTGGACCCACTGCGCCTGCGCTGATCAATCGATCGAGGGGCATCCCGGCGGCAGCTTGGGCATGCCCTCGTTGTTGGTGTGTTCGTCCAAAAAATCTAGAAACCGCCGCACCGCCGGCACCATGCCGCGGCGCGACGGATACACCGCGTGGAAGATGCCGCGCGGCGGCGCCCAGCCCGGCAGCACATGCACCAGGCGGCCTTCTTCCATCTCACGCCGGCACATGTAGTCGGGCAAAAAACACATACCCGTGCCCTGCAGCGCCGCATATTTCAGGGTCAACAGGTCGTCAGCCACATAACGCGGCTGGTGCACCAAGGTATGCACCGCGCCGCCGGGGCCATGCAGCACCAGCGTGGCACGCCCATCCACCGCAGACATGGAAATCGTGTCCATGCGCGCCAAGTCATCGAGTGAGGCCGGCTGCCCCTGGCGCTCCAGCTGGAGCGGGCTGGCCACCAGCACCGTGTTGGACTCGCCCAGCTTCTTCACCACCAGGCTGCCGCTGTCGTCCAGCGTGGGGCGCACGCGCAGGGCCACATCCACCCCTTCCTCCACCAGATCGACCACCCGGTTGCTCACCCGCATGTCCACCCGCACGAGAGGGTGGCGCGCCAGAAACAGCGCCATGATGGGCCCCACCGTGCTCTGCGCCAGCGTCACCGGGCAGGCCACGCGGATGGTGCCGCGCGGCTCAGTCTGTACCTGCTCCACCGCCTCGGCCGCGGCCTCGGCCGCATCGCGCATGGCGATGCAGTGGCGCAGGTAGACCTCGCCCACCTCGGTGACCGAGAGCTTGCGTGTGGTGCGCTGCAGCAGGCGCACGCCCAGCCGGGTTTCCAGCTCGGCCACGCGGCGCGAGAGCTTGGATTTGGGAATGCCCAGATGGCGGCCTGCGGCCGCAAAACCGCCGCGTTCCACCACCTCGGCGAAGTACAGCATGTCGTTGGTGTCTTGCATGTCAGCCTCTTCATTGTTCCAAATTCAGGACAATCTAACGCAAATATGCCAACTTATCAAACATTCGACTTTCAAAGACACTAGTTCCATTGAACTAACCCCCTTTAAGGACCTGTCATGAAACTCTTGCACATCGACTCCAGCATCCTGAGCGCCAACTCTGTCTCCCGCCAGCTGACCAAGGACACCGTGGCCCAGTGGGTCAGCAACCACCCCGACACCACCGTGGACTACCTGGACCTGGCCGTGGACACCCCCAGCCACCTGTCCGCCGACTCGCTGGGCTTCCGCGCCCCCGCCGGCGCAGACCAGACTGACGTGCAAAAGCGTGAAAACGCCATCTCCGAAGCCCTGGTAACCCAGTTCCTGGCTGCCGACGTGATCGTGGTGGGCGCTCCGCTGTACAACTTCAGCATCCCCAGCCAGCTCAAGTCCTGGATCGACCGCATCGCCCAAGTCGGCCGCACCTTCACCTACACCGAGACTGGTCCCAAGGGCCTGGCCGGCGGCAAGACCGTGATCGTGGCCTCCACCCGCGGCGGCGTCTACTCCACCAACGACTGGGGCCGTGCAGCTGAGCACCAAGAGAGCTACCTGCAAACCGTGTTCGGTTTCCTGGGCATCACCGACGTGCGCTTTGTGCGCGCCGAAGGTGTGGCCATGGGTGACGCGAAGAAGGCTGAGGCGCTGGCTGAAGCGGCCAATGGGATTGCCAAGTTGGCGGCCTGATACACGCAAGCGGCGCTGGTCCACATCAGCTAGCGCCGCCAAAATAACAAAGCCCGGCACTGCCGGGCTTTGTTATTTTGGGGTCAGTGGACTTCATGTAAATCCCAAGGAGAGGACGCTCAGCAATCTACCATTAATACTGCGTGAGCCAAGCCTGCCCCAACCTACTCCTGAACTCCACTTTTCCATTGGATACAAATACGTTGGCAATAGAAATCGGATTTCGCCAGCCAGGAATGCTGATATGGATTGCATCCCCAACAATCGACCATTTGCCAGCAACCTCTCGATCCCCCGAGAAAACAATGCCCTCAGGTTTGAAAGCCAATTGGTATCTATAGTTAACTCGCCTGTCGCCAGTGGCCTCTCCTACACCAAAAAGAGTTTTTCCGGTTAAAAGGTCTTCAATTTGTCGCCCGGTAAGCTCTCCATCTGAGTACTCTTCAGCTGAAACAAGTTCAGGCGGTATATATGGCTTTGGGGATTTAGGAACCGCACCTGTACAGGCAGATAAAAGCAGAACAACACTGGCAAACAGTGTGAAAACTGTAAATGTGACAACTTTCATTGCGATGTTATTTCCGAGTTAGCCGGTATTTTTGCATGCGTGTGGGTTTGAGTTCTGATCCAAACACCGCCTGAGGATTGGCTCAACTAACCCCCTCCAAAACCCCCAACGCCTCCCTCGCCCAGGCGATGCTCCCTTCCTCGTACATGATCCCCTTCTTGAGGATCAGGTGCTGCAGCCGCTTGGCGCGCGGCATCGCATCCCCCCGCGCAAAGTCGCGCGCCTCAATCGCGCGGTAGTGCGCCAGGCGCTCTGTGTGGTGGGCGATGCGTTCGTGCAGTTCACCACTTAAATCCACCTCGCCCAGCGCCGCATCGGCGCGCAGCTTCACGGTGAATTCGTCGCGCAGATCGATAGGGGCCGTGGGTTCCTGCGTCCAGCGCACCAGCTCGGCGCGGCCGGCGGGGAGCACCTTGTATTCGCGCTTGCGGGTGGCGCCGGCGTCGGGGGCGGTGTCGGAGACGATCCAGCCTTTGTCTTCCATGCGGGCCAGTTCGCGGTAGATCTGCTGGTGGGTGGCGTGCCAGAAGTAGCCGATGGACTTGTCGAAGCGGCGCGCCAGCTCGTAGCCGGAGGACGGTTTTTCGATCAGGGAGGTGAGCACGGCGTGGGCAAGCGACATGCTGGCGAGTCTAAGGGCAGCCCTCTAACTATGCAACCAGTTGCATAAACTTCGCTAGACTTCTACACTGCTGCAACTGGTTGCATAGTTGCGCCGCAGCCACCCAACAACAAAGGAGACACCCATGACGACACCCGCCCTCACCTACCCCCACATGCTTGCGCCCTTGGACCTGGGCTTTACGACGCTGAAAAACCGCGTGCTCATGGGCTCCATGCACGTGGGCCTGGAAGAAGCGCGTGACGGCTTTGCACGCATGGCCGCCTTTTACGCCGAGCGCGCCAAGGGCGGCGTGGGCCTCATCGTGACCGGCGGCATTGCCCCCAACGACCGCGCCCGCCCCATGCCCGGCGGCGCAGCGATGACCACGCAGAAAGAGGCCGACAAACACAAGGTGGTGACCGAGGCGGTGCACGCCGCGGGCGGCAAGATTTGCATGCAGATCCTGCACTTTGGCCGCTATGCCTACCACCCCGAACTGGTCGCACCCAGCGCGCTCAAAGCCCCGATCAGCCCCTTCCGCCCGCACGCGCTGACCACCGAAGAGGTGGAACAGACCATTGAGGACTACGCCAACGCCGCCGCCCTGGCACAAAGCGCGGGCTACGACGGCGTGGAGATCATGGGCTCCGAGGGTTACCTAATCAACGAATTCATCGCACAGCAAACCAACCACCGCGACGACGCCTGGGGCGGCAGCTATGAGAACCGCATCCGCTTTCCGCTGGAGATCGTGCGCCGCACCCGCGCACGGGTGGGCACTAACTTCATCCTCATCTTCCGCCTCTCCATGCTGGACCTGGTGGAAGGCGGCTCGTCCAAGGAAGAAGTGGTGCAACTGGCGCAGGCGCTGGAGGCAGCGGGTGTCACCATTCTGAACACCGGCATCGGCTGGCACGAAGCGCGCATCCCCACCATCGCCACCAAGGTGCCGCGCGCGGCCTTTGCCTGGGTGACGCAGCAGCTCAAGGGCAAGGTGAAGATTCCGCTGGTGGCCACCAACCGCATCAACACGCCTGAAGTGGCAGAACAGATTTTGGCGGACGGCCAGGCCGACATGGTGAGTATGGCCCGCCCCTTCCTGGCGGACCCCGACTTTGTGGCCAAGGCCGCGGCCGGCAAAGCCCACACCATCAACACCTGCATAGGCTGCAACCAGGCCTGCCTGGACCACACCTTTGGCGGCAAGATCACCAGCTGCCTGGTGAACCCGCGCGCCTGCCACGAGACGCTGATGCTGGCGACCCCCGCACCCCGCAAGGAGCGCATTGCCGTGGTGGGCGCTGGTCCGGCCGGGCTGGCGTTTTCTACCGAAGCGGCCAAACGCGGCTATGAGGTCACGCTGTTTGACGCGGCCAGCGAGATCGGTGGCCAGTTCAACGTGGCCAAGCAAGTGCCGGGCAAAGAAGAGTTCTACGAAACGCTGCGCTACTTCGGCACGCAGATCAAAGCCACCGGCGTGACGCTGCAACTGGGCAAGCGCGTGAGCGCACAAGACCTGACCACCGCCGGCTTCCAGCACGTGGTGCTGGCCACGGGTGTGAGCCCACGCAAGCCCGAGATTGAAGGCATTAACCACCCAAAGGTGCTGGGTTATCTGGATGTGCTGCGCGACAAAAAGCCCGTGGGCCAGACCGTGGCGCTGATCGGCGCGGGCGGCATTGGTTTTGACACAGCAGAATTTCTTCTTCATGAGGGCACCAGCCCCAGCCTGGACCAGGCCAAGTTCTTTGCCGAGTGGGGCGTGGACACCACGTTTGCCCACGCCGGTGGACTCAAGCCCGCGCACATCGAGAAGACGCCGCGCAAGGTTTACCTGCTGCAGCGCAAGACCAGCAAGGTGGGCGACGGCCTGGGCAAGACCACGGGCTGGATCCACCGCACATCACTGAAGAACCGCCAGGTGGAAATGGTCAACGGCGTGACCTACCGCAAGGTGGACGACGCGGGCCTGCACATCACCGTGGGCGACAAGGACATGGTGCTGCCGGTGGACAACGTGGTGATCTGTGCGGGCCAGGACCCGCAGCGTGAACTGCAGGCCGAGCTGCAAGCAGCGGGCGTGACCGTGCACCTGATTGGCGGCGCCGATGTGGCCGCCGAGCTGGACGCCAAGCGCGCCATCAAGCAAGGCACCGAGCTGGCCCTGGCTTTTGGCGCCGAGAAGGCCGAAGCGCCCAAGGCCGGTGCTGCGCCCAGGCTAGAGCAAACTCTGCCCGCACCCGTGGCCGCCAGCTTGAAGCTGTGGCACCAGATGATCGAGGAGAAGAACCTGGGCGAGCTGGCCAGCATCCTGCACCCCAAGGCCGTGTTCCGCTCGCCCATGGCGCACACGCCCTACCCCAGCGCGCAGGCGGTACAACTCATCTTGGGTAATGTGATTCAGGTGTTTGAGAACTTCAAATACCACCGCGAACTGGCCAGCGCCGATGGGCTGAGCCTGGTGCTGGAGTTCAGCGCGCAGGTAAACGGCAAAGACCTGAAGGGCATTGACATGGTGCAGTTCAATGCCGAGGGCAAGATCGTGGACTTTGAGGTGATGGTGCGTCCCATGAGCGGCTTGCAGGCCCTGGGCGACGAGATGGGCAAGCGCCTGGCGCCCTACCTGGCGATGATGAAGCCTGCCAAAGCCTGACCGCGCTCACCGCAAATGCTATTGTTTTGATAGCTTCTCGCGCATATTTCACAATGGCTAGCGGCCTAAAACACTTATAAAAAGGAGACACACATGCAATTTGAAACCCTCAGCGTCACGCTGGACGCCCACATCGCCACCGTGCGCCTGAACCGACCCGACAAGGCCAACGCCATGAACGCCACCATGTGGCAGGAAATCCGCCAGGCCTTTGAGTGGGTGGACCGCACGCCCGAGGCGCGCGTGGCCGTGCTGCAGGGCGAGGGCAAGCTGTTCTGCGCGGGCATCGACCTGCAGATGATGATGGGCATGAACGCGCAGATTGCCAACGACTGCGACGGCCGCTCACGCGAAGCCATGCGCCGCGTGATCCTGGACATGCAGGACACGCTGACCAGCCTGGAGCGCTGCCGCAAGCCCGTGCTGGCGGCCATCCACGGCGGTTGTATTGGTGGCGGCATCGACCTCATCACCTGCGCCGACATGCGCTACGCCAGCGCAGATGCCTACTTCAGCATCAAGGAAATCGACATCGGCATGACCGCCGACGTGGGCACCTTGCAGCGCCTGCCCAAGCTGGTGGGCGACGGCATCACGCGCGAGCTGGCCTACACCGGCCGCAAGCTGGACGCCGCAGAAGCGCGCCAAATCGGCCTGGTAAACCGCGTGTTTGACAGTCGCGAGGCGCTGTACGCCGGTGTGCAAGAGATTGCGGCCACCATTGCCGCCAAGTCGCCCCTGTCCATCCGCGGCACCAAGGAAATGATCACCTACGCGCGCGACCACAGCGTGGCAGACAGCCTGAACTACATCGCCACCTGGAACGCCGCCATGCTGATGAGCCAGGATTTGACCGAGGCGATGACGGCGAACATGCAAAAGCGGGCGCCGGTGTTTAAGGACTGAACGTCCCTTCGCTCATCCGTCTTTGGCTGAGCCCGCAGCAGGCTTGGGGTACGTACCTCCGCTCGTGTCCCCCGCCCGCTCCAGCGGGCTCCTCCTTTACCTCGCTGCGGCACGCACCCCAAACCTGTTGCTGCGAAGAGGGGAGTTTCTTGCTGGCGAATCAAGACGCACCACGCAGGATCAGGTGGGCTGGGCGTTTTGCGCAGGTAAAGGAGGAGCTCGCGCAGCGAGCGGGGGACACGGAGCAAAACGTCCAGCCCACCTGATCCCCTACAAACGGGGGCCGACTAAAATCCCCAGTTCCTCCGTGAAAGTCGATTTCCCCATGCCCCGCCAACTCTTTGTCACCACCGCCCTGCCCTACGCCAACGGCAACTTCCATATCGGCCACATCATGGAATACATCCAGGCCGACATCTGGGTGCGGTTTCAGCGCATGCAGGGCAATGCGGTCAACTTTGTGGGCGCGGACGATACGCACGGTGCGCCCATCATGATTGCGGCTGAAAAGGCTGGCGTGACACCCGAGCAGTTCGTGGCCAACATCGCCGCCGGCCGCAAGCAGTACCTGGACGGCTTCCACATCAGCTTTGACAACTGGCACAGCACCCACTCGCCCGAAAACACAGAGCTGGCCCGCCAGATTTACCGCGACCTGCGCGACCGCGCCGATGGCAGCCTGATTGAAGTGCGCACCATCGAACAGTTCTTCGACCCCGAGAAGAACATGTTCCTGCCCGACCGCTACATCAAAGGCGAGTGCCCCAAGTGCCACGCCAAGGATCAGTACGGCGACAACTGCGAGGTCTGCGGCTCGGTCTATGCACCCACCGATTTGATCAACCCGTTCTCGGCCCTCTCGGGTGCCAAGCCCGAACTCAAGAACTCGGAGCACTTCTTCTTCAAGCTGTCAGATCCGCGCTGCGTGGAATTCTTGGAAAAGTGGACGCAAGGCCCCGATGAAAGCGGCAAGCCGCGGCTGCAGCCCGAAGTGGCCAACAAGATCAAGGAATGGTTCAGCGTTCGCACCAACCCCGATGGCACCACCAGCGAAGGCCTGGGCGACTGGGACATTTCGCGCGACGCGCCCTACTTCGGCATCGAGATTCCCGATGCCCCGGGCAAGTACTTCTATGTGTGGTTGGACGCACCCGTGGGCTACCTGGCCTCGCTGAAGAACTGGTTCGACAAGGGCGGCCCCAAGGCCAAGCACGGTGACACACGCAGCTTTGACGAATACATGGCAGCAAGCGACACCGAGCAGTACCACTTCATCGGCAAGGACATCGTCACCTTCCACACGCTGTTCTGGCCTGCGATGCTGAAGTTCAGCAACCGCAAGACGCCCAACAATGTGTTTGTGCACGGCTTCCTCACCGTCAACAACGGCGAGAAGATGAGCAAGAGCCGCGGCACCGGCCTGGACCCGCTCAAGTACCTGAGCCTGGGCATGAACGCCGAGTGGCTGCGCTACTACCTGGCGGCCAAGCTGTCCAACCGCAACGAAGACATCGACTTCAACGCCGATGACTTCATGGCGCGGGTGAACTCGGACTTGATTGGCAAGTACGTCAATATCGCATCACGCGCGGCCGGCTTCCTGACCAAGCGCTTTGAGGGCAAGCTCAGCAACAGTTTTGGTGCCACAGGCGCTGCCCTGCTGGCCGAGATCCGCGGCGCCGCAGACGGCCTGGCCACCAGCTTCGAGGCCCGCGAATACAGCAAGGCCACGCGCGAAATCATGCTGCTGGCCGACAAGGTCAACGCCTATGTGGACCAGAACAAGCCCTGGGACCTGGCCAAAGACGCCGCCAACAATGCGCAGCTGCACGAAGTCTGCTCGGTGCTCATCAACGCCTTTACCGCGCTGACCCGCTACCTCGCTCCCGTGCTGCCCGGCCTGGCGCAAGCCGTGGAAGGCTTTGTGGGCCAGAGCATGCAGCAATGGACGGTGGCGGGCGATGTGCAAGCCATCCAGCCCTACCAGCACCTGATGCAACGCGTCACCCCCGAGCAACTGGACGCACTTTTTGAGCCAAAAGAGCCTCTAGCGCCCGCGGAACCTGCGCAAGCAGCTCCTAAAAAAGTAGCAAAATCAGCACCCGCAGCTGTGCCCGCTGACCCCAATGCCCCCGGTGGCGAGGCGCTGGCGCCCACCATCAGCATTGACGACTTTGCCAAGATCGACCTGCGCATTGCGAAGATCGTCAACTGCGAAGCGGTGGAAGGCTCCACCAAGCTGCTGCGCCTCACGCTCGACGTGGGCGAGAAAAATGCCGAGGGCCAGCCCACCACACGCAATGTGTTCAGCGGCATTGCCAGCATGTACAAGCCTGAAGAACTGGTGGGCCTGCTCACCGTGCTGGTGGCCAATCTGGCGCCGCGCAAGATGAAGTTTGGTGTGTCCGAGGGTATGGTTCTTGCAGCCAGCCATGCGGATGAAACTGCACAACCCGGCATCCACATCCTCACCCCCTGGCCCGGCGCCCAGCCCGGCATGCGTATCCACTGAAAGCCCCACGCCCCGTCAGCCCACACGCCGCATGCAAGCCCCGTTGGAATTTCGCCCCAAGCTTTTGCAGGCTTTACAGGGCTATTCCCGCCAGCGGTTTTGGGGCGATGTGGGAGCCGGCCTCACGGTCGGCGTGGTGGCGCTGCCGCTGGCCATGGCCTTTGCCATTGCCAGCGGGCTCAAGCCCGAGGCGGGGCTGTTCACCGCCATCATTGCGGGCTTTCTGATCTCGGCACTAGGTGGCAGCCGTGTGCAGATTGGCGGTCCGGCCGGCGCCTTCATCGTCATCGTCTACGGCATCGTGGAACGGTATGGCCTGGCCAACCTGATCATTGCCACCGCCATGTCAGGTGTCATGCTGCTTGCGTTTGGCCTGTTCAAGCTGGGCACGCTGGTGCGCTTCATTCCCATCTCGGTGGTCATCGGGTTTACCAACGGCATTGCGGTGCTGATTGCGGTGTCGCAGGTCAAAGAGTTTCTGGGCCTGCAAGTGCCCCACATGCCGGGCAACTTCTTTGGCATTGTGCAAACCGTCTTCCAATCGCTGCACACCTTCAACGGCTACGCCACCCTGCTGGCACTGGCCTGCCTGGGCTTGATTGTGGGCTGGCAATGGGGCGTGCCACGGCTGGCCCTCACACGGCCCTGGGCGCGCAAGTGGACGCTGGTGCCGGGCTCCATCGTGGCGCTGGTGCTGGCCACGCTGCTGGTCACGTTTTGCGGCATTCCGGTGGAGACCATTGGCACCCGGTTTGGTGGTGTGCCCAGCAACCTACCCACGCTGGACTGGCCCGAATTCTCGTGGGAGACCGCGCGCTTCTTGTTGCTGCCAGCCTTCACATTGGCGCTGCTAGGCGCGATTGAATCATTGCTGTGCGCGCGTATTGCCGACGGCATCATCGATGACCGCCACAACCCGAACCAGGAGCTGATGGCCCAGGGCATTGCCAACTTTGTGACGCCATTTTTTGGCGGCATGCCCGCCACCGGCACCATTGCCCGCACGGTGACCAACGCCAAAAGCGGCGCCACCAGTCCGGTGGCCGGCATGGTGCATGCGGCCACGCTCTTGCTGGTGGTGCTGGTGGCTGCGCCGCTGGCGCACAACATTCCGCTGGCGGCCATGGCCGCCATCCTCATGTTTGTGGCCTGGAACATGGGCGAGTGGCGCGAGTTTGTGCACCTGCGCCAGTACCGCCTGCCCTACCGCGCCACGCTGCTGGCGGTGTTTTTTCTGACCGTGGTGTTTGACCTCACGGTGGCGGTGGAGGTGGGCCTGGTGGCGGCGTGTGCCACCTTCATCTACCGCATCTCCAGCCTCTCGCGCTGCGAGCAGGTCAGCACACAAGACTATCCGCCGCTGGCCGAGCTGGAAACGCGTGTGGCCGCCTACCGGCTGCATGGCGCCATCTTTTTTGGCGCGGTCAAACTCATCGAAACACTGGAAGACCGGCTGCCCCAGCGGGTGCTGGTGCTGGACTTCAAGAACGTGCTCTACATCGACTCGTCGGGTGCCGATACGGTGGCCGACCTGGTGCGCACCTGCCACAAGCGGGGTGTGCGTTTTATCGCCTGTGGGCTGGCCTTCCAGCCGCAGGACATTTTGCTGCGCTGTGGTGTGATCGAGGCCCTGGGCCCCGCCAACCTCAGCCCCACGCTGGCCCAGGCCCTGGAGCTGGCGGTGCACGACGCCCAGGGCTAGCGCACCCTCTCAACCCAATACCTTTTTGCATGTCCGCTTCTACTTCCACCTCCCTGTCCTTTGACGTGCTCATCGTGGGCAGCGGCCTGGCCGGCCTCAGCGCCGCGCTCTTGCTCGCCTCCACACACAAAGTCGCCATCCTTACCAAACGCGCGGTGCGCGAAGGCAGCAGCGGCTGGGCGCAAGGCGGCATTGCCGCGGTGTGGGACAAGGACGACAGCTTTGCCGCCCATGTGGACGACACCCTGGTGGCCGGCGCCGGCCTGTGCGACCTGGCGGCCACGCAGTTTGTGGTGGAGCAGGCGCCGCAGGCCATTGCTTGGTTGCAGAAGCTGGGCGTGCCGTTTTCGCAAGAAGACGGCCACCTGCACCTCACCCGCGAAGGCGGCCACAGCGCGCGCCGCATCGTGCATGTGACCGACGCCACGGGTGCGGCCGTGCAACAAACCTTGATCGAGAAGGTCAAGGCCAGCCCCAACATCACCCTGTTTGAACACCACACGCTAGTGGACCTGATCACCACGGCCAAGCTGGGGCAAGACGGCACCAACCGTTGCGTCGGCCTCTACGCGCTGGACGACGACACCGATGAGGTGCTGACCTTCCAGGCCCCCCACACCATCCTGGCCACGGGCGGCGCGGGCAAGGTGTACCTCTACACCACCAACCCCGACACGGCGACGGGCGACGGCATTGCCGCGGCTTGGCGCGCGGGCTGCGCGGTGCAAAACATGGAGTTCATCCAGTTCCACCCCACCTGCCTGTACCACCCGCATGCCAAGAGCTTTTTGATCAGCGAAGCGGTGCGTGGCGAAGGCGGCCGCCTGCTGCTGCCCGACGGCACACGCTTCATGCCCGCGCACGACCCACGTGCCGAGCTGGCGCCGCGCGACGTGGTGGCCCGCGCCATCGACTTCGAGATGAAGAAGGGCGGCTTTGATTGTGTCTACCTCGACATCTCGCACCAGCCGCTGGCCTTCATCCAGGAGCACTTTCCCAACATCTACGCGCGTTGCCTGGAGCTGGGTATCGATATGTCCAAGCAGCCCATCCCCGTGGTGCCGGCCGCACACTACACCTGCGGCGGGGTGCAGACCGACCTGTCGGCCCGCACCGATGTGGCCGGCCTGTATGCCGTGGGCGAAACCGCCTGCACCGGCCTGCACGGCGCCAACCGTTTGGCATCCAACTCGCTGGTGGAGTGCATGGTGTTTGCGCGAGCAGCTACACATTTAATAGCAACCGAGCTCACCCAGCGCGGTGCCACTGGCACGCTAACCCTGCCCGCCTGGGACGACAGCCGCGTGACCGACTCGGACGAATCGGTGGTCATCTCGCACAACTGGGACGAACTGCGCCGCTTCATGTGGGACTACGTGGGCATCGTGCGCACCAACAAACGCCTGGACCGCGCAGCCCACCGCATTGCGCTGCTGCAGGACGAGATCCAGGAGTTCTACGCCCACTTCCACGTGAGCCGTGACCTGCTGGAGCTGCGCAACCTGGTGCAGGTGGCCGACCTCATCGTGCGCAGCGCCCAGGCCCGCCACGAGAGCCGCGGCCTGCACTTCAGCCGCGACTACCCGGCGCTGCTGGACGCCGCTGTGCCCACCACGCTAACGCCCTGAACGGCCAGACCGCTCCTATTTCAGGAGCTGCTTGCGCAATAACCACGGGCGTTACAGGCACTTTTTACTTACAAACCGCTACTTGTACGTAGACAGCAACAGGCTGGTCTCCGTGGTGGCAATGCCGTCAATCTGCCGGATGGTGCGCAGCACCGCGTCGAACGCCTCCAGCGAATCGGCGCGCAGCTCAGCCACGATGTCCCAGCGCCCATTGGTGCTGTGCAGGGCCTGCACATTCGGGTGGCCGCGCAGCGTGGTCATCACCTCCATGGCGCGGTTGCCCTCCACCGCCACACTCATCAGCGCGCGGATGCGGGCCGCTTCGGCCGCGGGCTTGAGGCGCACGGTGTAACCGGTAATCGTGCCGTCCTGCTCCAGCCGGGCCATGCGGTTTTGCACCGTGGCGCGCGCCACGCGCAGCTTGGCGGCCAGGGCCACGGTGGACATGCGCGCGTTGTCGCGCAGCAGGCCAATCAGTTCGCGGTCGGTGTCGTCCATGGGGTTTCTTTCAAAGTGCCAGGCATTTACGGCATTTTGCACAATGTGCAGAGCTTTATGCCCACAATGTGCGCTTCTGCCTGGCGGCGAAGGCCAGAACAATGGCGCCATGCAACACCGCGTCTTCCCCCAAGCCCCCCGCGCCGTGGTCATGGTGCGCCCCCACCACTTCACGCCCAACCCGCAAACCGCGGCCGACAACGCCTTCCAGCGCAGCGACAGCCAGCGCCAGGCCCACGAGGTGGCGCAGCAGGCCTATACCGAGGTGAGCGAAGCCGCGCGCACGCTGCAGCAGCATGGCGTGCAGGTGCACCTGTTTGAAGACGAGGTGCCCGGCCGCACGCCCGATGCCGTGTTCCCCAACAACTGGTTTTCCACCCACGCGGGCGGCCACGTGGCGCTGTACCCCATGTATTCGCCCAACCGGCGGCTGGAGCGGCGCATGGATGTGATCGAGATGCTGAAGGCGCAGTACCGCGTGCAGGACGTGATCGACTACTCGGGCCTGGAACCCGACGGCCTGTTTCTGGAAGGCACAGGCGCCATGGTGCTGGACCATGTGGCGCGCGTGGCCTACACGGCCCGCAGCAACCGCGCCAACGCCATTGCGCTGGAGCGCTTTGCCACCCATTTCAACTACGAGCCTATGGCCTTTGACGCGGTGGACGCACAGGGACGCGCGGTGTACCACACCAATGTGCTGATGTGCGTGGGTACCGACTTTGCGTTGGTGGGCCTGGACCTGATTACGGACACCACACGCCGAGCCGAAGTGCGGCAGCGGCTGGAAGAAACTGGGCGCGAGGTGGTGGCGCTCAGCGCCACGCAGATTGGCGAATTTGCGGGCAATGCGCTGGAACTCAGCAATGGGCAAGAGCGTCTGCTGGCGCTCTCCAGCCGCGCGCTGCAGAGCCTGCAGCCGGCGCAAATCAAAGTGCTGGAGCGCAGCGTGCGCCTGGTACCGCTGAACGTGCCCACCATCGAACTGGCGGGTGGCTCGGTGCGCTGTATGCTGGCGGGCATCCACCTCGCGCCACGTTAGGCCTTGGCGGAATGGCAGCTACTGGTACACCGCGTCAGCCCAGACCAGCGCTTCCATTTGCGCCACATTGATCTCGCGGTACGACAGGTCCAGGCGCTGCGCGGCCTCTGAAAAAATGGTGGCGTCCTCCATTTCGCAGGCAATGGCCATGGCCAGCAAGTCCATGTATTTGCCCGTGCCCTTGAGCAGCGCCTCGGTAATGGCGCCGTCCAGCCCCAGCATCGACAGGGCATCGGCCAGCGTGCAGCCCAGCATGCGGTCCAACAGGGAGAACAGGCCGATAAGGAAAGCCTCTTCCTGCTCTTCGGGCGACAAGGTCTTGGAGCCCAGCAGCTCCATCATCTTGGCGCGCACCACGGCCATGTTGCCGGCCAGGCTGGGCTTGCCGTCCACACCCGCGGTCATCAGCATGGCGGCCCAGCGCTGCAAGCGTTCGTTGCCCAGCAGCATCACCGCCTGGCGGATGGAGGTGATCTTGGTGCGCAGGCCCAGCCCGGCGGAGTTGATCAGGCGCAGCAGGTTGTAGCCCAGCGCCGCATCCTTTTTGATGGCGAGCTCGATCTCGTCCACATCGGCTTCGCTGCGCAGTTTGTTGAACAGATTGGCCGCACTGGCCTGGCTGGGGCTAACCACCTGGCTCTTGAGCACCTCGGGCTTTGAGAACCAGTAGCCCTGGAAAAAGTGAAACCCGATGTCGCGGAACACCTCAAACTGCGCCGCGCTCTCCACCTTCTCGGCCACGGCAATGGCACCGGTGCGGCTCTGGATGGCGTCCACCAGCGTCTTGAGCTTGGCGGGGTCGATGGCCCGCACGTCCACCTTCACAAAGTCGGCAATGCCTTGCCAAGACTTGTAGACCGGCGCCACCACCGTGTGGTTAAAGGCCAACCGGAAGCCCCGCTTGCGCAGCGTCAGCATCTTGAGGCGCGCCTCTTCGATGCCGGCCGCATCGTGCCCGGGGAAGGGCGGCACCTCGATGATGGTGCGCTGGGGTACCAAAAAATCCCAGTGCGAGCCGGTCAGGCTCTCGTGTGTGGCGTTGATGAACAAATCTGCCTGGCCGTTGACCAGCTTGCTGCTGCTCTGCGCCATGACGTTGAGCACCAGCGACACATCGCTGGCCAACGTGTGCGCCCGGTCGCCCTGCATGCGGTTGAACAGCTCATAGCCCACGATGGACTTGTCCGCGTCAACGATGTGTTGTCTGGCGATGGAAAAACTGGATGCGTCAGATGTCTCTGCGTCTGAAGAATTCACGGCAACCTTTCTGCAGCCCGGTGGGTGTGCCCACCGCCTCCCTGCATGGCAATGATGCCTGAAACGGATCAGGCCGGAATCACCAGGCCACGCTCCACCGCCGGCCGCGCCACAAAGGCCGCCAGCACCCGCGCCACTTCAGGGAAGTCGGCAAACCCGACCAAGTCACCCGCACCATAAAAACCCACCAGGTTGCGCACCCAGGGGAAGATGGCGATGTCGGCAATCGTGTAGCTATCGCCCATGACCCAGTCGCGGCCCTGCAGGTGTTTGTCCAGCACACCCAGCAGGCGTTTGCTCTCAGCCACGTAGCGGTCGCGCGGGCGTTTGTCTTCAAAGTCTTTGCCGGCAAATTTGTGGAAGAAGCCCAGTTGCCCAAACATGGGGCCAATGCCACCCATCTGGAACATCACCCACTGGATGGTTTCGTAACGCTGGGCCGGGTCTTGTGGCATGAGTTGACCGGTTTTTTCGGCCAGGTAGATCAGGATGGCGCCGGACTCGAATAGCGCCAGCGGCTTACCGCCGGGGCCGTTGGGGTCAATGATGGCGGGGATCTTGTTGTTGGGGTTGAGCGAGATGAATTCGGGCGTGAGCTGGTCGTTGGTCTGAAAACTCACCAGATGCGGCTCATAGGCCAGGCCCAGCTCTTCCAGCGCAATGCTCACCTTCACACCATTGGGCGTGGGCAGCGAATACAGCTGCAGGCGGTCCGGATGCTGGGCGGGCCATTTGGTGGTGATGGGGAAGGCGGACAAAGCGGATGTAGATGGCATGGGGGAAAGGCTCCTGGTAACTACAAAAAGAATAGCTGCTTGCGCAAACCCTCTGTGCCCTGCAGGCCTTTTGTATGCCTAAATGTTCTCTCAAAACAAATATGTAGATTAATTTACATATTTGAAGAATAATCTACAAATGCTTTGGATCACCCTCATCACCAGCCTGCCCACCGAAAACGCTACCGCCCGCATGCGCGCCTGGCGTGCGCTCAAGGCTAGCGGGGCGGCCGTGCTCAAAGACGGCGTGTACCTGATGCCCGAGCTCCCCGCCTGCCGCAGCCTGCTGGAGTCGGTGGCGGCCGATGTGGTGGCCGGCGGTGGCAGCGCCTATGTGATGGCGGTGCAGGAGCCGGCCAACGCCAGCTTTCCCCCCCTGTTTGACCGCAGCGCCGACTTTGCCGCGCTGCTGGCCGATCTGCCCCCCATCCAGGCCCTGCTGGCCAGCGGTGACCGGGCCGAGGCCACGCGCCTGTGCCGCAAGACGCGCAAGGCCTTTGCCCAGGTGGTCGAGACCGATTTTTTTCCGGCCGAGGCGCAGCGCCAGGTGGAAGCCGCGCTGCAGGCGCTGGAAGCCGCCATTGCCCGCGCCGCCGCGCCCGACGAGCCGCAGGCCGTGGCCGGCCGCATTGCCCTGCTGCAGCGCGCGCACTACCAGGGCCGCACCTGGGCCACACGCGCCCGCCCCTGGGTGGACCGGCTGGCCAGCGCCTGGCTGATCCGCCGCCAGATCGACCCGCAGGCCCGCCTGCTGTGGTTGGCGCAGCCGCAAGACTGCCCGGCGGATGCGCTGGGCTTTGACTTTGATGGCGCCACCTTCAGCCATGTGGAAGGCCGTGTGACCTTTGAGGTGCTGCTGGCCAGCTTTGCGCTGGAAAGCCCGGCCCTGCAGCGCCTGGGCGCGCTGGTGCACTTTCTGGATGCGGGTGGCGTGCAGCCGCCCGAGGCCAGCGGTGTGGAGGCGGTGCTGGCCGGCCTGCGCGCCAGCATCGCCGACGACGACCAACTGCTACAAGCCGCCAGCGCCGTGTTGGACGCCCTGCTCCACCACTTTGAACCCACCCCATGACCTCGCGCCATTCCATGCCACATGACACCCTGAGCCCGACCGAGGCCCCGCCACCCATCAGCTTCTGGCAAGCCTTTGCCTTCTGGCTCAAGCTGGGCTTTGTGAGTTTTGGCGGGCCCGCCGGGCAGATTGCCATCATGCACACCGAGCTGGTGGAGCGGCGGCGCTGGATCTCGGAGAAGCGTTTTTTACACGCGCTGAACTACTGCATGCTGCTACCCGGCCCCGAGGCGCAGCAGCTCGCCACCTACATCGGCTGGCTCATGCACCGCACCTGGGGTGGCGTGGTGGCGGGCGCGCTGTTTGTGCTGCCCTCGTTGTTCATTCTGGTGGGCCTGTCCTGGGTCTACATCGCCTTTGGCGACGTGGGCTGGGTGGCCGGCATGTTCTACGGCATCAAGCCCGCGGTGACCGCCATCGTGCTGCAGGCGGCGCACCGCATTGGCTCGCGATCGCTCAAAAACAAGGCCTTGTGGGGCATTGCCACGGCTTCGTTTTTGGCCATCTTTGCGCTGCAAGTACCCTTCCCGCTCATCGTGCTGGGTGCGGCCCTGCTGGGGTATGCCGGTGGGCGCTGGGCGCCCGCCCTGTTCAACAGCACGGGCGGGCATGGTGCAGCAGCCAAGCATTTTGGCGCGGCGCTAATTGACGACCACACCCCCACACCGGCCCACGCCCGCTTCCACTGGGGCCGCCTGGCCACGGTGGTGCTGGTGGGCGCCGTGCTGTGGGCCCTGCCCATGGGCGCGCTGACCTGGGGCATGGGCTGGGACCACACCTTCACCCAGATGGGCTGGTTCTTCACCAAGGCAGCGCTGCTCACCTTTGGCGGGGCGTATGCGGTGCTGCCTTATGTGTACCAGGGTGCGGTGGGCCACTACAGCTGGCTCACCCCCACGCAGATGATTGACGGGCTGGCGCTGGGCGAAACCACGCCGGGGCCGCTAATCATGGTGGTGGCCTTTGTCGCCTTTGTGGGGGGTTATGCCAAAGCCGTGCTGGGGCCAGACCAGCTGTTTCTGGCCGGTGCCATCGCCGCCGCCCTGGTCACCTGGTTCACCTTTCTGCCGTCCTTCATCTTCATCCTGGCTGGTGGCCCGCTGGTGGAGAGCACGCACAACGATGTGAAGTTCACCGCGCCGCTCACCGGCATCACCGCTGCCGTGGTGGGCGTGATCGTCAACCTCACGCTGTTCTTTGGTTACCACGTGTTGTGGCCGCAAGGTTTTGCCGGCGCATTTGACGTGGTGGCCGCCCTCATTGCGCTGGGCGCCGCCATCGCCCTGTTCCGTTACCAGCGCAAGGTGGTGCACGTCATTGCGGCCTGCGCACTGCTGGGTTTGTTGTTGTCACTTATTCGCTAGGAGAACCCCATGGACGCCATCACCGCCACCGAACTCGCCCAACTGCAAACGCAAGGGCAGGCCTTCACGCTGCTGGATGTGCGACGCGACAGTGCACGCCTGCAAGACGGCACCCAGATTGCCCACGCCCAGTGGCACAACCCGGCCCAGTGGCTGGAGTGGAAAGACCAGGTCCCTAAGGACCTGCCGGTGGTGGTGTACTGCGCGCACGGCCACGAGATTGGCCAGGGGCTGACCACCGTGCTGCGCGTGATGGGCCTGGATGCCCGCTACCTGGATGGCGGCATTGCCGCCTGGCAGGCTGCTGGCCTGGCCACCGAGCCCGCGGTCTGACGCTGTTGGCGGGGTGCCTAGAATGGCGCTCCATGAACGCAGCCACCCCGCCCCCCACCGTCCGGCCAGATCGGGCGCAGCCATGCAGCTGACCTCCGCCGGCGTGATCTTTCTGGCCAGCAGCGCGACCTTCCTCGCCGCTGCGGTCTGGCTGGGGCGACGTGTGTCGCAGCGCAGCCAAGGCGGCAAAAAGGGGGGCAGCGCGCTGCTCGTCATCATCATCTTTGCCTTGCTCGCCTTGTTCGTGCCCTTCACCTACTGGACCGGCCAGGCCCTGTACGCCTTGGCCACCAAACCCAGCTACAGCGCCACCGTGGTGGGCCACACCTCCGAATTGCGCGACTACGAAGAAAAAGACTCCAACGGCCGCACCGTGCGCGGCCAACGCCTGATGCACACCGCCCAAGTGCGCTTTACCGGGCCGGAGGGTGAGACGCTGGAGTTGTCCAACTCGGTGGCGTCGACCGAGATCCCCAATGAAGGCGCCAGGCTCAAGGTGGTGTACGCCCCGGGCGACCGGGTGGCCACGGAGCTGAGCCCCCGCAGCGTGGGCCTGTGGCTGGGGGCCTGTGTCATGCTGTTCATCCTGGGCTACTTCTTGTGGGCCACCGTCTGGTACGCACTGGGCCGCCCCATGGCAGGCGTAGCGGCCTTCGGCGCCACGTTCCTGCTCCGCATCTTCTTGCCCGGCATCAGCTTGCTGATGGCCCTGGCCCTGGGCTATGTGGCGCTCAAGTACTTTGCCCTGGGCAACCCGGATGGCTACCCGCTCTGGGTGGCCTGTTTATGCACCTTGTTTACGCTGGCACTGCTGCCACTGCTGGTGACGCTGTTTACGCGGGGGAAAGGGGAATAGGCGGGTTGAGATATGCGGGAAGCGCGCTTGGATTGCTACTTATTTAATAGCTGTTCGCGCATACTCCGCGAGGGCTAGCGGCAGAAAACGCTTTAAAATTAGTCGGTACCGAGAGCCAGAGGCAACACGCCCCTTGGGTGCCTGCTCTCCAATACCGCACGGCTTTCCCTCGACGGTCAACGCGTCGACACGGAGACAGCTGCTTCAGCCTGAAAGCCGACTTTTGCAGCGCTCCATTGCAGTCGGAAATACTTGATATGTGAGGCGCTGACCAACTTGCCGGTCTGCATCCTCTGGCTGAAAGGGTTAGGCACCTGGCAGCCCAAGGTATCCGGCAATTGCTTTTGCGACACCTGTGGCAGCGATTTCGACCCCTACTCCTGCTGCGCCTGAGGCCGCCTTAGCAACCAAGCTCCCGATCCAGGTGCCAGCGACCTTCGACTTTTCTTGGTCGCTGTTTGACGCTGCCGCTGTCTCGAGCTCCAGCCTCATCGGCGTCAAGTCGTCATGCTTAATCCCAAAGACCTCAAGTTGCTTCTCCAGCAAATCCCAATTGCCAGCCTGCGCTTTTGTTGTCGCCGTTTGCGTAAAGTTTTCACCGGAGTTGGACACGTTTCCAACGTTGCCATGAATGTTCGTGTTGAAAATCTGTGTCATCTTTTCGCTGCTTAGTGGGGGAAGGCTGCCAATAGGGGTATCACCTGCGTTTGGTGCCTCCCGCTCAAGGTCTATTGCAAACCCCAGAATTCTGGTTTTAACTGAGTCAACTAGACCAACAACTGCTCCTATTGGAATTTCTTTCCATGCAGACACGCACTGCATATCAAGCATGACCTTTGACGCGTAATGGACAGCAAGATCTAGTGGCCACTGCTCTTGAAGGCTTCCTGTTTTATCTCCTTCAATTAGAGCCGAGTATGCACTGATGCTGCCCCCCATATAGGCGTGTCGGTATTGCTTTTGAATCTCTTTGGGAAGAACTGATACAGGAATCTGCATCCTGTTGGCCCTTGTGCCGAATGCCCCAACGAATTGACCATAGGACTCGGCGTGCACGATGCGATATTCGGGGATGGAATCAACATCAGGATATCCATTTAGCTCCCTTTCTACCCATTGGGCGAATGGCTCGTGGGATATCCGCGCGGCGAGCAACTTGCACATCCTTAAGAGCGTAGGGATGTCTACGGTCTGCGTGATCGCTGCGGCTTGAATATCGTGGATGAGAGACATATGGACCTACCGAATAACGTACTAAACAGTCATTGACATCGCAGCAAAGCAGCCAATCGCGAAGCGTACCGCCGCTACCAATTCAATAGCTGCTCGCACATATTCCACCTGAGCTAAATGCCAAAACACCAAAAAATCAGGCCGCCCCAATGTTCGGAATCAGCCCACCCACCGGCTGCCCGTTCTTCAGCGCCGCCGTAAACGCCAGCATGCGGTCAATCGGCAGACGTGCGCGGTCGAGGTACTTGGCATCCACCTGGATTTCGTTGGTGCCCAGCTCCAGCACCTGGGCCACGCCGGCCAGGCCGTTCATGGCCATCCAGGGGCAGTGGGCGCAGCTTTTGCAGGTGGCGCTGTTGCCGGCGGTGGGGGCTTCGATGAAGGTTTTGGTGGGGTTGAGCGTGCGCAGCTTGTGCAGCATGCCGTTGTCGGTGGCGACGATGAAGGTGTCGGCGTCCAGCGTCTGCGCGGCCTTGAGGATGGCGCTGGTCGACCCCACGGCGTGGGCCAGGGCCACCACGTCCTGGGGCGACTCGGGGTGCACCAGCACCTTGGCCTTGGGGTGCTCCTTGATCAGAGCCTCCAGCTCAAAGGCCTTGAACTCGTCGTGCACGATGCAGGCGCCTTCCCAGAACACCATGTCGGCACCGGTTTCGCGCTGGATGTAGCCACCCAGGTGTTTGTCGGGTGCCCACAGAATCTTCTGGCCCTTGTCTTTGAGGGCTCGCACGATGTCCAGCGCGCAGCTGCTGGTCACCAGCCAATCGGCCCGCGCTTTGACGGCGGCGCTGGTGTTCGCGTAGACGACCACGGTGCGGTCTGGGTGCTGGTCGCAGAAGGCGCTGAATTCGCTGATGGGGCAGCCCAGGTCTAGCGAGCAGGTGGCATCCAGGTCGGGCATCAACACGGTTTTGTGCGGCGACAAGATCTTGCTGGTCTCGCCCATGAACTTCACGCCCGACACCACCAGCGTCTGCGCGCTGTGGTCGCGGCCAAAGCGGGCCATCTCCAGCGAATCGCTCACCAGGCCGCCGGTTTCTTCGGCCAAATCTTGCAGGTCCGGGTGCACGTAGTAGTGCGACACCATGACCGCGTTCTTCTCTTTCAGCAGACGCTTGATCTTGTCCTTCAGCGCCACGCGCTGCGAGGGCGTGGGCTCCACGGGCACGCGCGCCCAGGCATGCTTGGTGGAGCAAGCGGGCTGTTCGTACTCGACGTCAATCACATCGCTGGCAGACATCACAGCTCCTCAAAACGCATGGAGAAATCGGTGGCCTTCACGTCTTTGGTCAGCGCGCCGATGGAGATGCGGTCCACGCCCGTGGCGGCAATGGCGCGCACGGTGTCCAGGCTCACGCCGCCCGACACTTCCAGAATCGCGCGGCCAGCGTTGATGGCCACGGCCTGCACCAAGTGGGCCATGGTCATGTTGTCCAGCAGCACCATCTGGGCGCCGCAGTCCAGCGCTTCGCGCAGTTGGTCCAGCGTTTCCACTTCCACCTCAATGAACTTGGCGCTGGCCGCGAGCTGACTGGCGCGCTGCAGCGCGGCGGTTACGCCACCGGCAGCGGCAATGTGGTTTTCCTTGATCAGCACGGCGTCGAACAGGCCAATGCGGTGGTTGGTGCCGCCGCCCGCGTGCACCGCGTACTTTTGCGCCATGCGCAGGCCGGGCAGGGTTTTGCGGGTGTCCACAATGGCGGCGCGGTTGCCGGGCACCGACTCCACGGCGCTCACAAACGTGGCGGTCTTGGTGGCCACGGCGCTCAGCAGTTGCAAAAAGTTCAGCGCCGTGCGTTCGGCCGTCAGCAGCGCTTGGGCGTTGCCTTCAATTTCCACCACCACCTGATCGGCCACGCAACGCTGGCCTTCGCGCACATGCCAGATGATGGCGGCGGATGGGTCCAGCGCCCGCACGGCGGCGGTGGCCCAGGGCTCGCCGCACAACACGGCGGCTTCGCGCGCGACCACGCGGGCGCGGGCGCGGCGGGTCGGGTCGATGAGGGAGGCGGTCAGGTCCCCCGCGCCCACGTCTTCTTGCAGGGCACGGGCCACGTCGGCCTGGGCCAGGGCGGTGATCTGGGCGGTGGAATAGTCAGAATTGCGCATAGGGCCGCAAGGATACCGGGTTTGCCGCCCGCGCAGCAGTGCGCCGGGCAGCGGCCATGGCGGCTAAAATGACCTCCAACGAGGATTCATCCATGAACATTTTCCGCCGCCCCGACTACCAATCCGAGGCTACCCAGTTTATTGACCAGCTCAAGACTGCTAAGCCCACGCTGGAAGCCGAGCAACGCCAGGGCCGCGCCCTGCTGTGGGACAAGAGCGTGGACCGCAGCGCGGTAAAGGCCTATGGCGAGGCCCGCGTGGAGCAAAAGCCCTACGTCTACCAGACCAACGCCAAATAAGAGCCAAATAGGCCTCTAGCCCGCGTGGATATTGCGCGAGCAGCTCCCAATTCAATAGCAAATCATGAGCACCCCCTCTACGGACAGCGGCTCTGACGCGACCGCCCTGGCCACCATGCCCGAGGTGGTGGACCGGGTTGCGCTGGCGCGCCTGTACGGTGAGCCGCTGTTTGCCATGCCGCAGGATTTGTACATCCCGCCGGACGCGCTAGAGGTGTTTCTGGAGGCCTTCGAAGGGCCGCTGGACTTGCTGCTGTACCTGATCCGCAAGCAGAACTTCAATATTCTGGACATTCCCATGCTCAGCGTGACCAAGCAGTACCTGGTCTACGTGGACCAGATCCGCAAGCACAACCTGGAGCTGGCGGCCGAGTACCTGCTGATGGCGGCGATGCTGATCGAGATCAAGTCGCGCATGCTGCTGCCGCCCAAAAAGACGGCCGAGGGCCAGGAAGCCGAAGACCCGCGTGCCGAGCTGGTGCGCCGCCTGCTCGAATACGAACAAATGAAGCTGGCCGCGGCCCGCCTCAACGCCATTCCGCAGTACGGACGCGACTTTCTGAAGGCCAACGCCCATATTGAGCAAAGCCTGCAGCCGCGTTTTCCGGATGTGCAGCTGGTGGACCTGCAAGAGGCCTGGCGCGACATCATGAAACGTGCGCGCCTGGTGCAGCACCACAAGATCAGCCGTGAAGAACTGTCGGTGCGCGAACACATGAGCATCGTGCTCAAGCGTCTGCAGGGCCAACGTTTTGTGGGGTTTGAAGACCTGTTTGACGCCAGCCAAGGCGCTCCCGTGCTGGTGGTGACCTTTATTGCCCTGCTGGAGCTGGCCAAGGAAACCCTGATCGAGATCACCCAGGCAGAAGCCTTTGCACCGATTTACGTGCGCTTGGCCTATTCCCCCGCCTGAGTGGTGTCACTAACCGATACGCCCGCTTGCGGTTAGTATCGGCCCCGCATCCCGCCCAACCCCCTGTTGATGGAGTCTCTGTCCATGGCCCAAGAACCTGCCGGTAACGCGTCTGCTGCGGCATCCCCTTACGGCACGCTGCCCCCAGCTTCGCCCATGGCGACCCGCAAACCCATCAGCCTGCCGCGCATTCAAGAGATGCACACACGCGGCGAAAAAATCACCATGCTCACCGCCTACGACGCCACCTTTGCGGCCGTGGCCGATGCGGCGGGTGTGGAATGTATCTTGGTGGGCGACTCGCTAGGCATGGTCTGCCAGGGCCTGCACAGCACCGTGGGCGTGAGCCTGCAAGACATGGCCTACCACACCGAAAGTGTGGCCCGCGGCCTGCGCCGCGCCCAGGGCACGGCCTGGCTGATTGGTGACCTGCCGTTTGGCAGCTACCAAGAGTCCAAGGAACAGGCCATTCGCAGCGCCAGCGTGCTCATGCAGGCCGGCGCGCACATGGTCAAACTCGAAGGTGGTGGCTGGACCACGGAGGTGGTGCACTTTCTGGTGGAACGCGGCATCCCCGTCTGCGCCCACCTGGGCCTGACGCCGCAAACCGTACACGCGCTGGGTGGCTACCGTGTGCAGGGCCGGGGCGATGTGGCCTCGGACCTGATGAAGAAACAAGCCCTGGCGCTGCAAGACGCCGGTGCTTCCATGGTGGTGCTGGAGATGGTGCCCGCACCCCTGTCGGCCGAGCTGACCCAAGAGCTGCCCCACTGCGCCACCATCGGCATTGGTGCGGGCAAGGGCACGGCTGGCCAGGTGCTGGTGTTGCACGACATGCTGGGCGTGAACCTCGGCAAAAACCCCAAGTTCGTGCGCAACTTCATGGCCGAATCCACCAGCATCCGCGGTGCCATGGAAGCCTATGTGGCCGCCGTGAAAAACGGCACGTTCCCTGACGACACCCTCCACGCCTGGTGAAATAACACGCGTATGCAACTGATCCACACCATTGCCGAGCTGCGCGCAGCGCTGAGCCAGTACCGCCACCCCGCCGTGGTGCCCACCATGGGAAATTTGCACGCCGGCCATCTGGCCCTGGTGCGCCAGGCCAAGCCGCTGGGCGACGTGACCGTGTCCACCATCTTTGTGAACCGGCTGCAGTTTGCGCCGCACGAAGACTTTGACACCTACCCGCGCACGCTGGAAGCCGACTGCGCCCAGCTGGAGGCCGCGGGCTGCGACATCGTGTTTGCCCCCAGTGAACAAGAGTTGTACCCCCAGCCCCAAACCTTCAAGGTGCACCCACCCACCGAGCTGGCCGACATCTTGGAAGGCCACTTCCGCCCGGGCTTCTTCATCGGTGTGTGCACCGTGGTCATGAAGCTGCTGGCCTGCACCCAGGCGCGCACCGCGCTGTTTGGCAAAAAGGACTACCAGCAGCTCATGGTGATCCGCAACATGGTGAAGCAGTTCGCCCTGCCCATTGATGTGGTGGGCGGTGAAACCCAGCGCAATGAAGCGGGTCTGGCCCTGTCCAGCCGCAACGGTTACCTGAGCCCGGCCCAGCGCGAAGAGGCGCTGCTGCTGTCGGCCACGCTGCGCAAAATTGTGGCGGCCCTGCGGGCTGGCGAAACGGACGTGGCGCGGCTGGAGGCAGAAGGCATGCAGGCCCTGCGCAGCGCAGGCTGGGTGCCCGACTACGTGGCCGTGCGCCGCCAAGCCGACTTGCAGGCTCCGCGCAATGGCGACGCCATGGTGGTGCTGGCGGCCGCAAGGCTAGGCAGCACCCGGCTGATTGACAACATCGAAGTCTGAGCGGCGCGCACGGGGCGTAAAAAAGCCCGGGACCAGCCCGGGCATAAAAACCTTGGAATACCGTAGGGAGCTTAGAAGGTGTACTTCAAGCCCATTTCAACCACATCACCTTCGCCATTCGCCTTGGCCAAGCCCGCAAAGTCAAAGTACAACTGCATGTTCTTGAACGGGGTGTAACCGACACCGGCAGACCACTCGTCACGGCCGTTGGTGTTTTCAGGTTTGACCTTCTGCATGGACAGGCCGAAGTCGAACTCACCCATCACGTAGGTCAATGCCAAACCGGTGTAAGAGGTCTTGATCTTGGCGGTGCTTTCCACGTCAGCAACCAGGCCCTTCAAAGCCAGATTGCCCATTTGGTAAGTAGCGGCCAGGCCCGTGGCGTAGCGGTCGGTGTTCAACTCGCCTTGGGTCTTGGAGCTGTCCGCTTTGTACTTGGCCAACTCGCTCCAGCCACCGGCCAAAGTGAGGCTGCCAATCTTGTAGGTCGCGGCCAGGGCGAAACCATTGGAGTTTTCGGGGTTGGCGGCGGGGCCAACTGCCGAGGTGTAGTCCACGGCAAAGCTCAGGTCACCCAGCTTGTGGCTGTATTGCACATGGCGACCCTTGTTGGCAGAGGCAGGCTCTGTCATGAAGGCGTTTTCGCCATGGCCCACGCCCAGCGTTTCCATGACGTTGTCTTCGATGAAGCTGTCGAACTGGCCGGCGGAGAAGCGACCAAACTTTTTGCTGGCGATGCCAACGCGCGTGTCGTCGGAGGTGAAGGCGGAGTTGTCAACGACGGGGTCGTAGTCCACTTCGATTTCGCCGAAGATGGAGATGTCTTCGTTGATGGTCTTGGTGGCCTTGATTTCCACTTGGTTCAGGCCCTTGCCCAGCACTTCGTTGATTTCACGACCAGCGGCATTTTTCTTGCTGACATAGTAAGTGCCGACGTCCACGTTCACTTCAAACTTGACGTCTTTGTCGGTGGCCAGCTCGCCAGCCTGTGCGCCCAGCGCCAGTGTTGCAACTGCGAGTGCAACAGCAGATTTTTTCAACATTCCATACTCCATTTTTTAGCGGGTTAAAAAGTCATATCAAGACAAGACACAACGACCGCGGAGTCTGAAGAGTGAATAAGACGGACCGGTTAAATTGGCATTAAGTTTTGGTTACATCGGTGCAGGGCAACGCCCTCTGCAGGCGCAGAGACACAAGAGACACAAGGAATACAAAGCGCGGCAGCGGAGCAAGGTCCGCTGTTGAACCGGAACGATCCATCCGCGCACGGGGCCGTGCGCCCCGGGGTGTTTATTTATGGCGGAAGACGATGGCTTCGAGCTGCATGCCGCGGATTTGCTTGGCTGCAGCGTCGGCCTTGGCCTTGGTGGCAAATCCGCCTACACGCACACGCGTGAGCTTGCCGACATTGGTTTCCAGCAGCTCGGTGTAAGCGGGCATGCCTGCTTTTTCGAGTTTCTGAAATGCATTGCTTGCATTCGAAGGCACGGCAAACAAGCCCACATTGATGTAGTAACCCGTCTCCATCTTCACCGGACCGGCCGGCTTGGCTGGTGCTGCTGGGGCAGCCACCGGTTTGGGTTCGGGTGGCAGGCTGGCCATGGGCGCGACTTCAGGCTTGGCCGGTTCGGCCACTGCGCTGCTGGTTGCCACCGGCGCGGGCTCGGCCGCTGCGGGGGCGGCGGGTGCTGTCGCGGTGGGTGGGGTAGCTATGTCGGCAGATGCAGGCTCGTTGTTGCCCCAGAAGGTCAGCGCCTTGGGCCAGATGGCACAGCCCGACAGCAGCAGTGCACAAACCATCGCCGTGCTGGCGATCTGGCCGCTGCGAACCATGCGGGTGCGGCGCGAAGAACTCAACAGAATGGACATGGGGCGGTGCTTTCTGGGTAAGGCTGCAGCGTACAGGTGCGCTGGCGTCAGCCCCAAAATGTACCGCAAGCCCAGGCCGGTGCGAGTGCACACTGACCTGGAAACAACACCCTACAGGAAGCGGTCCAGGATTTTCTTGCTGTGGGCGTCCAGCGCAAACTGGTCGCGCACCAAATACTGGATGCCATGGGCATCGGCAATCAGCAGGCCGTTGTCCTTGCCAATGCGGCGAATGTCCTCGTCGCCCCGCAGCACGAAATCGGTGTCGCCGCGGTCAGTCTGCACGGCCCAGGTGCAGGGCGTGGAGTAACTGGTGACCGACACAATGCGCGTAATCACCGGCATGAACTCACGTGTGGTCAGCTCGGCGCGGATCAGGTCCTGCGCAGGCTGCGGCACATCGGCCAGCAGGTCCACCCAGGCCACTTCCTTGCCATCGGTACTCACCAGCGAAATGCCGTCTTCGGGCGACTGGATGGGAAACGCGCGCACCGGCACCACGCCTTCAAAACGCTCACCGGCCTCATTGGTCAGCACCAGTTTGCCAAAAGCGGTTCGTTCCAGCGTGAAACGGCTGGCCGTCACGGTTTGCAGGGCGCTCATGCGGCGGACTCCTCAAGCATAGTGTTGTTGCGTGCCTGGGCTTGGTAGAGGTTGTAGTAGGCGCCCTCGGCCGCCATCAGCACGTCGTGGGTGCCCTCTTCCACCACCCGTCCGCGGTCCAGCACCACCAGGCGGTCGGCCCGGTGCAGCGTGGAAAGGCGGTGCGCAATGGCGATGGTGGTGCGGCCTTGCACCAGGTTTTCCAGTGCTTTCTGAATCTCTTTCTCGGTCTCCGAGTCCACCGACGAGGTGGCTTCGTCCAGGATCAGGATGCGCGGGTCGATCAGCAGCGCGCGTGCAATCGAAATACGCTGGCGCTCCCCACCGGACAGGCCCTGGCCGCGCTCACCCACCATGGAGTCGTAGCCCTGCGGCAGGCGCAGGATGAACTCGTGCGCATGGGCCGCACGCGCGGCAGCAATGATCTGCGCGCGGGTCGCATCGGGCTTGCCATAGGCGATGTTGTCGGCAATGGTGCCGAAAAACAAAAATGGTTCCTGCAGCACCAGGCCAATGTTCTGGCGGTAGTCCGAAATGGCAAACGAGCGGATGTCCACACCGTCCACCAGAATCGCGCCTTCAGACACATCGTAAAAACGGCAAATCAGATTCACCAGCGTGCTTTTGCCGGAGCCGCTGTGGCCCACCAGGCCAATCATTTCGCCGGGTGCAATCTTCAGGTTGATGCCGCGGTTTACCTCGCGGTTGCCATAACGAAACCCCACATCACGCACCTCAATGCGGCCCTGCACCTGGCCCATGGGTACCGGGTTTACGGGCTCTGGCACGCTGGAGACGTGGTCCAGGATGTCAAAAATGCGCTTGGCAGCCGAGGCCGATTTCTGGGTGACCGACACGATGCGGCTCATGGAATCGAGTCGGCCGTAGAAACGGCTGATATAGGCAATAAAGGCCGTGAGCACGCCCACGGTGATATCGCCCTTAGACACCTGCCAGATACCAAACGCCCAGACCACCAGAAGGCCCAGTTCGGTCAAAAACGACACGCTGGGCGAGAACAGGGACCAAATTTTGTTGATGCGGTCGTTCACCGCGAGGTTGTGTTTATTAGCCTCACGAAAGCGTGCAGCCTCACGCTTCTCTTGCGCAAAAGCCTTCACCACCCGCACACCCGGAATGGTGTCGGCCAACACGTTGGTCACCTCGCCCCAGACGCGGTCAATCTTCTCAAAACCTGTGCGCAGGCGGTCGCGCACAAAGTGGATCATCCAGGCAATAAAGGGCAATGGCACCAGGGTGACCAGTGCCAGCCAGGGGTTGATGGAGAACAGGATGATCGCGGTCATGGTCAGCATGATCACGTCGGTGGCGAAGTCCAGCAGGTGCAGAGACAGGAACACACAAATACGATCACTCTCGCTGCCGATGCGTGACATCAAGTCGCCCGTGCGCTTGCCGCCAAAGTACTCCAGCGAAAGGCGCAGCAGGTGTTCGTAGGTGGTGGTGCGCAGGTCCGCACCAATACGCTCGGACACCAGCGCCAGGATGTAGGTCTTGGCCCAGCTCAGCACCCAGGCCGCCACGGCCGAGCCCAGCAGCCCCGACATATACAAGGTCACCAGCATGGGGTCGATCTGCTGCCCGTTCTGGAACGGAATGAGCACGTTGTCCATGATGGGCATGGTCAGGTAAGGCGGCACCAGGTTGGCGGCCGTGCCCAACAGGGTGAGCACAAAGCCCAGCAACAGCTGCCCGCGGTAGGGCTGGGCAAAACGCCACAGGCGAAACAGCGTCCAGGTGCTGGGCGGGGTGTGGACCACCTTGGTGCAGACCGGGCATTCCTCCTGGTCCGCCTCCAGCGGGGCCTTGCAGCTGGGGCAGACCTGTGTAAGTGCCTGCGCCAGCGGGCGGCCCGACACGGTGCTCTCCAGCTGGGCCTGAAACTGGTCTACCAGGCGCAGGGCATGCAGGTTTTGGCCCAGCGTGAAGCGCCATGTACCGCGCAGGCCGGTGGCGTCCATGAAATCCAGGTGCCCCACCCCGGCGTGGTCGTGGTGTTGCAGGGTTTGGCCGGCCTGCAGGTCCCAGGACTGCCAGGGCGCTTCCGGCCCCGCCCGGCTCAGCAGGCGCCGGCTGGTGACCAACACCAGGCCTTTGACGAAGCGCAACTGGGTGTCAAGGTCAACCTCCAGCGAGGCCAATACGTTCTCTTGGGGGTGCAGCTGCTGCTGCACAGGGGCCCGCCATTGCGGAGCAAGCTCTCCGGGCAGCACAGAAACAGCAAGGGCGTCAGGGGTCATCTACTTCAAGGGAAAAGGTTTAACTCGGGATTTTGCGTCATCTGCGCGCCAAGGCGCCAAGGACAAATCCGTTACACAACACGGGGGCTGAGCGAAAATACATAACGCGCGCCGCGTCACAATGGTGCACCGCCCCTTCTCACACAGCCATGACAGCCAAGAAAACCATCGACATTCTCCGGGTCACCTACCTGCGCGGCCCCAATATCTGGACGTATCGCCCTGTCATCGAGGCTTGGCTGGACATCGGCAGCTTGGAGGACCACCCCTCCAACACCCTGCCCGGCTTCTACGAACGTCTGACCATCTGGCTACCGGGGCTGGTTGAGCACAAATGCAGCCCCGGCGTGCGCGGTGGTTTTCTGCAGCGCCTGCAGGAAGGCACCTGGGCAGCCCACATCGTGGAGCATGTGACCCTGGAAATCCAGAACCTGTCCGGCATGCAAACCAGCTTTGGCAAGGCCCGCCAGACCTCCAAACCCGGCGTTTACAAGGTGGCGTTTCGCACCCGGCAAGAGCAGATTGGCCGCAAGGCCCTGGTGGTGGCGCGTGACCTGGTGGTGGCGGCCATCAATGACACCCCCTTCGACCTGGCGGGCGAAATCACCAGTTTGCGCGACATGGTCGATGCGTTGTGCCTGGGACCCAGCACCTCCAACATCGTGGACGCGGCCACCGCCCGCAGCATCCCCCACATTCGCCTGACCGAAGGCAACCTGGTGCAACTGGGTTATGGCAATGCGCAGCGCCGTATCTGGACCGCCGAGACCGACCAGACCAGCGCGATTGCCGAAGAAATCGCCAGCGACAAAGACCTGACCAAGAGCCTGCTCAAGGCGTGCGGTGTACCGGTACCCGAAGGCACCCTGGTCAACTCCCCCGAAGCGGCCTGGGAGGCTGCACAAGACATCGGAATGCCCGTCGCCATCAAGCCGTATGACGGCAACCATGGGCGCGGTGTGTCGCTGGAGTTGATGGACCAGGCCAGTGTGGAGACCGCCTTCCAGGTGGCCAAAGAACAAAGTGGCGGCAGCGTGATCGTGGAAAAGTTCATCCCGGGCAATGAACACCGCCTGCTGGTGGTGGGCAAACGTGTGGTGGCGGCGGCGCGCGGTGAATCGGCCTGGGTGGTAGGTGATGGTGTATCCAGCGTGGCCACGCTGGTCGACCAGCAACTGAACACCGACCCGCGCCGCGGCACGGGCGAAGATGCCCCCTTGAATCGCATTGAGCTGGCAGACAACCCCGAAGTGGCGCTGGAGTTGGCGCGTGCCGGGCTGGCAGCAGACTCCGTGCCCGCCAAAGACCGGAAGGTGCTGATCCAGCGCAACGGCAACGTGGCCTGGGACGTGACCGACCAGATGCACCCCAGCGTGGCCGCCACCGCTGCCCTCGCCGCCCGCGTGGTGGGCCTGGACATTGCGGGCATCGACATGGTGATGGAAGACATCAGCAAACCCATGAAGAGCCAGCGCGGCGCCGTGATTGAGGTGAACGCCAGCCCCGGCCTGCTGGCCCACATCAAACCCGCCAACGGCGAAGGCCGCCCCGTGGGCCGCGCCATCGTGGAGCACCTGTTTGACCCGCAGGCCGATGGACGTATTCCCGTCATTGGCATCACCGGCACCCAAAACACCGGCCGCCTGGCGCGGCTGGTGGCCTGGCTGGTCCACATCAGCGGCCGCCATGTGGGCCTGGCCTGCAGCGAAGGCCTGTACCTGGATGGCCGCCGCGTGGTGACCACCGACTGCGCCCACTGGGAACCCAGCCAGCGCCTGCTGATCAACCGATCCGTGCAAGCCGCGGTGTTTGAAAACAGCAGCGCCATGATTCTGGGCGAAGGCTTGGCCTACGACCGCTGCGCCGTGGGCGTGGTGACCAACGTGGGTTGGACCGAATCCCTGCGCGACTTCGACATCCTGGACGCCGAGCAAACTTTCAAGGTCGCACGCACCCAGGTGGACGTGGTGCTGCCCAGCGGCACCGCCGTGCTCAACGCGACCGACCCGCAGGTGGTGGAACTGGCCGAGCTGTGTGATGGCCAGGTAATTTTTTATGCCCCCGATGCCCAACACCCAACCCTGGTGTCGCACCGGGCCGCAGGCGAAAAAGTGGTGTTTGTGCGCCAGGGCGAAGTGGTGCTGGCCCACAAGACCGAAGAAATCGCCCTGCTGCCACTGCACACCCTGAACCCCGTCAAGGCGGCCCAACCCGAGCTGGTGATGGCTGCGGTGGCTGCCGCCTGGGCGCTGAACATTCCTGTTGAACTGATTGCAGCCGGCCTGCGCACCTTCGACTCCAATCCCAAGAAAACTCCTTACTGAGCCCTCCATGCAAGTGAACCGCATCCGCGCCCTGCGCGGCCCCAATTTGTGGACCCACCACACGGCCATCCAGACCGTGGTGGAGTGCAGCGCTGACGAGTGCAGCATTGCCTCGCTAGTCGGGTTTGAACCCCGCCTGCGCGCGCGTTTCCCCGAGATCAGCCCCTTCCAGGCCACCGGCCATGACGACCAGGTGTCGATGGCACGGGTGCTGGAACTGGCCACACTGGGCCTGCAAGCCCAGGCCGGTTGCCCGGTCACCTTCAGCTGCACCACACCCACGGTGGAGCCGCATGTGTTCCAGGTGGTGGTGGAGTACAGCGAAGAAGAGGTGGGCAAGCTGGCGCTGGAACTGGCGCAGCAGTTGTGCCAGGCCGCCCTGAACGACACCCCCTTTGACCTGCCCGCCGCACTGGACCAGCTGCGTGAACTCGACGAAGACGTGCGCCTGGGGCCCAGCACCGGCTCCATTGTGGACGCCGCCGTGGCGCGCGGCATTCCCTACAGCCGCATGACCGAAGGCAGCATGGTGCGCCTGGGCTGGGGCAGCAAACAGCGCCGCATCCAGGCCGCCGAAATGGACGCCACCAGTGCCATTGCCGAAGCGATTGCGCAAGACAAAGAGTTGACCAAAAAACTGCTGGCCGCCGCCGGTGTGCCGGTACCCGGGGGCCGTGCGGTGACCGATGCCGACGACGCCTGGGCCGCTGCGCAAGAGATTGGCCTGCCCGTGGTGGTCAAACCCAACGACGGCAACCAGGGCAAGGGCGTGACGGTGAACATCACCACCGAAGCCCAGCTACGCAAGGCCTACCTCACAGCACGTGAGTTCCGCGACGACATCCTGGTCGAGCGTTTTATGCCAGGCAACGACTTCCGCTTGCTGGTGATTGGCGACAAGCTGGTGGCTGCGGCCCGCCGCGACCCGCCCAAGGTGGTGGGCGACGGTGTGCACACCATTGCCCAACTGGTCGAGCAGGTCAACCTAGACCCACGCCGAGGTTCGGGCCATGCCACCTCGCTCACCAAGATCCGCTTTGACGACATTGCCCACGCCTGCCTGGCTACACAAGGCCTGACCGCCGACTCGGTGCCCGACAAGGGCCAGCGGGTCAACCTGCGTAACAACGCCAACCTGTCCACCGGCGGCTCCGCCACCGATGTGACGGACGATGTGCACCCCGAAGTGGCGGCGCGTGCCATTGCCGCCGCCCATATGGTGGGCCTGGACATTTGTGGCGTGGACGTGGTGAGCGACAGCATCCTGCAACCGCTGGAAGAACAAGGCGGTGGCGTGGTGGAGGTGAACGCGGCCCCGGGCCTGCGCATGCACTTGTCACCCTCGTTTGGCAAGGGCCGGGCGGTGGGCGAAGCCATCATCTCCAGCATGTTCAAAAAAGGGCAGAACGGCCGCATTCCCATCGTGGCGGTGACCGGCACCAACGGCAAAACCACTACGGTGCGCCTGATCTCGCACCTGCTGACGCAAAGCGGCCTGCGTGTGGGCATGACCAATACCGACGGTGTGTACGTCAACGGCGAGTGCATTGACACCGGCGACTGCAGCGGCCCGAAGAGCGCACGCAGTGTGCTGCTGCACCCCGACACCGATGCCGCTGTGCTGGAAACCGCACGTGGCGGCGTGCTGCGCGAAGGCCTGGCGTTTGACCGCTGCGATGTGGCGGTGGTGACCAACGTGGGCAGCGGCGACCACCTGGGCCTGAACTACATCACCACGGTGAACGAATTGGCGGTGCTCAAGCGCGTGATTGTGCAAAACGTGGCCACCACCGGCACCGCCGTGCTCAACGCGGCCGACCCCATCGTGGCGGCCATGGCGGCCAAGTGCAAAGGGGCCGTCACCTTTTTTGCAACCGACCGCAACCACCCCGTGATGGCCACCCACCGTGCGCAAGGCCACGCGGTGGTGTTTGTCGAAGGCGGCCACCTGATCGCGGCCAAGGGCGAGATGCTGCAATCCATCCCGCTGGCCGATGTGCCGGTGACCCTGGGTGGCGCGATTGGCTTCCAGGTCGAAAACGTGATGGCCAGTGTGGCCGCGGCTTGGGCGCTGGGCCAGGACTGGGCCAGCATCCGCAAGGGCCTGGCCAATTTCTCCAACGACAGCGACAACGCACAAGGCCGTTTCAACCTGTTCACCTACCGCGGTGCCACCGTGATTGCCGACTACGGCCACAACCCCGACGCCATGCTGGCGCTGGTACAGGCGGTGGAGGCCATGCCGGCCACACGCCGCTCGGTAGTCATCAGCGGTGCGGGCGATCGGCGCGACCAGGACATCCGCCAACAAACCGAAATCCTGGGCAATGCCTTTGACGAGGTGGTGATGTTTGAGGACCAGTGCCAGCGCGGCCGCAACGATGGCGAAGTGATCGCCCTGCTGCGCGAGGGCCTGGCCAACGCCAAGCGTGCGGTCAGCCGCTCGGAGGTGTTTGGCGAGTTCCTGGCCATTGACACCGCGCTGGACAAACTGCAACCCGGCGAGTTGTGCCTGGTGCTGGTGGACCAGGTGGAAGAAGCCCTGGCCCACATCGCGGCCAAGGTGCAAAAAGGCTAGGCGCCTTCGGCGGTCGGTTCGCGGCCCATCAGGGCCATGACCGCCTGGGCCGGCAGCAGCCGGCCGTCCAGCAAATCCACCACCCCCTGGGTAATGGGCATGGGCACGCCCAGGTGCTGGGCGCGCTGCAACACGGTGCGTGCGCTGTACACACCCTCGGCCACATGGCCCAGGGCCTGCACCGCTTGGGCCAGTGTCTGCCCCTGCGCCAGTGCCAGGCCCACCTTGCGGTTGCGGGACAAATCACCAGTCGCTGTGAGCACTAGGTCGCCCAGACCGCTCAGGCCCATAAACGTCTCGGGTTTGGCACCCAAAGCCAGGCCCAGGCGGGTAATTTCGGCCAAGCCGCGCGTCACCAGGGCCGCGCGGGCATTCAAACCCAGCTGCAAACCGTCACACAGACCGGTGGCAATGGCCAGCACGTTTTTCACGGCGCCGCCCACTTCCACCCCCACCACGTCATCATTCGCATAGACCCGCAGGGAACTGCCGTGGAAAGCCGCCACCAGCGCGTCGCGCACAGCGGCATGCGCACTGGCAGCCACCAGCGCCGTGGGTTGGCCTGCCGCCACCTCTTGCGCAAAACTGGGGCCGCTCAGCACCCCGGCCAGCAACTGAGGTGCGGCCTGCGCCTGCACCTCATGACCCAGCAGGCCATGGGCGCCCTGCACCGACGACTCAAACCCCTTGCACAGCCAGGCCACAGGCGCAGACACGCCCTGCAGCTGCGTCAGCATCCCACGCAGGGCGGCCATGGGCGTCGCCACCACCACCAGATCGGAGGGCTGGACCGCCACCAACAGCGACGCCAAGGGCTGGTCGCTCAATTGCAGGGAGGGAGGCAGCGCCTGCGCTGGCAGGTAACGCGTGTTCTCGCGCCGCGCCGCCATGGTGGCCACCAGGGCCGCATCACGTGCCCACAGGGTGACCGTGCGGCCGGCCTGCGGCGCGCGTGCGGCGCTGATGGCCAGGGCTGTACCCCAGGCACCGGCCCCTAACACTATGATATTCATAGCTGCTTGCGCAATATCCATACGGGCTAGAGGCCAAAATGGCCCCTAAGCACGCTTACTGGGGCAGTGTTCCGGCAGGGGCGCCGGCTGCGTCCATCTGTTGCTGCTCGTACATGGCCTGGAAGTTGATTTCCGACAGGTGCACGGGCGGGAAGCCACCGCGCTGAATCAGGTCGGCCACGTTGCCACGCAGGTAGGGGTAGACGATTTGTGGGCAGGCGATGCCCATGATCTGGCCCAACTGCTCCTGGGGCAGGTTGCGAATTTCAAAAATACCGGCTTGCTTGGCTTCCACCAGAAACACGGTTTTGTCTTCGATCTTGGTGGTGACCGTGGCGGTCACGCAGACTTCATACACACCCTCGGCTACGGGGGCGGCTTCCACGCCGAGCTGGATGTCCACCGAAGGCTGCTCTTGCTGCAGCAGGATAGCGGGGGAATTGGGTTGCTCCAGCGACGCTTCCTTCAGGTACACGCGTTGAATCTGGAATACGGGATCTTGGTCAGCCATGGCAATAGTCTCTCTAGATAAACAGAAGCCCGCCGGCACAACACCGACGGGCTACGAAAACAAAATTCGCTGGGCAGAATTATGTCAGGCCGCTGCGCCCAACAAGGGAAGCAAGCCGCCCCGGCTGTCCAGCGCCATCAGGTCGTCACATCCGCCCACGTGGGTGTCGCCGATAAAAATCTGCGGCACGGTGCGCCGGCCGGTGATTTCCATCATTTTCATGCGCTCTTCGGGCTGGGCATCGACCCTGATTTCCTCGATGGCCTCGACGCCTTTGGACTTGAGAATCCGCTTGGCCTGCACACAGTAGGGGCAGACGGCGGTGGTGTACATCTTGACGGCTTGCATGGTCTTCTTACCTTGGGTTCAACAGGCCTGGTTCAGGCCTTGTCGACCGGAAGGTTAGCGGCTTTCCAGGCTTTCAGCCCGCCGGCCAGCGATTGGGCCTGCTCGTAACCCAGTTTTTTGGCGGTGGCCACCGCGCGGCCCGAACGGGCGCCGGTCTGGCACACCAGCACCACGGGCAAGGCCTTGTTTTTCACCACCCCGGGCAATTTGGCCTCCAGATCGGCCAAGGGAATGTTCTTGGAACCCACGATGTGGCCCTGTGCAAACTCTTCGGGCTGGGACACATCCACCACCACCGCCTTCTCGCGGTTGATCAGTTGCACGGCCGCATTCGGGGCAATGCCCACAGCCGTGGCACCTTGCAACACGGGCCACAGCAGCAGCGCGCCAGATGCCAGGGCAATCGAGATCAGCATCCAGTTGTCGATAATAAATTTCACTTTGTTCCTTGTTGGTTACTTCACACTAACCCGGCATTTTAGAATGGCGAGCTGTACGCCGCCGGGCACCCTGCCCGGTCCCCCCACTGCTTTGTGACCCATACCATGTACAAACTCGTTCTCGTACGCCACGGCGAATCCACCTGGAACCTTGAAAACCGCTTCACCGGCTGGACCGATGTGGACCTGACCCCCCTGGGTGTGGAACAGGCCAAAACCGCCGGCAAGCTGCTCAAGGCCGACGGCTACGAGTTCGACGTGGCCTATACCAGCGTGCTCAAACGCGCCACCCGCACCCTGTGGCACACGCTGGACGAGATGGACCGCACCTGGCTGCCCGTGGTGCACAGCTGGCGCCTGAACGAACGCCACTATGGCGCCCTGCAGGGCCTGAACAAGGGCGAAACTGCCAAACAATACGGCGATGACCAGGTGCTGGTCTGGCGCCGCAGCTACGACACCCCGCCACCCGCGCTGGAAGCCACCGACCCACGCAGTGAACGTTCGGACATCCGTTATGCCAAGCTGCAGGCCGACCAGATTCCTCTGACCGAGTGCCTCAAAGACACTGTGGCCCGCGTGCTGCCGTTCTGGAATGAAGCCATGGCGCCCGCCATCCTGGCTGGCAAACGTATCGTCGTGGCCGCGCACGGCAACTCCATCCGTGCACTTATCAAGTACCTGGACAACATTTCCGATGACGACATCGTGGGTGTGAACATCCCCAACGGCATTCCGCTGGTGTACGAACTGGACGCCAACCTTAAACCGATCCGCCACTACTACCTGGGTGACGCCGAGGCCGCCGCCAAGGCTGCAGCAGCCGTAGCCTCCCAAGGCAAGGCCTGAGCTGGCTAGACCAGCCCCACTGAAATAGTGGGGCTGCTGGGGAACCGGGGCGAAAGAGTGACCTCCAAGGTGTATATTGGTGCGGCACAGGAATACATATGGGTCACAAACTGAAAATTACCGGCTGGATTGCATTGGGCGCACTGGCCGGGGCACTAACCACCGTGTCGCTGCAAACCGTAGCGCGCAACACCCTGACCCCCTTGCCTCTGGAAGAGCTGCAGCAACTCGCCGCGGTGTTTGGCATGGTCAAGAGTGACTACGTCGAGCCGGTGGACGAGAAAAAACTCATCACCGACGCCATCGCTGGCATGGTGGCCAGCCTGGACCCCCATTCCCAGTACTTTGACAAAAAGTCCTTCAAGGAATTCCGCGAAGGTACGTCGGGCAAATTCGTCGGTGTGGGTATCGAGATCACCCAGGAAGACGGCCTGGTCAAGATCGTGTCCCCCATCGAAGGCTCCCCCGCCTTCCGCGCCGGCCTCAAAACCAATGACCTGATCACCAAGATTGACGACACCGCTGTCAAAGGCCTGTCGCTCAACGACGCCGTCAAACGCATGCGCGGCGAGCCCAACACCAAGGTGTTCTTGACCATCTTCCGCAAGGACGAAAACCGCACCTTCCCGGTGACCATCACGCGTGAAGAAATCAAGCAACAGTCGGTCCGCGGCAAAGTGATTGAGCCTGGTTACGCCTGGATTCGCATCAGCCAGTTCCAGGAACGCACGGTCGATGACTTCACTCGCAAGCTCGACGAGGTCTACAAACAAGACCCCAAGCTCAAAGGCCTGGTGCTGGATTTGCGCAACGACCCCGGAGGTTTGCTCAATGCAGCGGTGGCCATCTCGGCGGCCTTTTTGCCCGAAAACGTGACCGTGGTGTCCACCAACGGGCAAACCGCCGAAAGCAAACAAATCCTCAAAGCCACGGCACGCGACTACATGGGCCGCGATGGCTCAGACGCCATCAAGTCCCTGCCCGCCAGCCTGAAGAAAATCCCGCTCATCGTGCTGGTGAATGAAGGATCGGCGTCTGCCAGCGAAATCGTGGCCGGTGCCCTGCAGGACCACAAACGCGCCACCATCATGGGCAGCCAAACCTTTGGCAAAGGCTCGGTGCAAACCTTCCGCCCCCTGGGCCCGGATACTGGCCTGAAGATCACCACCTCGCGTTACTACACGCCTAGTGGCCGGTCCATCCAGGCCAAAGGTATCGTGCCCGATGTGATGCTGGACGACACCGAAGAAGGCAGCCCCTACGCCGCCCTGCGCATGCGCGAAGCCGATCTAGAAAAACACCTGACCAGCGGCCAGGGCGAAGAGAAAAAAGACCCGGCGCGCGAAAAAGCACGCGAAGAAGCCATGAAGCGCCTCGAAGAAGAGTCCCGCAAACCGGCCTCGGAACGCCGCCCGCCCGAGTTTGGTTCGGACAAGGACTTCCAGTTGCAACAGGCCGTGAACCAGCTCAAAGGCAAACCCGTGCTGGTGAGCAAGACCCTGACCGAGCGCAAGGAAGAAAGCAAGGACAACTGATCTGCCATGCAGGATGACGCGCTGCTGCGTTACTCGCGGCACATTCTTCTGGATGAGATTGGGATTGAAGGGCAGGAGCGGCTGAACGCTGCCCATGCCTTGGTCATTGGGGCCGGTGGTTTGGGTTCTCCCGCTGCCATGTACTTGGCCTGCGCCGGTGTAGGCCACATCACGGTGGTCGACCCCGACACCGTCGACCTTACCAACCTGCAACGGCAAATCGCCCACACCACAGCGCGCGTGGGCCAGCCCAAAGTGGATTCCCTGGCCATCACCTTGCAGGGGCTCAATCCCTTGGTACGGGTCACCCCCATTCAGGGCGAAGCCAACACCGACACCCTGCCCGCCTGGGTGCAGCAGGCCGATGTGGTACTGGACTGTTGCGACAACTTCGACACGCGCCAGGCGGTCAACGCCGCCTGTGTGGCACACCGCAAACCCCTGGTGTCCGGCGCCGCCATTCGCTTCGATGGCCAGATCAGTGTCTTTGACCCGCGCGCGCATGACTCACCGTGTTACGCCTGCGCTTTCCCGCCGGGCGATGCACCACCAGAAACACAGTGCGCCACCATGGGGGTGTTTGCGCCTCTGGTCGGCATTGTTGGCGCCATGCAAGCCGCAGAAGCGCTCAAGCTGTTGCTGGGTCTGCCCCCCAGTCTGGCGGGGCGTTTGCTGATGCTGGATGGCCGGGCGATGGAATGGACTGAAGTACGCCTGCCCCGGCACGCCCATTGCGCGGTGTGCGCAAAGCGTTAAAGCCGCATAGATCGGGCGCCAAGACCGGGCAAATTCTGCCTTCAGGCCCAAAGCTTCCTGTTAGACTTTGAATACACTTTTGCGAACCCATTGACGCACCCTGTGGCCATCCACGCACCTTCCTCATCGGTCCATCTGCAGCATTTGCAGCTGGACGATGCGCGTGCCTTGCTCGACCATGGCCTGAACCTCAGTTTGCCACCCGCAGACGCCTCGGCCACCGCCCACTTACAAGCCATCATCGACGGCTTGTGCGAGCTCTCCCTCAAAGACCCCTTAACCGGCTTGGCCAACCGCCGCCACTTCCGCCAGGTGGTAGACCGTGCGATTGATGTGGTTGCGCGGTCCGGTGAACCTGCGCTGATGCTGATGCTGGACATTGACCACTTCAAGAGTGTGAATGACACGCACGGCCATCAGGCCGGCGACCAAGTGCTGCAGGCCATTGCCAAAACCCTGCAAGGCTGCGTGCGGCCTATGGACACCGTGGCGCGCCTGGGTGGTGAGGAATTCGCCGTCATGCTGCCCAGCTGCCATACGGCGTATGGCTCCATCGTGGCTGAGCGCATCCGCAAGGCCATTGAGACCATGCCGATCCAAATTGCGCCGGGCCAGACCATCCAGGTCACGATCAGCATCGGTGGCGCATTTGCGCCCGAATGGGTGCGCTCCACAGCCGCCCTGTGGAGCGAGCGTGCTGACCAGCAGCTCTACCGCGCCAAGGCCGAAGGCCGCAACCGCGTGCTGCTGGACCAGCAGCAAGAAGTATTTGTCAGTGCCGAAGAAAAGAACCTTTTGTTCGGTCACTTGTCGCTGGGCGACCCCGCCTGGATCGAAAGCGCCCCCACCGATCTGTCGGGCGGGAATAGCAATGGCGCCATGCAGAGGGTGTTTTGATGTCTGACGTGCTAAATCCTCCCGAAACCGCTGAAGGCAGCACCGGTGTGCCGCTCAAGCCTTTGGGTAAAGTGGTGGCCGTTACCAGTGGCAAAGGCGGCGTGGGCAAGACCTTTGTTTCGGCCAACCTGGCAGCAGCACTGGCCAAACGCGGTCACCGCGTGCTGGTGCTCGACGCCGACCTGGGCCTGGCCAACCTGGACGTGGTACTGAACCTGTACCCCAAGATCACTTTGCACGATGTGTTTACCGGCAAGGCCAAACTCGAAGAAGCAATCATCCGCGCACCCGGTGGTTTTTCGGTACTGTTGGCGGGTTCGGGCATGGTCGAATACTCGCGCCTGACACCCGAGGTGCGCGACGACTTCTTGCGCATCATGTCCGGCCTGGTGCCGCATTACGACGTGGTGCTGCTGGACACTGGCGCCGGTATTTCTGACGTAGTGCTATTTGCGGTATCCCTGGCCTCCGAGGTGCTGGTGGTCGCAACGCCGGAGCCGACATCGCTGACCGACGCCTACGCCACCATCAAGGTGCTGGCCAGCCAGCAAAAACGCAGCAGCATTCGCGTGGTGATCAACCAGACCGCCCGACTGGGTGACGGCCGCGCCATCACCACCCAGCTACAGCAGGTGCTGGACCGCTTTGTCACCACCGAGAGCGGCAAGCCGCTGAAGTTGCTGCACATGGGTGACATTCCGGTTGATCCGTCGGTACGCCAGGCCATCATGCGCCGGCAGCTGCTGATGCAAACCATGCCAGGTTGCCCTGCTGCGCTGGCCATTGCCCAACTGGCCATCAAAATCGAAGAGACCGTCGCGCCGCGCGCGGCCTGAGCGCTGCCGTCCCATGGCCACTCAGGCCGTCAGAATCCAGCCCTCCAGAGGATCCAGAGTGTCTGGCAAGCCATAACAGGGGTGTCCCGCATCGCATTGGGCTTGCGCCCAGGCTGCCTGCACCAGGCACAGCACCGCATCCAGCGCGTCGCCTGAGGCATCTTGCACCAGCGCGTCCCGCTGGGCGTGGCTCAGCTTGAGGCGCAGCCCCAGCCGGGTATTGCCCATTTCCAGCCCATGAATGACATCCTTGCGGGCGATCAGGCGTTCTGGCGTCTGTTTGGCCGCATCGTCACTCTTGTAACTGCGGGCGCCCACCATCTCACGCGCCAGCAAGGCGGGGTAGGCCTCCAAGGCCACCCGGGCAGCCGGCGTACCGGCTGGCGGCGCAGGCTGCACACCGACCAAATACACTCCGGCATCCAGCAGCCGGGGCACCCCGGCATGCAGCATGTAGGCCACCGGCGGATTCACCCACTTCATGGAGGGGCTGGAAGCCGCTGGGCCATCGGTTGCCCGATGGGCAAACTTGCCGCCCACGGGCCGCGCATCGCAAAAGGCAGCAAACTGCGCACGGATCTCTGCCCGCGACAGGCTGGCATAGTGACGAATGCAAGGCTCCCACTCCAGTGGCCAGCCCAAGGCCTGCACCAGCTCGCGTGGCAAGCCAAACGGCAGGTCAAAGCCACCGGTCCATACGGGATGTTGCAACAACCAGGCACTGAAGGCATCCAACGAGTCCAGGCGCTCCAGCCCTTGCAACAACAAGCGGCCCCGGTCCATGCGCCCCGTCGCCAGCACAATCTGCTTGCGCCGCGATGGACTGCTGGAAAAATCACAGCCTACGAGCAAGCCCATGTGCTCAGCCCAAGGCCAGTGCCATCACGCCGATGGCAATACACGCAGCGCCCAGCAGGCGCGCCACGCGGTCACCCTCGCCCAACAAATGCCCGCCCAGCAGCGCGGCAAACAACATGGAGACTTCGCGCGCAGGTGCCACATGGCTCATGGGCGCGACCTGCATGGCGTAGAGCACCAGCACGTAAGAGATCGGGCTGATGATGCCCACAATGGCGGCGTACTTCCATTGGCTCGCCCACAGCAGGCGCGCGGCTGGAAGGTCGCGCACCACCGAGGGCAGCAGGAAAGCCACGCGCACAAAATTAGCGATGTAGTCCACCAGGATGGGGGATAGCAGCAGCACCTTCACGGAGTAGCCGTCGACCACGGTGTAGCTGGCAATAAAGACGCCGGTGAGCAGGCCGTAGACCATGCCCTTGCGGATGCGTGCGCGCTTGTGCGGGTCCTGCGCCTGGCGGAACAGCCCGGGGCCACCGGCCACCAGAAATACGCCCCCCACCACGGCCACAATGCCCAGCCCTCCCAGGGCCGAAATCTGCTCACCGAGAAAGAGAATGGCGACCAACGAGGACAGCAAAGGTCCCGAGCCGCGGGCCAGGGGGTAGACCACCGTGAGGTCGGCCTTGCGGTAGCCGCGCAGCAGCACCACGTAATAGAGCACGTGCAAAATGCCACTGACCGTGATGAAGCCCCATTCCGTCAGGCCCCAGGAGGGGACCTGCTGCCAGCCCAGCCACAAGCCCACGGGGGCCCAGAACACCATCATCACCAGGGCGGTAAAGCAGGCAAAGCGGGCGTCGCCACCCGCCTTCTTGGCCGCGATATTCCAGCTTGCGTGAATCAGGCCGGCAAAAATAACCAGGGCAAGGGCACTAAGGGGCATTCAGGTTTCGCCGCCGGGCCGCCCCAAGGCGTGGACTTGGGGTTTTGCCAAACGCGGCCCACTTGGAGGGCAGGAAGCTACACGCAGTGAGCGACCGTGGGGGCCACATTCACGCGCGACCGATGATGGATGCGGTTGCCATCAGTTCTTCGAGCAAGGCCAGCGACACTTTGCCCGACACCGAATACGGATCCAGCTCGGGCTTCTCAGCGTACTTGAGCAGGATGTTGGTGTTGATCTTGGACATGTTCACCTGGCCCATGGTCCAGCCGCCAAAGCGGCGTTCGGTGATTTCTTCGTAGTGCAACAGCACCACATCCTTGTGGCGAATATCCTTCTGGATGTGGCCATACAGCTCGCTCACGGCCATGCGCCCGCCTTCGATGGCCTGCAGGAAAATGCCGCCACCGTAACAAAGAATGCCAGTAATGCCACAGGTGGGGTTGTAGTGGCGCGACTGGGTCAGGATGGCCTCGATGGCGTCCGGATTCGAATCAATCGCACGGCTGGCGTAGAGCAAACGGACCAACATGGCATTAGCCTTTCCGAGGAATCAGTGAAAGAAATTCGCGACGCAGGGTGGGGTCTTTAAGGAACACGCCGCGCATGACCGAGTTGATCATTTTGCTGTCCATGTCCTTCACACCGCGCCAGGCCATACAGTAGTGGCTGGCCTCCATCACGATGGCCAAGCCATCGGGTTGGGTTTTTTCCTGGATCAGGTCGGCCAGTTGCACTACGGCCTCTTCCTGGATCTGCGGGCGACCCATAATCCATTCGGCCAGGCGCGCGTACTTGGACAGCCCAATCACATTGGTGTGCTCGTTGGGCATGACACCAATCCAGATCTTGCCAATCACCGGGCAAAAGTGGTGGCTACAGGCGCTGCGCACGGTGATGGGCCCGACGATCATCAACTCATTCAGGTGGCCCACATTGGGAAATTCGGTGATGCTGGGTGCGGGCACATAACGGCCGCGGAACACCTCGTTGACATACATCTTGGCCACACGGCGCGCAGTGTTGTCGGTGTTGTGGTCATGCTCGGTGTCGATCACCAGGCTGTTGAGCACACCCTTCATCTTCTCCTCTACCTCGTCCAGCAGCAGTTCCAGCTCGCCGGGTTCGATGAAGGGGGCAATGTTGTCGTTGGCATGGAAGCGCTTGCGGGAGGCTTGCAGGCGTTCGCGAATTTTGACGGAAACCGGAGTTCCTTCGTCGGCATCGGTGGGTTTCATGGCGCTCTAAGGTATCAAGAATGCAAGCATGTTACCAGTCTTTGGATTTTAAGGTTTTTAGCCATTAACCCTTATGGATACTGCGCCAATAGCTCCTATATTCATAGCAAATATCAATACCGGCGCCCTGCCAGCAACAAAGTCAGGCGCATCAGCCCATAGGCCAACCAGTCCAGCGCCTGCTGCCCCCAGGGCCGCTGTCCAAAATCCTGCGCATCCAGCGCGCGGCCGTGTTGGGCCATCGCCGTCTCCAGGCGCTGCTGCAGCGCGGTGGCAAAGCCGGTGTCTTGCACCACCACGTTGGCCTCGCGCGCCAGCAGCAGGCTCAGCGGGTCCAGGTTGGACGAGCCCACCGTGGCCCACTGTTGGTCCACCACAGCCACCTTGGCGTGCAGAAAACCGCTGGTGTATTCGTGGATCTCGACCCCCGCGGCCAGCAGCAGCCCAAATACCGGGCGCGCCGCGTGGTACTGCATGAAATATTCATAACGCCCCTGCAGCAGCAGGCGCACACGCACACCGCGCTGTGCCGCATGCACCAGCGCACGCAACAGCTTGCCGCCGGGCAAAAAATAGGCATTGGCAATCAACACCTCCCGCTGCGCGGTTCCCAGCGCCTTGCGGTAGGCACGTTCGATGCGCTTGCGGTTGCGCACGTTGTCACGCAGCACCAGCGCCGCCAGCGCCCCACCGTGCGGCTCGGGCGCCACACCCTGCACCTGCGGGCGCGCCATGGTTTGCCACACTGCGCGGGCACCGGCCCACTGCAATTGCTCTAGCTGGCGAGTAGCCAGCAAACGGTCCCACAGCTGGGCCATGGCGGTATGCACCTGGGCCACCAGCGGGCCCTGCACCTGCACGGCAAAGTCAAACCGCGCCACCTGTTGTGGCCCATGCTGGGGGTCGTTGTAGTCGTCCAGGATGTTGATGCCGCCACAAAACGCCACCGTGCCATCCACCACCGCCAGCTTGCGGTGCAGGCGGCGCCAGTGGCTGGGCACCAGCAAGCCCAGCCGGCCCAGCGGGGCGAAACGCAGCCAGTGCACCCCGGCCGCATTCCAGCGCTGCTGCCACTGCGTTGGCACCTCCGGCGTGCCAATGCCGTCCATCAGCAGTGCCACGCGCACACCACGCAGGGCCGCGCGCTCCAGCGCCTGGGCCACACGCTCCCCCTCGGTATCGAAGGCGTAGATATAGGTCTCCAGCCGCACCTCGGTCTGGCTGGCATCCACGGCGGCCACCAGCGCGCTGAAGTAATCTTGCCCGCCCTGCAGCAGTTGCAGCTGGTGGCCGGGCAAGTAGGGGGCGTCGGTCATGGTGCGTCGGGCCAGGCGAACTCGGCGATCAAGGGCAGGTGGTCGGACATGCGCCACCAGTTGCGGCCGTGGGGCACGGTCAGGCCCACCGGCTGCAGGCCCCGCGCATACACGTGGTCCAGCTGCAGCAGCGGCATGCGGGAGGGAAAGGTGGGATGCCGCCCCTGCGTGTGGGCCACCAGCCCCGCTGGCCCCAGGATGCGGGCGATGGAGGGGCCCCACTCATTAAAGTCGCCCGCCACCAACAGCGGGGCGCTCGCAGGGATCTCGCGCGCCACAAACCGCACCAACTGCTGCAGCTGGCGCAAGCGACTGGCCCGGATCAGGCCCAGGTGCACCACCAACACGTGCACGGGACGTTCTTCCAGCAACAACTCCACATGCAACAGGCCACGTTGCTCAAAGCGATGGTCCGACATGTCTTCGTGCTGGTGCGTGAGCACCGGCCAGCGCGAGAGCAACGCGTTGCCGTGTTCGCCATGGCGCGTCACCGCGTTGGTGCGGTACACCGCCTCGTAACCCTCCGGCGCCAGAAACTCGGCCTGCGGCAGCTCGGGCCAGTGGGCAAAGTACTGCGCCTCCCGGCGGTGCAGCTTGCGCACTTCCTGCAAGCACACCACGTCGGCATCGAGCTGCTCCACCGCGTGGCCCAGGTTGTGGATCTCCAGCCGGCGCGCCGGGCCCACACCCTGCACGCCCTTGTGGATGTTGTAGGTGGCAATACGCAGGGTATTCGGGGTCATGGACAGCAGGCCTGGCGAGGTGCCAGCAAGGGCAGTTGCAAAATCGCCTCGGCGTTCGAGGGGGAGAAACAGGCATCCGCGGCAGCGTCATACGGCAACCACTGGTAGTGGGTGTGCTCACGGGGGTTCAACGTCACCGCCACGCCAGCAGGCACCTCTAAGCCAAACACGCGCTCGGTGTTGTGCGTCACCCCTGGCGGGTAGCGGTGCAACCAGCGCGGGTAGATGGTGTACACATTCTCCAGCCCCCAGTCGTGCAAGTGCGGCGCCAGCGCACTGCCCGGCGTGCAGTCCAGACCCGTTTCTTCCAGCACCTCACGTGCGGCGGTCTGCGCCCAGGGTTCCTCCTGCGTGTCCTTGCTGCCGGTAACCGATTGCCAGAACGCCGGGGCCTCCGGGTCCACCTCGGTGCGGCGGATCAGCAGCACGTCCCAAGCCGTGGTGTAAATCACCACCAGCACGGACTGCGGAATTTTGAAAGGAAGGGGCATGGTCTGCGCAAGAAAAAAGGGCGCTCCCAGAGCGCCCTTTCATTGTGCACCAGCCCTGCCGGCTGGAACTGTGCGGTCAGGCTGCCTTGACGGCGTCCAGGTTGCGCAGGCGGATGTGCAGTTCGCGCAGCTGCTTCTCGTCCACTGGGCTCGGTGCTTGTGTCAGCAAACACTGGGCGCGCTGGGTCTTGGGGAAGGCAATCACGTCGCGGATGGACTCGGCGCCGGTCATCAGCGTGACGATGCGATCCAGACCGAAGGCCAAACCACCGTGCGGGGGCGCACCATACTGCAACGCATCCAGTAGGAAACCAAACTTGAGCTGGGCTTCTTCCGGCGTGATCTTCAGGGCGTCGAACACCTTCTGCTGCACGTCGGCACGGTGGATACGGACAGAGCCGCCACCCATTTCCCAGCCGTTCAAGACCATGTCGTAACCTTGCGAAATGCACTTCTCGGGCGCGGTGACCATCCAGTCTTCGTGGCCGGCCTTGGGCGCGGTGAAGGGGTGGTGCACGGCGGTGTAACGCTGGTTTTCCTCGTCGAATTCGAACATCGGGAAATCCACCACCCACATGGGCTTCCAGCCCGCGGTGAACAGGCCATTTTTCTTGCCAAACTCGCTGTGGCCGATCTTGATGCGCAGGGCGCCGATGGCGTCGTTGACGATCTTTTCCTTGTCGGCACCGAAGAAAATCAGGTCGCCATCTTGCGCGCCGGTGCGCTCCAGCACCGCAGCCAAGGCAGCGTCGTGGATGTTCTTGACGATCGGGCTTTGCAGGCCGTCGCGGCCCTTGGCCAGCTCGTTGACGCGGATATAAGCCAGACCCTTGGCACCGTAGATCTTGACGAACTCGGTGTAGGCATCGATCTCGCCGCGGCTGATACCGCCGCCTTCGACGGAGCCACCAGGCACGCGCAGAGCCACCACACGGCCGCCCTTCATGGTGGCAGCGCCGGAGAAGACCTTGAAGTCCACGTCCTTCATCACGTCGGTCAATTCTGCGAACTGCAGGTTCACACGCAGGTCGGGCTTGTCGGAGCCATACAGGCGCGCAGCGTCCTGGTAGGTCATGACCGGGAACTCGCCCAAGTCCACACCGATGGTGTTCTTGAACACCGTGGTGATCATGCCCTGGAACATGTCACGGATGTCCTCTTCCGTCAGGAACGAAGTTTCGATATCGATCTGGGTGAACTCGGGCTGGCGGTCGGCGCGCAAGTCTTCGTCACGGAAGCACTTGGTGATCTGGTAGTAGCGGTCAAAGCCGGCCACCATCAACAACTGTTTGAACAGCTGGGGCGATTGCGGCAGCGCGAAGAAATGGCCGTCATGCACGCGGCTGGGCACTAGGTAGTCGCGCGCGCCTTCGGGCGTGCTCTTGGTGAGCATGGGAGTTTCGATGTCCACAAAACCGTTGGCGTCCAGGAACTTGCGCACTTCCATGGACACGCGGTAGCGCAGCATCAGGTTGTTCTGCATGTAGGGGCGGCGCAGGTCCAACACGCGGTGCGTGAGGCGCGTCGTCTCCGACAGGTTCTCGTCGTCGATCTGGAACGGAGGCGTGACGGAGGCGTTGAGCACGGTCAACTCGTGGCACAGCACTTCAATCTTGCCGCTCTTGAGGTTGTCGTTGGTCGTGCCTTCAGGGCGCGCACGCACCAGGCCTTTAATCTGCACGCAGTATTCGTTGCGGATGTCTTCGGCCACCTTGAACATGTCGGCACGGTCGGGGTCACAGACCACCTGCACATAACCTTCGCGGTCACGCACATCGACAAAAATCACACCGCCGTGGTCACGGCGACGGTTCACCCAACCACACAGGGTTACGGTTTCGCCCAACAGGGCTTCGGTCACAAGACCGCAATAGTGGGAGCGCATGGCCATAGCTTGCTTTCAGTTCGCCGCGACTAAGGCGGCGGGTTGGTAATAGGTTATTGGGGTGCGGGGGCAGGAGACGCGGACGCGGCGGGTGCCACCGATCCCATGGAAATCACATAGGTCAATGCCTCGTCCACACTCATGTCCAGCTCGATCACATCTGCCTTGGGCAGCATCAAGAAAAAACCGCTGGTGGGGTTGGGTGTGGTGGGCACGTAGACGCTGACAAAGTCACCGTTCAAATGGCTTTGCACCTCGCCACTGGGTGTGCCCGTCTGGAAGGCAATCGTCCAGCTGCCAGCGCGCGGGTACTGGATCAACAAGGCCGTGCGAAACGCATTGCCGTTGCTGGAGAACAGCGTATCCGACACCTTTTTGACGCTGTTGTAGATGGATTTGACGATGGGGATGTTGGTGAACAAACGGTCCCATTGCTTGACCCACCAGCGACCGGCGACGTTGGACACCAGTGCACCGGTGAACAACATGGCGGCAAACACCAACAACACGCCCAGGCCAGGAATGTTGTGCAGGCGTTCCAGCAAAGGGCCCATGCTTTCGGGCGTGACCGCCGCCACACCGGACAGGAAACCGCCAAACACTGCGTCCAGCAAACCCACCAGCCACAGCAACACCCAGATGGTGATGGCCAGGGGTAGCCACACCATCAGGCCGGTGAGCAGGTATTTTTTTATGGGCACAGTGTTTCCAGTTCTAGGGACGGAGATCAGGTGGTGGATTTGGGTGTGGCGGTGGCAGCGGGTGCGCTACTGGAGCTCGCCGCGGCAGGGGCTGCAGCTGCGGGCGCAGCATCGGTCTTGGCCGCAGGGGCTGCCGCACTGTCACCCGTCGCAGGGGCTACGGCGGTGGCCGGGGCGTTGCCGCCCTTGAAATCGGTCACGTACCAGCCTGAACCCTTGAGCTGGAAGCCCGCAGCGGTCAGCTGTTTCTTGAACGTGGGCTGGGCACAGGTGGGGCAGTCTTGCAGTGGGGCATCGGAGATTTTCTGCAATACGTCCTTGGCAAACCCGCAGGACTCGCATTTATAGGCGTAGATGGGCATGGAAATAAGGCTCTGACATCAGGTTGCAAAGCCTTCAATTATAGGTGGCGGTCAGAAAACCCCAACCCGCACCACAATCTGCATCACCACCATGCCCAGCGCAAATCCAATCACCGCGGCCACCAGGGTCTGCAGCAGGCGGTTGGTGCGTTTTTGCTCCAGCAGCAGCTCCTGCACCAGCTGGCTGTTGTCAGTACCACGCTGCTGCAAAAACTGGTGCAGCAAACCGGGCAGTTCGGGCAGCAGTTTGGCGTAGCGCGGCGCCTGGGCCTTGAGCTCACGGATGAGCTTTTGCGGACCGACCTGCTCCAGCATCCACTGCTCCAGAAACGGTTTGGCCGTGGCCCAGAGGTCCAGATCGGGGTCCAGATCGCGGCCCAGGCCCTCGATATTGAGCAGGGTTTTTTGCAGCAGCACCAGCTGCGGCTGGATTTCCACCTGGAAACGGCGCGAAGTTTGGAACAGGCGCATCAGCACCATGCCCAGTGAAATCTCCTTGAGCGGCCGGTCGAAGTAGGGCTCGCACACGGCGCGTACCGCAGCTTCCAGCTCATCCACCCGCGTGCTGGCAGGTACCCAGCCGGATTCAATGTGCAGCTCGGCCACCCGTTTGTAGTCACGCCGGAAAAAGGCCACAAAGTTCTGCGCCAGGTACTCCTTGTCCACCTCTGTGAGTGTGCCGACGATGCCAAAGTCCAGCGAGATGTAGCGTCCAAAGGTCTCGGGTGCCAGGCTGACCTGGATGTTGCCCGGGTGCATGTCGGCATGGAAAAACCCGTCGCGGAACACTTGGGTAAAAAACAGCGTCACGCCATCACGCGCCAGTTTGGGAATGTCCACCCCCGCTTCGCGCAACTGCTGCACCTGGCTGATAGGCACGCCGTGCATGCGCTCCATGACCAGCACGTCGGTCGTACAGAGGTCCCACCACATCTCGGGGATAAGCACCAGGTTCAGCCCCTCCATGTTGCGGCGCAATTGGGCCGCACTGGCGGCTTCGCGCACCAGGTCCAGCTCGTCGTGCAGGTATTTGTCGAACTCGGCCACCACCTCACGGGGTTTCAGTCGCTTGCCATCGGCCGACAGGCCTTCCAGCCAACCGGCCATCATGCGCATCAGGCTCAAGTCTTTGTCGATGACATTGAGCATACCGGGGCGCAACACCTTCACTGCCACTTCACGCGGCTGGCCCTGCCGGTCGCGCAGGACGGCAAAGTGCACCTGGGCGATGGACGCACTGGCCACCGGGGTGTGTTCAAACGAATCAAACAACTCGGCCAGGGGTTTGCCCAGGGCGCGTTCGATGGTGGCTACCGCCACTTCGGAGGGAAACGGGGGCACGCGGTCCTGTAGCTTGGCCAACTCGTTGGCAATGTCCAGCGGCAGCAAGTCGCGCCGGGTGGACAACACCTGGCCGAACTTCACAAAAATGGGGCCCAGTCGCTCCAGCGCCTCACGCAGGCGCTGGCCACGGGGTGCGTCCAACCGGCGTCCTACCGAAACAACGCGCGCCAGCAGGCGCAGCCACGGCTTCTGGAAGCTGGTGAGCACCAGCTCATCCAGCCCATAACGCAGGGCCACCCAGACGATAAAGACCCCACGGCCCAGCCGTGTCATGCGGCAGCGCCAGAAGCCTTGGGTGCCGCACGCTGCCCCACAAACTGCTGTAGGGCTTGGGCGAAGCTGCGGCCGGTCTGCATCAGCAGGTGGGCCGGGGCGTCACCCAGGATGCGCGACAGGTCTTCCTCCACATCCCAGCGCACGTGGTCCGCCAGCCAGTTGATTTCGGCGGCCAGTTGCACGTCGCCTTCGATGCGCACCTTGGGCTTGCCACCCTGCATCAGCGCCTGGGCGATGGCCAGCGGAGAGTCGTCCAGGATGACCAGCGTGAGATCGGCGGACGCATCAGCCTGGGCCAGGTCCAGCAGCCCGGCGGGCGTGGCCTGCACCTTGAAGGTGAATTGCTGCCATTGGCTCAGGATCACCCGGCCCTTTTGGCGCGCCAGGCGCTCCATGGCCTGGGGCTCTTGCTGCAGCACATGGTTGAGCAAGAGCACCACACGGCGGTGGCTTTCTTCAACCATCCAGGCAGGGGGAGCGGGAGGAGTGGGAAGGGCTTTCAAAAAGCCCTCGAACATAGAAAAAGGGGACTGTGTTGCCATAGTCCCCTGATTATTGCTCACCCCCGTGGTGGGCGTTCGTTTTACTGCAGGGCTTGTACACCTGCCACCAGCCAGCCACTGGCACCAGCCTTGGCTTTGGTCATGTTCCAGACTTCGCGGAACGGGCTGGGGCCGGCCGAGGCTTCTTCGCGGATCATGCCAGAGAACTCCACGCTGGCCATGTACTCGTCGGGCAGCTCTTCGATGCCCAGCAGGCGGGCTTCGATCATCACCACATCGGTGTGATTCGGGCCGCTGCCGGTGTGGGTTTCGCGCTCGGCCAGTTGGGCCTGGATTTCCTTGAGCATGCTGTCGGTCATCATGGCACGCAAAGCCGGAATGTCGGAGCGGTCCCATGCGGCTTGCAGCGTCACGAAGTTGGTTTTGGCGGCCTTGAGGAAACCTTCGCTGTCAAAACCAGCAGGCACACCCCAGGTCTGCGAACCCATCAGAGCGGAACCGATCATCGAGCCGCCCTGCGGTTGCTGCGGGGCTTCAAACGCCATGCTGTTGCGCTCCCAGGGGCGGGCCGAGGCGTCGTTGCCGACGTTTTCGGCCCGGTAGGGCTTGGCCACCGTGGCGGGGGTATTGCCGGCGCCTTGGAAGGCAAACGGCGAGGACTGCGCCGCTGCGGGCTTGCGGCTGCGCAGGAACCAGCCAACCACGCCCACAACCACCATGGCCAAAAGCGCAAACATCAGGATGTTGCCAAAGGCCTCACCCATGCCCAGCGAGTTGGCCAACCAGGCCAAACCCAGACCGGCGGCCAAACCGCCCAACATGGCGCCCCAAGGACGCTTGGGGGCTGCAGCTGCCGCAGCGCCCGGTGCGGGCTTGGCCGCGGTGTTGTTCATGTTTTGGGTGGGTGCCGCTGGGGCGGCGGGCGCGGCGTCACGCTGCGTCACATTGCTGGACTGTTTGCCAAACGACTTGCCACCACCCAAACGCTTGGCAGCTTCTGCATTGATGCCCGACAGGGACAAAACCAACGCCAAACCCAAAGCCCACAGTTTCATGATTGCTCCAAAATAGTTATCTCAGCACTTGATTCCAACATGTAAAGCAGCAATGCCGCCAGTCAGGTTGTGATAGTCCACATGGCCAAAGCCCACTTTGTGCATCATGGTCTTTAGCTCTTGCTGGCTAGGATGCATGCGAATCGACTCGGCCAGATACCGGTAACTCGCGTCATCTCCCGCGATCAGCTTGCCCAAACGCGGCAATACCTTGAAAGAGTACCAGTCGTACACCTTCTCCAGCGGTGGTGCCACCTTGGAGAACTCCAGCACCAGCAGCTTGCCGCCGGGCTTGAGCACGCGTTGCATTTCTGCCAATGCCACATCCTTGTGGGTCATGTTGCGCAGGCCAAAGGCCACGCTCACCACATTGAAATGGTTGTCGGGAAAGGGCAGCTTCTCCGCATCACACACCATGGTGGGCAGGATGACGCCGGCGTCAAGCAGGCGGTTGCGACCGGTGGAGAGCATGGCCTCGTTGATGTCGGTGTGCACCACCTGCCCGCTTTTCCCCACCTTTTTGGAGAACGCCAGCGCCAGGTCGCCGGTGCCGCCGGCGATGTCCAGCGCCTTGTCGCCCTCTTTGAGGTTGGCCACCAGCACGGTGTAGGCCTTCCAGGCGCGGTGCAGGCCAGCTGACATCAGGTCGTTCATCAGGTCGTACTTGGGGGCGACCGAATCGAACACACCGCGCACGTGGCGGGCTTTGTCGGACTCGTCGACCGAGGTGAAACCAAAGTGGGTGGTGCTCATAGTTTTATATAAAAAGTGACCTTAGCCCTCGCGGATAGTGCGCGAACAGCTCCTAAATTAATAGCAAACTCAATGGCTGGCGCAGCTGTGCCCCGCCTTGCCCGCCATGGGTGCATCACGCTCCACCCCAGCCGCGGCCAAGCGATCCTGGTAGTCCTGCCACAGGCGCGTTTCCTGGGAGCCCAGAAAGTACAGGTAGTCCCAGGAGTAAATGCCAGTGTCGTGACCGTCCGAAAAACGCGGCTGCACCGCGTAGTTGCCTACCGGGTCCAGCGCTTCCAGCTCTACATCACGTTTGCCGGTCTGCAGCGTCTCCTGGCCTGGGCCATGGCCCTGCACCTCGGCCGAGGGCGAGTACACCCGCATCAGCTCAAACGGAATGCGAAAACGCGCGCCGTCCGAGAAAGCCACCTCCAGCACCCGGCTCTGGCCGTGCACCGTGATGTCGGTCGGGGTGGGCGCGCCTGCGGTCAGTCCTGCCATGGTGTGCCTCCTCAGACCAGCACGCGCTCAATGCCACCGGCATTGGCGATCTGCACGTACTCGGGCAACCACTCCTTGCCCAGGATCTGGTTGGCCATTTCAACCACGATGTAGTCGGCTTCCAGCAGGCCATTGTTCAGGTCATTGCCATAGCGGCTCAGACCTTGCAGGCAGCTCGGGCAGCTGGTCAGGATCTTCACATTGCCTTGCGCGGCGGGTGCCTGCCCTTCGGGGGCGGTCAGCGCGCGCAGAGCGGTTTCACCCTTGCGCAGTTCCTCTTCCTTGCGGAAGCGGATTTGCGTGGAGATGTCGGGCCGGGTCACACCCAGCGTGCCGGACTCACCGCAGCAGCGGTCGTTCTTGAGCACCGCGTCACCCACCAGGGCCTTCACGGTTTTCATCGGGTCCTGCAGCTTCATGGGGCTGTGGCAGGGGTCGTGGTACAGGTAGCCGGCCCCCGCGCCGCCCTCGGGCACCAGCGTGATGCCTTTTTCGAGCAGGTACTCGTGGATGTCGATGATGCGGCAGCCCGGGAAGATCTTGTCGAACTCGTAACCCTGCAGCTGGTCGTAGCAGGTACCGCAGCTCACCACCACGGTCTTGATGTCCAGGTAGTTCAGCGTGTTGGCCACGCGGTGGAACAGCACGCGGTTGTCGGTGATCATCTTCTCGGCCTTGTCGGCCTGGCCGCTGCCGCGCTGCGGGTAACCACAGCACAGATAACCCGGTGGCAGCACGGTCTGCACGCCCGCATGCCACAGCATGGCCTGCGTGGCCAAGCCCACCTGGCTGAACAGGCGCTCGGAGCCGCAGCCCGGGAAGTAGAACACCGCCTCGGTCTCGGCCGTCGTCGTCTGCGGGTTGCGGATGATGGGCACGTAGTCCGCATCTTCAATGTCCAGCAGCGCGCGGGCCGTCTTCTTGGGCAAGCCACCAGGCATCTTCTTGTTGATGAAGTGGATCACCTGCTCCTTGATGGGCGCGGTGCCCACCGTGGCCGGCGGTTTGGCGGTTTGTTTCTTGGCTGCCAGGCGCAGCACCTGATTGGCCAGGCGCTGGGCCTTGAAGCCCACGCCCACCATGGCCGAGCGCATCAGCTTGATGGTTTCGGGGTTGGTGGCATTCAGGAAGAACATGGCCGCGGCATTGCCGGGGCGGAAGGACTTCTGCCCCATTTTGCGCAGCAGGTTGCGCATGTTCATGGTCACGTCGCCAAAGTCGATCTTCACCGGACAGGGCGACTCGCACTTGTGGCACACCGTGCAGTGGTCGGCCACGTCCTCGAACTCTTCCCAGTGTTTGACACTGATGCCGCGGCGCGTCTGTTCTTCGTAGAGGAAGGCCTCCACCAAGAGAGACGTCGCCAGAATCTTGTTGCGCGGGCTGTAGAGCAGGTTGGCGCGCGGCACATGGGTGGCGCACACCGGTTTGCACTTGCCGCAACGCAGACAGTCCTTCACCGAATCGGCAATCGCGCCAATGTCACTCTGCTGCATGATCAGCGACTCGTGGCCCATGAGGCCGAACGAGGGCGTGTAGGCGTTGGTCAGGTCGGCGTAGATGGTCGAGCCATCTGCAGTCAAATGCGGTGCAAACCCGCTTCCAGGCTGCGCAGGCAGCTCCTGATTCCGTAGCAACTTGCCCTTGTTGAAGCGCCCCTCGGGGTCCACCTTGGCCTTGTAGGCAATGAAGGGGGCCAGCTCGGCCTCGCTCAAAAACTCCAGCTTGGTGATACCAATGCCGTGCTCGCCCGAGATCACGCCGTCCAGGCTGCGCGCCAACGCCATGATGCGTTTGACCGCGCCGTGGGCCGACTGCAGCATGTCGTAGTCGTCGCTGTTGACGGGGATGTTGGTGTGCACATTGCCGTCACCGGCGTGCATGTGCAGCGCCACCCAGACACGGCCCTTGAGCACGCGTTTGTGGATGGCCGTGCACTCGGCCAGGATGGCGTCAAACGCGGCACCCGTGAAGATGGCCTGCAGCGGCGCGCGCAACTGGGTCTTCCAGCTGGCACGCAGCGTGTGGTCTTGCAACTGCGCAAACAGCGGCTCCACATCGTTCAGCCAATCCTGCCATTGGCCGCGCACCTGCGCTACCAGGTCCAGCGCCTGGGCCACCCGGTCTTCCAGCAGCTCCGCGCTGGGAATATCGTTGGCGTCGTCGGTCTTGCCCAGGGGCAGGTCGCTGCGCTCGAAGAACTCGGTCAAGGCATCACACAGTGCCAGCTTGTTCTGCAGGCTCAGCTCAATGTTGATGCGCTCGATGCCGTCGGTGTACTCGGCCATGCGCGGCAGCGGGATCACCACGTCTTCGTTGATCTTGAAAGCGTTGGTGTGTTTGGAAATCGCCGCTGTGCGCTTGCGGTCCAGCCAGAATTTCTTGCGCGCCTCGGCGCTCACGGCCACAAAACCTTCGCCACTGCGGCTGTTGGCCAGACGCACCACTTCGCTGGTCACGCGGGCCACGTCGTCGGCGTTGTCACCGGCAATGTCACCCACCAGCACCATCTTGGGCAGGCCACCACGTTTGCTCTTGGTGGCATAGCCCACGGCCTTGAGGTAGCGGTCGTCCAGGTGCTCCAAGCCCGCCAGCAGCACGCCACTGCGCTTTTGCTCGGCAAACATGAAGTCCTTGATGTCCACGATGCTGGGCACCGCGTCTTTGGCATTGCCAAAAAACTCCAGGCACACGGTGCGTGTGTGGGCCGGCATCTTGTGCACAACCCAGCGTCCGCTGGTGATCAGGCCGTCGGTGCCCTCTTTCTGGATACCGGGCAGGCCGCTGAGGAACTTGTCGGTCACGTCCTTGCCCAGGCCTTCCTTGCGGAAGGTGGCGCCAGGGATGTCCAGCCGCTCCTTGCGGATCGGCGTTTTGCCGTCGGCCTTGAAATACTGCAGCTCGAAGCTGGCCACCTCCGCATCATGGATCTTGCCCATGTTGTGGTTGATGCGGGTGACTTCCAGCCACTCGGCCTGGGGTGTCACCATGCGCCAGCTGGCCAGGTTGTCCAGCGCCGTGCCCCACAGCACGGCCTTTTTGCCGCCCGCATTCATGGCGATGTTGCCGCCAATACACGAGGCCTCGGCCGAAGTCGGGTCCACGGCAAACACATACCCTGCGCGCTCGGCCGCATCGGCCACGCGCTGGGTCACCACACCGGCCTCAGACCACACGGTGCCAACCGCATAGTCCAGACCGGGCAGGACTTTCATCTCCACCTCGGTCATGGCTTCCAGCTTTTCAGTGTTGATGACCGCACTTTTCCAGGTCAGCGGAATGGCGCCGCCCGTGTAGCCGGTGCCACCCCCGCGCGGGATGATGGTCAGCCCCAGGTCGATACAGCCCTTCACCAGGCCGGCCATTTCTTCTTCCGAATCGGGGCACAGCACCACAAAGGGGTATTCCACGCGCCAGTCGGTCGCGTCGGTCACATGGCTCACGCGGCTCAGCCCGTCGAACTTGACGTTGTCCTTGGCGGTGAGTTTGTAAAGCAGCTTTTGGGTCTTTTTGCGCAGAGCGCCCACTTCGACAAAGGCTGCGTCAAACGTTTTAACCGCGGCACGGGCGGCCACCAGCAGCTGGCCCACCATGGCGTCGCGCTCAGGGTCGGTCTGCGGGGTGCGGCGTTTTTCCACCTCACCCAGGCGGTGATTCAGGGCATCGACCAGCTGACCGCGGCGTTTGGGGTTGTCCAGCAGGTCGTCCTGCAAATAGGGGTTACGCTGCACCACCCAGACATCACCCAGCACTTCGTACAACATGCGGGCCGAACGGCCGGTCTGGCGCTCACCGCGCAACTGGTTCAACAACTCCCAGCTGTGGGACCCGAGCAGGCGGATGACGATCTCGCGGTCAGAGAACGACGTGTAGTTGTACGGGATTTCGCGGATGCGTTCTTGCACGTGCGCGCCGGGGTTGGCGGCGCTGAGGAGGTGATTGAGCGAGGTGGGGGCGTTCATCAGGGTCAGTAGTAGCTGCCAAGGGGGCCAGACAGGCCACTTTTTGGTAGGCCTTAGATGGTAACGCACCCACTATTCACGGGCTTTTCTAGTGGAAACCCCTGACCAAATGGTCAGAAGAGCTGGCGTTTAATCGAATTGACACAAATTTGACACGCTGCCGCCCTAGCATCGCGCCATTCTTTTTCAGGAACCTCGACCATGACCCACAGCACCCTCACCCGCCGCGCACTGGCGATTGCCGCCGTCACCGCCGCTGCCTTCTCCATTGCAGCCCCGGCCCAGGCGCAAACCGACATCCAGTGGTGGCACTCCATGACCGCCGTGAACGGCGAATGGGTGAACGACCTGGCCAAGGAATTCAACGCCAGCCAGAAGGAATACCGCATCCTGCCCACCTTCAAGGGCACCTACGACGAGTCCATGACGGCCGCCGTGGCCGCGTTCCGTGCCGGCAATGCGCCCCACATCCTGCAGGTGTTTGAAGTAGGCACCGCCACCATGATGGCCAGCAAGGGCGCCGTAGTGCCCGTCGGCAAGGTCATGACGGACGCGGGTTACAAGTTCGACCCCAAGGTCTACATTCCTGCCGTGGCCGGTTACTACACCGCACCCAACGGCCAGATGTTGAGCTTCCCGTTCAACAGCTCCACCACGGTGTTCTATTACAACAAGGACGCCTTCAAGGCCGCCGGGTTGGACGCTGAAAAAGCCCCCGCCACCTGGGCCGAAGTCGCCCTGGCTGCCGCCAAGCTCAAGGCCAGCGGCCATAAGTGCCCCATCTCTATTGCCTGGCAAGGCTGGACCCAGTTGGAGAGCTTCTCCGCCTGGCACAACGTGGAATTTGCCACCAAACAAAACGGCCTGGCCGGCATGGATGCCCGCCTGAAGATCAACTCACCCCTGCATGTGCGCCACATCGAGAACCTGGCCAACATGGCCAAGCAGGGTCTGTTTGTGTACAAGGGCCGCGGCAACGTGCCGGAAGCCAGCTTTGTGTCGGGCGAGTGCGCCATGATGACCACCTCAAGCGGCTTCTACGGCAACGTGAAGAAAAACGCCAAGTTCGCCTTTGGCCTGGCCCCCCTGCCCCATTACCAGGACGTGCCCGGCGCGCCACAAAACACCGTCATTGGCGGTGCCAGCCTGTGGGTCATGTCTGGCAAAAAGGCCGAAGAGTACAAGGGCATCGCCAAGTTTTTTGACTTCCTGTCCAAGCCCGAAGTGCAATCTGCCAGCCACAAGCGCACCGGTTACCTGCCCATCACCACGGCAGCGTTCCAGCTGACTGAGAAGTCTGGCTTCTACAAGGAAAACCCAGGCACCGATGTGGCTGTGACCCAGATGGTGCGCAAGGTGACCGACAAGTCCCGCGGCATCCGCTTGGGCAACTATGTGCAGATCCGTGCCATCGAGGACGAAGAACTCGAACAGGTGTGGGCTGGCAAAAAATCGGCCAAGGAAGCGCTTGACTCCGTCGTGACACGGGGTGATGAACTGTTGGCGCGTTTCGAAAAGGCCAACAAGTAAACTTCGGCTCCTTCCAAGAAGTGGCGGCTTGTGCCGCCACTTTGCATTTCTGATCGGTTGATATGGCGGTTGAAAAAAGAGTCGTTTTCAAGTCGGCGTGGCTGCCCTGGGTGCTCATTGCACCGCAGGTGGCGGTCATCGCCATTTTCTTTTTCTGGCCGGCCGCGCAGGCTTTGCTGCAGTCGGTGCAGCAAAGCGATGCGTTTGGCACCTCGGTCGAGTTTGTGGGCCTGGAGAACTTCCGCAACCTGTGGAACGACGCCTCTTACCTGGAGTCCTTCAAAACCACCGCCGTGTTCTCTGCGCTGGTGGCGGTGCTGGGCCTGTCCCTCTCGCTCACGCTGGCCATTTTTGCCGACCGTGTGGTACGCGGCTCTGGTATTTACCGCACCTTCCTGATCTGGCCCTACGCGGTGGCGCCTGCGGTGGCCGGGGTGTTGTGGCTGTTCATGTTTGCGCCCAGCATTGGCATCGTGTCGTATGGCATTCGCCAGCTTGGCATGGGTTGGGACCCGCTGCTCAACAGCAACCACGCCATGGCGCTGATCGTTATGGCCGCGGTGTGGAAGCAGATTTCGTACAACTTCCTGTTCTTCCTAGCGGGCCTGCAAAGCATCCCCAAGTCGCTGATTGAAGCGGCTGCCATGGATGGCGCCAAGCCCTGGAAGCGCTTCTGGACCATCCAGTTCCCGCTGCTCTCGCCCACCACCTTTTTCCTGCTGGTGATCAACATCGTGTACGCCTTCTTCGACACCTTCGCCATAGTGGACGCAGCCACCAAAGGCGGACCCGGCAAAGACACGGCCATTCTGGTCTACAAGGTGTACTTTGACGGTTTCAAGGCCATGGACCTGGGTGGCTCGGCCGCGCAGAGTGTGGTGCTTATGTTCATCGTCGTGGCACTGACCGTCGTGCAGTTCCGGTTTGTTGAAAAGAAAGTGAACTACTGATGGTCGAACGTCGCCCCTGGCTGGACTTTGTGTCGCATGCCATCCTGATCATTGGTGTGCTGGTGATTGCCTTCCCGGTCTACATCACCTTCGTCGCCTCCACCCACACCACGCAAGAGGTCGTGCAGTCGCCCATGCCGCTGCTGCCCGGCGCCCACCTGTGGGACAACTACCGCACCGCCCTGCTGGGTGGCCGCGAGGGCACAGGCTCCAAGGCTGCCGTGGGCGGCATGATGATGGTGAGTCTGGTCACCGCCCTGGTCATCTCGTTGGGCAAGATCGCAATCTCGCTGCTGTCGGCCTTTGCCATCGTCTACTTCCGCTTTCCGGCACGCATGTTCTTCTTCTGGGCCATCTTCGTCACACTGATGCTGCCCGTGGAAGTGCGTATCGGCCCCACCTACCAGGTGGTGGCAGATCTGGGCATGCTCAACAGCTACGCAGGCCTGACCATACCGCTGATCGCCTCGGCCACGGCCACCTTTCTGTTTCGCCAGTTTTTCCTGACTGTGCCCGATGAGCTGGTGGAGGCTGCACGCGTGGATGGCGCCGGGCCGCTGCGTTTCTTCAAAGACATTCTGGTGCCCCTGTCGCGCACCAGCATTGCGGCGCTGTTTGTGATCCAGTTCATCTATGGCTGGAACCAGTACCTGTGGCCCCTGTTGGTGACGACCGAGGAGAGCATGTACCCCGTGGTGGTCGGGATCAAACAGATGATTTCGGGCGGTGATGCCCAAACCGAATGGAACATCGTGATGGCCACCGCCATGCTGGCCATGCTGCCACCCGCGCTGGTGGTCATGCTGATGCAAAAGTGGTTTGTTAAAGGCCTGGTGGATACCGAAAAATGACCACGGTTTCTGCTGGAATACCAGCCCGCAACACAGCAGCGTCTGGCGTGAGGCCGGGGGCCGATTTCTGCGCGTTTGGCAGTATGAGGCCCCCGGCTTCACGCCAGACGCTGCCACCACCATGCCGCGCACACCACACACCCACATTAGCTCCGCCCAGCTGCTCCGCGCTGAGTGGCCTTAGCCCCCGCGCCTCATACTGCCAAACGCGCAGAAATCGGCGCGCGGGCTAAGGCCACTCATCGCTCCCTGGTTCACGATCGTCCCTTACTTCCTTTCTGCTCTATGGCCTCCATCGAACTCAAAAACGTCATCAAACGCTACGGCAGTGGCAAAACGGCCAACCAGGTCATCCACGGTGTGAACGCCCAAATTGCCGATGGCGAATTCATCGTCATCGTGGGGCCCAGTGGTTGTGGCAAGTCCACGCTCTTGCGCATGGTGGCCGGGCTCGAAGAAGTCAGCGATGGCCAGGTTTGCATTGGCGGTAAAGTTGTCAACGACTTGGAGCCGTCGGACCGCGACATCGCCATGGTGTTCCAGAACTACGCGCTTTACCCCCACATGAGCGTGTTCGAGAACATGGCGTATGGCCTCAAGATTGCCAACGTGCCCATGGACGAAATCAAGGCGCGCGTGGACAAGGCCGCCAAGATTCTGGAACTCGCGCCCTACCTGGACCGCAAACCCAAAGCCCTGTCGGGCGGCCAGCGTCAGCGTGTGGCCATGGGCCGTGCCATCGTGCGCCAGCCGCAGGTGTTCTTGTTTGACGAACCGCTCTCCAACCTGGATGCCAAGCTGCGCGCCCAGACCCGACTGGAGATCCAGAAGCTGCACCGCGAACTGGGCATCACCAGCCTGTTTGTCACGCACGACCAAGTGGAAGCCATGACGCTGGCCCAACGCATGATCGTGATGAACGGTGGCGTGATGGAGCAGTTCGGCACCCCCGAAGAGGTCTACACCCGCCCGGCCAGCACCTTTGTGGCCAGCTTCATCGGCTCGCCGCCCATGAACTTGCTCAAAAATGCGCCTGACGCCAAACCCGGTCTCATCACCGGCATCCGCCCCGAACATCTGGACATCACGCCCACGGGTTGGGCGCTGCAGGTCGAAGCCGTGGAAATGCTGGGCGCCGAGCGACTGATCTACGGCAAATGGGCGCACAAATTGCATGCGGCAGATGCCGACGAGCTGCTGATCATCCGCACCGAAGAATCTGCCGCCGTGCCCGCGTTGGGCGCCACCCTGCATGTGACACCGCGCCCAGACCGCATTCACCACTTTGACGCCAACACTGGCAAACGTATCTAAAAAATGGCCCCCACTCCCGCTGACCTTCCTCACTGGCCCTACCCGCGCTGGGTGGCCCACCGCGGTGCCGGAAAACTGGCGCCCGAGAACACGTTGGCCGCCTTCCGTCTGGGTGCCAGCCACGGCTACCGCATGTTCGAATGTGATGTAAAGCTGAGCAGCGACGGCGTGCCGTTTTTGATGCACGACGCCACCTTGCAGCGCACCACCAATGCGCGTGCGAAGCTGGGCCAAGGCCAGAGCGCTGTGGGTGGTGACCATACCTGGGGCGCACTCTCGCAACTGGACGCCGGCAGCTGGCACAGCCGTGCCTATGCGGGCGAACCCCTGCCCACGCTGGACGCGGTGGCCGCCTACTGCATCCGCAATGGCTACTTTTTAAATATTGAGATCAAACCCACGCCCGGCACCGAACGCCACACGGGCGAGGTGGTAGCCCAGCACGCGGCACGCCTGTGGCAAGGCCAGGCCGTACCACCGCTGCTCACGTCCTTTGACCCCGAGGCACTGGAAGGCGCACAGGCCACACAGCCCGAGCTGCCGCGCGGCCTGCTGCTGGACACACTGTGGAAGGGCTGGCTGGAAACCGCGCTGGGCTTGGGCTGCCAGGCCATTGTGTGCAACCACGCACTGTGGGACCGCAGCACCGTGACCCAGGCCCAAAGTGCGGGCTTTCGCACGCTGAGCTACACAGTGAACGACGACTGGGCCGCGCAGCGCCTCATCGATCTGGGCACCGACGGCATCATCACCGACCGTGTGGACTTGTTCAGCCCGGTTTAAGTGCTATATAAACAATAGCTGCTCGCGCATACTCTACGCGGGCTAGAGCCCGATTTAATACTATTTTTGGGCCAACACCCAGCGCACCGCATCCAACATGCTGGGCAGGGTCACCGTGGCGGCGCTGAAGTCGTGGCTGGCCGACATCTCGGTCGGAATGGCCACACAGGCCAAACCTGCAGCGACGGCAGCGGCCACACCGTGTTCGGTGTCCTCGAACGCCACCACGTTCTGCGCTTGCAGGCCCATGCGCTGCAGCGCCAGCAGGTAGCAATCGGGCGCGGGTTTGCTGTGCACCACATCGTCGGCCGACACCACCGTCTCGAACGCGGCAGCCAGGTTATGCGAGCGCAGTGTGGCGTGGATGGCGTAGGCACGCGCACCGGTCACCACACCCATGCGCAGATGCGCGGCTTGCAGTTGGGCCATGGATTCGCGCACACCAGGCATGAGCGGAAAGGCGTTGGCCTGCAAATAGGCTTGGGCACTTTCGTTTTTCAGGCGGGCCAGCACCGCAGGGGCCTCTTTCACGCCAAAACGCTCCACCAGGTCACGTGCATTGGCGTCGGTGGGCACACCGGCATAAAAATCTTTGTATTGGGCCTGCGTCAGCGCCAAGTCGTAGGGTGCCAGCACCTGGTTCCACAGGGCCAGGTGCTGGCCCTCGGAATCCACCAGGGTGCCATCGTGGTCAAAAAGAACAGCGTGAAAACGGATTGACATAGGTCAAACTTTGGTGAATCGGGGTTTAGCGGCGCATGGCCCACCACTGGCTGCTGGCCGTGGCCAGCACCAGTGCGGCGTAGCTGAGCATCTTGCCGTCACGGCCAAAGAACACCAGCCCGGCCAGCAGGGCCAGCGCACCCACTACACAATTGATAGCTGCTTGCGCAGTACGGGTGCGGGCTAGAGCCTTATTCTTTATAAAAACAGGCGCCAGATAGGCCAATGCAGTCCCCAGCGCCAGGGCAGGAGCCACAAAGTTCAGCAGGTGATTCAGCAGGTCCAAGGGGCCCATAAGGTGTGGCGCAAGGCCAAAGCAGGCCCGTCAGGTGGTCAGTAGGGTCTCGATTTTATAATCGGGGTCTAAACATATGGCAGTCTGGGCATTAGGCATCAACCACACCACCGCTCCGCTGGACATGCGGGGCCGGTTTGCGTTCGCCACCGACCAGATTGCACCGCAGCTCCACGGCCTGCGCCAGAGCATGGCGCACCCACCCGAAGCAGCCATCGTCTCCACCTGCAACCGCACCGAAATCTACTGCGCGGGCGACGAGGCCGCGCTGGACCACACGCTGGCCTGGCTGGCGCAAAGCGGCGGTGTGACGCCCAACGAACTGCGCGCCCACACCTATCGCTTGCAAGACGGCCATGCCGCGCGCCACGCCTTCCGTGTGGCCAGCGGGCTGGACAGCATGGTGCTGGGCGAGCCGCAAATCCTCGGTCAGCTCAAAGACGCCGTGCGCGCCGCCGACGAAGCCGGCGCTCTGGGCACCACACTTTCGCAAATGTTCCAGCGCTCGTTTGCCGTGGCCAAAGAAGTGCGCACGTCCACCGAGATTGGCGCCCACAGCATCAGCATGGCCGCCGCCGCGGTGCGCCTGGCGGGCAACCTGTTTGAGGACCTGGCCCAGGTGAAGGTGCTGTTTGTGGGGGCCGGCGAAATGATCGAGCTGTGCGCCACCCACTTTGCCGCCAAGAACCCGAAAACCATCGCTATTGCCAACCGCACGCTGGAGCGCGGCGAGAAACTGGCCAGCCGCTTTGGTGGCGAGGTGATGCGCCTGGCCGACCTACCGGATCGCCTGCACGAGTTTGACGCGGTGGTGAGCTGCACCGCCAGCACGCTGCCCATCATTGGCTTGGGTGCAGTGGAGCGTGCGCTCAAGAAACGCAAACACCGCCCCATGTTCATGGTGGACCTGGCCGTGCCGCGCGATATCGAACAAGAAGTCAAAGCCCTGGGCGATGTGTACCTGTACACCGTGGACGACCTGGCCAGCGTGGTGCAAACCGCCCAGGCCAGCCGCCAGGCCGCCGTGGCCCAGGCCGAAGCGATTGTGGACGCCGGCGTGCAGAGTTTTATGCACTGGGTGGACCAACGCAGCGCGGTGCCCCTGATCCAACAGCTCAACGCCCAGGCCGACGAGTGGCGCCTGGCCGAGTTGGCCCGTGCCCGCAAGCTGCTGGCCAAGGGGGAAGACATGGACACGGTGCTCGAAGCCCTGTCCAAAGGCCTCACCCAAAAAATGCTGCACGGCGCCATGGCCGAACTGCATGCCGGTGATGCCACTGCGCGCGAACGCGCCAGCAGCGCCATCCAGCACTTTTTCCTGCGCAACAGCCGTTAGCGACGCTGCCCTGCGCAGCACTGCCCCTTCGACAAGCTCAGGGTGACCGGTGTGTGATTCAAAGCCCCGACCGCCTCCCCGTTCGGGCTGAGCCTGTCGAAGTCCATTGCCCCCTCTCTGTATGAAACCCTTTCTCCGCCAACAACTTGCCCGCTACGCCGACCGCCAGGGGGAGCTGGAATTTCTGCTGTCCCGCGAGGACATCATGAAAGACATGGAGCAGTTCCTCAAGCTGTCACGCGAGCACACCGATGTGGCCGCCGTGGCCGGCCGCTGGAGCCGCTACCAGCAGCGTGAAAGCGACTTGGTGAGTGCACAGGAGATGCGCGCCGACCCCGACATGGCGGAAATGGCCGAGGAAGAGATCACCAGTGCCACGGCCGAACTGGCGCAACTGGAAACCGAGCTGCAGCGCATGTTGCTGCCCAAGGACCCGGACGATGCGCGCCCAGCGTTTGTGGAAATCCGCGCCGGCACCGGGGGTGACGAGTCCGCCCTGTTTGCGGCCGACCTGGCCCGCATGTACACCCGCTACTGCGATGCCAAGGGCCTGCGCACCGAGATCATGAGCGCGTCGGAAAGCGAGCTGGGTGGCTACAAAGAAGTGGTGTTGCGCATCGAGGGCAGCACGACCACCAGCGCCGGATCCTGCGGCGCCTACGGCATGCTGAAGTTTGAATCGGGCGGCCACCGTGTGCAGCGCGTGCCCGCCACGGAGACACAAGGCCGCATCCACACCAGCGCCTGCACCATTGCCGTGTTGGCCGAGCAGGACGAGGCCGAGGCCATCAAGATCAACCCGTCGGACCTGCGCATTGACACCTACCGCGCCAGCGGCGCCGGTGGCCAGCACATCAACAAGACCGACTCCGCGGTGCGCATCACGCACCTGCCCACCGGCATCGTGGCCGAATGCCAGGACGGACGCAGCCAGCACAGCAACAAGGCGCAAGCGCTCAAAGTGCTGACCGCCCGCATCCATGAAAAAGACCGCTCTGAGCGCGCCGCCAAAGATGCCGCTGAGCGCAAAAGCCTGGTGGGCAGCGGGGACCGCAGCGACCGCATTCGCACCTACAACTTTCCGCAGGGCCGACTGACTGACCACCGCATCAACCTGACGCTGTACAAGTTGCTCAACATCATGGAAGGTGACATGGACGACGTGGTGGAAGCACTACAGGCCTATGAGGCCGCGCAACAACTCGCCGCGCTGGAAAACAACCTGAACTAGACGTTCGGACAGCGCAGCTTCTTGGGTGGTGGAGTCTGGGCGGCAGCCTCTCTGGCGCTCCAACGAAACGTCCCGCAAGGGTGTGCGGGACGTGCACTGCTCATCAGAGCTTGAAGACGCCCACCACCTGCACCAACTCGTTGGCCTGGCTCTTGAGGCTGCTGGCTGCGGCCGCCATCTCTTCCACCAGCGCCGCGTTTTGCTGCGTGGCCTGGTCCATCTGCGTGACCGCCTCGCCCACTTGGGCTACGCCCGCGCTTTGTTCGTTGCTGGCCGCGCTGATCTCGCCCATGATGTCCGTCACCCGGCGGATGCTGCTGACCACCTGGGTCATGGTTTCGCCGGCCTTGTCGACCAGCGCAGTGCCCTGCTCTACCCGCTCCACACTGGTGCTGATAAGAGACTTGATTTCCTTGGCCGCTTCGGCACTGCGACCGGCCAGGCTGCGCACTTCGGACGCCACCACCGCAAAACCACGGCCCTGCTCCCCAGCCCGCGCGGCCTCCACCGCCGCATTCAGCGCCAGGATGTTGGTCTGGAAGGCGATGCCATCAATCACGCTGATGATGTCGCTGATCTTGCGGGAAGCTTCGTTGATGCCTTTCATGGTTTCCACCACTTGGCTCACCACCTCACCACCTTGCACGGCAACCGTAGAGGCGCTCATCGCCAGTTGGTTGGCCTGGCGGGCGTTTTCGGCGTTTTGCTGCACGGTGGAGTTCAGCTCTTCCATGCTGGCCGCAGTTTCTTCCAGGGCACTGGCCTGGTGTTCGGTGCGTGCCGACAGGTCGTTATTGCCCTGGGCGATTTCGGCACTGGCATTGGCCACGCCATCGGCACTGCCGCGCACCTGGGTCAACACGCCGTGGATCTTGCCCACAAACTGGTTGAAGCCCGAACCAATGGCGGCCAGCTCGTCGTTGCCACGCACATCCAGTTTGGTGCGCAGGTCGGCCTCACCGCTGGACAGGTTGACCATGGCCTGGCTCAGTGCGCGCAGGGGGCGCATGAGGCGCGACAACACCGCCACCAGAATCAGGGCCGTGGCCAGCGCACACACCACCGCCACGACCAGCGCGTAGGCGGTGAGTTGCCGCGACGAGGCCGTGGCCACACTGCGCGGGAAACTGAGGCGCACGCTCCAGGGCAGCGTGTCGGGGTGGATGGTCACCGGCTGCAGCAGGTGCAACACGCCTTGTGCATCCTGGTACTCAAAGGCCTTGCCCGCCTGAATGGCGGCCAAACCATCGGTCGGCACGTCCTCGGCCTTTTTGTTGATGCGCTCGGCCTCGGGGTGGGAGGCGTACAAGCCGCCGTTGGACAACAAGGCCAGGGAGCCTCCGTCCATCACCTTCAGGTCGGTCAAAATTTTGCCCAGCTGGGTGAGTGTGAAGTCGGCACTGGCCAGCCCCTCGAACTTGCCCTGGATCAGGATAGGGGCGGCCAGCGTGGCCATGAGCACGTCCTTGCCCTCGATGGGGTAGAGATAGGGCTCGGTGAAGTTGACCTTGCCCGACTTCTTGGGCACGTCGTACCAGTCGTTGGCACCCGGTGTTTTGGGGTCAAACACAATCGGGTCCACATGGAAGCCACCCCCGGCCTTGCGGGTCCAGTAGGGCATGAAGCGGCCGCTGTCGTCGTATTCCGGCTTTTTGCCAGCGTAGTCGGCGTCCTTGCCGTCCAGCGCGTTGGGTTCCCAGGTCACGGCAGCGCCAATGAAGTCCTCGGCGCTGCCCAGCGTGGACTTGACCATCTCGTTGATCTGCTCCCGCTGCAGCGGCAGGTTGGCCGCCTTGGTGGTGGCCATGGCACCGGCCAGCGCCGTGACATTGGCCAGGTTGGAGCGAATGCGGGTTTGCAGGGCACCAGCGGCTTCGCGCGCCGAGGTACGGGCCAGGTCCATGGTGGCGTCTTCGGCCGCCGTGCTGCTTTTGAAACCAATCACCATCGACGTGATGGCCAAGCTGAGCACCACCAGCCCCGTGGCGGCCAGACCGATCTTGGCACTCAGCGACAAGGCCGGGCGCAGGCGGCTGGCGGGTCGGGCTTCGGAGGACAATGTGGGGCTCATATGCTTGATTCCTTAGGTTCAGTCCCGGCGCCTCACCTACCACCACGTGCTGCGATTGTTTGTACTTTTATTCGCGAGTTCATCGTAGCGCATCTGTGCCATGTGTGCTGGGCAAAACGGCTGCGTGTGCCCCCATTCCCCTCATCGCACGCAAATGGTGCGCCCTGCGCTACAAACCTGATAGCACCTCTTTGCCATGCTCTCCCACACCCTTGATACTTTTCTGACACACGGCCTGGACCGCCTGGATGCCCAGATGCTGCTGCTGCACGCGCTGGGCCGCCCGCTGCACGACCGCGCCTGGCTGCTGCTGCACAGCGACGCGCCTGTGCCTGCCCAAGCGCAGCAGTGGCTGGACCAGGCCCTGCAACGCAGGCTGGCCGGCGAACCGGTGGCCTACATCACGGGCCACAAGGAGTTTTATGGCCTGGACTTGCAGGTGGACGCCCGGGTGCTGGTGCCACGCCCCGATACCGAAACCCTGGTGGACTGGGCGCTAGAGGTGCTTCAGCCCCAGCCCGGCGCCCGCGTGGTGGACCTGGGCACCGGCAGCGGTGCCATTGCCCTGGCGCTGAAACACAGCTGCCCCAGCCTGCAGGTGCAGGCGGTGGACTACAGCCCCGGTGCGCTGGCCGTGGCCCAGGGCAATGCAGAGCGTCTGCAACTGCAGGTGGCCTTCCACCAGGGCTCCTGGCTCGCGGGAATCGATGGGCCGCTGGATGCCATCGTGTCCAACCCGCCGTACATCCGCGAAGACGACGAACACCTGCCCGCGCTGCGCCACGAACCCCGCCAAGCCCTGACCGCCGGGGCCGACGGGTTGGACGACATCCGCACCATCGTTGTGCAGGCCCGTGAACGGCTGCGCAGCGGTGGCTGGTTGCTGCTGGAGCACGGCCACGACCAGGCCCCGGCGGTGTGTGCCCTGCTGCAGCAGGCCGGTTTTGCCCAGGTGCAACACCGCCACGATCTGGCCGGCATTGCCCGCTGCAGTGGTGGAATATGGCCATAACCCCCGTATCTATTGCGCAAACAGCTCCTAATTTAATAGCAAACATACTATCTCTACCCATGCCACAAACCGCACCAGCCTGCCCCCAATGCACTTTGGAAAACACCTACCCTGACGGCAGCAACTTTGTCTGCGCCGACTGCGGTTTTGAATGGCCCCAAGACGCAGCCCAGGCCGACGACGATGACAGCGCGGTGGTGAAAGACTCCAATGGCCAGCCGCTGCAAGATGGCGATGCTGTGGTGCTGATCAAGGACCTCAAGGTCAAGGGCAGCTCCACCGTGCTCAAGCAAGGTACCAAGGTTAAAAGCATCCGCCTGGTCGGTGGTGACCACGAGGTCGACTGCAAGATGGACGGCGGCAGCTTCATGCTCAAGGCCTGCTTCCTGAAGAAAGCCTAGACACAAAACGACACCATAACGATTTAGGTGTTTACAGCGGCAAAAGCTTGCCGCTAGACTGCAATGGCCATATGGCACGCTTTCCGTGACAGGCCATGCAAACGACACAACCGGTGGGACAGGCTTCCGCCCGAGGCTGGTGCAGCCTCTGGGCGCTTGCATGGCTATGCCTGTGCACCGGCCAGGCCACCGCACAAACCGTACCCTGCAAGGCCCTGGTGGCCACGGGCAACCCCGAATATTCCCCCTACCTGTGGCGCGACCCGAGCGATGACACCCGACTGATAGGCGCCAATGCCGACCTGATGCAGCTGCTCTCCAAGGAGATTGGCCTGCCCATCGAGGTGAAGTACCTGGGCTCCTGGGCCCGCGTGCAAGAGCAGGCCAAAAGCGGTCGTGTGGACCTGATTGCCGGTGCCTTCTTCACGCTGCCACGGCTGGACTACATGGATTACTTCTACCCGGCGTTCCGCAGCACCCGCACGGTGATCTGGACGCCGGCCAAGAACACCTTCCCCTACAAGGCCTGGAGCGACCTCAAAGGCCGCAAGGGCCTGACGGTACTCAACAATAGCTTTGGCGAGGCCTTTGACCGCTACGCCAAAGAGTTCCTGCAGATTGACGAGGTGTCCCAGCTGGAGCAGGCCTTTCGCATGTTGGGGGTGGGCCGCGCCCAGTACATCGTGTACGAGGAAGACCCCGGGCGGGCTCTGGCCGCCAAGCTCGGCTACACCGAGCTAAAAACCTCTGCCGTGGCCGTAAGCAACGAGGGACTGCACCTCACGCTGTCCCACCTGTCGCCCTGCAACACCGGCGAGCTGCGTGGGCGTATTGCCAAGGCGCTCAACAAACTCACCAAAGACCAGGTGATGAAGCAGCTGGTGGAAACCAATATCCAGCGCTGGCGCCAGCAGGCGGGGCCTTAACCCGCCTCCCAGCCCCCGGGGCCCTCAGGCCGCCTTGTGCGCCGCCTGTGCGGGCACCGCGGCGTCCAGCCCCAGCCGGTTCACACCACTCACCAAGGCCTTGACCGAGGCGGTGACGATGTTGGTATCCATGCCCACGCCAAACCGCTCGGCACCACCGCTGCCCGACACCAACTCCAGAAAGGCACAGGCCTGCGCATCGCCCCCGTCGGTGCTGGCACGGGTGCTGCGTTCTTCGTAGCTGCGCACCTGCACCTTCACACCAATGGTTTGCAAGGCATGCACTGCGGCGTCAATCGGGCCATTGCCCTCACCGCTGAGCAGCATGGGCTGGCCATTCACCTCCACCCCGATACGGATGCCCTGCACATGGGCCTTTCCGGGCTGGCCGGGGTGCTCAAACAGATGGTGTTCCACGTAACGCACCGTGGGCGTTGCCGCATTCAGGTAGGTGGCGTCAAACAGGTTCCAGATGCTCTGTGCCGTCATTTCGCCGCCATGGGCGTCGGTGTAACTTTGCACCTCGCCCGAAAATTCCACCTGCAAGCGGCGCGGCATGACCACCCCAAACTCAGCTTCCATCAGGTAGGCCACACCACCCTTGCCACTCTGGCTGTTGACGCGGATCACCGAGTCGTAGCTGCGGCCCACATCGGCCGGGTCAATCGGCATGTAGGGCACATTCCACATCGCATCCGGGCCGGCTGCCTTTTGGGCCGCAAAACCTTTCTTGATGGCGTCCTGGTGGGAGCCACTGAACGCGGTGAACACCAGGTCACCCACATACGGGTGGCGCGGGTGGATGGGCAACTGGTTGCAATGCTCCACGGTGCGGGCAATGGCGTTGATGTCCGAAAAATCAAGGCCGGGGCTCACGCCCTGGGTGTACATATTGAGCGCCAAGGTGACGAGGTCCACATTACCCGTGCGCTCGCCGTTGCCGAACAGGCAACCTTCCACGCGGTCGGCGCCGGCCATCATGCCCAGCTCAGCCGCGGCCACGCCCGTGCCGCGGTCGTTGTGCGGGTGCAGGCTCAAGATGACGCTGTCGCGCCGCGCCAGGTGGGTGTGCATCCACTCAATCTGGTCGGCATAAATGTTGGGCGTGGACACCTCGACGGTTGCGGGCAGGTTGAGGATGACCTTGTTGGTGGGCGTAGCGCCCCACTCGGCGGTCACCGCGTCACACACTTCGCAGGCAAATTCCAGTTCGGTGCTGGTGAAGACCTCGGGGCTGTATTGCAACACCCACTCGGTTTCGGGCATGGTGGCGGTGATCTCTTTGATGAGGCGCACCGAGGACACGGCCAGCTCCTTCACCTCGGGCTTGCTCATGCCAAACACCACATCACGGAAGACAGGGGCCGTGGCGTTGTACACGTGCACGATGGCGCGGCGGGCGCCTTGGAGGGACTCGATGGTGCGGCGGATCAAATGCTCGCGGGATTGGGTCAACACTTCGATGGTCACGCCATCCGGCACGTGGCCGCCCACGATCAACTCACGCACAAAATCAAAGTCGGTTTGTGAGGCGCTGGGGAAACCGACCTCGATTTCCTTGAATCCCACCTGCAACAGTGTGCGGAACATGCGCATTTTGCGCTCCGCATTCATGGGTTCAAACAGGGATTGGTTGCCGTCCCGCAGGTCGGTGCTCATCCAGATCGGCGGCTGGGTGATGCTGCGCATGGGCCACTGCCGGTTGGGCAGATCAATGGCGGGGAAAGCGCGGTATTTGGTGGCGGGGTTGGACAACACGGCAAGAACTCCTGGAGCAGGCACTACGAACAGATAGCTCTATCGTAGGCCGTGCACAGGAGCAGGCGATTGCGGAATGCTGCCTCAACCCCAAAAAAAAGACCAAAAATTGCCTCGAATAACAATTCTCAGCAATTTTTCATTTCATGGTCAGAAAACCTTGCAATCAGTGGTGGTGGCCGTGGGCACCGTGCACGTGGCCGTGGGCGATCTCTTCCTCGCTAGCAGCACGTACTTCCAGCACCTTCACGGCAAAACGCAGGGTCTTGCCAGCGTGGGGGTGGTTGCCGTCCAGGTGCACCACAGGGCCCTTGATCTTGGTCACGGTGAAGACGATGGTGTTGCCGTCTTCGGCACGGCCTTCGAGCTGGCCGCCCACCTTTACACCCGGGGGGAACTGGGTTTTTGGTATGGTTTGCAGCAGCGCTTCGTTGTACTCACCAAAGGCATCGGCCGGGGCCAGCTCTACCGTGGTGGCAAAACCGACGCCCTGGCCTTCCAGCGCTTCCTCAATCTTGGGGAAGGTGTTGCCGTAGCCGCCATGCAGGTAAGAAATGGGCTCCTGGCTTTGGTCCAGCAGCTTGCCGGTGGTGTCGGAGACTTTGAATTGCAGTGTGACTGCGGTGTTTTTGGTGATGTTCATGGCCCCCATTATCCGAAAAAGCCCTGCCCACCGCCCGCCATGGCGCCAGCACCGCGCACAAGGGTGGGGGAAGGTGAAATAATTAGGGTATCTATCTACTTGGAAGCAGAAACATGAGCGACGCACAACAACGCATTGACGACCTGGTGAAATCCAACGAAATCCTGCTGTTCATGAAAGGCACCGCCAGCTTTCCCCAGTGCGGTTTTTCGGGCCGTGCCATCCAGATCCTCAAGGCCTGCGGTGTAGACACCAAGACTGTGAAAACCGTGAACGTGTTGGAAGACGACGGCATCCGCCAGGGCATCAAGGAATACAGCAGCTGGCCCACCATTCCCCAGCTCTACATCAAGGGCGAATTCATCGGCGGCTCAGACATCATGATGGAAATGTACGAGTCGGGCGAACTGGCACAGACATTGGGCAAGAGCCCCGCCTAATTCTCGCGCCGGCGCAGGTCCCGGCACACGAACCGGGGCGCCACCACACACACTGGAGCCCCAGGGACCCCTACCGTGCCAGACCACAGCGCCACTGACGCCCTCGACGACGCCTTGCGCAGCCGGCGTCTGTTCCAGTTTGCGGCGCTGTTGTTCGTTGCCTTTATGGGCACTGCCGTGCAATACGGCTTTCAGCAGCGCTGGGACGTGGTCTTGATTCTGGGCACCACCGCAGCCTTGATGCTGCCCAGCCAGTGGCTCAACCACCGCGGCCACTACGAGGCCGCCTCCATCCTCATTCTGGGCTCGGCCACACTGGCCCTTTTCGGCATCATGTGGCGCAGCGATGGTCTGCGCGACTCGTCCTTGTTGGGTTACCCCGTCATCCTGATCGCTGCGGGTCAGCTCCTCAAGCCCAAACAGTTCTGGTGGCTACTGGCAGCCATGGTGCTGTGTGTGGTGGGTGTGGGTCTGGGCACCCTGAACGGCTGGCGCGGAGCCACCACGCCGGGCACCGACGTAGACCGGCTCACCGACAGCGTCACGATCCTGGTGGTGAACGGCATGCTCGTCTGGTTTCTGGCCTATGACATGCAAAAAGCGCTCATGGGCCTGCGTGTGCAGATTGCACGCTTCCGGGAATCCGAAAAAAACCTCACCCACCTGGCCCAGCACGATGCCCTCACCCACCTGCCCAACCGCGTGTTGGGCAGCGAGCTGGTGGAGCAGGCCATTGCCAGCAGCACGCGCCACCAGCAGCTGGTGGCCTTGCTGTTTGTGGACCTGGACAACTTCAAGGATGTGAATGACTCGGTGGGCCACTCGGCCGGCGATGAGTTTCTCAAACAAGTCGCCCTGCGCCTACGCGACGCCGTGCGCCACGCTGACATCGTGTGCCGGCAAGGGGGCGATGAATTTCTGATCGGTGTGACCGACATCAGCGACACCCAGGGCATTGCCCAGGTGGCGGCCCAGGTGCTGCAGCGCATGCAGGCCCCTTTCCACCTGCGCGGGCTCGAAATCCTGGCCACCTGCTCCATCGGCATTGCGGTGCACCCCAAAGATGGGGCCACCTTCGAGGAATTACTCCGCCACGCGGATTTGGCCATGTACCAGGCCAAGGAATCAGGGCGCAATGCCTACCGCTTCTTTGACGAAGAAATCAACACCAGCATCCGCGAAAACCTGCACCTGATTTCCAGCCTGCGCCAGGCGCTGGCACAAAACGAACTGGTGTTGCACTACCAGCCGGTCTTTGACCTCGGCAACAACCGCTTGGTGGGTGCCGAGGCCTTGGTGCGCTGGCAAAACCCCAAGCTGGGACTGGTATCGCCCGGTCTGTTCATACCCGCGGCCGAAAAGTCAGGGCTGATTGTGGACATCGGACAGTGGGTGTTGCAGGACGCGTGTCGGCAAATGCAGGCCTGGCGCCAGGCCGGTGCACCAGCGCTCATGGTGGCGGTCAACCTGTCGGCCGTGCAGTTCAGGCGGGGCGATGTGGAGGCCGTGATTGAACATGCGCTGCAGCAATCCGGGCTGGACCCCACGCAGCTGGAGCTCGAAATGACCGAGTCCACGCTGATCCAGGACACCGACAAATTCATGCAAACCCTGCAACGTATCAAGGCCATGGGCATCCGCCTGTCCATCGACGACTTTGGCACGGGTTACTCCAACCTGTCTTATTTGCAACGCTTTGCGGTCGACAAACTCAAGATCGACCAGTCCTTTGTGCGCCGCTTGCTCAACGGCGAGAAGGATGTCGCCATGGTCAGCGCCATCATCCATCTGGCCAAGAGCCTGAACCTGACGGTGACGGCCGAGGGTGTGGAAAACGTAGAGACAGGTGACGCGCTGCAGCGCATGGACTGCGACCAGGCCCAGGGTTACTGGTTTGCCAAACCCATGCCCGCCGCCCAGTTCGAAGCCTTCTGGCGCGCCCACTTGGCCACGCCTGAGGCTCCCTAAACCGCCCAGTCCCAGTTGCGCTTGGCACCCATCACAGCGCTGGGGTACGGTGCCTTGCCACGCGAGCCGTTGTAGCGCCCCAAGGCCATGAACATGTCGCCCCGCTCACGCTCCAGGTAATGGCGCAAGATGACACAGCCAAACCGCAGGTTGGTTTGCATGTGAAAAAGCTTGCCCGCGTCCCCATCGCCGAGTACCCGCGTCCAGAAGGGCATGACCTGCATGTAACCCCGCGCACCCACACGGCTCACCGCAAACTTGCGGAAGTTACTTTCCACCTGGATCAGGCCTATGACCAGGGAGACGTCCAGCCCGGCACGCTTGCTCTCGTACCAAACGGTCTGCAAAAACTCTTTGCGGGTTTCCCAGTCGGGTTTCTTCTTTTTCAGGCGCTCGCTCATCGCCCCCAGCCAGCGCAAGTACTTCAGGCGTGACTCCGTATCGGCAAACTCGGGGACGGGTGGCGCAGCATTCTGGATAGCCGAGGACAGTGCGGTACGCACCGAGTCCACTAGCGGCTCTTCAATCTGCCCACCAGCCCGCGCCTGCTCTGCAAACGATAGCGCACCACACGCCAACAGCAAACGCTGCAGGCCATTTCGCCTATTGATCTGCGTGTTGGCTTCGGGCGGAAGACTCATGCCTTCAGGCGTGACAGCAGCAGGCCCGCAATCTCCGCCACGGGCACCTTGGTGGCTTCCGTGTCACGGCGGTGCTGGTACTCCACCACACCTTCTTTGAGCGCACGGTCACCAATGGTCACGCGGTGCGGCACGCCGATGAGTTCCCAGTCGGCAAACATGGCACCGGGGCGCTCGTTGCGGTCGTCCAGGATCACGTCCACACCAGCCGCCAGCAACTCGGCATACAGCGTGTCGGCAGCAGCCTTCACATCAGCAAAGCGGTCAGGGCTGATGGGGCACAGCACCACGGTGAAGGGCGCCAGCGCATCGGGCCAGATGATGCCCTTGTCGTCATGGTTCTGTTCAATCGCTGCCGCCGGCAAGCGCGTAATGCCAATGCCGTAGCAGCCCATTTCCATGAACTGGGGCTTGCCGTTCTCCCCCAGGAAAGTGGCGTTCATGGCCTTGCTGTACTTGGTGCCCAGGTAGAACACATGGCCCACCTCAATGCCGCGCTCAATCGCCAGCACACCCTTGCCGTCGGGCGAAGCATCGCCCGCCACCACATTGCGCAGGTCTGCCACCACATCAGGCTCGGGCAGATCACGGCCCCAGTTCACACCGCTCAAGTGGTAGTCCACCTCGTTGGCGCCGCAGACCATGTCGGCCATCAGGGCGACTTCGCGGTCCGCAATCACTTTGAGCGGCTTCTTCAAACCGACGGGGCCGAGATAGCCTGGCTCGCAGCCAAAGTGCTCATCAATTTCGGCGAGTGTGGCAAAGCGGAAGTCGGCCAATCCGGGGAGCTTGCCCACCTTGACTTCGTTCATGCTGCGGTCTCCGCGGATCAACAGCAACCAGACCTGGGACTTCAACACCGCGCCCTTATCGTCGCGCACATCCGTGGCAACCACCAGCGATTTGAGCGACTGCTCCAGCGGCAGATTCAAATAGACGGCCACGTCTTCACAGGTACTCTTGCCCGGCGTTGCTACTTTTTCCATAGCAGCTTGCGCAGCAGCTCTGGGGGCTGTGGGCGCCAAAGCCTCTGCCTTCTCCATATTGGCCGCGTATTCACTGTCCGGGCAGTAGACGATGGCGTCTTCGCCCGTCGCGGCAATCACCTGAAACTCTTCGGACAGATCGCCACCAATGGCGCCACTGTCGGCGGCCACCGCGCGGTAGCGCAGGCCAAAGCGGTCAAAGATCTTGCGGTAGGCACCAGCCATCACCTGGTAGCTGGCCTTGGCTGCATCTTGGTCGCGGTCAAAGCTGTAGGCGTCCTTCATGATGAATTCGCGCCCGCGCATCAGGCCGAAGCGGGGACGGCGTTCGTCGCGGAACTTCGTCTGGATCTGGTACAGGTTTTTGGGCAGCTGTTTGTAGCTCTTGATTTCCTGGCGCGCGATGTCGGTCACCACCTCTTCGCTGGTGGGCTGGATGACGAAGTCGCGGTCATGGCGGTCCTTGATACGCAGCAGCTCGGGGCCCATCTTGTCAAAGCGGCCAGTTTCCTGCCACAGCTCGGCCGGCTGCACCACGGGCATGGTCAGCTCCACGGCGCCGGCGCGGTTCATCTCCTCGCGCACGATGGCTTCTACCTTGCGGATGACGCGCAGGCCCATGGGCATGTAGTTGTAAATGCCAGCGCCCAGCTTCTTGATCATGCCCGCGCGCATCATGAGTTTGTGGCTGACCACCTCGGCGTCTGCAGGCGCGTCTTTGAGGGTGGAGATAAGGAATTGGGAGGCTTTCATGGGGGAACTCGCTGACGACGGAGGCGTTCTGCGCTTGATGCACTGCATTCGCTGTGCATAATGAACGAAGTTTAAAAATTGGGGTTTGATTATGCTTGACCGGGACGGATTTCGGCCCAATGTCGGCATCGTCCTGCTCAACCAGAAAAATCAGGTATTTTGGGGCAAGCGCATACGTACCCATTCGTGGCAGTTTCCGCAGGGCGGCATTGACCGGGGCGAGACTCCCGAGCAGGCCATGTTCCGCGAATTGCACGAGGAAGTGGGGCTCCAGCCGGAGCACGTGAGCATCGTTGCCCGTACCCGAGACTGGTTGCGCTACGAGGTGCCAGACCGGTACATCCGACGTGACGCACGCGGTCACTACAAGGGCCAAAAACAGATCTGGTTTTTGCTCCAGTTGGTGGGGCACGACTGGGATTTGAACCTGCGCGCCACCGACCATCCGGAGTTCGACGCTTGGCGCTGGAATGACTACTGGGTGCCGCTGGATGCCGTCGTTGAATTCAAACGCGGCGTCTATGAAATGGCGCTGACCGAGCTCGCGCGTTACCTGCCGCGGCATGAACCACGCAACCGCTTTTTACGCCATAACCACCGTCCACACGGTACCGAACACCTATCTGATGGTCCTGCCATGGGTGCGCATATCGAATTGCCGCCGGGCGCGTCGTTTGAGCCCGACCCAGGCACCAACCAAACACCGCACCATGACTAAGTTGGCATACAAATCAATGGCGGCAGCACTGGCCTGCTGCGCCGCCCAGTTGGCCTGGGGACAGGTCGGCAACGGATTGGATAACCTGGACTGGGCGGAGGAGAAAGAGCCACCTCCACCAGCATTCTCCAAAACCCAGGTCTTGCCGCTGGACATGCCCAACTACGTCTCGGTTCGCGTAGGCATTGACCCAACGACGGTGAAGGTCGGCCTGGACGGTGTGGTGCGTTATGTCGCGGTGATGAGCAATGCAACGGGAACCATCAATGCGGTATACGAAGGCATTCGCTGCGCCAGTGACCAAGTCAAGACTTATGCGCGCGCCGGTAACTCCGGCGAATGGACTGTCGCTGTCGAGCCACCATGGCGTGATGTGAATGGCAACCAGCCCTCCAAACACGCTTTTGTGTTTGCACGATTGGCCGCGTGTGATGTGCGTGTGGCCAACCGGCTGGAAGATATTCTTCGGGCCTTGCAAACCCAGAAAAACCCAAGAAGCACCAAACCCAGCTTCGACTGACGCGCAGAGCAGCGGGTCAGCGGGTCAACACCAGGTTGTCCCGGTGCAGCATTTCGGGCTCCGCGGCGTAGCCCAGCAAGCGCTCAAATTCACTAGACGGTTTGCGGCAGATCAGCCGCGCCTCCGAGCTGGAATAGTTGGCCAGCCCCCGGGCGATCTCCTGCCCGGCTGCATCGCGCACGGCAATCACGTCACCACGCGAGAAGTCGCCCTCCACCATCACCATACCGATGGGCAGCAGGCTTTTGCCTTCGTCGCGCACCTTGGCAGCGGCGCCCGCGTCAACCACCACCGCGCCGCGCATCTGCAAATGGTCGGCCATCCACTGCTTGCGGGCCTGGTTTTTCTGGGTCTGGGCAATCAACAAAGTCCCAATCGCTTCGCCCTGGGTAAGGCGCACCAGCGCATCGGCCTCACGGCCCCAGGCAATCACCGTAGACGCGCCCGAGCCCGCGGCACGTTTGGCCGCCAGAATTTTGGTCAACATGCCGCCCCGGCCAATGCTGGACCCTGCGCCCCCGGCCATCAGCTCCAGCGCCAGGTCACCCGCCTTGGCCTCGTGCACAAACTCGGCCGCAGGGTCCTTGCGTGGGTCTGCGGTGTACAGGCCTTTCTGGTCAGTCAAGATCACCAGCGCGTCAGCTTCCACCAGATTGGCCACCAGCGCGCCCAGGGTGTCGTTGTCACCAAACTTGATTTCGTCGTTGACCACCGTGTCGTTTTCGTTGATCACGGGAACCACGCCCAGCTTCAGCAGCGTCAACAAGGTCGAGCGCGCATTGAGGTAGCGCTCGCGGTCAGCCAAGTCAGCATGCGTCAGCAGCACCTGGGCGCTGCCCAGGCCATTGGCGCGCAGCTTGGTCTCGTACATCTGGGCCAAGCCCATTTGCCCCACCGCGGCGGCAGCTTGCAGCTCGTGCACTTCCTTGGGCCGAACCGACCAGCCCAGGCGCTTCATGCCTTCGGCAATCGCACCGCTGGAGACCATGATGACCTCGCGGCCATCACGAATCAGGTGGGCCAGTTGCCGGCACCACTCGCCAATCGCTTGCTCATCCAGCCCACGGCCTTCGTTGGTGACCAGACTGGACCCCACTTTGACCACCACACGCCGCGCATCGCGCAATACAGGGGAGCTAAATTTTTGAATCATTTTGGCCTGTAGCCCTTGTATCCACTGCGCAAGCAGCTATTAAATCAATAGCGTTTAAGACGAAGACGTATCGCTTGAATCGACCGCACCGGACAGGAAGCGGGGGTCCACTTCCACATGCGGTTGCTCGGCCAGCTGCTGGGCCTTGACGTGTTTGTAGATCTCTTTGATCAGCGGCTCACAACCTTCGCGGGTCAACGCAGAGATCTCAAACACCGGGCCCTTGAACTTGTAGCGTTTGACGAAGTCCTTGATCAAGGCGGGACGCTCATCGCCAGGCACCATGTCCAGCTTGTTCAAGACCAGCCAGCGCGGTTTTTTGTACAGGTTTTCGTCGTACTTCTTGAGCTCGTTCACGATAGCCTTGGCCTGCGCTACGGTGTCCACGCCTTCGTCAAACGGGGCCATGTCCACCACGTGCAGCAGCAAACGGGTGCGCTGCAAATGGCGCAGAAACTGGTGACCCAGCCCGGCGCCTTCGGCCGCGCCTTCAATCAGGCCTGGCAAGTCGGCCACCACAAAACTCTGCTCCGGCCCCACCCGCACTACGCCCAGGTTGGGGTGCAACGTCGTAAACGGGTAGTCCGCGATGCGGGGGCGTGCGTTTGAAACGGCGGAAATGAACGTGGACTTGCCCGCGTTGGGCATGCCCAGCAGCCCCACATCGGCCAGCACCTTCAGTTCCAGCTTGAGGTTACGTTTTTCACCGGGCCAACCGGGTGTTTTCTGGCGCGGTGCACGGTTGATGGCGCTCTTGAAACGCATATTGCCAAAACCACCATCACCGCCCTTGGCAATCGTGATGACCTCACCCGGGGTCAGCAGCTCAAACAACACCTCTCCGGTTTCGGCGTCCGTGATGATGGTGCCCACCGGCATCTTGAGGGTGATGTCATCGCCGGCAGCACCAAACATGTCGGAACCCATGCCGTGCTCGCCGCGCTTGGCGTCGTAGCGACGCGCAAAGCGGTAGTCCACCAGCGTGTTCAGGTTGATGTCGGCTACGGCAAACACGTGGCCACCACGGCCACCGTCGCCCCCGTTGGGGCCACCGAATTCTTTGTACTTCTCGTGCCGGAAGGAGACGCAGCCCGCGCCACCGTCTCCCGCGGAGATATCAATGTAGGCTTCGTCAACAAACTTCATGGCATGTACCGAGGTTAGAAATGAAAAACCCCGCGCAAAGGGCGCAGGGTTTCTCGGGGGAGCATGGGCAGATTACGCTGCGGTCACGCTCACGGTGTGCTTGTTCATCGCACCCTTGACTGCGAACGACACGTGGCCGTCTACCAGTGCAAACAAAGTGTGATCCACGCCAATACCGACGTTATTGCCGGGGTGGAACTTGGTACCACGTTGGCGCACGATGATGGAGCCAGCGCTGATCAACTCACCGCCGAAAGCCTTCACACCGAGCATCTTGGGCTTGGAATCGCGCCCGTTTCGCGTAGAGCCGCCGCCTTTTTTCTGTGCCATGACCTGTGCCCCTTATGCAGAAATCGCGCCGATTTGCAGTTCGGTGAACTGCTGGCGATGTCCTTGACGTTTCTGATAGTGCTTGCGACGACGCATTTTAAAAATGGTGACTTTGTCGTGCTTGCCGTGTGCCACTACCGTGACAGTAACTGTTGCGCCGGACACCAAGGGTGTGCCAACCTTCAGTTCTGCGCCGTTTCCGACTGCCAGAACCTGGTCGATCACGATCTCTTGGCCTACGTCCGCAGCAATCTGTTCTACTTTAATTTTTTCGCCAGCAGCAACGCGATATTGCTTGCCACCGGTTTTTATGACCGCGTACATGTTGACCTCTTCGACTAGGAAATCTGCAAATGAATTTTCGCAGAGCCCGGCAGTATAACATTTAATGCGGAATCTGCCAAATGCATCGCCAAGGCGGGTTCGGGCAGTCCAAGCGACTCCCTATAATCAGGCCATAACAAACCGGTTTATCGCCTTGCAAGTCACTACTTCCGGCTCTTCGACGGGTCTTTCCATCGTCGAAAACGACATGCGCCACGTTGACAAGGTCATCACCCAGAGGTTGGACTCAGGTGTTCCATTGGTCGGCAGCGTTTCTCAGTACATCATCTCTGCAGGTGGCAAGCGGCTGCGGCCTGTATTGCTGCTGCTGTGCTGTGGTGCACTGGGCTACCAAGGCGACCAGCGCTACAACCTCGCTGCGGTGGTGGAGTTCATCCACACCGCCACCCTGCTGCACGACGATGTGGTGGACGACTCCGCCTTGCGCCGCGGCCATGCCACTGCCAATGCCAAGTTTGGCAACCCCGCCAGTGTCTTGGTGGGCGACTTCTTGTATTCCCGCGCTTTCCAGATGATGGTCGAAGCCCAAAGCATGCGCATCATGCAAGTGCTGGCCGATGCCACCAACGTGATCGCCGAAGGCGAAGTGCTGCAACTCATGAATATGCACAACGCTGCACTGGACGAAGCCGGCTACCTGCAAGTCATCCGCTCCAAAACCGCCAAGCTGTTCGAGGCCAGTGCGCGCGTAGGCGCCATCCTGTCCCATGCCACGGCAGCCCAGGAAGAAGCCTGCGCCGAATACGGCCAAGCGCTGGGCACCGCTTTCCAGGTGATTGACGATGTATTGGACTACACCGGCGACGCCGCGGTAATGGGCAAAAACCTGGGCGATGACCTGCGTGAAGGCAAAACCACCCTGCCACTCATTGCGGCCATGCAACGCGGTACCGAGGCCGAACGCCTGACCATCCAAACCGCCATTGAAACCGGCGAAGTCGGCATGCTGGACCAGGTGATTGCCATCGTCAGAAAGACCGGCGCGCTGGATGTAGCGCAAGCGGCCGCACACGCAGAAGCACAACGCGCCATTGCTGCAGCGGAGCGGCTGCCAGCCGGCCCGCACACCGACTGCTTGGTACAATTGGCGACGCAGTTGCTAGCGCGAAATCACTGATTTTTGCGGCCAAATCACACGCATCGGGGTGTGGCCTAGCCCGGTAAGGCGCTTCGTTCGGGACGAAGAGATCGGAGGTTCAAATCCTCTCACCCCGACCACCATTGGGTCCATACAAACAAAAAGGGCTTGTCTTTCGACAAGCCCTTTTGCTTTAGACAAACAGCGTATTAGGCAGTTTGTGCAGTCTTGCGACGGCGAGCAATCGTACCCACCAAGCCCAGACCAGCCAACAGCATGGCGAAGGTTTCTGGCTCGGGTACGGGGGCTGCGCTCAGAGCAATGCCGTAGGTACCGCCGGAAGCGCCCTCGGCGATGCCGGTGATATCTACATGGTAGTTGCCTGCGGCAGGCAGGTTAAAGGTGTACGTTTGGGTGTTGCCAGCAAACGAACCGTACCAGACATTTCCGTCTGGATGGCTGTTATTCCAGACGTTGACCATCAAATTGGAAATATTGAGTACGCTGAAGTTGCCAAAAGACAAAACCAGATTACTGGCCGTGCCGCTGAGCGTAGAGGCACTCGCGATTGAGAAATTGATGGTGTCGTCAAAGCTGCCAGCAGCATGACTGAACACCTGCGTGGTGGAACCAATGGTTCCGACGCTACGGGTTTCGGCGTGCGCAATGCCCACCGACAGAGCAGCGGCCACGAGGCTCGCCACCAAAGTTTTATTGATTTGCATAATTATCCCTGTTGTGTGTTGGAGAAACCGCCCGTGGACCCCAGCCCAGCGAGACAGACGGAGTCTCGATGGAAGAGTGGCTCAGGTCTATAGCCTGATCGGACTAGCACGCCAAATAGAGCAGGTTAACGCCCGTACACGTCTTCAAAACGCACAATATCGTCTTCGCCCAGGTAACTGCCCGACTGCACCTCGATCATCTCCAGCGCCAACTTGCCGGGGTTTTCCAGTCGGTGCGTGGTACCCAGAGGGATGTAGGTTGACTCGTTCTCTGACAGCAGCAGGATCTTGTCCCCCACCGTGACTTTGGCGGTACCGCTCACCACAATCCAGTGCTCCGCACGGTGGTGGTGCATCTGCAGCGACAGCGCCGCCCCAGGTTTGACCACAATCCGTTTGACCTGAAACCGCTCGCCACTGTCCACACTGTCGTACCAGCCCCAGGGGCGAAACACCTTGCGGTGGGTCTGTCCCTCGCTGCGCCCAGCCTGCTTCAGGCGGTCCACAATCTTCTTCACATCCTGGGTCTTGTTCTTGTGCGCCACCAAAATCGCGTCGGCGGTCTCCACCACAATCAGATCGTCCACCCCCACGCATGCAATCAGGCGCCCCTCAGACAGCGCCAAAGTATTGCGGCTGTCCTGCATCAGCACATCGCCCTGTGCCACATTGCCCTCTGCATCCTTGGGCAGCACATTCCACAAGGCCTCCCAAGCACCCACGTCTGACCAGCCTGCCGACAATGGAATCACCACCCCCACAGGCAACGCTGCAGCCTGGGCATGACCCACTGCAATGCGCTCCATCACCGCATAGTCAATGGAGTCGCTGGGACACTGGCTGAACGCCTCTTTGCCCACACGCACAAACTCACCATCCTCGCGCCCCTGCGCCCAAGCCATCCGGCACGCCGCCGCAATATCTGGACGGCACACCTCCAGCGCCGCCAGCCACACCGAGGCGCGCATCATGAACAAACCACTGTTCCAGGAATACGTGCCCTCGTCCAAATAGGCTTGGGCCGTGGCCAGATCAGGCTTCTCCACAAACCGGGCAATGCGCTTGGCACCATCTGCACCAAACGCATCGCCAGACTGGATGTAGCCATAACCCGTCTCGGGTGCATCGGGCGTAATGCCAAAGGTCACCACCGCCCCCGCTGCGGCCAGCGTGGCGCCTTGTCGCACCACCGCCTGAAAGGCCTGGGTATTCACAATCACATGGTCGGCCGGCATCACCAGCAACACCGGATCCGCTCCGTTTTTGATAGCTGCTTGCGCAGCAAGGGTAAGGGCTGGAGCCGTATTTCGACCCAAAGGTTCCAACACCACCGTGCCCGGCTTGCCCATCACCCGCAACTGCTCTGCAATCACAAAACGGTATTCCTCATTGCACACCACCAGCGGCGCGGCCACCTCTAAGCCGGCAATGCCCTCCACGCGGCGCACCGTGGCCTGCAGCAACGAATCTTCACCAATCAGCGGCAAAAGTTGCTTGGGATATTTTTCACGCGACAAGGGCCACAAACGCGTGCCAGAGCCGCCCGACAACACCACTGGTTGAATCAACATAGGTAATCCTGAAATTTAAAAACTATTGGTCAGGCGCGGGCATCGCCCCAGCGCAGGCGGGCCGTATCGTCGCCACGGTACAGCGTCTCGCCGTGCCGATTGACGCAATAGTGGCGCGACACAATCATTTCGAAGAAGTGCATGTCAGCAGGAATACGCGTGTACTCAAACAACACCCCACGCGTAATACGCGCACCGGTCCGAATCACACTGCCATGGCCAATCCAGGCAGGCCCAATGATGGTCGAGCCCGGTTCAATCTTCACGCTGGAGCCGATGTAGACAGGCCCCTCAATCTTGACTTGGTCCCAAGGAACCTGCGTATTGAGCCCCACCCACACTCCCGGCTTCACCTCCTTGCCCGGCATGCGCATGTAGTCAATCTCGCCCTTCAGCACGCGTTGCAACACCGACCAATAGTCACTCACACGCCCAATGTCCAGCCAGTTGAACGGCCGGTTTTGCACAAAAAACGGCAACTTGTCCTGTGCCAACTGCGGAAACAACTGCGAGCCGATGTCGTACACCTGCCCTGCCGGCACCTTGTCCAGCACCGCTGGTTCAAAGATGTAGATGCCCGTACTGGCCAACGTCGACAAGGCATCTTCCGGTTTTGGCTTTTCCTGGAACGACTGAATGCGCCCATCCGCATCCGCCACCACCATGCCGTAAGACTGCACCTCCTCGCGCGGCACCTCAAGCGCCACCACGCTAGCCAAGGCACCTTTGGCCTTGTGCTCAGCCAATGCCGCAGTAATGTCCAAATCAATCAGCGCATCACCACACAACACCAACGTGGTTTCGTCAAAGAACCCGCTGAAATCCTGAATATGGCGCATGCCCCCTGCAGAGCCCAAAGGTCGGGGCAAGATGTCACCGTGCTCCCGCACACCCTCGTACGAGTAGCCAATCTCCACCCCCCAGAGGCTGCCATCACCAAAATACTCCTCGATGCGCTGGTGGTGGTACGCCACGTTCACCATGATCTCTTTGACACCGTGGCGTGCCAAATGCTCAATCAAATACTCCATCACCGGCTTGCCCAAAATAGGCACCATCGGCTTGGGCAAGTCCCTGGTCAACGGGCGCACCCGAGTCCCCTGCCCTGCCGCCAAAATCATTCCTTTTGCCATCTGCTATTCCCTTTTTTTGAGTGACCTGCAATCCGAGGAAGGGTAGCGCTCGCCCCTCGGAAAACCCCTGACTATTACGCGGCGAAGTGTATCCCTCAGCACTTAGTCCATATGGACTATTCCCGGAGCTCCCTGATGCCAACCGCACACAAAAAGAGTGCCAGTTTGCGTCACATGTACGTCACACAAGGCGTCCAAAAATTGGGCCTCTACACGCCATTTACCTGAGGTAATCGCCTACCACAGTGCGCTTCCGCACAAACGGCTGGATGAATCCCATAAATGTGAACTTGTTCACATTTACTCACATCCTTTTTCGCATTTGATGCAAATTCACCCGTTTGGGGGATAGGCATAGTCCATTTGGATCCGTAACATCCGCCACTTCTTACGTAATTAGCGTTAACCCTAAGCTCCGGCCACTCCACCCCATGTCATTTTTCCCCTCGCTCTCCTCCGAGGACCTGCACCACTACCACCGGGTCGTCACCCATTCGGTGGAAGTGCGCAGTCACTTTGACGTGCTGATCTGGCTCCAGGGCGACATGCAGCGCTACCTGCCGCACGACATTTTGGTGGCCGCGTGGGGAGACTTTTCTACTGGCGCCGTGCAACACGACATCATCTCGGCCCTGGCCGGCGTGCGCTCACACGCCTCCCACGCAGGCGCCATCACCCCTTTGCTGGTTCAGCTGTTCAACCGCTGGACCGAATTCAGCAACAAACCTTTCAGCCTCAACACCGGTGAAAGCGGCTTTCTGCTCGAAGACTCTGGCCTAAAAAGTGCTTTGGGGGGGGCATTGCAAAAAATGCGCTCCGCTGCGGTGCACGGCATCCGCGACGAGCGTGGCAGCCACGACTGCCTCTACGTCGCCTTTAGCGCCAAAGAGCAGTTCACAGAAATGGAGCGCGGAGCCATGGCCATGGTGCTTCCTTACATCGACACTGCATTGCGCCAAGTGGAGCACCTGCCCCACCAGGCCCAGGTGCAAACCGCCCCCACCACCTTCAACGACGCCCTGCTCAAAGGCGACCACGACCTGTCGGACCGCGAAGCAGAAATCCTCAAATGGGTCGCCCTGGGCAAAACCAACCCAGAGATTGGTTGCATTCTGGAAATCAGCGCGTTCACCGTCAAAAACCACATGCAACGCGTCTTCAAAAAACTCGATGTCTCCAACCGTGCCCAGGCCGTAGGCAAATTCCGAGCGTGGATGAACCATGTCTAAAGCCCACGTCACCCTCTCCGCCGCCGCCCTCAACCGGGGCGTTGAGCACCCCACACTGGGCAAAGACAACTTGCTCAGCCTGTTCGAATCCGCTGTCTGCCCCGCCGCCCTGGTCTCGTCACTCTGGGCCCTGGCGTATTACTTCGAAGGCAGCATCTTGCCCGCCTACCTGCTGCTGGCCGTGCTCACCTTCGCACTCACCTTTCCGGGTGAATCGCGCTTGCAAACCAGCGTTGGTACCGTCCTGCTAGACATCGTCCTCAACTGGATCTGGATCGCAGGCCTCCTGGGCGTCACCGGTTATGCCACCGGCTACATCCGCGAGTTTTCGCAAGACGCACTCATCGCCTGGCTCTGGGCCGCACCGGCCACCGAAGTTGCGGCCAGCTTTGGTCTGCGGCTCGTGGCCCCCATGGTGCTCAAACTCCAGGGCCCCAAGCAGCGCGCCCTTATTGTGGGCATGAACGAACAAGGCCTCGCCCTGGCCACCAAACTCAAAGACTCCCCCTACTCCCGCATCGAACTTGCCGGCTTCATCGACAGCCGCAGCACCGACCGCCTGCACCCCGACAGCCCCTACATCCTCTTGGGCAAGATTGACCAACTGGCCGCCCTTGCCCAGCAAAACCGCATACAGGTTATCTACCTCTCGCTGCCCATGGCCTCGCAGCCACGCATCCTGGCCATATTGGACGAGCTCAAAGACACCACCGCCTCCATCTACTTTGTGCCCGACATGTTCGTCACCGACCTGATCCAGGGCCACCCCAGCGCCGTATGCGGCATGCCTGTCATCTCGGTGTGCGAAACCCCTTTCCGCGGATTCAGCGGTGCCATCAAACGCATCAGCGATGTCGTCTTTTCCCTGCTCATCCTGCTGATGATCACCCCGGTGCTGCTGGCGATTGCCATCGCCGTCAAGATGAGCTCCCCCGGCCCCATCATCTTCAAACAGCGCCGCTACGGCCTCGATGGCGAAGAAATCCTGGTCTACAAATTCCGTTCTATGACCGTCACCGAAGACGGCGGCGCCATCCAGCAAGCCCAAAAGAACGACTCCCGCATCACCCCACTGGGTGCGTTCTTGCGCAAAACATCACTCGACGAACTGCCCCAGTTCATCAACGTGCTGCAAGGCCGCATGAGCATCGTGGGGCCCCGCCCACACGCCGTCGCCCACAACGAGCTGTACCGCAAACTCATCAAGGGCTACATGGTCCGCCACAAGGTCAAACCCGGCATCACCGGCTGGGCCCAGGTCAACGGCTACCGCGGCGAAACCGAGACGCTGGACAAAATGCAAGGCCGTATCGACTACGACCTGGACTACCTGCGCAACTGGTCCCTGCGGCTGGACATCCACATCATCCTGAAAACCGTGCGCTTGGTCGTCAAAGACCAGCAGGCCTACTGAGCATGCGCACCCCCTCCCCCCTCCACGTTGCCGTGGCGCTATGCGCCTGCGCCGGTGCAGCCCATGCCCAAGAAAACCCGCTGGTAATCACCGCGGGCTACACCGTGCAGACCGACAGCAACCTGTTTCGCCTGCCCTCCAGCGCCAACACCCAAGCGCTGATTGGCAAAGACAGCGCCGCAGAGCAAATTGGCGTCACCACCGTGGGCTTTGGGCTCAACACCTACCAAAGCCTGCAAAAGTTTGAGTTCGACCTGAACCTGGTGGACTACAACTACAAAAACTTCAACTACCTCAGCTTCACCGCCAGCAACTACAACGCGGCATGGCGCTGGGCCCTCACCCCTGCGCTAACCGGCAGCCTCACCTCCAGCCGCAAAGAAACCCTCAACAGCTTTAGCGACTTCAACAGCTACACCCAGCGCAACCAGCGCATTGACACCAGCACCGGCTTCAATGCCGAATACCAGCTCGATGGCACCTGGCGCCTGTTGGGCGGCGTCAGCACCACCCGCCAGGCCAACCAGCAAGCCGTGCTGGCCGGTAGCGACTACACCAGCAACACCGCCAACGCCGGGGTGAAATACGCCTTTGCCTCCGGCAGCAGCATTACCTACCTGGCGCGCCTGGGCAACGGCAGCTACCTCAATCGCACCGTACCCAACGCTGGCCAGTTTGACGACAGCTTCAAACAGTTCGACAACGACCTGCGCCTGCGCTGGGCGCTGGGCGGCAACAGCAACGCCGAGCTCTACCTCACCCATATCAACCGCACCCACCCCACCTACGGCCAGCGCGACTACAACGGCTTCAACACCGGCGCCAGCTTGGACTGGGCCATCAGCGGCAAAACAGCCCTTAACGTGGGCTTTAGCCACGCGCTAGAGGCCTACGCCACCGCCAACAGCAACTACAGCCAGACCGACAAAATCAGCATCGGCCCCGTCTGGCAGTTCAGCCCCAAAGCTGCACTGCGCCTGCGCTACGACTGGGCCCAGCGCGACTACCTGGGCTCGCCCGGCGCCACCGCCAGCACCCGGCGCGACACCACCCGCGACACCTCGGTCTCCATCAACTGGCAACCCTACCAACAACTCGCACTCAGCGCAGCACTACAAGGTGCTTCGCGCGGTTCCAACCAAACGGGCCTGGACTACGACAGCACCCAGCTGCTCTTTACCGCCCAACTCACCTACTAAACCGAGACACCACCATGCGCATCACACCCCGCCACCTCTCCACCACCGTACTGGCTGCCGCCATGGCCCTGGGCCTGGCCGCTTGTGGCAACAAAGACGACAAAAAAGTTGCCACCCAAGTTGCCGCCAAAGTGGGCTCCGAAGAAATCTCGGTGCACCAGATCAACCAAGTGCTCAGCCGCTCCGGCGCTGGCGCTGGCAACGCGCAAGCCATGGGCCGCGACGTGCTGGAAAAGCTCATTGACCAGCAACTCGCCGTAGACCAAGCCACCGAAAACAAGCTGCACCGCTCCCCCGAAGTCGTGGGCCAAATTGAAGCCGCACGCCGCGACATCCTGGCGCGCGCCTACATCCAGCAAATCACCGCATCCACCCCCAAGCCCACCGCAGACGAAGCCAAAAAGTACTTTGCCGACAACCCCGCCCTGTTCAGCGAGCGCCGCATTTACAACGTGCAAGAAATTGTGGTGCCCAACGCTGCAGGCGTGGCCGATGCACTGCGCCCCCTGGCCACCGCGGGCCGCCCCATTGAAGAAGCGGCTGCTTTGCTCAAAGGCAAAAACATCCAGTTTGGCGGCGGCAGCGCCACCCGCGCTGCAGAGCAAATCCCGCTCGAAATTCTGCCCCGCATCCACGCCCTGAAAGACGGCCAAAGCACGCTGATAGAGGCCCCCCAAACCATCACCCTGCTGCGCGTGGTGTCCTCTCAGTCTGCCCCCGTGGCACAAGAGGCTGCCCTGCCCCGCATCGAACAGTTTTTGCTCAACCAGCGCGCTGGCGAAGCCGTCAACGCCAACCTCAAGCAACTGCGCGCCTCTACCAAGGTGACCTACATGGGCGAGTTTGCCAACGCACCTGTGGCTGCCGCAGCCGCAGCTCCAGAGGCCCCCGCCGCTGCCGCACCAGATGCAGCCCCCGCCAAATCCACCATCGAAAAAGGCGTGGCCGGTTTGAAATAAACCCCAGCCCAGCAGGTACCCACCCATGACAACATTTCGCCTCCCCCGCTTTCTGGCCGCTGCCCTGCTGGCACTGGCCAGCCTGGGCGCCCACGCCCAAGGCCAGGCCGACTACCCGCTGGGCGCGGGCGACACCATTCGCGTGCAGGTCTTCCAAAACCCCGACCTCACCATCGAAACCCGCGTCTCCGAGCGCGGCAGCATCACCTACCCGCTCATTGGTGCGGTCGAGCTTGGTGGTCTGTCGGTCGCTGCCGCCGAAAAGAAAATTGCCGATGCCCTGCAAACCGGTGGCTTCATCCAAAAACCCCAAGTCAACATCGCCCTCATCCAGATCCGTGGCAACCAAGTGTCTGTGCTGGGCCAAGTTGCGCGCCCTGGCCGCTTTCCGCTAGAAACGGTTAACACCCGCCTCAGCGACATGCTGGCCAGCGCCGGTGGGGCCACACCAGGGGGCGACGACATCGCCATCGTCACCGGCGTGCGCGACGGCAAACTCTTCCGCAAAGAGGTGGACATTCCCTCCATCTTTTTGGCCGAAAAACTGCAAGACAACATGCTTCTGCAAGGCGGCGACACCATCTACGTGCACCGCGCCCCGGTGTTCTACATCTATGGCGAAGCCCAGCGCTCCGGCTCCTACCGCATTGAACGCGGCATGACGGTGATGCAAGCGCTGGCGCAAGGCGGTGGCCCCAACGCCCGCGGGTCCGAAAAGCGCCTGCGCCTGCACCGCAAACAAGCCAACGGCGGCATTCAGCAGCTCGAACCCCAGCTCACCGACCCCGTGCTCCCCAATGACGTGATTTACGTCAAAGAAAGCATCTTCTAAACCGGCCCCCGTTATGACACTTCAACAGTTTCTACTCATACTCCGGGCCCGCTGGAAGATTGCGCTGCTCGCCTTTGCCCTCACCGTAGCCACCACCGTGGTGGTGAGCATGCTCATGCCCAAGCAATACACCGCCAGCGCCGCCGTGGTGGTGGACGTGCGCTCCCCAGACCCGGTAAGCGGCCTCATGCTGCAAGGCATGATGGCCCCCGGCTACATGGCCACGCAGGTGGACATCATCAACAGCGACCGCGTCGCCCAAGCCGTGGTCAAAGGCCTGGGCATGGAAAACAGCCCCGCCATTCAGGCCCAGTGGCGCGAAGCCACCCAAGGCAAAGGCCAGTTGCGCGACTGGCTGGCATCGCTGCTGCAAAAAAGCCTGGACGTAAAACCCAGCCGCGAAAGCAACGTCATCAGCATCAACTACACCGGCGCCGACCCCGACTTTGCCGCCGCCGTGGCCAACGCCTTTGCACAGGCCTATATCGACGTGAACCTGGACCTGCGCGTAGCCCCAGCCCGCCAGTACGCCACCTTTTTTGACGAACAAACCAAGACCGCCCGCGAGAAGCTGGAGAAAGCCCAGCAAGCCCTGTCTGACTACCAGCAGCAAAACGGCATCACCAGCACCGACGAACGCCTGGACTTTGAAACCGCCAAGTTGAATGAGACCAGCAGCCAGCTCACCGGCGTGCAAGGCCAAACCACCGACAGCCAAAGCAAACGCAACAGCACCAAAGCCGACACCCTGGCCGAGGTTATGCAAAGCCCCCTGGTCAACGGCCTGAAAGCCGACATTGCCCGCCTGGAAGCCAAGCTCACCGAGAGCAAGGTCAACCTGGGTGCCAACCACCCCCAAATCCAGCGCACCGAGTCTGAGTTGGGCGCACTGCGTGCCCAGCTAGACGCCGAGACCCGCAAGATCACCAGCTCCATTGAAACCACCTACCAGGTCAGCAAACAGCGCGAAGCCCAGTTGCAAGGCGCCCTGGCCACCCAAAAAGCCCGCGTGCTCGTGCTCAACAAACAGCGCGATGAGCTGAACGTGCTGCGCCGCGACATCGAATCCGCCCAGCGCGCGTTCGAAATCGTGAGCCAACGTGCCTCACAAACCAATATCGAAAGCCAAACCAACCAAACCAATATTGCGGTGCTCAACCCCGCCATTGCGCCACCTGCGCCCTCCAAGCCGCGGGTGTTTTTGAATGTGCTGGTCTCCATCTTTTTGGGTGGCCTGCTGGGGGTGGGCCTGGCTCTGGTGCTAGAGCTCACCAACCGCCGCGTCCGCTCTACCGAAGACCTGGTGGAAGCACTGGAGCTGCCCGTGCTGGGCGCCATCAGCTCGGCATCGGGCATGTTTAAACGCACCGCCATTGGAGTTAGCGCATGAACCAGGTTAGAACCATTGGCGACATTCTGGTAGCCACCGGCCGCCTGAGCCAAGACGATGCCGCCCGCATTGTGGAGCGCCAGCGCGCCGACAAAGTGCAGTTTGGCGACGCCGCCCTGGCCCTGAAGGTGCTGACCAAAGACGACATCGACTTTGCCCTGAGCAAACAGTTTGACTACGCCTACCTTAGCGACCAAGACGACTCCGTCAGCCACGAACTGGTAGCCGCCTACAAACCCTTTAGCCGCGTGGGCGAAAACCTGCGCGCTGTGCGCAGCCAGCTCATGCTGCGCTGGTTTAACACCGACCCCGCTCACAAAGTTATTGCCATCGTCAGCCCCGGCAGTGGCGAGGGCCGCAGCTTCATTGCCGCCAACCTGGCCATCGTGTTTGCCCAGCAAGGCGAGCGCACCCTGCTTATTGATGCAGACCTGCGCGCCAAACCCGCCCGCGCGCAAAACGCCTTGTTCAAGCTTGGCAAAAGCGCCGGCCTGTCTGGCATCTTGGCCAACCGCGCGGGGCTTGAAGTGGCCCAGCTTGTGCCCGGCTTGCCCGGCCTGGCCGTGCTGCCCGCTGGCGCCACCCCGCCCAACCCCCAAGAGCTGCTGGGCCGCCCCGCCTTTGGCGCCCTGCTGCGCATCGCCAGCCAGCAGTTCGATGTGATCATCATCGACACCCCCGCCGGCACTGAGTTTGCTGATGCAGAAGTAACCGCTGCCCGCGCCGGCGCTGCCCTGCTGGTGGCCCGCAAAAACAAAAGCCTGGTCCCCCACGCCAACCAACTGGCCCGGCGCCTGCAAGACAGCGGCGTTGCACTGGTGGGCTCCGTGCTCAACGACGCATGAGCGCCACCATGCCCCGCGTGTACCGCGGCAAGCCCACCCTGCAGGCCGAGCTGCTGACCTGGTTGCCAGTGATGCTGGGGCTTGCAGTGCTGTACCTGCCCAGCCTGTACGACTTGTTTACCGGCATCTGGGCACAAGACGAGCAAATGCACGGGCCCATCGTGCTGGGCATCTCGTGCTGGCTCATCTACCGCACTTGGCCCGACATGCTGGCTGCCAGCCATGGCGAACAACCCAGCGCCTGGGGCTGGCCTGTCTTTGCCTTCGGCCTGCTACTGTATGCACTGGGCCGCTCGCAAGACATCTTGCTGTTTGAAATTGGCTCCGTCATTTGGCTGCTGGTGGGCATCACACTGCTGAACCTGGGGCCCAAGGCCCTGAAGGCGCAGTGGTTCGCGCTGTTCTTCATGCTGTTTATGGTGCCGCTACCTGGTGTAGTGGTGGACACGGTGACCATGCCCATGAAGATGGCCGTGTCGTACGTGGCCGAGCACGTGCTGTTTTGGGTGGGCTACCCCATTGGCCGCAATGGCGTTATTTTGCAAATTGGCCAATACATGCTACTGGTGGCAGACGCCTGCGCCGGCCTGCACACCCTGCTGACGCTGGAGGCCCTGGGCCTGCTGTACCTGAACATCGTCCGGCGAGACTCGCTGTTCCGAAACATAGGCCTCGCCATCCTCATCGTGCCTATCTCGTTTACGGCCAATGTCATCCGCGTCATGACCCTCAGCCTCATCACCTACCACTTTGGTGACGAGGCGGGCCAAGGCTTCTTGCACGGCTTTGCAGGCATGGTGCTGTTTTTGAGCGCGCTGCTGCTCATCATCGGCAGCGACACCGCACTGCAATCGTTCGAGAACTATCGCCAACGCAAAGCAACTACAGCAGGCTTGAAATGAACCGCGCCAAGAGTCAATTGAAGACATATTTCATAGCATTGCTCATGCTGGCCGCAGCATTTGCGGCATGGGCCATGCACCCCCGGACCCTTATGTCTGATCAACGGGCAAAAGTCACTCTTGAAGAGCTTATTCCTACCAAGTTTGGCGACTGGAAAGAACTCCCACAATCCGGCCGCCAAATTGTGAATCCGCAGCAAGCTGCCATCTTGGACGAGATCTACTCTGAGACACTCTCGCGCGTTTACCTCCACTCCAGTGGAGCAATCGTGATGCTGTCTTTGGCATATGGAGCCAACCAATCGCGCGACCTTCAGATTCACCGCCCGGAAGTTTGTTACTCCGCGCAAGGGTTTCAAATCATCAGCACAAAAAAAACCAGCTTACCGATTAGCACAGGGGACATTCCGGCAATGCAACTGGTTGCCAAACTGGGCCAACGCAATGAGCCCATTACGTACTGGGTCCGCATTGGTGAAAAAGTGGTACGTGGCAACCTTGAGCAAGGCTTTGCCCGCATGCAATACGGACTGAACGGTGTCGTTGCTGATGGCATCTTGTTTCGCGTTTCCAGCATATCGACGGATAACACCGAGGCGTACGCAAAGCAAAAACAATTTATTGACGATCTATTGAAATCAGTTTCACCCGAAACTAAGGCTTATTTGCTCGGCAAGAGTACGTCCTAATATGAGTTCTTTGCCGCATCAGCCCAGAAGCGACCGCGCCAACAGCAGACTTGTTTCGATAGTTATCGTCAACTTCAATGGTTTGCGCTTCCTTGACGAGTGCTTGGACTCGCTCAAAGGCGCTTTCTCTAGATACTCTTTTGAAATCATCGTTGTAGATAATGCTTCCTCAGATGGAAGCCAAGAGCTATTACGATCACGAGGCGATATTGTTTATATTGAATCCACAGCGAATACAGGCTTCACTGGTGGAAACAACTTGGGAGCTGCGAGAGCAAAGGGCGATTTGCTGTTATTTATCAATAACGATACACAGGTTATTACCAACTTGGATGTTTTGCTCGATCGTTTGGACAACCCATTGATTGGAGTTTCAGCGTGTCGATTGCAGTATGGCGATAGACGGCAACAATTTTCCTTCGGATTCGAGCATAGCCCCGTCCGCATATTGCTGTCTTGGTTGGGTTTGGAAAAACGACACACACTTCCTAACATTTTTCGCAGGTTGGAAACCAATCCAGCCAACTACCTTGTCACACATGATCAACTCGCGTGGGTTTCTGGGGCCTGCTTTGCCATGCGTCGATCGGACTGGAATGCACTCGGTGGCTTTGATACAGGGTATTTCATGTATTGCGAAGATGTGGACCTTTGTCGCAGAGTTCGTGATTTAGGCCTCCGTATTGCCTACACCCCCGATTGCAAAGTAATCCACTATGAAGGTGCTGGTAAAGCTTGGATCGGTCTTGCCGCACTCAAACGCACGGCCCGCTCCTACCAAATTTTCACCCTCAAACATTCGGGTTATCTGCCCGCGATAGCCCTTTCAGTTGGTCTAGCTGTTGTGTTTGCCAGCAGATCGCTCGCTTTTCTTGCATTGGCACTCGCAAAAAGAGATGCGGCAGCTCTGAACAAGGAAAAGGCCAAAGGCTTTTGGCAAACCTCCATGCAACTGCTCCAGTCCCTCAGTCCTGCCGCCATGAGGATCCCCAATCCGTGAGCACCCCAAGGCTATTGGTAGCGGTTTTGGTGCTACTCACTCTGCTGGCTTCTTTTATTAAAAACCTATTCGGCATGGTTGGGATACCCAACATCCTGCCTGCAATACGCGACCCACTATTAATTGGACTTGCCGGCTATGGGATCACAAGGCTAGATCTTTACAAATCTCGTGTGTGGCCATTGTTGCTAGCAACAATTCTTGGATTTGTAGTACCTTACCTCTTCATAGCGATACTTGAAGACCGTGCCTTTGTGGGTCTTTATTACATTCGTTTGTATCTATTGCCATTTTTATTTTTTATTGGTGCTCTTGGTATTTTACAAAGCACAGAGAAATCTGAATCGCCCCGCGCTTTACTGCGATTTTTTTTGTACTGGAACAATCTGTTATTTGCAGTTGCGGCATGTCTTTATGCACTGCTACAAACTATTCCCTCGATGCGCAATCAACTGTTTGGCCCCGACCTTCTGCCTACAGCTTGGTACATATCAGGAGGCACCTGGATGCGCATGGGGCTGCCGCTATCGGGACCAAATACTTTGGGTTTGGTCTTTGCATTAAATGCATATGTACTTATAAGCCTCTTGCTAACACAAAGGGAGCTTCTAAACCGTTTGAATCTAAGTACTGGCAAGCTGCTTTTCACTACCACACTAGCAGTTGCAGGCCTTCTGCTGTCATTCTCTCGCAGTAGCATGCTCTTGTTGATAGTTGCAATGCCTCTGCTAATGTTGATACCAGGAGTAATGACTTTCACTAGATTGTTGAAGGCTATGGGAACGGGCGGGGCAATGTTGGGAGTCATGATTGTGTTGGCACTTGTAGTAGATGAGGCAAGCGACGGCTTCGTAATTCGCTGGCTAGTCCTCAACACTAATTTCAGCGATCCTTCAATGCTGGGGCACCTACATAGCATCACTGATGCATACGACAAGTTGTACGAGTACATACTTTGGGGTTATCCAAAAGGTACTGTGGGACCCAAGTCAGTGATATTCACTGGTGTAAGTAATAATGTGGAGAACAGCTTTCTGGCTGTTATGTACGACATGGGCCTATTGTTTAGTGCCATCTATGGATTGGCTGTGGCGGCGCTCTTGGCGACTGGCTACCGCCACAGCCTACAATTAATATTGCTGGTGGGTTTCTTTCCTCCATGCTTTCTGTTGCCATATGTGTTTGAACCAGAAATACTTATTTACTTCGGCTTTGTGTACCTCTTGCTTGCCGCCGTACATTCACGCCAACCACAAGGTACTACATCCGAATCTACAGTTCAACTTGTTGAAGCACTTGCGCTTAGTGGACAAGCGCGCACATGAAAATACTTTTGCTAGCGCCCTTTCCGTATGGCAGTGCCTCGGGACAAGGCGGTGCCACGGTTAGCTTCAACGCACTCAAGGCGCTGACCCAACAGCACGAAGTACATGTGCTGTGCTTTACAAATGACACTGCCAGCGATAAAGCTGATGTGGCAGAAATGCAAACGCATGCCAAGTCCGTGCAGACCGTGGCACTGCACATCAATAAATGGCGAGTTCTCATGGCAAAGTTGCGCGGTTTACTCACCCGCACGCCAGAGCAGGCTATTTACTTTGAGTCAAAAACTTATCTGCGTGTCATGCGAGAAATACTGGCTAGTAGTGCGCCCGACATTGTGGTAACACAGTTTCCTCAAATGGCCCAGTACCTGCCCCACTGCAACGGACACACCACAGTACATGACGTACAAGATGCCTTCTCAGTATCAGCCTATCGACGAGCAAAAACAGCTGCACTTGGTTTGAAACACTGGTACGCCACAAAACAGTGGCGTAACTGGGTTGCCTATGAAAGCCACTACTACTCTCAAGCCAATCAATGCTGGACTTTGAGCGAGCAAGATAGGTATGGTCTCACCGTATTTACTCCGAATCTCAATGTAGTTTGCTTAGGCTTACCGCTTACCGACAAACTCCAGCCCGGAGGGCATGATGGTATTAACAGGGTAGGTTTCATTGCATCATTTGGGCACGCACCAAATATAGAAGCGGTGCAGTACTTAATGCGACAAATTGCCCCCCAAGTACTAGCCCGGCTACCCGAGGTTGTGTTTTTGATTGCTGGGCGCAACCCGCCAGCAAACCTAGTTAAAAGTGCACCAACTAACGTAAAGTTTGTTGGATATGTAGAGTCATTGTCTGATTTCTATGCCGAATGCCAGCTTGTCATTGCGCCACTAGTCTCCGGTGGTGGCGTCAAGATCAAGGTTGCAGAAGCACTTTGTTATGGCAAAGCAGTGATCACCACGCCAATTGGTGCGGAGGGTATACCGATAATCAACCGTCAAAGCGCAATCATTGAAAGCGACCCCACGAAGTTCGCTCACGCTGTATGTGAACTCATGGATTCGCCCACCACTAGGCATGCCATAGCCAGCCAAGGCTTCGCATTAGCAGAGCAAACATTTTCAATTTCCGGATGGTCGGAGCGCGCCAACAGACAGTTGGAGGAGCTGCTAGCGCATGCAGGGGCAACGCGTTCATCATGAGCAACAGGAATAGCTTCAGCTCCGGTATTATCTGGTCCTACTTGCAATCTTGGATGGCTCGGGGCATAACAACCTTCAGCTTCCTGATAGTTGGGTTCTTCATGGGACCTGCCGAGTTTGGATTATTTGCATTGATTGCAGGTGTCCTGGCAGTATCGGAGATGGTTTGTGAACAAGCACTATCGCAAACCATTATCCAAACACAGATGACTGACCGACGGGAGTTATCAACTCTCTTTTACTTTGCACTTGTGATAGGCGCCTTCGGAACCGTTGGGTTATTGATATGCGGGCTGAATCTAAATAGTATCTTCGACTCCAGAGAAGCACCTCGGCTATTGACCTTCGCTGCCATATGCCCATTGATCATGAGTACTACGGTCGTCCCCATAGGCTTGCTGCGAAAACAATTAAACTTTAAAGCCTTAGCAAAACGCACAGTACTCGCGAGCGGTATATCTTCCGTTGTGGGTGTCACACTTGTCGTACAAGGCTACGGAGCCAAAGGGTTAGTTGCACAATCAATTTTGTATTACGCAATTGGCGCAGCCATTCTTTGGAAAAATTGTCACTGGAAACCCGGGGCGATTGCCTCTCTCACTACGATAAAACCCGTTGCAAGATTAGCCCTTGCCAATACTGGCAGCAAAATGCTTGACCTTGCAGAGACACGGGGCGTTGAAATGACGATAGGTGCAATTGCGGGAGTTGAAGCATTAGGTATATATGCTTTTGCGAGCAAGGTGGCGCAAACGGCATTCCAAATACTGGTTTCACCAGTGCTTGAGGTCATTTTTTCTGGAATCGCAAGGAGCAAGGATCACTTCCTAGCGTCGCTACGCCATGGTCAACTCATCATTGCAAGTATTCCAACCGCAGGTCTACTTTTTCTGGCTATCGCCGCACATCCATTGCTCACTATTACGTATGGTGATCGCTGGAGCCTCGCAGCGGGTCCACTAACTCTGCTTGCGGTAGCCTACGGTTTTCGATCATTTCTATATTGCTACGGTATCGCACTTCAAGCAGTAGGCCAAAGTCGGATGACACTGCAACTATCTGCTTTGCGCGTCGGTATTTGTTTAACTCTGTGCATAGGCTTCTTGGTAGTTCAGCAGCCAATGCTAGTGGCATTAGCCTATTTAATGAGCGCTACGGCGGTTTTTCAAACTTTAGTCAAAGTAGTAGCGGCGCATTCAATGACATCGAAAACTACACTAGTTCAAGTTCCAAAATTTGTATTGATCGCTCTGACAACTAGCAGCGTGCCAGTAGTAATCATTTATTCGTTAAACATACTACCACCATCGCAATCTATAGCTTTATTATTTTTAGCATTTTTTAGTGCAATTATCTATTTGGCAATGATTTTGAAGCTTGGGCGGAATTTAATTCAAACTACAGTCCTCACTGCAGAAAATGGAAATTTCAGTTCATTGATAAGAAAAATTAACGTGTTGTACGCACCTCTTCCACAAGCCTTAAAAACGTCAAAGTAGGTAAAGAGGATGTATTAAAAATTTGGAGGTTTAATTGAAAATTCTTTTAGAAGGTGCTTTTGGCGAAGCAAATTTTGGTGACGATTTACTATTATTAGCCAGCATTCGTGCAATAAAAAGTATGATGCCCAATGTCGAACTACAGGTTCTTGCACGAGACAATAGTGTCCCTGGTGACTACCTCGATAGGTTTCCCGGCATCGATAAAGTAATTCGAGGGTGGAAGCTCGCTACCAGCAATTACAAGCTGAAACTATACGCTGGTGGTACGCAGTTTTACAGCTACCCACAAGCGACTTCGCTGCACAAAAACTCAACCCAGAAAATTTTTCAACGACTCTCGCAGAAGCTACTTCGTACAATACATCATTCAAAAAAGAACGCATTTATTGGCGTAGGAATAGGTCCGTTTTATAACGGAAATGAGAAAGCATGTGAGCGTCTCTTACGAACTGGTGACTTTATATCAGTTCGTGACGAGATTAGTATGAAATACCTCAATAGCTGGGGCATTCCATCTCAAACATTGGGGGCAGATATTTGTTTCAAAAAAGAATGGTGGCTACCTCCTACCGCTCCGGTAAAGACAGTGAGCTCTTCAGCACCTATAGGTGTCATCATTCGTGACTTTGAATATGACTTACCTGGAAAAAACTATTTTCAACCCCTTGTAGAGTTAATGCAAGACATGCGAGATTCTGGAAAAACATTTAGATGTTTTGCATTTTCAGAACTTAAAGACAAGCTATCAATTGAAAAACTGCAGTCAGCCGGTTTTGATGTAAACGTCTGGAAAGGGGAGATGTCAGAACTTCCCATCTTCATAAATGAGCTGTCTGAATGCTCCACCTTAATCAGCGCCCGATATCACGGAATAGTAATCGGCGCGGTACTCGGCGTGCCAAGCATAGGCATTGAAGTTGACCCCAAAGTTAAATTAGCATCTGACGAACTTGGCAACGGATCGACTGCTTGGAGCTCTCCATTTCTTAAGCAAGAGTTTGTCAAAAAGTTTGAACAACTATCAAGTAGTCCCTCTGCTGCGCGGCAGGCATTAGCGGACAACACCATGCGCTTAAGCCAACGAACTCAGGCTATGTTTCAGGAATTCTGCTCCTTTGTCGAGCGAGGTATTTAAGATGGCCCGAATTGGAGTTGACTTCCATGTATTCGATGGGAAGTTCCAAGGATCGCGCAGCCATTTGCTGGGTATCTATGCAGAGCTGGTATCGCTGCTTCCTCAGCATCAATTCTATTTCTTCCTTGAGCAAACCAAAGCTCTCGGCGATCTAATTCCATTCCAACGAGACAACGTCACCATGGTGCATATGCCCCAAGCAAATGCTTTGATGCGTTTGGGCTGGCAGTTACCAAGACTTCGTCGCCAATACAAACTAGATATTTTTCACACGCAATATGTAATACCTTTTTGGCCGGCAAAAGGCAATGCAGTAACGATTCACGACATATTGTTTGAGCCGTTTCCTGAGTTCTTCACGCCAATATTTGTATTGCGCTCACGAGTTTTGATGCGCTGGGCTGCAAAACGGGCAGAAATGTTATTCACAGTAAGTGACTACTCAAAGCAGGAAATCGTACTGCGCTATGGTGTATCGGCCAGCAAAATTCATGTGGTGCACAACGCAGTAAGCACGCAAAATTTCTTCGCAGGCAGTGAAGGTATTGAATATGTACGCGCACGAGGCCTTCAATCTGGTGCTTACTTCATTACTGTGGGTCGAATAGAGCCTCGGAAGAACCACGCCAACATTTTAAAAGCCTATGCGACCTTGCAAGGGTCGCCGCCGCCGCTTGTTATTGTGGGGCAGCGTGATTTTGGATACGATGATTTTGAGACGGCACTTTCTGCCCTCCCCACAAATCATCGCGTTATTTTGCTTTCAGATGTAGGCGACGCTGAACTCCCAGCGCTGTGCCGCCATGCGCTGGCGTTTATATACCCATCGTTGGCAGAAGGTTTCGGCATGCCTCCCTTGGAAGGGCTAGCCAGCGGCGTGCCAGTGATCACCTCAAGCACCACAGCCATTCCTGAGGTTGTTGGTGATGCCGCCATTTTGATAGATCCGACCAGTCCAGATCGATTAGCCGAGGCGTTGGCGAAAGTCTGCTCTGATGGAAGCTTGCGTGCTGCTTTGATAACTAAAGGCATTGAGCGCGCCAAGCAGTTCACTTGGCACAAGTCTGCATTGGTACAGGCACAAGTATTTAAGGAATACGTTGAGGCCAAGCAATGAAGCACGCACTATCCACAATGGGATTGTTTTTCATAATTTTTTTCAATGCTGGCACTGCATTTGCAAATGAGTATTTGATTGGCACGTACTACTTTCCGGGCTGGACTACTGGAGCCAAAGGACTTGAATTCTCGGTGCCATGGCAACCAATTCAAAAGTTTCCAGATAAAGAGCCCTACTTGGGCTGGTATTCGGACAGCGACCCAGCTGTCTTGAAGCAGCAAACAGCATGGATGAAAGACGCCGGCATAGGCTTTGTAGCGTTTGACTGGTATTGGGACGGCAAAAACACCTACCTAGAGCATGCGCTGAACGCTTTCCGCGCATCTAAAAAAACAGGGGACATGAAATTTTCCATTCTGTGGGCGAACCATTACAAGTTTCCTGGCGGAATGCCAGAGTTCAGGCTAATGATTAGGTACTGGATTGCACGCTACTTTGTAGATACAGACTTCTTAACGATGGATGGCAAGCCTGCAGTTTTCATTTTTGGTATAGATGCCTTCAGCGAAGCGGCAAAGACGATTGGGGTTAGCACCGCAGAGTTGGTGAGCATTGCCAACACAATGGCACAACAGGCAGGCTACCCCGGCATTTACTTTATTGGTGGTACTCCCGCTCTGGAACACTGGGCCAATGGCGTTGCACCTGCCAGCGGCCTTTCTGCGTTATCTGCATACAACTACCACCGTGGATACAGCGGCACTCCGGCCTCGGAGTCCAGCAAGGGGGAGGGTTACAGCAGGTTTGCGAATGCCTACAAACAAAACTGGCAATGGCTTGTATCCAAAGGCAAGCTGCCATACGTGGTGCCTATGACTTCAGGCTGGGATCACCGCCCCTGGGGGGCCAGCAAGAACCCCAAAAACGATGAATCGATAGCCACCCCTGCTGAGTTTGAAGCCCATTTACGCGACGCCAAGAGCCTGATGGACGCCAACCCCGACAAGACAAAACGCATGGGCGTGATTTGCTGCTGGAACGAGTTTGGCGAGGGCTCGTACATCGAGCCCACCAAGAAGGATGGCTTCAGCTACCTAGAAAAAGTAAAGAAAGTATTTGGTACCCCATGACGCTCATCCTCGGCACCCGTGGCATACCTGCTGCCCACGGTGGCTTGAAACCTTTGCCGAGTACCTTTCGGTGGCCCAAGTGCACCATTTTGTTGGACTGGCAAGCCATGGCCGGTGCGACACGCCACCGGGGTTTGTGCCAGACATTGGGCTGCAACACCTCGGTGTTTTGCTCGCTTCTCCGCATCAAGGGCATTCCCGACGTCATAAATATGAACAGCATTGAGTCGTCACGCATGAAGAGGGGTCAAGCGGGCGAAATCTGGTCAACGATACGGATGGCTTTGTTGCGTGCATGGCCCAGCAGGCGGCCGATGCTGGCAAATTGGTAGCACTGCGGAAGCCCGAGCAAGCCAGATTTCAGCAGGACTTCATTTAGTCACATGTACTAGCGCAATATGAATCAATACTCGTACGATTTACGAAAAGTAAATAAATTTCTAATTGATTCAAGAAAATTAATTTCAATGAATATGCATTTAATTTACCTAATGCAAAAACAATTAAATACTTTCACCAATTAAAATGCGCCTGATATTTTTAGACTGCTTGCGTGGATTAGCCGTACTATTGGTGATGTTTAGTCATTTCTCCGAAAACATATCGCACGCACTAGACTTCATCAACGCTAATTACTTTCAAATTGGGCAATGCGGCGTAAATTTATTTTTCCTAATTAGCGGATATATTATACCTCGATCAATTGATCACACTCCGAATCTAAAGCAGTTTTGGGTGCATCGAATATTTAGACTATATCCAATTTATTGGGGATGTTTAATTATCGGCATCATACTAACCACCTTGGGTTACCGACAATTCCCAATCGACACAAGCAGCACAACAATTGCAATTAATTTTTCAATGTTGCAAGGATTTTTAGGCACGCCAAATGTCATTGGTGTATTTTGGAGTCTTAAGTTTGAGCTCGCCTTTTACATACTAATCAGTGCTCTCTATTCAGCAAAATTAATTAAGAACTCATACAGAGTATTCATATACTACTCAGCATTCATATTATGCTCGGCATTTCTATATAAATATCAATTTGAAAAATTTTTCCCATATGGACTTTTTCATATAGAAATCATGCTTCTAGGCTGGGTTTTAAGTGACTGGCATTCTGGCAAGTACAAAAGTACATATGCAATCTATGCATGTGGAATTGCGATCACTTTGGCTCTTGTGACTGCGACAACAGCGTTTTTGGGCCGCACAGATACAACGGGGACACTTTCGGTAATTCCGATGTTTTCTGCTTGGTTCATTAGTATTACTTTATTTTTATTAGCTCTCAATGTTAGCCACTCAAAGTACTGGCCGCCAGGTTTAGCTTGGATTGGAGTCGGCAGTTATTCTGCGTACTTATTCCACACAATAATTCAAAACTTACTGACAAGCCTCTTTGATTCGCGGAGTTGGTATTTAATAATATTGATGTTTATCACCACTTTACTGCTGTCTTGGGTTAGCTATCGGCTAATAGAAAAACCATTCATATCTATGGGCAAATATATTTGCCGATCAGATGGATACTTATCAAAGATTCTCAAACTAAATTAATTAAACTCGGATCATCCCAATATTGAGGGGACTCAAAACTGCGGCAGCTACATGGGAAATAGTTCTCAGAAACCTAAATTAGTGTTGCATCCAGTGAAGTTTTGGCTCTTAGTCCTTGCGAAAGCTTGGGTTGTTTAGACCTTCACAAATAAGCGAATAGAAAGTCATCAACATGAAGACAAAAACCCTGCGTATCCTCGGCACCCGCGGCGTGCCTGCTGCCCACGGTGGCTTTGAAACATTTGCCGAATACTTGTCGCTCTACCTGGTGGCCCAAGGCTGGCGCGTGGTGGTGTATTGCCAAGAGGACGGTGTGGGCCCCGTGTTTGAAGACACTTGGCAAGGCGTGGAGCGGGTGCGCATACCCGTGGCCCAAGAGGGGCCCAAAGGCACCATTGTGTTTGACTGGCAAGCCACGGCCCACGCCGCACGCCACCAAGACTTGTGCCTCACGCTGGGCTACAACACGGCGGTGTTTTGTGCGCTGTTGCGCATCAAGGGCATTCCCAACGTCATCAATATGGATGGCATTGAGTGGTCGCGCATGAAGTGGGGCCCTTTGGCCAAGACCTGGTTTTGGTTGAACGACTGGGCAGGCTGCTGGCTGGGCAACCACCTGGTGGCAGACCACCCGCAGATCAAGGTGCACCTGACCAGCCGGGTGCGGGCCAACAAGATCACCACTATTCCTTATGGTGCCGATGCCGTGACCAACGCGCCCACTGCGCCAGTGGAGGCGCTAGGCCTGCAGCCCGGGCAATACATGAGTGTGATTGCGCGGCCCGAGCCAGAAAACTCGCTGCTGGAAATTGTGAAAGGCTTCTCGGCCAAACCACGGGGCATGCAACTGGTGGTGCTAGGCAACTACTCCGATGCCAATGCCTACCACCGCGCGGTGAAAGATGCCGCCAGTGACGAGGTGAAGTTTGTGGGCGCCATCTACGACAAAACGGTGGTGCAGGCGCTGCGCTTTCACAGCGCGGCCTATGTGCACGGCCACCAGGTGGGTGGCACCAACCCGTCGCTGGTGGAGGCGCTGGGCGCGGGCAATGCCGTCATTGCGCACGATAACCGCTTTAACCGCTGGGTGGTGGGCGAAGGCGCGGTGTACTTTAACGGTGCGGATGGTTTTGCTGCGTGTATGGACCAGGTGCTGGCCCAGCCCGGCATGCTGCAGCAGCTGCAGCAACAAGGCCAGCTGCGCTACCAGCAAGAATTCACCTGGCCCCATGTGCTCAAGCAGTATGAAGACTTGCTAATGCAGTATTTGCCACGTTAATTTGCTATCAATATAGGAGCTTCTTGCGCAGTATCCACGGGTGCCAGAGGCCAATTTGGCACTAAAACCAAAGGAACTATAGACTGCGGCCGCGGGCGCTTTTAGGATCGGTACCCCATGAATGTAATGACCCTGCAAGAGATAGCCACCCAGTCGGGCGTGGCGTTTGGCACCAGCGGTGCGCGCGGCCTGGTGGCCGACATGACGCCCGCGCTGTGCCATGCCTACACCACCGCCTTTTTGCTGGCCGTAGCCCCCAAAGCCACCCATGTGGTGCTGGGCCACGACCTGCGGCCCAGCAGCCCGGCCATTGCCGCAGCCTGCGCCGCCGCGGTGCGCGACCAGGGGCTGACGGTGGTGTACGCCGGCGCCCTGCCCACCCCGGCGCTGGCGCTGTATGGCGCGCAAACCGGTGCGCCCACCATTGTGGTCACCGGCAGCCATATTCCGTTTGACCGCAATGGCATCAAGTTTTATCGCGAAGACGGTGAGATCAGCAAGGCGGACGAGCTGGCCATGCTCAGCTACCTGGTGGGCCTGCCCAAAAACCTGCAGCCCGCCCCGCTGCCCGCGCCCTTGGCTGCGGTGCACCAAGCGTATGTGGACCGCTACGTGAATTTCTTTGGCGCGCAGGCGCTAGAGGGCATGACGGTGGCGGTGTACGAGCACTCCAGCGTGGGGCGCGATGTGTTGCGCGAAATTTTGGAAGGGCTGGGGGCCGAGGTGCTGCCGCTGGACCGGTCGGACGAGTTTGTGCCCATAGATACCGAAGCCGTGCGCCACGAGGACGTGGAGCGGGCGCTGGAGTGGGCTGCGGTGCACGACTTTGACGCTGTGGTGTCCACCGACGGCGATGCCGACCGCCCGCTGATTGGCGACGAAACCGGCGAATGGCTGCGCGGGGATGTGGTGGGCATTTTGTGCGCCCAGTACCTGCAGGCGCAGGCGGTGGTAACGCCGGTAAGCAGCAACACGGCGCTGGAGCGCAGCCAGGCGTTTGGCCAGGTGCTGCGCACGCGCATTGGCTCGCCATACGTGATTGCCGGCATGGAAGACGCGCTGGCCCAAGGCGCCGGGCTGGTGGTGGGGTACGAGGCCAATGGCGGCTTTTTGCTGGGCAGCCAGGTGCTGCGCAACGGCCAGCGCCTGGGGCCACTGCCCACGCGGGACGCGGTGCTGCCCATTGTGGCGCTGTTGTGCGCGGCCAAAGAGCGGGGGCTCAAGATGTCGGAGCTGGGCTACAAACTGCCCAAGCGTTTTACCGCGAGCGACCGGCTGCAAAACGTGGCCACGCAGGCCAGCCAGGCGCTGATTGCCCGGCTGAAGCACGACACCGCACTGCTGGGCCAGCTGCTGGCGCCCCACTCGGGCCCGCTGGAGGCGCTGGACGAGACCGATGGCTTGCGCGCGTTTTTTGCGTCGGGCGACATCGTGCACCTGCGCCCATCGGGCAACGCGCCCGAGCTGCGCTGCTACGCCGAATCGAGCACGGCCGCAAACGCCCGCAAGCTGTGCGATGCCTGCCTGCTGCGGGTGCTGCAGGTGGCGGGCTAAGGCAGCAACAAGGCCGAACGGACTATTTACGGCGGCAAGGGCTAACCCTAGTATGGCACCGGCTGTATAAGCAGCCCCAAATTTCCAAGGGACCACTATATGAACTACAAAACTGCAATCGCCGCCGCCGTGTTGGCACTGGGCTCCGTGGCAGCAAACGCTGCTATTACCTTCCCCGTTGCGGTGCAGGGCTCGTTTGCCGATGTGCTGTTGGCCGACATTACGCTGGGTGGCGCTTACAACCTGACAGGTTTTGCTACCCATGTGGATAGCTACAACGTGCTGGGCTCCGCCTACCCGCTGCCCAAGATCACCTTCAGCTCGGTGTCCCTGTATGTGGGCAACGTGCTAAGCAGCACGCAGCTCGGCAGCACATTCAACTTTGCCAATCTGGGCGCAGGTTCTTACAGCCTGTACGCGTCTGGCACCGTGTTTCCGGGTGTGGGCACAGGCAATATCGGCTACGCCACTGCCCAGTTGGAAATCACCCCCGTGCCTGAACCCGAAACCTTTGCCATGCTGCTGGCGGGCTTGGGTGTCATGGGCGCCATTGCCCGCCGCCGCAAGGCTGCAGCCGCCGCTGTGTAAACCACCGCGCTGGCAATAAAAAAGGGACTGCATTGCAGTCCCTTTTGCTTTGTGGCTTGGGCTACGCCAAACAGGCGGCCAAACCTCAGGCTTGGTGGCGCCGCCGCACAGTAGCACCTACCAAGCCCAAACCAGCCAAGAGCATGGCCAGCGTGGTGGGCTCGGGTACCGGAGTGATGGTGATGGCAACGTTGTCCACCCCCACGTAGCGAGCGTTGTTGCCACCAACGCCGCTGAACGTGAGCGATTGCAGGCCCGTAAACCCGCTGAACACAGCAGGGCCGTAGCTGCTCATCTGGCCTTGTGTCACGCTGAACGACTGGTTGGCCATGACCACGCTGCCGTTAGCACGCTGGCCCGTGATTTGGATGGACAAGGTCTCGCCTGGCAAAAAGTTGTAAAAGCCGCCAAGGTCAAGGCTGTGCAGGGCGAAGGTGCTCGGGGCTCCGGGTGCCAGCGAAATGGTTTCGGTAAATGCGGAAAGCGCGTAGTACCCCAGGGCCTTTCCGGCGGTGTAGCCGGGGATGTATGTGGCGCCGTTCAGTAGAAAATGGGTATTGCTGGAGTGCTGAAACTGCACGCCGTAGGCCGATGCCGTGCCATTCAGGCCAGCAATGTCGTCAAAGGTCATGGTGACGCTCTGCGCTTGGGCGGCCATGCAGGCAAAGGCCGCCGCAGTAGCCAACAGGCTGCGCTGGAGTTTGTGCTGAAGTGACATGACTTTTCCTGACTCTTTCTTTAAATTCCAGTTAGCGCCACATTGGCAGCGGTTCCGTTGGGGCCATTCAGGGTGCAATTAACCGTGCTTCCGGCGGGTATGGTCAGAGGCAAACCGCCACCAATGGAATAGTTAGTTGGCAAGCCCCCCTGCAGCAGGCTGCCACCGTCAACGCAGTCACCAATGGGCACTCCCTTGCTTGCATCCACCTTGCGGGCCGCCACGTTAATGGCAGAGGCCGAAGAAATGGCGCCAGCCATTGCTTGGGTGGCGGCCAACTGGGCGTCTGACCGCAAATCGACAAACTTGGGAATAGCCACAGCCGACAACACGCCCAAAATCACAATCACCATGACCAGCTCGATGAGGGTGAAGCCGCGCTGAACGTGGGCACGGCGGGAGCCGACAAGGTGCGGAGGGGGCAAAAGCATGAGGAGCGTAACAATTTGTTACGGCCGATGATAGGGGCTTACGGTCGGAACGCAAATAGCCCAACAAGACTAGGCTGCGCCGCTGGGCACCAAACTTGCTGTTACGCCTCGGTAGTCTGATTGGACTAGCGCGTGGCGGCCCCCTCAAAACGGTCACTTTAGAGGGCGATAATCAGCAGCGCTTTTGCGCTTCAGGGACCTTCACAATGACTATTTTGGTAACCGGCGGTGCCGGCTTTATTGGCAGCAACTTCGTCCTGGACTGGCTGGCCCAGTCGAACGAGACCGTGGTCAACCTCGACAAGCTGACCTACGCAGGCAATCTGGAGAACCTGGCCAGCCTGAACGGTGATGCGCGCCACGTGTTTGTGCAGGGCGACTTTGGCGACGCAGCGCTGGTCAACCGCCTGCTGGCAGAGCACCAGCCCCGCGCCATCCTCAATTTTGCCGCCGAGAGCCATGTAGACCGCTCCATCCACGGGCCAGAAGACTTTATCCAGACCAATATCGTGGGCACCTTCCACCTGCTGGAGTGCGTGCGGGCTTACTTTGGTGGCCTGCAGGGGGATGCCAAGGCGTCATTTCGGTTTTTACATGTATCGACCGACGAGGTATATGGCTCCCTGGCCAAAACAGACCCGGCCTTTTCTGAGACCAACAAGTACGAGCCCAACAGCCCCTACAGCGCCAGCAAGGCCGCCAGCGACCACCTGGTGCGCGCCTATCACCACACCTACGGCCTGCCGGTGCTGACCACCAACTGCAGCAACAACTATGGTCCCTTCCACTTCCCCGAGAAGTTGATTCCACTGATGATCGTTAACGCGCAAGCGGGCAAACCCCTGCCGGTGTATGGCGACGGCCAGCAGGTGCGCGACTGGCTGTATGTGAAGGACCACTGCAGCGCCATCCGTCGGGTGCTGGAAGCCGGCACGGTGGGCGAGACCTACAACGTGGGCGGTTGGAACGAAAAGCCGAACCTGGACATCGTGCACACGGTGTGCGCGCTGCTGGACGAGCTGAAGCCGCGTGCGGACGGCAAGCCCTACCAGGAACAAATCACCTACGTGACCGACCGCCCAGGCCACGACCGCCGCTACGCGATCGACGCGCGCAAGATCGAGCAGCAGCTGGGCTGGAAACCGGCCGAGACTTTTGAGACTGGCATCCGCAAAACGGTGCAGTGGTACCTGGACAACCCGGAATGGGTGGGGAATGTGCTGAGCGGTGGCTACCGCGACTGGGTGACACAGCAGTACGGCAACGCCGCCAAGGCTGCGGCATGAAGATCCTGCTGTTGGGCCGCGGTGGCCAGGTGGGCTGGGAGCTGCAGCGCGCGCTGAGTGTGCTGGGCGAGGTGGTGGCGCTGGACTTTGATGCCACACACAACCCGGGCGGCCTATGTGGTGACTTCACCGATCTGGCGGGGCTGGAGCGCAGCGTGTTGCAGGTGCGGCCCGATGTGATCGTGAACGCGGCCGCCCACACGGCGGTGGACAAGGCCGAAAGCGAACCCGAGATTTCACGAACAATTAATGCCCTAGCCCCCGCCACGCTTGCGCAAGCAGCTACCAAAATAGGAGCATGGCTGGTGCACTACAGCACCGACTACGTGTTTGACGGCAGCGGCACCGCGCCCTGGAAAGAGACCGATGCCACCGGCCCCTTGAGCGTGTATGGCCAGACAAAGCTGGAAGGCGAGCAGGCAGTGGCCAGCACCCCAAAGCACCTGATTTTGCGGACCAGCTGGGTGTATGCCGCACGCGGCGGTAACTTTGCCAAAACCATGCTGCGCTTGGCAGGCGAGCGTGAGGCGCTGACGGTGATCAACGACCAGTTCGGCGCGCCCACGTCGGCCGAGCTGCTGGCCGACGTAACCGCCCACGCGCTGCGTCAGCTGCAAAACCAACCAGAGCTGGCCGGGCTGTACCACTGCATTGCCAGTGGGGAGACCACCTGGCATGGCTACGCCCAGTTTGTGCTGGAACACGCTGCAGCACTGGGCATGCCGCTCAAGGCCACGGCAGACAAAGTGGCCCCGACAGCCACTAGTAGCTACCCCACCCCGGCCAAGCGCCCGCTCAATTCGCGGCTGGACACAGGCAAGCTGCAAGCCTCCTTTGGCCTGACGCTGCCGCACTGGCAAGTGGGCGTGGCCCGCATGCTGACCGAAATATCAGGGAAATAACCATGACCAAGACCACAGGCGCCAAGCAGCGCAAGGGCATCATCCTGGCGGGCGGCTCCGGCACCCGGCTCTACCCCGCCACCCAGGCAGTGAGCAAACAGCTGCTGCCCATCTACGACAAGCCCATGATTTACTACCCGCTCAGCGTGCTGCTGCTGGCGGGTATCAAGGAGGTGCTGGTGATCAGCACCCCGCAGGACACACCACGCTTTGAGCAGCTGCTGGGCGATGGCGCGCAGTGGGGCATCCACATCGAATACGCCGTGCAGCCCTCCCCCGATGGCTTGGCCCAGGCGTTTTTGATTGGCGAGTCGTTCCTGGACGGTGCCCCCAGCGCACTGGTGCTGGGTGACAACATTTTTTACGGCCACGACTTTGCGGGCCTGCTGGAAAGCGCCACCCAACAAACCACCGGCGCCACGGTATTTGCCTACGCCGTGAATGACCCCGAGCGCTACGGTGTGGTGGAGTTCAACGCCGAGGGCCGGGCCATCAGCCTGGAAGAGAAACCCAAAGCACCCAAGTCGCGTTATGCCGTCACCGGCCTGTATTTTTACGACGACCAGGTGGTGGAGTTGGCCAAACAGGTCAAACCATCGGCCCGCGGCGAGCTGGAGATCACCGACCTGAACCGCCTGTACCTGGAGCGCGGCCAGTTGGACGTGCAAACCATGGGCCGCGGCTATGCCTGGCTGGACACCGGCACCCACGAGTCCATGCTGGAGGCAAGCCAGTTCATTTACACCATCGAAAACCGCCAAGGCCTGAAGGTGGCGGCCCCGGAAGAAATTGCGTGGCGCAGTGGCTGGATTGACGATGCCCAGTTGCAAAAACTGGCGCAGCCGCTGGCCAAATCGGGCTACGGGCAGTACCTGCTGCGCCTGCTCAAGGACAAGGTGTACTGATGAAAGCCACACCCACCGCCATTGCCGACGTGCTGCTGATCGAACCCAAGGTGTTTGGGGACGAACGCGGTTTTTTCTTTGAGAGTTTTAACGAACGCGCATTCCGCGAAGCCACGGGCGTGACCCTGCCTTTTGTGCAGGACAACCACTCCAAATCGGCCCGCGGCGTTCTGCGCGGGCTGCATTACCAAACCCAGCAAGCCCAGGGCAAGCTGGTGCGTGTGGTGGCGGGCGAGGTGTTCGATGTGGCGGTGGACATCCGCCGCGACTCGCCCACCTATGGCCAGTGGGTGGGAGAAATTCTGTCGGGCGACAACAAACGTCAGTTGTGGGTGCCGCCTGGGCTCGCGCATGGTTTTGTGGTGTTGTCCGAGTCCGCCGAGTTTTTGTACAAAACGACCGACTACTATGCCCCGGCGTACGAGCGCTGCATTGCCTGGAACGACCCAACTTTGGCCATTGATTGGCCCGCCATGGGTGTGCCCCCCCAGCTGTCGGCCAAGGATGCCGCAGGCATTGCCTTCGGGGACGCCTGAGCCCGCCATAGACGGCCTCGCCCCGCTCTGGGGGCCGGGGTGGGGAATATGCGACGCACAAAGGGGGAAATTTGCGCTCCAAGCCCCCCGCAACTGCACCAATGCGCCTTGCTTCGTATATCCTAGTTGGCTATGGCTGTAGCTGACTCTGTTAACCGCGACACCACCACGGTGGCCCTGCCTGGTATTGGACGTGCCCTGGTGGCGGCTGGCAAGCTGCCGCAAAAGGCCGCGGAAGACCTGTACCGCAAAGCCATGGGTGGCAAAACCAGCTTCATGGCGGAACTGGTGGGTTCGGGTGCGGTGTCCTCGGCCGACCTGGCGCACACCCTGTCGGCCGCCTTTGCAGCACCCCTGGTAGACCTGGACGCTGTAGACCCCCAGCGCCTGCCCAAGGGGCTGCTGGACCCCAAGATTTGTACTGATTTCCGCGTGCTGGTGCTCAGCAAACGGGGCAACCGCCTGATCATTGCCACGGCCGATCCGTCGGACCAGGCAGCTGCCGAGCGCATCAAGTTCTCCACACAGATGGGCTTTGACTGGGTCATTGCCGAATTTGACAAGCTCTCCAAGCTGGTAGATGCCAACACGACCACCGCCACCGAGGCGATGGAGGACATCATTGGTGGCGACTTCGAGTTTGACGAGAGCGCCACCGAAATTACCACCGAAACCGCGGCAACCACTGCCGAGGTAGAAGACGCGCCCGTAGTGCGATTTTTGCACAAAATGCTGATGGATGCCTTCAGCATGCGGGCGTCTGACTTGCACTTTGAGCCTTACGAGCACACCTACCGCGTGCGCTTTCGCATTGACGGCGAGTTGCGTGAGATTGCCAGCCCGCCCATCGCCATCAAGGACAAGCTGGCTTCGCGGATCAAGGTGATCTCGCGCATGGATATTTCCGAGAAGCGGGTGCCGCAGGATGGGCGGATGAAGCTCAAGGTGGGCGCCGACCGCGTGATCGACTTCCGCGTGAGCACCCTGCCCACCCTGTTTGGCGAAAAAATCGTGATCCGGATTTTGGACCCGAGCAGCGCCAAACTGGGCATTGACGCCCTGGGTTACGAAATCGAAGAGAAAGAGCGTCTGCTGAAGGCGATTGGTCGGCCCTACGGCATGATTCTGGTGACGGGCCCCACGGGCTCTGGTAAGACCGTGTCGCTATACACCTGTCTGAACATGCTGAACCAACCCGGGGTGAACATCGCCACGGCAGAAGACCCCTCTGAAATCAACTTGCCGGGTGTAAACCAGGTGAATGTGAATGAAAAGGCGGGGCTGACCTTTGCGGCCGCACTGAAGTCCTTTCTGCGCCAGGATCCAGACATCATCATGGTCGGCGAAATTCGCGATCTGGAGACTGCGGATATCTCTATCAAGGCAGCGCAGACCGGCCACTTGGTGCTGTCTACCCTGCACACGAACGATGCACCGACCACATTGACGCGTATGCGCAATATGGGCATTCAGCCATTCAATATTGCCTCCAGTGTGATCCTGATCACGGCGCAGCGCCTGGCACGCCGACTGTGCCTGAACTGTAAGCAGCCGACCGAAGTGCCGAAGGCCGCGCTACTCGATGCGGGCTTCAAAGAGGCAGAGTTGGATGGCAGCTGGAAGCCATACCGTGCAGTTGGATGTTCGATGTGTAACAACGGTTACAAAGGGCGTGTTGGTATTTACCAAGTGATGCCCATCAGCGATGAAATTCAGCGCATCATCCTGCGTGATGGCAGTGCGATGGATATTGCAGCGCAATCCGAGGCCGAAGGTGTGCGTTCTTTGCGCAAGGCTGGTCTGCACAAAGTGAAACTCGGGCTGACTTCGTTGGAAGAAGTGCTGGCCGTCACCAACGAATAAAAGGCAATCCAGGGAACCCTATGGCAACAGCAAAGTCTGCAAACAAAGACGCAGTATTCGAATGGGAAGGCAAGGACCGCAACGGCAAACAGGTGCGGGGTGAAATTCGCGCTGTGGGCGAAAACCAGGTCAAGTCTTCTCTGCGCCGCCAAGGGGTCACACCCACCAAGATCAAAAAGCGCCGCATGCGCTCGGGCAAGAGTATCAAGCCCAAAGACATGGCGATCTTTACCCGCCAGCTGGCCACCATGATGAAAGCCGGTGTGCCACTGTTGCAGGCCTTTGACATTGTGGGCCGCGGCAACCCCAACCCCAGCGTGACCAAGCTGCTCAACGACATCCGCCAGGATGTGGAGACCGGCACCTCGCTGAGCACCGCATTCCGTAAATACCCGCTGTACTTTGACAACCTGTATTGCAACCTGGTGGAAGCCGGTGAATCGGCCGGTATTCTGGACCAGCTGCTGGACCGACTGGCGGTCTATATGGAAAAGACCGAAGCTATCAAGTCCAAAATCAAGGCCGCGCTGATGTACCCCATTGCCGTGTTGGTGACGGCTTTTGTGGTGGTGTCGGTAATCATGATTTTTGTGATTCCATCATTCAAACAGGTGTTTTCCTCCTTTGGTGGCGAGTTGCCAGCTCCTACATTAATGGTGATCGCCTTGAGCGAAATTTTTATTGACTACTGGTGGCTGATTTTTGGCGGTATCGGCGGTGGTTTGTATTTCTTCATGCAGGCTTGGAGGCGCAATGAAAAGGTGCAGGCCTTTATGGACCGCGTCATGCTCAAGCTGCCGATCTTCGGTGTGATGGTGGAGAAGAGTTGTGTGGCCCGCTGGACCCGCACACTCTCCACCATGTTTGCGGCCGGCGTGCCATTGGTGGAAGCGTTGGACTCCGTAGGAGGCGCTTCTGGCAACATCGTGTACCAACTGGCAACCCAAAAAATTCAGCAAGAAGTCTCCACAGGCACCGCGCTGACAGCCGCCATGACCAATGTCAATCTGTTTCCCAGCATGGTGCTGCAGATGTGTGCCATTGGTGAAGAATCCGGCTCGATTGACCACATGCTGGGCAAAGCGGCCGACTTCTTTGAAGCCGAGGTGGACGACATGGTGGCCGGCATTTCCAGCCTAATGGAGCCCATCATCATCGTGGTGCTGGGTACCATCATCGGAGGCATTGTGGTGTCCATGTACCTGCCCATCTTCAAGCTGGGACAAGTGGTTTGATGCTGACGGGTATGCAATGGCTGGACGTCAGCCTGATCGGTGTGCTGGGTCTGTTGATCGGCAGCTTTTTGAATGTGGTGGTGCACCGCTTGCCCAAGATGATGGAGCAGCAGTGGGCGGCGGAATGTGCCGAGTTGTCTGGCCAGGAGGCTGCTCCCAGCGAGCCCTTTAACCTGATGGTGCCGCGATCGCGTTGCCCCCATTGCGGCCACCAAATCCGCTGGTTTGAAAATATACCGGTGGTGAGTTACGCAGCACTGGGCGGCAAATGCGCCGGCTGTAAAGCCCCTATCAGCCTACGTTACCCCGTTGTAGAACTGGCAACTGGTGCCTTGTTTTTTTGGTGTGCATGGCAATGGGGCGTATCTGCCACCGCGCTCGTCTGGTGCGCATTTTCGGCCTTGCTGCTAGGTATGGCCCTGATCGACTGGGACACCACTTTGTTGCCCGACGACATGACTTTGCCGTTGATGTGGCTGGGTCTGGTGGCTGCGGCGATGCAGTGGACATCCGTTCCGTTGGTGGTGGCTTTTTGGGGTGCCGTCGCTGGTTATCTGTCGCTCTGGTCCATTTACTGGGTGTTCAAGTTGGTCACCGGTAAAGAAGGCATGGGTTATGGCGATTTCAAACTGTTTGCCGCGCTGGGGGCCTGGTTTGGCTGGCCCCTGTTGATTCCCATCATCCTGATTGCATCTGTGATTGGTGCGGTGGTGGGCATTGCCATGAAGTTCACCAGCGGTCTGCGCGAAGGCGGTTACGTGCCGTTTGGCCCCTTTCTGGCAGGCGCAGGTTTTGCGGCCATGCTTTTGGGCCATCACACGCTGCGCCAACTGGTCGGTATCTAAGTCCATGGCCGCTGCCTTGCGTTTGGGTCTGACGGGTGGCATCGGCAGTGGAAAAAGCACCGTGGCATCCCAATGGGTGAGGTTGGGCGCCCGCTTGATTGACGCCGACGTTTTGGCCCGTGCGACCACCGCCCCAGGCGGCGCTGCCATCCCCAAAATACGCGAGGTGTTTGGGCCTGCGCTGCTAAGCGCAGAAGGCGCACTCGACCGGGAAAAAATGCGCCAGCTGGCCTTCACCGATGCCACTGCGCGTGCGCGACTGGAGGCCATCGTGCACCCTTTGGTGGGCGCCGCCATTGCGCAAGCAGCCCAGCAGGCCACTGCCAACGGGGCGACACATATCGTGTTCGATATTCCTCTGTTGGTAGAGTCAGCCCATTGGCGGCGCAACTTGCAGCAAGTGATGGTGGTGGACTGCACGACGGACACACAAATCCAGCGAGTGATGCAGCGCAATGGCCTGTCGCGTGCCGAGGTAGAAAACATCATGGCAGCGCAAACCAGCCGGGCACAGCGACTGCGCGCCGCCGATGTGGTGCTATTCAACGACGGGATAAGTCTGGATGAACTGGCCCTGCAAGTGCAGCAAATTGCGAAGCAGTTCGGGCTATGATTCGGCGACCGGAAAATACAGCGTGATCCTCTACGAATACCCCTTTAACGAACGCATTCGCACCTACTTGCGGCTCGAACATCTGTTTCTGCGCCTCGCAGAATTGATGTCGCGTTCGGAGCCTCTGGACCACCACTTCGCGTTGGCCACCATTTTTGAGGTGATGGACGTCGGGGCCCGCGCTGACCTGAAATCGGACGTCCTCAAGGACTTGGACAAACAAAAACAAATCCTCAACGGCTACCGCGGCAACCCGGCCATTGCCGAAGCCGTGTTAGACAAGGTGATTGCCCAGTTGGACCACTGCTTCACATCTCTGAATGGCCTGACCGGAAAGGCCGGCCAGGCACTGACCGAAAACGACTGGCTCATGAGCATCCGCAGCCGGGTCGGTATTCCCGGTGGCACTTGTGAATTTGACCTACCGGCCTACTACGCCTGGCAGCACCGCAGCGTAGAGGCCCGCCAGCAAGACCTGCAACGCTGGGCCTCCACCCTCGCCCCCTTGGCTGAGTCCATCCACCTGCTGCTCAAGATGCTGCGCGACTCGGGTGCGCCGCAAAAAGTTGTCGCCGTGGGCGGGCAATTCCAACAAAACCTGCCCCAAGGCAGAACCTTCCAACTGCTGCGCCTGTCCCTGGACCCAGCACAGGAAGTGATCCCCGAGATTAGCGGCAACCGCCTGATGGTGTCTATCCGCCTGATGCGCCACGCCGACGATGACCGCCTGCACGCCAGCGGCGAAGACCGGGCTTTTGAGCTGACCCTGTGCTCCTAAGCGGGGAACTGATTGACCATGGCTGAGCCTACTTTCCAGAAGATCGTCGTCTGCCCGCAATGCGGAGGAGACAGCGTGTACGCGCCCAGCAATGCCTACCGGCCATTTTGCGGCGAGCGTTGCAAGAATCTGGATTTGGGTGCATGGGCCAGCGAATCGTTTCGCGTTCCGACCGAAGCGCCCCCTGACGACCAGGTATTTGGCGACGCCAAACTGCAGTGAAATTTAAGCCAAATAGGCCTCTAGCCCGCTAGGAGCCTGCGCTAGCAGCTACCAAATGTGTAGCACCCAAGTGTGCTCGCTCTGCGGCAAACCAGTCCAGCACGGGCACGGTGCCCGGCAATACGGGCTGAACCTGCACCGGAAGCTGCTCCCAAGAACAGCTTTGCGCCTCGCGCATTTGCAGCTCACCCGACCAGTCAAACACCTTACAGAAGTGCAAGCGCACCAAGGCATGGGGGTAGTCGACCAACTCCACCTTCCAGGGCGTTGCAGCTCCAATAGTGATGCCAATCTCCTCGTGCAGCTCACGCCGCAGGGCCTGTTCGACCGTCTCGCCGGCTTCCAGCTTGCCGCCGGGAAACTCCCAGTAGCCCGCGTACGCTTTGCCCTCGGGCCGCGATGTCAGCAGAAAAGCCCCATCACCACGCACTAAAACACCCACAGCCACCTCGACGGCTTTGCGGTCCGAGCCACCATCGCGTAGCACGCCAGGGTCGGCTACCAGAGGCTTGCTCATACCGGGTCACGCCCCGCAAAGTCTTTGGCAAACTGGTAGGCCACACGCCCGCTGCGCGATCCACGCTCCAGCGCCCACAGCAGTGCCTCTGCCCGGGCAGCCGCAATGCGCTCGGGTGCAATGCCCAGGGCGCTGAGCCACTGGGCCACGATGGCGAGGTATTCGTCCTGGTTGAACGGGTAAAAGCTCACCCACAGACCAAAACGCTCGGACAGCGAAATCTTCTCTTCCACGCCCTCACCTGGGTGCACTTCACCGTCCTCGGTGTGTTTGTAAGTCAGGTTCTCGGACATGTACTCCGGCAGCAGGTGGCGGCGGTTGCTCGTCGCGTAGATCAGCACATTGGGCGTGGCCGCTGCCACCGAGCCATCGAGCACCGACTTCAAAGCCTTGTAGCCTGCTTCGCCTTCGTCAAAGCTCAGGTCGTCGCAAAACACAATGAACTTCTCGGGCCGCTGGGCCACCAGATCCACGATGTCGGTCAGGTCCACCAGGTCCGCCTTGTCGACCTCGATAAGCCGCAACCCTTGCGCCGCATAGGTGTGCAGGCAGGCACGGATCAGGGAGGACTTGCCCGTGCCGCGTGCACCGGTCAGCAACACGTTGTTGGCTGTGGCGCCGCGCACAAACTGGGCGGTGTTGCGCTGGATCTTTTCTTTCTGGTCGTCGATCTCTTTCAGATCGTCCAGAGACATCGCACCCACATGTTGCACCGGTGTGATCACACCCTGGCCGGAACGGCGACGGCGATAGCGGAAGGCGATGGACGCGTTCCAGTCCGGTTGCTCCACGCCATGCGGCAAGGAGGCTTCCACCCGGGCCATGAACAGTTCGGCACGCGCCAGAAAACTGGCCAACTCTTTGGTCAGGGTGTCGGTCATGGGAGGTCGCTCAGGAGCGGTAGTCGGCGTTGATGGTGACGTAGTCGTGGCTGAAGTCGCAGGTCCACACCGTCTCGGTGGCGGCACCACGGCCCAGGCCCACGCGCACGGTGATTTCGCTTTGCTTCATCACGCGCTGGCCGTCTTCCTCGCGGTAGCTGGGGTTCCGCCCGCCGCGGGTAGCCACATGCACATCGTCCAGATGGAGCTCAATGCCGGTCTGGTCCAGATCGTCAATACCGGCGTAACCCACCGCCGCCAGAATGCGGCCCAGGTTGGGGTCACTGGCGTAAAACGCGGTCTTGACCAAAGGCGAATGCGCAATCGCGTAGGCCACCTTGCGGCATTCCTCGCCAGTGCGCCCACCTTCCACCTGCACGGTAATGAACTTGGTGGCGCCTTCACCATCACGTACGATGGCCTGGGCCAACTGGCGTGCCACGCCGAGCATGGCGGCTTGGAGCGCCTGGCCATCAGCCGACTGCAGGGAGGTAATTTCGGCGTTGCCAGCCTTGTTGCTGGCAATCACCACCAAAGAGTCGTTGGTCGAGGTATCGCCATCCACCGTCACGCGGTTGAAAGAGCCTTCTGCCAGCGCCAAAGAGAGTTCGTGCATCACCGCTTGGCTCACACACGCGTCGGTGGCAACGAAGCCCAGCATGGTGGCCATGTTGGGGCGGATCATGCCCGCGCCCTTGCTGATGCCGCTGATGCTGATTGGCTTGCCACCCAGGGTGACCTGGGCACCGTACGCCTTGGGCTGGGTGTCGGTGGTCATGATGCCCTCCGCAGCCTTGAGCCAGTTGTCCAGACGCGCATCGGCAATCGCGGCATCCAGCCCGGCTTCGATGCGGTCAATGGGCAGCGGCTCCATGATCACACCGGTGGAGAACGGCAACACCTGCTGCGCGTCAATGCCCAGCTTGCCGGCCAAGGCCACGCATGTGCTTTGCGCACGCGCCAAGCCATCGGCTCCGGTGCCAGCATTGGCATTGCCCGTGTTGATCAGCAAGGCACGCATGGACTGGCCAGACGCCAAATGTTCACGGCACAGCTGCACGGGGGCGGCACAAAAACGGTTGGAGGTGAATACACCTGACACGCTGGCACCAGCGTCCAGCAGCACCACGGTCAGGTCTTTGCGGCCGACCTTGCGTACACCCGCTTCGGTAACGCCAATGCGTACCCCGGCGATGGGAAACAAAGTAGCCACATCGGGCAGGGGAAGGTTCACAGGCATGGGTGGGCTCTCAGGTCAGTTGGCCGTGGCAGTGTTTGTATTTCTTGCCGCTGCCGCAGGGGCAGGCATCGTTGCGGCCCACACGGGGCACGTCGTTGACACTGGGCTTCACGGTGGTGTTGTCTACCGTGGTTTCCACCTCGCCGGTTTCGGTGGGGGCACTGTAGGTCACGTTGGCAATACTCTCGCCACGGGCTTCCATCGCGTCCGCCGCCTGTTCCAGTTGTTCGTTGGACTGGATCTTGACCGTCATCAGCACTTTGGTGACGTCGTTCTTGACCGAATCCAGCAACTGGCCAAACAACTCAAACGCCTCGCGCTTGTACTCTTGCTTGGGCTGCTTCTGGGCATAGCCGCGCAGATGAATGCCTTGGCGCAGGTAGTCCAGTGCGCTCAGGTGGTCACGCCAATGGCTGTCGATGCTTTGCAGCAGCACCATGCGCTCAAACTGGGTGAAGTTCTCAGCCCCGACCAAATCGACTTTGGCTTGGAACGCTGCGTTGGCTGCGGTTACCACGGTGGATACGACTTCCTCGTCGGTGATGGAGCTTGCGTCGGACACCTGCTTTTGCAGCTCCAGGCTGATCTGCCAATCGTCTGTCAGTGCTTTTTGCAGCGTGGGTACATCCCACTGCTCTTCCACGGACTCGGCAGGCACGTACTGGCGCACCAGGTCTTCAAACGCACCTTCACGCAGCGAGGCAATTTGGGCACTCAGGTCCTGCGCATCCAGGATGGCATTGCGCTGCTGGTAAATCACCTTGCGCTGGTCGTTGGACACATCGTCGTACTCCAGCAATTGCTTGCGCATGTCAAAATTGCGCGCCTCCACCTTGCGCTGCGCACTCTCGATGCTGCGGGTCACGATGCCGGCTTCAATCGCTTCGCCATCGGGCATCTTCAGGCGGTCCATGATGGACTTCACACGGTCACCCGCGAAGATGCGCATCAGCGAATCGTCCAGACTCAAGTAGAAACGCGAGGAGCCGGGGTCGCCCTGGCGGCCGGAACGGCCACGCAGCTGGTTGTCGATACGGCGCGACTCGTGGCGCTCGGTAGCGATGATGCGCAAACCGCCCAGGGCCTTGATGGCTTCGTGGTCTTGCGTCCACTGTGCACGCACAGCCTTGATTTTTTTTTCCTTGGTGGCGGCATCCAATGACTCGTCGGACTCGACCTCTTGCAAGGCTTTCTCGATGTTGCCACCCAGCACAATGTCGGTCCCTCGACCGGCCATGTTGGTGGCAATGGTGATCATCTTGGCACGGCCGGCCTGGGCCACGATATCTGCTTCGCGCGCATGCTGCTTGGCATTGAGCACTTGGTGTGGCAGCTTTTCTTTCTCCAGCAGCTGGGCAATGATCTCGGAGTTTTCAATCGAGGTGGTGCCCACCAGCACGGGCTGGCCACGCTCGTAGCATTCGCGAATGTCTTTGATCGCCGCTTCGTACTTTTCACGCGTGGTTTTGTACACGCGGTCCAGTTGGTCATCACGGCGGCTGATGCGGTTGGGCGGAATCACCACGGTCTCCAAGCCGTAGATTTCCTGGAACTCATAGGCTTCGGTGTCGGCCGTTCCGGTCATACCAGCCAGCTTGCCATACAAGCGGAAGTAGTTCTGGAACGTGATGGAAGCCAGCGTCTGGTTCTCTGCCTGGATTTGCACGCCTTCCTTGGCCTCCACGGCTTGGTGCAGGCCATCGCTCCAGCGGCGACCGGTCATCAAGCGACCGGTGAATTCGTCCACGATGACGATCTCACCCTGCTGCACTACGTAGTGCTGGTCACGGTGGTACAGGTGGTTGGCCCGCAACGCAGCGTACAGGTGGTGCATTAGCGTGATGTTGGCCGGGTCGTACAGCGATGAGCCCGCGGGAATCAGGCCCAGCTCAGCAAAGATCTGTTCGGCCGATTCGTGGCCCTGTTCGGTCAAAAAGACCTGGTGGCTTTTCTCGTCGAGCGTGAAGTCGCCGGGCTTGGTCACACCTTCACCCGTGCGGGGGTCGGCCTCGCCCTCTTGCTTCACCAGCTTGGGGATGGCCTTGTTAATGGCGATGTACAGGTCGGTGTGGTCTTCGGCCTGGCCACTGATGATCAGAGGCGTGCGCGCTTCGTCGATCAAGATGGAGTCCACCTCGTCCACGATGGCGTAGTTCAGGCCGCGCTGCACACGGTCGGCTACTTCGTAGACCATGTTGTCGCGCAGATAGTCAAACCCAAATTCGTTGTTGGTGCCGTAGGTGATGTCGGCACGGTAGGCCGCCTGCTTCTCTTCGCGCGGCACTTGGGGCATGTTGATACCCACCTTCAAGCCCAAGAAGTTGTACAGACGCCCCATCCATTTGGCGTCGCGGCTGGCCAGGTAGTCGTTCACCGTGACCACGTGCACACCCTTGTTGCTCAAGGCATTGAGGTATACCGGCAGCGTGGCGGTCAAGGTCTTGCCTTCCCCTGTGCGCATTTCCGAAATCTTGCCGTTGTGCAGCGACATGCCACCCAACAGCTGCACATCGAAGTGACGCATCTTCATGACACGTTTGGAGCCTTCACGCACCACAGCAAAGGCTTCGGGCAGGACGGAGTCCAGCGTTTCACCCTTGGCGATACGGTCCTTGAACTCTTGCGTCTTCGCGCGCAGACCATCGTCGGTCAGCTGCTCGAACTGCGGCTCCAGCGCGTTGATGCGTGCAACGACGGTGCGGTATTGCTTGAGCAAGCGGTCATTGCGACTGCCGAAGATTTTGGTAAGGATATTGATGGCCATACATGCAAGACTGGCCTGCCCCCACCATGGGTAACAGATCAGCGCAGTCCTTTTTCTCGTCTGGGTGAAATGGGGGCATTCAGATGAAAGACAAGCGCCAAGGCGCCCACACTCCCAACACAAATACCAAACCGCCCATTTTAGCGTTGCGCACTGGGCGCTTTGGATTGCGCCACTTGGGCGCCCGGAAGATCACGGCCTGCGTTCAAAAACTTCTGAGGATCCTGGGGCACCCCTTGCACCAACACTTCAAAATGCAGGTGTGGTCCGGTGGAACGGCCCGAGGTGCCGACTTCGGCAATCTTCTGCCCGCGTTTGATCAAATCGCCCTTTTTGACCAACACCCTGGAAGCGTGTGCATAACGGGTAATGAGGTTGTTGCCATGGTCGACCTCGATCATGTTGCCGTACTGGAAGTGAAACTCCTGCGTCACCACCATGCCGCCTGCGGCGGAATAAATGGAAGTGCCGGTTTCCGCCGGAAAATCCAGGCCCGTATGCAGGGCCGAGCGCCCCGTAATCGGATCAATACGCCAACCGAACACCGAGCCCAGATTGGCATCTTGCACAGGCGTCTGGGTCGGCACCATCATCTTTTTGATTTTTTGCTCAAAGAGACGCGACTCCATGACCGTCATCGCGTCAGCACGCTGGCTGGCCATCACATCCAGTGCGTCCAGGCCAGCATCCAACTCCTGCAGCGTGAGCGGGCGGCCCTCAATCAGCAAGCCACCTTGGCCCGGCTTGACTTTGATATCCGAAGGGTTGACACCGGCCAAGCCGGACACCCGCTCGCCCAAAGACTCCAGCTGCAGCATCTTGGCCTGCATTTCTCCCAGCTTTTTGGCGAGTACTTCAATGTTTTCACGCAGGTAACGGTCGCGCTGGGCAAACTCGTCTTTCACCACCAGCCGCACCAAAGAGCCGATGATGGGCCAACCTTCACGAGCACCCTTGAGAAACACCCAGTGGTACAGGCCCGCCGAGACCAGCATCAACGCCAGCGATAGCGCCAGCAAAGACAGCAGCAACTTGGCACCACTCAGATTAAAAGCTCGGCTCCTGGCCAACCAGGCATCCGTGATAATCACTTGCATATTCCAACACCCTCTTCATGCAATCTTTGACCCGGAATCACCGCGCAGTATCGGCCTTGCAGGCAAGCCGGGAATCACCCACACTGGCTAGGCTCAGTGACCTGGCCACAGAATCGACTGCGCGACTCAAAAGCTTGGAAACACTGATTCCGCGAACTTTGCGACCAGCGATACAGGCGGGTCCTATTGATGGAAGCGAATGGTGCCTGCTACTGGACAACAACGCAGTGGCGGCGAAATTGCGTCAACTGCTTCCTGCCATGCAAGCGCACTTACGCTCCAAAGGCTGGGAGGTTAACTCAATTCGGCTAAAGGTCCAAGTGTCGCCGTCGGGCAGAAACTAAGCCACGACGGGAAAAAGATGGTGCCGCTTGTCGGATTCGAACTGACGACCTACCGCTTACAAGGCGGTTGCTCTACCAACTGAGCTAAAGCGGCACGGGCTGAATTCTACCTCAGGCCAGAGGCTGAATTGCGCTCAGAGAGCGCTATTTCACACGCGTGAGTGCAGGTCGGCCACCGCTGGGGGGGCGTGGCGTGTCCGGATCACCACCATCAGACTCGGGAACGGGCACCAAAGCACTTGGCTTGGGTTCGGTGGTCGTGACAACTGGTTTGGTAGACACCGCCTCCGGCGCTGCGGTAACCGGGAAAGCCATGCCCTGTCCGTTTTCACGTGCATAGATGGCCAAGACACGGTGCACAGGTACCAAAATATCCCGCGCCACGCCACCGAAACGGCCCTTGAATTCAATGAACTCATTGCCCAACTGCAACGCACTGGTTGCGTCGAAGCTCACGTTCAATACGATCTCCCCATCCTTCACATACTCGTGTGGTACACGCACGGAGTCGTCTACCTGCACGGCAATAAAAGGGGTGAAACCATTGTCCGTACACCACTCGTACAAGGCACGAATGAGGTACGGGCGTGTGGACAGGGCGTTATCGGCATCCATCATGGCAGTACGGCCCGGCTTACTTGCGCATGACCTTTTCAGAAGGCGTCAACGCCTCGATGTAGGCCGGGCGCGAGAAGATACGCTCTGCGTACTTGAGCAGAGGCGCTGCGTTCTTGCTGAGGTCGATGCCGTAGTAGTCCAGGCGCCAGAGCAAGGGGGCAATTGCCACGTCCAGCATGGAGAAATTCTCGCCCAACATGTACTTGTTCTTGAGGAACACGGGAGCCAGCTGGGTCAGGCGGTCACGAATGTGCGCACGGGCTTTCTCCAGCGCTTTTTCATTGCCCTTGGATGCACGGGCTTCCAGCGTGGACACGTGCACAAACAACTCTTTTTCGAAGTTCAGCAAGAACAGGCGCACACGGGCACGGTCCACCGGGTCTCCGGGCATGAGCTGGGGATGGGGGAAACGCTCGTCGATGTATTCATTGATGATGTTCGATTCGTACAGGATCAGGTCACGTTCGACCAAAATCGGCACCTGTCCGTAAGGGTTCATCACGCTGATGTCTTCGGGCTTGTTGTACAAGTCCACATCGCGAATTTCGAAGTCCATGCCTTTCTCGAACAACACGAAACGGCAACGGTGAGAAAAGGGGCAGGTTGTTCCTGAATACAGCACCATCATGGCAAGAGACTCCTAAAAAATGAAAAAGAGTGGGTCGCCTTGGCAGACCCACTCTGACACCATCACGTCAGGCCAAACTAGCCTGTGCGACAGCCCGGGAACTTTATTTGACGTCTTTCCAGAACGCCGCATTCAGGCGCCACGCAAACAACGTAAGCACCGACAGGAACAACAGCACCCAGACACCCACACGCACTCGGGTGTTCTGTGCTGGCTCACCCATCCATTGCATGTAATTCACCAAATCACCAATCGCCTGGTCGTACTGGGCAGGGGTCATGGTACCGGGGGTGATTTGCTTCCAGCCCTTGAACACTTGCACGTCGTGGCCATGTTCAGGCACCGTGTCGTACACCGGCACGCGCTTGCCTTGCAACTCCCACAACACATGGGGCATGCCCACGCTGGGGAATACGAGGTTGTTCCAGCCGGTGGCCTTGGTCTCGTCAGGGTAGTAGGTGCGCAAGTAGGTATACAGGTAGTCGGCACCTGAACCGCCGGAGCCTGCACGCGAACGGGCAATCACGGTCAAGTCAGGCGGGTTGGCGCCAAACCAGTCTTTGGCCTGCTTGGGGTCAATCGCGGCCTTCATGGTTTCACCCACTTTTTCAGTAGTGAACAGAAGGTTGTCCTTGATCTGCTGGTCAGTCAGGCCAATGTCCTTGAGCCGGTTGAAGCGCATGAATGCCGCAGAGTGGCAGTTCAGGCAGTAGTTCACAAACAGCTTGGCACCGTTCTGCAAAGACACCAGGTCATTCGTCTTGATCGGTGCCTTGTCCAGGGCGATACCACCGCCCGCTGCATGGGCACCGGCGACAAAGCCCAAGGCTGCCACGAGGGTAATGAGGAGTTTTTTCATGTCAGTCGTCTCCGGCGCTCAGTGGGCCGCAAAGGTCACACGGGCAGGCACTTCCTTGGACTCACCCAAAGCACTCCACCAGGGCATCAACAAGAAGAAGCCGAAGTAGAACAAAGTACCCACTTGGGAAACACGCTCACCAATGACAGACGGCGGCTGCACACCCAGGTAGGCCAGCACCACGAAGTTGATGACGAAGATGCCATACAGGTACTTGTGCCAGTCAGGGCGGTAGCGGATGGACTTGACAGGGCTGTAATCCAGCCAAGGCAAGAAGAACAGGATGATCACGGCACCACCCATCACTACCACGCCCCAGAACTTGGCGTCGATCGACAGCATCAGCACGGTAGCCACCACTGCGGCACCGGCCAGCACTGCTTTGAAGATGGTGGGCATCTTGAACTTGAAGATGCTGAAGGCAGCTGCACCCAAGACGCAGGCAATCAATGCATACATCATCTCGCTGGTGATGGCACGCAGCATGGAGTAGAACGGGGTGAAGTACCAGACCGGTGCGATGTGCGCAGGCGTCTTGAGCGGGTCTGCCGGGATGAAGTTGTTGTACTCCAGGAAGTAACCACCCATCTCAGGCGCAAAGAAGATGATGGCAGTAAAGACCATCAGGAACATGCTCACCGCGAAGATGTCATGCACCGTGTAGTAGGGGTGGAAAGGCACGCCATCCAAGGGGTGGCCAGCCGCGTCGCGGGGGGCGTTGGGGCCTTTGATTTCGATGCCATCGGGGTTGTTGGAACCCACGTCGTGCAGGGCCAGCAAGTGCGCCACCACCAAGCCCAACAAGACCAAAGGCACGGCAATCACGTGGAAGCTGAAGAAGCGGTTGAGGGTGGCATCACCCACCACAAAGTCGCCGCGAATCAGCAAAGCCAGGTCGGGACCGACCAGAGGCACGGCTGCAAACAGGTTCACGATCACCTGGGCGCCCCAGTAGGACATCTGGCCCCAAGGCAGCAGGTAACCCATGAAGGCTTCGGCCATCAGGCACAGGAAAATGGCGCAGCCAAAGATCCAGACCAGTTCACGGGGTTTGCGGTAGCTGCCGTAGATGAGGCCACGGAACATGTGCAGATACACCACCACAAAGAAGGCAGAGGCACCCGTGGAGTGCATGTAGCGGATCAACCAGCCCCATGGCACGTCGCGCATGATGTATTCGACCGAACCGAATGCCAAGGCGGCATCGGGCTTGTAGTGCATGACCAGGAAGATGCCGGTCACGATCTGGATCACCAACACCAGCAAAGCCAGCGAGCCGAAGATGTACCAGAAATTGAAGTTCTTCGGAGCGTAGTACTCCGACATGTGCACCTTGTAGGCATCGAACGCGGTGGGGAACCGGTTTTCAAACCAATTGGTCACCTTCTCGCCAGCCGAGGCGTTGGGGGAGATTTCCTTGAAAGTCGCCATGTTCTTGTTCCTCAGGCTTGCTTGTCTTCGCCGATCAGCAGCTTGCTGTCAGACAGGTACATGTGCGGCGGCACTTCGAGGTTGTCAGGCGCGGGCTTGTTCTTGAACACGCGGCCAGCCATATCGAAGGTGGAACCGTGGCAGGGGCACAAGAAGCCACCTTTCCAGTCATCCGGCAAAGAGGGCTGGGCACCGAGCTGGAACTTGTCGGAGGGCGAGCAGCCCAGGTGCGAGCAAATGCCCACGGCGACAAAAAACTCGGGCTTGATGGAACGCGCCTCGTTGCGGGCGTATTCAGGGGTCAGTTCACTGGGCTTGCGCTCGGACTTGGGGTCCGCCAGCTCACCGTCGATGCCAGCCAGCGCAGCCAGCTGCTCGGGTGTACGGCGCACGATCCAGACGGGCTTGCCGCGCCACTCGACCGTGATTTTTTCGCCGGGTTTGATCTCCGCGATGTCCACCTCTACGGCGGCTCCGGCAGCCTTGGCGCGTTCGGAGGGCTGGAATGTGCTCACAAAGGGGATGGCGGTGGCAACACCGCCCACTGCACCAGCGCAGCCGGATGCTATCAACCAAGTCCGTTTGCTGGCGTCGATCTTTTTGCTGTCGACAAGGGTTTCACTCATGAGAATCCTCAATGAACATCGCTAGTAGGGGTAAGCCGGGATTGTAGCTGACGGCAGTGGGGGCATTCAACGCGCGGGTTGACGAACCACGCCGCCTTGACCCCTGTTTTGTCGGTAATACTTGGCATCTTTCAACCACGGTGGAGCAACAAGCGATGGGAATGATTCAAGAATTCAAGGATTTTGCGGTCAAGGGCAATGTGATTGACCTCGCTGTGGGCGTGATCATTGGCGCGGCCTTCGGCAAGATCGTGGACTCAGTGGTGGGCGACCTGATCATGCCGCTGGTGGGCGCAGTCATCGGGAAATTGGACTTTTCCAATATGTTCTGGGTCTTGGGCGCGGTCCCCCCCGGCACCGAGACCACCCTGGCAGGGCTGAAGAAAGCCGGAATCCCGGTGTTTGCCTACGGCAACTTCATCACCGTCGCCGTGAACTTCGCGATTCTGGCCTTCATCATCTTTCTGATGGTCAAGCAGATCAACCGCCTGAAGAAGGAAGCCCCGGCCGCTGAACCCGCACCCGCAACAACACCCGAGGACGTGCTGCTGCTGCGCGAAATCCGCGACAACCTCAAAAAGTAAGCCCTGTCACGCGCGAGCAGCTATTATTTCAATAGCTGCCTGCGCAATAACCGTAAGGGCTAGAGGCCAGTTTGGCTTAAATCCTAGGCCGGAATGAGCTGGTGCGCCATGCGAATGGCGGCCAGCAGGCTGGACGGGTCGGCGCGGCCCGTGCCGGCGATGTCGAACGCCGTGCCGTGGTCCGGGCTGGTGCGCACCAGCGGCAGGCCCAGCGTCACGTTCACGCCCTGCTCCACCCCCAGGTACTTGACAGGGATCAGCCCCTGGTCGTGGTACATGGCCACCACCACATCAAATTCCCCCGGATGCCCCGCCGCGTGGCGGGCCCGCATGAACACCGTATCGGGCGCGTAGGGACCGAACACCTGGCAGCCTTGGGCGCGTGCGGCCTCCACCGCGGGTATCACCGTGTCCAGCTCCTCGCGGCCAAACAAACCGCCCTCCCCCGCATGCGGGTTCACGCCTGCCACGGCAATGCGCGGTGCGCGGCCCAGCGTGCGCAAGAGCGCGGCGTGGGTGATCAGAATGGTTTGCAGCACGTTGTCCACCGTAACCGCCGCCAGCGCGTCGCGCAACGACATATGGATGCTGACCAGCACGGTGCGCAACTCGTCGTTGGCCAGCATCATGCGCACCGGCATGCCGTCCACAGCCACGCCGGCATGGCGCGCCGCGGCGGCCTGCAGCATCTCGGTATGGCCGGGGTAGGCGTCGTACGGGGCCCCTGCAGCGGACAGGGCTTCCTTGTGCAACGGCGCCGTCACCAGCGCGGCCACCTCGCCGCGCAGCGCCGCATCGGCCGCCCACAACACGCAGCGGCCAGCAAACTCACCGGCGGCGGCACTCACCCGGCCCCAGTGCACAGGCGCCAGGGCCTCGCCCACCTGAAGCACGGGCAGGCAGCGCGGAGGCAACTGCGCTACCTCGGCCGGCGTGGCGATTTGCACCACGGGCAGGGGCACCACGCCCTGCACCACCGCCAGCGCGCGGCGCATGGCCTGCACATCGCCGGCCACAAAACAGCCGCGCAGCATCTCGGGTTCGCGCAGAAACGACTGGGCAATGATTTCGGGGCCAATGCCGGCGGCGTCGCCCAGCGTCAGGGCGATGGGAAGAGCGGTGTCACTCATGCGGGGTTGTCGATATCGATGAAGGTATGGGCCAGCCCCAGCTGCGCCGCCACGTGGGCAGCCACCGCGGGGGCACCGTAGCGCTCGCTGGCATGGTGGCCGCAGGCGATGTAGGCCACGCCGCATTCACGCGCGTAGTGGGCCTGGGGTTCGGAAATCTCGCCGGTGATGAAGGCATCGGCACCGGCGGTTATTGCGTCTTCAAAGTAGCCCTGGGCACCGCCGGTGCACCAGGCAATGCGGCGCAGCGGCTGCGTGCCACAGGGCACCAGGGTGACGGTACGGCCCAGTGTGGCCTGCACATGGTCGGCCAAGGCCCGGGCCGTATTCAGGGCTGCAGGCGCAGCGCCCACAAAACCCAGCTGCTGTTCACCAAAACGTGCGTCCGCCTGCAGGCCCAGCACCCGGCCCAGCTGCGCGTTGTTGCCCAGCTCGGGGTGGGCGTCCAGCGGCAGGTGATACGCGAACAGGTTGATGTTGTGCGCCAGCAAGAGGCCCAGGCGTTGGCGCATCCAGCCGGTCACGCGGCCGTCGTGGCCGCGCCAGAACAGACCGTGGTGTACCAAAATGGCATCGGCCTTGGCCGCAATGGCGGCCTCGATCAGCGCCAGGCTGGCTGTCACGCCCGACACCAGGGTGTGCACCTCGGCACGGCCCTCCACCTGCAGGCCGTTGGGGCCGTAGTCTTTGAAACGCTCGGGCTGCAGCAGCGTGTCCAGGGTCGACAAGAGGGTGGTGCGGTCGGTCATAGGGTAAACGGCAGGGTCAGGAGGGGATTGTCGTTGAGGCGGGCGGGGGCGTCTGGGGCTGCAGGTCACTGTCGCAGCCCTGCCCTGCGGCCACCCAGCGCCGGGCCAGGCGAGCCAGCAGCGCGGCCGGCACGGGCGCCAGCCACCGCACGCCACGTGGCAGCGCAGCCGCCACCACGGCCAGCGGTTCGGTGATGGCGCCGCAGCGGTAGACGGTCTGCGCCGCATCCCAGCGCAGGGCCTGGCAGGCCCCGCGCCGGCGGCGCGACAACACCATGCCCACCGGGCACGGCTGGGCCAGGCAACACACGCCGCAGCCATTACAAGGCGCACCTTCGGGCGGCTTGGGCGGTGCGGCGGGGTGGATGAGGATGGTTTGCATGGTCAACAGCGCGGTATGGCACTGTAACGCGCAGGCCCGCGCCGCCTACAATTTGCACTGCGCAGCACGCCTGTGTGCCGCCCCTGCTGGAATTCCCGATGAAACGACTTTGGTTGCTGTTTTCCCAAACCATCACGGTGCTGCTTGCCACCTACTTTGTGGTGGCCACCCTCAAGCCCCAGTGGCTGGGCCACAGCGCCAGCACGGTGGACGGCGCCATTGCCCTGCTGCAGGCCCCCCCCTCGCAGCCCGGTGAGATCCCGCCCGGCAGTTACCGGCTGGCGGCGCAAAAGGCCTCGGCCGCGGTGGTGAGCATCAACACCAGCAAGGCGGCCGCCAAAAACCCCAATGCCAATGACCCCTGGTTCAAGTTTTTCTATGGCGACCAGGGCAATGAGCCGCAGGGTGGCCTGGGCAGCGGTGTGATCGTGAGCCCCAGCGGCTACATCCTGACCAACAACCATGTGATTGAAGAGGCCGACGAGATCGAGGTCATCCTCAACGACAGCCGCCGCGTGGCCGCCAAGGTGATTGGCACCGACCCCGACAGCGACCTGGCCGTGCTCAAGATCGAACTCGACAAGCTACCCACCATCGTGCTGGGCAACTCCGACAACCTGCAGGTGGGTGACCAGGTGCTGGCCATCGGCAACCCGTTTGGCGTGGGCCAGACCGTGACCAGCGGCATTGTGAGCGCACTGGGGCGCAACCAGTTGGGCATCAACACCTTTGAGAACTTCATCCAGACCGACGCGGCCATCAACCCCGGCAACTCGGGTGGCGCGCTGGTGGACACCAACGGCAACCTGCTGGGCATCAACACCGCCATCTACTCGCGTTCGGGCGGCAGCATGGGCATTGGCTTTGCCATTCCCGTGGCCACGGCCAAGATGGTGCTGGATGGCATTGTGAAAGACGGGCAGGTCACGCGCGGCTGGATTGGTGTGGAACCCAATGACCTGTCCCCGGAGCTGGCCGAGACCTTTGATGTGAAGGCCAAGGAAGGTGTGATCATCACCGGTGTGCTGCAAAACGGCCCTGCCGCCCAGGCCGGTGTGCGCCCGGGTGATGTGATTGTGAGCATTGCCGACAAACCGATTGGTGACGTGACCCAGCTGCTGTCCATCGTGGCGTCACTCAAACCCGGCACCGTGGCGCCCTTCACCATCGAGCGCAAGAACCAGAAGCTGGAACTCAACGTGACACCCGGTGTGCGGCCCAAGCCCAAGGCAGCGGCGCGCTGAGTCGCACTTAGCTTCAGGCACAAAAAAGGCGACCCTCGGGTCGCCTTTTGCTATGGTTTCAGGAGCTGTCTGTGCAATACCTACGCAGACTAGAGGACTATTTGACTACCAAATCAGCCTATGGGGCGTCAGGTGTCGGCGCCTCTTCGGCAGGTGCCTGCGTGTGTTTGATAAAGATCTGCGCCGCCCAGATGCCAATCTCGTACAAGATGCACATGGGGATGGCCAGCGCCAATTGGGACACTACATCGGGCGGCGTGACGATGGCCGCCACCACAAAGGCCAGCACGATGAAGTAGCTGCGGAAGGCCTTGAGTTTTTCGATGCTGACGATGCCCATACGCGCCAGCACAATCACCACAATCGGCACCTCAAACGCCAGGCCGAAGGCCAGGAACATGGAGAGCACAAAGTCCAGGTACGACTCAATGTCGGGTGTGGCGGCAATGCTTTGCGGGGCAAAGCTCTGGATGAACTTGAACACCTGCCCGAACACAAAGAAGTAACAAAACGCCACCCCGATGAAAAACAACAGGGTGCTGGACACCACCAGGGGCAACACCAGCTTCTTCTCGTGGCTGTAGAGCCCCGGCGCCACAAAGGCCCAAACCTGCCACAGCACCACCGGCAGCGCCAGCAAAAACGCGGCCATCAGCATGATCTTGAGTGGCACCAGAAACGGCGAAATCACCGAGGTGGCAATCAGCTTGCCACCGGCTGGCAGCGTGGCCACCAGGGGTGCGGCCAGAATGTCATAGAGCGCGGCCGGACCGGGGTACAGCGCCAGCACGGCCAGGGCCACGCCCACGGCGATGGCGGCCTTGACCAGGCGGTCACGCAGCTCCATCAAATGCTGGACAAAGGGCTGTTCGGTGCCGGCAAGCTCGTCTTGCGGATTGTTGTCTGATGCCATGGGGAAGGGTAGTGGGCCGCTCAGCGCACGCGCGGCGGACGGAAGCGCGCCACACGGGCGGCTCCCGACTGCGCCTTGGTACGCACGCCGTTGCGGGCCTTGTACCACTGGGGCATGGCACCTTGCTTGAGGCGCCAGTTTTTGTTGGGGTGTTTGTAGCGGGGGGCCTCAGGCTCCAGCGCAGCATCGGTGGCGTCGGACCACGATTTCTCGAAGTCGCTGGCCTGCGTCTGGATGGAGTTCTCCACATCGCGGGCGGCACCCTCCACCGTTTCGCGCATTTTTTTGAGCTCGTCGAGCTCCATGGAGCGATTGACTTCGGCCTTCACGTCGGCCACGTAACGCTGTGCCTTGCCGAGCAAGGCGCCCACGGTGCGGGCCACTTTGGGCAACTTCTCGGGCCCGATGACGATCAACGCCACCGCGCCGATCAGCGCCATCTTCGATATGCCGAGGTCAATCATTGCGCACGCAGATCACTGGTTTTGCCGCCGGGCCGCCCCAAGGCAAAACGCACCCCCTCGGGGGGCAGCGCAGTACACGAAGTGACAAGCGTGGGGGCCATAACTTCAGTTCTTTTGCTTGGCTTCCACGTCGATCGTGGTTTTTTCAGAGGCGTTGGCCACTTGTTGTGCTGGTGCTGCGGACTTGTCGTCGGCAGCAGAGGCAGAGCCGTCTTTCATGCCGTCTTTGAAACCCTTGACGGCGCCGCCCAGGTCAGAACCCATGTTCTTGAGCTTCTTGGTGCCGAACACCATGACCACGATCAGCAGAACGATCAACCAGTGCCAAATAGAAAATGAACCCATGATGTACTCCTAACAATTTGTTGAATTCTAGTCGGCGCGCGTAAACACAATTTCCCGCAGGGCCGCCCCAAGGGAAATTAGCCACCCTTGGGGGGCAGCGACCCGTGTAGCGGCGGAGCGTGGAGGCGCCATGTCACCCACGCAACCAGGGGCGCGGGCCACCCATCACATGGAAGTGCAGATGGTGCACTTCCTGCCCGCCTTCTGCCCCGGTGTTGGTCACCAGCCGGTAGCCACCATCCGGGTAAGGATTGCAGCCCTGCTCCATCGCCAACTTGGGCACCAGGGCCATCATGTGGCCCATCAGCGCCGCGTGCTCGGGGCCCACCTGGGCCATGCTGGGAATGTGCGCCTTGGGGATCAGCAAAAAATGCACCGGCGCCCAGGGGTGGATGTCGTGGAAGGCATAGACCTGTTCGTCCTCGTACACCGCTTTGGACGGAATCTGCTTGGCGATGATCTTGCAAAAAATGCAGTTGGCGTCATGGCCCGGTGTGTGGCCACTCATGCACCAATCTCCTGGCCTTTGTTCATGGCGATGAAGCCGGTGACGATGCGGTACAGAAACCACACCGAGATGACGGCCCAGGCAATGGCGCCGGGAAAATACAGCAGCAAAAACAGCGGCAAGGTCACCAAGTACAACACGCCGGCGATGACCACTGACCGGATGCGCCAGCGAAAGTGCGAGGCGTGCCAGGTGCCCGCCGCATCATCGCGCTTGACCATGTCCAGAATCAGCGCCACCAGCAGTAAGGTCACACCAAACTGCCCCCCCGGAATAAAGGCGCTGACCGCCACAATCAGGTGGAGCACATAGCTGATGGTGCCGATGGTGTTGAGTGACTGCAGCTGCTCAACGCTGACCGGTGCCGGCGTGTTGGGGGTGGTGAAATCCTGGCTCATAGACACTCCTTTAGTGGGAATCGGCTTTGGGCTCGGCCTCACGCGCAATGACTTTGCGCAGGGCTTTTTCTTCCAGACCGCTGGTGCCCACACGGCGCTCCAGCTCGGCAATCACATCGGCGGGCGAGAGCCCATAGTGCGACAGCGCCACCATGCAGTGAAACCACAGGTCGGCCACTTCGTAGACGATCTTGCTGGCATCGCCGCCATAGTCGGCGTCCTTAGCGGCCATCACCACTTCGGTAGCTTCCTCGCCAATTTTCTTCAAAAAGGCGTCCGGGCCCTTGTGCAGCAGGCGAGACACATAACTCGCGTCCGGGTCGCCGCCATTGGCCACCTTGCGGCTTTCGATCACGGCGGCCAGTGCGGCCAGGGAGTCTTGAGAGATGGACATATTTCTAATCAGTTGGGGACAGAGCTAAAGATCTGCCCCGCAAAGCTATTACTTATAGATGGACTCGGGATCTTTCAAGACCGGGTCCACAGATTTCCACTCACCATTCTCCAATACGCTGAAAAAACAGCTGTGGCGGCCGGTGTGGCAGGCGATGCCGGGCTCGTGGCCCAGCTGGGTCACCTTGAGCAGGATCACGTCGTTGTCGCAGTCCATGCGGATTTCGTGCACAGTTTGCACGTGACCAGACTCCTCGCCCTTGTACCAAAGCTTGTCGCGTGTGCGGCTGAAGTACACGGCCCGGCCGAGCTCCACGGTCTTTTGCAAGGCCTCGCGGTTCATCCAGGCGAACATCAGCACGTCGTTCGTGCCCTGCTCTTGCGCAATCACCGGCACCAGGCCTTTGGAATCCCAGCGGATGTGTTTGAGCCAGCTCACAGGCGGTGTGGGTGTGGGTTCCATGTGCTATCCAATTTATAGCTGCTCGCGCAGCATTGATGGGGGCTAGAGGCCTAAAACGCTTAAATTCGCACCGGAATTCCGCGTTCGGCCATGCGGGCCTTGGCCTGGCCTACGGTGTACTCGCCGTAGTGGAAGATGCTGGCGGCCAGCACCGCATCGGCCCCGCCCTGCTGCACGCCGTCGGCCAGGTGGTCCAGATTGCCCACGCCGCCCGAGGCGATGACGGGCACGCTGATGGCATCGGCCACGGCGCGGGTCAGCGCCAGGTCAAAACCGCTCTTGGTGCCGTCGCGGTCCATGCTGGTGAGCAGGATTTCGCCAGCCCCACGGCGCGCCATCTCGGTCGCCCAGGCCACGGCGTCCAGGCCGGTGTTTTTGCGGCCGCCATGGCTGTAGACGTCCCAACCGGCACCGCGGGTGGCGGCGTCTTCTTCGGAGCGGCGCTTGGCGTCAATGGCCACCACAATGGCCTGAGAGCCGTATTTCAGCGATGCGTCTTCAATGACTTGGGGATTGGCCAGTGCCGCCGAGTTAAAACTCACTTTGTCGGCGCCTGCGTTGAGCAGGCGGCGAACGTCTTCCACCACGCGCACGCCCCCACCCACGGTCAGCGGGATGAAGACCTGGCTGGCTACGGCTTCGATGATGTGAAGGATCAGGTCGCGCCCATCGCTGGTAGCGGTGATGTCGAGAAACGTGAGTTCGTCGGCGCCCTGGTCGTTATAGCGGGCCGCGATCTCCACCGGGTCACCGGCGTCGCGCAGCTCGACGAAATTGACACCCTTCACGACGCGACCACCGGTAACGTCCAAACAGGGAATGATGCGTTTAGCGAGCATCAGCCGTTGAGCTCGTCAGCGCGCTCTTGCGCCTTCGCAAAGTCCAGGTCGCCGCTGTAGATGGCGCGTCCGCAGATCACACCTTCCACGCCTTCGCTCTCCACCTCGCACAGGGCTTCGATGTCGGCCATGTTGGACAGGCCGCCGGAGGCGATGACTGGGATGGTCAGGGCCTGGGCCAGCTTGACCGTGGCGTCGATGTTGATGCCGGACAGCATGCCGTCGCGGCCAATGTCGGTGTAGATGATGCCTTCAACGCCGTAGTCTTCGAACTTCTTGCCGAGGTCGATCACGTCGTGGCGCGTGAGTTTGCTCCAGCCGTCGGTGGCCACTTTGCCGTCGCGTGCGTCCAGGCCGACGATGATGTGGCCGCCAAACGCGGTGCAGGCGTCTTGCAAAAAGCCGGGGTTCTTCACCGCCGCGGTGCCAATGATGACGTAGCGCAGGCCGGCGTCCAGGTAGCGTTCGATCGTGTCCAGGTCGCGGATGCCGCCGCCCAGCTGCACGTCGATCTCGTTGCCCACTTCCTTCAGGATCTTGCGGATCGCCATCTCGTTTTTGGGATGGCCGGCAAAGGCGCCGTTCAGATCGACCAGGTGCAGACGCCGTGCGCCCTTGTCCACCCAGCTGCGGGCCATGACCGCGGGGTCTTCGCCAAACGTGGTGGATTGGTCCATATCGCCTTGTTTGAGGCGTACACAGTGGCCGTCTTTGAGGTCAATCGCAGGAATTAAAAGCATGGTGCTTCAGGGTTGGAACGAAAAGAAAAAGTCGCTTTGCCAGCTGTTATCGGACGGCAAGGAAGGTGAATCAAGGATTCCAGTGCAGGAAGTTGCGGTAGAGGGCCAAGCCATGCTCGGCGCTTTTTTCAGGGTGAAACTGGGTTGCGAAAATATTATCGCGTGCAATCGCCGCTGAGAAGCGCTGGCCATAGTCCGTCTCACCTACGCTGTGGCGCGCATCAGACGGTTGGGCGTAGTAACTGTGTACAAAGTAGAAGTAGCTGCCGTCGGGCACCTCGCCCCACACCGGGTGCTTGGGCGCGCCAGCGTGGCTGGTCTGCCAGACCTGGTTCCAGCCCATTTGTGGCACCTTGTAGCGGCTGCCGTCGGGCTGGATTTGCCCGGCCAGCTCGAATTTCACCACCTTGCCGGGAATCAGGCCCAGGCTGGCGGTGTTCAGCTCATCGCTGTGGTCCAGCAGCATCTGCATGCCCACGCACACGCCCATGAGCGGTTTGTGGGCGGCGGCGTGCATCACGGCGTCATACATGCCGGAGTCGTGCAGCTCGCGCATGCAGTCGCGCATGGCGCCCTGGCCTGGCAGCACCACGCGCTCGGCGTCCATCACCTCTTGCGCGGTGCGGGCCCAGACCACTTCGACGCCGGCATCGGCCGCCACGTGCATCACCGCCTGGGTGACCGAACGCAGGTTGCCCATGCCGTAGTCCACCACCGCCACTTTTTTCATTACAGCGAACCCTTGGTGGAAGGAATCACGCCCAGGGCGCGCGGGTCGAACTCGATGGCGGCACGCAGCGCGCGGGCAAAGGCCTTGAACACGGTCTCGGCCTGGTGGTGGGCGTTTTCGCCCTTCAGGTTGTCGATGTGCAGGGTCACGAAGGCGTGGTTCACAAAGCCCTGGAAGAATTCGTGGGTCAACTGCGTGTCAAACGCGCCGATCATGCCGCTCTTGAACGGCACGTTCAGCTCCAGCCCGGGGCGGCCCGAGAAGTCGATCACCACGCGGGAGAGCGCTTCGTCCAGCGGCACATAGGCGTGGCCGTAGCGGCGGATGCCCTTCTTATCGCCAATGGCCTGGTGAAAGGCTTGGCCCAGCGTGATGCCCACGTCTTCCACCGTGTGGTGGCCGTCGATGTGCAGGTCGCCATCGGCCTCGATGTCGAGGTCGATCATGCCGTGGCGGGCGATCTGGTCCAGCATGTGGTCGAAGAAGCCAATGCCGGTGGACAGGCGACTCACGCCGGTGCCGTCCAGGTTGACGCGGACCTTGATCTTGGTTTCAGCCGTGTTGCGCGATACCTCGGCAATGCGGGGCGCGTAGGTCTGGGGCACTTCGGTGATGGGATAGTTGGTAGTCATAGGGATTCCTGCAGGGCCTTCAACAGCTGCGCGTTCTCGGTGGCGGTGCCAACGGTGAGCCGCAAACATTGGGCTAGCAATGGGTGCATTTTAGAAACGTTCTTGACCAGAACACCGCGCGCCTTGAGGCCATCGAACACTTTTTGTGCCGCATCCACCCCAGACGCACCCTCACCGGCGATGCGAATCAGCACCATATTGGCGTCGCTGTCCCAGGCTTTCACACCCGGCAAGGCCCGCAGCGCTCCTAAAAGCGTAGCGCGTTGCGTACATATTTCGCGGGCTTGGGCCGCAAAAGCCTCTTGGTTCTCGAGCGCAAACAGCGCGCACTCGTAGTTCAGCACACTGATGTTGTAGGGCGGACGCACCTTGTCCACCTGGGCGATGAGCGCCTGCGGGCCTACCATGTAGCCAATGCGCACGCCGGCCAGGCCAAACTTGCTCATGGTGCGCATCAGCAGCACGTGGGCGTTGGCGGCGGGGTTGGCGCGGATCACGTCGAGGTAGGTGCGGCTGGAAAATGGCTGGTAGGCCTCGTCAATCGCCACGATGCTGCCCGCCGCCTGGGCCGCGGCCACCACGCGCACCATGTCGGCCTCGGCCCACAGGTTGGCCGTGGGGTTGTTGGGGTAGGCCAGGTAGACGATGGCGGGTTGGTGTTGCTCAATCGCTTGCACCATGGCCGGCACGTCCAGCGCAAAGTCGGCCGTCAGCGGCACGCCCACAAAGTCCAGCCCCTGCAGTTGCGCGCTCATGGCATACATCACAAAACCCGGCAGTGGCGCCAGGATGGAAGGCTTGGGCTGGCCCGACGCCACAGGCACGTCGCACGCCATGGCCAGCAGGCTGATGAGTTCGTCCGAGCCATTGCCCAGCATGATGTCAAAGCCTTCGGGCATACCTGCATAGGCGGCCAGCCCCTGGCGCAGGTCGTTCACGCGGCCGTCGGGGTAGCGGTTCAGCGCCAGTGCGCCCAGGCGGCGGCCCAATGCCTCTTGCAGCTCGGCGGGCAGGCGGTGCGGGTTCTCCATGGCGTCGAGCTTGACCATGCCCTTGGAGTCCTGAATCGCGTAGGCGTGCATGCCCAACACGTCCTGGCGGATGCGGCGCTGGATCAGCGCATTCACGGTGCTGTCAGTGGAGGTAGTAGCGGTCATGCGGGGACTTTCAAAGCTAAAAACTAGTCAGCGGCCAGCGCCACATCGGCGGGCGTAGCTTGCAGGGGGCTGAGGATGGTGACGCCATCGATCTGCTGGCCATGCTGCAGGTCCAGCGAGAGCACATGGGTGGCACCGCTTTGCGCCGCGGCCGCCACAATGAGCGCGTCCCAGTACGGCAGGCCAAAGCGGGCCTCCACGCCCCAGGCGGTTTCCACGGTCTGGTGGTCAATCTGCCAGGGCTGCCAGAGCTGGTAGCGGCGCAGCTTGGCGCGCGCATCACCCTGGGGCATGGCGAAGTGCTGGGTCGCGCCCACGTAATAGGCGTTCAGCACTTGGGTGCTGACCCGCCCGGCCCGGCGCTGCCACAGCGCCTGCAGCCAGTCGCGCACACGCGCCTGGCGGGTCGCGTCATGGGCGTCGTCCGCGGCGAGCAGCACATTGGTGTCCACAAAGACGATGGCACCCGAGGTGTCGAGCGGGCTAGCCATTCAGGGCCTCCCGCTGCGGATAGGGCTTGCCGCCAGAGCTGAACGACGAAGTGTCCGCCACCCAGTCGCGCTGCGCGCGGGCATAGGCGTCGTCGTGCTGCATCTTGTCGGTCAGCATCTCGCCCACCAGCCGCGACACGCTGGTATTGCGCCGGGCCGCCTCGATCCGCACCCATTCCAGCGTGGCGTCTTCAACGGTGATGGTGACGTTTTTCATCGTGGATTAAGTTTACACGAATTTCGTGTTGCACTGAATTCGTGTGAATTGAAGTCAATTTATCGGTCCGGGCAAATGCGCAAGGCTCAAACGCCCCGCGCTATAGTGCGGCGAAAACAAAGAACGGGGGGGTAGAAAAATGATGGTCATCCAAGCGCAAAAGCGCGCCCGGACGTTGCCGGGTTTTCCGCTATCTTTATATGAGCATATTGCGCATATTCCACATGGGCTAGAGGCCGATTTTGTGGGTAATCTTGCCAGGGTATCTGGCAAGGCTTTGCGGTCTACATTGCATTAGAGCCCCTTGGACACTTGGCAGCCAATCACAGTTGCAGAGCTTGAGGCAATCGTTGCCAAGCAACTCGGCGACTGCTTGCCTCAGCAACAGGCAGCCTTTGCCAAATACCGGGTTCCGTTCTATCCCGTCGCCCTCGCGCGCTTTGGCGCAATAGAAAGTGCTTTGGTGGTAGCAGCACTGCCTGGCGGCCTGCTCTACTTCGAGGACGTGGAGGAGGGTTTCGAGGTGGGTATTCCTGATGCTGAAGGCGTATTACCAAACCAAGGTTGCAATCAACTGGAGCTTTGCCATGCACTCATCCGGGCAGGGCTCTAACAATTCATTCAAGCCGACTCCGCTTCGCGCCGCGGCTTAGTTCAGGCGTAAAACACCCATGTGGTCAAAACTCGTCACGCTAGTCATCTTCGCATCCCCACTTCTGGCACTCGCAGGCCAATGGGAGATTTGCGACTACACCGTCCAAATCCCTGTATGTTCGCCAGAACACAGACTAGCTCACACAAGGATGCGTCAATACGCACACTGGCTCTTCCCTCGTTCTGTCGGGCGTGTGGACGCAGAGCCTCGACCAAGGAAAACAACAGCATGAACGCCATTCGATTTCTCGCCATTGCCCTTTTGGTGGTGGGCGTTTTGGCTTTGGTTTACGGCGGGTTTAGCTACACCAAAGACACGACCGCCGTGAAACTAGGCTCGCTGGAGCTGTCGGTGAAGGAGCAGAAGCAGTTCAACATCCCGCTGTGGGCTGGGGTGGGTGCCATCGTCGCCGGTGGATTGCTGCTGTTGTCAACATCCAAGCGCAGCTGAGCCTGCACGCTGCCCACCTTGCTACCCGCGCGGTACAAATACCTGCCAATTAACAGGGGTACACCGTCGTTAACGCGTTGGTCAACACCAGCTGCACCGGGAAGTCCGCCTCGTACACGTCAGCATTGCGCTTGAGTTCGGTGGTGTAGAGGCTCTTGGCCATGTGGGGTTCGAGCTTGCGGCCATTGAGGCAAATACTGGGCTTGCCGCCGTCGCGCACAACTTGGTTGTGCGCTTCTACCGCACCTTCCATGACGCCGACCAGGTAGTAGTCGGTGTAGGTGCTGCCCAGCTTTTCTTTCTTCTCCAGCGTGCGCATTTCGCGGATGGTCATGGCCTGAGCCGCAACCATGCAGCCTGCGATGAGGAGCAGCGCCGTGGCGGCGCGACAAAGAAATGGGCGATGTGAAGATGTGTGCATGGGAGTTGGTCGTCCGTCTGCACGCATTCTTACTTCAATCGCATTTCCGCCGCACGCGCGTGGGCTTGCAGGCCTTCGCCATGCGCCAGCACCGAGGCAATCTGCCCTAGCGCCTGCGCGCCCTGCTCGCTCACTTCGATGAGGCTGCTGCGCTTCTGGAAGTCGTACACGCCCAGCGGGCTGCTGAAGCGTGCGGTGCCGCTGGTGGGCAGCACGTGGTTGGGGCCGGCACAGTAGTCGCCCAGGCTCTCCGAGGTATAGGCCCCCAGGAAGATGGCGCCAGCGTGCTTGAGCAGCGGCTCCCATCTGTGGGGTTCGTTGCTGGACACTTCCAGGTGCTCGGGCGCAATGCGGTTGCTGATCTCACACGCCTCTTCCATGCTGCGCGTGTGGATCAGCGCGCCACGGCCGGACAGGCTTTTGGCGATGATCTCGGCGCGCGGCATCTCGGGCAACAGGCGGTCGATGCTGGCCTGCACCTGCGCGATGTAAGCGGCATCGGGACAAAGCAGAATGCTTTGCGCCAGCTCGTCGTGCTCGGCCTGGCTGAACAGGTCCATCGCCACCCAGTCGGGCGGCGTGCTGCCATCGGCCAGCACCAGGATTTCGCTGGGGCCGGCAATCATGTCAATGCCCACAGTGCCAAACACGCGGCGCTTGGCGGCGGCCACATAGGCATTGCCGGGGCCGGTGATCTTGTGCACAGCGGGAATGCTCTGCGTGCCATAGGCCAGTGCGGCCACGGCCTGCGCACCGCCAATGGTGAAGGCGCGTGTGACGCCGGCCACATAGGCAGCCGCCAGAACCAGGGCATTCTTCTCACCCTTGGGCGTGGGCACGACCATGATGATCTCGCCCACACCGGCCACGTGAGCGGGGATGGCGTTCATCAATACGGACGAGGGATAGGCTGCCTTGCCACCGGGCACATAAATACCCACGCGGTCCAGCGGCGTGACCTTTTGGCCCAGGAGCGTGCCGTCTTCGTCGCGGTAGCTCCAGCTCTCACCGGATGCCTTCTTCTGCGCCTCGTGGTAGCTGCGCACGCGTTGGGCGGCGGCTTCCAGCGCGTTGCGCTGCTCTGCGGGGATGCTGTCAAACGCGGCCTTGAGTTCGGCCTGCGTGAGCTCCAGCGCCTGCATGGTGGGCACGGTCAGGCCGTCAAAGCGTGCCGTGTACTCCAACACGGCCGCATCGCCCCGCTGCTGCACGTCTGCCAGGATGTCGGCCACGCGCTGCTCGATGGCCGCATCGGTATCGGCAGACCAGTGCAGGCGCGCCTTGAAATCGGCATCAAAAGTGGCGCTAGCGCTTGATAGATATGCGGGAGCAGCTACAAAAGTCATAGCAATTTTCACGTCGGGTTACTGGCCCACCGCGCCGGCAAAGGCGTCGATGATCTTGCGGATGGGTTCCTGCTTGAGCTTGAGCGCGGCCTGGTTCACCACCAGGCGCGAGCTGATGTCCATGATGCGCTCCACCTCCACCAAGTGGTTAGCCTTGAGCGTGTTGCCGGTGGACACCAGGTCGACGATGGCATCGGCCAGGCCTACCAAGGGCGCCAGCTCCATGCTGCCGTAGAGCTTGATCAGGTCCACGTGCACGCCCTTGCTGGCGAAAAACTCGCGCGCAATCGCCACGTATTTGGTGGCCACCTTGAGGCGCGAGCCCTGCTTGACGGCAGACGCATAGTCAAAGTCGGCACGCACGGCCACGCTGATGCGGCACTTGGCAATCTGCAAATCCAGCGGCTGGTACAGGCCCTGGCTGCCATGCTCCAGCAACGTGTCCTTGCCGGTAATGCCGAGGTCGGCACCGCCGTACTGCACATAGGTGGGCACGTCGGTGGCGCGCACCACCAGCACGCGCACATTAGGCTGGTTGGTGTCCAGAATCAGCTTGCGCGATTTTTCCGGGTCGTCCAGCACTTCGATACCGGCGGCCTTCAGCAGCGGCACGGTTTCTTCAAAGATGCGGCCTTTGGACAGGGCGAGTGTGATCATATCGGTAGCCATTTACGTCAGTCTTTCAATGTCTGCGCCAATGCCGCGCAGCTTGGCTTCCATTTGGTCATAGCCACGGTCCAGGTGGTAGATGCGGTCCACCATGGTCTCGCCTTCGGCCACCAGGCCGGCAATCACCAGACTGGCCGAGGCGCGGAGATCCGTGGCCATCACCGTGGCGCCGGACAGGCGCTCCACACCCTCAATCACCGCCACCTTGCCATCGGTCTGGATGTGCGCGCCCAGGCGCACCAGCTCGTTGACGTGCATGAAACGGTTCTCGAAGATCGTCTCGGTCACCTTGCTGGCGCCGTGTGAAATGGCATTGAGCGCCATGAACTGCGCCTGCATGTCGGTCGGGAAGCCGGGGTATTCGGTGGTTCGGAAGCTCTGCGCCTTGAGGCGGCCTTGCGACTGCACACGAATGCCGCCGGCTATGGCTTCCACCGTGGCTCCGGCATCACGCAGCTTGTCGATCACGGCGTCGAGATGGTCGGCACGGCCGTGCTTCAGGATGACATCGCCACCCGTGGCAGCCACGGCGCAGAGGAAGGTACCGGTCTCGATGCGGTCCGCCACCACCTGGTGGGTGCAGCCGTGCAGCTTCTCCACGCCCTGGATGCGGATGCGGCTGGTGCCGTGGCCTTCGATCTTGGCGCCCATTTTGATGAGCATTTCTGCCAGATCAGGAATCTCGGGCTCCTGGGCAGCGTTTTCGAGGATGGTTTCCCCCTCGGCCAGCGCGGCGGCCATCAGAAAGTTCTCGGTCCCGGTCACGGTCACCATGTCGGTGGCAATGCGCGCGCCCTTGAGGCGCGTCCAGCCCTTGGGTAGCTTGGCGATCATGTAGCCGTGTTCGACCACAATCTCGGCGCCCATGGCCTGCAGGCCCTTGATATGCTGGTCCACCGGGCGCGAGCCAATAGCACAGCCGCCGGGCAGGGACACGGTAGCCTCACCAAAACGGGCCAACAGCGGGCCCAGTGCCAACACCGAGGCACGCATGGTTTTCACCAGCTCATAGGGGGCTTCGGGCGTGCTCAACGGGCCGGCATTGATGTGCACGGCACCATCCGCGCCCTGCTCTACCTGCACCCCCATGTTGCGAATCAACGTGAGCATGGTGGAGACGTCTTGCAGGCGCGGCACATTGAGCAGAGTCACCGGCTCGGCGGTCAGCAAGGTGGCGCACAGCTCGGGCAAGGCAGCGTTTTTGGCGCCGGAAATCAGTACCTCGCCCTGCAAGGTATTGCCACCGCGGATCAGGAGTTTGTCCATACGAAATCTTTTACGCGGATTGCGCGGCCCACTCGGCCGGCGTATAAGTTTTCATCGACAGGGCGTGCACTTCATCGGTGTGCATGCGGCTGCCCAGCGTGGCATACACCTGCTGGTGGCGCTGGATCAGGCGCTTGCCCTCGAACGCACTGGAGACGATGGTGGCGTACCAGTGGCGGCCATCGCCTTCAAGGGCACAGTGCTCGCAGGCAATGCCGGCGGTGATGAGGGCTTGGAGTTGGTCAGCAGTCATAGAAATCAGGAACGGATCTTGTAGCCGGTGCGCAGCAGGTGCACGGCAATGGCACTCACCACGGCCAGCGCGATGCCGACGATGCCCAGGCTGAGCCAAGGTGACACATCGCTCTGGCCGAAGAAGCCATAGCGGAAGCCGTCGATCATGTAGAAGAAGGGGTTGAGGTGGCTCACGCTTTGCCAAAAGGCGGGCAGCGAGTGGATGGAGTAAAACACGCCGCTCAAAAACGTCATGGGCATGATGATGAAGTTCTGGAAGGCAGCGAGCTGGTCAAACTTTTCAGCCCACAGGCCGGCGATCAGGCCCAGCGTGCCCAACAGGGCGGCACCCAGCAGGGCAAAGGTCAGAATCCACAGCGGCGCCACAAAGTGGATGGGGGTGAAGAACACGGTGACGAACATGACACCCGCCCCCACCACCAGCCCCCGCGCAATGCTGGAGCCCACATAGGCAAAAAACCAGCTCCAGTGCGACAGCGGCGTGAGCAACAAGAACACCAGGTTACCCATGATCTTGCTCTGGATCAACGACGACGAGCTGTTGGCAAACGCGTTTTGCAACACACTCATCATCACCAGGCCGGGCACCAGGAACGCGGTGTAACTGATGGTGTCGTACACCTTTACATGGTCGCCCAGGGCATGGCCAAAGATCATCAGATACAACAGCGCGGTGAGCACCGGTGCCGCCACCGTCTGAAAGCCCACCTTCCAGAAACGCAGGGTTTCCTTGTACAAAAGCGTTTGCCAGCCGTTCATGCGCCCACCTCTTCCGTATTGCCCATGACATCGAGGAATACGTCCTCCAGATCGGCTTTGCGGATTTCTACGTCTTCCACCGTCACGCCCGCCTGGCGCACGGCGGCCAAGTATTGTTCAATTTCCAGCGCGTTGTGCGCGGGCAGTTGCACGATGCGGCCGGTGATACGGGCCCGTGCAGCCAATTCGATGGGCAAGGCATCGCCCGTTTTGAAGCGCAACACATTGCTGCTGGCGGCCTTGAGCAGGTCGCTGGTTTTGTCCAGCGCCACGATGCGACCGGTCTTGAGCATGGCGATGCGACCGCACAGAGCCTCGGCCTCTTCCAGGTAGTGGGTGGTCAGCAGCACAGTGCTGCCTTGTTTGTTAAGGTTCGCCACGAACTGCCACAGCGTCTGGCGCAGCTCCACATCCACACCAGCTGTGGGCTCGTCCAGCACGATGACGGGCGGTTTGTGCACCAGCGCCTGCGCCACCAGCACACGGCGCTTCATGCCGCCGGAAAGCTGGCGCATATTGGCGTTGGCCTTGTCGGTCAGCCCCAGGCCTTCGAGCAGTTCATCCACCCAGGCATCGTTGTTCTTGACACCAAAGTAGCCGGACTGGATGCGCAGCATTTCGCGCACGTTGAAAAAGGGGTCAAACACCAGCTCCTGCGGCACCACACCCAGCTTGCGGCGGGCGTTGGCGTAGTCGGTCTGGACATCGCTGCCCAGCACCTGCACGCTGCCACTGCTGGCACGGGTGAGCCCGGCCAGGATGCTGATCATGGTGGTTTTACCTGCGCCGTTGGGACCGAGCAGGCCGAAAAATTCGCCCTCTTCGATCTGGAGGCTGACCCCGTCCAGGGCCTTGAAGGTGGAGCCTTTGGGGCCTTTGGGAGAGGCGTAGGCTTTGGAGACGGATTGGAATGAGATGGCGGGCATGGGAACCCGCGATTTTACGCGGACGGGCTCAGGCCGCGGTCAGCAGGCCGTCAATCCCGTACAAGGTGGCCAGGTCTCGCAAACGCGTGGGCAGGCTGCGCACGGCAAATTGCTTGCCAATACGCGCGCATTCGCGGCGCAGCTCCAGCAATACGGCCAGCGCCGAAGAGTCAAACCGCTGCAACGCAGCACCGTCCACCACAATGGTGTGCGGCTCTGCCTGCAGGCCGGAGCGCAGGGTGACCAGGCAGTCGTGCGCCACGTCCTGCGTCAAAGTGGAGGGAAGGTTCAGCACATCAACCTTTCTTGGCGTTGGCCTTGTTTTGTTCCGTCAGGGTGTCAATCAGCCCGTCAATGCCCTTGGCGTTGATTTGTTGTGCAAACTGGCTGCGGTAGGTTTCCACCAGCCACACACCCAGCACATTGAGGTTGTAAATCTTCCAACCCGCGCCCACGCCGGGGGTTTTTTCCAAACGGTAGTCGAGCTGAATGGCGTCGCCCTTGCCCTTGACCTCGGTACGTACCACCACCTCTTTGTCCTCTGGCGCAGCGCGCAGGGGCTTCATGGCGATGGTCTGGTCACTCACCTGCGCCAGGGCGCCTGCGTAAGTGCGCACCAGCAGGGTTTTGAATTCATCTTGCAGGCGTTTTTGCTGCTCGGGCGTGGCCTGGCGCCAGCCGGGGCCCACGGCCGAAGCCGTCATGCGCTGGAAGTTCACATTGGGCATGATGCGGCTGTCCACCAGCGCGATCACACGGGCCATGTCACCGGCGCGAATCGCCTTGTCCGCTTTGATGGTGTCGAGCACGTCCACCGAGAGGCGCTTGATCAGCGCGTCAGGGGCTTCATCCTCAGCACGGGCGGCCGGAGAAAATGCCATGGCACCCAGTGTCACCACAGCCGCCAAAGCCACCACTACCTGTCGTTTGTTCAAAATCATGCGTGTCTCCATGCGAGCAATTATCCACAGACCCGGTCTGCCATGCAGAACGCCGTGGATGCCCCCTCAAGGCTCGGTGCCTTCTTCGGGCGGCGGGTCACCATCGTAGTCATCATTGCGCTGGCGTTGCAAATAGGCGTCGCGGGTAAAGGAGTAACGGTCCAGTGCCGCACCATCCACGACATCACCGGCCCGCAAGTAGGTGGCGCGGGTGTCCACCACATTGAGCACCGTCAGCCCTGTGCGTGTCGCCTCGTCTGGCAGATGCGTCACCAGACTGCCCTGCTGGTCCACCGGCAAGGCCGCCACTTCACGCAGGGTGGCGGGACCTAACAAAGGCAGCACCAGATACGGCCCCGGGCGCACGCCCCAACGCCCCAGGGTCAGCCCAAAGTTGGCAGGATGCCGGTCTATTCCCAGGTCACTGGCCACATCGATCAACCCGCCCAAGCCAATGGTGCTGTTGACCATGACACGACCAATGCTGTCGCCCATCTCCTGGCCGCGCAGTTGCAGACCGTTGTTCAGGGCGGACCAGACGTCTTCGAGGTTGTTGAAGAAATTGCCCACCCCTTTGCGCGCCCACGAAGGCAAGGTGGCTTGGTAGGCACGGGCGGTGGGTTTGAGCACCACGCGGTCCAGACCATCGTTGAAGCTGAACACACCACGGTTAAATGACTCCAGCGGGTCGCGCGGGTCGGGCGACGCCACCGTGGCACAGCCTTGCAACACCAGCAAAGCCAGCCCTAATAACAAGCCGGCAGCCCCACGCATCAGGCGGTGCGCGGACTGGGTGTAAGACAGATCAAAACGGCTCATTTTCCCTCTTTGTCGCTACCGGTTCCGTCAGCCGCCTTGCTGTACAGGAACTGGCTGATCAGGTTTTCCAGCACCACGGCCGATTGGGTGGTGCCAATGCTGTCACCGGCAGCCAAGTTGGCGGCATCGGCGCCCGCTTCAATGCCAATGTACTGCTCTCCGAGCAGGCCGCTGGTCAAAATTTTGAGCGAGCTGTCTTTGGGGAAGGCAAACCGTTTGTCCATGGACAACACCACCTTGGCCTGGAAACTCTTGTCATCAAACACGATGGACTCCACACGCCCGACCACCACACCTGCACTTTTGACCGCTGCTTTGGGTTTCAAGCCACCAATGTTGTCGAATTTGGCGCTGACCGCGTAGCCGCGCTCAAAGTTCAGCGACAGCAGGTTGGCCGACTGCAAGGCCAAAAACAGCAGCGCTGCCGCCCCCAGGAGCACAAACAACCCCACCCACACATCTTTGCCAGAACGTTGCATTTGTTATCCCCTAAATACTGAACATCATGGCGGTCAGGACAAAGTCCAGACCCAACACGGTCAACGACGCCACCACCACGGTGCGCGTGGTGGCATGGGCTACTCCTTCGGGCGTGGGCTGGGCCTCATAGCCCTGCAGCAGAGCGATAAAACTCACCGCAAAACCGAACACGGCGCTCTTGAGCACGCCGTTGCCCACATCCATCCACACATCCACGCCACCCTGCATTTGGCTCCAGAACGAGCCGGCGTCAATGCCGATCATCAGCACGCCCACGACCCAACCACCGATGATGCCCACCGCACTGAACACGGCGGCCAGCAAGGGCATGGCAATCACAGCGCCCCAAAAGCGGGGTGCCAAAATGCGTTGCACCGGGTCCACGGCCATCATTTCCATGGCGCTAAGTTGCTCACCGGCTTTCATGAGGCCGATCTCCGCGGTGAGCGAGGTACCGGCCCGGCCTGCGAACAACAGGGCCGTGATCACCGGCCCCAGCTCACGCACCAGACTCAGCGCCACCAGCAGGCCCAAGGCCTCGGACGAGCCATAACGTTGCAGGGTGTAGTAACCCTGCAGGCCCAGCACAAAGCCCACAAAAATGCCAGACACCGCAATGATTGCCAGCGAGTAATTGCCCATGAAATGGATCTGGTCCCGCACCAGGCCAAAGCGACGCAGTGCCGAGGGCAGCGAGGCCAACAGACGCAGAAACAGGCGCGCGCCGTAACCCAGGTCCGCCAGCTTGGAGCGGGCGGAAAAACCGACGTCGGAGGGGCGGTACCAGCTCATCGCCCGGCTCCCGCGGAGAAATCGGCATCCACAGTAGCCGCCGGGTAATGAAAACGCACCGGCCCTTCGGGCAGCGCGTTGACAAACTGGTGCACCAGCGGGTCGGTGCTGTGGCGCACTTCTTCGGGTGTGCCCTGGGCGGCAATCTTGCCGTTGGCCAGGATGATGACCTTGTCGGCGATGTGGAGGGTTTCTTCCAGGTCGTGCGAAACGATCACACTGGTCAGGCCCATGGTGTCGTTGAGCTGGCGAATCAGGCGGGCCGCGGTGCCTAGCGAAATCGGGTCCAGCCCGGCAAAAGGTTCGTCGTACATCACCAGCTCCGGGTCCAGCGCAATGGCACGGGCCAGCGCCACGCGCCGGGCCATGCCGCCGGAAATTTCAGCCGGCATCAGGTCACGCGCACCGCGCAGCCCCACCGCGTTGAGTTTCATGAGCACGATGTCGCGCACCAGGGCCGGCGACAGTTTGGTGTGCTCACGCAGCGGAAAGGCCACGTTGTCAAACACGCTCAGGTCGGTAAACAGGGCGCCAAACTGGAACAACATGCCCATACGACGCCGCGCCGCGTACAGCTGCTGCGCGTTGGCCTGGCCCATGTCTTGCACGTCCTGCCCCTGCTGCGCACCGTGCAACAACAGTTGGCCCTTTTGCGCCCGGTACTGGCCGCCGATCAGGCGCAGCACCGTGGTCTTGCCGCCGCCCGAGGCGCCCATCAGCGCCGTGACTTTGCCACGCGGGATGGACAGGGTCACACCGTCCAGGATCAGGCGTTCGCCGTAGCCAAAGGACAGATCCTGGAGTTCAACAAGAGGGGCAGTGGAATGGTCAGCCATATAAGCAACAAGGCCGGGATATACCCGGCCTTGGAATCATAAGGGATTACCCGAGATTACCGGGGCAGATCGCTAAAGCCCATCAGGAACTCGTCGACCGAGCGCGCGGCCTGACGGCCTTCGCGGATCGCCCACACCACCAGGCTCTGGCCACGGCGCATGTCGCCAGCGGCAAACACCTTGGGCACATTGGTGGCATAGCCGCCGATGAACTCGGTGCTGGCCTTGGCGTTGCCGCGGGCGTCCTTGTCCACGCCGAACACGTCCAGGATGGTTGCCACGGGGTTCACAAAGCCCATGGCCAGCAGCACCAGGTCAGCCTTCAGCACTTTTTCGGTACCGGGCACATCGACCAGCTTGCCGTCCTTGAATTCAACCTGCACGGTCTTCAGGCCAGTGACCTTGCCCTTTTCGCCGATGAATTCCTTGGTGGAAATAGAGAACACACGCTCGCAACCTTCTTCGTGGCTGGAGCTGGTGCGCAGCTTCAGCGGCCAGTAGGGCCAGGTCATGGGGCGGTTTTCTTCTTCGGGCGGCTGGGGCATCACCTCAAACTGGGTGACGTTGACCGCGCCGTGGCGGTTGCTGGTGCCCACACAATCGGAGCCGGTGTCGCCACCGCCAATGACGATGACGTGTTTGCCATCCGCGCGCAACTGGCCCTTGAGCTTGTCACCTGCGTTGATCTTGTTTTGCTGGGGCAGGAACTCCATGGCGAAGTGGATGCCATCCAGATCGCGGCCGGGCACGGGCAGATCGCGCGATTGCTCGGAACCACCGGTGAGCAGCACCGCGTCAAAATCCTTCTGCAGTTGCGCGGCGCTGATCGTTTCCTTGGCCCAATTGGTGACCTTGGTGTCCTTGGGCATCTCGCCCACCAGCACGCTGGTGCGGATGGTCACGCCCTCGGCGGCCAGCTGTTCGGCACGGCGGTCAATGTGGGTCTTTTCCATCTTGAAGTCTGGGATGCCGTAGCGCAACAGGCCGCCGATGCGGTCGTTCTTCTCGAACAGGGTCACGTCATGGCCCACGCGCGCCAGCTGCTGGGCAGCGGCCATGCCGGCGGGGCCGGAGCCGACCACGGCGACCTTCTTGCCGGTCTTGATCTTGGCGGGCTGGGGCTTGACCCAGCCCTCGGACCAGGCGCGGTCGATGATGGCGTGTTCGATGGACTTGATGCCCACAGCTTCGTCATTCACGTTCAGCGTGCAGGCGGCCTCGCAGGGCGCGGGGCAGATGCGGCCAGTGAACTCGGGGAAGTTGTTGGTGCTGTGCAGCGTGTCGATCGCCGCCTTCCAGTTGTTCGTGTAAACCAGGTCGTTGAAGTCCGGAATGATGTTGTTGACCGGGCAGCCGTTGTTGCAGAACGGTGTGCCGCAGTCCATGCAGCGCGCGGCCTGCTTGTTGGCCTGCGCATCGTCCAGGCCCACCACAAATTCCTTGTAGTGCTTCAGGCGCTCGGTGACGGGTTTGTAGCCCTCTTCGAGGCGCTCAAACTCCATGAAGCCAGTGACTTTTCCCATGATGTGTGTCCTTGTACGTTAGATCAGACCAGCCTTACTTGGCGGGCACTGCTTCTTTTTTTGTAGCTGCTGGCGCAGATTTAACGGGGGCCTTGGCCGTTTTTTGTGCATGAATCTCACCCAGAGCACGTTTGTACTCATTGGGGAAGACCTTGACGAACTTGGCGCGCGAGGTATCCCAGTTGTCCAGCAACTCGCGGGCACGCTTGCTGCCGGTCCAGCGGTTGTGGTCTTCCAGCAGCTTCTTGAGCTGGGCTTCGTCGCTCTCGCCACGGTGCCAGATAGCCTTGTCGAGACTGGCTTCCTGTTCCTTGGCGGTCAACACCTTTTCCAGGCTGACCATGGCGGTGTTGCAGCGCTTGGCGAACTGGCCGTCTTCATCAAACACATAGGCAATGCCGCCGCTCATGCCGGCTGCAAAGTTGCGGCCGGTCTTGCCCAACACCGCAACGGTGCCGCCGGTCATGTATTCGCAGCCGTGGTCGCCAGTACCTTCCACCACCGCAGTGGCACCCGACAGACGCACCGCGAAGCGTTCGCCGCCCACGCCGCTGAAGAAGGCTTCACCGGTGGTAGCGCCGTACATCACGGTGTTGCCCACGATGGTGTTGCGAATCGCGTCGCCGCGGAAGTCGATGCTGGGGCGCACCACCACGCGGCCGCCCGACAGGCCCTTGCCGGTGTAGTCGTTGGCGTCACCAATCAGGTACAGCGTGATGCCACGGGTCAGGAAGGCGCCAAAGGACTGGCCACCGGTGCCTTCGAGCTGGATACGGATGGTGTCATCCGGCAGGCCCTCGGGGTGCACCTTGGTCACCGCGCCCGAGAGCATGGCGCCCACGGAGCGGTTCACGTTGCGGGCCACTTCCATGAACTGGACTTTTTCACCCTTGTCGATGGCAGCACGGCTCTTGGCGATCAGCACGTTGTCCAGGGCTTTTTCCAGGCCGTGGTCTTGCGTCAGCGTCTGGAAGCGGGGCACATCGGCCGGCACTTGGGGCTGTGCAAACAGGCGGGCGAAGTCCAGGCCCTGGGCCTTCCAGTGTTCGATGCCCTTGCGGGTGTCCAGCAGGTCCGAGCGGCCAATCAGGTCGTCAAACTTGCGGATGCCCAGCTGGGCCATGATCTGGCGCACTTCTTCGGCGATAAAGAAGAAGTAATTGACCACGTGCTCGGGCTTGCCGGAGAACTTGGCACGCAGCACGGGGTCTTGCGTGGCCACACCCACCGGGCAGGTGTTCAGGTGGCACTTGCGCATCATGATGCAGCCTTCCACCACCAGCGGCGCGGTGGCAAAGCCGAATTCATCGGCACCCAGCAGGGCACCAATGGCGACGTCGCGGCCGGTCTTCATCTGGCCGTCGGCCTGCACACGGATGCGGCTACGCAGACGGTTCAGCACCAGCGTTTGCTGGGTTTCGGCCAAGCCGATTTCCCAGGGGCTACCGCAATGTTTGATGGACGACCAGGGCGAAGCACCGGTACCACCGTCGTGCCCGGCAATCACCACGTGGTCGGCCTTGCACTTGGCAACGCCGGCGGCAATGGTGCCCACACCAATTTCGGACACCAGCTTCACGCTGATGCCGGAGTGCGGTGCCACGTTCTTTAGGTCGTGGATCAGTTGGGCCAGATCTTCGATCGAGTAAATGTCGTGGTGCGGCGGGGGCGAAATCAGGCCCACGCCAGGCACGGAGTGGCGCAACTTGCCGATGTACTCGGACACCTTGCCACCGGGCAACTGGCCACCTTCGCCGGGCTTGGCACCCTGGGCCATCTTGATCTGGATCTGGTCGGCACTGTTCAGGTACTCGGCCGTCACACCGAAGCGGCCGGAAGCGACCTGCTTGATGCGCGAGCGCAGGCTGTCGCCGGCATTCATGGGGATGTCCACTTCCACCACGTCTTTGCCGATGATGTCGGCCATGGTCTGGCCTTGCTTGATCGGGATGCCCTTGAGCTCCTGGCGGTAACGTGCGGGATCTTCACCACCCTCACCCGTGTTGCTCTTGCCGCCGATGCGGTTCATGGCAATGGCCAGCGTGGCGTGGGCTTCGGTAGAAATCGAGCCCAGGGACATGGCGCCCGTTGCAAAGCGCTTGACGATTTCCTTGGCGCTTTCCACTTCGTCCACCGGAATGGCTTTGGCGGGGTCGATCTTGAATTCGAACAGGCCGCGCAACGTCAGGTGGCGCTTGCTCTGGTCGTTGATGATCTGCGCGTATTCCTTGTAGGTGTTCCAGTTGTTGGCACGGGTGGAGTGCTGCAACTTGGCAATCGCATCGGGCGTCCACATGTGGTCTTCGCCACGCACACGCCAGGCGTATTCACCGCCGGTTTCCAGCGCGTTGGCCAGCACGGGGCTGTCACCAAAGGCCAGCTTGTGCGTGCGAATGGATTCTTCGGCGATCTCGAAGACGCCGATACCTTCCACGCGGCTGGGCGTGCGGGTAAAGTACTTGTCGATGGTCTCGGTGTTCAGGCCAATGGCCTCGAACAGCTGGGCACCGCAGTAGCTCATGTAGGTGGACACACCCATCTTGGACATGATCTTGGACAGGCCCTTGCCGATCGCCTTGATGTAGTTGTAGATGGCCTTGTCGGCGCTCAGGTCGCCCGGCAGGTCCTTGTGGATGCTCTGCAGGGTTTCCATTGCCAGGTAGGGGTGCACGGCTTCGGCGCCGTAACCCGCCAGCACAGCAAAGTGGTGCACTTCGCGGGCCGTTCCAGTCTCCACCACCAAGCCTGCAGTGGTGCGCAAACCAGCGCCCACCAGATGCTGGTGGATGGCAGACAGGGCCAGCAGCGCAGGAATGGCCACCTGGGTGGCGTTCACTGCACGGTCGCTGATGATCAGGATGTTTTTGCCACCCTTGATCGCATCGACGGCCTCGGCACACAAGGATGCCAACTTGGCTTCCACGCCCTCATGGCCCCAGACCAGCGGGTAGGTGATGTCCAGCGTTTGGCTGCGGAACTTGCCTTGGGTGTGCTGCTCAATATTACGCAGCTTGGCCATGTCGGCAAAGTCCAGAATCGGCTGCGCCACTTCCAGCCGCATGGGCGGGTTGACCTGGTTGATGTCCAGCAGGTTGGGCTTGGGGCCGATGAAGGACACCAAGGACATCACGATGGCTTCGCGGATCGGGTCGATCGGTGGGTTGGTCACCTGCGCGAACAGCTGCTTGAAGTAGCTGTACAGCGGCTTGTTCTTGTCGCTCAACACGGCCAAGGGGCTGTCGTTGCCCATGGAGCCGATGGCTTCTTCGCCAGCGCTGGCCATGGGGGCGATCAGGAACTTCAGGTCTTCTTGCGTGAAACCGAAGGCCTGCTGGCGGTCCAGCAGGCTCACCGTGTCGGTAATGCGCTTGGGCTCCACACCAGCCACCACCGCAGACAGAGCGACCTCCGTACGGCGCTCGTCGAATTTGACATCGTCGAGCTTGATGCGCAGGTTTTCAATCCACTGCTTGTAAGGCTTGCTGTTGGCCAGGTTGGCCTTGAGCTCCTCATCGTCAATCATGCGGCCCTGCTCCAGATCGATCAAGAACATCTTGCCGGGCTGCAGGCGCCATTTGCGCACGATCTTGTTCTCGGGCACGGGCAACACGCCGGACTCGGAGCCCATGATGACCAGGTCGTCGTCGGTGATGCAGTAGCGCGAAGGGCGCAGGCCATTGCGGTCCAGCGTGGCGCCTATCTGGCGGCCATCGGTGAACACGATGGAGGCTGGGCCGTCCCAGGGCTCCATCATCGCCGCGTGGTACTCATAGAAGGCCTTGCGACGCTCGTCCATGGTGGTGTGCTGCTCCCAAGGCTCGGGAATCATCATCATCACGGCCTGGCTGATGGGGTAGCCGGCCATGGTCAGCAGTTCCAGGCAGTTGTCGAAGGTGGCCGTGTCGGACTGGTCGGCAAAGCTGATGGGGTAGAGCTTTTGCAGGTCGGCCGCCAGCACGGGCGAGGACATCACGCCTTCGCGTGCCTTCATCCAGTTGTAGTTGCCCTTGACGGTGTTGATTTCACCGTTGTGCGCCACATAGCGGTAGGGGTGAGCCAACGGCCACTCGGGGAAGGTGTTGGTAGAGAAGCGCTGGTGCACCAAACCCAGGGCCGACACGCAGCGCGCGTCTTCCAGGTCCTTAAAGTACACGCCTACCTGGTCGGCCAGCAACAGGCCCTTGTAGACCACGGTGCGGCTGGACATGCTGGGAACGTAATATTCCTTACTGTGCTTGAGCTGCAGATTCTGGATGGCGGCGCTGGCGGTCTTGCGGATCACATACAGCTTGCGCTCCAACGCGTCCTGCACGATGACGTCATTGCCGCGGCCAATGAAAACCTGGCGCAGGATGGGTTCTTTTTCGCGCACGGTGGGCGACATGGGCATATCGCGGTTGACCGGCACATCGCGCCAGCCCAACAACACCTGGCCTTCGGCCTTGATGGCGCGCTCCATCTCCTGCTCACAGGCGAGGCGGGAGGCGTGCTCCTTGGGCAAAAAGATCATGCCCACACCGTATTCGCCCTGTGGCGGAAGGGTCACGCCCTGGACCGCCATCTCTTCGCGGTACAACGCATCGGGCAGCTGAATCAAGATACCGGCACCATCGCCCATCAGGGCATCGGCCCCCACCGCACCCCGGTGGTCCAGGTTTTCGAGGATCTTCAGGGCGTTCTTGACAATGTCGTGGCTCTTTTCGCCGCGAATATGGGCCACAAAACCCACGCCGCACGCATCGTGCTCATTGGCGGTGGAATACAAACCGTGGTCTTTGAGGTGTTGGATTTCGGCTGCCGTGGTCATGGCGCACTCCTGAAAATTACAGTGGAATCGGAGGATACTGCAATGCAACAAAAGTGCCAAACACTTTAAATGGGGTCAGATTCTATTTATTTGTTGAATATTTTAATCAAGAATTAAATAGGGACATATCAAAATTGATAGCTGCTTGCGCAGTATCTATAAGGATTGAAGGTCACTTTTATTCTGAAATGGCAGGCTTGGATGGCCGGCCAGGCACACTTTTACGCAATCGCCGTGGGGTCTTTTTCTGCAGCGCATCCAGAAACTCGGGCGCGCCCAGGGCCCAGCCATGCAATGCCGCTTCGGTGAGCGCCGACTGCTGCACAGATGTAAGACCCGCCTGCACCAATTGGGCGTACGCAGCCTCACGCGCAAACGGGGTGTTGCCAAGGTTCCAGACCAGGGGATGGGGAGTGAGCAACCTGTCTGGCCGCATGCCTGCATAGTGCATGTAGCTGGACCAGGGGTAGTCGGCAGCATGGGCCACCATGCCGGCCCGCACCGGGTTAAGGTCGATATAGGCCATGCAGGCCAGCAGGTAACGGTCGGACTCGATCAGGGTGGATTTGTAGCGCCCTTCCCACAAGGTGCCGCTGCGCTGGTGGCGGTCATTAAAGTACCGCACATAACTGCGCCCCAAGGCCTGCATCATTTTGGGCAGTGCCTCGTCCGTGGGCGGCGTGGCTAGCAGGTGGAAGTGGTTGTCCATGAGCACAAAGGCATGCACAGCCACCTGGTGCTGCCGGGCACACTCGCCCAACACGTCTTTCAGTGTCTGAAAATCTGCGTTGTCCAGGCAAATGGGCTGGCGGTTGTTGCCACGCTGGATGACATGGTGCGGGTGCGCCGCCAGGGTCAATCGGGGAAGACGTGCCATGCCCCTAGTTTGCCCGAAAGCCAGGGCCAGACTGGGCGGACTCAGAGCCGCGATTGCGGCAGCTGGTACTGCGGGGTTCCCATGAGATCAATGCCGCAAGACAGGGTTTCCAACCAGTCCAGCAGCTGGCCAATCGCCTCGCCCTTGAGCGGTGCGCCATGCTGGGGCACGATCATGGCGATATCCAGATCCCGCACCATGCGCACCCACAGCCGGAGAATCTTGTTGCTAACCATGTAGCGGCGATGAAACGCTTCCATGCCAGGGGGCATGGGGGTCAGCGAGGTGATGAACTGTTGGGCCTCCTGACCACTGACAAGGGATACGCCCAGGTCGCCCGAGAACAGGATCTTGCTGACTGGGTCGTAAAACTGGAAATTGCCTTCGGAATGCAGGAAGTGGGCGGGCAGCAACCAGAGGTCTGCCTTGCCATAACGCAGCAGGCCGCCCTCGTCCGGGATGGCAATAATGCGATCCTCTGTTTTGCCAATCTTGCAGAAGTGGGGCGCAAAGCGCGCCCAGAGTTTGGAGATCACCAGTTTGGCCTGGGTCGCGGTCATCCACCGATCCAAAGAGGCAATGATGTCGGGGTCGGCGTGTGACGCGAGGATGTAGTCGAGGTGCTGGGGCGCAATGTACTTGCGCATAGTCAGATTCAGCTCGTTGTAGGTCATGTTGCCACCGGGGTCGAGGATGACACCCGCGCCGTGGTTGACGATCAGGAACTGGTTGGCCTGCACGGCCTCGGCTTCGTCGGACACCAGGTCGGTAAACATCACACAGCAGTGATGGGCATCTTTGTACAGCTCGATCGGCATGGCAGGGAACCCCAAAAGACAACGAGCGCTCCATTGCGCTCGTTCGGGTCCCATTGTGGAGCCGTAGCTCCCAGGCAGTATTGATCCAGGTCAGCTTACTTGGGTGCCTTGGTCACGCGCACCTTGCCGCCCGTGGTCACCAGAATCACCGGATCTCCGGCGACCAATTGCTCGTTACCCTTGGCCTGCACAATGGCACGGCGGTCGCCGCCTTTAAGCTGCACCAGGATTTCAACCGCGTCTTCCTTGGTGGCAAACCGCTCGATGGCATTGCCGGCAGCCGCACCAGCCACCCCCGCCAGCACCCCCAGCACCTGGGCTTCGCGGGACACACTGCTGCCGCTATAACCACCAATGGCGCCCACCACACCGCCAACTGCCGCACCGGCACCGGTCTGGCTGCCGTCCACCACCACGTTGCGCACCGACAGCACCACGCCGTCTTGCACCTGGGCCATGCGCTGGGCATCACCGCGCTGAATGACGTCCGGGCTGCTGCTGGCACAGGCGGCCAAGGCCAACACGACAACAACCGAACCCGTCAACTTCACAAACTTTTGCATACAAACTCCTGTTTCACGATAGCGAACCACCTCGCCAGCACCTTCAACGGCTCAGGCTGGCAAGGCGTTGTCCTGCGCATTGTCTTCTGGCAATGTAAACCGTGTGTCAAGCAGGGCCAGCAAGCCAAATTCTTCCAGAATGGCGCGCAGGCGCTGGGCGGCCGCCCGTTTGCGCTGGCCGGTGTAGCGGGCCAGGATCAGCTCGTTTTTCATGCTGTGCTCCCAGCCCACCAGCTCGGTCACCGTCACCTGGTAGCCATGGGCCTCCAGGTACAGGCAGCGCAGCACATTGGTGATCTGGCTGCCCATTTCCCGCGTGTGCAGCGGGTGACGCCATAGCTCGGCCAGCGGCGTGCGGGTGAGCGACAAGGCCTTGCTCTGGCTCAAGTGGCGCGCCACCTCGGCCTGACAGCAGGGCACCAACACAAAAGCACGGGCCTTCTTTTGCAGGCCAAACGCAATGGCATCGTCGGTAGCGGTGTCGCAGGCATGTAATGCCGTGACCACGTCGAAGGTGGGCGGCAAGGCGGCGGACTGGGTCGATTCGGCCACGCTGGTGTTGAGAAAACTCATGCGCCCAAAGCCCAGCTGTTGCGCCAGCGCCTGCGATTTCAGTACCAGTTCAGCCCGCGTCTCGATGCCGTAGAGGTGGCTAGCCGGCATATTTTTGAAGAACAAGTCGTACAGGATGAAGCCCAAGTAAGACTTGCCCGCGCCGTGGTCGGCCAGGGTCAGCGTGCCAGTGCTGCTGGGTGGCAGCTCCAGCATGAGCTTTTCGATGAACTGGTAGAGGTGGTAAACCTGCTTGAGCTTGCGGCGCGAGTCCTGGTTGAGTTTTCCCTCACGCGTAAGGATGTGCAGCTCTTGCAACAGCTGGATAGATTGCCCGGGGCGCACGTCATCGGCCAGGGGATGGGCTGCTGGCGCTGGAGCCGGTTTGCTGCCCCGCTTGTGTACCGACTTATTCATGATGATTCCTTGGAGGGTGTCAGCCCTAACGCATCCCAACCGGAATGCCCCAGACGCTCAAGCGTTTCGATGTTTTTTTCAAAAATGGATTCAGCGTTGGGGAAAACCTGGACCGCCTTATCGAGGCTCACTTCGCGCAGCAAATGCAGGGTGGGAAACGGGGCTCGGTTGGTGTAGTTGCTGATGGCATTGGGTTCGCTGTCGGCAAACTGGAATTGGGGGTGAAAACTGGCGATCTGCAACACGCCGTCCAGCTTGGCTTTTCGCAACACCCGATCGGCCTGGTCCACAAAGTCATTGAAGTCCAGAAAATCGGGCCAGGCATGGGGGGCAATCAGCAAGGTGGTGTCACGCACCTCCGGGTCCGCCACGGCCAGGTCACGTAACTCGGCACGCAGCACAGCCAGGCATTCCTGGGCATCGTCGCCCGGGTAGACCACGTAATGGATCTGCTGCTTGACGTGCACCGCCTTGGCAAAGGGGCACAGATTCAGGCCGATCACGGCACGCTCCAGCCACTGCTGCATGGCGGCGATGACAGCCACTGTGTCGGAGTCTGGAGGGTTGGTAGAGGGAAACATGGACGTTGTGCAAGTCTGGCTCATGCGGCAAACAGGCGTTTTCCTGTGAGACGTTCATGTTCGCGCAGCGCAAACCGATCGGTCATGCCGGCAATGTAGTCAGCGATCCGGCGCTCCACACTGGCATCGTGCAGGTGGTGCGTCGGTGCTTGTGCGGCCAGACGAACTGCTGCTTCGTTTTGCATTTGTGTGGGGGCATCACAATACGCCGCAAACAAATCCGCAATCACCTGTTTGGCCTGCGCCATGGTTTGCGTGACCTGGGGGTGGCGGTACAGGTGCTTGAACAAAAAGGCTTTCATGGCCCGGGACTGGGCCCGCATGTCGGCACTGAAACACACCAGCGCCTCAGGGTGCTGGCGCACGTCAACCACGGACGCCGGTTGTGCCGCATCCAACGCGATCTGGGTGGCGGCCATCAGGTCGTAAACCTGCGCACTCAGCATCAGGCGGATGGACTCGTACAACCAGCGTCGCGCCTGCGAGGGCTGGCTCAGATCGGGGTGCTGCGCCAGTGCGGCCTGGCTGAACCCGGCAAACAGCGGAACGTCCTGCAGCTGTTCCAGCGTCAGCAGGCCAGACCGCACGCCATCGTCAATGTCATGCGCGTTGTAGGCAATCTCGTCGGCCAGGTTGCAGAGCTGTGCCTCCAGATTGGGCTGCGCCTTGTCCAGAAAACGGCGCCCTACCCCACCGCCGCCATCGGAATAGGAAGGCTCCACCGCCTCGATCGCCTGGGCGTTGCGGCGCGAGCAATGTTTGAGAATGCCTTCGCGCGCTTCAAAGCTTAGGTTGAGCCCGTCGAACTGCGGGTAGCGCTCTTCCAGCCAGTCCACCACGCGCAGGCTTTGCAGGTTGTGTTCAAAGCCTCCATAGGGCTCCATACATTCGTTGAGCGCGTCCTGCCCCGCGTGGCCAAACGGGGTATGCCCCAGGTCATGGGCCAGCGCAATGGTTTCCACCAGGTCTTCGCTCAGCCCCAAGGTGCGGGCCATGGACCGCCCCAGTTGGGCCACCTCCAGCGAGTGGGTCAACCGCGTGCGGAACAAATCCCCTTCGTGGTTGATAAACACCTGCGTCTTGTAGACCAGCCGCCGGAAGGCCGTGGAGTGCACGATGCGGTCACGGTCACGCTGAAAGGCGGTGCGCGTGGGCGCATCCGGCTGCGCATACCGCCGCCCACGCGATTGCGCGGGATCACAGGCGTAGGGGCGCAAGGTTTTTGGCATGAAATCTGGCTCTAGAGCTTATGGAATATGCGCGAGAAGCTATTAAATCAATAGCGAATCAGACGCAACAGTGGTCAATGACCTCGCGCACCATTGCATCCGGTGCGCCGCGCACGGCCGCACGTGCTGGGCCATCAATCACCACAAAGCGGATGTTGCCGGCTTCCGATTTTTTGTCCAAGCGCATCAGCGCCAGGTAACGCCCGGCATTGTCCGCCGCATCCAGTTTGGGGCCCTGGATCGGCAAGCCGGCTTTGGCGATCAAGCCCGTCAAGCGCTTCACAAAGTCGGCATCCAGCAGGCCCAGGCGCTGCGACAGATGCGCTGCCATCACCATGCCACAGCCTACGGCTTCGCCATGCAACCATTCGCCATAACCCAGCCCGGCTTCGATGGCGTGGCCAAATGTATGGCCAAAATTCAGGATCGCGCGCAGCCCGGCTTCCCGCTCGTCCTGGCCCACCACCCAGGCCTTGATCTCACAGCTGCGCTGCACCGCGTAGGCCAGGGCCTGGGGGTCACGCGCAAGCAAGGCGTCCAAGTTGGCTTCAATCCAGTCCAGAAACTGCAGATCGGCAATTGGGCCGTATTTGATGACCTCTGCCAGGCCCGCGCTCAATTCGCGCGCTGGCAATGTCTTAAGGGTGTCGATGTCACACACCACCATTTGCGGCTGGTAGAACGCGCCGATCATGTTCTTGCCCATAGGGTGGTTGATGCCGGTCTTGCCGCCTACCGAAGAATCCACCTGCGCCAACAGGGTGGTGGGCACCTGCACAAACGGCACGCCACGCATGTAACTGGCGGCGGCAAAACCCGTCATGTCCCCCACCACACCACCGCCCAGGGCAAACAAAATGGTTTTGCGGTCACAGCCCTTGCCCAGCAGGGCATCGAATATCTGGTTCAGCATCTGCCAGTGTTTGTAACTCTCACCATCAGGCAACACCACCAGTTCCACAGCCGGGTAACGCGCGCGCAGAGCAGATACCAGCGTATCAGAATACAAGGGAGACACGGTGGTGTTGGTCACCACCACGGCATGGGCTGCCTTGGGGAGCTGGGCGTAGGTGGAAGCCTGGGCCAGCAAGGCAGTGCCAATATGGATGGGATAGCTGCGCTCCCCCAGATCGATAGAAACGGTGGAGAAAGTAGGCGTCGTCATACCCCGAGTTTAGAGGCTAGGCGCACGCACCCCGATCACACAAGCCGATAAGGTTACCTTAGGCTGCGGGCAAATGCCCGGACAACTCCAACTGCATGACCACCATATTGACAAGCGTTGCCACGGAGGGACGTCCAGTTTCCAGCACAAAGTGGGCGGTTTCACGGTACAAAGGATCACGCACCGCAAACAAATCGCGCATGCGGGTTAAGGGGTCAGCCACCTGGAGGAGAGGACGACTGACATCGTGGCGCAGGCGTCGAAACAACTCTTCGGGGGTGGACTTGAGGTAGACCACATGGCTGCGAACATGCAGATGCTCCCGGTTGGCATGCCGCAACACAGCCCCTCCCCCCGTGGAAATCACCGACGTTGGGGACTGCGTGAGGTCATCCAGCACGTCCTGCTCAATGTCTCGAAACTTGGCTTCGCCTTCCCGGTCAAAAAACTCGCGAATCGAACACCCCAGCCGGGATTCGATGGCATGGTCAGAGTCAACGAAAGGGAGGCGAAGCCTGCGTGCAAGCTGCCTCCCGACAGTAGTTTTTCCTGAGCCGGGCAAACCGACCAGGCTGATACTCAGATGCAAGACAAACTCACCCACCGACTCCAGCGTTAACGGGCGATTGCTTTGTCAGACAACACCTTGGGGGTGATGAATACCAGCATCTCACGCTTGGTCGTGGACTTGGAACGATTGCGGAACAAAACACCCAAGCCTGGCAGATCGCCAAAGAATGGCACCTTGGTTTCGCTCTCGGTCTGGTCTTCGGTAAAGATACCGCCGATCACCACAGTTCCGCCGTTCTCCACCAAGACCTGGGTCTGGATGTGTTTGGTATCAATCGCAAAACCTGCTGGTGTGGACTGACCCACCGTGTCTTTGGTTACATCCAACGTCAGGATGATGTTGCCTTCTGGGGTGATTTGCGGCAACACCTCCAGCTTCAAGTTGGCTTTGCGGAACGCGATCGACGTCGCACCACTAGAAGAGGCTACTTGGTAAGGCAACTCCGTACCTTGCTCAATCAGCGCTTTGATTTGATCCGCGGTCACTACGCGGGGGCTGGACACCACTTTGCCTTTGCCATCTGCCTCCAAAGCGGAGATTTCCAAATTTAGAAATCGATCCGCACCTGCGCCAAAGATGGATAGAGCGAACGTACCTGGGCTACTCGATCCCAAAGCGCCAGTGGAAGGCAAATTAACAAAATTTCCAGAAGTGGTTGCTGCAGACCCGGCCACATAACTAGAACCGATAGCCAAGCCTGGCCGATCACCAGAGGCAGCCGCTGTGCCGCCGCCACCCAACTTGACACCCAAAGATTTGCCAAAGCTGTCCGACGCCTCGACGATACGTGCCTCGATCAAAACTTGGCGCACGGCGATATCAATCTTGGCGATCAACTGCTGCACCTGCTCCAATTTACTGGGGATGTCAGTCACAAACAACTGATTGGTGCGGTTCTCGTAGATCACACTGCCACGGCTGCTCAAAATCCGGCTTGGCGTTACCCCTTGGCCAGGGCCAGAGCCAGCAGCGACCAAACCAGCGGCAATGTCTGAAGCTTTGCCGTAATTGATCTGGAATGCTTGGGTGCGCAAGGGCTCCAGGTTTTGCACTGCCACTACAGACTCCAGATCCAGTTTTTCCTTAGCCGCGATTTCATCTTTGGGTGCAACCCACAACACATTGCCGCTCTTGCGCAATCCCAAGCCCTTAGCCTGCAAAATGATATCCAGCGCCTGATCCCAAGGTACATCTTGCAAACGCAAGGTCACCGAGCCGGATACAGAATCCGAAGTCACGATATTGAAATTGGTAAAGTCTGCGATAACCTGCAACAGACTCCTAACCTCAATATTCTGAAAATTCAAGGACAGCTTCTGGCCGTTGTATCCCACGCCTTGGGTAAGTTTTTTGGGATCAACCTTGATCTCCTTGATCTCCACCACGAACTGCTCATCACTCTGGTAAGCCGAGTGCTCCCATTGCCCCTGCGGTTCGATGATCATGCGCACACGGTCACCCGATTGGACGGAAGTCACAGACTTCACAGGTGTACCAAAATCACTAACGTCCAGCTTGCGGCGCAAACCTTCAGGCAAGGTCGATTTCATGAAATCGACAACCAAGGTCTGGCCTTGCTGTCGAATATCCACACCCACTTGGTTGTTGGGCAAAGTTACAACAACACGGCCCGCACCATCCGACGTACGGCGAAAATCCAAATCCTTCAAAGGCGCACTATCCCGATTGCGGCTCTCTGCAAAATTAGTGATTGCAGCCGGGGCACTGGCTACCACTGGCTCCAAAGCCACTAACAGCGATTTACCCTGAATCTCAGCCTTGTAGGCGGTCGGTTGCTTCAGATTCAACACGACACGGGTGCGCTCGCCCGCTTGAACGACGCTGACAGAGCGCAAATTGCCTTGGTTAATTTCTACTGTCGAACGCCCCATGGCATTTGACACTCCAGGAAAGTCCAAAGCAATCCGCGCCGGGGATTGAATAGCAAAACCCGTCGGCAAGGCAGTCAAGGCTTGAGAGAGATCAATCTTGATGACCTCCCCTCCTCCTTGCATGGAGCCAGTCACGGCCTCAATCGCGGGCTGGGCATACACCAAACCACACAAAGACAACAGAAAGGCCGCACAAACTCTTTTGTACATTAGCAGTTCTCGCATAAGCATAGGAATCATCATTTCGACCTCTCTTGCAACGACAGGGTTGCAGCGCGTTCAATCCACTCGCCAACGGCGTCCTGCACAATTTCACGCAAAGTGACTTCGGTCTCATCGATTTTCATGACTCGCCCATAGTTCGGGCCCAGATAGTTGCCCACTTTGACTTGGTATAACAAGCTATCAACCCTGACCAAAGCCACTGGCTGCCCCGACTTGACAATACTGCCGACCAAAGCCATGGTATCCAGAGGGAAGGCCTCCAAAGGCTCTTTGCGACGGGCCAACTCTGGCGCCACCAAGGCCGCATTGGACACCGTCTGTGCCGAATCACGTTTCAAGGCTTGGGTCAGTTTCTGACTACTGAAGGGTTCCAAAGCAGCGGCACTGGCATAGGGCTCAGGCAAAAACTGTTTGGGTGCAGGAATAGCGTTGACTTTGGGGCGCGTTTGATTGCGCTCATCAACCATCCACTGTCTTATCTCATCGTCGCTGGAAGCACCACATCCGGCCAACAAAATACAAAAGCAGGCACTCAAAATACAGCAGTAGAGCTTCATTTTTTCGCTCCAGTGGCCTTGCGTTGGGCTTGAACCTCACCGGAGTCCAGGTACCTGAACGTTTTGGCCGTAGCATCCAGTATCAATGTGCCATCAGAACGGGGCGTCACTGTCAAGTTGTTCAAGGTCACGATTCGCGACAAATGCGCGATATCGGAAGCGAATGCACCGATATCGTGGTAGCGCCCTGCGACACGCAGAGTAATCGGCAGTTCTGCGTAATATTCTCTTACCGCTACCTGCCCTGGTCGAAAAAGGTCGAATTGCAAACTGCGCCCCAAACCAGCTTGGTTGATATCCGACAACAAGGCATCCATTTCCGCTTTGCTTGGCAGTTGCTTCTCTAGCTGGGTCACGTACTGCTGCACCTGTTCCCGTTGTTTACGAAGAACATCCAGATTGACGGCTTTCACGAGCTTCTTCTTGTAATCCTCGCGCAGGACAACTTCCTTATCCTGCTCCAGTTTAAGAGTTTCCTCAGATCCACTGAGCCAAACAAACCAGAGCGCTACGACGACGAGCACGGTGGTAAATACAAATAATGCGTACTGCGGAATCGAAGGCCACAGAGAGGGGTCTTTGGGATCGAGATCGCGAAACTGGCTCGCCAGTTTCTCCTGAAAAGCTGCAAAATCGATCGATGGAGATGTGGTTTTGGCCATACGCAATGTCTATTGTTTGGCAGACACAGGGGCCGCTGCCGACGCAGGCTGAATCGGGCTAGACGCAGCCATAGCGGCCTGAGCCGCATTCTTCTCCGCCTCACTCGCACGCACTAAACGAACCTTGATGACAAAATTGGCGACGCGCTTTTGCTCTTTGGCAGAAATTGCAGCACTTCCAGAAACAATTTCGATCAGTTCCGGCTTGGAAAACCACGAGGTGTTATTCGCCAAATTACGCAACAGCTCAGACACCCGCTCATTGGACTGAGCCACACCGTTCAATGTCACCATTTGGTCCACTTGCGTCATCCTGTTGACGTAGACGCCATCAGGCAGTTGATTAACCAATTCCGTCAACAAATGAACTGGTAAGTTGCGGTCAGACTGTAAGTCTTCTACGGCCTGCTGACGGGCCCGCAAGGCGGCAATTTCTGACTCCAGCGTAGCAATATCCTTGATCTGTGCTTCCAGCTTTTTAATTTCAGTTTCCAGCAATGTATTGTTGGATTGCTGAGATGTGATCGCGGCCTGATACCAAATAAAAATGGATCCGGCAATGAGCCCTCCCAACAACGCCGAAGCACCCACTGATACGTTAAATAAATCACGGCGACGCTTGCGCGCCGCCTCGCGGTGGGGCAGTAGGTTGATCAGTATCACTGCGCAAACCTCCGCAAGGCCAAACCACAAGATGTCAAATAAGACGGTGCTTCACGCGTCATACGCTTGAGCCTGACGCCATCCCCAATTTCCATGCCGTCGAAAGGATTCAACAAGCTGCAAGGGAAGGTGGTGTGCTGGGTGACCGCATTGGTCAAGCCAGGCAAGGCGGCAGATCCACCTGCCAACATGATGTAGTCCACTTTGTTGTGCGGCGTGCTAGTGAAGAAAAACTGCAATGCGCGACCCAATTCCTGCACCATCGTGTCTATAAAAGGCTTTAAAACTGCAGACTCATAGTCTTCAGGAAGCTCGCCACTGCGCTTTTTGCTCTCCGCCTCTTCTTGGGAGAAACCATACTGGCGCACGATTAACTGGGTCAGTTGCGCACCACCAAAAGCTTGGTCGCGATCGTAAAGTACCTCGTCATCGCGCATGACTTGCATGCTTGTGGTCAATGCACCAATTTCAAACAGCGCAACAATCAACCCAGCGCCTTCGTTCGGCAGATTGGCAATCAGTCGCCCAGCAGCCAGGCGCGAGGCGTAAGACTCCACGTCTACGATCACCGGAGTCAGCCCCGCGGCTTCGGCCAAACCTTGTACGTCTTGCACTTTTTCCCGCCGAGAGGCCGCAATCAGCACCTCGATATCACCAGCAGACGAAGCACTTGGACCAATCACGCAGAAGTCCAGACTCACTTCATCAAGCGGGAAGGGAATGTATTGATTGGCTTCGGACTCGACCTGCATCTCCAGATCCTGATCGGTCATACCACCCGGCAAGATGATTTTTTTGGTAATCACCGCAGAGGGTGGCAGCGCCATAGCCACTTGTTTGGTCTTGGTACCGCTTTTTTTGACTAGCCGGCGCACTGCCTCAGCCACTTCGTCAAATTTCTCGATGTTGCCGTCGGAAATCCAACCCCGCTCCAGCGGCTCAATGGCACAGCGCTCCAAGACCAGATTGCCGGCCTTGTCACGTCCGAGCTCCACCAGCTTGACGCTGGACGAACTGATGTCCAGCCCGAGCATAGGAGCGGGCTGTCGACTGAATAACGACCCCAATGAGATCAAAACGGTCCCCTGAAACAAACCAGCAACTGGCTGGTGAAACTTAAGAAATCACTTCAATGCTAGCAGCAAGATCATTGAGCGGCAAAGGTTTTTTGCCATTTTGCTCTGCAGCAACGTTGCCAAAAGCAGACGCTTTGTTACGCAAAGTAAGCGACCAGGGGTTTTCATACCCTGCCTCCCAGCTGGTCTGCCAGCTATGCTCAAGAATCCCACCTGTCACCTCCGGGAGCCTGCTACCGGCATTTTTATAATCTGGCAAACACCCGCTCCCACCCCGTATGTCCGCATCCAAACCCGAATCCTCGACCTCGTCCGCACCCATGCACTGGGCACTGCGCCTCCTCCTCTGGCTGGTGGGCCTGGGTTTGGCGGGCCTGTTCTCTGTACTGGCCATGGTCGCATTGGCGTTGGCCATGGCATTTCCCAACTTGCCGGATATCTCCGACCTGTCGGACTACCGCCCCAAGCTGCCTTTGCGCGTGTTCTCGGCTGATGGCGATCTGATTGGCGAATTTGGAGAAGAGCGTCGCAACCTCACCCCCATCAAAGACATTCCCAAAGTCATGACCCACGCCATCTTGGCCATCGAAGATGCCCGCTTCTATGAACACGGTGGCGTGGACTATGTGGGTGTGATTCGCGCGGGACTCGCCAACGTCGGCCGCGTCAAAAGCCAGGGGGCATCCACCATCACCATGCAAGTGGCGCGCAATGTCTATCTGTCTTCCGAAAAAACCTTCACCCGCAAGATTTACGAAATTCTGCTGACGTTCAAGCTGGAGCACTTCCTCAGCAAAGACCAGATTCTGGAAATCTACATGAACCAGATCTACCTCGGCAACCGGGCGTATGGCTTTGCAGCCGCCTCCGAAACCTACTTTGGCAAACCGCTCAAAGACATCACAGTGGCCGAGGCCGCCATGCTGGCCGGTCTGCCCAAGGCGCCTTCGGCCTACAACCCTATCGTCAACCCCAAACGCGCCCGCTCGCGCCAGCTCCACATCATTGACCGGATGCTGGAGAACAACTTCATCACCGAAGAACAAGCTGAAGCTGCCAAAGCGGAGCCGCTGAAGATCAAAAACAACGCAGCAGCCAACCCCATCCACGCCGAATATGTGGCAGAAATGGTGCGCCAGTTGGTCTTTGCACAGTACGGCGACGAAACCTATACCCGTGGCTTGGATGTCCAGACTACCCTGCGCACCCAAGACCAAATGGCGGCCTACAAAGCCCTGCGCCGGGGCATCATGGACTTCGAACGGCGGCAGGTGTACCGAGGGCCGGAAAAGTTTGTCACCCTGCCCAGCAATGCCCAGGAACTCGAAGACGCCCTTGATGATGCACTGGACGAACACCCGGACAATGGCGATGTCATGTCCGCCGTGGTGCTCGAAGCCACGCCCAAACTCATCAAAGCGATTCGCCAGAATGCCGAGATTGTGGAAATCACCGGGGATGGGCTTAAGCCCGCCCAATCGGGCCTGTCGGAAAAGGCGCCGCCCAACATCAAGATCCGCCGCGGCGCGGTGATTCGTGTCGCCAAGACCAGCAAAGGCACATGGGAAATGACGCAGCTGCCAGAAGTCGAAGGAGCCTTTATCGCCCTAGACCCACGGGATGGCTCCATCAAGGCCTTGGTAGGCGGCTTTGACTTTGCCAAAAACAAGTTCAACCACGTCACACAGGCATTGCGCCAACCGGGCTCCAGCTTCAAACCGTTCATTTACTCCGCAGCACTGGAAAAGGGATTCACACCCGCCACCGTGGTCAACGATGCGCCCCTGTTCTTCAGCGCTGGCGTCACAGGCGGGCAACCCTGGGAGCCCAAAAACTACGATGGCACCTTTGAAGGCCCCATGACCTTGCGCCGTGGCTTGGCCAAATCCAAGAACATGATTTCGATTCGGGTGCTGCAATCGGTCGGGACCGAATACGCCCAGCAGTGGGTCACCAAGTTCGGCTTTGAAGCGGAAAAACACCCCGCGTACCTCACCATGGCCCTGGGCGCGGGCACGGTCACCCCCATGCAAATGGCAACCGGTTATTCCGTGTTTGCCAATGGAGGCTACCGCGTCAATCCCTGGGTCATCTCCAAGGTCAGCGAGCAACGCGGCAAAGTACTGGTGGAGTCCTCGGCCCCGGTGCTGGAGGAAAGCGAGCGCGCCATCGAACCGCGCAACGCCTTCATCATGTCCAGCCTGCTACAGGAGGTGACCCGCTCAGGCACCGCCGCTCGTGCGCAGGCAACACTCAAACGCCCCGACCTGTATGGCAAAACCGGTACCACCAACGACTCCATGGACGCCTGGTTTGCCGGCTACCAACCCACGTTGGCCGCGGTCACCTGGATTGGCTACGACACCCCACGCAAACTGGGCGACCGTGAAACCGGGGGCGGGCTCAGCCTGCCGGTGTGGATCAGCTTCATGGAAACCGTGCTCAAGAATGTGCCCGTGGCCGAAGTGAGCGCCCCCGAAGGCGTGGTGTATGTCGGCGGCGAGTGGTACTACGATGAATTCGCCAAAGGCGCAGGCATCTCGTCCTTGGGCTTGGGGGATGCGCCCGAGGCCGAAACCATTCCGATGCCTGCGGCCGAGGAGAAGAAGAAAATCCTCGACCTCTTCACCCAATAATCAGGCACGGAATGGCAGTGCCATGCCAGCCTGCTGGCTGGCATTGGCAGTCAAGGCGGCAAAAAACTCGCCTTGCCCCTTGGTGTCTTGCCATTGCCCATCCACCCAGCGGTAGTGGTAGCCGCCCGACTTGGCCGCCATCCAAACCTCGTGCAGCGGTTTTTGCAGGTTGATGATGATCTGGCTGCGGTTGGCAAAGGTCAAAGTCACCATGCCACCCACCCGCTGGTTGTCAATGTCGGCGTCCGAGTCATCGTTGATCCGGTCGCAGCACACCTCCACCGCTTGCAGCAGCGCCTCTGCGCGATCCATGAATTCTTGGTCGGTCATTACAATTTCGTTATGTTGAAAGCAGCCCAAATTCTAGTCAGACCTCTTGCCCTTGCCCTCAGTGTGCTCACTGTGGCCGCCTGCGGCCAGACTGGCTCGCTGTATTTGCCTGCCAAACCCACCACCCGCAGCCCCTCGGCAACGCCTGCCATCTCCCCCACGACGCCCGCCGACGCCCCCTCCTCAAACACCGCCCCATGAACTCCTCCACACTGCCCGGCCACCCTTTCGTTCATTACGCCCAAGGGCAACTCCATGTAGAGGACTGCACCGTTGACGCACTCGCGGCACAACACGGCACCCCCCTGTTTGTGTATTCCAAAGCCGCCATGTTGGCGGCGCTGGCGGCCTACCAAAAGGGTTTTGCCGGCCGCAACGCGCAAATCTGCTACGCGATGAAAGCCAATTCCTCGCTGGCTGTTTTGCAGCTGTTTGCCAAGGCCGGCTGCGGCTTTGACATCGTCTCGGGTGGTGAAATGGCCCGCGTGCTGGCCGCTGGTGGTGATGCCCGCAAGATCATTTTCTCGGGGGTAGGCAAGACCCGCGCAGAAATGCACGAGGCGCTGCTCGCAGGCATTGGCTGCTTCAACGTGGAAAGCGAGGCCGAGATCGAGGTGCTCAACCAGGTCGCCATGGCGGCCGGCCGCAAGGCGCCCATCAGCATCCGCGTGAACCCCAATGTGGACCCCAAGACCCACCCCTACATCTCCACCGGACTCAAGGGCAACAAGTTTGGCATTGCACACGAACGCACCTTGGCCACCTACCAGCACGCAACCGCCCTGCCCGGCCTGCAGGTGGTGGGTATTGACTGCCACATCGGCTCGCAGATCACCGAAGAAACGCCCTACCTGGACGCCATGGACCGCATGCTGGACTTGGTCGAATCCATCGAGGCGGCAGGTATCCCCATCGAACACATCGACTTTGGTGGCGGCCTGGGCATCAACTACAACGACGACACCCCGCCCGCAGCCGACGCGCTGTGGGCCAAGCTCCTGGCCAAGCTGGATGCGCGCGGCTTTGGCCAGCGCAAGCTGATGATCGAGCCCGGGCGCTCGCTGGTGGGCAATGCCGGCCTGTGCGTGACCGAGGTGCTGTACCTCAAGCCCGGCGAACAAAAGAACTTCTGCATCGTGGACGCCGCGATGAACGACCTACCGCGGCCTGCCATGTACCAGGCCTTTCACCGTATCGTACCGCTGCAGGCCACGGCCACCGTGCAGGACAGCACGGTCTACGACGTGGTGGGCCCCGTGTGCGAGAGCGGTGACTGGATAGGCCACGACCGCAGTCTGCAGGTGCAGGCCGGCGACCGCCTGGCCGTGCTGTCAGCGGGAGCCTACTGCATGAGCATGTCCAGCAACTACAACTCCCGCCCCAAGGCCGCCGAGGTTCTGGTGGATGGCACACAGGCCCACCTGATTCGCCAACGCGACAGCCTGGCAGACCAGTTGCGTGGTGAGTTGCTGCTCTGATTTACTATCAAAATAGGAGCTGCTTGCGCAATATCCATGCGAGCTATACCTTGTTTTTATTGATAAACCGGCGCAAACGCCAACCCAGCAGGATGGCAATGATGAGTGCGTAGACCGCCACCTCGGTGAAGTTGTTTTTGCCGGCCCGCATCCAGAAGAAATGCAGCAGTGCCAGCGCGGCCACCAGGTACACCGCCCGGTGCAGCGCTTGCCAACGTTTGGCGCCCATGGCCTTGATCACACGGTTAAACGACGTGGCGGCCAGCGCCAGCAGCAGCAGCAGGGCAGTGAAGCCCACCAGGATGAAGGGCCGCTTGGCAATGTCCTTGGCGATATCGCCCACGTCAAACCCCATGTCAAACCAGCTATAGGCCAGCAGGTGCAAGGCCGCGTAGGCGAACGTCCACAACCCCAGCATGCGCCGCAGCCGGGCCAGCGCAGGCCAACCCGCCATCGTGCGCAAGGGTGTCACCGCCAGCACCACACACAACATGCGCAGCGTCCAGTCCCCCGTGGCCCGCACCAAGGCCTCGGCAGGATTGGCGCCCAAGCGATCCGCAAACGCAGCGAAGACCAACCAGCACAAGGGCAAGGCAGCCACAACAAACACCGCCGGTTTGGCCGCGCGGTGGGCCAAGCAGGCATTCACGGTTGCCATTGGGTCAGTAGAACTTTTTCAGGTCCATACCGGCGTACAACTGCCCCACCTGGGCCTCGTAACCGTTGAACATCAGGGTCTTGCGTTTCTTGGCAAACAGGCCATCTTCACCAATGCGTCGCTCCGTCGCCTGGCTCCAGCGCGGGTGGTCCACATTCGGGTTCACGTTGGAGTAAAAGCCATACTCGTTGGCCGCCGCCTTGTTCCAGGCCGTGCCCGGCTGTTTTTCGGTGAAGCGGATCTTCACGATGCTCTTGCCACTCTTGAAGCCATACTTCCATGGCACCACCAACCGCACCGGTGCACCATTCTGCTTGGGCAACACTTCACCGTACATACCAAAACTCAACAGGGTCAACGGGTGCATGGCCTCATCCAAACGCAGGCCTTCGGTGTAGGGCCAATCCAGCACGCGCGAACCCACAAAGGGCATGGTCTTGGGGTCGGCAAGGGTCACGAATTCCACGTACTTGGCGCTCCCCAGCGGCTCCACCTTCTTGATCAGTTCGGCCAGCGAGTAACCCACCCAGGGAATCACCATGGACCAGCCCTCCACACAGCGCAGGCGGTAGATACGCTCTTCCATGGGGCTGAGCTTGAGCAAGTCTTCCAGCGCAAAACGCCCGGGCTTCTTGACCAGCCCCTCTACCTCGACCGACCAGGGTGAGGTCTTCAGCGTGTGGGCGTTGACCGCGGGGTCCGCTTTGTCGGTGCCAAACTCGTAGTAGTTGTTGTAAGTGCTGGCGTCCTTGTAGGGGGTTACCTTCTCCATCGCCATGGCCCCTGCTACGGCAGAGGCTTTCGATGGCAATGCGGCCAACTTGCCGGGCGCAGCGCCCCATACCGCGCTTTGCGCCATCGCCTCGCGGGCGGCCCATTGAGCCATACCGACCCCGGCCACACCCGTGGCCAAGTGTTTGAGCATGCGGCGGCGCTCTTCGTACACCCCGCGTGAGGTGATCTCGCTGGCAACAGGGTGGTGAAAGCCGGAGCTCGGGGTTTTGATCAGCATGGGGACTCCTAGTGTGGTCGTTAGTCGTCCGACAGTGCTTTCTCTTACAAAGTTCCGTAGCTGTGCAGTCCACTGAGGAACATATTGACCCCAATAAAGGCAAAGGTCGTCACCGCCAAGCCCGCCAAGGCCCACCAGGCCGCCACGGTGCCACGCAGGCCTTTCATTAGGCGCATGTGCAGCCAGGCCGCGTAGTTGAGCCAAACGATCAACGCCCAGGTCTCCTTCGGATCCCAACTCCAGTAGCCACCCCAGGCCTCGGCCGCCCACAGCGCCCCCAGCACAGTGGCGATGGTGAAGAAGGCAAAACCCACGGCGATGGACTTGTACATCACGTCGTCCAGGATTTCAAAACTGGGCAGCTTGACAGCGATCTGCTTGCGCCCCAGCAAAATGCCCGCGACCACCAAGGCAGACACACCAAAGTACACCGCCCAGTAGTCACTCATGCCACCGCTGGCCGAACGGCGGAACACCAGAGGCTCAAAACACAACACAATGCCCAAGAGCCACAGAGGAGCCAGCTTGTACCAACGGGTTTCGGTGGCTTGCTGTTTGATCAGATAGGCAAAGGCCACCATGGCCGCCAGCGCAAAAGTGCCATACCCAATGAAGTTGGCCGGCACATGCAGTTTCATCCACCAGCTCTTGAGCGCGGGCACCAAAGGCTGAATCTCATGCGCTTGGCGCACCACGGTGTACCAAAGCAAAAAACCCACGGCGGCGCTGATCACCAGCATCACAAACGCCCCCAGGGAGCGGGTCTGGTACTGGGCTTCGAAGTAGAGGTAGAAGGCCGCGGTCATCCAGCAGAACAGCACAAACACTTCGTACAGATTGCTGACTGGAATGTGGCCAATGTCGGCCCCCAACAAATAACTCTCGTACCAGCGCACCATGGTGCCAGTCAGCGCCATGGTGATGGCCACCCACACCAAACGCGACGCCACCAGCTCAATGCCATCGGCACGGCCCTTGGCAAACACACCCACCCAGTAAAACACGGTGGCCATGAAAAACAGCATGCTCATCCACAGAATGGCCGACTGGCTGGACAAGAAGTACTTGAGCCAGAACACGGTCTCGGCCCGGTCTAGCGACCCCTGGTAGGAAAACACCGCCGCCAGGGACAAACCGGCCACCACCAGCATCAGCACCTGCAAGGGGCGCCAGAACCAGGCCAGCCAGATAACAGACGGAATGGCCGCCAACAGAATGCCTTTTTCGTACACGTCCATGCTGTCGGCGTAACGCATAAAGGCAAATAACCCACCAGCAATCACCAACACTGCAAACAACCAGTCAAACCAAGTGCGGCGGGCAAAATAACCTACGTTCAGGCTGAGGGCGTCAGCCGATGCCTGAGCCAAAGTTTCGTTACGGGTACCGGAAACTGCGTTCATATCTCTTATTCCTTCCACGCCAACAAGCGCGCCTTGAGGTGCTCAAATTCTTTGTCGCTGTCCAGGGTCTTGCGGTTCGTTGAAAACGCCAGGGTGGCTTGGGATGTGTTGCTGCCCTGGCCAGGCGACAACCATACCCAAACGCGGCGTTCCCGTACATAGAGCATGGCAAACACACCCAGAATCAGCAAGGCGCAACCCAGGTAGACCACCGTTTTACCCGGGGCACGTGCGACCTGAAACACACTGGCTTGCACCTGTGTGAAATCTGCCAAGGTCAGCACCAGAGGCGCCGGGTACAGGGGCACGTCGCTCAGCGCCAACACCGCCTGCGTCATAAAGGCCTGGCCACGGGCATCGGGTGCAAAAGCCGGCATGCCCGCTTGCTCGCGCGCCACCTGCTCCAGTTCAAACAGCACCCCATTCAGAATACGCACCAGCACTTCGCCCGCCTTGCTGCGTTCAGCTTCGGGCACGTTGGCCTCAATGAAATCGGAAATGGCCTGCAGCCCTGCCACCGCCGGCGTCTGCCCGCCCACCGGCACACCCGCAAACAAAGCCAGGGCGCGCGCCGCCGAGGCACTGAGTTGCGCAGATAGTTCCGGGCGTTTGCCGTCCACGGCCTTGGCGGCGTAGCGCTGCACGGCTTTGTCACGCAGCGCCGGATTTGCCAGGGCCTGGCTCAAACGCATAAAGTCGTCCATGGAGCCTTTTTCATCCGCGGGCACCCGGATGTAGCGGAAGGTGTCGGCCGGTGTCTCCCGCATGCCCAGCAGGAACACGGGTACCCCCTCCCCCATGTCCACGGGCAGCATGTAGTTGTGGTACTCCCGCGCCTGCCCTGCACCATCCCGCAGCTTGTAGGTCACGCTGGGGCCCACGTTGCGCAGGTTTTTTTGCTCTTTGGTTTTGTTGGCCGCGCCCATTTGTGCGTTCATGGCGTCGCGCAAATCCACCTTGCGCACATCAATACCCTCCGCAGGGTTGCCACCAAAGTTTTCCACGTTGATCACCCGCAGGCCGGTGTATTCCACCGTCAGTTGGTCGCCCGGTGCGCCCGCCTCGTTGGTCAATTGCGAACTACCGCCCACAATGCCTTCCAGATCAAACGGCTGCGTGCGCCCCGTGAGGGATTGGGCACGCAGGCGCAGGCTGGAGCCGCCATCGTCAAAGCTGCTTTGAAAAATCTCGATGCCCCGGTATTTCACGGGATGGTTGACTTCGGTGCGCGCCTCAATCCGTTCACCCGTCGCCTTGTCGTGGATCACGATATCGCTGGCAAACAACTTGGGCATACCCGTGGAGTAGTACTCCACGATGAATTTTTTGAGTTCGATGGCAAAAGGCAAGTCCTGGAGCAAGACTCCGTCTGACTGGTTCAGGATGGCCGTGCTGGACTGCGTTCCTTCCGCCACCAGCAGGTTGCCACGGAACGTCGGATTGCGCTCGCCCAGACGGTGCTGCTGCGGCACATCTGCGATCAAACCACCGCCTTTGTAGACCTGTTTGCCATTGAACAGCATTTGCGCGCGCACGATCAAATCACCGTCGAGCAGCCCGCCCAGACAGACCAACACGATCGCGCTGTGGGCCGCGATATACCCCAACTTGTTCGCGGCACCGGCCTTGGCCGCAACCATCCATCCGGTGCCTTGCGGCGTTTCACGGCGCTGCAGCTTGACCCGCCAGCCGCCGCTAACCAGTAAGTTGCCAACACGGTGGGCGGCAGGCTCTGCCGACTCCGCCAGCACCATCTGTGCACGCTGTCCAAACGCCTGCAGGCTTTGTTCCCGAATATTTTCTTTGTACGACTTGAGGTCGGCCAAGATTTTGGGCGTGTTGCGGACCACACACAAAGAGGTGCTGGTCACCAGAAACGCCAGAATCAGCAGGAACCACCACGCGCTGTACACGCTGTACAAACTGACCAGACCAAACACCTCGGTCCAGAAGGGCCCGAACTGGTTCACATAGTTGTTCAGGGGCTCGTGTTGTTTGAGCACGGTGCCGATGACCGAGGCAATACAAATCACCGTGAGCAGCGAAATGGAAAAGCGCATGGACGACAACAACTCGACCGCAGAGCGCCAAGCACGCGAACCCGAATTCAACGCAAGACCCTGGGTGGAAACTGTCATGAGAGGCCGTAGAAATTCAAAAAAAAAGGCAGGCCATCATGGGATGGACCCGCCTGTTAGGGTGGTCTCGGGGTGATTGGTTCCTCAGAACCTATCCCCCGAACAATAGGGCTTAGCGCAGGCCGGCGATGTAATCCGCCACAGCCTTGATTTCGCGGTCGTTCATTTTGCTGGCCACTTGGCTCATCTGCAGGCTGTTTTTGCGCACGCCATCGCGGAAAGCCACCAACTGGGCCACAGAGTAATCCGCATGTTGACCGCTCAGGCGGGGGTACTGGGAAGGAATACCGGCGCCATTGGGGCTGTGGCAACCCGCGCAGGCAGGCACCTGGCGATCGGCAATACCGCCGCGGTAAATGCGCTCACCCAGCGACACCAAGGCCTTGTCTTTGGCAAAACCGGTCTTGGCTTTCTGTGATGTCAACCAGTAGGAAATGTTTTTCATGTCCGCATCTGTCAACGCGGAGGCAAAACCCTTCATGACCGGGTTGTTGCGCTTGTCAGCCTTGAACTCTTGTAGCTGCTTGACCAGATATTCGGGGTGCTGTTGCGACAGTTTGGGGTAGGCCGGAGATCCGGCATTGCCGTCCGCACCGTGGCAGGCGGCGCACACTGCGGTGTAGCTGGCCTCGCCCTTCACCAAGTCTGGTTTGGCGGCTTTGGCAACCTCGGGCTTGGCGTCTTCTGCGAAAGAAGGCGCAGAGAAAGCCGCGAATGAGGCCACAAGGAGCAGGTGTGCAATCAACTTCATAGGAATGTCGTGTCTGGTGAGCAAAACAGCGCCATTCTACAATGCGGCACTGGGTTTACCTTCACATTCAATGACCAACACACCAAACCCACGCGCCACAAGCGCCACCAATCCCCCCGCCCCCACCGCAGAGAAATCCGCGGAAACGGTGGCCATGGGCTGGCTACACACCGCCCGCTTTCTCACGACTGCGCCCCAATTGCATTTTTTGCCCGAGCTGGATGTACCGGAAATCGCCTTTGTCGGCCGCTCCAACGCGGGCAAATCCACCTGCATCAACATCCTGACGCAGCAAAAACAACTCGCTTTTGCCTCCAAAAAACCAGGCCGCACGCAGCACATCAACCTGTTTGCACTGGGCAGACAAGGCCAGACCGATGCGGTGCTGACGGATTTGCCGGGTTATGGCTACGCTGCGGTGCCCAAACAAGACAAGATCCGCTGGCAACAGGTCATGGCCAACTACCTGGTCACGCGCAAAAACCTGCACGCCATTGTGCTGATGTGCGACCCACGCCATGGCATGACAGAGCTCGACGAAATCCTGCTCGATGTGATCCGTCCCCGGGTGCAGGAAGGGCTGAAGTTTCTGATCATCCTGACCAAAGCCGACAAACTCACCCGCAGCGAACAGGCCAAAATTTTGTCCATTACCAAGCTGCAAGCGGGCGGTGGGGAGGTAATGCTGTTTTCCGCACCCAAGCGCCAGGGGATTGAAGAGGTGGCCAAGCTGCTCTGGACCTGGGCCCACCCCAAAGGCGCCGCCAGTGCACCATCGGCAGACACTGCCCCAGAAGCTCAGTAAGGCGGGGCCTCGCCGTTCGGTCGGTCTTTGAAGCGTTTGTGCACCCAGTAGTACTGGGCTGGCATGGTGTCGATGTAGGACTGCAACTCCCGGTTCATGCGCTGGGTATCCGCCTCCAAATCCACTGTTGGGAAGTCTTGCCAAGGTGGCAATACCTCGATGGTGTAGCCCTGTGGCGTGATGCGCGTGACCACCGGAACGACCTGGGCACGCCCCAACTTCGCAAACCGCGACAGTGAGGGGACGGTTGCAGCTGGCACGCCGTAAAAGGGCACGAACAGCGACTCGGACGGGTCGAAGTTCATGTCCGGCAAGAGGTACAGCGGTTCGCCGCGGCGCACCGCTGCGACGATGGGCTTGGCCCCGTCCAGGCGCGCCACCATCTCGGGCTGGCCAAAACGCTGCCGCCCGGCCAGCACCCAGGCATCCACCGTGGCATTGACTTGGGGCGAATAAATCGTGGAAAAACGGCGCGGCACCTGCTGCGTCAGGGCCGTCCAGGCGGCATCCAGCCCCATGAAATGCGGCGCAAACAGGATGGTGGGGGTATCGCCAGCGAGTGCATCCAGCGCCCCACCCAACTGCAGGCGCGATTGCACCACCGATGGTGGCGCATGCCAGAGCCAGCCCCGGTCCAGCCAGGACTGGGCGAAGTGCACAAAGGTCAGGAAACACTGCCGCCTGCGCGTGGCCGCGTCCCAGTGGGGAAAGCACAGGGACAGGTTGGTCTGCACCACGCGCCGGCGCGAGGGCACCAGCAGGTAGAGCGAGGCGCCCAGGCCCCACCCCACCGCACGCAACAGGGGCAAAGGCAGTACGGCCAGTACCACCAGGAGTTTCAGCATCCAGCGACTCATCATGTGCCCGGGCCTGCGGTCAAGGGAGCGCGCGCGGCACCTTGTACCGGGCATAGCCCCAGAGGTACTGCGTGGGGCACTGGCAAATCAGCGCCTCCATCGCAGCGTTGATCGTGCCCGCAGCCTGGGGCAGGTCGTCGGGCAATGGCACGCCCAGGGGCTGCACATGCACGGTATAGCCGCGCCCCCAAGGCAGGCGTTCCCCCCAGGCCAGCAACACGGCGGCACCACTTTGTGTCGCCAAACGGGCTGACAAGGTCATGGTGTAGGCATCCTTGCCAAAAAACGGCGCCCATACACCCTGCGACTGGGGCGGCACCTGGTCCGGCAACAAACCGACGCAATGGCCGGCTTTGAGGGCCTTGAGCATTTGCTTGACTCCGGCCAGGGTGGTGGGCGCGGTTTGCATGCCAGGCCTAGCCCGGCTTTGCGTTACCAAGGGCGCAAGCCACGCCTGTCGCGGCGGCCGGAACAACACCGTCATGGGCCGACCCCGCTGGCCGAAGGCCTGGGCATAGGCCTGGGCCGTGATCTCAAAACAACCGAGGTGGGGGGTTAAAAACACTACACCACGGCCATCTTGCAGCGCAGTCTCCACATGGTCACGCCCCTGCCACTGCACAGGCACCGGTGGCCCCAACCACAAGCGGGGCAACTCGGCCACCAGCATCCCTGATTGACCCACCGCTGCGCGCCGCTGTGCCGCGCTCAAGCCCGCTTGGTGCGCATTGGCGATGAAGCGCAGCCGATAGGTAGGCGACAACAAAAAGGCCAACCACCCCAGCCCCCAGCCCACGCCGTGCAATAGCCACAAAGGCAGATGGGAAAGCAATTTGAAAACCAGGAACATGGGTGGGCTAAAATCGGCAGTGTCGCTGAGTTATAGAACTACTTGCAGGGCGACACACACTGGTTTGCCTCCCAAGGTCCGCCATTGTGCCTTGTCAAAATTTTGACGAATCTGCTAAAGCGTTCGCTGTAAGCTCCAAAGCCCAAGCAACGCGACTTGATGTTTATTTTGGAGACCTAGTTATGGCGAACGATTTTCTCTTTACCTCCGAGTCTGTGTCTGAAGGCCACCCCGACAAAGTCGCCGACCAGATTTCCGATGCAATCCTGGACGCGATTTTTAAACAGGATCCCAAGTCCCGCGTGGCCGCCGAAACCCTGACCAACACCGGTCTGGTCGTGCTGGCCGGTGAAATCACCACCAACGCCCATGTGGACTACATCCAAGTGGCGCGCGACACCATCAAACGCATTGGTTACGACAACACCGAGTACGGCATTGACTACAAGGGCTGCGCTGTACTAGTCGCTTACGACAAGCAATCCAACGACATCGCCCAGGGCGTGGACCACGCGTCCGACGACCACCTGAACACCGGCGCCGGTGACCAGGGCCTGATGTTCGGCTACGCCTGTGACGAAACGCCCGAGCTGATGCCCGCGCCTATCTACTACGCGCACCGCCTGATGGAGCGCCAGGCCCAGTTGCGCAAGGACGGCCGCCTGCCCTTTCTACGTCCCGACGCCAAAAGTCAGGTGACCATGCGTTATGTGGACGGTAAGCCCCACAGCATTGACACCGTGGTGCTGTCCACCCAGCACAGCCCTGACCAGAGCGAAACCCAGCACAGCATGAAGGCCTCGTTCACCGAAGCCATCATCGAAGAGATCATCAAGCCTGTGCTGCCCAAGGAATGGCTGCAGAACACCAAGTACCTGATCAACCCCACCGGCCGTTTTGTGGTAGGTGGCCCTCAGGGTGACTGCGGTTTGACCGGCCGCAAGATCATTGTGGACACCTACGGCGGCGCTTGCCCCCACGGCGGTGGTGCATTCTCCGGCAAGGATCCGTCCAAGGTGGACCGTTCCGCTGCCTACGCCGCGCGCTACGTGGCCAAGAACGTGGTGGCGGCTGGTTTGGCCAAGCAGTGCCAGGTGCAAGTGGCCTACGCGATTGGTGTGGCCAAACCCATGAACATCACGGTCTACACCGAGGGCACCGGTGTGATCCCCGATGACAAACTGTCGGCCATCGTCGCCGAGGTGTTTGACCTGCGTCCCAAGGGCATCATCCAGATGCTGGACCTGCTGCGCCCGATCTACGAAAAGACCGCAGCCTACGGTCACTTTGGCCGCGAAGAGCCCGAGTTCACCTGGGAACGCACCGACAAGACTGCCGCCCTGCGCGCAGCCGCCGGTCTGTAAAACAGACCCACGCCAGCGGCGCCAAGCCTGCGCCGCTGGCACAATGCCAACCCGATGAAACTCCAAACACAACGATTCATAGACCGCTGGGTTGGCCAAGTGCTGTGTGGTGCGGTCTCGACGTGGGTTCGCTTCACCGCACTGTGGAGTGCTCCCGCCACCATCGACACCCGCGCCAAGAATATTCTGGTGATCCTGCTATCGGAGATGGGCAGCATCGTGCTGGCCGGCCCCATGTTTGCCGCGCTGCGCCGCCAGTATCCCCACGCTGCCATCCACATCCTGCAGCTCAAAAAAAACCAGGAAGTCTCCAAACTGCTGTCGCTGACACAGGTGGAGAACATGCACACGCTGGACGACAGCTCCGGCGGTTCGCTGGTCCGCGACATCCTGGCCGTGAGTCTGAAGATGCGCAAGCTCGGTCTGGACGCAGTGATTGACTGTGAACTGTTCTCCCGCGTGAGCGCCCTGCTCTCCTTCAGCACTGGCGCGCCGGTGCGCGTGGGCTTTACCCCGCATACGCAAGAAGGCCTGTACCGCGGCAGCTTCATCAACCACGCGATTCCCTACAACCCCTACCAGCACATCAGCAAACAGTTTCTATCGCTGGTAGACGCGCTGGAGTCTGCAGGCAGCGCACCGCGCAACAAAGCAGCGCCCATTCGCCCCGTACCGGTAGAGACCGAACTGTCGATCAAGTTCAGCCCCACCGAGCTGGAGGCCTACCGCGCCAAGGTGCAAAACGACCACCCCGTGACCGCAGAGCGTCCGTTGGTGCTGATGTACGCCGGTGGCGGCATCCTGCCCGAACGCGCCTGGCCTGCCGCCCACTACGCGCGGGTGGCCCAGGGTCTGTGCGCCGCGGGTTTTGCGGTGGGATTGATCGGCTTGAAGGATGACGCACAACTCGCCAAAGATTTGAAAGCCCAGGTCGGCAGCGATGCCTGCCTGGATTTGACGGGTTACACCAAAAGCATCCGCGAACTGTTGATGCTGTTCCACGCCTCTGAGCTGCTCATCACCAACGACGGTGGCCCCGGCCACTTTGCGACGGTCACGCCCATCCAGACCATGGTGTTTTTCGGACCTGAAACCGGCAAACTGTACGGCCCGCTAGGCACGCGCAACATCGTGCTGGAAAGTGGTATTGCCTGCTCCCCCTGCCTATCCGCCTACAACCACCGCCTGACCTTTTGTGATGGCGACAACCAGTGCCTCAAACGTATTGCGCCCGACCCGGTGCTGGACCAAGCCCTGGCCTACCTGCGAGCCCGCACCGAGGCTGCTAGCGTATGAGCGGCGTGAACGGATTGCAGCGCGCCGTGTTGTGGGCGCTGGGCCTGTTGGAGCGTTACCGCTTCATCAAATTCGGCATCGTGGGCGCCAGTGGTGTGGTGGTGAATCTGACCGTGCTCTATCTGGGCCACGAATACCTGTTCAACGCCATTGAAGCTGGCTACAAAAAGCCCTACCTCTCCCTGGCCCTGGCCATTGCACTGGCCACGCTCAACAACTTCACCTGGAACCGGCTCTGGACCTGGGCTGATCGCGTAAAAACGCTGGAGGCGGATGAGATACAACCCGTGAGCCTGCGTCTGCTGGGCATGGAGTTTGGGCAGTACGTTACGGCGTCTGCCTTTGGCAGTGGCCTGCAGTATGTGCTGACGCTGCTGCTCTCGGGCAGCATGGACTACCGCGTGGCCAATATCATCGCCATCATCGCGGCTAGTGTGAGCAACTTTTTGGCCAACGACCGCTGGACCTTCAAGCGCCCCAAAGATTGAGCGACACCTATGGGGCCAAGTTTCAAGCATTTTGAGCCACTAGCCCGCACCGATATTGCGTGGATAGCTCTTGTTTTTATAGCATCAGCACTCTACCTGCTGGGCCTGGGCAGCCCCTACGCGCCCACCAATGGCGACGAGATGGTCTACATCCACATCGCCCGCATGACGGCCGAGAGCGGCCACTGGCTGCCACTGCAGTCCGAACTACTGGGCACACGCAACACCAAGCCGCCGCTGCTGATCTGGCAAGCCATGGTGGCCGGCAACTGGGGCCAAAGCTGGAGCCTGTTTGCCCTGCGCCTGCCCAGCATCGTCTACACCTTTGCCACCACCGCCCTGCTGGCCTTCTTCACCCACCGCATGGCGCCCGCGCCCGGCAAGCTGCGCGCGGCCTGCGTGGCTGCGGCCTTGTACCTGCTGTTCTTCTCTACTTTCCGCTACGGGCGTGTCTACCTCACCTCGGCCCCCGAGACCTTTTGGCTAGCGCTACCCATGTGGTGGGTGTTGTGGCAACGTGTCCGTGACAACCCCCTGAACCAGCCACCGGCCCTGGGCTGGCTAGCCTACACCCTGTGTGGTGTGGCCATGGGCCTGGGCGCAGCCTACAAATCGTTTGCCCTGGTAGCCCCTGCGGCGGCGGCGCTGTGGTGCGCGGTGCTGTTGAGTGAGCCGTGGGCCTGGCGCACCACACTGCGCACCACCGCGGGGGTGGCCTGGAGCACGCTGCTGGGGGTAGGTATTTTTGCGCTGTGGTTTGTGCTGGACCCGGACCCGGCGGCGGTGTGGCAAGAGTTTGTGGTGGCCGAGAACGCCGGCAAGATGTCCAACACCATGGGCTATTGGCAAGCCGCGCTGTCGGGCCCCTACCCCCTTTGGACCCAGCTGCTGGCCTACCCCGAAAACGCAGGCTTGCTGGCCTTCATGGCCCTGGGCTTTTGCGCGCTGGTGCTGTGGCGCGGTGTGCGCCGCCAGAGTTATGCGCAACTCACGCCTGCGGTGTGGGTGCTGCTGGCCTGGCTGCTGGTGTGGTTGGTGGTGTTTTCCATTCCCAGCCAGCGCTCGGCGCGCTACGTCATTCCAGCCATGCCAGCCCTGGCCATTGCCATGGCACTGGTGTGGGACCGGCTGCCCCGTATCTGGTTCTGGATCACCCTCTTGGTATGCGCCCCGGCGCTGGTGATGCTGGCGCGCATTGGCTGGGTGATGGGGAGTATGGAGATTGCCAGCACGGCGGAAGTTGCTATGACTTTAATAGCTGCTAGCGCAGGATTGGTCGGGGTTGCAGGCGGATTTTTTTCTAAAACCTGGGTACGCAACGCCTGCCTGTTAGCCTGCGCGACGGTCTATGGCTGCTTCACGCTGATGGTGGCGCCCCTTTCTACCGATGCCGCTGGCTACAGCACCACGGTGCAGGCGCAGATGCGCGGTCAGCGCGTGGTGGTGCCCAATGGGTTTACCGGCCAGTACGAGCGTTTTCACTTTGTGCTGCCCGGCGCGCGCATCACGCCCTACGACGCCGAAGGCCGGAACACGGGTGCGCTGTACCCCGACATGCCGGCCCAAGAGCGGCTGGACCAACTGCTGACCGAGTTCGACGCTGTAGTCTGGCTGCAAGAAGACCTGAACGAGGCCCCCGGCTGCCTGCCACATTGCACGCTGGTAGCCCAGCGCTGGCATGTGAAGAGCCGCCACAAAAGCGGCGAGGTGACGCTGGACAACCTGTGGCAGCCGCAGGACTGGCTGTTCCGCCGCGAATGGCTGCTGGTGCGCACACCTTAGCCACGTTTCAAGTGCGAATTCGCTCCTGATTTAGTAGCTGCTTGCGCAGTATCTACGGGGCTTAGAGGCCAATTTGGCTTAAAAACTAGTACTGCAGCGTGGCCACGGCCCGCAGCTCCTCGGGCGTGGTGCTGGGCAGGCCGAAGTACTCCAGGTAGGCGGGGATCTGCTCAAACAGCATGTCCGAGCCCACCTGCACCTTGCAGCCGCGCGCGATAGCCGCCGCCAGAAAAGCTGTGGTCTCGGTCTTCATGACCACTTCACCCACAAAGGTGTTGGGCGAGAGGCGCGACACATCCAGCGGCATGGCGTCGCCCTCGTTCATGCCCAGAGGCGTGGCGTTCACCACCAAGTCAAAACCCACGGGGTCGGTGGAACCGGTCAAGACGTCAAGCTGCGGGTAGTGCTGGCGCAGGCGGGCGGCCAGGCCGTCGGCTGCGGCAGCGTTCACATCAAACACGGCCAGTGCGGACAGGCCTTCGGCGGCGAGGGACGCCGCAATGGCACAACCCACACCGCCGCTGCCCACCACCAGGGCGCGTGCGCCCTGCAGCTTCAGGCCCTTGCGCAGCACACCGCGCACAAAACCGGCGCCGTCAAACATGTCGCCCTGCAGCTGCCCGTTGGGGCCCAGGCGCACGGCGTTGCAGGCGCCGGCAATGGCAGCGGTGGCGGACAACTCATCCACCAGCTCCGTGGTGGGCACCTTGTGCGGCATGGTGATCAGTGCGCCACGGATGTTGGAGAGCGTGAACACGCTGCGCAAAAACGTGGCGTAGTCGGGGCTTCGGCAGCCCATGGGCACCACCACCACATTGGCCCCGGCTTTTTCAAGCCAGGGGTTGTAAATCATGGGCGCCTTGAAGGCGTGCGTGGGGAAGCCAATGTGGGCAATGACTTCAGTGTTGCCGTTGATGATCATGGCTGGGCGGCCTTGGCAGCCCGGGCTGCATTCACACCGGCACGCAGGGCCAGCAAATAACTGTCCGCGCCAAAGCCGGCAATCTGGCCTTTGACGATGTCGGCAAACACCGACTTGTGGCGGAATTCTTCGCGCGCATGGATGTTGGACATGTGCAGCTCCACCACCGGGCAGGTCAGGATGGAAATGGCATCGCGGATGCCATAGCTGTAGTGCGTCCAGGCGCCGGCGTTGATGAGGACCGCGTCCACACCGTCGGTAAACGCCTGGTGGATACGCTCGCACATCGCGCTCTCGCTGTTGGTCTGAAAGGCCTCTACCTCGGCACCCAGCTCGCGGCCCAGCGTAGTCAGGCTGGCGTTGATTTCGTCCAGCGTGATGGTGCCGTACTGCGCGGGGTCGCGCTTGCCGAACATATTGTGGTTAATGCCGTGCAGCATCAGGACTTTCATACAACCTCGAAAACAAAAGAATCAGCAGCCCTGCGCGGCCACCAGGCCACGCAGGGGACGGTGCTTACTTGCGGATCTTGGCCAGTTCGGCCTGTACTTCTGCCACGGTGGCTTCGCCCACGTTGGCGCTGTACTTGGCCACCACGGGCTTCATCTTGTCGCGCAGCTTGGTCAGTTCGGCGGGTGTGAATTCGCTCACCGTCATGCCACCTTTTTTGAGGCCATCCACCGCAGCGGCGGCTTGGGCGCGAGACTGCTCGCGCTGGTACTTGGTCGCGTCGTCCGAGGCTTCGTCAATCACCTTCTTCTCGGCCGCGTTCAGGGTGTCCCAAAACTTCTTGCTGATGATCACCGACTGGGGGTTGTACTGGTGGTTGGTCAGCGTGACGTACTTTTGCACTTCGTACAGCTTGTTGGCGTTGATCACGGTCAGGGGGTTCTCCTGGCCGTCAATTGCCTTTTGCTCCAGCGCGGCGTACACCTCGGGGAACGGCAGCGGTGTGGGGTTGGCGCCCAGGGCCTTCACCCAGTCCACGTTGATGGGGTTGGGGATCACGCGCAGCTTCAGGCCTTCAATGTCTTCCACCTTGAGGATGGGGCGCTTGCTGTTGGTGATGTTGCGAAAGCCCAGCTCCCAGTAGGACAGGCCCACAATGCCGCGCTCTTCCAGCTTGGCGTGCAGCTTCTTGCCCACGGGGCCGTCCACCAGCGCATCGGCCTCTTGGGCAGAGCTGATCAGGAAGGGGAAGTCAAAAATAGCCAGCTCTTTGGCCACGCTGGCCAGGATGCCGGTGTTGAGCACCACCATTTCCAGCGTACCGCCCTGCACGGCGGACACATTGGCCTGGTCACCGCCCAGCACGCCGCCGGGGAACAGGTTGACCTTGATCTTGCCGCCCGACTTCTTGCTCACGTTTTCGGCAAAACGCTCCATGCCCAGCACCATGGGGTGGCCCTTGGGGTTTTGGGTGGCGAACTTGATCGTGTGTTCACGGATTTCTTGTGCTTGGGCCACGCCAAAAGTGGCGAGGACAGCGGCTGCGGCAATGGCTTTGAGGACTAAACGTTTCATGACTTGTCTCCTGAAATTATGGGAACCGAGAGCGGCTGTACGCATTACAAAAAGCCTGCCGGACGTGGCGTACCCAAGCACGCCCGGCTGCCGTTAACTATCAATAAAACCAGCGGGCCGGCACCATCACCAGCTGCGGGAAGGCGACCATCAAAAACATGATGGCGAACTGCGCAAACATAAAAGGCAACACCCCTTTGGTCACTTCGTCCATGCCCACCTTGCCCACACCGGCCACGGCGTTCAGCACGGTGCCCACGGGCGGGGTGATCAGGCCAATCGCGTTGTTGATGATGAACATCACACCGAAGTACACCGGGTCAATACCTGCGGCTTTGACTACCGGCATCAGCACCGGTGTCAGCAACAGAATCGTGGGCGTCATATCCAGTGCCGTGCCCACCACAATTGTCAGAATCATGATCGCCAGCATCAGCAAACGCGGGCTGTCCAGCAAGGGCTGCAGCAGCTCCACCACCTGGCCGGGCAGGTTGGCCACGGTAATCATCCAGGCCGACACCATGGCCGCCGCCACCAGGAACATCACCACCGCACTGGTTTTGGCAGCCGCCACAAACAAGGGAACCAGCTTGCTGAAACTCAGTTCCCGGTAAATGACCGTCGAGACAAACAGCGAGTACACCGCCGCCACCACCGCCGCCTCCGTGGGGGTAAAGACCCCAAACTTCAGGCCGAAGACAATGATGAAGGGCAACACCAGCGCCCAGGTGGCCAGGCGCATCGCCTCCAGCACTTCACCCGCACTCTTGCGCGGCGGGGGAACAATGGTTTCCTTGCGCACCAGCCACCACCAGGTCACCACCAGCGACAGAGCCAGCCACACGCCCGGGAAGATGCCGGCCATGAACAGCTTGGAAATCGACACGTTGGCCGCCACGCCAAAAATCACAAAGCCGATGCTGGGCGGAATGATGGGGGCGATGATGCCGGCCGAAGCAATCAGGCCGGCCGAGCGGGCGCGGTCATGGCCCGCCGCTACCATCATGGGCAACAACAGTGCGGCCAGCGCAGCCGCATCGGCCACCGCAGAGCCCGAGAGCGACGCCATGATCACGGCCGCCACAATCGTCACATAACCCAGGCCACCCTTGATGTGGCCCACCAGCGCCATGGCGAAATTGACGATACGGCGCGACAGGCCACCCGCATTCATGATCTCGCCGGCCAGCATGAAAAACGGCACCGCCAGCAGCGGAAAGCTGTTGGAGCCTTCAATCACGTTTTGCGCCAGGATCTGCGCATCAAACATGTTCATCTGCCACATCAGCGCAGCGCCGCACAGCAGCAAGGCAAACGCGATCGGCACACCCAGGGCCATGGCCGCCAGCAAAGAGCCCAGAAAAATTGCAATCGTCATGTCAGTCAGCTCCGGGATCAGGCGCGGGAATGGGGGCCCGAGTCGCCACCGTGCGGGGCCTCCTCGGACTCTTGAATCAATACGAGGTGTGCGTCATCGACCTGGCCGCTCAACAGGCGCCACAAGTCCATCAGCACGATGGGCGCGCCCAACACGGCAAACACCAGGCCGGACGCATAAAAAATACCCATCGACACTTCCATCACCGGGCTGGTGGAGTCCTTGTTAACGAGGTACTGGTCATACGAACCTTTGAACACCAGCCACAGGCAATACAGCATCAACACCAGAGACAAGGCCATGCAGACCTTCTTGCCTGTGGCGCCCAGGCGGCCCACCAGCATGTCAGTGCCCAGGTGGGCTTTTTCATGCAAAGCCACCACCGCGCCCATAAACGTGACCCACACAAACAACCAGCGCGACAGCTCTTCGGACAGGGTGAAGCCTGAGTTAAAGGCGTAGCGCATGACCACGTTGCCAAACACCAGCACCACCATCAGCGCCAGTGCGGCAGCAATCAGGTAGCCCAGCAGCTTGCAGTACCCATTGATAAATTTCTTGACCACACATCGCTCCAGATTTCGTACGTTTGTTAATGTACGAACTAGTTAGTTTTATGAGATGCGGGTTTTCCCTAGATCCATCGCGCATAGCCGGGAAAGCTGTTATGCCGAAAGTGAATGACTTGTACGCCCTCCCTGCGCACAAGCCATACCAAGACTGCCGGATTACTTGCGCACGAAGCGCACCACCATCTCGGTGATGCTGGTGCGGCGCGCGTCGGACTGTGCGTTCTGCGCCTTGTCCTTGAAGATCAGTCCGAAAGTGTGGCGATTGGACACGTTGAAAAACGTCAGCGCCGAAATGGACGCGTGGATGTCTACCGGATCCAGCCCCGGGCGAAAGACGCCCTGCTGCACCCCCCGGTCATAGAGCTGGCGAATCGCCTGGATGGCAGGCACATTGAGCTGCTGAATGGTCTTGCTCTGTGCCAGGTAGCTGCCCTGCTCAATGTTTTCGTTCATCACCAGGCGGATGAAATCCTCGTTATCCGCATGCCGGTCGAAGGTGAACTCCACCAGCCGGCGCAGCGCCGCCTCAGGCTCCATGTCCTCCAGGTGCAACTGCCCCTCAATCTGGCGCATCCGCCGGTACGACTCCTCCAGCACCGCCACGTACAGCCCCTCTTTGCTGCCGTAGTAGTAATAAATCATGCGTTTGCTGGTGTGCGTGGCCTCGGCAATCGCGTCGATGCGCGCGCCACTCAAGCCCTTGGCCGCGAACTCCTTGGTCGCCACCGCCAGGATGCCAGCCATGGTGCGCGCCGGGTCGTTGGTACGCGAGGGCGCGGCCACCGGCTTGGCTGGGGATGTGGTGCTTCCCGCGGAATGTACTGACTGGTTCATTTCGCGAGTATAGGAGGCTGCAAGTCCCCGACATTCGCTAGAAACCCTTTGAGACGTTACATTTCCACCATGCGCAGAACCCTTTGGATCACCCTGTTGAGCTTGGCATTGGCCCTGAGCGCCTACAGCAGTGGTGCCCGGTCTGCCCCCATGCCCCTGCATGGCGACTGCTGCGAAACCATGTGCCACGACATGCCCGGCTGCGCCGCCATGGTGGTGTGCCAAGCCTGCACGGCCCCTGCCGCCAGCATGGCGCGTGCGCCGGCTTTTGCGTTCACACCGGGTGTGGTATTTGCCCGCTCAGGCCATGACCGGGCGCCGGATGACCCGGTGCACCCCATCTGGAGTCCGCCTGACTGAGACCTGGTGTTCCCTCATCACCTATTGTGTGAATTACATTTTTTAGGAAAAACCATGCGATCCAAATTTCTCAAACTCTCCGCTGGCGCCCTGCTGATGGGGGCCTCGGCCCTGGCTTTTGCCGCAAGCGACTGCTGCGGCGACCTGGCCGAGTGCTGCCTGCAGATGCTGGCGTGTTGTCTGTAAGGGTGGTGCGCTGAATCTGGCGCACCCCAAAAACAAAAAGGGCCAGCCCCCAAAGGGCTGGCCCTTTTTTTGCCTAGGCGTCCTGCGCCAGCTCCACCAGCGCGCGCAGCCCCATGGTGTACGAGCGCCAGCCCAGCCCCTGGATCGTGGCCTTCACCGCCGGCGAGATGATGGAGTGTGAGCGCCAGGGCTCCCGCGCCGCGATGTTGGACATGTGGATTTCCAGCACCGGAAAGGGCATGGCTTTGATCGCATCGTGCAGCGGCACGCCGTGCTGGGTGAGCCCGGCCGGGTTCAGCAATGCGCCCTGCACCGTGTCGATGCGCTCGTGCAGCTTGTCGATCAACGTGCCCTCGTGGTTGGACTGCAGGATCTCCAGCTCCACCCCCAACTCGGCAGCCAGGGTCTGCAGCTTGTGGTTGATCTCGGCCAGTGTGGTGGTGCCGTAGATATGGGGCTCACGCCGCCCGAACAGGTTGAGGTTGGGGCCGTGCAGAACAAGGAATTTCATGGAGCTCACAGCTTCGAGACCCGTTCCAGTTCGGCCTTGAACAGGGTCACTGTCGCAGGATCGTAAGCAGCGGAGAACTTGTCGTACACAGGGCGCACATCGGCACGCATGCGGGCCAGTTCGGCGGGCGGAATGTCGTTGTAGACCATGCCCTTGGCCATCAGCTCGCCCAAGGCCTTGCTAGAAACCTCGCGGCTGACAACGCGCTGCCAGTTCTGGGCTTCGGTGGCCGCGTCTTGGATAAGCTTTTGCTCTACCGCAGAGAGGCGATCCCAGAAACGCTTGCTGATCTGAATGGGATTGGTCGCGTAAACATGGTTGGTACCGCTCACGTACTTCTGGACTTCATAGAGCTTGCTCGACTCAATCACGGCAAAAGGATTCTCCTGGCCATCCACAGCTTTGCTTTCGAGCGCGCCATACAGCTCGGCAAAGGCCATGGGCACGGGGTTGGCCTTGAAAGTCTTGAAGGTTTCCAGGAACACCGGGTTCGGGATCACGCGCAGCTTCAGGCCTTCCAGATCCGACCCTTTCATGATCGGTCGCTTGCTGTTGGTGACATTGCGAAAGCCCAGATCGAAGAATCCCAGGACGAGCAGACCTTTCTCCGGCAACTTGGCAGCCAGTGCCTTACCGAGCGGGCCATCTACCAAGGCATCCGCTTGCTTGGCATTGGCAAACAGGAAAGGAAAGTCGAGCAGACCAAATTCCTTGACGATGCCGTTTAAAGAGGTGGTCGATGCCACCAGCATCTCCTGCACGCCACCTTGCAGCGCTGCCTGTTGCTGCAGCTCGTTGCCAAGCGCGGAAGCGGCGAACTCCTGCACCTTGATCTTGCCGCCACTCTTGGCCGCAACGATCTCGGCAAACTTGCGCACGCCCAGGCTGGTGGGATGGCCGGCGTTGTTCAGGTGGCCGAACTTGATGGTGCGCTCCTGGATGTCCTGGGCCTGGGCGCCCAGGCCTGCCAGGCCCAGGCAAAGTGCCAGCACAAGGCGGCGTGGAAAGGGGTGTTGCATGGTGATGTCTCCTGTTGTTGGGGTGAGTGGCGGCTGCAGGTTTGGTGATCTGCAGCCTTCTCGCCGCTATTATTTGGAGTCGACGAGAAATACTTTCCAACTTGGAAAATCGTTTCTCCATATAAAAAGGAACCTCCATGAGCACCGCCTTGGTCCGGGGACTGCAGATCCTGGAACACATGGCCGCCCACCCGGATGGCTACCCGCTGGCGCAACTGGCCGGCGAGCTGGACATCCCCCTGAGCGCTTGCCACCGCCTGCTGGCCGACCTGCAGCAGCGTGGTTATGTGCGCCAGGCACGGGCGCATGGCGACTACCTGCTCACCACCAAACTGGCCTCGCTGGGCTTGGGCTATCTCAGCAACGTGGGCATGGTGGACATTGCCGAGCCCCTGCTGGACCGGCTGGCCCAGACCTCAGGCGAACTGGTGCGCCTGTCCCTGGTGGACGGTGAGCGCCTGACCTGGGTGGCCAAATCGCAGGGCATGCGCAAGGGCCTGCGTTACGACCCCGACATGGGCATGGACGCCCGCCTCTCTTGCACCGCATCCGGCCACGCCTGGCTGCTCACCATGAGTGATGAGCGCGCCATGGAAATGGTGTCCCGCCAAGGCTTTGGCACGCCCGAGGACTACGGCCCGCGCGCGCCCACCACGGTGAAAGCCCTGCTGGGCTACCTGCACGCCGCGCGCGTGCGCGGCTACGCCATGATCGACGAGGTGTTTGCCCCCGGCATGACGGCCATGGCCGCCCCGGTCTACCAACGCAAGGAGGTCATTGGTGTCATCAGCATTGCCGGCCCCAAGCTGCGGCTGACGCTGGAGCGCATGCATGCGCTGGCCGAGCCCCTGCTGGCCACGGCCGCCGAACTGGGCCCCATCAGCAACGCGTCGGCCCTGTTTGGCGGCCCGCCGCTGGGCAAGGGCTGAGGCCCCGCTTCGTTAGCCCCAGAGCACCGAGCGCATGGAGATGGACGCGGACTGGAAACCCGTGTTGAAAAAGCGCGGCATCTCGCTGGCGCGGGCGGCACCAGCCGCATACAGCAAGGGCAGGTAATGGTCGTGCGAGGGGTGCGCCTGCTGGGCCACTGCACCGAGCGACAAGAAGTTTTGCAGCGCATCCAGCTGCCCCTTCTTGATCTGGTTTTGCACCACCGTATCGAATTCCTGCGCCCAGTCGTAGGCCTCGTTCACCGCGGCCTCCTGGCGCGTGGCGCGCAGGTTGTGCACGATGTTGCCGCTGCCCACAATCAGCACGCCACGTTCGCGCAGTGCCTGCAATTGCCGGCCCAATGCGTAGTGCTCCGAAGGCGCGCGGCTGTAGTCCATGCTGAGCTGCAGCACGGGAATGCCCGCCTTGGGAAACATGGGCTTGAGCACCGACCAGGTGCCGTGGTCAAAACCCCATTGCTGCGTATCCACCCCCAGCGCCGCGCCCGTGGCCGGCGACTTGAGTGTGCTGGCCAGGCTGCGCGCCACCGCGGGCGCACCGGGCGCCGGGTACTGCTGGTCAAACAGGGCTTGCGGAAAACCACCAAAGTCGTGGATCGTCTTGGGTTGTGCCATGCCGGTGAGCTGCCAGCCCGGTGTGAGCCAATGCGCCGAGATGCACAGAATGAGCTGCGGCCGCACGCCACGTGCCAGCAGCTCGGCTCCCATGGCCTGCCAGCTGCGCCGCCAGGCGTTGTCCTCAATCGCATTCATCGGGCTGCCATGCCCCACAAACAACACCGGCAAACGCGGCGAGGGCTTGAGCGCCTGCAGCAGCGGCTGGCTGGCGGCGCTGGCAAGTGGCGTGGTGATCAGGCTGGGGAGGGTGGCCAGGGCGGCCAGGGTGGTTCTGCGGTACATGCAGAGGTGGAGTGATACCGGCAGACGAAGTTCCCACTGCAGCGGCAACTACAGCGAGGGCGTTCAGCCGGATTGGAGCCTGGATTTATAGCCATTTTGGCCTCTAGCCCCCGTATTTATTGCGCAAACAGCTATCAAATCAGGAGCGCCTCAGCACAACCCGCAGCAAGTAGCCATGCAGCCCCAGCCACAGCCAGGGGTCCAGCACGGCGTCCCACACGTTGCCGGTGGGCAGGCGCAGCAGCACGAAGACCAGCACGGCCAGCGGTGCCAGCCAGGTGCTCACGCGCCGGGCGGCACCGGCCTGCAGCAGGGGCAGCAGAGTGGCCAAGCTCACAAGGGCCAGGGCCGGCGCGTCAAAGCCCAGCGCGTACAAGGCCACAGGCAGTTGGGCCAGGGTGTCCAGCAGCAACAGCCAGCCCACCACCAGAGCGACCAGCACCAAAACGACCAAGGGTTTGCCGGGGCGGGCCACCACAGGTGCGCCACGCAACGTGCTGCCACTCCACCATGCACACACCAGCACCAACAGCACACTGGGTGCCTGGAACGCCAGGCCCAGCCAGTGGGCGGGTGACAACTCGCCAGGCAGCAGGGCCCACAGCGCCACCAGCAGCGGCAAACCCCACACCACGCCGCGATGCCGGGTAAAGCGATGGACGACCACTAGCACCAGGGCGGCCAAGACCACCGCCCAGCCCAGCGGCAGCCACACCTGCATCAGCCACAGCGGCGGCAAAGCGGGCGCGCTCATGGTTGGCCTCCCACCGCAAACCGCTGCCAGGACAAGGTAGCCCGGTTCACGGTGTAACTGATCCACAGGCCGTCATCGGCCCACGCCAGCGCGGGGTAAGAAAACTCAGCCTCCTCCGCGCCCTTGGCCAGGGTCTGCTGCAGCGTCCACTGCAGGCCGTCGGCGCTGCGGCTCAGGTCTAGCCGGGCGCGGCCTTCGGGGGTGGGGTTGTGGGCCAGCAGCATCTGCTGCGGCCCCAGCGCAAAACCGGCCACGGCGGCATCGGGGTTGCCCAGGGGCAAGTCGGACAAATCGGTCCAGTGCGCGCCACCATCGTCGGTGCGCGCCGCGGTCACCTTGCCACCGTGCCGCTCATCGCGCATCAGCGCCACCCACTGTATGGGGCTTTGCGGCAGGATGCTGGGCTGCAGGTTGTGGGTGCGGTTGGACATGCGGGTCAAGCCCACAAACTCCCCATTCGCATCGAGCCGCACCGTAGCGGGGTACTTCAGGCCCAGCTCGAAGTGCACCGGCAGCACCGCACCGCCATCTTGCAAGGGCAGCATGGCGTTGCGCACCAAAAAGCTGGTGTTCCACAACCAGGACAAGGGCAGCACCCGCACCGGCGCAAAGGCCAGCTCCGCCAAATCCTGGGAAGCACTGCTTTGCTGCAGATGCAACACCCGGCTCGCGGCCCAGCCGCCCCAGCCGGTGGCCACCACAAACAGGTGCATGCGGCCTTGCGCATCCGTCCACGCCACCGGGTTGCCCAGGCGGCGCAAGCCATGGCCCAGCAGATCGCCCATTTGATGGCGGTTCACCACAAAACGCGGTGGCAGCCAGGTCTGGGTGGCACGGTCCCACTGGGTGGCGGCAATCTGCACCAGCGGGCCACTCTCGCGTTCGCCCGAAAACCAGAACAAGCTCAGCGCAGCGGCGTGCCCGGCCGGCATGGGCAGCAGGCTGCTGGCGTGGGCGGCCGCCGTGCCGGGCGGCATGGGCACATCGCCCCCGGCCACACGCTGCAACTGCGCCGCCTGCACCGGCTGGCCACCCACAGCAATGGCGGGCATCTGCGCAAGGGCGGGGGCGGCCGCAGGCGGGCGCAGGGCGTGGTCTGCGCCCAGCAACAGGGCCAGGCTGGCCAGCACCAGGGCCGCACGGCCCCAAAGAGAAGACAAAAACATGCGCCGATCTTAGTGGGGCGCCACAGGGGCTCTGCCGCAGGGGCTGCAAAAACTTGGCAAGGCGGGGACAATGCGGGGCATGAAAACCCTGCTCTCCATCGCCCCCTTGAGTTTCCCCTGGCAGACCCTGGACCCCTTCCTGTTCTGCGTGCACCACAACGACGCCTACCCCAAGGGCAACGCCCAGATGGCGCCCGACCCGGCGCTGCTGGCGGGCCGCAACATCGGCCAGGACTTTGCGGGCAAGGATGGCTGGAGCATGTACCACGGCGACACCGTGCCGGGCTTTCCCTCGCACCCGCACCGCGGCTTCGAGACGGTCACCATCGTGCGCAACGGCCGCATTGACCACTCCGACTCGCTGGGCGCCACGGCGCGTTTTGGTGGCGGTGATGTGCAATGGCTCACCGCCGGCAAAGGCATCGTGCACTGCGAGATGTTTCCGCTCTTACACAGCGATGCCCCCAACCCGACCGAACTGTTCCAGATCTGGCTCAACCTGCCGGCCAAACACAAGATGGTGGAGCCCCACTTCACCATGTTCTGGCACGAAGACATTCCGCGCACCACGGCCACCGACACGAATGGCCGCACCACCGAGGTGGTGTGTATTGCCGGCACGCTAGGCGATAAGCAGGGCCTGCCCCCACCGCCCGACTCCTGGGCCAGCGAGGCCGACAGCGAGCTGGCGATCTACACCATCAAACTCAGCCCCGGCGCGACGTGGACACTGCCTGGCGCGCGCAATGCCGCCACGCGGCGCCAGCTGTATTTCTTCCAGGGCAACACACTCACCGTGGCCGGTCAGTCGGTGCCCGTCAAATCCGTCATGGAAGCGCGTGCCACCGACGACTGCACTTTTGTCAACGGCGATGTGGAGAGCGAACTGTTGGTGCTGCAAGGCCGCCCGATTGGCGAACCCGTGGCGCAGTACGGCCCGTTTGTGATGAATACCCAGCAAGAGATTCACCAGGCCTTTGCCGACTACCGCCGCACCGAGTTTGGCGGCTGGCCCTGGGGTGCGAATGACCCCGTGCACCCGCGCGAGCAAGGCCGCTTTGCCAAGCATGCGGACGGCAAGGTGGAAGAACGCTAGAGAGCGTCAAACCTTCTTCGCGTTAACCCCAAACGCATCCACCAGCACCGCCATCGCGCTCCCCGCCTCAGACCCCAGGCCTTGCAGTCCCTGCTGCACGGTGGCCTGGTTGGCGGCGGGTTGGTTCTGGCTGACTTTCCATTTGCCCAACAGGCTGTCGATGGGGATTTCAATACCCACCACCGCGCTGACCATGCGGTCGGTGTAATCGCGCGGGGCGTCGTCCACGGCCCAGGGGCGCGCCATACCGGCCTCCTGCTGGCCCGTTAGCTCCACCATCTGCGCACGTATCCACGCCGCGTCGTCATGCACCTGCAAAAGACCCTTGGCATGCACCACCGCATAGTTCCACGTGGGCACCACCTTGCCGTGCTCAGCCTTGCTGGCGTACCAGCCGGGGCTGATGTAGTGCTGTGGGCCTTGAAAGATAACCAGCACCGGCATGGCCACATCGGTGTCGCGCCACAGCGGATTGGCACGCGCCACATGGCCCACCAGCGTGGGGCGGGTAACGCCCTCGGTGCGCAGCACCAGCGGGATGTGGTTGGCCTCCAGCCCCCGCGCGGTGAGCGTGACCAAGGTGGCCAACGGGTGGCTGCGCACCAGGGCGTGCAACACATCGGCGCGGGTTTCTTCAAAGTGGCTGGGTTGGTACATGCCGCGCTTTCTCTTACTGGCTGGTGAGGTTGAGTTCGGCTTGCGGTTTGGCGTCGGCCGCAGCGCCACCGGTTTTCACAGCCCCCAGGAACAGGCGCTCGGCGCTCACCTGCTTCGCAGCCAGGTAGTCCTTGACCACCACGCCGCGCTGCAGCGCCAGCTCGCGGGCGGCCTCGTCGTTGACGGTGATGTTGGCCAGCAATAAAGCCTCCATGTCCGGTACCTCAATGTCCTTGGTCAGGCCCACCAGGTTGCGTGGCTTGGTGATGTCGGCACGGCGGTAGACCGCACGCAGCAGCACCGGCATTTCCTCGGCGCTATAGCTGTTGACCGCAGCCGCGTCCTTCCCCTCGGCGGTGGTACGGCGGCGCTTTTCGGCCAGCAGCAGGCCCTTGAGGCGCTCGCGCTTGATGGCCTCGCGCTCGGCCTCCACGTTGGCCGTGCCTTGCACGGTCAAGCGCAGGCCGGGGCGGTCAACCAGCGCCTTGGCCACCTTGTCCAAACCAGCCTTGGCGGCATCCGTCAGCACCCCACTGCCGGGCGCAAAGGCCACGGTGCTGAGCTCCGCACTGCCACCGCCACCAAAGGCGTTGGCCAACAAACTGAACGGCGCCGTGATGGCCTTGGCCACCAGGTTGGTGATGACCTTCCAGATCACCGGACCAATGCGGAACTGCGGGTCGTTGAGCGAGCCGCTGATCGGCAGGTCCAGGTCAATCACACCATTGCGGTCGGCCAGCAGGGCCACCGCCAGCTTGACGGGCAGGCTATTGGGCGCACCGTCCACCTTGTCGCCAAACGTCAGCTGGTTCAGCACCAGCTTGTTGGTGGCGGTGAGCTGGCCATCGGGCTGCACGGTGTAACGCACATCCAGGCTGAGTTTGCCGCGCTCGATGCCGTAACCCGCGTACTTCACCGCATAGGGCGACAGCGGCGACAGCTCCAGGTCGCGCACCTTGCCCGCAATGTCCAGCGCCAAGGGCTTGGCCAGCGGGTTGAGTTTGCCGGTGATGTCCAGCGACGCCGTGCCCTCGGCCCGGCCACGCAGCTCCAGGTCGGCCAGCTGTACCACGCCATTGGCCGGCTGGCTGGAGAACTGGCTGAGCTTGCCCGTCAGGTCGCTCAGGTTGGCGGTGTAGTTGGGCTGGATGAAGCGGTCCGAAAACAGCACCCGGCCATTGACCAGGCTGAGGGGGCCCATGGTGATGATGGGCTCGGGCGCTGCGCTGGCGGCCGCCGATGTGGCAGGTGCCGGAGCCGATGCCGCCGCGCCGGGTGGCGCACTGGCGGCCGCCTCGGCCTGGGCCGGGGTTTTGCTCAGGTCCTGCAGGTTCAGGCGGCCATTGGGGTTGACGATGAGGCGGGCATAAAAGTCGGACAGCGCCGCCTCGCGCACGCTCACGCGGGTGGCGGCACCGGGCACCATGGCCAGGTCAATGCCGGGCACGTTGAGTGACTTCCAGCTCAGCAGTTCTTCCGCAAAACTGCCGCCCGCACCCTGCACGGTGTTGGCGCGGAAGTCTTCCAGCTGCGCATCGCCTTTAAGCGCAACCTCTGGCCCCTTGGCCGTGCTGGCAAAACGCAGCTGGCCCTTGAAGCTGGCATCGGCCCGCAGCACATCCAGGTTCACCTGGCTGGCCACATACGGCGCGAGTGCATGCACCGGCAGTTCCAGCAGCTCCACCGCGCCTTGTGCCACCACCGGGTCCCAGGCCACCGTGCCCTGGTAACGCAGGCTGCCGGCCTCGGCCTGGCCGGATTTCACGCGGGCGCTCAACGTCACGGGCACGGGCTTCTTGCCATCCAGCGCGGCGCCCTTGGCCTGCAGGTTCAGGGCGGAAACTTCCAGTCGCACCGGGCGGGCATTCACGCGGTCGGTGAATTGCACGCTGGCGTCTTGCAGCTGCAGCTCACCCAGCGCCACCTTCCAAGGCGCGGCAGGGGGTGCAGTAGCAGTCGGGGAAGCGGCGGCAGGGGCAACAGGCGCAGCGCCATGGGCTGCTTTCAGCCAGCGTTCAAACATCCATGTCCCATCCGTCTCACGGCGCACACCACTGCTGGCCCCGGCCAGCAGCAGCTTGCCCACGCGGGCACTGCGGGCCGCCAGGTCCACCTGGGCATCACTCACTTCGAGCAGCTTGAACTTGGGCAGGTCCTGCGAGCTGGGGCCGTCGTTGCTGCGCGTATTGCCCGTGACAGCGTTTGCCAGCATGGCCTTGCTGGCCACCAGTCCGGCGTCGCGCACCGCGAGTTTTTTCACCGTGGCCTGCAGCTTGTCGCCGGTCCACTGAGCGCCCAGTTCGGCGTCCAGCAGGCCGCGCAGGCTGGGCTCCAGCCACGCAGCCAGGTAGGGTTCGGCCAGGGCCAGCGGTAGGCCGTTAACGGTGGCCTGGGCGCTGCCTTGCTGATCGGTGCCTTCGGCCTGGAGTGTCAGGCGGGCGCTGGTCTTGCCGGCAGGCAGGGTGCCACTCAGTTCAGCGCGCACCGCCTGGTCCATGGGCCAGTGCAGGCCCTGTGCGGTGAGCTCCAGCTCGGTCAGCGCCAGCTTGGCCGGGGTCTGCTGGTCCTGCCAGTCCACCCGGCCACCATGCAGCGCCAGGCGCTCCAACGCCAAGGCCCAGGGCTTGGCCACAGCCGGTGTTTTAGTGCCATTTTGGCCTTTAGCCCCCGTACTATCTGCGCGAGCAGCTCCTGTTTTAGGAGCACTCTTGGCGGCGCCAGCGCCCCCCAGCTCCAGGTTCAGGCGGCCATTGCGCGCGCGCAGCACCTGCAGGCGCGGGTTGGTGATGTCCACAGTGCCCAGCCTCACCTGCTGCTCCAGCGGACGCACATCGGCCAGCTCGGTGCGCACCGTGTCCACCGACAGCAAGGGCGCGCCCGCTGCATCGGCCACGGCCAACTGGCTCACCGTCACCACGCCGGTGAGCGTGACCGCCGTTTGCGGCTGCTGCACAAAACCAATCTTGAGTTCGGCATCCACCACTGCGCTTTGCGGCTGCACGGGCAGGCCTGCGGGCAGGTAAGGCAGGTAGGGCTTGAGGTCGAATTGGCTGATCTTCAGCTGCGCCTCACCCTGGCGGGTTTGGGCAAACGGAGTGCCTTGGGCCGCGGTATCCAACGCGCTGCCATTGAGCACAAAGGCCAACCGTGGCGCGACCAGCACATCACGCTTGGAATCGAAGTTGCTGAGAAAAGGCACCGTGAGCTGCAGCTCACGCAGTGTGTGCTGGCGCGCTAGGCCCTGCAAGGCTTGGTCGGTGTAATCCACACTGCCGCCACTGAGGGTGACGTTGTAGACCGCAAAACGCAGCGGATCACCCGCGGGCGCGTCCGACGGTGCCTGCAGGCGCTGCACGATGTCGTCAATGTCGTACTGCCCCTTCCCTGTATGGGTGAGGTGCAGTACGGGCGCATCCACTGCCACCGCGTCCACCACGGGCGCCAGGCGCAGCAGCGACTGCAGCTCTGCATCCACGTACACCCGGGCGACGCTGAACTGCGGGCCACTGCCGTCCGCCTTGGCCACGGCCAGGTCGCGCACCGTGAGTTCCAGCGACCAGGGCGCAAATTCAATGGCACCGATGGTGACCGCACGGCCCAGCAGGGCCGACAGCCGGGTTTGCGCCTGGCTCTTGGCGATAGACGGCACCAGCGCCCAGGCCAGCCCCCACAGCAGCACCAGTGCCCCCAGCGCATAGGCCAGGCGGCGCAACCAGGGCAGGATTCGGGGAGGCAGTGGGGTCATGGCAGGTCTGGAAGTAAAAGCATCAGTACCGCGCCGGGCGGCGCACACCAGTGATGGTAACGGCGCCACTTGACCCGTGCACAGCCGTTGACCTGCATCAAGCTCCAGCGCGAGTGTGCGTGGGAAGCTCTCGCAAAAATCACCGGAGACACGCCATGCCCCGTAGCAGCCTGCAAACCATCAAAGACGAACACGCCGCCCTGGCCGCCATGCTGCAGTCGCTGCTGCTGATGCTGGACCGGGGCCCTGGCGACGAGCCCGAGCGGTTTTTTGACGTGCTGCGCGCCATGCTCTTCTACATCGATGAGTTCCCCGAGCGCCTGCACCACCCCAAAGAGTCGGACCTGCTGTTTCCGCGTGTGGTGCGTCTGGCACCACAAACCATGGAAGCCGTCACCCAACTGGAAAAAGACCACGCCCACAGCGAAGCCGCCGTGCGCGAACTGCAGCACCTGCTGCTGGCCTGGGAACTGTTGGGGGAAAGCCGCCACGCCGCATTTGACACCGCGGTGCGCCGCTACGTGGTGGCCTACCTGGCCCACATGAAGCTGGAAGAAACCGCCATCCTGCCCGTGGCCCAAGCCGTGCTCAGCGAGGCCGACTGGGCCGAGCTCGACGCCGCCTTCGCCAACAACTGCGACCCGCTCACCGGCCAACACCCGCGCGCCCCGGCTTTCGACCGCCTGTTCACCCGCATCGTGATGCGGGCACCCGCGCCGATTGGCGTGGGCGAGGGCTGAGCCCCGGCTCAACGCGCCAGCGCCCTCAGGGACTGTAGTGCCCCTGACGCAATGGCCCCGGATGTGACAAAGCGTGGAACTTTCCAGTTCCTGGGTATTCCGACACCGGCAGTCTGACTTCCCCGCAAGGGGGCGAGTCGCTCATTTGTCAGGACTCCACCATGCAATACCCCAACTCGCCATCCCGCCGTTCCTTGCTGGCCCACGGTGCAAGCATCCTGGCCATCACAGGCGCACCCGCCTGGTCCAGCCCCGCACTGGCGCAAACGGCCCTGCGGCCCACGCCCAGCCAGACCGAGGGGCCTTACTACCCCATCGCCCTGCCCAGCGACAACGACTTTGATCTGCTGCGCAACGGCAGCGCGGTCTACAAAAAAGGGCAGGTCGCCTGGGTAGAGGGGGTGGTGACGGATACGAAGGGTATGCCGGTGTCTGGTGCGGTGGTTGAAATCTGGCAGTGTGACCACGAGGGCAACTACCACCACCCCCGTGACGGTGGCAAAGCCGACCCCAACTTTCAGGGCTTCGGCAAGGTGGCGGTTGGCAAAGACGGCCGCTATCGCTTTCGCACCATGAAGCCTGCGCCCTACACCGGGCGCACGCCCCACATCCATGTCAAAGTCAGGCTCGACCGCAAGGAACTGCTGACAACGCAACTCTATGTGGCAGGTGATCCGGGCAACGACCGCGACGCCCTGTGGCGTGGCCTCGACGCGCAGGAGCGGGCCGTCCTGACCCGTGCATTTACCCCCTCCGCCAACGGTATGCGCGCCGAATTTCCCATCGTGGTGCAGGCCTAGCTAGCAGGCTCTGCGTGAGCCTCAACGCGCCAGCTTGAGCGCCAGCACCTGCTGGGCCACACAGCGCCCCTGTACCTTGCCACCTTCAATGCCACTGCGAAAGTGGATGCCCGCATACATGCGGGAGATGGCCGCTTCATCTGCCGCCACCTTGAAGCTGGCAAAGGTGCGCGGACCCCAGCCACGGTCGTTGTGGGTGTTGTCGGTAAAGGGTTTGTTGGCGCCAAACACCTGCTCCAGCACCCCGGCGGCCGCACTGGACTGCACCGAGTGGCCCGAGGGGTATTCCGGGAATGGCGGTGTGTGCATCAGCGTGGGCACCCAGTTGCTGTCGATGACCAGCTGCACATAGGTGACCGGGCGCAACAGGTTCACCGTGTACTTGGTTTTCCAGCCCGCAATAAAGGCGTCGGCCATGGCCATGTTCAGGCGCACCATGGTTTGGGCGGCCTGGGCCAGGTCGGCTTTTTGCAGCTTAAGCAGGTCGTTGGCAATAAACACCCAGTGGCCCGCGGGTGTGGGGGTCTTGAGTGGGTCATCCGCCCAGTACAGCGATACCTGGCGCTGCTCTTGGGTGGCCTTGTTGCTCACCTGGTAGACCTCGTTGGCTTCTTTGTAGAAGGCCGAGCCGGGGCTCTCCGAATACGGGGGCGGCAAGGGTGCGGCGCAAGCGCTGCTGGTCTTGAGCACAAAGGGGCGCACCTCGCCCCAGCGCGGCAACAGCGCCGGTGCAAACGCAGGCGGCGTGGCCACCCACTGGCCTTCACCGCTGGGCGGCACGTAGTTTTGCTGGCTGCGGCGCAGTGGGCCCCAGGCCTCATGGCCACCGTCGGTGCGGGCCCAGGTCATAAGGGCCATGGCCATGAGCTTGCCAAAGGTTTCCGAGCGGTTGGTGATCTCGGGCGTCACGGTGTTGGGGTCAAAGTCCTGGCTGTACTTGAGCGGCAGGCTGCGCTCCAGCAGGTCGATGCGGGCCTTGTTCTCGGCACTGGCGGTGGGGAACATCATGCGTGTCATGGTGGCCATGGAGGCATTGGCCACCGTGGGCCAGTGCAGCACTTCGTCGGGCTGGGCCCAGGGCAAGGACTGCAACTCGTTGAGCTGGCCCGCCAGGCTTTGGTGCTGCGGCATGCCGGGCACCACCGACTCATACAGCGTGAGCCCCAGGTACGCAAACGCACGCGAGGCCACCGGTGGGCTGAAGCCCGGCGTCTGCTGCGTGAGCAACAAGGCCAGGCTGAACCATTCGTTGGCCACACCGGCGCTGAAGGCGCTGGCCGGGCGGGCGGCAGGCGCCGCTGGTTGGGCCGCTGCGGGCGCGCTAGTCCAGGCGCAGGCTGCGGCCAGGCACAGAGAAAACAATCGGAATTTCATGGGGCTTTCCAGTTCACAAGGCCTTGGGGGCTGAGGGTGTAGAAGGCGTCCGCCTTGGCGGACATCCAGTCGCTCCAGCAGCCGTGCGGCCACTGCACCCGTATCTGCGCAGTGCTGGCTGCACCCAACCCAAAATGCATCCAGCCCAGGTGGCCGCTGGCGTGGCCACCGCCCACGGTGAGCTCCTGGCGGATGACGGGGGCCGCATCCCCCTCGCCCAGCCTCACCTCCACCCAGGCACCCACCGCGTCGCGATTACCAACCGCTTGCTGCAGGCGCAGCTGCAGCCAGTGGCCGGCAGGCGCCGCCGTGGTCTGTCGCCACAGCTGGGCCTTGTCCCAGCGGTTCACCACCAGTACATCCAGCAAACCGTCGCCATTCAAATCCACCACCAAACCGCCGCGCCCGCGCTTGAAGCTGGCCAGCCCGGCCTGGCTGCCCGCTTCCACAAAGTTGCCGTCCGCCTTTTGTAGCAACAGGTTGTTGGGGTCCAGGGTCGCAAAGTCAGGCATGGTGGACACATTGCCCTTGACCACAAATAGGTCGGCCAGACCGTCGTTATTCATGTCGGCAAACTGGGCGTGCCAGGCGGTGCTGGGGTGCACATCGCCGCCTACATAGGGCCGGTGGGCTGTGACACCGCGTTTGAAGGCGATATCGGTGAAGCGCGGCTGGGCGGCACCCGCCTCCAGCGTCTGCAGCTTGTTGTCAGACATGCTGGTCAAAAACACCTCGGGGTAACCATCGCCATTGAGGTCATGGCTGGCAATGCCCATGCCCCAGATCTGCAGCGGCTTCCAGCCCTGGGCCGCGGTGTACAGCGCAGGCGGCGCACCGGCAGGCAGTTGCCACAGCTGTTCTTCACCGCCCTTGTAGTACTCGCGGTCATTGCTCACCCGCAGCGCGGCCGTGCCCGAGCGGTTCCAGTCTGAAAACAACATGGACAAGGCGCAGTGGCCCGGCGCCAGCGGCGTGGCCGCTTGGTAGCCGCCGCCCTCCTTGGGGCGCAGCAGCAAGCCCGGCGTGCAGCTGCCCCAGGGAAACTCGGGCTTGCTGCGGTCGGTGTAGGTGCCAATGGCCAGCGTAGGCCAGGTTTGGCCTTTCTCCCAGGTGGCCGCAAAGGCGGTGTGCCAGCCATTGCCGGTGCGAATCGTCCATGCCTCGTTGGCCTTCTCAAACTTGCACTGGCCCGCACCTTTGAACACCTGCACCTCGCCCACACGCAGTACCACCAGGTCGGTCTGGCCGTCCCCGTCGATGTCCAGCGGGTAAGCACCCACAGCATTGGTCAGCTCCAGGCCCGAGCGCTCTTCTTGCAGCTTCAAGGCGGCGCCACGCGTACTGCGGTTGCGGTAGAACTTGGCTTTGTTCACCCCCGCGGTCACGTACACCTCGGGCAGGCCGTCGGCATCGCAATCGAAGGTGGCCACGCCGCCGCCCACCATGTATTCGCCCTCGCCTTCAAAGCGGCTTTGCAGGCCGGCCACGTCAGTTTCTTCGGCAAAACGGGGCGTGGCAGGGGCCGGTGCGTCGGCCGCCCAAGCCCATGGGGCCAGGCACAGCCCCACCATGGCACCGCGCAGCGCGGGCCGGGAAATCCAATCCAGAGGGTGCACGTGGCAATCCTTTGTGAAAAATGAAAGAACCCGGCGATCTTATTAAGTTCGATGATTAAACTATGTCGGGTTTATCCCTATTCGCGCCGAGATCGAAGTCCCGAACAATTAGTTTGTCGTCCTTACTAAATGCACCGTGTTGCATTTACGGCAGCACGATGGCTCTGAAGAGTCCTTCCAAAACCATAGGCCTGACACAGGCCAAATCACCGGAGACATTGATGAAACTGAAGACAACACTGACCGCCCTGGCCCTGAGCCTGGCTGCCGCTGGCGCGTTTGCCCAAGTCGTGGGCGTGAGCTGGTCCAACTTCCAGGAAGAACGCTGGAAGACCGACGAAGCCGCCATCAAGGCCCAACTGGCCAAAGACGGTGCCAGCTACATCAGCGCCGACGCTGGTGGCTCCCCCGAGAAACAACTGGCCGACATCGACAGCCTGATCTCCAAGGGCGCCAAGGCCCTGATCATTCTGGCCATGGACAAGGACGCCATCCTGCCCGCCGTGAACAAGGCCAACCAGCAAAAGATCCCCGTGGTCGCCTATGACCGCCTGATCGAAGCTCCCGGCGTGTTCTACATCACCTTCGACAACGTCGAAGTGGGCCGCATGCAGGCCCGCGCCATTCTGGAAGCCAAGCCCAAGGGCAACTACGTGATGATCAAGGGCTCGCCTACCGACCCCAATGCCAACTTCCTGCGCGGTGGCCAGCAAGAAATCATTGATGCTGCTGTGAAAAAGGGCGACATCAAGATCGTGGGCGAGGAATACACCGACGGCTGGAAGCCCGAAGTCGCCCAGAAGAACATGGAACAAATCATCACCAAGACCGGCGGCAAGATTGACGCCGTGGTGGCCTCCAACGACGGTACCGCCGGTGGTGTGGTCGCTGCGTTGACTGCCAAGGGCATCAAGGGCATCCCCGTGTCCGGCCAGGACGGTGACCACGCTGCGCTGAACCGCGTGGCGCTGGGCAGCCAGACCGTGTCGGTGTGGAAAGACGCCCGCGACCTGGGCCGTGACGCCGCCGCTGCTGCCGTGGTGCTGGCCAAGGGCCAAAAAGTGGCCGCTGCCCAGACCTGGAGTGGTGGTGAAAAGAAAGTGGCCCTGCAAGCCCAGTTTCTCAAGCCCGTGCCCGTGACCGCTGCCAACCTGGACCTCGTGGTCAAGGCTGGCTGGATCAAGAAGGCCGACCTGTGCAAGGGCGTAGACGCCGCCAAAGGCCCAGCCGCTTGCAAGTAAACCGCGTTTCTCTCTGAGTTAGTTGAAGCCCTCCAACCGCGGGCTGGCATCAGCCCGCGGTTTTTTTATGTCTTGCGGAGAACGCATGTGAATCCCGTTTTGAATTCCCTGAAGCAGGCCGCCATCGACTGGCGCCTGGTGATGATGGGCGCGGTGCTGGCAGCCATTGCCATCGTGTTCAACATCCTGTCCGGCGGGCTGTTTTTGTCCCCCGAGAATTTGTACAACATTGCCCAGCAAACGGCCGTGGTGGGCGTGGTCGCCACCGTGGTGGTGCTGGTCATCGTGGCGCGCCATATCGACCTGTCCGTGGGCTCGGTCATGGGCTTTGTGGGCGTGCTGATTGCCACCCTGATGTACACCGCTGGCTGGCACTGGGTCGAGGCCTCGCTGGCCGGCCTGGCCGTGGCCATTGCCGTGTCGCTGTACCAGGGCGCGCTGACCGCCATGCTGGGTGTGCCCTCCTTCGTCGTGACCCTGGGTGGCCTGATGTCTTTCCGCGGTGCTGCCTTTTTGGTGGCCGACGGCAAGACCCAACCCGTCAACGACCAGTTCTTCCAGCGCTTGGGCGGTGGTTTTGACGGTGCCATTGGCGTCACCGCCAGCTGGGTGCTGGCCGGTTTGATTGTGCTGGCCCTGGTGGCCCAGATGTGGGCCAAGCGCCGCGCCAAGGCCTCGTATGACGTGCCCAACAACCCGCTGTGGCTGGACGCCGCCATCGTGCTGGTGCCGGTGGCCATCGTGCTGGCCTTTGTCACCGCTATGAACAACTACCAGATCATGAACAAGGACGCCCCCCAGGGCATCCCGATTCCGGTGCTGATCTGGGCCGCCGTGGCGCTGGTGCTGTCCTTCATCGTGCACCGCACCCGTTTTGGCCGTTATGTGTTTGCCATGGGCGGCAACCCCGAGGCGGCCGCGCTGGTGGGTATTCCGGTGCGCAAGGTCACGCTCATGCTGTTTGCGCTGATGGGTGTGCTCATCACCATCGCCGCCATGGTGTCCATTGCCCGCCTGAACGCAGGCACCAATTCGCTGGGTAGCAGCATGGAGCTGTATGTGATTGCCGCCGCCGTGATTGGTGGCACCGCGCTGGCCGGTGGCAGCGGTTCGATTCTGGGGTCGGTGCTGGGCGCACTGATCATGCAAAGCATTGACAGTGGCATGCTGCTGCTGGACGTGTCGATTGGAGTGCGCTACGTGATCATCGGCCAGGTGCTGATTGCTGCGGTGGTGTTTGATGTGGTTTACCGCCGTGTGACAGGAGACACCGTATGAGCGCAGGCAATACAAAGCAGGCGCTGGTGGAGATGCGCAACATCGGCAAGTCCTTTGGCGGTGTGCACGCGGTGGACGATGTGAGCCTCACGCTCTACCCCGGTGAAGTGGTGGCCTTGCTGGGCCACAACGGCGCGGGTAAGTCCACACTCATGAAAATGCTGGCCGGAGCCTACCCCATCGACAGCGGTGAAGTGCTGATCAACGGCGAAAAAGCCCATATCCGCACCCCCGTGGATGCGCAGCGCTGTGGCATCGAATCCATCTACCAAACGCTGGCCCTGGCCGACAACCTGGACGCGGTGGCCAACCTGTTTTTGGGCCGCGAACTGCTGACCCGCTGGAATACGCTGGACGACCACCGCATGGATGCGGACGCACGCAAGGTCTTCCACCGCCTGAACAAGAACTTCAAGAACGTGCGCACCCCGGTACGCCGCCTCTCAGGCGGGCAGCGCCAAGTGGTGGCGATTTCGCGGGCGATTTACTTCAACGCCAAGATCCTCATCATGGACGAGCCTACGGCCGCCCTGGGCCCCGAGGAAACCGCGATGGTGGGCAATCTGGTCAAGCAACTCAAGGCCGAAGGCGTGGGCATTTTCCTCATCACGCACGACATGCCCGACGTGTTTGGCCTCAGCGACCGGCTGGCGGTGATGAAAAACGGCAAATTGGTGGGCAGTTACCGCACCGGAGACGTCACCGAGGACGAAGTTCTTGGCATGATCATCGCAGGCAAACAACCTGAAGGAAAACCGCAAACCCACAGCCTGTGAGTGCGGCCCCTCCCACCCATGAAAACGACCGGCGACCAACAATTAGTCAAACGCATCAACCGCAGCGTGCTGCTGCGGCTGCTGCGCAGCCAAAGCGGGCTGTCCCGCGCCCAACTGGCCCAGGAGAGTGGACTGACCAAGTCCACCGTGAGCCTGCTGGTGCGCGAGCTGATTGACGAAGGTTGGCTCACCGAGACCGATGTGACCGCAGCCCAGGGCCTGGGCCGCCCCTCCACCCCGCTGCAGATCGACAGCCGCAGCCGCGGCATGATCGGTGTGGAAGTGGCGGTGGAAGCGCTGCGTGTGGTGGGCGTGTCACTCACCGGCCAAGTGTTGTGCGCGCTGGAGGAGCCCCTGATGGGCACCCAGCCTGACGAGGTGTGCCGCCAGACGGCCCGCTTGGTGGCACGCACCCATGCGCAGCTGGTGCAGCGCAGTGTGCAGCTGGCGGGCGTAGGCGTGGGCCTGCCCGGTGCGTTTGACGAAGCTACCGGCATGCTGCGTTTTGCGCCTAACCTGGGCTGGCGCAATGTGGACTTTGTGCCCCTGATTACCCACGCACTGGCCCAAGCCGGCGTGCCCCCAGTGGCCGTGCATGTGCAGAACGAAGCCGACACCGCTGCCCTGAGCGAATACGAATTTTCCGAGGGCGATGCCAAAGACTCGCTGATTTTTGTGACCTGCGGCGCCGGTGTGGGCGCGGGCATTGTGCTCAACGACCGCCTGTTTACCGGCATGCAGGGCATGGCCGGTGAAATTGGCCACAGCATTTTGCAGATCGACGGGCCGCTGTGCTCGTGCGGCCGCAAGGGCTGTGCCGAAACCTTTTTTGGCGCCCGCACCCTGGCCAAGCTGCCCGACCCCGCCCAAGGCGGCCACTACTTGGGTGTGGTGCTGCAAAACCTGTGGACCACCTTCAACCCCAGCATGCTGGTGGTGGGTGGCCCATCCTGCGACCGCTACCCGGCCATCGTGCAGGTGGCGCAAACCACCTTGCAAGGCTACGCCGCCAGCGCCGGCATGGCCGCCCCCACGGTGCGCGCCGCGCGCTATGGGCTGCTGGCGTCGGCCGTGGGTGCCGCCGCCCTGGTGCTGCACCACGACCTGCGTCCCATGCATGCCAAAACCCCTGTTGCTGCGAGCCGCCCTACGGATGCCGCAGAGATTTCTTCCTCCTCAACCCTCACCGCATAACCCGCATGTTTATTGGCATTGACATTGGCACCTCCGAAGTGAAGGTGCTGCTCCTGGCCCCCGACCACCGCGTGCTCGGCTCGGCCGGCACCGCACTCACCGTGCAGCGCCCGCACCCGGGCCACAGCGAACAGAACCCGCACGACTGGTGGGCTGCCACGCAGTCGGCCCTGGCGCAGCTGCGCGCCGCCCACCCGCAAGAATTTGCCGCGGTGCAGGCCATTGGCCTGTCGGGCCAGATGCATGGCGCCGTGCTGCTGGACGCACAGGACCAGGTGCTGCGCCCCGCCATTCTGTGGAACGACACCCGCTGCGCCGCCGAATGCACCGAGATGATGGCCGAGCTGCCCACGCTGACCGCACTGGCCGGCACGCTGGCCATGCCCGGCTTTACCGCGCCCAAGCTGCGCTGGGTGGCCAAACACGAGCCCGCCATCTTTGCGCAAGTGGCCAAGGTGCTGCTGCCCAAAGACTATGTGCGCCTGAAGCTGACCGGCGAGTACGTGAGCGACATGTCGGACGCCAGCGGCACGCTGTGGCTGGACGTACAAAAGCGCGCCTGGTCGGACGCCCTGCTGGCGCTGACCGGCCTGACGCAGGCGCACATGCCGCGCCTGGTGGAAGGCAGCGCGCCAGGCGGCTACCTGAAGGCCGATGTGGCCCAGGCCTTGGGCCTGCCCAAGAACATCGTGGTGGCCGGTGGCGCCGGTGACAACGCGGCCAGCGCCGTGGGCATGGGCGCGGTGGACGCGGGCCAGGGCTTCTTGTCGCTGGGTACCAGTGGCGTGCTGTTTGTCGTCACGCCCAGCTACCAACCCAATGCGGCCAGCGCCACCCACGCGTTTTGCCACGCCGTGCCCGGCCGCTGGCACCAGATGAGCGTGATGCTATCGGCCGCCAGCAGCTTGCAATGGGTGACCGACCTGCTGGGCGCGCCCAACGCTGGCGTGGTGGCGGGCAAGGCAGCAGACCTGTCGCTGGCCGACCGCGCCACCTCCCCCCTGTTCCTGCCCTACCTGGGCGGTGAACGCACCCCACACAACGACGCGAATGTGCGCGGCAGCTTTCACCAACTGAGCTTTGACACAGACGCCGCCCGCCTGGGCTACGCGGTGATTGAAGGCGTGACCTTTGGCCTGAAGGATGGCCTGGCCGCGCTGAACGCCGCTGGCAGCCGCGTGACCCGCCTCTCCCTGGTGGGCGGTGGTGCACGCAGTGCCTTCTGGGCGCAGCAACTGGCCAGCGCGCTGGATGCCGAGGTAGTAACCCATGGCAGCTCTGCCGTGGGTGGCGCCCTGGGTGCCGCGCGCCTGGGCTGGCTGGCCACCGGCGCAGCGCAAAGCAACGTGTGCCTGAGCCCCGAGGTGGAAGCCAGCTACCGCCCCGATGCCGCCGAACAAGACCTGCTGGCCGCGCGTTACGCGCAGTTCCGCAGCCTGTACCGCCCCACCTGAAATACGCACGCCCTTCGGGGCGTTCAACCGATTATTTAATTCGACCACACAACTAAACAACCCAAGGAAGCACCATGAGCAACTACTTTTCCACTGTCTCCCCCATCGCCTACGAAGGCCCAACTTCTGACAACCCGCTGTCCTTCAAGTGGTACGACAAAGACCGCATCGTGCTGGGCAAGCGCATGGAAGAGCAGCTGCGCTTTGCCGTGTGTTACTGGCATAGCTTCTGCTGGAACGGCCTGGACCCGTTTGGTGGCGACACCTTCCAGCGCCCCTGGCAACACATGGCCGATCCCATGGCCGCAGCCAAGGCCAAAGCCGATGTGGCGTTTGAATTCTTTAGCAAGCTGGGCGCGCCCTACTACTGCTTCCACGACCGCGACGTAGCCCCCGAAGGCGCCACCCCACGTGAAAGCGTGAACAACCTGCGCGCCATGGTGGATGTGCTGGGCGAGAAGCAACAGGCCACCGGCATGAAGCTGCTGTGGGGCACGGCCAACCTGTTCAGCCACCGCCGCTTCATGTCGGGCGCGGCCACCAACCCCAACCCCGAAATCTTTGCACTGGGCGCGCTGCAGGTGAAAGAAGCCATGGACGCCACGCTGAAGCTGGGCGGCGCTAACTACGTGCTGTGGGGCGGCCGCGAAGGCTACGAGACCCTGCTGAACACCCGCATCGGCCACGAGCTGGACCAGATGGGCCGCTTCCTGAACATGGTGGTGGAGTACAAGCACAAGATCGGTTTCAAGGGCACCATCCTGCTGGAACCCAAGCCCCGCGAACCCTCCAAACACCAGTACGACTTTGACAGCGCCACGGTCTACGGCTTCCTGTGCCGCTACGGCTTGGAGAAGGAAATCAAGGTCAACATCGAAGCCAACCACGCCACCCTGGCCGGCCACAGCTTCGAGCATGAAATCGCCACCGCGGTGGACCTGGGCATCTTCGGCTCCATCGACATGAACCGCGGCGACATGCAGTGCGCGTGGGACACCGACCAGTTCCCCAACAGCATCCCCGAGACCGCGCTGGCCATGTACACCATCATGCAAGGCGGCGGCTTCGTCAACGGCGGCGTGAACTTTGACGCCAAGGTGCGCCGCCAGTCCATCGACCCCGAAGACATGTTCCACGGCCACATCGGCGGCATGGACGTGACCGCCCGCGCGCTGCTGATTGCAGAGAAGATGATCACCGACGGCAAACTGGCCAAGCTGGTGGAAGACCGCTACGCGGGCTGGAAAGCACCATTGGGCCAAAACATGCTGAACGGCAAGATGAGCCTGGAGGCCGTGGCCGCCCACGTGGTGGACCGCAACACCGACACGATGCCCGTGTCGGGTCGGCAGGAGCATCTGGAGAACCTGCTGAACAGCTATATCTGAGTCGATTCGCTAGGCAGCTGAAATACAAAGGCCCCGCAGGTGATTGCCTGCGGGGCCTTTTTGCTTTAAGCGCATGACGAGCCAGTGGTTCGATGATGCTTTGGGCCAACAACAGATAACCACTGCCCCCTCTTGGCTGAATGCGGAAGTTCACCAAGGGCTGCTTTGCGGCAGTTCAGTGCTAGGCTATTGTGTCGTGTGTTAAAGCGTAGCAACACCAGCCGGCCGGCGGGAGACGCAAGCACAAAGGGAGAAGGAATGGCGACGGTAATCGAACACGCATGGGAAAGCCTGTCGAACACGCTGCGGCTGTATGTCGAGGCGCACATGGACTTCGCTGCGCTCTACGAAGTTGACCGCCCAGACGCGGTCACACGGCAGGACCGCACGCTCGAAGGCAAGTTGGAGAAGTTCCACTCGTTGTATGACGTCACTAAGGACCTTCCCGGCTTTGACTACTTCAAGCACGCTGACACGTCGATGCTCATCGTGCTGCGCAACGCTATCCATCATCGCGACCACCCACTATTCGTTGGCTGGGAAGCCTTCGTTCTCGCTCACGAAGTGACTAAAAAGCTGCCATCAAACAAGTACTTGTTCGCAAGCCTCACGCCCGAGGCTGAGCGCATCGTGCTGCGTTACTACCTCCCACTCGAGGACTTCAGGCAGCGACTTCCCCATGCCAAGTTGAAGCCTGCGGATAGGACCGCGATCAGCGCGCTATGGGAGCAAGAACTGCGCTTTGCGGACATCAGCAAGGTGGGCGAACGGGAGGGGTTTGACGTCCAGAGCGTGTACGTGGACGTGATGCCGATGTTCATTTCAGCGATGCACCGCGTGCGTGGCTGGTTGTCCACCACAGACTTTGCTCCGGCCGGCAGCGACGGCGAGACTTATTACAGGGCGTTCAGTGACGCAGCGCCGACTCAACAACTCGGATTTAGGGCGTTGGTCACACCAAGTAACCGAAAGGGATAAGCGTGTTCGAATTATTCAAGAAGAAAGAAGCGCCGCGGCCAGCACAGACTTCAGCAAATGAAAACATCATGGACAAAACGGCTGCACTTCTAAATCTACAGCTAATGTTGTGCCGATCGCAGGACGGATACCTGACTGGGCTCGACAGCAAGTTCGTACGTGGCTACCTTGTCGGCTACTTTGATTGCTCACTGCAAAAGCTTGGCCATCCGGTCCAGGGCGACGAAGAATTTGCGATGCTGCTGCTCCGTGGCCACGCCCAGCTGCTGGGCAACGACGTGGGCGACACCCAGCGCTACACATTCGGCTCGCTACGACTGCAAGATGACCCCGACTTCGCTCGCGGGCAGGCCGAAGGTGGGAATGACTGCAATGACGTATTAACCGGCAGACGCGATAGAGCGCTCACGTTGATGCGCTACTTCATGGAGGGCTGACGCTTCATCGCGGACGACCAGGGCGCAGTTCCGCTTTCTATGTGGCAGCTTTCTGCCTCCGAGTTCAGCGCTGGGAGAGACCCGTCACGATGCGACAGCAGGCATTGGCCGCCGAGGCACGAACGACAGCAACGGGTCGAGTCTGTGTGAAAGCTCATCGCGGTTGACCCAGTCCGAAAGTCGACCGCTCAGATGGGCCTAGGTTGCGTTTTGTTGAGTGTGCCAAGGGGTCAAGGACCCCTGAAAACATGACTCAACGGAGTTTTCACACAGCCTCGGTCGTTTGCGATCAGTGGGTTGCAAGCAACACGCCATTTATGCATCAAATGTGCCTCCAGCACCCATGGAATATGCGCAAGCAGCTATCTTTTCAATAGCAAAATTACCATCACCCCAGCCACCACCGCAGTAAACCCCATCAGCGCGGCACTAGTCGTCGCCGTCATGGCGCCCCCCGCCACCACCGGCCCCACCACCGCGCTCAGTGAATAGGCGATGGACAGCGAACTCACGTTCCAGGCCATGTCGGGCGTGGGGGTTTTGGTGGCGGCGATGAGCGCCAGCGTGAGGAAGGCGGTGATCAGACCGCCCAGCACAAACATGGTGGCGTAGGCCACGGGCACGCCGGGCAACAGGGCCAGCAAGGCGGCGGCCAGCACCGTGCCCGCCGCAGCCAGGGCGCCGGCCGCGCGCATACCCCAGTGATCAGCCATCCAGCCCACGGGGTACTGCAAGAGCAGGCCGCCCAGGCCAAAGCTGGTCAGCAGGTGGGCGATGTTTTGCGCATCAAAACCGCGGTCGCCCGCGAAGACGGCGAACAGGCCGACCACGGCGGATTCGAGCATGCCGCCGCACAGGGCAATCAGCAGCCCCTGGCGGAAGATGCGATGCGGCCATGCTGCAGTACCCGACTGGCGCCAGCCGCCGGACGCCAGAGAAGCGTGCTCCTGCGGTGGCCTGCGGGCAAACGCCAGGGGCAGCAAGGCGGACAAGGTGAAGCCTATGCCCACCCACAGAATGGTGTGGCCCTGCACACCCACCAGCGCGGCAATGGCCGGGGCCACCACAGGGGCGGCGGCAATCAGCGTTTCATGAAAACCCACCAGGCGCCCACGCGCGTGGGCGGGGGCGATGCGGTACAGCCAGGGCTCCAGCCCCACCCAGCGCAGGCCCATGCCCAGGCCGGCCAACAAGCCACACAACAGATAGAGAGGCCAGGCCACATAGGCGATGCCCAGCAGCGCCACCACGGAACAGGCCAAGCCAGCCACCACCACGCGGCGCGCGCCCCAGCGGTGGCACAGCCACGGCGCCAGCGCCAACCCGGGCATTTGCCCCAGCCAGAGCGACGCGGCAAAAAAACCCAGCTGTGCCGCGCTCAGCCCCTGCAGCGCCAGCCACACCGGCACCATGACATAAACGATGCCGAACTGCCCGATTTGGGACAGGGTGGAGACGGCATTGAGCGCGGTGATGGTGCGCCAGTCGTAGGCGTGGTTGGGTGGGGTGGAGCTGGACATGGGACAAAACAGGAATCGGGGGTGGGAGTCTATCCGGCCGCCCAACCCGCACCTGGCCTCCAATTTTTCGATCACAAACATGCCATGAATTCGCAATTTATGGAGCATTTACGTGTTTGTGATCACAAATTGAAGGCCGCGCACTAGAATTTGGCCATCTCCACCACCGGCCCTCCCCATGTCCACCCCCAGCGCCATCGAAGCTTTTTTGACCCAGCACCGCATCCACGAGGTGGAGTGTGTGATCCCCGACATGACCGGCATTGCGCGCGGCAAGATCCTGCCGCGCGACCTGTTTTTGGCGGCGGGGGAAATGCGCATTCCCAAAAGTGTGTTGCTCAACACGGTGAACGGGCAGCAGCCGGACAACGGCCCGTTTGTGGGCGACACTGACCCGGACATGGTGTGCATCCCCGATGTGAGCACCGCGCGTGTGGTGCCCTGGGCGGCGGAGCCGGTGGCGGTGGTGATCCACGACTGCCAGGAGTGGGACGGCAGCCCGGTGCAGATTTCGCCGCGCGGCGTGTTGCGTCGGGTGCTCAAGCTGTATGAAGAACGCGGCTGGACGCCGGTAGTGGCGCCCGAGATGGAGTTCTACCTGGTGGCCCGCCAGCAAAACCCGCACGAGCCCCTACAGCCGCCGCTAGGCCGCACCGGCAAGCCCGAGGCGGGGCGGCAGAGTTATTCGATTGACGCGGTCAACGACTTTGACCCGTTTTTTATGGAGCTGTCCAGCTTTTGTCAGCAGCACCAGCTAGGGGTAGAGACACTGATCCACGAGGCCGGCCCCGGCCAGATGGAGATCAACTTCAGCCACGGCAATGCGCTGGACCTGGCGGATCGCGTGTTCCTCTTCAAACGCACGGTGCGCGAGACGGCGCTGCGCCACGGCATTTTTGCCACCTTCATGGCCAAACCCATGGAGCAGGAGCCGGGCAGCGCCATGCACATCCACCAGAGCATTCTGGATGCCGACGGCAACAACATTTTCAGCCTGCCCGATGGCTCGGCCAGCCCGCTGTTCGGCCAATGCATTGCGGGGCTGCAGGCCTACATTCCGCAGCTGATGCCCATGTTTGCGCCCTATGTGAACTCGTACCGGCGCTTGTCGCCGTTTATGTCGGCGCCCATCAATGTGCGCTGGGGGCATGACAACCGCACCTGCGGCATTCGCATCCCCCAGTCCAGCCCCGCCAACCGCCGGGTGGAAAACCGGGTGCCCGGTGTGGACGTGAACCCCTACCTGGCCATGGCCGCCACGCTGGCCTGTTGTTATCTGGGCATGACCCAGGGCCTGACGCCCAGCGCCCCCACCACCGACAGCGCCTGGAACGTGAGCCACGAACTGCCCCGCCACCTGGAAGACGCGATTGCCTCCATGCGCAGCTGCGCGCCCATGCGCGAGGTGCTGGGCTCGGGGTTTGTGGACGCCTTCTGCGCCGTGAAGGAACTGGAATACGCCACTTACAACCGCGTGATCAGCTCCTGGGAGCGCGAGCATTTGTTGCTGCTGGTGTAAGCGGGGGCCGTGCCATGACCCAGACTTTTCGCCACCTAAACCCCCAACGCCTGGCCGCCGCACGCGAACGCGAACGTGCCACGTATGCCGCTGCCAACCCCACGTCCCACGCCCTGTCTGCGCGGGCTGCCAAACACCTAATGTTTGGGGTGCCGCTGCACTGGATGAGTGACTGGTCCACTCCCTTCCCGTTGCACATCGCCCACGCGCAAGGGGCGCAGCTGACGGACGCCGACGGCCACCGTTATGTGGACTTTTGCCTGGGCGACACCGGCGCCATGTTCGGCCACAGCCCGCCCGCAGTGGCGCGCGCCATTGCGGCGCAGGCGGCACAAGGCATTACCACCATGCTGCCCGGTGAAGACGGCGTGTGGGTGGCGGAGGAGCTGGCGCACCGCTTTGGCCTGCCGGTGTGGCAGTTTGCGTTGTCAGCGTCTGACGCGAACCGTTTTGCCATCCGCTGGGCGCGCGCGCTCACCCAGCGCACGCAGGTGCTGATTTTTAATGGCTGTTACCACGGCACAGTGGACGATGTGTTTGTGGACCTGGTGGATGGCCAGCCGCGCACGCGCGACAGCCTGCTGGGCCAGGTGGTGGACATCACCCGTACCACGCGCAGTGTGGAGTTCAACGACCTGGCCGCGCTGGAGGCCGCGCTGGCCGACGGCCAGGTGGCTTGCCTGCTGGCCGAGCCGGCCATGACCAATATCGGCATGGTGCTGCCCGAGCCCGGCTTCTGGGAGGCGGCGCAAGCCCTGTGCCGCCGCTACGGCACCCTGCTGCTGATGGACGAGACGCACACCATCAGCACCGGGCCCGGCGGCTACACCCGCGCCCATGGCCTGCAGCCGGACCTGCTGGTGCTGGGCAAGCCGGTGGCCGGTGGTGTGCCCTGTGCGGTGTACGGCTTTAGCGCAGAGGCCGCAGCCCGAGCCGAAGCGGCCAAACGCAACGCCCCGCCGGGCCACAGCGGCATAGGCACCACACTCACCGCCAACCTGCTGACCATGGCCGCCATGCGCGCCAACCTGGCCGAGGTGATGACGGAGGCCGCCTACGCCCACATGTTCACGCTGGCTACACGCTTGGCCGACGGCCTGCGCGCCATGATTGCGCGCCACGGCCTGGGCTGGTGTGTGACACAAATCGGCGCGCGCACCGAGTTCCAGTTCACGCCAACGCCGCCGCGCAATGGCAGCGAGGCCGACGCCATCCTCAACCCCGCGCTGGAGCAGAACATCCACCTCTACCTGCTGAACCGGGGCCTGGTGATCACGCCGTTTCACAACATGATGCTGGTGTGCCCCGACACCACGGCCGACGATGTGGACCGCCTGGTGGCGACCATGGACGCGTTTGTGGTGGACACTCTGGCCCCATGAGCGAAGCCCCCACCAGCACCGACCAGGACCGCGTGTACACCACGCTGCGGCAGTGGATCACCGTGGGGCGTTTTCTGCCCGGCGAGCGGCTCAAGATCCGCAATGTGGCGGCTGACATGGGCGTGGGCCAGATGCCGGTGCGCGCCGCCTTGCAGCGCCTCGCGGCCGAAGGCGCGCTCATCAACGTGCCCAATGCCGGGGTGACGGTGCCCCGCCTCTCGCTGCCCGAGTTTGATGACTTGTTGCAGATGCGCATGATGCTGGAGGGCGAGGCGGCGGAGCGTGGCAGCCTGCGGCTGGACGCGGTGCAGATCACCACGCTGCAGGGCTGGAGCGCGGACATGGCCGCCGCACTGGGCGTGGGCGATGCCAAGCGCTACCTGGACATCAACGAAGACTTCCATGTGCTGCTCTACAAGGCCGCGGGCTCACCCCTACTCTTTCAGCTGATCGACACCCTGTGGCTGCGCGCGGGCCCCATCTCCAACCGCCTGTTCGACACACCCGCCGCCAGCGCGGTGCTGAACGACGCGCATGACGACCTGGTGCAAGCCTTGGTGCAACGCGACAGCGCGGCTGCGCGCCGTGCCGTGGAGCGCGACATTTTTGTGGCGGGTCAATTCCTGCGGGCGGCGTGTGGGGGCAAGAAACAGAAGTAAAAAAGGCGACCCCACTGGAGTCGCCTTTTAAAACGCTATAAAAATAGTAGCTGCTTGCGCAATATCCATGAGCGCCAGAGCACTATTTGATGCCCAACTTACTTCGCCGTCGGCATCACAAACTCGGCGCCCTTGCCAATGCTCTCGGGCCAGCGCTGCATGATGGACTTTTGCTTGGTGTAGAAACGCACGCCCTCTTCGCCGTAGGCGTGCATGTCGCCAAACAGGCTCTTCTTCCAGCCGCCAAAACCATGCCAAGCCATGGGCACGGGGATGGGCACGTTGATGCCCACCATGCCCACCTGCACCCGGCGGCTGAACTCGCGCGCCACGTTGCCGTCGCGGGTGAAGCAGGCCACGCCATTGCCGAACTCGTGGTCGTTGATGAGCTGCAGCGCTTCGGCAAAGCCGGGCACGCGCACGCAGGCTAACACCGGGCCAAAGATCTCTTCCTTGTAGATGCGCATCTCGGGGGTCACGTGGTCGAACAGCGTGCCGCCCAGCCAGAAGCCGTTGTCGCAGCCTTCACCAGCCTTGCTCCCGTCAAAGCCGCGGCCATCAGCCAGCAGCTTGGCGCCCTCTTGCACGCCCAAATCGATGTAGCCGCTGATGCGGGCATGCGCGGCCTGGGTGACGATGGGGCCCATTTCGGCGGCCAGGTTGGTGCCGTTAAGCACCTTCAGCGTTTTGGTGCGCTCCAGCAGCTTGGGGATGACCTTGTCCGCCACATCGCCCACCAGCACCGCTACGCTGATGGCCATGCAGCGCTCGCCGGCCGAGCCGTAGCCCGCGCCGATGAGCGCGTCCACCACCTGGTCCACATCCGCATCGGGCATGACCACCATGTGGTTCTTGGCGCCACCCAGGGCCTGCACGCGCTTGCCATGGTGGGCGCCGGTCTCGTAGATGTAGTTGGCAATGGGGGTGGAGCCGACAAAGCTCACGGCCTTCACATCGGGGTGCACCAGCAGCGCGTCCACGGCTTCCTTGTCGCCCTGCACGACGTTGAACACGCCATCGGGCAGGCCGGCTTGCTTGAGCAGATCGGCCATGAACAGGCTGGCGCTGGGGTCGATCGGGCTGGGCTTGAGCACAAAGGTGTTGCCCGCCGCAATGGCGACCGGAAACATCCACATGGGCACCATGACCGGGAAGTTGAACGGCGTGATGCCGGCCACCACACCCAGCGGCTGGCGCAGTGTCCAGTTGTCGATACCGGTGCTCACCTGGTCGGTGAAGTCGCCCTTGAGCAGTTGCGGAATGCCGCAGGCGAACTCGACGATGTCGATGCCGCGAGACACCTCGCCCTGCGCGTCGGTGAATACCTTGCCGTGCTCGGCGGTGATGAGGTGGGCCAGTGCGTCCTTGTGCAGGTTTAGCAGTTCCAGGAACTTGAACAGCACGCGCGCACGGCGAATGGGCGGCGTGTCCGACCACTTGGGGAAAGCCGCTTGGGCGGAGGCCACGGCGGCGTCGACTTCGGCCCCATTGGCCAGGGCCACCGAGCCGGTGACTTTGCCGGTGGCGGGGTTGAAGACGTCTTGGGCGCGGCCGCTGGTGCCGGGGGTGACATTGCCGTGGATGTAATGGGCGATGGAAGTAACTTGGGACATGCAGTGTGTTTCTAAAAAAGTTCAGGTGCCAGCCGCAGGGGCCAGCATCCATTCGTGGGCCGGGTCGTTCTTGAAGACCCAGAAGCGGTTGGGGCCCGCCATGACGTTGAGGTAATACGAGTCGTAGCCGTGGGGCGCCACCACCGGGTGGTAGCCCTTGGGCACCATCACCACGTCGTGGTTCTCTACGGCGCAGGCTTCGTCGATGCTGCGGTCGTCGGTATAGACGCGTTGAAAGGCAAAGCCCTGCGGTGGGTTCAGGCGGTGGTAGTAGGTTTCTTCCAGCAGGGTCTCGACGGGCGGCTGCTCCACATCGTGCTTGTGGGGCGGGTAGCTGCTGCTGTGGCTGGCGGGTGTGCGCACTTCCACCACCAGCAAATGGGCAGCGGTAGGGTCGTCGTGCGGCAGGATGTCGCACACGTAGCGCGTGTTGGTGCCCTTGCCGCGCACGCTGCGGCGCATGCTGGCCGGGTCGATCACGCGCACCGCGCGCTCTTGCGCGTCGGTAGGCGCGCTGCACAGGCCGACTTCAGCGTCGCGCACCGCGCGCAGCGTCACCGTCTTGCCAGCGGGCACGTACACAGCAGCGGGCGACTTCTCGTCAAACACGCTGTCGCGCGTGCCAAGGTTGGCATGCGTAGTGCCATCCACCGTCACGTCCACAGAGCCTGTGAGCACAACCACGCACAGCTCGCGCGCGCCGGTAGCGACTGTTTCTGTCGCACCGGCCTCCAGACGCAAGGCGCGAAAGCCCACATGCGTCCAGCCAGCGCGCTCGGGGGTGACGTTGACAATCTCACGGCCCGTGGGGGCGGCTTTGGCGAGTAAGGGGCTGACCATGGCGGTGTCCTTTGCAAATCAGGCCAGGCTTTTGACCAGGCCATTCAGGGTCTCGAACCCCTTCTTGGCGTACTGGTAGCTGGGGGCCACGGCGGGGTCCTGTTCGGCCTCGACCACCAGCCAGCCTTCGTAGCCCGCATCGCGCAGCACGCCGAGGGCAGCGGCGTAGTCGATGCTGCCGTCACCCGGCACGGTGAAGGTGCCATTGAGCACACCGCTCAAAAAGCTCCAACCATCGTTGCGCGCTTGGGCAATCACTGGGGTTCGCACGTCTTTGCAGTGCACGTGCACCACGCGCTTGACGTGCTTTTTGAGCAGGGCCACCGGGTCGGTCGCGCCACCAAAGTAGGCGTGGCCTGTGTCGTACAGCAGGAAGACCTTGGCGGGGTCGGTGAGCGTCATCAGCTTGTCGATATCGGCCGGAGACTCCACATAGGCGCCCATGTGGTGGTGGTAAGCCAGCTTGATGCCGTAGGTCGTGAGCAGGTGCTCGCCAAATGCATTGAGGCGCTCGGCATAGGCCAGCCACTGCGCGTCAGAAGCGAACTTGGGGCGCTTGCTGACGGGAGTGTCGATCTGGCCCTGCACGGTGCCAGCGCATTCGCCGTAGACCACCACGTTCACGCCGTTGTACTGCAGCTTGCTCATGTGGGCTTTGCAGCGCTCGATCTCTGCAGCCACGGCCCGCTCGCTGGTCTGGCCGGGCTCCAACTCGGCCAGAAAGCCGGAGTACCAACCGGACACGCAAGCCAGGCCGTATTCATCCAGCTTGGCCTTGAGGGCGGGGCCATCTTTAGGAAATTTGTTGCCCAGCTCAAAACCGACATAGCCGATTTCCTTGCCTTCGCGCAATGCGGTTTCCAGCGGCGTTTCACCGCCCAAAGAGGGCATGTCGTCGTTGAACCAAGAAATGGGGTTGATGCCAATGCGGACATTCCAGGTCATATCAATGCTTCTTTCAAATCTAAAAATCAAACACGTTGTTCTTGCTTGCCCGCCACATAGCGGGCATGGGCGTCCAGCACTTCGCTGCGTGCGGACACTTCGGGTATGGCAACTTCCCACCAGCAGCCGCCCTCGGTGGTGCGGGTGTGGGTGGTGTCAATCACCAGCACCTGGCTGCGCTTGGCAGCCCGGGCTTGCACCATGGCGGCTTTGAGTTCAGCCACGTTGGCCACATGCACGGCGTCGGCGCCCATGCTGCGGGCGTGCATGGCGAAGTCGATGCTGCTGGCCTCGCCGCCTTCGGGCACGCAATCGTCCAGCAGGTTGTTGAAGGCGGGGCTGCCCGACGCGGTTTGCAGGCGCTGGATGCAGCCGTAACCGCGGTTATCCAACACCACCACAATGATCTTCTTGCCCAGCATGACCGAAGTGGCCAGTTCGGAGTTCATCATCATGTAAGAGCCATCGCCCACCATCACGATGACTTCTTGTTCAGGCCGGGCCATCTTCACACCCAATCCACCGGCAATCTCGTAGCCCATGCAGGAGTAGCCGTATTCCATGTGGTAGTTGCCGGGCCGGCTGGCGCGCCAGAGCTTGTGCAGCTCGGCCGGCAAGGTGCCTGCGGCGCAAATGGCCACATCGTGCACAGCGCTGTCGCCACCCGCATCGTTGAGCGAGTCGCGCACGGCGCCAATCACTTCGGCATCGTAGGGCAGCACACCGGCTTGCGGTGCGGCGGTGGTCAGCTCGGTCACGCGGGCATTCCACTGCGCGGCTTGCTGCTTGGCGCGCGTGGTCCAGGCGGGGTCAGCCTTCCAGTCGCCCAGCGCGCTGCCCAGGGCTTGCAGGCCCACCAGCGCATCGGCCACCAGGGCGGTGCCGCGCCACTTGCTGGCGTCAAAGCTCTGCACGTTCAGGCTCAGCAGCTTGGCATTGGCAAACAGGGCGTGTGAGCCGGTGGTGAAGTCTTGCAGGCGGGTGCCCACTGCGAACACCACATCGGCCTCGCGCGCCAGCACGTTGGCATTGGGTGCGCCGTCCACGCCAATGGCGCCCAGGTTCAGCGGGTGGTCCCAGGCCAAGCTGCTCTTGCCACCGTGCGACTCCACCACGGGCACGCCATGCGCCTCGGCAAACGCACGCAGGGCTTCACCGGCATGGCTGTAAAGCACACCGCCGCCGGCCACGATCAGGGGCTGCTTGGCGGTTTTCAGCAGGGCCACGGCCTGCTGCAACTCACGCGCATCGGGCGGGGGGCGGCGGAACTGGATCAGCGCGGGGTGCAGAAAATCCTCGGGGCAATCAAACGCATGCGTCTGGACGTCCTGCGGCAAGGCCAGGCACACGGGGCCACAGTTGGCGGGGTCCGTCATGATCTGGATGGCACGCGGCAAGGCGGTCAAGATCTGCTCGGGCCGGGTGATGCGGTCAAAGAAACGCGTGACGGGGCGGAAGCAATCGTTGGCGCTCAGGTCGCCCTGCTGAAAGCTCTCCACCTGCTGCAGCACCGGGTCCGGCGCGCGCGAGGCAAAGGTGTCACCGGGCAGCAACAGCACAGGCAGGCGGTTCACATGGGCCACCGCAGCTGCGGTGACCAGGTTGGTGGCGCCGGGGCCAATGCTGGTGCTGACCGCCATGATGCGCTGGCGCAAGTGCGCCTTGCTGTAGGCAATGGCCGCATGCGCCATGCCCTGCTCGTTATGCGCACGGTAGGTGGGCAGGGCCTGGCGCTCGGCCCACAGAGCCTCGCCAAAACCGGCCACATTGCCGTGGCCGAAGATGGTGAACACCCCGCCGCAATAGGGCTGGATGCTGCCGTCAAACATTTCCACGCGCAAAGCAGCCAGGTGTTTCACCAGCGCCTGCGACAGCGTGAGTCGTTGGGTTGTTGTCATGGTCAGGGTTGTACCGAAAATTTAAGCCACTGCGCGCACCAGGGTGCGGCGGTTGCGCCAGGCGTCGACCAGAATGGTGAAGTTGCGCGCCACCTCGCCCACAAAGGCCTGGTCATCCATGTCGCCAGCCAGCCAGCGCAGCGAGGCATCGGCCCACAGGCTGCGCCCCACCATAAAACCTTTGACAACCGGGTTGGTGGCATCGCGGAAGCTGTCCACCAGATGGGCGATGGGCTGATTCAGGCCCAAGATGACGGCACCACGGCAATACGGGTCGCGCTCGGCCAGCATGGCCTCTAGGGCAGCCCATCCCTTGGGTTGCATGGGGGCCAGCTTCCACCACTCGGGCTTCACACCCAGGTTGTAAAAGCGCGTCACAGCGCGCAGCACGGCCTGGTCTTCGGATCCGGTCACGGTCAGGGCTTTGGGCAGAATGATTTCGAGCAGCAGTTCGTTGCCACTGGCGCGGGTGGCCTCCCACAGCTCCAGCACTTTTTGCTCCTGCTCCAGGCGCAGGGTGTAGTGGTCATCCGGGTGGTAGTGCACCAAGCACTTCACCACCTGCTCGGTGGGCCAGTGCGTCAGCGCACTGCCTACAGAGCGCGTGCCATCAAAGCGCAGTGGGCGCGAGCCTGGCAGCTCCACCGGGCGGCCGACCCACCAGCCGCGGCCGGTGGCACTGGCCAAGGCATCGGCACCGTAGCTGCCGCCGTCCACCAGCACGCCGGTGCCGCCCTGCAACTGCGAGCGCTCTTCTACTTGCGCAGCGGCTTGCACCAGCAATTTTTTGAGCGCCGGAATGCGCGACTCGGGCGCGCCCGCTTCCACACACAGGTCGTAGAACTGGCTGCGGTGGTCAAACGCCATCACACACAGCTCGCTCCACACAGGGCGGGCGGCACTCACGCGGTGCAAGTGGGCCAGTTGCGCGTCTGCGTCCACCTTGGGGTTGCGGCTGCCACCAAACCAATGGGCCAGCTCGGCCGGCGTGGGCATGGCGTCGGAACAGGCGTGGCGCGACACCACGATGGCGCCACAGGCATTGGCCGTTTGCGTGGCTTGCGCCCAGTCCTTGCCTTGCAGCAGGCTGGCCATCAGGCCCGATAAAAATGCATCGCCCGCGCCCAGCACGTTCAGCACCTCTACGCGTTCGCCCTGGAAGGTGGGGGCGTCGTCAATGGCGGCGGGAATCGCGCCTTCGATCACCGAGCAACCTGCCGCACCGCGCTTGACCACCAGCACCGCATGGCTCAGCGCGCGCACGGCGCGCAAGCTGGCCATCAGGTCATTGGGTACCCCACCGGCAATAAAGAACTCTTCTTCGGTGCCCACCAGCAGGTCAAACTGCGGCAGCATCTCTTGCAGCTGCTGCGTCACGGCCGCATCGGGCACATAGCGGTTCTCGCCCGCGCCGCGGCTGGTCAGGCCCCATAGCACCGGGCGGTAATCAATGTCGAGCACGCGCACCACGCCGTGCTTGCGGGCAAATTCCAGCGCGCGGGAGGACGCAGCGCGGGTGCCCGGTGTGGAGAGATGGGTGCCGGTGATGGCCAGTGCACGGCAGCGGGCGATAAAGGCCTCGTTGATCAGCGCGGCGTCGATGGCCATGTCGGCACAGTTTTCGCGCACAAACAGCAGCGGAAAAGTGTCGCGGTCCTTGATGCCCAGCAGCACCAGGGCCGTAAGGCGCTGGGGGTCCACCTGCACCTGGCTGGTGTCGCAGCCATTGGCCTGCAGGGTCTGGGTCAGAAAACGCCCCATCTGCTCGTTGCCCACCCGCGAGACCATGGCGCTGCGCAAGCCCAACCGGGCCACACCAAAGGCCAGGTTGGCAGAGCTACCGCCCAGGTACATGGCCATGCTGCGAGCGTTTTCCAGCGCACTGCCAAACTGCTCCGCATACAGATCGACCGCGAGGCGGCCCAGGCAGGCTAGGTCGATGTCCCGCCCTTGTGGAAATTTCAAGTGTGTCATGGTGTCTTTAAATCGTTACGCCTTCAAGGTCGGCCATGAGTTTCTGCATTTCCTCGCCACCTGCCATCATGTCCAGCACTTCGTCTTTGCTCACATCTTTTTTCAGGTAGGTGCCCAATGACTTGCCACGGTTCAACAGCGTGAAGCTGTCAGCAATCGGGTAGGCATGGTTCACGTTGTGGGTGATGAAGATGACGGAGATGCCGCGGGCCCGCGCCGTGGCAATGAGCTTGAGCACGTTCGCCGACTGCTTGACACCCAGGGCCGCGGTGGGCTCGTCCAAAATCAGTACCTTGGCACCAAAGTGGATGGCACGCGCAATGGCCAGGCACTGCTTCTCGCCGCCCGACATGGTGCCTACCATCTGGTTGGCGTCGCGAATGCGGATGCCCATGTCGCGTAACTTGTCGCCCGCCGTTTGGGCGGCCAGGGCGTGGTCCATGACCGGAATGAAACCAAACAGTTGTTTGATGGGTTCGCGCCCCATGAAGAAGTTGCGTGCCACGCTCATCAGGGGCACCAGCGCCAGGTCCTGGTAGACGGTGCCGATGCCAACATCCAGCGCCTCACGCGGCGAGGCAAAACGCACCGGCTTGCCTTCCAGGAGGTATTCACCCTTGTCGGGCGCATGCACACCGGCCAGGGTTTTGATCAGGGTGGACTTGCCAGCGCCGTTGTCGCCCAGCAGGCAGTGCACCTCACCACGGCGCAGGCGCAGTGTCACGCCGCCCAGGGCAATCACGGAGCCGAAAAATTTGCTGATGTCTTCGAGCTGAAGGATGTAGTCGCTCATGGTCTGTCTCTTGGGGTTTAACGACGGCCTGCTGCGAAGCGGGAACGGATGTAGTTGTTGAACAGCACGGCAATCAGCAGCATGAGGCCGAGGAAGACGCGGTACCAGTTGTTGTCGATGCTGGTGTAGCCAATACCGATTTGCACCATGCCGAAGATCAGCGCGCCAAACGCCGCACCAATCACCGAGCCATAGCCGCCTGTCAGCAGACAGCCACCAATCACCGCAGCAATGATGGCTTCGAACTCTTTTTGCAGCCCACGGTCTGCCGCGGCAGAACCGGCGTCTGCCACTTGCAGCACGGCAAATACGGTGGAGCACACCGCCATGAAGATGAACAGGCTGATCTTGACCCGGGCCACCGGAATGCCCACATTCTTGGCGGCATTGGCATCACCACCGACCGCCTGGATCCAGTTGCCCATGCGGGTGCGGGCCAGCACAAAGGCGCCTGCTGCCGTGAGTGCCAGCCACCAGACCACGGCCTTGGGGATACCGGTGGCCAGTGCGGTGCCGTCGTCGCGGGCCGCAATCACGCCCATGCGGGCCAGGCTGTCAAACACACCGGTCAGGGTGTAGCCGGTGAACAGAAAGGAGATGACGGGGTCCTGCGCAAACATGTCTCGCAGCACCAGATCACCGTTGCCACTCAAGATGGTCTTGCCGGTGAAGATGACGGACACAGCGAGTGACAGGCCACGCAGGATGAAGAAGAAGGCCAGCGTGACGATGAACGAGGGCAAGCCGGTGCGCACCACCAGCCAGCCGTTGAGCCAGCCCAGGGCCATGGCCACCACAAACGCAAAAATCACGGACAACCAGATGGGCCAGCCCCAGTACAGCGCGGGAATGGCCAGCAGCATGCCGGCAAAGCCGATCATGGAGCCCACTGACAGGTCGAACTCACCGGCAATCATGAGCAGTGCCGCGCCCACGGCCAGCACGCCCAGGTAGGCGGCCACTGTGCTCCAGTTGATGATGCCTTCGGGGTTGAACATGCCGGAGCCGCTGGCACTGAACGCGAACATGGCAAAGACCAGCAAGGTGCCGGCCAGCGCGCCAAATTCAGGGCGCGCCATGAGTTTGCGCAACAGGCTGACCTCACGAACCCGGTCGTCGACGGGGGCTTTGGAGGCAAGGGTGGGGGCGATGGGGGTCATAAGAATCACACTGGAATACAGAGAAAAACAAAACTGCTGGCAGCGGACAAGGAGCACACGCTCCCTGCCTGCTGCGCTTGCAAGCGATTAGCGGTACTGGCCTGCGTACTTCTCCACCTTGCCAATGTTGTCCTTGGTCACAAAGCCAGGGCCCGAACCAATGTGGCGAGGACCGTAAGCCGGTGCCAGACCGTATTCGGTGAAGCGTGCCGTCGTCTTGGCGTTGCCCTTCACGGCGGCAGACACGGCTGCCAGGTCGGTGCTCTTCATGGACTTCATGCTGGCCAACACGGCGACCGGGATGTAGCCCTGCAAGTACGGTTGCTGGTCAATACCGAACTTGATGGAACCGTCCTTGATGCCCTTGGAGATTTCGTCGGACAGGTCAAAGGTGGCCATCCACATCTTGCCCTTGGTACCGGCTTTTTCCAGCGCCTTGAGCGTGGGGTGTGCCGAGGTGGGGCCCAGGGTCAATACGGCGCCGGTGCTGGGGTTCTGGCGCAGGTAGGCCGACACTTTGGCTTCGATGCCGGTGGGGTCATCACCCGAGTCGATGGTGCTCTTCTTGAAGTCAGCGCCAATGGCTTCGGCAAAACCGCGGCAACGTTCAAACGATGCGGGGTTGGTGGCGTAGTGGTTCACGCACAGGAAAGACTTCACACCGTCTGCTTTGGCGCGCATGCCGGCGCCCTTGCCAGCCTCAAACTCAGGCTGGCCCACATGCATCACGGCGCCAAGCTTTTCGCTCTGCTCGATGGTGCCGGAGTTGATGGTGATGACGGGAATCTTCTTGTCGGTCAGCTTTTTGATGGCGCTTTGCAGCACGTTGTAGTCGGCAATCGTCACCACCACACCGTCATAACCCTGCGCTGCGGCTTGTTCAATCAGGCGGGCCATGTCGGCCAGGTCGCCGTTGGCCGGGTTGCGGTAGTCCACCTGCACGCCATAGTCTTCACCGGCGTGTTTGACGGAGTTCTTGATGGTGTTCCACCACGAATCGGAGTCGGGTGCGTGGCTGATCAGTGCGATCTTGGACTGCGCAGCGGCCATGCCGCTGACGGCCAGCAGTGCGCTCAACAGCACGGTTTTTGCAAATGTCTTGCGGGACAACTTCAGGTTCTTCATACGGTCTCCAATTTTTTAATGTCACTCGAGGAAGGTGAAAACTTCACTGCAAAGCAGCGGACGCAGGGCTTGCCAGCATCTGCGAAGAAGTTTATCTATTTCAACTCAAAATAGAAATATATTTCTAATAGGTGAAAACCCTAGAACAAATTTTCGTTCTATAACGCACCTCTGACAGATAATTTGTTCTAGAAACTACCCATACGGCATGAGCACACCTCCCCCACCCCACGCCCCCGAGAGCGAAGAAGCCCTGATCGCCGCCATGGCCCGCGAGTACCCCGGCCTGAGCCGGCAACTCAAGCAAATTGGCACCTATGTGGAGCAACACCGCGGGCAGTTGGGCATCCAGTCCATCCAGCAGGTGGCAGAACTCTGCGAGGTGCAGCCCTCCGCCGTGGTGCGCTTTGCCAAGCATTTCGGCTTCAGCGGCTTCACCGAAATGCAGAAGCTGTTTCGCGACGGTCTGGCCAAGCAGATTTCCCCCAGCCGGGACTACCAGTCGCGCATCCGCGGGGCCATCGAGTCTGGCGCCAAGGACCTGACCAGCGCCGACATCGTGCACGCCGTCATTGGTGGTGGCATCGCCGGCATGGAAGAGCTGCAGCGCAGCCTGCAGGAGCCCGCGTTTGAAGCGGCGGTGGACTTGCTGTTCCGCGCCGACACGGTGTGGCTGATGGCGTCGCGCCGCTCGTTTGCCATTTCCACCTACCTAACCTATGCGCTGCAGCACACCGAAAAGCGCGTGCAGCAGATCACCGCCATGGGCAATATGCAGGACGGCCAGCTGCGCGGCCTGCGCCCCGGCGATGTGATGGTGGCGATTTCCTTCGCACCCTATGCGCCAGAGACTGAAAACATCGTGTCTGAAGCGCATGCACGTGGTGCGCGCGTCATCTGCATCACCGACAGCAGCCTGAGCCCCATGGCACGTTATGCCCACACCTCGATTCTGGTGAACGAAACCAGCGTCTTCGGCTTTCGCGCACTGACCAACACCATGGCGGTGGTGCAAAGCCTGTTCATGGCCCTGGCCTACCGGCTGGAGCTGCAGTACCAACCCACCCGCCCCCGCCAGTCCTGAGACTGCGCACAACTCTCTTTCCCTTCTTACCCCTGAACTGAAGTCACCATGAAAAAAGTAGCCCTCTTTGGTGCTGGCCGCATTGGCCGCATCCACGCCGCCAACCTCGCCGCCATGCCCGGCATTGAACTCACCGCCGTGAGCGACCCCATGGCCGCCAACGCCGCCGCCCTGGCACAAGAGCACGGCGCCCGTGTCGACAGCGTGGAGGCCATCTTTGCCGACACGTCCATTGACGCGGTGGTGATCGGCAGCCCCACCACCACCCACAGCGACCTGATCACGCGTGCGGCCCAGGCCGGTAAACACATCTTTTGCGAGAAACCTGTGGACCTGTCCGCAGAACGCGCCAAGGCCTGTGCCGCTGTGGTGGCTCAGGCCGGTGTGGCCTGCATGATCGGCTTTCAGCGCCGCTTCGACCCCACCTTCAATGAGGCCAAAACGCGCCTGGACCGCGGCGACATCGGCAACCCCGAGATGCTGGTCATCACCAGCCGCGACCCCGGTGCGCCACCCGTGGAATACATCCAGCAGTCCGGCGGCATCTTCCGCGACATGCTGATCCACGACTTTGATGTGTTCCGCTGGATTCTGTGTGGCGACGGCGACAAGGCTGCGTGGCTCAGCGCCACCGGCTCCTGCCTGACCGACCCCGCCATCGGCAAGGCCGGCGACTTTGACTGCACCGCCGTCACCATCAAAACCGTGAAGGGCCGCCTGTGCCAGATCAACACCACACGCCGCGCCGCCTACGGCTACGACCAGCGCTTTGAAGTGATCGGCTCCACCGGCATGCTGCAGTGTGGCAACCACCGCCCCAGCGAAGTGACCCAGGCCACGGCCCAAGGCACATCGCAAGACAACCCCGAAGCCTTCTTTCTACAGCGCTATGCCGCCGCCTACCGCCTCGAGATTGAGCACTTCTTCACGCAACTGCAAAACGGCGGCAGCTTCCGCACCACGGTGCAAGACGGCGTGGACGCCCAGATCCTGGCCGATGCCGCCGCCCAAAGCGCGGCCAGCAACCAGATCATCACGTTCTGAGGCGCAGCATGACTTCCTCTTTGCGAATCGGCATCGTCGGTCTGGGCCGCCTGGGCCAGCGCCACGCGCAAGCCCTGGCCTTCAGCACCCGCAACTGCACCCTCACCGCCGCCTGCAGCCCGGTCGAATCCGAGCGTGTCTATGCCACGGAGCAGCTCGGTATCACGCAGGTGTACAGCCGCTATGAAGACCTGCTGGCCGACCCCAACATCGATGCGGTAGTGCTGGTCACCCCCACCTCTCTGCATGCCGACCAGACCATTGCGGCGCTGCAGGCGGGCAAGCATGTATTCGTGGAAAAGCCCCTGGCGCTGAATGTGCCCGATTGCGAACGCGTGTTGGCAGAAGCGGCCAAGCACCCCGCGCTAGTGGCCATGGTGGGCTTTGTGCGCCGCTTTGACCCCAGCTACCGTGCGGCCCAGGCCAGCATTGAAGCGGGCGAGATCGGCCGCCCTTTCATCGTGCGCTCGCAAACCTGCGACCAGAACGACCCCGACGGTTTCTTTGTGCGCTTTGCCCCCACCTCGGGCGGCATCTTCATGGACTGCAGCGTGCACGACATCGACCTGGCACGCTGGATGCTCGGCCGCCCCAAGGCCACGCGCGCCTACGCCACCGGCACCATTGCCCTGCACCCCGGCCTGGCCGAGTTTGGTGATGTGGACAACGGCCTGGCCATCGTGGACTTTGAGGGCGGCGCCAAGGCGGTCTTCTACGCCTCCCGCACCATGGCCCATGGCCACGAGACCCACACCGAAATCATTGGCACCGCCGGCAAGCTGCTGGTGGGTGAGCACGCCGCCCGCGACCGCGTGGTGAAGAGCGATGCCCACGGCGTGCGCCATGCGGTGCTCAAGGACTTCTACGAGCGTTTTGAGGCAGCTTTTGCCGCCGAGATGGCCGAGTTTGTGGCAGCTTGCCGCGGCGAGCGCGCGCTCACGCTCACGCTGTCCGACGCACTGGAAGCCACGCGCATTGGGTTGGCGGTGACCGAATCACTCAAGACCGGCCTGCCTGTCGCTATTACGCAGGGCTGAGCCAACCCCTGGGCATCTCCCCTGCGTGCAGGGGGTTTTGGGCACCCACCATTTGGTGCGCGCAGCTACGGACGCTAGCATGGGGGCCACCATTTTTTGGGGGAACTCCCATGCGTCTGCCTTGCTACGGTCTGCACAGCCTGCTGCTAGCGGCAGCCACGGCCCTGCCTTGGCAAGTGGCAGCTGAAACGCGGGACTCCAGCTGGGGCCTGTACGTAGGCAAATACCACGATGCAGAGCCTGCCGGCGCCATCGCAGGCACGGCCAACTACACGGAGCACTACATGCTGGCCCTCACGGGCAGCACCACACTGTGGAAATCGAAAGACTGGCCAATTGCGCTGGAACTGGACGGAATGATTGGCCAACAGTGGGGCAAGGCCAGCCTGACCGAAGTGGCGGTGGCCCCCACCATCCGCTGGAGCGGCTTTCCGTGGCGCGATGTGCTGCGCACCGACTTGCGGCTGGCACCGCTGGGCATCTCGTACACCAGCGAGGTGGGGCCCATGGAGCGCGGCGCCAATGGGCAAGGCACGCGCACACTGAACTTCCTCTTCGTTGAAGCTGCCTTCTCCCGGCCGCAAACACCGGATACCGAGTTTTTTGTCCGCCTGCACCACCGCTGCGCGATTTACGACCTGCTCAACAGCAATGGTGCCAATGGCGAGGATTTTCTCAGTGTCGGCCTGCGCTTCAAGTTCTAGCGCGCGAACAAAACGTCAATGGAAGTCCCGGCTGGTGGTGGCCAGGTCACCCAGCAGGTGGGTGAGGTCCACCACCCGCTTGGCCACCACGTGGCGCACCTGGCCGCCGCTTTCGTCGTCGCGCTGCCACACGCCATACACCGCCATCAGCCGCGCGCGGTAGACCACGTCACGAAACTGCTCACGCACGCTTTTCCACACAATCACGTTGACGCTGCCGGTCTCGTCCTCCAGCGTCACAAAAATCACGCCCTTGGCGGTCTGCGGCCGCTGGCGTGCGGTGACGATGCCGCAGGCGCGTACCAGTCGGCCGCTGGGGTAGTCGCGCATTTGCGCAGCTGTCAGCAGCTTCTGTTTTGATAGCGGCTCGCGCAATAGCAGCAAGGGGTGGGAGCGTAAAGTGAGCCCAACTGCAGCGTAGTCAAAGGTCACCTCTTCGCCCTCACCCGCCGCAGGCAGCGCCAAATCGTCTTCGTTTATCGGCACGCCCTGCAGCAGCGCGGGTGCGGGCAGCAGGGCCGACGCGTCCCACACCTGCTGGCGGCGGTGGCCGCTGAGCGACTGCAGCGCATCGGCACTGGCCAGGGCCTTGAGGTCGCCCGCGTCGAGCTGGCAGCGCAGGGCCAGGTCTTGGGTGCTGGTGAACGGGGAATGCTGGCGCTGTTCGGTAATGCGCTTCGCCACCGGTTTCGTCAACCCGCTGACCAAACGCAGGCCAAGGCGAACGTCATGCCCCTCCAGCGTACAGTCCCAATCGCTCTGCAGCACATCCACCGCGCGCACAGTCACCCCGTGGCGCTGCGCATCCTGCACCAGCTGCGCCGGTCCGTAAAAACCCAGCGGCTGGCTGTTGAGCAACGCCGCCAGAAAACACGCCGGTTCGTGCCACTTGAGGTAACTGCTGATATAGACCAGCAGCGCAAAGCTGGCCGCGTGGCTCTCGGGGAAACCGTATTCGCCAAAACCCTCCATTTGTTTGAAGATGGCCTCGGCAAAGTCCAGCGGGTAGCCGCGCTCCACCATGCCGCCCACCAGTCGGTCGTGGTACTGGCTCACATTGCCGTGGCGCTTCCACGCGGCCATGGAACGGCGCAGGCCATCGGCCTCACCGGGCGTGAAGCCGGCCGCCAGCACGGCAATCTGCATCACCTGTTCCTGAAAAATCGGCACACCGTGCGTGCGCTCCAGCGCTTTTTGCAAGGCGGGGTAAGGCGACTTGGCGCCCTCCGGGTCTTTGCGCGCCTTCAGGTACGGATGCACCATGCCGCCCTGAATCGGCCCCGGCCGCACGATGGCCACCTCCACCACCAGGTCGTAATAACAGCGGGGCCGCAGGCGCGGCAGCATGCTCATCTGCGCACGGCTCTCGATCTGGAACACGCCCACCGTGTCGGCCGCACAAATCATGTCGTAAGTGGCTTCGTCGCCACGCGGAATGTCCTGCATGCGCAGCGGTTCTGCCAAGCCGCGCCGCTGCGTCACCATCTCCAGGCAGCGGCGGATGGCGCTGAGCATGCCCAGGGCCAACACGTCCACCTTCATCAGGCCGACGGCCTGCAAATCGTCCTTGTCCCACTGGATGATGGAGCGCTCCTTCATGGCGGCGTTCTCCACCGGCACCAGGCGGGTGAGCGGGCCCTGCGTCAGCACAAAACCGCCCACATGCTGGCTCAGGTGGCGCGGAAAGCCCTGCAGCGTGGTGCTCAGCTCCAGCCAGAGTTGCAGGCGGCGCGAGAGATGAGGTGCAAGACCACCTTGCCCCCCGGGAGTCTGGGCGGCAGGGCGTTCAGCGTAGGTAAAGGAGGAGCCCGCACCGCGGGCGGGGGACACGGAGCTGGGCGCTCTGCCGCCCAGGCTCCCGGCGCCCGCCACACCTGCGCCAGCAGCTACTTTTTCCATAGCAAACTGCAGTCGCTCTGCCAGCACCTCCCGGCCGTACATGCCGGGGTGCTCCTTGGCCATGGCGGTGATCAGGTCCTCAGGAATCTCCAACGCATGGCCCACATCGCGCAGCGCGCTGCGCGGGCGGTAGCTGATGACGGTGGCCGCAATGGCGGCACGCTCGCGGCCGTATTTGGCGTAGATGTACTGGATCACCTCCTCACGGCGCTGGTGCTCAAAGTCCACGTCGATGTCGGGCGGTTCGTTGCGTTCGCGGCTGATGAAGCGTTCGAACAGCAGCGAACTTTCATGCGGGTTGGCCTCGGTGATGTGCAGGCAGTAACACACCACCGAGTTGGCAGCCGAGCCGCGCCCCTGGCACAGGATGTGTTCTCGCCGCGCAAACTTCACGATGTCGTGCACCGTGAGGAAATACATCTCGAAGCGCAGTTCCTCGATCAGCGCCAGCTCGTGCTCCACCCGCGGGCGGATGTCCTCGGGCATGCCCGCCGGGTAACGCTCACGTGCGCCCTCCTCCACGTAATGGCGCAGGGTCTGCGCCGCCGTCTGGCCCGGCAGCACGGCCTCCAGCGGGTAGTGGTAATGCAATTCATCCAGACTGAAGGTGCAGCGCTGCGCCACGGTCAGCGTGTTCGCCAACCAGTCAGGCGGGAACAACGCCGCCAACCGCACACGCGAACGCAGGTGCCCCTCCGCATTGGCCTGCAGTGCAAAGCCGCAAGCCGACACCGGCTGGCCCAGGCGCACGGCGGTCAACACATCGTGCAGCGGCTTGCGCGAGCGCACATGCATGCACACCTGGCCCGTGGCCAGCACCGGCAGGCCGCTCAATGCCGAGAGCTGCTGCACCCGCACACGCTGCAGCGCATCCCCCGCCACCAGCCCCACACTGGCCGCCAGCCAACAATTTGAACCAAATATGCCTCTAGCCCTTATGGATATTGCGCAAGCAGCTTCTGTATTGATAGCAGATGGAAAGGCCAGCAGCACCTCGCAGTCCGCCAGCAGCGCCCAGGGCGACTCGGACCAGGTGGTGCGGTACTGCCCCTTGATGGCGGCCATGCGGGCCAGGGTGATGAATTCACACAGGTTGCCCCAGCCCGCCAACGTGTGCGGCAGTGCCACCAGCGTGAAGTGCCCGCCACAGGGCAGCGCCACGGCAAACTCGGCGCCTGGCAGCAGCTGCAGGCCCAGGCGCTTGGCCTCCACGTGCGCACGCACCACACCGGCCACCGAACATTCGTCGGTGATGGCCAACGCGCGGTAGCCCAGCGCGTGGGCGCGCTGCACCAATTCTTCGGGCTGCGAGGCACCGCGCTGGAAACTGAAGGACGAGAGGCTGTACAGTTCTGCGTAGTCTGGAAGCATATTGGCGTGCCCCAGTGCATCAGGGAATGGAATTATGACCAATAACTGTATTTATATACAGGTAATATCTGTAAAGACATTAACATTCCCTTACACTTCGACCATGCAACTGTCTTCGCTGCCTGCCATCCCCATCACTGCCGCATTGCGTGCGGACATTGAGTCTCTGCTCGACTCGCAAGAATCGCTGTCCGAGTTCGTGTTGACCTCCGTGCTGGAAAGCCTGGAGCGCCGCCGCCACATGGCCGCCATGCGTGCCGAAGCAGCCAGCCAGCAGCAAGAGGCCCACACCGGCCCGCTGCGCGTGCTGGTGGTGGACGATGACGATTTCAGCCACACCGTGCTGCGCGAAATGCTGCTGAGCCTGGGCGTGGCCGAGGTGCACACGGCACGCGACGGTAGCAGCGGCGCCGAGGTGCTGGCCCAGATGCCGGCCCCGCCCGACTTTTTGATTTGCGACATGGTCATGCCACACACCGATGGCATCGACTTTTTGGGCCACTTGGCCAAGGCGCAGTACCGCGGCGGGGTGATTTTGCTCAGCGGCGGCGACAGCCTGATGCTGTCGATTGCCGCCGAAGTGGCCGTGTCCGACGGTCTGCGCGTGCTGGGCTCGTTTGCCAAACCGCTGCAGCGCGGCGACCTGGCCGACGTGATGGGCCTGGAGCACTAGGCTCCGGCTCCCCGCCATCACCGTGACTCAGTTTGCGGGGGATGGAAAAAACGGCTCCCCCTGCACGCTGGACAGCGGCAGCACCTTGCTCCCCAGTGGCACCAAAACCGGCGTGCGCTCGCGCGGGGCCTCGTCATCGTCAGGACCCGCTACCGGCCGGCCCTTGCCGGGTACCAGCACCGGGGCCACGCAGGCCGCACGGATCTCGGCCACTTGCTCCGGCTTTAAAACATCCCGCTTGCCAAAAGGCTGGCCATCCACCTGCAGGCGCTCTCCGTTGAGCAACGCCACCAGGTTCAGCGGGGGCCGGGCCTGCTGGGTGTCAAAACCCAGGCGCACCGTGCCGCCCCGCAGCGCGGCAGGCAGCTGGTACTGGGTCACCCGCAGCTGCTGCGGCTGGCCGCGGGCGTCCATCTCCACCTGGCCGATATAAAAGTAGCGGGCCGTGGCAACGGGCATGGCAGGCAGTGGGTAGCTCTCGGCCCAGCTGTGCCGGTCGTTGCCAAACAGGGGGCGCAGGCTGCTGGGCCAGGCAGCAGTGGCCGAGGTGGCAAACACCGGGGCCAGGGCCTCGCTCAAGGTGTAGCCATGGAAGTCAAATACCAAGTCGCTGCCCGGCCCCGCCTTGGCAAAGGCCGGAAACAGCGTCTGCGCCTTGCGCACCTCTTGCAGGCGCACACCGGCGTCTTTGCCGGGCAGGGCCTTCCAGTGGCCAGCCACCAGCATGTCCAGTGACCCGCCCATGAAGCGGAAGCAAAAGGTGTTGTCGTCCAGCAGCATGATCTGGCTCACCGTGTCCACAGAGCCGCTGGTGTAGCCGCCCGGGTAAGGGCGCTCTTCAGGCGTCAACGCGCCTGCGCTGCCGTGTAGCGCAGCCAGCAAGGCCAGGGCCCAGGTGTGGCGGGGTGGTGTCATCGTGTTCTCCCTTTAATTAGCCGGCCACTATAGGGCACGGCATGGGGCACGGCACCGCACTGTCGCGCGGGTTACGCCAAACGCGCCAGCGCCAGCCACGGCCTCCTAAGATGGCTTTTTGCACGGCTTTTGCTGAGGGGATTCCATGGACTTGCGTTTTGACAACAAAGTGGTGCTGGTCACCGGCGGTGGCGGTGGCATTGGGCGGGCCAGTGCGCTGGCCTTTGCCCGTGCGGGCGCCAAAGTGGCGGTAACGGACCGCGATGTGCCGGCCGGCGAAGAGACCGCCGCCCAGGTGCGTGCGCTGGGTGCCGAGGCGCTGTTTGTGGCCGCCGACGTGGTGCAGGCTGCGCAGGTGCAGGCCATGGTGGTGCACGTCGTGGCGCACTTTGGCCGACTGGACTGCGCCTTCAACAACGCCGGCATCGAGGAAGAACACATGCGCCTGGCCGACTGCGAAGAGGCCACGTTTGACCGCATCCTGGGTGTCAACGTCAAAGGCGTGTGGCTGTGCATGAAGTACCAGATCCAGCAGATGCTGGCCCAGGGTGGCGGCAGCATTGTCAACACCGCCTCGGTGGCGGGCCTCATTGGCGCGCCCAAGATGTCGGCCTATAGCGCCAGCAAACACGCGGTCATCGGCCTCACCAAATCAGCGGCGGTGGAGTACGGCCGCAAGGGCATCCGTGTCAACGCGGTGTGCCCCGGCGTGATCCGCACCCAGATGTTTGACCGCGCCGTGGCCGCTGATCCCAAGGTGGGGCCGGCAGTGGCCAGTGCGCACCCGATTGGCCGCATTGGCGAGGCCGACGAGGTGGCCGCCGCTGTGTTGTGGCTTAGTTCGGACGCGGCCAGCTTTGTGACCGGCCTGGCCCATACGGTGGACGGCGGGATGACCTCGGTCTGATCTGCCAGAGGTGCTTTACGCCCCGCCCGATGGGCGACTTTGGCGGCGCAACCACGCCACGATGGCCGGGCCGTACATGATCATGGCCAGTGCGCCGCCAATCAACGGCAGCGCCAGGAACACCCAGCCGGTGAGCACTTCCTTGCCAATCAGCACGCCCACCACTAGCGCCACGGCGGGGTTCACAAACGAGTAACTGCCGGCCACGGCGGCCGTGGTGTTTTGCAGCAGCCACAGGTAGGCGTTGAGTGCAATCAGCGTGCCAAACACCAGCAGGTACCACCAGGCCAGCCAGGCTTCATGCGTCACGTTGCTCAAGGCGTTCTGTGGCTCGATCAAGGACGCAGCCACCACCCCCATCAGCCCACCGGCCAGCCACTCGGTGGCCGACGCCATGGCCGGGCCCGGCAGGTCCAGCTTGCGGGACGCATACGAGCCCACGCTCCAGCACAGCGGGGCACCAAAGGCGGCCAGCGCGCCCAGCCAACTGGCCGAAAAGTCGCCTTCCATGGCCAGCAGCAGGGCACCGCCCACCCCCAGCACCAAGCCAATCCAGCTCGTCATGGGTACACGCTCGCCGCCCAGGCGCGTCCACAGCGCCAGCCACATGGGCATGGTGGTCACCACGGTAGCCATCAAGCCGGAACCAATGCCGTGCTGCTGGGCAAACGCCACCAGGTTCATGGCGCCAAATACCATCAACCCGCCCACCACAGCCGCGTTGCGCCACTGGCGCCAGCTCGGCAGCTTCTCGCCGCGCCACAGCGCCCAGGCCAGCATGATCACGCCGGCCAGCGTGAAACGTGTGGCGTTCATCCACAGCGGGGGGAAGCTTTGCACCGCAATGCCAATGGCAAAGTAGGTGGTGCCCCAGACGATGTAGACCAACCACAGCGCCACCATGAGACGCCAAAAAGGAGACAAACGCCAGCCGTGCTGAATATTGAGTGCCGAAATCATGAATAGTCCGTAAAATTTACGGCAACAAGCGCCGATAGGCGTGATATTACTAAAAAATACGCCCAATGCAAGTAATTATTCAGACAGATGTCATCGACGCCAAAATTCTTACGGCTTTGGGGGAAGACGGCCGACGTTCTTACGCCGAGGTCGGGGCCGAGGTGGGCCTGTCCACCGCCGCCGTGCATGAGCGCGTGAAGAAGATGCTGGAGCGCGGTGTGATCCGCCGCTTCTCCATCAGCGTAGACCCGCTCACGGTGGGGCTGAACTTCACAGCCTTTGTGGCCATCCGCAATGACGGTGGCACACACTGCCGCGACATTGCGGCGCGCTTGCGTGAGGTGAGTGCGGTGCAAGAGCTGCACAGCGTGGCCGGCGAGTACGATTTGCTGGCCAAGGTGCGCACAGCGCACGCACGCGACCTGGAAGCGGTGCTGCTGCAGATCAAGGCGATTCCCGGTGTGGCGCGCACCACCAGCACCGTGGTGCTGAACACCGAGTTTGAAGACCAGCCGCTGCGCTTGGGCGAAGCCTAAACCGCCACCCTCACACCAGCCATTGCTGCATATCCACCGTGGTGCGTTGGCCCACGGCGCTGGCGTGCTTGGCCAGCCACTGCTGACCGCGGTGCAGGCCCTGGTCGTGCAGCAGGTTCAAAAAGCGCGCATGCGCCAGCATCTTGGTCTCGCTGCGCTGCAGGCTCTCCAGGTTGCTGGAGTCAATCATGTGAAAGCGCACGCTGTGCAGGCGCTGCTCCAGCGGGCCCTGGTGCTGGGTGACGTGGGCCGCGTCCTGCACGCGGGCAAACATCTGCATCTCGCGCATGAAGTGGGCCTTAAAGCCCAGCTCCTCCATACGCGCCTCAATCTCATCCATGGTGTGCGGCGTGCCTTCGTGCTTGAGCGGCGCCAACAGCACCAGCAGCACATCGCCCGCTGCGCAGTCGTAAAACAGCGGGAACACGGCGGGATTGGCCGCAAAACCACCGTCCCAATACGGTTCACCCTCAATCTCTACCGTGTGGTGAATCTTGGGCAGGCAGGCCGAGGCCAGCAGCATGTCCAGCGTCAGCTCGTGCTCGCGGAACAGGCGCAGCTTGCCGGTGTTGACCTGGGTGGCGCCGACAAACAGCTTGAATGGACTCTCGGCGCGCAGGCGTTCAAAGTCGATCTGGCGTTTGAGCAGGCTGCGCAGAGGGTTGATGGCCAGCGGGTTCAGCTCGGTGGGAGAAAAGAAGCCAGCCCATTGCGCCAGCATCTTGGTGGCAGGCGAGAGGCTGATCGCATCGCCCCCGCCGGTGGTCAGCATGCCCCAGGGCAGCTGCTGGCTCACCTCGGTCCAGAACTGGGCCAGCGCTTCGCGTGCGCCTTCGCGCCCACCCGTCATCCAGCCCTGCGCCATCACCACCGCATTCATGGCGCCGGCGCTGCTGCCGCTGATGCCCTCGATGTGCATGCGCGGGTCTTGCAACAGCGCGTCCAGCACGCCCCAGGTAAAGGCGCCATGCGCACCGCCGCCCTGCAGGGCCAGGTTGATCCGGGCGGGAGCCGGGGTGCCCAGCCGCGTGCGCCACAGACGCTTGAACAGGCGGCTGCCAGCAGACGGCAAAAGGCGCCGGGCGGAGGTGGGAAGGTCGATCACAGGAAGTCCTTTCGTTGCACACGAGGACATGCAGCTGCGGACCAGTATAGGGTTTTCCCTTAATTCCCCCACCCCAGGGGGCAAAGGCTAGACCGTGCCGCTCTGGCGCGTCTGGCGGAACTTCTGCTCCAGCTCGTGGCGCAGTTGTTTGCGCATTTGCGCGGCCTCAAAGCGGCGCACCTCGTCGGGTGTCTCGGGCTGCAGGGGTGGTACGGGCGCGGCCTTGCCGGCATCGTCCACCGCCACCATGGTGAAGAAGCAGCTGTTCACATGGCGCACTTCCTGGGAGCGGATGTTTTCGGCAATCACTTTGATTCCCACCTCCATAGACGACTTGCCGGTGTAGTTGACGCTGGCCAGAAAGGTGACCAGCTCACCCACATGGATGGCCTGCAGAAACAGCACCCGGTCCACACTGAGCGTGACCACGTAGCGCGAGGCGTAGCGGCTGGCGCAGGCGTAGGCCACCTGGTCCAGCAGTTTCAAAATAGCGCCGCCGTGCACATTGCCAGAGAAGTTGGCCATGTCAGGCGACATGAGCACGGTCATGCTGAGTTGGTGGGTGGGGAGGTTCATGGCCCCGAGTGTAAAAGAGCGGCCCCGCCGGGCTATATTGCGGCCCATGCACGCCCCCTTGTTTGACGCCAGTGTTCCCGTGTTCCGCCGCTACCTGTTGCAGCTGCACGCGCTGCTGGTGCGGGCCGCACAGCACGACCGGCCCACGCCCCCCCTGCTGCAGGCGCGGCTGGCGCCCGACATGCTGCCGCTCGCCGTGCAGGTAGAGGTGGCGGTGAACTTTGTGTTTCGCGCCTGCGCGCCGCTGGCGGGCCAGGCGCTGCCGCCCTTTGGTGAGCCCCGCCAAAATTTCGCCGCGTTGCAGGCGCGCGTGGCCGAGGGCCTGGCCTTTCTTGACACACTGGCTCCAGCTGACTTTGCCGATGCCGCGCAGCGCCAGATCAGCGACCCGGCGGGCGAGACCACAGTCACACTCGATGGCAGCACGTTTTTGCAGCAGTACGCACTGCCCAACTTCTTCTTTCACACCAGCATGGTCTACGCCATCCTGCGCCAACAGGGCCTGCCCTTGAGCAAGGGCGACTTTGATGGCTGGCATGTCTACACCGCTGGGCAGGCTCGCTGATGCACCGCCCACATTTGCCCTACCGCAGCCTCCTTGCCTTGGCCGCTGCAATGGTCTGCAGTGCCTCTGCCTGGGCCCAAGACGCCACCGAGGCGCCTTCGCCTGATGCACTTTGGGTCAATGTGGGGGCATTGACCTACCACTCCAACCAGAGCAAGGGCTACAACGAGAACAACTATGGCCTGGGCGTGGAGTACCAGTTTCGCCCCGACACCTCGGTCATGGTGGGCAGCTTCTACAACAGCGTGCGCCGTGACACCCACTACGCCGCCGTGAACTGGCAACCCATCGCCCTGAACGACTGGAAGCTGGGCTTGGCCGTGGGGGTGATGAATGGCTACCCAGCCATGAAGAATGGCGACTATTTTGTTGCCGCCTTGCCCATGGTCAGCTACGAAGGCCAACGTTTTGGCATCAACCTCAGCCTCATCCCCAGCGTGGCCAAGATCGACGGTGCGCTGGTGGTGCAAGTGAAGTTTCGCCTGTTCTAAGCCCTCTTACGCATACAGCCCGTGCAGGTACCAGGGTGCGTCTTGCGCGCAGGGCACTCCATCTGCTGTCAGTCGCTCGCGGTACACCCACACCAGCCCCGCCTGCGGGCTGCGGGCGATGAAGTAATCGCGCAGCACCGGCGTGCCGTCCAGCCAGCCCGCCTCCAGCCGCTGCGGCCCCACCAGCAGGGCCAGCGGCCCCTGGTACTGGGGGCAGTGGTCGCGCACCGGCAGACGCTGCGGGCTGGGCAAGAGCCAGGTAGGCCAGACACTGGCCTGGGGGTGCAATTCATAGTCTTTTAGGCCTCTAGCCCTTATAGATATTGCGCAAGCAGCTCCTGATTTCATAGCATTTTGTGCTGGCGTATCGGCCTGCCACGGCGCCCAACGCTGCATCTGCTCGGGCCGGTGGTCGGCCAGCGGGGTGGTGCATTGCACCTGCGCAGCGCCCAGGCGTGCGGCCAGGCGCTCCAGCGTCTGGTGCAGGCTGTCACCCTTGCGCACCTCGTCGGGCAGCAGGCTGTGGCTCTCGCCGGCCAGCGGCTGGGTCTGCAGGCTGCGCAGGCGCAAGTACAGCACGGGCGCGGGCAAGGTCACGCGCGCCAGCTGCTCGCCCAAGATGCGCTGCAGGTGCGCCATGTCTTGCGTGGCCTGGGCGGTGCGCAGCACCAGCCGGCCCTGCTGGCCGCCGGTGTGGTGGGCGTCCACATGGCGGGTGTTGGCGCGGCGCGCGTCCAGGTCCCACAGCAGCTCCAGTGCCAGCACGCCGCACTGGCGCGCGCGCAGCCACACCAGCAGCTGTGCCAGCAGGCGGCGCGCGCCAAACAGCAGGGCCGGGGCCGACTCCACACTGGCCGCCAGCTCCAGCGGCGCGTCAAACACCTCGGGCAGCGTGAGCCAGGGGTAGACCTCGGGGCGCTGACCATAGGCCTGGTCCAACGCATCCACCAGCCCCGCACCAAAACGCCGCACCAGCCCGCCACGCGGCAGCGCATGCAGCTGGCCCCAGCTGCGCACGCCCAGGCGCGCCAGCGTGGGCAGGTGCGGCCGGGCGACGGCCAGCACGTGCACCGACAGCGCCTCGGGTGCCACATCGCGGCCACCCCACAGCCGCCCCAACGCTATCAAAGACGTAGCGCCTTGCGCAGTCTCCATGGGCGCTAGAGGCTTTTTTGGTTCAAAAATCTGCTGCAACAAGGCGCTGCGCCCGCCAAACAGGCGCTCGCTGGCCGAGATCTCCAACACCAGCGTGTCCTCCACGCGCGCCACCAGCGGCGTGAAACGCAGCGCCCACCAGGCCAGCGCGGTGTGCACATCGGCCAGGGTGGGCTCGGACGGGGCGGCGGCATCAGGCGTGGGCCGCAGTGCGATCCAGTGCATGGGCACCCTCCGCCGCCAACAGCACGGCCAGGCGGGCCGCGCGCGCCTGCAGCTGCAGCGGCTGGGCCAGCGGCGGGCCACGGCGCTTGACGATCTGCACCGCCAGCGCGTCCAGCCCCGGGCTCTGCACCGGCGGCTGGGGCTGCAGCACCAGCCGCAGGGCCGCGGGCGAGGCGTCGGCCTGCAGTGCGGCCGGGCGCATCACAAACAGCAGCTTGTGGTGTTCGGCCGCGGCCATCTGCAGGCGGCGCAGCTGGTCGCTGCGCGCCTGCGGCAGCCAGGCCAGCACGGCGTCCACCTCGGCACAGCGCAGCAGTTGTTCGGTGGCCCAGAGTCGGCCGTCCTGCGCCGCGCCCGTCGCCCCTGTGGCTCCGAGCGCCCCGACGGCCAGCAAGCGGTTGGCGCGCAAGCCCAGCGCCGCCAGGGCTGGCGCAAACGGCAAGTAGGGCGCGCCCACCAACACCACCGGCCCCTGGCCACAGCGTGCCAGCACCGGCAGCAGCAGCCGCCATTCGCTGTGCACGCCAGCGGGCTGCAGCAGCTCCACCAGCGCCCCCACGGGCCAGCCGCCGCCGGGCAACTGCGCGTCCAGCAGCGCATCGCCCGTAGGCTGCACCGCCTGCGGGCTGCCAGCCAGCGCGTGCGCGTGCCAGACATCTGCGTGGATGTCCTGCGGGTCCGGCGAACTAGTGGTAATGCGCGCAAGGCTAGTCATGGCAAGGGGTTTGGCTTATAACTGTATTTATAAACAGTATATGGAAAACGCCCCTGCTATCAAAATCAAGAACAGACTTGCAAGCCGCTGCGGGGGCTGCCGCGGGCCGGGCTTTTGGGGGCTTTGCTAGAGTGGCCCGCATGACCACCCTGCCCGCTTTCTGCACCCCCGTCCCGCTGGACAAAGCCTACCGCCTGCTCAACCACGGCCCCACCGTGCTGGTGTCATCCGCCCACGCGGGCCAGCACAACGTCATGGCTGCGGCCTGGTCCATGCCGCTGGACTTCAGCCCGCCCAAGGTGACGGTGGTGATCGACAAGGCCACGCGCACCCGCGCGCTGGTGGAAGGCAGTGGCTGGTTTGCCCTCAACGTACCGGCGCGCGGGCTAGCCCAAGCCACGCTGGGGGTGGGCAGCGACAGTGCGGCCGATACACCCGACAAGCTGCAACGCCACGGCATCCAGACCTTTGCCGTGGAAGGCAGCGAACTACCGCTGGTGCAAGGTTGCGTGGGCTGGCTGCTGTGCAAGCTGGTGCCCGAACCGCACAACCAGCAAACCTACGACCTGTTCATCGGCGAAGTGACCCAAGCCTGGGCCGACAACCGCGTGTTCGTCAACGGGCATTGGGAGTTTGACAAGGCGCCCGATGAGCTGCGCACCTTGCACTATGTGGCGGGCGGGCAGTTTTTTGTGGTTGGGGAGGGGGTGAAGGTGGGGGAGTGAAATGAAAAAAGGAACCAAGATACCTTTCCATCACACTAGGCTAAAAATTCCCATTATTCGAAATAAGCTTTGTTCTTTCAACCGTTCTAGGACACACAAATGCCACTCACTCTATTTGGATTCCAAGATCGACCACACGAGTTTGCTGTTACGAAAATAGGCGCCCCCATACAGGACTGCGCATTTGTATTGGACTTCAGTCGCCGCATAGAGAGGATTCGCTTTCTTGGAGTTACAAACCGATGGCTGGGAGTAACGACGGGTTTACTTGTCCCTGTAGTGCATCGAAAAGAGTCCAAAGGAGGGTTCTTGATCAGTGTTCATCGTGGGCAACCATACTTTTCGGATATTCCAAAACTTTGGCGCGAACACTACGGCTCCGCACGGGAAATCGCGCCAGAACTAGTCGATGGGCTAACAATCCTTACTGACTTCGGCAGGCACTTCCCCGAAGACTGCTAAGGACGATACATCTACGAAGGCGTGGGCGACCCCTCACATTCCAAGCCATCGACTATCGATCATTACAACGTTTATATCCAGCACGAGCCGAATTGAAATCTAACCTACGCAGGCTCCTCACGGCCTCCGGTAACTCACCTGCTGCTTCGCCCAGTAAGTCGACTTGAGGTTATCCAGCCGCACCGTCCCGCCCGTAGAGGGCGCGTGCACAAATCGCCCCTCCCCCACATAAATGCCGGCATGCGTAGCGCGGCCGTTCTGCGCGAAGACGACCAGATCACCTGTGCGCAGACCTGGCGCTGGAATGTTGGTACCCCAATCAATCAACCCTGCGGTGGAACGCGGTGCCACAACACCCGCGCGCTGTTTGTAGACATAACCAATGAGGCCGCTGCAATCGAACCCACTGGCCGGGGTGTTGCCGCCATAGCGGTAGGGTGTGCCCACCAGGCCGATGGCCATGACAGTGACGTCGTTGGCTTGTTCCAGCGTCAGGCGGCCAGCGGGTTGGGGCGCGGCCACCGGCGGTGCTGATGCTTGCGGCACCGAGGAGCACCCCGCCAGCACCACGAGCACGCCGGCCATGAGCATCGCACCCATATGCGCAAACCAGCGACTTGCGCTTCGCACCGCTGCGCTTCTCACAATCCGTCCACCTTCTGCCCAATCTCTGGCCAGCGTTTGCGGATAAACATCCAGGCCACCAGCCCCAAGCACATCATCAGCACCGATGACGTGGCCAGCGCCACGGTGGAGTGCATGACCAGGGGCGAGATGACACCGGCCACCAGGCCGTTGGCGGTAGACCCCACAAACATCTGCAGGCTGGAGGCCATGCCGCGGCGGTCGGGGTGCAGGTCCAGCACCAAGAGGGTGACCACCGGCACCATCATGGCCCAGCCAAAGGCGAATATGGCGATGGGGAACAGGGCCCAGCTCACGTGCGCCTTGAAGACCAGATTGGCGGCCAGGTTGAGCAAACCGATGATGAGCATGATGAGGAAGCCATTGCGGATCTGCCGTTTGGGGCTGACCTTGCCGGCCACACGGCCGCTGACAAAGGCGCCGCCCATGATGCCGCTGATGGTGAGCACAAAGAACCAGAAGAACTGCTGGGGCTGCAGGCCCAGGTGGTCCCCCAAAAACACGGGGGCGCTCAGCACATACAAAAACATGCCGTTGAACGGAATGCCGCTGGCCAGCGCCAGCAGCACAAAACGCGGGTCGGAGCCGAGCTGCCAGTAACCGGCCATGAGGTTTTTGGCATGGAAGTGCTGGCGGTCGGCAGGGCGCAGCGTCTCGGGCAGCAAGAAGTAGTTGGCCACCCACAGCGCCACGCCCACTGCGGTCAGAAACCAAAAGATGCCGTGCCAGCTGGCGTGCACCAGCAGCCAGCCGCCCACCATGGGCGCAATGGCCGGTGCCACCCCAAAAAAGATGGTGACCTGGCTCATGACCTTTTGCGCCTGCGAGGGCGGATACACATCACGAATGACGGCGCGCGACACCACAATGCCCGCGCCTGTGGACAGGCCCTGCATGGCGCGAAAAAAGATAAGTTGCCCAATGCTCTGCGCCAGCGCGCAGCCGATGGACGCGATGGTGAACGCAGCCAGCCCCCACAGCACCACCGGGCGGCGGCCAAAGCTGTCAGAAAAAGCCCCGTGGAACAGCGCCATAAAAGCAAACCCAAACAGGTAGGCGGACAGCGTTTGTTGCATCTGCACCGGCGTGGCGCCCAGCGACTGGGCGATGCCCGAGAACGCGGGGATGTAGGTGTCGATGGAAAACGGACCCAACATGCCCAACAGGGCCAGCAGGATGGAGAACGCCCATTGCGGGGCGCGCCAGAGTTTGAGGGCGTCGGGGTTCATGGCGAGGGGAAAGTGGGCTGTGCAGCGGGCTATTGAAACACGGCCAGCGCGGGCATGTGTTTATCCAGATCAAGCCAGCGCCAGGCACGCGGGTTTGCAGGTTATGCTTTATTTGCCCATCAAACTAAAGGATGTGTGTGAAGTCGCTGATTGCTTTCGTGTTTGGATTGCTTGTGTGGCCTGGTGCAGGGGCTGCTGACATTGCCGTGTTCAGCGGCGATGGTTCGCCGCCCAAAATGTACGTGCAAGAAGGTAAAAACCGCGGCATTCTGGTCGACATCCTGCAATACGCAGACCAACAGCTACACGACGACAGCCTGCGTCTGGCGCTCTACCCCTGGGCCCGCGCGTACCTGCAGGCCTCGTCGGGAGACGGCGGCATTGTCGGTTTGTCATGGACACAGCGCAGGGACGATTTGTTCGATTACTCGGAGCCGCTGTTTTTTGACGAGGTGGTCGTGGTGGTGCGCAAGGGGAGCGAGTTTCCGTTCAGGACGCTGAGTGATCTGCGTGGCAAGCGTGTGGGCATTGTGCGGGGTGCCAGTTATGGCGAGGCTTTTGAGAAAGCCCGCGATGCGGGCGTGTTTGTGGTGGATGGCGACAACGGGGCCAGCAACCGGCTGCACAAGCTCGTGGCGGGGCGCATTGACTGCGCACTTTTTAATGTGGGCAAGGCGGGTTTTGAAGAAACCTTGCGCATCCACAAGGAGTTTTTGCCCTTCAAAAACTCTCTGGTGGTGCTGCCCGTCCCACTGCGCAGCGACCCGAACTTTCTGGCGTTTCCAAAAAGCATGCACATGCGGCCTTGGTTGACCGAGTTCAACCAGGTCATCAAACGCGGCTACACGCGCGGCGATATTCCCAAAATCATTGCACAGAACCTCGGCTCCTAGCCTGCACCGGCTTGCCCGCAGCTCAGGCACGCACATGCCCCGAAAAGGCGGCATACTGCGCAGAGCTTTCGCATTGCGTTGGAGTGCATGAGAAGGAGATGGCCTTGAAAAAAATCCTTGGTGTTCTGCTGGGGCTGTTGCTGGCAAGTGCGGCCTGGGGCATGGAACTCACCATCTTCGGCGGTGACAGCTCTCCCCCCAAGATGTACCTGCAAGACGGCAAAAACCGCGGCATCCTGATCGACATCCTTCAGTACGCGGACCAAGAGTTGCGCGAAGACGAACTGCGCATTGAGCTCTACCCCTGGGCCCGCGCCTACCGTTATGCAAGCAGCGGTGTGGGCGGAGTTGTGGGCCTGTCATGGACACAGGAGCGTTCTGCCCTGTTTGATTACTCAGACCCGGTGTACGTGGACGACGTGGTGATTGTGGTGCGCAAGGACAAACAGTTCAGCTTCAAGGAGCTGGCCGACCTGCAAGGCAAACGCGTAGGCCTGGGGCGCGGTGGCAGCTACGGCGAGGCGTTTGAAAAAGCCCGCGAGGCGGGCCTGTTTGTGGTGGATGGCGACGGTGGCGCCGCCGACCGCATCAACAAACTGGTGCTGGGTCGCCTGGACTGCGCGCTGTTCAACGCGGGCAAAGCCGGGTTTGAAGAGCTGCTGCGCAGCAACAAGGCCCTGGAAGGGCTGCGCGACATGCTGGTGGTACTGCCCGTGCCGCTGCGCAGCGACCCGAACTTTCTGGCGTTTCCCAAGAGCATGCAGATGAAGCCCTGGCTGGCCACGTTCAACCAGATCATCAAACGCGGCTACACACGCGGCGACATTCCCAAAATCATTGCGCAGAACCTCGGCTCCTAGCCGATGCCGGGCCGCTGCAGCGCTGCCACACGCGCCTGAAATCGCGCGCCGAGGCAAACCCACAAGCCTGCGCCAGCCGCTCCTGCGACAGCGTGGGGTTGTGCGTCAGCATCTCCTGCGCCCGCGCGATGCGCAGCTGCTGCTGGTAGGCCACCACGCTGATGCCGGTGTGCTGCGCAAACAGGCGGCTCAGGTGGCGCGGGCTCACACAGGCCACCTCCGCCAGCTCTTCCAGCGTCCAGCCACGTTCGGGCTCGCGGGCCACGGCGTCTTGCGCGCGGTGCACTGCAGGGTGCATGTGGTTGCGGTGCGCCAGCCAGGGCGACATTTGTGGGTCGTGCGCGCCGCGGCGCTGGTACATCACCAACCGGCGCGCCACACGGGCCGCCAGCTCGGGGCCTGCGGCCTGCTCCACGATATACAGCGCCAGATCAATACCGGTGGTGATACCGGCGCTGGTGAGCACCCGGCCGTCGTCCACAAAGATGCGGTCGGTCACCACCTGGGCGGTGGGGGCGCAGGCCTGCAGGTCGGTTATGAGGGTGTGGTGGGTGGTGCAGTGCCGCCCATCCAGACAACCGGCCTGCGCCAGCAGCAGCGCGCCCGAGCAGATGCTGGCCAGCCGTGTATCGGCCTGCGGAGCGGTCTTGAGCCACTGCACCACGGTGCGGGCGGCATCGGTGGCGTAGTCCACCACCTCGTTGCTGTTGCCCACCACCAGCACCAAGCTGCGCGGTGGCAGTTGTGCAGGCAAGGGCTCCAGGCCCGACAGACTGGTGCTGAGCGAGGTAGTAATGTGCGCCTGCGGCCCGCAGGTGTGCAGCGCAATGCGCGCGCCCATGTCTCGCGCCATACGCAGCGCCTCGGCCGGGCCGGCGTAGTCCAGCATCAGCACATTCGGCGTGAGCACCAGGTAGATGGAAAGTGTCAGGTCTTCCATGCCATTACATTGAAGTGATTGCTTTCAAGCGTGCAAACAGCGGTGCGCCAAACACATTCACCAGCAACCCCGCCATGAGCAAGGCGCCGCCCGCAAAGTGAATCGGGCGCAGCGCCTCACCAAACACCAGCCAGCCTGTGCTCAGGCCCACGATGGGGACCAGCAGCGTGAACGGTGCTACGCGGTTGGTCGGGTAACGCGACATCAGGTGGGTCCACAAGCCGTAACCCAGGAGCGTGGCGGCCCAGGCCAGGTAAGCGATGGCGCCCAAGGCGGCCAGGTCGATGTGCTGCAGGGCCAGCACCATGGCGTCAGGCCCTTCCAGCCAAAACGAGAGCCCTAAAAACGGCAACGGTGGCACCAGGCTGGCCCAGACCACAAAGGCCAGTTGGTTCATGGGGCCGTAGCGGCCTACCGCGCGGGTAACGATGTTGCCGCAGGCCCACATGACCGCCGCCGCGATGGTGAGCAAAAAGCCCAACAGCGGCATGGACACACCATTCGCAGCACCGCTAGCGCTGCCAATCAACACCAGCCCCACGGCCGCCAGCAACAGGCCCGCCATTTGGTTAGCCTGCCAGCGCTCCTTGAGCCACCAGGCCGCCAGCAGCAGCGTAAAGAACGACTGCGACTGCAGCACCAACGAGGCCAGCCCGGAAGGCATGCCCACGTGGATGGCGCTGAACAAAAACGCAAACTGCCCCACCGAAATGGTGAGGCCGTAGGCCAGGTACAGGCGCAGCGGCACCTTGGGCGGCTTGAGAAACAGCAGCGCAGGGAATGCCGCCAACATGAAACGCAGCGCCCCCAGCAGCAGCGGCGGTATGCCCACCACGCCCACCTTAATGACCGCAAAGTTGACGCCCCAGACCAGAATGACCAGCAGGGCCAGCCCCAGGTCTTTGGGCCGCATGGGCAGGCCGGCGCTCATGTGGTGGCCGGTGCAGGCTGCGGTGGCGTCACACACCCCTGGGGTTTGAAGATGCGCTCGGTCGATGGCGGGTTGTTGAGCAGCTTGCCTGCCGGGCGCACGGGGCGGCGCACCAGCTCACCGCCGCAGTTGGGGCAGTTGCCTTGCAGGTGCGTATCGGCGCAATCCGCACAAAACGTACATTCAAACGAACAGATGCGGGCATTGGGGGCCGCAGGCGGCAGATCCACATTGCAGCATTCACAGTTGGGGCGCAGTTGCAGCATGGGGCTCTCCTTCAGGCGGCCAAACCGGCCAGGCAGGTATCTACATCGACGATGCGCGCAAAACGGTCCGCCAACACCAGCTCGGTGCGCGTGGTGATTTCTTCGGCGCTAAAGGTGCGGCCGCTGCCGGCGTGTGTCATGGGGAAGGTGAGTGTGGCCTCGGACACAAAGTCCACGTCGTAGCCCAGGTCCGCACCCACGCGGGCCGTGGTCTCGCAGCACTGCTCGGTGCGGATGCCGCTGATGATCAGTTTGGTCACGCCCTGGCGACGCAGCCACAGGTCCAGCCCGGTGTCGGTAAAGGCGTTGTGCGTGTGTTTGTCAAAACGCACCGCCGGGTCATCGGGCAACCAAGCCAAGGGTTTGACGAAGCCAGACTCTGGCAAGAAAGGCCCTGCACGACCTACGTGGTAGATGTGCACCACCGGCACATCGGCGGCGCGGGCACCAGCGTCCAGCTTCAACAAAGCTTTTTGGAAGGGGGCTTGGATGCCCTGCGACCAGAACGGCATCTGGGCGAAGGACTCCTGCACGTCAATGACGATAAGGGCGGCTTTGGGAGAAGGGGTGTGGGACATGGTTAGGTCGGTGGGGTTGACGATGACCTCATGCTAACGGAGCCCTCCAGGCAACGAAAGCACTGGCGCGGACCACAAGAGGACAAAAAATGCCAAGTTTTCGCATGCAAATGATTAGGGTAAATACTGTAAAACCGCGTTTTTGCAGGGAAATAGTCGCCCAAAGCTCTCTACTGCCGCCAAATCACCAGACAATGCCGCAAGTATTTTAAAAACAGGAGACAAATCCATGGCCCAAGCCAAACTCATCCTCGACTACGTTTACGACCATGAGGCCACGCTGGCCGACCAGGTCTACCTGACCCAACCCGTGGGGGGCGGCCAGGTCAAAGACTACACCTGGCGCCAGGTGATGGACGAGTCGCGCCGCATGGCCACGCACCTGAAGGCGCAGAACCTGGCGCCCGGCGCACGTATTGCCATCCTGTCCAAAAACTGCGCCCACTTCATCATGGCGGAACTGGCCATTTGGCTAGCCGGCGGCACCACGGTGGCCATCTTCCCCACCGAGACGGCCGACACCGTGCGCTACGTGCTGGAGCACAGCGAGGCCAGCCTGCTGTTTGTGGGCAAACTCGACACCTTTGACCAGCAGCTGCCCGGCATCCCGGACACGCTGCCCCGCATCGCCTTCCCCCTGGCACCCAAGAACAGCTACGAGAGCTGGGACGCCGTGGTCGCCCGCACCCAGCCCCTGCAAGGCAAAGTGGCACGCGCAGCGACCGACATTGGCATCCTGATGTACACCTCGGGCTCCACCGGCCAGCCCAAGGGTGTGATGCACAGCTTTGAGCGCATCACCGCGGCGGCCGAAGGCATCAACCGCGACACCAAGTCGCGCATTGGCGCAGATGTGAAAAACCGCATGCTTTCTTACCTGCCCTTGGCACACGTGTTTGAGCGTGCCTGGGTGGAAAGCGCATCGCTGGTCGATGGCAATACCCATTTGTTCTTCGCCGAGTCGCTGGAGACTTTTGTACAAGACCTGAACCGCGCCAAGCCCGTGACCTTTATCTCGGTGCCGCGGCTCTGGCTCAAGTTCCAGCAAGGCGTGTTTGCCAAAATGCCGCCCAAAAAGCTGGACCGCCTGCTCAGCATTCCCATCCTGGGCAAGATCGTCGGGCGCAAGGTGCTCAAGGGCCTGGGCCTGGACCACGCGTTGCTGGCGGGTAGCGGCTCTGCGCCCATTCCGGCTGAGCTGATTGCCTGGTACCGCCGCCTGGGGCTCAACCTCATTGAAGGCTACGCCATGACGGAGGACTTTGCCTACTCGCACAACTCCACCGACAAGGTGAACGCCCCCGGTTGTGTGGGCGTGCCGCTCAAGGGCGTGGAAGTGCGGCTGAGCGAGGACGGCGAGGTGTTGATCAAGTCGCCCGGCCAGTTTGTGGGTTACTACAAACGCCCCGACCTGGACGCTGAAGTCTTCACCGAAGACGGCTTCTTCCGCACCGGTGACAAGGGCGAACGCCGCGCCGACGGCCTGCTGCGCCTGACCGGCCGTGTGAAAGAGCTGTTCAAGACCTCCAAGGGCAAGTACGTGGCACCTGCGCCGATTGAAAACCGCATCAACGCCTGCCCGCTGATCGAGCTGAGCATGGTGTCGGGCGTGGGCCAGCCCTCGGCCTACGCCATGGTGGTGCTGGCCGAAACCGTGCGCCCCACGGTCAAGGACCCCGCCGTCAAAGCGCAGATCACCGCCGACCTGACCCAACTGCTCAAGGACGTGAACGCCGAACTGCCGGACTACGAAAGGTTGCAGATGCTGGTGATCGCCCCCGAACCTTGGTCGATCGAGAACGGCTTCCTGACCCCCACCATGAAAATCCGCCGGAACCGTATCGAAGCGGCCGTGGAAACCCAGCTGGGCAACTGGTACGCCGGCAAAGGCACGGTGCAGTGGGCCTGAGCGCCACCCACCTGCTTTTGGAGGGACAAGGGGCTTCGGCCCCTTTTTTGTGCCCAAAAATCAAGGACACGCGGCTTTACACAACTTCATCCGATTCCTATTGGGGTCATTGAACTTCCTTTTAGCACTCAACTCCTACGAGTGCTAATATGAAGTTTGAACACAAGGAGGTTCTGCATGTCCACACTGCTCGCTATGCCCCAAACTGCCCTGGCCCCGGCCAATCCGTGGTCGCTGGTGCCGCCGCTGGGGAACCTGGATGCCTATATTTCTGCCGCCAACCGCCTGCCCATGCTCACGCTGGAAGAAGAGCAGGAGTTTGCCCGCAAGTTCAAGAATGACAATGACCTTGAAGCTGCCGGTAAGTTAGTGCTCTCTCACTTGCGCTTGGTGGTGTCGGTGTCGCGCCAGTACCTGGGTTATGGCCTGCCCCACGGCGACCTGATCCAGGAGGGCAATGTGGGCCTGATGAAGGCCGTCAAGCGCTTCGACCCCGAACAGGGCGTGCGCCTGGTGAGCTACGCGCTGCACTGGATCAAGGCCGAAATCCACGAATACATCCTGAAGAACTGGCGCATGGTCAAGGTGGCCACCACCAAGGCCCAGCGCAAGCTGTTCTTCAACCTGCGCTCCATGAAGCAGCGTTTTAAAGGGGAAGATGCAGCTGCCGACCTGGACACCCACCGCGAGACACTGAACCCCGCACAGGTGGACGCGATGGCACGCGAGCTCAATGTAAAGCCCGAAGACGTGCTGGAGATGGAAACCCGTCTGTCCGGTGGCGATGTGCTGCTGGACCCCAGCCCCTCCGACGATGGTGAAGACGCGTTTGGCCCCATCGCCTACCTGACCGACACCAACCACGAGCCCGTGGCCATGATTGAGGCGCGCCAGCGCGATGTGCTGGCCACCGACGGCATTGCCACCGCACTGGCCAGTCTGGACGACCGCAGCCGCCGCATCGTGGAAGAACGCTGGCTCAAGGTGAACGACGACAGCTCGGGCGGCATGACGCTGCACGACCTGGCAGCCGAATATGGCGTGAGCGCCGAGCGCATCCGCCAGATCGAGGTGGCGGCCATGAAGAAGATGAAGACTGCCCTGGCCGCCTACGCCTGAGGCTACGTGCTTTTGGCGCAGCCCTGTGCTACGATATTTTCATGGCAACCCCACTGCACCAAGCGCTAGAAAATCTCAGCATTGCGGACAAGCGCGAGCTGGGTGAAGCCCTGATTGACAGTGCAGAGAGTGAGGCGTCTGCGCCTCTTATCACCGATGCTCAGCGAGCAGAACTTCGCGCGCGCTTGGCGCATCACCGGGCCAATCCTGATGAACCGGGCGTCACTTTGACTCAACTCAAAGCAAAGCTGACGTCAGCTACCCACTAGGCAGGCTCCAGGCCTGTTGCGCATGGCATTTTTGGTTGTATTCAAGCCGCTGGCGCAAGCGGAAATCTCCGAAGCCTTCCAGTGGTATGCGCAGCCTCACATCAAGATGGAAGAAGCGTTTCTGACCGAACTGGAGCACACCAGTGGCTTCGTTGGCAGCAATCCTTATCTGTATGTCAAGGCAGAAGGCGATATGCGGTGCGCACACTTGAATCGCTTCCCGTATTCCCTTTTTTATGTGGTGGACGGAGACACGGTCAACGTGTTGTCGTGTTTCCATCAATACCGCGACCCCAAATCCCGCACCGACCTACTGGGGTGAAATCTGCCGGACTACTCCCCCTTGTCCTCAAACTCTGCACTCTTAAATCGCAGAACCTTGCAGTTTTCCCTCACTGCTCGCTGCAAGCCATCATCAAAGCCCGTTGCTACCTCGGCTTGAATCTCAATGGACACTTTGACTTTCGCGTGCGGATAACGCGAAGTGAACTGCAGCACCACCTCATCCACCACATCCGCAAACTGCTTCTTGGCCTGGATGGGATCAAGTTCAATGCTTCCGTAAAAATGGTTCTTGGCAGAAGGCGCTGCTGAGGTCGAGCCTGGATTGACTCCACTGGGCCGCGATTCTTCAGCGCGTGGTGGGACTATCGTGCCTGCTGGGGTGTAACCGATGGCACCTGTTGCGGATGCCGCTTGCGCAGCTTCTTCTGCATCATTTTGTGCCTTAGCCCATATGGAGGCTGCGTGAGGCGCTATCAATAAAAGAGCATTGTCCAAAATCGGTGTGGTGCGCGTGCCGAAGCTGAACCCCACGTACCGTGTACCTTCCGCTTCCTGCTCCTTACCTTGCGCAAAACCAAAGAAGTCCTTGCTTTCTGCGCCAGCCGCCAGCGTGCGTTGGTAGGCCACGTCGTCCAGAATGCGTGGCAAATAGAGCTGCTGGCAGGTCTGCTGCCACACATTCAATGCGCTGGCCTCATTGACATCGTCTTTCCAAAACCAGTCTTTCAATACCTTGGCCAGATGGACAGGTGCCCACTCGGTGATCAGGAGCTCGTTGTCTTTCAGCACGCGCTCCATTTCCTGCGACAGATTGGGCGCGCCGGGATTCAGCGGGAACGGTTCCCACTGAATCTCCGACAGCCCGCCGCCTTTGCCGTTCATCGGGCTGCCGATTTGCATGGGTGCGATCAGCCATTTGTAGGTCTCGCGCACCATGCGGCGCAGGGCTTCGTTGGCGTCGTCATAGCTTGCACTGGCTTGCCGGGCCTGGAACTGGTCCAGGTTGAGCTTCATCTCCTGGATGTCGGCCACGATGGACTGCCACGCCAGCGTGGACCGCACCTGTTCGCGTAGCCGGTTCACGCTGTCAAAGTCGGCTGCCAGAAAGATTAAGCGGTTTTGCTTGAAGCGTGGCTGCTCGCCCCGGTGCTTCAGAAAGTCCGTCGCGCGCGCAGTCGCTGCGGCTGGGCTACTCCGGCTAAAGGCCGCATCCGGCGGCAACACCACCAGGCGCAGTTGCCAGTCGTCTGGCACATCGCCACTGCCGGTAAAGATGTGTATGCCACCAAACACGCTGGAAGCAAAGCTGCGTTGCATGCGCTCTCGAATGGCGGGGAACACGTCCTCCTTGTCCTGAAAGCGGCGCTTGCGCTCTTCCATCTCGCGGCGCAGATTGGGGCGCGTGTCAAACCAAAAACGGTTATTGCCACTGTTTAGATAGTGCAACCTGTCGCCCAAGCGGCGCAGCGCGTCCTTGTAAATGCCAATCTGCTGTCCTGGTTGCGCCACACCCAGCACAATGCGCTCCAGCTCTAGGCCGCGCACCATTTGGGTGGCGGTGGTAGGCGCGCTGCCAAGAAAAATAGTCCGCGCCGCGCGGCGGCAGGCCTGCACTGCGCCGAGACGTGTGTCCCGGCTTTCTATGTCGGTGGTTTCGGCGCGTTCGCCGTCCACGTCGCGCTCCACCACTGGGTCCCAACCCGGCGGCAGGTAATTGACCAGATCGTTGCGCGTCTCTGCATCCGCCAGCGGAAAGCTGCCCGGCATGATAAGCGGGTCTTTGTCGTTGTCATTCCACAGCCGGTGAATCACCTTGGCCATTAGCTTCAGCACACCGCGCGTGCGCTGAAAGTTGTCCAATGAAGACCAGTCTTCATACAGCCGGTCAAACACCTCAGGGTGAATCGGGTAGGCGCGCACCAAGCGGTCAAAGTAACGGCTCTCCTGCGTCTCGCGCGGCAGGTCGGCACTATTGGCCGTATAAAAATCGGCAAAGGCCCGACACACCGCTTCGGCAGCCAGCTGGTCGTTGATGGTGGCAAACAAACGGCGACGCACGATTTCAAACGCCTCTTCCGTGCCCACCGGCTTCCACAGCGCCTGCACCCGCCCAAAGTAATGCGACAGCGAGGCCAGCGCCTTCACGCCACGCTGGCTGCCCGCCTCCCGCTCCGACTCGGGCAGCGAAGCCAGCAGCACCGCCGTGGGCACAGCCTTCAACGCCTCGGTCAGTGCCTGCACAAAGCTCAGGTTGGAATCAAAAGTCCCCCCAGTCAGCGTCTTGCCCTCTTCAAACTGGCGCACATAGGCCACCAACTCGTCGATCAAGATCACGCAGGGCGCGTAGCGGGCCAGCAGCGTTTCCAGCACCGCCTTGCCAGGCGATGTACCTGAGGCATCCGCTTCCGCCACCAGCGCATAACCCTCAGCTTTACCCAGTTGCCAGGCCAGGTCGCCCCAGAGCGTACGAACGGCCTGCTTGCTTGCGCCGTCTTGTCGCTGAAGCGGTTGGTTGGGCGCGTACCCGTTTCCATCCAGCACTGCCATGCGCGCTCGCGGCAGCTCGGTCACCCCGGCTGCGTCCAGAATGGCGGGCACGCCCGGCAACTCGCTGGCCGGTGCCAGCCCCTGGGCCAAGTGGTACACCGCCAGCATGGTGTGCGTTTTTCCACCGCCAAACGCGGTTTGCAACTGAATCACTGGGTCGCCGCCCTTACCCACCAAGCGCTTCACCACAGAGTCCAGCAACAGACGCATACCCTCGGTGATGAAGGTGCGCTGGAAGAACAGGGCTGGGTTTTGGTATTCCGGTGTCGCCGTGCCTTCATGCACGCGCGACAGGTCAGCCGCAAACTCGGCTTGCTGAAAAGTGCCCTTGAGCACGTCTTCATGCGGTTCGGCGATTTCGCGCCAGGGTTTGAGTGTCATTTTTTCTCCCTCGGATTCAACAGCCTGCTGCAAGCAGGCGATCTGGTCGGTCTTTGAAATACATCTCGCCAGCCAAAATCACTTGGCTTAGCGTTTCAACTTCATGGCGAACCTTTGCATCCAAACATTGATCTAAATAAGCGCTTGCGCCCAGCTTGGGATTGACATTGCGCCGTAGCGTGCGCAGGCCTTCAGCCAATTGGCGCAGCGCCTCAATATCTGCAGACTCCAGCGGAATGTTCAGCGTGTGGTCCACCGTCATCGAACGGTTCAGATCGTTGTGGCTCAAATACTTGTTGCGCACATCTGCCAAGCCAGAGCCATCCCAAATCGCCCGAATCGTTTTCTCGTCGGCGTCGATGTTTGCATCCGCTGCTACCAATTGCTTCAGGCTAAGGTTTGTCAATTTCCCAGTGGCAGCCGGGTCCATCAATCGAGAAACACGCATCAGTAGCGACTCCATCAATGCCGTTTGCATCACGTGCGTCAACGTTGATGTATCCATGTGTAAAGCTTGCCAACCCTTGCCGTGCGGCTGGAAATACAGACCATTCACGGTTTCCCACAGCAATTGAATGCCGGTAATCTCTTGCTTGATGACCGTCCAGAGGTTCGCTGCTGTTGGCTGTGCAGTTGGTGTCGTAGCCATGTCCGCCCCTTACATATCCAGGGACGTCTGCGAACCGGCAATGCCTGCCTCACCCGCCGCCTGCTCAATGCTCTGCCACGCCGTCACCAACTCGTTGTAGGCCCGTGCTTCTTCGGCCCAGCCTTTGCGTTCGCACAGTGTGTAGAGGCGGTAGGCCAGCAGACGCATGGGGTCTGCGCGCTCGGGCATGCGGGCGAGTAAGGTGCCTGCTGCGGTTTCGCCATCCTGATTCAGCGCACGAATGAGCTGGTGCAGCGCCTCCCACACCGGTGTTTGGGCATCGCTTTCGGGGCTCCAGTCTTTGGCCAGTTCGGCCCAGCGCAGCAGGCGCAGGTTGCCGGCTGTGCTGTCCGCCACGCCGGCCTCTACTAGGCTGCCCACGCTGGTGCCCTTTGCACGGGCCAACACATCAGCATCGCCAAACTTGCCGGTGGCCCAGCCCTGCTGCTCAAACCAGGCCAGGCAGAACTGAGTGTCGTGGTCGAAGTCGTCCTCAGCAAAGAAGCGATTGATGAGCTGCAGCGCGGCGCGCACGCTCATAGGTGTGCCGTCGGCTTCCAGCACGGCGGCGTACTGGCTGAAGATGGCCATGCCGGGGCCGATGATGGCCTGACTCAAGTCCACCGGGTCTACAGGCGACACGGCACCACCGCTCAAATCCACGCCACCGCGCGTCATGTCCAGCAGCGCATCGGGCAACGCGGCATTAAGTTCGCGGATGAATTCGCGGCGGTTGATGGTGGTGGCATCGGCAGCACGCTGGCGGCAGACGAGAACGATGCTGGACGCCAGGGCGTTGGTACCCGAGCCAATCATGCGGTTACTCAACTCGGTGCGCATGGGCCAGGTGCCAGTCAGCGCAAAGCCGGCCTGCAACACAGCCTCCAGGAACGTCACCCAGCCGGTGCTGTGGGTGCCACTGTCGTCAGCGGTGTCGCTTTGCTTGAAGGCGTAGTAAATGGTGACTGGAAAGGCGGGATGTGCCTGCTCGGCCAGGTTGTGCATGGCCTGCGTCATGCCGCCCAAGAAAAAATTCTCGGCTTCCGTCTTGCCGCCATGGCGGTAGGGTGTCGCCACTAACTCCTCGGCCTTGGGAACGGCTACCGTGGCGTACAGACCGGGAAAGATGGGCTTGAGGCTACGGCGCAACCAGACATAGAAGAAGTCGGACAGGTCGGCGTAGCCGATATTGTCGTAATACGGCGGGTCAGTCGAGACGACCTTAGCTGCGCTGATGGTTTGCGTTTGGGCATCGCCCTGATCAGCAAAACCGTGAGCACGTGCAGGCATCAGTTGCAGAGCCTTGTACGCCCAATCTATTCCGCTGCTTACGTTGCCTGCTGAATCGGAGAAGGGATTAGTTTCCGCATAGTCCCAAGTCATGGGAATGGCTTGCCGACCAAATGTGTTACGAATCAGGTCTTTACTGGAATGCCAAGTACAAATCGACGACCAGTAATCCGATGCTTTGTCGATTGAAAACGCCAAATACACCCCCACAGCCTCCGCATACGCCGTGGCACCGCCGCCGCCAGCGTCCAGCCCACGTCCGTCGTCGGGCATTCCTGCGCCCAGAGCATCGGCGCGGACGCGGGCGATGGCTTCGGGCACCAGATCGGAAAACGTGGTCAGCGCAACGAGTTGGCGCGGGATGAAGAGGTCGCCCCACGTGGTCAGCCCATAAGGCGTGCAATTCCCGCCCGTCATGCGGGTGGGAATGTCGCCGCCTGGCTTCCAGGTAGGTGCTGCGGTCAGCGGAGTGGATTCTTGCTCGGGTGTAGGTGCCATATAAATGCGGCCACGCACCCCTTCTGCAACGATGGCCATCAGCCGTGCACCCATGCGCCCGCCCTTGCCTTCGGTCTTGATGTAGTCGCCACCAATGGGCGTACCGGAAAGCAGACACAGGAAGTTGGCACCACGGCCCTCCGCTTTAGTGCCGCCCTTCGCACCATCCGGCGGCGTTCCCGTACGCACCTCAAAACGGTAGCTATCGCCATCCACCACCGGCTGCACATAGGCTTCCTTGCCCACCTTGCTGGACAAAATGAACGTGCTGGCCAGCGGCACATCCACATGGCTGAAGGCCGGGTTGGGACTTTTAACCGTGCGCGCCCACAGCCAGGCGATGACGGTCAGTTCGTCCCCCGCCTTCAAGCCCGCCAGGCCTGCATTGACTGGCATTTCAGTGCCAAATTGGCCTCCAGCCCCAGCGGAATGTGCGTGAGCAGCTATTAATTCAGGAGTAACTACAAATTTGGGATACAGGTGGCCGATGCGCATTGCTGCTTGCTCACGCATCCACGCGCCATAGCGGCGCACGTCTTCGGCCAAGCCCTGCGCACCTTGCCACTGCTTGGTGAACATCTCCTGGCTGGCCTTGCCCTTGAGTTCGGGCGCTGGCCCCACCGGGGCCCGCCCGGCAAACTTGGGCGGAATCTCGATCATGGCTTTGTTGATGGTCACGGCCACGGGGTTCAGGTCGCTGGCATAACTCTCCAGCCCCAGGCGCTGCGCTTCTAGCGGTAGCGCACCACCACCGGCAAACGGATCGTGGAAGGCGGGCAAAACGTCGGGGTTGAACAGCGCTGCGGCCTGCGGGTGGGCCTTGTTCAGCTCACAGGTCTCGCGCCAGCTGCGGCGTATCTCTGCACGGGCGCGCTCCAGCACTTCTTCGTTGTTGGTGTTCTCCCACAGCACCAGGTCTTCGATGATCTTGAACAGGCGCTCGCGCTCTATGGCCGCCCTCTCTTTGTTCACCCCATAGCGAAAGCCGCCACCTTGCTGGTAGCCGGGGTCGTTGACCATCTGCGCAAAGATGACCGCCCGCGCCGCCGCCAACGGGCGGCGCGCCCACCACAGGTGCAGCGTACTGGGGTGGCCGTGGCGGATGGACTTCTCGCGGGCGCAGGCGGCGTTGATGGCGTCCAGCGGCAGGGCGACTTCGATGAGTTTCTTGGGGGTTTTGATGGGGTGCATGTTTCGCATGTGTCTCAGGCAGGTGGCACTGCGCGGGCCAGCAATTCGCTCAAATCCAGATTGATGCTGGTCACCGCCCAATCGGGCTCCTGCGCGAACGGCCGCGTGACGTAGAACGGCCCCTCATGGGTGTCCCCGTCCACCAGCACGATGGCCAAGATGAATTTGTCTTGCTGGTTGAGCGCGTAGAGGATTTCGTTGCGCGTCACCGTCACGGTGCTGGCACCTTTGGTGCGGCCTTTGACTTCGATGTGACGGGCCGGGGGCAGCTTGCCGTTTAACGCGGCGGGCTGGCTGGTCACGTCCCAGCCGCATTTCTGGGCGGACACGTCGCTGACTATGTGACCCAGTGCGCGCTCGGCGTTCATCACCGCGTGCATAGCTGCCCATTCGATGCGGCTGCGGGCAGCGGCATCGGCCGTCCACAATGCGGACGACTCGGGCGCACCGGCACGCTGGGCCAGCAGGCCCGCGGGGATGACAAGCGCGCCACCGGCCACCACTGGCGTGGCGGAGATGACATGGCGCTGGGCCATCAGCTCTTGCTCACGCGACTGGCGGCGGGCGGTCAGGTCGTCAATGGTGCGGCGCACGTTGTCCAGTGTCAGGCGCACGTCTTTGCCTGCGGCCAGGTCGTCGCCGAGCTTGATGTAGCGGTCGGACCAGTAGTTGATTTCCTTGACCAGGCGTTCGTGCACGGCGGCCAAGGTTTTGTCCACATGCTGTTCGCGGCGGGTGCGCACCTCGTCAAAGTGCTCGGGTACCAGGTGGGTGGAGGCGTGGGCCAGGGCCTGCTGCTCCAGTTGGTGCGATGCGCCGCCGTGCAGCCATGGGGCGGCCAGCACGTCTTGCACGCGGGCCAGTTCGTCCGCGCCTATGGGCTGCAAGTCCAGGTGCGGGGCCCAGCCAGCGCTGGTGGCCTGGCCTTCAGGGTCCAGGGCCACGAACTGCATACGCCGTGAGACGACATGCACAGGGTTGCTGCCTTCTTTAACCGAATGGTCGATCATGAACAGCACGTGAGGAGTGACGCCGGTGTCGCTGGGGTCCACCAGCACGGCACCTTGCTTGAGCTTGCTGCGGTGCTGCTCCAGCACCACGTCGGTCACCGACTGCATGAGCGGGTGGCCGGGGTGCATGAGGCTGGCCATGGGCGCGCCCACGCGGCCTGCCAGGCGCACATAGGTTTTCTCAAAACACACGCGCTCGTAGCGGCGCAGCACAGGGTCGGTGCTGCGGCGGTCGCGGCCCGTGATCTGGCGGTCTCGCTCCCGGATGGGGGCGGGCACGTGGGTTATCTCGAACCGGCCCGGTTCGCGGGCACGCAACTCGCCGCCGAGTTGCGCAAAGGCCTGGTGGAAGAAGGCGCGGATGAAGTAGGGCTGGAGCTTGCGGGCCTCGGCCTTGTCCATGTCGGAGCGTACGGCGTACAGGCGCTCGGCGCTCATCACCTCTTCGCACAGGGCGTTGCGCTGGATGATGGCTTGCAGGTGGGCGGTGTCCAGTGCGCCTTCAATCTTGGCAGTCAAGCGGGCGCGCACCTCGGGGTCTTCACCGTAACGAATGGCTTCGATCAGCAGGTCTTTGAGGCTTTTGTCTTCAAACACTTCGCCCAGAATGTCGAACACACGGCCACCCAGCGCGGCGCGCTCGACCTCCAGCTTTTCAAACAGGCGCTGGAAGACGTCGCCTTCGCGCGTCTCGGCGGCCACCATGTTCCACAGGTGGCACACCTCGGTCTGGCCAATGCGGTGGATGCGGCCAAAGCGCTGCTCCAGGCGGTTGGGGTTCCAAGGCAGGTCGTAATTAACCATGAGGTTGGCGTTTTGCAGATTGACGCCTTCGCCCGCCGCGTCGGTGGCCAGCAGCACGCGGGTGGTAGGGTCGTTGCGAAACAGCTCTTGCACCTTGCGCCGGTCTTCGCGCTTGACGCCGCCGTGGATCATGGTGATGGCGTCTTCAGCGCCGCCTGCAACGCCAAGAAGGCCGCGGATTTTGATGGCCAGGTAGTTCAGCGTGTCGCGGTGCTCAGTGAAGATGATGAGCTTGCGCTGGCGGCCACTGTCTTCGCGCATGGCGGGGGACTGCAGCAGGCTGGAGAGTTCGTCCCACTTGCGGTCTTGACCGGAGTGGACCAATTGCCGGGCCTGCTCTTCCAGGTCGGCAAGGATGATGATTTCGGCTTCCAGCTCGGCAATGGTCTGCGCGGCGGTGGCTTGGTCCACCACGGCTTCTTCAAAGTTTTCGTAGTCGTCGGGCGGCAGGGCGTCGCCAGACTCCCAGATGTCTTCCGTCGCGCCGAGGATGTTGAGCGCGTCTGTCAGCAACTGCCCGCGTGTATGGTCGTTGGTGCGGCCACGCTGTTGCAGTTTTTCGTCTTCGACACGGCGAGTGAGCTTGTTGCGGCGGCGTTGCAGAGAGCGGTAGATAGCTTCGGGGCTGGAGGCCAAGCGGCGCTGCAAGGCGGTGAGCGCAAAGCCGACCGTGCCTTTGCGCTGGCCGCCCAGTTTGTCGGCCCGGTTCATTTCTTGTTTGACGTAATCGGTAACGGCGGCATAAAGCGCCGCTTCGGCGATGGACAGCGTGTAGTTGGCCGTGATGGCGCGCCGGTCGGGGAAGAGCTTGGTGCCGTCAAAGCGCAGCATGTCTTCCTTGACGGTGCGGCGCATCAGGTCGGTCACATCCACCTTGTGCGCACCGGTTTTAGCGTCGCCGCGAAACTTGCCGTAGAAGCGGTCGGAGTCCAGCAGAGACATGAAGAGCTGAAAGTCTTCTTCCTTGCCGTTATGGGGCGTGGCCGTCATCAATAAAAAGTGGCGCGTGACGCTGCCCAGCAGCTCGCCCAGCAGAAAACGCTTGGTTTTGTTGACCTTGTTGCCAAAGTAGTTGGCCGACAGCTTGTGGGCTTCGTCCACCACGATCAAGTCCCACTGGCTGGCGCGCAGCTTGTCTTGTAGGTCTTCGTTGCGGGAGAGCTGGTCGACGCGTGCGACCATCAGGTCCACATCGTCAAAGGGGTTGCCACCGCGCGACTGCTCCACTTGCTCACGGCTGAACAAGGTGAAGTGCAGGCCGAATTTCTCGGCCATTTCGTCTTGCCACTGCTCTACCAAGCTGCCGGGGGCGACGATGAGTACGCGCTTGGCGTCGGCCCGCATCAGCAGTTCGCGGATCAGCAACCCGGCCATGATGGTTTTGCCTGCGCCGGGGTCATCTGCCAGCACATAGCGCAGGGGCTGGCGCGGCAACATGGATTCGTAGACGGCGGTGATCTGGTGCGGCAGGGGCTCCACGTTGGAGGTGTGCACGGCCATCATGGGATCGAACAAGTGCGCCAGGTGGATGCGGTAGGCCTCGACCGCCAGCTTGAAGGCCTCGCCCGGAGCGTCAAACGCCCAGGGGCGACCGGCTTCGGCCAGGGAGAGCTTGGCTTCGTCGGCGCGGAACAACATGCGCTCGCACAAAACGCCGTCGGCAGTCTTGTAGTAAACAGTGAGCGCGTCGTTACCCACAGGCTCGGTGGTGACGATGCGCACCACCTGGCCGGGTTCAATGCCAGCAATAGCTGCGTTTTTTTGGATGTGTTCCAGCGTGAGCATGGCAGCGGTGTTGACCTCCCTCTGGGCTGGCCAGAACCGGTCAACGTAATCATTAGTTACGTTTAAAACGTGACTATACCGTGCTGTTCCTAATGTGCTGAATTCGACGGATAGCGTAACCCCATGCAAAACGCAAAGACAATGTTTGCGGATCGGTTACGTGACGCGATGAAGGCCGCTGGCTATGAGGCCAAGCCGGCGGTGCTGGAGCGCGAGTTCAATACGCGTTACTGGGGCAAGCCCATGACCCTGCACGGAGTGCGGCGCTGGTTACGCGGTGAAACGATCCCCACGCACGACAAACTATTGGTTTTGGCAGAGTGGCTAGCGGTATCTCCACAGCAACTAGGATTTGGAGATGAGATTTACCGCAAAGTGGAGCAACGTCGAGCCCGATGGGACAGCGGCATTGGCTACCAAGACCAAGATCTTTTTGAGGCATTTCTGAAGTTGCCCATCCCCCAGCGCAAACTCATCCGCGAAGTCATATTGACGTTTGTAAAAGTCCACCAAGAGAAAGTAGCGGCAAACGACTCGGTATGAAACGCCTAGGCGCTTGCGCGACAATGCCCCTGCCGGCCCCCACCGCAGGGGCCTTTTTTATTCTGGAGACACCTCACCATGCAACGCCGCACGCTCACCATTGCTACACTTTCTATAGCTGCTTGCGCAATATCCACGGGGGCTTGGGCCCAAAAAACACCTCAAACTGCGGCCTGGCCGAGCAAGCCGCTGCGCATCATCGTGGGCTTTCCCGGCGGGTCATCGCCCGACCTGACGGCGCGCGCCTTTGCCGAGCCCCTGTCCAAGGCGCTGGGCCAGCCGGTGATTGTGGAAAACAAGGTGGGCGCGGCTGGCAATATTGCAGCCGATGCAGTGGCCAAGGCCACAGACGACCACACCATCGGGCTGATGATCAATGGCAATATGACGATTGCCAAGCTGCTCAACCCCAAGCTGAGTTACGACCCGCTGAAGGACCTGCAACCCATCAGCCTGCTCGGTGTGTCGCCCTTGGTACTGACAGCACCGGCCAACGCGCCCGGCAACAATGCCGCCGAGTTTTTGCAGGCCGCGCGTACCGCCGGCGACCGCTGGAACTACGGCACCCCCGGCATGGGCACCGTGGGCCACCTGGGCATGGAACTGCTCAAGTCGCAGGCCAAAATCGCCCCGGTGCATGTGCCCTACCCTGGTTACCCGCAGGTGGCCACGGCCATGATTGCCGGGGACCTGCACCTGAGCCTGCTGCCCCCGGCACTGGCCAACGCCCAAATCAAGGCCGGCAAGCTCAAGGCCATTGGTGTGACCGCCAGCGTACGCAGCCCGCTGGCGCCGGAGATTCCCAGCCTGTCCGAAGCTGGCGTGAAGAACTTCAACCTGGAGATCTGGAACGCCGTAGCCGCCCCCAACAGCCTGCCACCGGCGGCAGCGGCCAAGCTGGCCACACTGTTCAGTGAGATTGCGCGCAGCCCCGAGATGCGCCAAAAGCTGTTTCAGCAGGGCTGGACGGTGGTGGGCACCACGGCCGAAGGCCTGCGCCTGCGCGTGAAGTCTGACACCGCGTTGTTGGGCGGCATCATCGCCAGCCAGGGCGTCAAGTTCGACTGAACAAGACGCCAGCCACTATAAAAATAGGAGCTGCTAGCGCTTATTCCACGGGGGCTAGCAGCCTATTTGGCTCTTATTTTGCTCAGGAACTGCTTTTGAGCAGCTGGGCGATGTCGGACGCCAGCACCTTGGCACCGCTGCCATAACGCGTGAACAGGCGCAGATTGCCCTGCGGGTCGTAAATGTAGCTGCCCGCCGAGTGATCCATGGTGTAGCTGGTGGGGGTCTTACCCTCCACCTTTTTGTAATAGACCTTGTAATCCTTGGCCAGCACGGCCAGTTTCTCGGGCGTGGTGCTCAGGGCCAGGAAGCTGGGGTCGAAGTTGCCCATGTAGGCCTTGAGTACCTCGGGCGTATCGCGCTCCGGGTCCACCGTCACAAACAGGCCTTGCAGGCGGTCACCGTCTTTGCCCAGCAACTGCTTGACCTCGGCCAGCTCGGCCATGGAGGTGGGGCACACATCGGGGCACTGGGTAAAACCAAAGAACACCACCACCACCTTGCCTTTGAAATCGGTCAGGTGGCGCAGCTGGCCGTTGTGGTCGGTCAGCTCAAAGTCCTTGGCGTAGTTGGCACCGGTGACGTCTACCGAGGCGAACGAGGGCTTCTGCTCGGAACAGGCAGTCAAAACAGCCATAGCGCCCATGGACAGTGCGCCAGCAGCTATCGATTTAAGAGCAAAACGTTTATTCATGGCAGGGCTCACAGAAGGTAATGGTCTACCAGCAGTGCGGCAAATAACACGCTGAGGTGGATGAGGGAGAAGCGGAAAGTGGCACGCGCCAGTTCGTCAGAGTAGTTGCGCAGCAGGAGCACGGCATACCAGCAAAAGCCTGCGCTCAAGCCCAGCGCCACCACCAGGTAAAGCCAGGAGCTCATGCCATACACAAAGGGGAACACACAGGCCGCCGCCAGGATGATGGTGTAGAGCAGGATCTGCAGGCGTGTGAACTCGCTGCCATGTGTGACTGGCAACATGGGCAGGCCGGACTTGCGGTAGTCCTCTACCCGGTACAGGGCCAGCGCCCAGAAGTGCGGCGGCGTCCACAAGAAGATGATGAGGAACAGGATGAGCGCTTCGGGGCCCACGTCACCGGTCATGGCGGCCCAGCCCAGCACGGGCGGCATGGCGCCAGACGCACCGCCAATGACAATGTTTTGCGGTGTGAGCGGCTTGAGGATGACGGTGTAAACGACCGCGTAACCGACAAAGGTGGCAAAGGTCAGCCACATGGTGAGCGGGTTGACCCAGACATACAGAATGGCCGAACCGGCGGCGCACAGCAGAGCCGAGAAAATCAGGGTTTGCGTGTCGCTGAGCTCACCACGCGCCGTGGGGCGCCAGGCGGTGCGCTTCATCTTGGCGTCAATGCCTTTTTCCACAATGCAGTTAAATGCTGCGGCCGCACCCGCCACCAGGTAGATGCCCGCGCAGGCGATGGCGGCCAGGCCGATTTGCGGGAAGGTGGGCACACCAGGCACCGCCAGCACCATGCCGATGAGGGCACAGAAGACGATGAGCTGAATCACCCGGGGTTTGGTCAGCGCATGAAATTGGCGCAGCACCGAGAGGTTGGCCGTAGAAGCGTTCGCAGTCATTCCGTTTTTCCGTTCAAGGGGGGCTGGCCCGCCAGGGTCAAGGTCCACACCAGGGTTACCAGCAAAGCCCCCGCGCCCCCGGTGTGTAACACGGCCGCCAGCAGCGGCCAGTCCAGCACCACATTGCTCAGGCCTGTGGCCACTTGCAACAGCAACAAACCACCGAGCCAGCGCGCAGGCTTGCGCAGCGCCACCACTGCACGCAGGCGCCAGGCCAAACTGGTCAGCAACAGCACGGTGACCACGGCCAGCAGGCGGTGGGTGAAGTGAATCGCGGTGAGCGCCTGGAAGCTGATGTGGTCGCCATCCTGGCTCACGCCCAAAGGCCGCCAGAGCTCCAGCGCACCGGCAAAGTCCATGGCTGGCCACCAGGTACCCTGGCACATGGGGAATTCGGTACAAGCCAGCACCGCGTAATTGGTGCTGACCCAGGCGCCGGACGCGGCTTGTAACACCAGCATGGCCAGTGCGGCGGCGGCCCAGGGCTTGACCCAGGACGGCACTCCGGCAGCCACAATGCCGCCGTTGCGGACCACCTGCACGGTCAGCAGCGCCAGCAGCAGGTAGGCGCCCAGCAGGTGCAGGCTCACGATGGCGGGAAACAGTTTCATGGTCACCGTGAGCGCGCCAAACGCCCCCTGCACACAGACCCATACCAAGGTGAAGGTGGGCAGCCACGGACTCACGCGGTGTTGCTGCAAATAACTTTTGCGCCCCAGCCAGGCTGACACCGCCAACACCAGGATCAAACCGCCTACGCCCGTGGCCAGGTAGCGGTGCACCATCTCCACCCAGGCCTTGCCGTGGGTCACCGGGCCGGTGGGCATGGCCGCTTGCGCGGTGGCAATGGCGTCGCGGGCGCCCAGCGGGCTGGCACTGCCGTAACAGCCAGGCCAGTCGGGGCACCCCAGGCCGCTGTCGGTCAGGCGCGTGAAGGCGCCAAACAGCACCAGGTCAAACGTCAGAAACAAGGTGATGATGGTGAGCGCCTGGTAACGCCCCATGGGGCTGGTGCGCCGGTGGCGCAGCAGCACCCACAGCAGCGGCCCGGCAGCCAGCGCCACACCAACCAGCAACAGGCGCAGCAGGGGAGACAGGTCATACAAGGCAGTGGACATGGTGTGCGCGGCCCCCGGTCTTAACGACCGGCCTTGTCCCAGAAAGCGGCAGCACGCATCAGGCGGTCCAGGTCCCGCTTGGCCTTGGGAGCCCCTTCGGCATCCAGCTTGGGCGGAAAACGCATCATCAGGTTGCCAATCGGGTCCACCACATACAGGTGGTCGGGCACTGCCGCACCCTCTTGGGCCACCAGCCAGGCGGTCAGGTCGGCCTGCGGCACACGCAGGACGGTGGCGCCCTTGAGCGCGGGCAACAGGGCCTCCGCCAAGGGCTGGGTGTCATTGATCAGCCAAACCCAGTCCAGACGGTCTTTCTCTTTGCCCAGCCCTTCGCGCAGCTGGCGTTGCAAGTACAGGCGTTGGGCGCAGTCGGCATCGCAGTCGGCGCCAGCCACGCTCACAAACAGCCATTGGCCTTTGAGGCTGCGCAGGTTCAACGAGGTGCCGTCCAGCGCCGTCCCCACTACATCAGGCAAAGGCCGCTGTGGATCGATCAGCGTGCCGAAGTTGCGCCGCCCCTCGGGTCGCACCACGTAGTAGGTGAAGTAGGACGCAATGACGGGCGCGGCGCAGACCAGCAGCACCAGCAGCATCTTCCAGCGCCCGCCCCGCGTGCGGCCGCCATCGGCCAACCCCTGCTCGGGGACTGGCAGGGAGTGCACGGTCAGGCCCAGGGGGTGGTCGTCATTCGGGTTGGCGCGAGACATGGGAATCCTTGGAAACAAATAAAACGGGACGAAGCTGAAACCACGCGTACAACACCACGATCAGGGCCGCCAGTGCAAACCACTGCGCCGCGTAACCGTAATGTTTGTCGACACCCAGATTGATTTCAGGCCATTCTCGCAACAGGCCTTCGCTGGCAGCACCGGTCTGCACCACGCTCAGGTCTTGTACAAGCGGCAGGCCCGTTTCCTGTTGGAACTGGGCCAGGTCGAGATTTTGCCGGATTGCGCCCGCGGACGAAGGCCCCGGCTCGTAAAGCTTGGACGGGGGCGGGGCCATCCGGCCTTCCACCACCACCTCTGCGACCGGGGTGTGCACGGTGGGCAAAGCGGTGCGGTCTTCAAAATTGCGGGGTGCCCAGCCGCGCTGCACCATCACCACGGCAGGGCTGTCGGCCAGTTGCAGCGGGGTGAGCACAAAAAAGCCCACCCGGCCCTGCATTTGCCGGTTGTCCAGGTAAACCGTACGCTCGGGCAACCAATGCCCGCGCAGGCGCACACTGCGGTGCACCAGCGTGTCACGCTGGGTCGCCTGCAGGATGTCGCCGGCCGCCAGCGTCGCTTTGCTGCCCTGGGTCTGGATGGACTGGGCCAAGGCCTCCTTTTGCGCCGCACGGTCCAACTGCCAGCGCCCCAGCGACACGGCCACTGCCACCGCAGCAACCGCGGCCATTCCCACCACCACGCGACGCCAATGCAGACTCACGGGATAATCCCCCGCATGACCCTACTTGTCGCACTTGCGTTCCTTGCCATCCTGGCCAGCCTGGGCGCTGCCCTGTTCTTCATGTTGCGCGGCGGCCAGGCGCACAGCAACAAGTCACGCGGCATGGCGCGGGCGCTGGCCTTTCGGGTGGGGTTTTCCATTGTGCTGTTTGTGTGCATTTTGTTGGCCTGGAAGCTGGGTTATATCCACCCCACGGGCATTCCGCAGGGCAGCTAAACCGCTCCATTAAAAAAGGCACCGCAAGCGGTGCCTTTTTTGTGCGGCAATGGTGCTTAGAGCCAGTACACCAACACGTACAAGCCCAACCAGACCACGTCCACAAAGTGCCAGTACCAGGCGGCGCCTTCAAAACCGAAGTGGCGCTCCGAGGTGAAGTGGCCCTTTTGCAGGCGCAAGGTAATGAACAACAACATCAACATGCCCACAAACACGTGGAAACCGTGAAAACCGGTCAGCATGTAGAAGGTAGAACCGAACACACCCGAGCTGAGCTTGAGGTTGTACGCGGTGTACGCGTGGTAGTACTCATACCCTTGCACAAAGAGGAAAGTCACACCCAGCAACACGGTGGCCCACATGAAGCCAATGGTCTTGCTGCGGTTACCGTCCACCAAGGCATGGTGGGCGATCGTCAAAGTCACACCAGACGTCAACAGCAAAGCGGTGTTGATGGTGGGCAACCAGAACGGACCCATGGTGGTGAAGGGTTCCACAATGCCTGCCGGCGAAGCCGTCACACCCGCGACCAGGCTGGGCCATACGGCTTTGAAGTCGGGCCACAACAAGGCGTTTTCCAGGCTGCCCAAGGCAGGCACCGAGTGGGAACGTGCCCACCACAAGGCCGTGAAGAAGGCGCCAAAAAACATCACTTCGGAGAAGATGAACCAGCTCATGCTCCAGCGGAAAGACAGGTCGATCTTGCGACCGTACTGCCCGCCTTCGCTTTCGGCAATCGCATCACCAAACCATTGGTACAACACCACCAGCCACCAGACCATGCCCAGCGCCAGGGAGTATTTGCCCCAGTCTGCGCCGTTGATCCACTGGCCTGCACCCAGAATCACAAAAAACAGTCCGGCAGCTGCCATGACCGGGTGGCGTGAAGGGCCTGGTACAAAGTAGTACGGCGTTCCACCATGTGTTGTTGAACTCATTTTTGCTCCATTCCTTCTCTAATCCAAATCTCTGAAATGCGCCAATTGGCAGCCTACGCGGCCACGACCCATTTCGCCAAACTGATCAAACCGACTACCAGCACCACTGCACCGACCAAGCCCACCAGCACCACGTGCAGGGGGTTCACTTTGGCCAGATCGTCGCGGTAGCCTTTGCTGCTACGGATGCCCAAAAACGACCAAGCCACCAGCTTCACGCTGCGCAGAAACGAGGCCTTGGGCTTGTCCGCTGCATTCACGCCATCGGCAGCCATCAGGAGCCTGCGCTTTCCGCAACCACCGGCTTCGCGGTCGCAACCGGGGCGGGGGGCGTTTTGCCACCGACCTCAAAAAAGGTGTACGACAAGGTAATCGTACGGACATCTTTGGACAGCTTGGGATCAATCACAAACACCACCGGCCACGACTTCTTTTCACCAGGCTCCAGCGTGTACTGGTTAAAACAAAAACACTCCAGCTTGTTGAAATGCGCCGAGGCCTGCATGGGCGCATAACTGGGAATGGCTTGTGCCGACATGCGGCGGTTTTGCACATTCTGGAATTCGTAGACCACTGTCGTCAGTTCACCGGGATGCACTTGTAATGAACGCTGCGCGGGTTTGAATTCCCAGGGCCCACGTGCATTGGCATCGAACTCCACCGTGATGGTGCGGCTGGTGTCCACCTGGGTATTACCCGCCTGTGCCTTCTGGCCGGTCAGCATCTGCTCGCCCAACGCCAGCACATTGATGCCCGTCATTTCGCAAATGGTTTTGTAGATGGGGACCAGCGCGTAACCGAACGCGAACATGCCAACGGTGATCACCGCCAGCTTGCCCAACATGCGGGAGTTTTCGCGCTTGAGGCCCATGCTCATTTACCCAGCAGAACCAGACGTGCCATAAAGCCCACAAAAAACAGCACCGCCACCGAGGCCAAAATCAGGCCCAGGCGTAGATTGGCTTTCTTTTGCTCTGGCGTAGCCATTAACCGATCACCTTGGTCGCTGTGGCGTCCAGCTTGGGTGGGTTCTCGAACGTGTGGAACGGTGCAGGCGATGGCACTTCCCACTCCAGGCCTTCAGCGGCTTCCCAAGGCTTCTGGGGCGCTTTTTCGCCCTTGCCCATCATGGCGGGCACCACGATACAGATGAAGAAATAGACCTGTGCCAGACCGAAAGCAAATGCACCCACGGTAGCCACGGCATTGAAATCAGCAAACTGCATGGGGTAGTCGGCATACCGACGTGGCATACCAGCCAAGCCCAGGAAGTGCATGGGGAAGAAGGTGATGTTGAACGCAATCAGCGACCACCAGAAGTGGATCTTGCCGCGTGTTTCGCTGTACATCACGCCCGTCCACTTGGGAACCCAGTAGTAGAAACCGGCGAACATGGCATACAGGGAACCTGCCACCAGCACATAGTGGAAGTGGGCCACCACGTAATAGGTGTCTTGCAACTGGATGTCGATGGGCGCCATGGCCAGAATCAGGCCCGTGAAACCACCCATGGTAAACACAAATATGAAGCCCACCGCAAACAGCATGGGGGTTTCAAACGTCATGGAACCCTGCCACATGGTGGCGATCCAGTTGAAGATCTTCACGGCGGTAGGCACCGCGATCAGCATGGTGGCGTACATGAAGAACAGCTGGCCTGTCACCGGCATGCCGGTGGTAAACATGTGGTGCGCCCACACGATGAAAGACAGGATGGCGATGGAAGAGGTGGCGTACACCATGGAGGCGTAGCCAAACAGCTTCTTGCGGGCAAAGGCGGGAACGATCTGGCTCACGATGCCGAAGGCCGGCAAAATCATGATGTACACCTCGGGGTGGCCGAAGAACCAGAAGATGTGCTGGTACATCACCGGGTCACCGCCACCAGCGGGGTTGAAGAAGCTGGTGCCGAAGTGGCGGTCGGTCAGCGTCATGGTGATCGCGCCAGCCAACACGGGCATCACGGCGATCAGCAAATAGGCAGTAATCAACCAAGTCCAGGCGAACATGGGCATCTTCATCAGCGTCATGCCAGGCGCGCGCATGTTCAGGATGGTCACGATGATGTTGATCGAGCCCATGATGGAAGAAGCACCCAGGATGTGCATGGCAAAAATGCCGGCGTCCATGGATGGGCCCATTTGCAGGGTCAGCGGTGCGTAGAGCGTCCAGCCGGCAGCGGGTGCGCCACCGGGCATAAAGAAGGAGCCCACCAGCATGCCAGCCGCAGGAATCATCAGCCAGAAGCTGAAGTTGTTCATGCGGGCAAAGGCCATGTCGGAGGCGCCGATTTGCAGCGGAATCATCCAGTTCGCAAAACCCACGAAGCCCGGCATGATGGCGCCGAACACCATGATCAGACCGTGCATGGTGGTCAACGAGTTGAACAACTCGGGATTCACCAGCTGCAGACCGGGCTGGAACAACTCGGCGCGGATCAGCAGCGCCAAGATGCCGCCGATGATCAACATCGTGAAGCTAAACAACAGGTACAGGGTACCGATGTCTTTGTGGTTGGTCGCAAACACCCAGCGCTGCCAGCCCGTGGGGGCGTGGTGGTGGTCGTCATGGGCGTGGTCGTGGTGGTCTAGTACGGCGCTCATTCTGATGTCCTTCTCAATTCTTTGCGTTCTGTTGGGTGCACATTACTTGCGCAAGGCCAACACATCAGCTGGCTGCACCAGCTGGCCCGTCTTGTTAGACCAGCTGTTTTTGGTGTAGGTGATGACGGCGGCGATGTCGGTGTCGCTCAAGGACTTCCAGGCAGGCATCGCACCGTTGTTTTGGCCATTCAGGAGCACCAAAATCTGTTTGCTCTTGTCAGCGTCCAGCACCACGGCAGAGCCATCCACCGGCTTGATGGCGCCAGCGCCCTTGCCGTTGGCCTGGTGGCAGGCTGCGCAGTTTTGTGCGTACACCTTCTCGCCACGCTTGCTGATGTCGTCCAAGGTCCAGACCTTGCTCGGGTCGTCTTGCTTGGCAGCCATTTTCTTTTGTTCGGCAGACACCCAGGCGGAGTAGTCTTCTGCCGACAGCACCTTCACATGGATGGGCATGTAGGCATGTTCTTTGCCGCACAGCTCGGCGCACTGGCCGTAGTAGTCACCGACCTTTTCAGCACGGAACCAGGTGTCGCGGACAAAGCCCGGGATCGCATCCTGCTTGATACCGAAGGCTGGCACCATAAAAGCGTGGATCACGTCATTGGCAGTGGTGATGATGCGGACCTTTTTGTCCACGGGCACGACCAGGGGGTTATCCACCTTGAGCAGGTAGTTGTCAATCGACTCACCCTTCTTGGGGCCGCCCGCATCGGACATGGCGCGCTGGTCGCTGTCCAGAGTAGACACAAAACCGATGCCTTCACCTTCGCCCTTGAGGTAGTCGTAGCCCCATTTCCACTGCATACCGGTGGCCTTGATGGTCAGGTCGGCGTTGGTGGTGTCTTTCATGGCAACCACCACCTTGGTGGCAGGCAGGGCCATCAGGATCACGATAACAAAAGGAACAATGGTCCAGATGATTTCCACGGTGACCGACTCATGGAAAGTCGCCGCCTTGTAGCCCTGGGACTTGCGGTGCTTCCAGATGGAATAAAACATCACAGCAAACACGGCGACAAAAATGACCGAGCACATGATGAGCATGAACCAGTGCAGCCATTGCTGTTCGCGGGCGATGTTGGTCACCGCAGGCGGCAGATTCAATTGGTTGACCGCAGGCCCGCCCGGCAAATCATTGACAGCATGTGCCAAGCTCAGTGCCGCTGTGCTAACCCACGCGCCCACCGCCAGCAAGGGGGTAGCCAGTTTGTTCAATATGCTCTTCATCGTGTTCACTTTTCTAAGCCCCAAAATTACCAAATGCGCTGCAGCTGCACGCGGCCCGTCAGGCTGCGCGCAGCGCGAGTCGGATTTCTTTGGCAAGCAGCGGACGCAGCTCTGGCCTGATAAACCGACCTACCCGGATAGTTTTGCCACGCCCTGACAATTCGATCAAAGATCCGTTGCCAGCCCGCGGCTCGACCCTTACCCATTCCCTCGGAAACTCGGCACGCTCCAGCTTGCCAGCACTTTCCCATTCCACCACCAGCTGCCCCTCCTGCAAGGAGATGTGCTCGCCGTCGGTGGCATGCCGGGCATACGCCAGAAACGCCAAACCCACTGCGACCAGCTCAAGGGATGCAAAGGGAATCACCAAGGGCGCGCCCTGGAACCAGAAAAACATCCCGATCCCAAGCGACACCACACACAGTGACACATACAGCCAGACCAGTTGCAGTGGCGTAACCGAGCAGTTACGCCGCAAAAACCACTGAACGTGCCGCCCTTGTACCGTCGCAAAGCGAAAAACCAGATTCGTCATGCGTCTTGCCCGAAAAGGCCCGGTCGTTACCGAACCGGGACGAGACTGCAGGGGGAAATGCCGTTACCTCTTATTCCTAGCATTGTAGTGCAGACAACCTGTTGATCCGCCTCAAAAAGGCAAACCGCCAGCCTCGGGTAATCGCCTAGGCGCCGCCCTTGGGGCCAGCAGGGCCGTGCTTGAGAACGGATCGCATTTGCTCCAGTGACACGGTCGTCTCGGCCTGGATGTTCAGACGGGGAGCGGGCTTGAAGGCGTGCCCATAGACCACCTCAAAGGTGAGCTGCAAACGCCCATCACCTGCAGGCGAGGCGAGTCCTTCTGCCAGCGCGGCATGCAGGCGTGCCAGCCAGGCGCGTGAGCGCAAGCCCGCAAACCGCTGGGGGTGCAGGTTGCGACCCAGCGAGCGCAATTCGGCCAGCAGGCTTTGGGGTGTGGAATAGGTCAAGGTGATGCGCTCCATGTCCATCACCGGCTCGGCAAAGCCCGCATGGACCAGCATGTCGCCCCAGTCGTGCATGTCAGTGAACTCATGACCCGCCACCGGCCAACCCAAGCGCGCATAAACGGCGCGCAACTCACGCAGCGTGTCCGGCCCCAGGCACGAGAACATGGCAAACCCATCGACCGCGATCAGGCGGTGCCACTCGGCGATGAGCGCTTCGGGGTCAGCCGCAGTATGCAAGGCCATATTCGCCCACAACATCTGCACCGGCTGCGCAGGCGCCTCAAACGTCACCGCAGGTCCCGTCCAGCCACGGGGATTCCACCAGGGTTTTGCTATTAAATTGCGAGCTGCTTGCGCACGATCTACGGTGCTTTCAAGCACAAAACAGTCAGATTCCGGGTAGCGCTTGCTAAGCAGTCCCTGGGCCTGCAGGCCGCCCCGCAGTGCGCCCCAGTGCACCCACTGCCGGGGTTTTTGCACGATCCACTGCAGGCGTTCCTCCATGCGACGCGCCACTTCTTCGTGCAACCAGGGCGACTCGGTCTGCTGCGGTGGCAGGGTGGCCCAGCGGGTGGCGGCAACGGGGTCGATGGTGGGGGGGCGCTGGGTACTCATGGGGTGGGTGCGGGAAGCGCTGGCGAGTATATTGCCTGCATGTTCCGTCAGCTGCTTCAGGGGGTATCGCAGCGCCTGCCCAGCCGGTGCGCCGTGTGCCATGCCTGGCCGGCCCATGCTGTGTGCGAAGAATGCGTGGCGCAGTTTGCACAACCTATGCACCGCTGCGAAACCTGTGCCTTGCCCCTGCCCGCTGGCATGCCGCATTGCGGTGCCTGTATCACCACCCCACCGTTGTGGGATGCTGCGCTGGCGGCGGTGCCCTACGCCTACCCCTGGTCGGGCTTGGTGGTGGAGTTCAAATTCCAACAACACCCGGCCTGGGCCCGTACCCTGGCCACGCTGATGCGTAGCGCTCCCTGGGTGGAGCCGGCCCTGGAGGCCGCGCACTTGGTGCTGCCCCTGCCCTTGTCGGCACAGCGCCTGCAGACGCGTGGTTTCAACCAGGCACTGGAACTGGCGCGCCACCTGGCACCCGGCAAGGTCCACACCGAACTGCTGCTGCGGGTGCGCGACACACCACCCCAAAGCAGCTTGCCACGCCACGCACGCCTGCGCAGCGTGCAAGGGGCGTTTGCCGTGGAGCCGCTGCGCGTGGGCGAACTGCGGGGCCGGCGCGTGGTGCTGGTGGACGATGTAATGACCAGTGGCGCCTCGCTGCACGCCGCCACGACCGCCTTGCGCACAGCAGGAGCCGCGCACATCACGGTACTGGTTTTTGCGCGAACCGAATGAATGGTCCCCACGGTCGCGCGACAATACGCGCCATGTTCCATATCGTTCTGGTCGAGCCCGAAATCCCTCCCAACACGGGCAATGTCATCCGCCTGGCGGCCAACACCGGCTGCACGCTGCACCTGGTGGAGCCGCTGGGGTTTTCCATGGACGACAAGCACATGCGCCGTGCCGGGCTGGATTACCACGAGTACGCGGCGCTCAAGCGCCATGCCGACTGGCAAACCTTTCTGGACACCGAGCAGCCCGCGATTGACCGCATGTTCACGCTGACCACGCGCGGCACGCGCAGCCCCTATGCCGTGGCGTTTCAGCCCGGTGACTGGCTGGTGTTTGGCTCGGAGACCAAGGGAATTTCAGACACGGTGCGTGCCGCATTCGATGCCCAGCGCAGCCTGCGCCTGCCCATGCTGGCGGGGCAGCGCAGCTTGAACTTGTCCAACGCCGTGGCAGTGACGGTATTTGAGGCCTGGCGACAGCAGGGCTTCGCCACGCCAACCGCCTAAGGGTACTGGCGCGCCAGCGACTCGGCCACGCAGACGGGCTTGGGCGAACCCTCGCGCTCCACGGTCACTTCCCAGAGCTGCTGGCGGCCGCCGTTGTCGATGGGGTCGCTGGCCAGCAACTTCACCTGCGCGCGCAAGCGGCTGTTCACCGGCACCGGGGCGATGAAGCGCACCTTGTTCAGCCCGTAGTTCACGCCCATGCGTGCCTCGGTCACGGTGATGGCGCTATCAAAGAACTGCGGAATCAGCGACAAGGTCAGAAATCCGTGCGCGATGGGTGCACCAAACGGGCCAGCCTTGGCGCGCTCCACGTCCACATGGATCCACTGGTGGTCGCCCGTGGCCTGGGCAAACAGGTTGATGTGCTCCTGGGTGATGGTGACCCACTCGCTGGTGGCCACGTGTTGGCCCACCAGGGCGGAGAGTTCGGCTAGGGTGGCAAAGGTTTTCATGCCGCCCACTGTAGCCAGACGCGGCGCACCGGCATGTCCGCCGGGTGACAAACAGGCCTTCTGTTCTGACTACTTGGCGTTCAACCAGCGGCAGATGGGCTCCCACTGCGCCAGGTCGCGCTCCACCCGGCCCGGTGCCACGTCAAACACCGTAAGCCCGCGGGCGGACAGCTGGATGTAGTTTTGCGTGTCGCGCACAAAACCCAGCACCGGCAGGCCCAGGCTGTCCACGAAGGTGTGCAGCTGGTCGGCCGCGCGGGTGCGCTCGTCCACGCGCATGCCCACGATGCCGATCTGCGTCTTGGCGGCGTGGGCACTGTCGGCCAGCTCGTCCAAAAAGGCGCGCGTGGCAAAAATATCGAACACACTGGGTTGCAGCGGCACCACCACCTTGTCCGCCAGTTTGAGCACTTCTTTCAGGCGCTTGCCGTGCAGGCCGGCCGGCGTGTCCAGCACCACATGGGTGGTGCCCTTGGGCGGTTTGGCAATCTGGTCGTCGCCCACCTCCCAGCTGCTGATGGGCCGGGCCGCGATGGGCCGCAGCGTGAGCCAGAGCCGGGAGGACTGTTGCCGGTCGGCGTCACCCAGCATGACGGCATGCCCCTGGGAGGCAAAGTAGCCCGCGATCTGGGTGGACAGGGTGGACTTGCCCACCCCGCCTTTGGGATTGGCGACAACAACCACGGGCATACACGACTCCTTGGAGGGTGGAACTGCGCTATGTTATCGGCATGGACACCGAACACCAAGCACCGCCCGCCCCACCGACCAAACCCGTTTACGTGGTCGCCGCCCACCCCAACTGGCGCGAATCCCGCGTCAACCGGCGCCTGCTGCAGGCCGCCCGCGCCGCCGACACCACCACCGTGTGTGACCTGTACGCACGTTACCCGGACTACAGCATTGCCATCCCGACCGAGCAGGCCAGGCTCCAGGCGGCGCAACTCGTGGTGCTGTTGCACCCGGTGCAGTGGTACTCCATGCCCGCGTTGCTCAAGCTCTGGTTGGACGAGGTGTTGACCCATGGCTGGGCCTACGGCGGCGGCCACGCCCTGCAAGGCAAAGACCTGTGGCTGGTGGCCACCACCGGCGGACCCGAGGATTCGTACCACCCCCAGGGCTACAACCGCTATTTCTTCGACGCCTTTTTGCCGCCTTATGAGCAGACGGCCGCCCTGTGCGGCATGCGCTTTTTGCCCCCGATGGTGCTGCACGGCGCACACCGGGTCGACAGCACCGAGGTGGACAACCATGTGGCCATGTTCGCCGAGCGCCTGGCCAGCTACCCGGCATGGCCCGAGCTGGATGAGATGGAAAGCTGCCCGGCCTGTGTGGTGCCCGACACCGACCGGCCCACCCACGAAACCGTAGAGGGCCCACACTGATGGAACACGCACCGACCTGGCTGATCAACAGCTTTATCTATTTGAGTGCGGCGGTGATTGCCGTGCCACTGTCCAAGGCCGTGGGCCTGGGCTCCATCATTGGTTACCTGGCGGCGGGCATTGCCATTGGCCCCTGGGGCCTGGGCCTGGTGACGAATGTGGAAGACATCCTGCACTTTGCCGAGTTTGGTGTGGTGCTGATGCTGTTCCTGGTGGGCCTGGAGCTGGAGCCCAAACGGCTGTGGAACCTGCGCCGCTCCATCTTTGGCTGGGGCAGCCTGCAGGTGCTGGGTTGTGCGCTGCTGCTGGCGCTGGTGGCCATGGCCTGCGGCGTGGGCTGGCGGCTGGCGGTGGTGGCCGCGCTGGGCCTGGCCCTGTCCAGCACCGCCATTGCGCTGCAGGTGATGGGCGAGCGCAACCTGCTGCCTACCCGCAGCGGCCAGGCGGCGTTCTCCATCCTGCTGTTCCAGGACGTGGCGGCCATCCCGATCCTGGCGCTGCTGCCGCTGCTGGGCGTCGTTTCAGTGACAAATGAGGCCTCAGCGCCCATGGAATATGCGCAAGCAGCTATCAAAATCATAGCTGTCATTGCCGGCATTGTGCTCGGCGGGCGCTTGCTCATCCGCCCGCTGCTGCGCTGGATTGCGCGCTCCAAGACGCCCGAGATCTTTACCGCCGCGGCGCTGCTGCTGGTGGTGGGCATCTCGGCGCTGATGCTGCTGGTGGGCCTGAGCATGGCACTAGGCGCTTTTCTGGCCGGCGTGCTGCTGGCCGAGAGTGAATACCGGCGCGAGCTGGAGACCGACATCGAACCCTTCAAGGGCCTGCTGCTGGGCCTGTTTTTCATCGCCGTGGGCATGAGCATCGACTTTGGGGTGTTGCTGCAATCGCCCGGTGTGATGGCGCTGGTGGTGCTGGGCTTTCTGGCCGTCAAGGGACTGGTGATTTACGCGCTGGCGCGCCACATCCAGCTGCCGTTCCAGGAGCGGCCGGTGTTCACACTGCTGCTGGCCCAGGGCGGTGAGTTTGCATTTGTGGTGTTCCAGGCGGCTGCCGGGGCCAAGGTGTTCCCGGCCGAGACCGCCTCGTTGCTGATTGGCGCGGTGGCCGTCTCCATGCTGCTGAGCCCGCTGATCCTGGTGGCGGTGGACCGGTTTCTGCTACCGCGCTACGCGCACTGCGGCGTACCGCAGCTCGAGGAAATCTCCGAGCAGCAAGAGGCACCCATCGTGATTGCGGGTTTTGGCCGCTACGGCCAGATCGTCGGTCGCCTGCTGACGGCCGAAGGCATTGCCACCACCGTGCTGGACCACGACGCCGAGATGATCGAGGTGGCGCGCAACATTGGTTACCGCGTGTTTTATGGCGACGCCACCCGGTTGGATCTGCTGCGCACCGCGGGCGCGGCCAGCGCCAAGGTGCTGGTGGTGGCGGTGGACGATGTGGAGCAGTCGCTGGAGATTGTGGACCTGGCGCAGGCGCACTTTCCGCAGCTGCAGATCGTGGCACGGGCGCGCGACGTGACCCACTGGAACCAGTTGCGTGACCGCGGTGTGATGCTGGTGGAGCGCGAGCTGTTCGAGTCCAGCCTGCGCAGCGCACGCAGCGTACTGGAACTGCTGGGCCACGAACCGCATGCGGCACGCCAGACCGCACTGCGTTTTCGCCAGCACAACCTGGATTTGTTCGAGAAGCTGCACCCCCACTACAAAGACAGCTCCAAGCTGATTGCCGTGATCAAACAAGGCCGCCAGCAACTGGAAGAACAGATGGCGCAGGAACGTGCCGAACAAACCCAGCGCCGGCCCCACAACTGGGATAGGTAATATGCGCCCATGAACGCAGCCAATTGGAATCGCACCCGGTTCGCCTGGGTCAGCACGCTCAAATTCAAAATTGTGGCCATGGCTGCGGTGACCGGGGTGCTGTCCGCACTGGTGACGGCCCAGTTGGTTCTGAGCACGACGAAGAGCAATATCCAACAAGTCTTGCTGCAAAACGACAGTGACGATGTGCAGCGCACCGCGGAGCTGCTCGCCACCAAGCTGGATATGTTGCAAGGTTCGCTGTGGGCCGTGGCTCGCCAGGTGCGCCCCGAGTTGTGGAGCCAACCCGAGGCCATGACCCGCTACCTGGCCGACAAGCCCGCCGTGGGCGCCCTGTTTGACAGCGTGCTGGCAGCCCGGGCCGACGGGGTCATGCTGGCCCGGCTGGTCAAGGGACAGGCATCGACCGAACTGCCCAACATCGCAGACCGGGCCTACTTTCAGCAAAGCCTCAAAACCGACCAACCCGTGGTGTCCGAACCCCTGGTGGGCAAGGTCAGCAAGACTCCCATCCTCATCATCTCGACCTCTGCGCTGGGCACGGATGGCAAGGTGGTGGGCGTGATCGCAGGCGCGCTGGGCCTGCAGTCCACCAGCCTGTTCTCTGACGTGACGCGCCTGGCCCGCGACACCCCATCGCGTACGCTGGTGATGGACCGAAAAGGCGTGCTGCTGGCCCACCCGGACTCCACACGGGTGCTGGGTCGGGCCGCGGACGAGGAGGGCCTGCGTGCGGTGTACCAGCGCTGGAGTGATATGGGCAGCCCCATCGACACCACTGGCAGTGCCGTACTGAGTGAAGACCACCTGGTGTCCATGGCCGGCATTCCGGTCTCTGACTGGGTGCTGGTGCGGCTCACGCCACGGGCCGTGGCTTTGCAACCGGTGCAGGCCGCGCAAGCCACCGCCTGGCAAGCCGCCATGGGTGTGGGCCTGTTGGCCGCGGCCCTGGCGGGGGTGCTGGCCTGGTACCTGACACTGCCCATCTCCAAGTTGCGCAACCGGGCCGAGCGCATGCTGGCCGAGACCGGCCCCTCCAACGAGGGTTGGCCCCGCGATGGCGGCGAAGTGGGCGAGTTGGCGCTGGCCTTTCAACATGTGGTGGAACACCGGCAACAAAAACAAACCGAAACCCAGGCCCTGCTGATGCAACTGGAGGCGGTGCTGGACCATGCAGAGGTGGGCATTGCACTCACCCGCAACGGTCAATTCGAGCTGGTGAGCCGGCACTTTTGCCACATCTTCCGCTGCGAAAAACACCACGCCCTCGGCCAGCCCACCCGCATGATCCACCCCTCCGACGAGGCCTACCAGGCACTGTCGGCCCGCGCCCACCCCTCGTTCATGCAGCACGGCGCTTTTGACGGCGAAGTGGAGCTGATCCGCCGCTCGGGCCAGCTGTTCTGGGCGCACATGCGCGGGCGTGCCGTAGTGCCCGGTGACCGCTCGCAAGGCACCATCTGGACGGTGGAAGACGTGACCGAAGCGCGCGAACAGCGCGAGCGCCTGGCCTGGACCTCCAGCCACGACTCACTCACTGGTTTGGCCAACCGCCCGGCCTTCGAGACCCTGCTGGAGCGCGCCACGCTGAACGCCAACACCGAGCCGTTCTGCGCCATGTTCATTGACCTGGACCACTTCAAACAGGTCAACGACACCGGTGGCCATGCCGCGGGTGACGCCCTGCTGCGCGATGTAGCCCACGCACTGGCCGCGCAGGTGCGCCAGACCGACACCGTGGCCCGGCTGGGCGGCGATGAATTTGCGGTGTTACTGAGCCGCTGCCCCCTGCCGCAGGCCGTGGCCCTGGCCGAAAAATTGCGCAGTGCCGTGGTGGCCTACCGCCTGGCCTGGGAGGGCCAGAGCTTTGGCGTGGGTGCCAGCATTGGCCTGGTGCAGGTCAATGGCAGCTTCACCACCGCGGCCGATGTGCTGCGCGCCGCCGACGCCGCCTGCTACACCGCCAAACAGGCCGGGCGCAACTGCGTGGCCGTGTTTGACGCCCAAACCACCGCACCCAACCCGGAAATGCGCTAAACCCTTGGCGCGGCACGCCCCCGAATCACTCTTTTGGGGGATGGTGCCCCCCTGCCCGGGCCAGTAGCATCGCAGCACTTTTAATACCAATATTAGGGAGACAAGTTTTGCGTTTTTGCAGTACCGCACGCACCACCGCGTGCCTTCTGGCCGGCCTGGTGGCCAGCATGACCAGCACCACCAACCACGCCCAAGTGGCTTACGACAAGATCGAAGTGGGCACCACCCTCACGGCCAGTGGCATTGCCCTGGGCTTGTTTTCCAAACCCATTCCGCTGCCGGAAGGTCAGTGGGAAGTCGTGAGCAAACACGAAGAAGCCTTGTCCCTCACGGGCGGGCGCAGTGACAGCCCGGGCACCACCCCACGGGTATCGCTCACCCTGCGCAACCTGGACCGCCAAGGTGGCCCCCTGTTTGCGATGGCGCTGAACTTCACGCCCAACTCCCTGCCCATCAACTGGGGCAACCAGCCCTGCAGCACCGACAACCCGGTGGGCCTGGTGGACGACTTTGGCCTCAACGCCAGCGCCATGCTCTTCGCCTGCGCCCGCGGCGACGCGATCGCCAACTTTCGGCAACTCCTTGCCAGCGCGCCCAACCACCCCAACAGCTGGGTGAAGTCCACGCTGGCAAGCCTGACGCCCTACGCCAGCGACTTCCCGGTCAGCGCGGTACTGGTCAACGTCTATGGCAACAAATTCCGCGGCAAGTCCATGGGCATCACCTTCCTGCTGCGCGCCGATGCCAACCTGGATGCGAGCTTGGCCTACCGAAGCCACCTGCAGGGCTGGATACACGAGACCGGCACCCGCTGGATGAAGCTGCTGGACAACGAGGCCACCCCGCTGCCCGGCCCTGCCACCTACTGGGCTTCCAAATAAGCGCGTGTACGGCGGGTTGGCTCAGGCCAACCCGTCCCACAGCAGCTTCACACCGGTCAAGAACATGCCGGCGTACAGAAAGCGGTAGAAAAGCTGCTGGCTAATGCGCCGGGCCAGGCGCACGCCAATCCACACACCCACCGGGGCGATGGGCAGCAGCACCAGGCTGGTGGCCATGTTGCGCATGTCCAGCAGGCCCAACATGCCGTAAGGAATCCATTTGCTCAGGTTCACCACAAAGAAGAAAAACGCCATGGTGGCGGTGAACTTGAGGGGAGTGAGCTTGAGCGGGATCACATAGGCGTTGATGGGCGGGCCACCCGCATGGGCAATGAAGCTGGTAAAGCCCGAGGTGGCGGTGAGCATGGCGCCCAGCCAGCGCGGCGGCGGTGCGCTGTCGGGCTTGGGCGGAAACAACAAGCGCTGCGCCAGAAACAGCAGCGTAAAGCCGCCCACCATGGCTGCCACGGTGTGCGGGTTCAGCACCTTGAACAACAGCGCGCCGATGGCGATGCCCACCAGCCCACACGGAATCAGAAACTTCAGCAACGCCAGGTCAAAGTCTTTGCGAAACGCCGCCATGCCCAGCACGTCCATGAGGAACAACACCGGCATCAGGATGGCAGCAGCCTCGGGCACCGTGACGGCCAGCGCCATCATGGGCACGGCCAGCGAGCCAAAACCCGCGCCAAAGCCACTTTTGCTGATGCCCAGCAGCAACACGGCGGGGATGGTGACGGCGTAGAAAAATGGATCGGTGATCAGCGGAAAGGTCATGAATATAGGTGTTTTAGGGCTCTGGCCCTCGTGGATACTGCGCGAGCAGCTTCCAAAACCATAGCAACCAGCCGCCCCATACGCGCGCCAGCACCACCGCCATGCCCTGCCCCACACCGACGCGAATGGTACACAGGGCCCGGCGCCCGTGCCGCCCCCGGGGGCATGCCCGCAAGCCCGCACCGGAGTGGCAGGCGCGTGCTAACCTTGGCCCCATGTTCAGTCCCTCCCAAGAAGACGTACGTCGATTTTTTTGCTCCACCTATGCCAAGGCCCGCTCAGGTGTTGCGCTAGAAGCTATTGAAACCATAGCATCCCAGTGGATGGACGAGCACCCCGAGTACGCCGCCGACTTTGCCGATGTGGACACCGCGCTGGCCACCATGTACGAAGCGACCGAGGGCCGCACCAACCCGTTTTTGCACCTCTCTATGCACTTGTCGATCAGCGAGCAGTGCAGCATCGACCAGCCGCGTGGCATTCGCCAGGCGGTGGAGCTGCTCACGCACAAGCGCAACTCGCTGCACCAGGCGCACCACGAAGCTATGGAATGTTTGGGCACCATGCTGTGGGAAAGCCAGCGCGCCGGTCGCCCACCCGACGGCAATGCCTACATTGCTTGCGTGCAGCGGCACGCTACCAAAGACTGATCAGGCCCGGGCGGCTGCCAGCAGCCCCTGCACCCAGGCCTCGGCCTCGTCCGCCGTGGCAAACACCTGACAGGCCGGCCAACCGGCCGCCGCAAAGCTTTGCACCAGCAAGGCGGGCATGAAGTGGCTGCCCTCCACCTCGGGCGCCATCACAAAGGCCGTGCCCACCGGGGCCAGGCCTTCCTGCACAAACTTGCGCAGCTCCCCGGTCAACGCCGTCAGCGCTTCGGGGCCGGCCAGTGCACTGCCGTGCACGATGACCACTTCGGCACATGGCCCCTGGGCACACAACAAGGCATAGGCCTGGTGCAGGATGGGTCCGATCGCCTCGGCCAGTTCCCGGTTAAACGGCCCCACCACGTCGGTACGCAACACGTCACCATCAATGCGCCAGTCTGCCCGTCCATGGGGGCGAAACAAGGCCTTGCCGAGACCGTCAGTCGAGAACGGCTGGTCGCGGGAAATAGTCATGGCACCAGTCTAGGAGTGATGACTCACCGCCACAAGCAGGGAAAACCAGACACAAAAAAGCCGCTCAAGAGCGGCTTTTTTTGGGAGGTGCTGTCCGGTTTAACGGAAGCGGTTTTGAGGCACGACCTTGAGGTCGGTTGGCAGCTTGCCCAGGTAGTTGGACAGCTCTTTGAGCTCGGCATTGGTGAACTGCTTGGCCACACCACCCATGATGGCGTTGCCGCGGCCCACTTGGGCGTTGCCTTCTACCTTGTAGGCCTTCAGGGCCACGAACAGGTAGTCGCTGTGCTGGCCGGCGATCTTGGGGTAGGTGGGGTCGATGGGCTTGCTGAACGAATCGCCGTGGCAGGAGGCACAGGCACCCTTGGTCAGCAGCGCGTTCACTTTGTCAGAGGCTTCGGGCGCCTTGGCCAAGGCTGGGGCACCTTCCACCGCACCGCTGGCTTCGTAGTAGGCGGCCAAGTCGGCGATGTCCTGGTCGGTCAGCGAGGCGGCAATGCCGCGCATGGAGGCGTGTTTGCGGTCACCGGTTTTGTAGGCATTCAGGGCGGACGCAATGTACTTGCCGCCCTGACCCGAGATCTTGGGGACCTTGTGGATTTCGGGGAAGCTGGCTTGGTAGCCCACAATGCCGTGGCAGCCAATGCACATGGCGTTCTTCTTTTCGCCAGCCTTGATGTCACCTTGGACGCCCTGGGCGTGGGCAGCGAAAACGGTCACAGAGGCGACAAGCGCGGCGGACACGGACAAGAGGAATTTGTTCATTTTGCGGGGACAATCCAGACGGTGATTGATATAAATCAGCTTGCCGATTATATCGACCACCACCCGTGCCCTTTGCAGGCTTTTTCTGCACCGTTTGGTCCGACCACCCATTGCCCTGCCCACCCACGCCATGAAATTCCACGGAACCAAGAACTACGTCGCCACCCAGGACCTGATGCTGTCGGTCAACGCGGCCATCACGCTGCAGCGCCCGCTGCTGGTGAAAGGTGAGCCCGGCACCGGTAAAACCATGCTGGCCGAGGAAGTGGCCCAGGCGCTGGACATGCCCCTGCTGCAATGGCACATCAAGTCCACCACCAAGGCCCAGCAGGGTCTGTATGAATACGACGCGGTGAGTCGTCTGCGCGACTCGCAGCTGTCCGACATTGACGGCGGCGAACGCGTCAAGGACATCCACAACTACATCATCAAAGGCGTGTTGTGGCAGGCGTTTACGGCGGACAAACCCGTCGCCCTGCTGATCGACGAGATCGACAAGGCCGACATCGAATTCCCCAATGACCTGTTGCGCGAAATCGACCGCATGGAGTTCTACTGCTACGAGACGCGCGAGCTGATCAAGGCCAAACACCGCCCGCTGGTGTTCATCACCTCCAACAACGAAAAAGAACTGCCTGACGCGTTTTTGCGCCGCTGCTTCTTCCACTACATCAAGTTCCCCGATGCCACCACCATGCAAAGCATTGTGGAGGTGCACTTCCCCGGCCTGAAGAAAGAGCTGCTGGCCGCGGCCATGAAAACCTTTTTTGAGGTGCGCAACCTGCCCGGCCTGAAGAAAAAGCCCTCCACCAGCGAACTACTGGACTGGCTCAAGCTGCTGCTGGCAGAAGACATTCCGCTGGAGGCTCTGCAAAGCAAAGACGACAAGATGGCCGTCCCCCCGCTGGTAGGTGCGCTGCTCAAAAACGAGCAGGACACCACGCTGTTCGAAAAACTGATGTTCATGCAACGCCACAACCGCTAAGTCACCCTCTATGAAAAACAATCCAATGATCGAAGGCGTGTCTGACGCCGTGGGCTTTGTGGGCGGTGCGCTGCTCGGCTTCTGGGCTGGCCGCCTGCTGGGGCTGGATGTGTTTGCGCCAGGTTACGGCGCCGCCAGCATTGGCGGCATCGTGCTGGTGGGCGTGGGCGGCGGTTTGGGCCTGCAACTGGCCCGCCGCTGGCGCAACCGCAAAACACCGTCGGACAAGGAATAACCATGGCCTTTGTGGAACCCGTCACCCTGGCCGCCCGCGGCGTGAAGTTGGTCCCGCTGGGCCTGGAACATGAGGCCGGCCTGCGCGCTGCGGCCGCTGATGGCGAGCTGTGGACCCTGCGCATCACCTCGGTGCCCGAACCCGAATACACCCGCAAGTACATCGACGACGCGCTGTCCATGCGCGAGGCGGGCAACCGCTTTGCCTTCGCCGTGACGGACGAAGCCACGGGCCGCGTGCTGGGCAGCAGCAGCTACCACGACATCGTGCCCGCCGTGAAACGTGTGGAAATTGGCTACACCTGGTACGGCAAAAGCAGCCAGCGCAGCCACGTCAACACCACCTGCAAACTCTTGCTGCTGACCCACGCGTTTGAAACCCTGGGCTGCCATGTGGTGGGCTGGCGCACTGATAACTTCAACTTTGCGTCCCAGGCCGCCATCGAGCGCCTGGGCGCGAAGAAAGATGGCGTGATCCGCGGCCACGCGCTGCGCCGCGACGGCACCATCCGCGACACCGTGATGTACAGCATGCGCAGCGGCGAATGGCCCGAAGCCAAGGCACAGCTGCTGTACTTACTGGACAAGCCGCGCGCCTGATACGCGCAAGGAGCACCCTATGCTGCTGGACTTTTTCTACACCCTGCGCTCTGCCAAGCTGCCGGTCTCGGTCAAGGAATACCTGACCCTGCTGGAAGCCCTGCAAAAAGGCGTGGTGGGGCCGATGACGCCGCAGCCCGAGGATGCGTCCGAGCCCACGGGCTACACGATTGACGACTTTTATTACCTGAGCCGCACCACGCTGGTGAAGGACGAGAAACACTACGACAAGTTCGACCGCGCCTTTGCCGCCTACTTCAAGGGCGTGGAGATGGTTGCCGACTTCACCAAGGACATTCCCCTGGAATGGCTGCGCAAGAACCTGGAGCTCAACCTCAGCCCCGAAGACAAGGCCAAGATCGAGAAGATGGGCTGGGACGAGCTGATGGAAACGCTGAAAAAGCGTTTTGAAGAGCAGAAGGAACGCCACGAAGGCGGCAGCAAGTGGATTGGCACCGGCGGCACCAGCCCGTTTGGCGCCAATGGCTACAACCCCCAAGGCGTGCGCATCGGCCAGGACAAGGGCCGCAACAAGAGCGCGGTAAAAGTGTGGGACCAGCGCGCCTACAAGGACTACGACGACACCCAGGAGCTGGGCACGCGCAACATCAAGGTGGCGCTGCGCCGCCTGCGCAAGTTTGCGCGCGAAGGCCATGAGGACGAGCTGGACCTGGACGAGACCATCAGCAAGACGGCGGCCAACGCGGGCTACCTGGACATCAAGATGCGGCCGGAGCGACACAACAATGTGAAGGTGCTGCTGCTAATGGACGTGGGCGGCACCATGGACGAGCACATTGCGCGTGTGGAAGAACTGTTCAGCGCCACCAAGACCGAGTTCAAGCACCTGGAGTTTTATTACTTCCACAACTGCGTGTACGACTACATGTGGAAGAACAACCGCCGCCGCTTTGCCGAGAAGTTCAATACCTGGGACATCCTGCGCAAGTACAACAAGGACTACAAGCTGATCTTTGTGGGCGACGCAACCATGAGCCCGTACGAAATTTTGCAGCCCGGCGGCAGCGTGGAATACAACAACGAAGAGGCAGGCGCCGAATGGCTGCAGCGCCTGACCAGCACCTTCCCCAAGTTCGCCTGGATTAACCCCGAGCCCCAAGGCGTGTGGCAGTACCGCCAGAGCATCAGCGTGATCCAGCAGCTGATGCACAACAAGATGTACCCGCTGACCCTCAAGGGCCTAGAAGAGGCGATGCGGCAACTGACAAAGTAGACAGTGCCCCCACGCTCCGCCGCTGCGCGGGTCGCTGCCCCCCCAAGGGGGCGCATTTCCCTGGCGGGGCTGACCGCCAAGCGGTTCAGAGCGCCTTGGGGCGGCCCGGCGGCGAAACCGGCCGCTCCCTGTGCCCCCTTACAATCCCCGCTCGCTGGTCTCCGTAGTTCAATGGATAGAACGGCCCCCTCCTAAGGGGCAGATACAGGTTCGATTCCTGTCGGGGGCACCAGCCTTTTCAGAATGCTATGAACTTGATAGCTGCTCGCGCAATATCCACGGGCCATTCAGCCACTTTTGGCACTCAAACCTTGCTGCGCAGCGTCCGGCTCAGCATCACCACCGGAATCAGCCCCACCAGCACCAGCGCCAGGCTGGGCACAGCAGCTTCGCCCAGGCGCTCGTCGCGGGCCAGCTGGTAGGCCACCACGGCCAGCGTGTCGCTGTTGAAGGGGCGCAGCACCAGTGTGGCGGGCAGCTCTTTCATGACGTCCACAAACACCAGCAAGGCCGCAGCGGCGGTGGAGCGGCGCAGCAGCGGCCAGTGCACACGCAGCAGGGTGCCCGCGTCGCTGGTACCCAGCATGCGGGCTGCATCGTCCATGCTGGCGGGAATGCGCGCGTAGCCGCTCTGCAGCGACTGCAGCGCCACCGCGCAAAAGCGCACCAGGTAGGCCCAGACAATGCCCAGCGCCGTGGCGGTGACAAAGTAGCCCACCTGCCACTCGGGCTGCCAGGCCTGCACCCAGCCCACCGGCAGCAGCAAGCCCACCACCACCACCGCACCGGGAATGGCATAACCCAGGCCCGCCAGTTGGGCCGCTACACGCGGCCCCCAGTGGCTGCTGCGGCGCGCACCGTAGGCCAGCGCCAGCGCAATGCCCACCGCCAGCACACTGGTGATGCCGGCCAGGCGCACGCTGTTCAGGGCCCACTCGCCAAATCGGTTCCAGGGCAACTCGTTTTGCTCCACCCACAGCGGGCGCAGCATGAAGAGCACCGGCAACACAAAACCCATGAGGATGGGCAGCGCACACACCAGCCAGGCCCAGCCGGCGCGGTGCCCGGCCAGCCGCAGGGGCTGCGCATCACTGGCGTTGGCGCGTGCGCCCTTGCCGGATGCAAAACGCATGCGCGCCTGCGCACGCTGCTCCAGCCACAACAACAGGGCCACCAGCGCCAGCAGCAGCGTGGCCAGTTGGGCGGCAGCGATGCGGTTGTCCATGGCCAGCCAGGCTTTGTAGATGCCAGCGGTAAAGGTCTGGATGCCAAAGTAGCTGGAGACACCAAAGTCCGCCAGCACCTCCATCAGTGCCAGCGCCACACCGGCCGCCACCGCGGGGCGCGCCAGCGGCAGCGCCACCACGGCCATGCGCCGCAGCAGCCCGGCGCCCATCAGGCGGGCCGCCTCCATCAGGTGGCTGGCGCGTTCGGACAGGGCGGTGCGCGCCAGCAGGTACACATACGGATACAGCACAAAGGTGAACACCCAAGCCGCGCCTGCCACGCTGCGGACCTCGGGAAACACCCTCCCCTCCACCTGCAGCCAGGCGCGTATGCCGGTTTGCAGCGGGCCGCTGAACTGCAGGAAGTCGGTATAGGCGTAGGCCACCACGTAGGCGGGCATGGCCAGGGGCAGCAGCAGCGCCCATTCGAACACGCGCCGGCCCGGAAAATCGAACAGCGTGACCGCCGCCGCCGTGCCCAGGCCCACCAGCACCACGCCCACGCCCACCATCAGGCACAGCTGCACAGTGGTCCAGGCATATTCGGGCAGCACGGTGCGCGCCATCTCCTGCACGATCAGCAGCGACTGCGCACCCGACTCGCCCCAGGGCAGCCAAGCGCCAAACACCGCCACCACGGGAAGCAGCAGCGCCACAAAAAACAAGGCCAGGGGAATGCGCTTGAGGCGCGAGAAAGACATAAGGGAGGTGGGGTCGCGGGCAGGTGGATGGGGCTCTGAATGCGAATTGTAAGTATCTACAATCCCAGCATGTTTCTAGAAGTCTCTCAGCTGCAGGTGCATTACCCGGGCCGCACGCAGGCGGCGGTGCAAAACGCGTCGCTAAGCCTGCGGGCAGGAGACATTGGGGTGCTGATCGGGCCCTCCGGTTGTGGCAAAACCACGCTGTTGCGCGCCGTGGCCGGGCTGGAGCCTGCCAGTGGTGGACATATCCACCTGGGCGGCTCCCTGGTGAGCTCAGCCCAGAGCAGTGTGCCGGCGCAGGAGCGCCGCATTGGCATGGTGTTCCAGGACTACGCCCTCTTCCCGCACCTGGATGTGGCGCGCAATGTGGCGTTTGGCATCCACCAGTTGCCCAGCGCCGAGCGCCAGCGGCGAGTGGCCGAGGTGCTGGAATGGGTGGGCCTGTCGGGCCAGGAGCACCGTTACCCGCACGAGTTGTCGGGCGGGCAGCAACAGCGCGTGGCCCTGGCGCGTGCACTGGCGCCCCGCCCCCAGCTGCTGCTGCTGGACGAACCGTTTTCCAACCTGGATGTGGACCTGCGCGAACGCCTGGCGCACGAGGTGCGTGGCATCCTCAAAACCGCAGGCGCCACGGCGCTGTTCGTCACCCATGACCAGATGGAAGCGTTTGCGATTGGCGACATGATTGGTGTGATGCATGAAGGCACGCTGCACCAGTGGGACGACGCCTACACGCTGTACCACCGCCCGGCCACCCGTTTTGTGGCCGACTTCATTGGCCACGGAGTGTTTGCCCCGGCCACCATTGCCATCGAACAGGGTGAGCCCGTGGTGCACACCCCGCTGGGCGTGTTGCAGGACGTGAGTGAATGCCCCTTGCCCAGCGCGTATCCGCAGGGCGAATGTGATGTGCTGCTGCGCGCGGATGACATCGTGCACGACGACGACGCGCCGGTGAAGGCCGAGATTGTGCGCAAGGCGTTTCGGGGGTCGGAATTTTTATACACGCTGCGGCTGGACAGCGGCCTCACCGTCATGGCCCATGTGCCCAGCCACCACAACCACCGCCTGGGCGAATGGATTGGCATCCGCCCGCAGGTGGACCACGTGGTGACCTTCAGCCGCCTGGCCTAAGGTTTCAGCGCCGGGGCACCCAGGTCGGCACGCAGGTCTACCACGGCCTGGTGCAGGTCTGCCGCCCAGGCCCGGCGGTCGCGCCCTTCGGGCAACTGCACCTGGCCAAAACTCACCACCGCCTGCAGGCCCTGGGTCTTGAGCGTGCGCCAGAGCGAATCCCAGAGGCTGTCCTCGCCGATATAACAAGGCGCCAGGCTGTGCTGCCCCGTAGCACTGTCGCCAAAGTGCAGGCCCACGGGCTGCACCGGGGCCTGGGCCGCAATGGCGGCTTGCAGCATGTTGGCGTGGAAGGGGCGCACGATAGTGCCATCGCCCGTGGTGCCCTCGGGAAACACGGCCAACACATCACCTGCGCCCAGGCGCTCGGCCATGTGGTGCACCACGCGCATGGCGTCGCGGCGCGACTCGCGTTCGATGTACAGCGTGCCCGCACCATTCGCCAGGGTGCCGACAATGGGCCAGTGCTGGACCGAAGCCTTGGAGATAAAGCGGCAGTGGCGTGCGGCGTGCATCACCACAATGTCCAACCAGGAGATGTGGTTGGCCACCAGCAGCACCGGGCCCACCGCGGGTGGCTGGCCATGCACTATTAATTTGATAGCTAGTCGCGCAAGCATTTCGCGGGCCCAGGCCTGAACTTCTGCATCACGCGCAGGCTGCTGCAGACGCGGAAACACCCAGCGGATGCGCCAGGCGCCCGCCAGCACGTGGGTGAATACACGCAGCAGACGCCAGCAGGCCAGCACGCGGGCCATGGGGTCAGGCCGCGAAGGCGATGCGCCCCGCCACTACGGTGGCGCGCACACAACCCGGCAACTCATACCCGCTGAAGGGCGTGTGCAGCCCCTGGCTGCGCAGCGCGGCAGGCTCAACCACCCAGGCGGCTTTTGGGTCGAACACACACACATCGGCCACCCCACCCACCGTGAGCTGGCCCAAGCTGCCGGCCAGTGGGCCTGCGCCGTTGCCCAGCACCCGGGCTGCCTGGCTGCTGACCACGGCCAGAGCACGGTCCAGCCCCAGTTGGCTGTCCTGGGCCCATTTGAGGGACAGGCTCAGCAACAACTCCAGCCCGGTCGCACCCGGCTCACTTTCGGCAAATGGCAGGGCTTTGTCGTCTTCGTCCACCGGTGTGTGGTCGGACACCAGCGCGTCGATGGTGCCATCGGCCAGGCCGGCACGCAGGGCATCGCGGTCACGCTGCTGACGCAGCGGCGGGTTCAGGCGCATGCGGCTGTCGAAGTACCCAATGTCCACATCGGTCAGGTGCAGCGAGTTGATGCTCACATCGCAGGTGATGGGCAGGCCCTCGGCCTTGGCTTGGCGTACCAGCGCCACCCCGGCCGCACTGCTGATGCGGCACAGGTGCACACGGGCCTGGGTCGAGCGCACTAGCTCGAAGATGGTGTGCAAGGCAATGGTTTCGGCCGCCACAGGCACGCCCGCGAGGCCCAGGCGTGTGGCCAGTGGGCCGCTGGCGGCCACGCCCTTGCCCAGGTGGTATTCCTGCGGGCGCAACCACACGCTGTAGCCAAAGGTGCTGGCGTACTGCAACGCGCGCTGGGTCACTTGGGTGTTGACCAAGGGCACTTCGGCCTGGCCAAACCCCACACAACCGGCATCGGCCAACTGCTGCATGGGCGAGAGCACTTCACCCGCCAGTGCGCGGGTCAGCGCGCCAAGGGGCAACACACGCGGTCCACCCTGAATCTGGGTGCGGTAGTGCAACATCTCCACCAGACCGGCTTCGTCCAGCACCGGCTTGGTGTCGGGCGGGCACACCAGCGTGGTAACGCCGCCCGCGGCAGCCGCAGCACGTTCGCTGCTGAGCCGGCCGGCTTGAGGCTGACCGGATTCGCGCAGGCGCGCGCACAGGTCCACCAGGCCAGGTGCGACCACGAGGCCGTGTGCGGCAATCGTCTGGTCGGGGACAAAACCCGCGGGTGTGTCGCCGATCGCGAGGATGCGGCCCTCGGCAATGGCCAGGTCGGCCACACGGTCGGTGCCACTGGCAGGGTCCAGGACGCGTCCGCCTTGAATCAACAGGTTCATCTTCATTTCCTCTTTCAGCGCGGATCGGCGTCGTTGCCCGCCACAATGCCCATCACCGCCATACGTACGGCGATGCCAAAGGTCACCTGCGGCAGGATGACACTCTGCAGCCCATCCACCACCGCGGAGTCGATCTCCACACCCCGGTTGATGGGGCCCGGATGCATGACGATGGCATCACTCTTGGCGAGTTGCAGCTTCTCGGGCGTCAGGCCAAAACTCTTGAAATACTCTTGTGTAGACGGCAGCAGCGCACCACTCATGCGTTCGTTCTGCAGGCGGAGCACGATGATGACGTCGCAGTCCTTGATGCCTTCTTCGAGTGTGTGGCACACGCGCACCCCCATCTGCGCCATGTCGGATGGCACCAGCGTTTTGGGGCCGACCACGCGCACCTCGGCACAGCCCAGCGTGGTCAGCGCATGGATGTCGGAGCGCGCCACACGCGAGTGCAACACGTCGCCGACGATGGCCACGGTGAGGTTGGCAAAGTCTTTCTTGTAGTGCCGGATGGTGTACATGTCCAGCAGACCCTGGGTGGGGTGGGCATGGCGGCCATCACCTGCGTTGATCACATGCACATGGGGCGCTACGTGCTGGGCGATCAGGTAGGGGGCGCCCGATTCGCTGTGGCGCACCACGAACATGTCGGCAGCCATGGCACTCAGATTGGCGATCGTGTCCAGCAGTGATTCGCCTTTGCTGGCGCTGGACCGCGCGATGTCGAGGTTGATGACGTCGGCGCTGAGGCGTGTGGCGGCAATTTCGAAGGTGGTACGGGTGCGCGTGCTGTTCTCAAAGAACAAATTGAACACGCTTTTGCCACGCAAAAGCGGCACCTTCTTCACTTCGCGGTCGTTGACCGACACAAAGTTGGAGGCGGTGTCCAGAATGTGGGTCAGGATGCTTTTGGGCAGGCCTTCGACCGACAACAGGTGCACCAGCTCGCCGTGTTTGTTGAGTTGGGGGTTGCGTTTGTAGAGCATGTCAGGCGTCCTGTACATCGAAAGAGAACACGCCTGCATCGCTGCGCGCCAGTGCCAGCGACTGGGTGGGCGCCACGCTCACGCGCGCCGCGGCAAAGTCGGGTTGGATGGGCAACTGGCGGCCACCCCGGTCCACCAAGACTGCCAGTTGCACCGAGGCAGGTCGGCCAAAGTCAAACAGCTCGTTGATCACCGCGCGCAGCGTGCGGCCGGTGTAGAGCACATCGTCCAGCAACAGAATTTGTGCGCCGTTCACATCAAACGGCAATTGGGTCTGCCCCCCCGACGACAGACCGCGCTGTGCAAAGTCGTCGCGGTGCATAGCCGACGAAATGGTGCCCGCCTTGCCCGGTAGTTTCAGGTCCGCCTGCAAGCGCTCGGCCAGCCAGGCGCCGCCCGAGGTAATGCCCACCAGGCGGGTATCGGCGCTGCACAACTGCTGCACACCGCGCAGCAGTTCGCGGTAAAGCGCCTCCGCATCTAAAGCCAGGATACTCACGTCAAACTCCTCAAAAACTGTTCCAGGATGATGCAGGCCGACGCCGCATCGGCGTCTTTCGCTCCCGAGCTGATCGCCTCGGTGGTGCTGTAGCGTTCGTCCACTTCAAACACCGGCAAGCCAAAGCGCCCATTCAGCTGGCGTCCGAACTTTTTGGCCCGTGTGGTGTTTTCGTGGGGTGCACCATCGGGGTGGTAGGGCACACCAATCACAATCGCATCGGGCTGCCATTCCTTGAGCTTGGCAGCCACGCCGTCAAAACGTGCGCTGCCTTCGGCATGGATGGAACCTTGCGGTTGCGCGGTCTTGAGCAAGCGATTGCCCACCGCCACACCAGTACGTTTTAGGCCAAAGTCAAACGCAAGAAACGTTGTCAGATGCACGGGGACGGGCACATCCGGGGTGCTCATGCGTGCCCCGCTTGGGTGGAAATCATCCAGGCCTGCAGGCCCAGCAAGGCCAATGCCTTGTCGTAGCGCTGGTCCACGGGGGTGTCAAAAATAATGCTTTGGTCTGCGTCGACCGTGATCCAGCTGTTCTCACCGAGTTCGGTTTCCAGCTGCCCGCCGGCCCAGGCGGAGTACCCCAAGGACACCAGTACCCTGCGCGGGCCAGAACCGCTGGAGATGGCTTCGAGCACATCCTTGGAAGTAGTCATTTCCAGTCCGCCGGGAATGGTCATGCTGGAGGCATACAGGGAGGACTTGCTGTCTTCCGCACCTGGGACCTCCGTGCCTTCGTGTAATACAAAACCGCGTTCGGTTTGCACGGGCCCGCCCTGGAACACTCTGTTGCCCTGCAAATCACTGCGCGCCATGGGCAGGTCAATTTTCTCGAACAAGGCATTGAGGTCCATGTCCGCGGGCTTGTTGATCACGATGCCCAAAGCACCTTTGCTGTTGTGTTCACAGACATAGACAACGCTTTTGGAAAAAAGGGCATCTTCCAGCCCGGGCATTGCAATCAAAAAATGGTTGGTGAGATTGATGGGTGCAGAATCGCCGGACATAGTTTGATTTTAACGGGTGGCATGCACACACAATACGCCTCTGGCTTGGTCTGGTTCCGCCGCGACCTGCGCACACACGACAACACCGCACTGAATATCGCCTTGCAGCAATGCGAGCGTGTGTACTGTGTGTTTGTCTTCGACACAGACATTTTGGCCTCTCTGCCTCGCCAGGACCGGCGTGTGGAGTTCATTCGTGAATCGCTGGTGGAGCTGGATGCACGCCTGCGCGACCTCAGCGGACAAGCCCACGCAGGCCTGATCGTTTTGCACGGCCGCGCCGAAGAAGAAATCCCCACACTGGCCCAAACGCTGGGCGTACAAGCCGTGTATGCGGGCAAGGACTACGAACCCCAAGCCATTGCGCGGGACGGCGTTGTGCAACAAACGCTGCAGAAGGCCGGTACGGCACTCCATCTGCGCAAGGACCACGTCATTTTTGAAGAGCGCGAAGTGCTGACCCAAATGGGCAAGCCCTACGGGGTGTTTACACCCTATATGCGGGCTTGGCTGGCGCGCCTGGCGGTGCACCCGGCGCAGGAACACGCACCATCGACTCCGCAGCGTTTGGCCGCACGTCCTGAGGCTTACCGCACACCAGCTCCAAGCTTGGCAGACATCGGCTTTGCCACCACCAACCTGCAAGACCTGCGCATCCCTGCGGGAGAAGCCGGGGCCCAGAGTTTGCTGACCGACTTTGTTACGCGCATGGGCCGGTACGAGCAGACACGCAATTTTCCGGCCGTGAAAGGGCCCAGTTATCTCAGCGTACACCTGCGTTTTGGCACAGTCTCTATCCGACAGTTGGTGAACCTGGCCTACCCACGCCACCTGCAGGGCAGCGAGGGGGCTTCCACCTGGCTAGGCGAGCTGGTGTGGCGGGATTTTTATGTGCAGATTTTGGCCAATTACCCACATGTGGCCACCGCGTCCTTCAAGCCAGAGTACGACCAGATCGCCTGGGAGGACGGCCCGCGTGCGGATGCGTTGTACCAAGCTTGGTGCACCGGCCAAACCGGTTACCCACTCGTGGATGCGGCCATGGCCCAGCTCAACCAGACAGGTTATATGCACAACCGACTGCGCATGGTGACCGGCAGCTTTCTGGTCAAACACTTGGGGCTGGACTGGCGCTGGGGGGAGCGTTATTTTGCGCAGACGCTCAACGACTTTGACCTGTCGGCCAACAACGGCGGATGGCAATGGGTCAGCTCCAGTGGCTGCGATGCACAGCCCTATTTCAGGATCTTCAACCCCATTGCCCAGAGTGAAAAATTTGACGCAGAGGGCAAGTTCATTCTGCGGTACCTGCCGCAGTTGTCCAAGCTGGGGCCCAAGGCCATTCACGCCCCCTGGCTCGCAAAACCGCTGGAACTAGCAGCAGCAGGACTCACCTTGGGGCAGGCTTACCCACTGCCAGTCGTCGACCACGCGCAAGCAAGGGCGCGAACCCTGCTGCGGTATGGCGTGGTGAAAAAGCCGGCTTAGGCTTCTACGGCATTGCTGCAGTAGCTGCGCACCAAGCCAAGCAATTCGTCTTCGGAGTAGGGCTTGCCAAGGTAGTGGTCCACACCCAATTCACGCGCATGTTCACGGTGTTTTTCCGCGATGCGTGAAGTGATCATGATGATGGGCACCGCACGTGTGCGCGCATCTGCCCGGATGTTGCGCGCCAGGTCAAACCCGTCCATACGCGGCATCTCGATGTCCGACAAGATGACGGTGGGAACCTCTTCTTGCAGACGCTCCAATGCTTGCAAGCCATCGTTGGCCAACGCCACGCGGTAACCTTCGCGTTTGAGCAAACGCTGGGTGACGCGGCGCACGGTGATGGAGTCATCCACCACCAACACCAAAGGCAGCTGGTTGGCCGGCTCGACCAACTTGGGGGCCACATCAGGCGCATCGGTGGCCTGGCCAGCCCTGTCGCCAGAGGCGCCCAACACACGGGCCAAATCACCGTACACCGCCGCCAGCGCGACCGGGTTGTAGATCAGAACCACTGCACCCGAGGCCAGCACCGACATACCCGCCAAACCCGGCAAACGTGCAAGCTGCGGCCCGAGGTTTTTCACCACCACTTCGCGGTTGCCCAGCACTTCGTCCACGTGCAGGGCCAAACGTTGACCCGCGCTGCGGAACACCACCACGGGCAAGGTCTTGCTCAGGGGTTCGTGGCTGCGTGCCGACACCTGCAACAAGGCACCCGCCCAGAAGAAGGGGAGCACTTGCCCCGCCATACCGAAGGACTGGTCTGCATAGGCCTGCTCCAATTGGGCAGCCGGCACACGCAAAACAGTTTCCATGATGTTGGCCGGAACCCCGATGGTGAACTCGCCCATGCGCAGAATCACCACCTGGGTGACCGCCGTCGTCAGGGGCAGCACCAGCTTGAAACTGGTCCCTTTGTCAGGTTCGGTTTGGGTTTCGATGCGACCACCCAATGCATTCACCTCGGAACGCACCACGTCCATGCCGATACCGCGACCGGCCAGCTCCGTGATTTGCTCCGCCGTAGAAAACCCCGGCATAAAAATCAGGTTGGCGGCATCGCCGTCGCTGAGCGCGGCACCCGCCTCGATCACACCATTGGCAATTGCCTTGGCGCGGATACGGTCCAGGTGCAAGCCACCACCGTCGTCACTGAACGAGACAGAGACGTCATTGCTCTCCTGCAACACGTGGATCAGGATGTTGCCTGCTGCGGGCTTGCCCGCCGCGACACGCGCCTCTGCAGACTCGATGCCGTGCGCCACCGCATTGCGCAACAAATGTTCAAACGCGGGGGCCATACGGTCGAGCACCCCCCGGTCCATTTCGATGGAGCCACCGGTGATATCAAGTTTGACCTGTTTTCCAGAGTCTTTGGCGGCCTGACGCACCACGCCGTACAGGCGGTCTGAAATGCCTTCAAACTCCACCATGCGGGTGCGCAACAAGTCGCGTTGCAATTCGCGCGCCTGGCGGCCTTGGGCGATCAGATCGTCTTCAGTACCTTCCACTGAGCGTTGCAAGTTGCGCTGCACCGTCGCCACGTCGTTCACCGACTCTGCCATCATGCGGGTCAATTCCTGCACACGGGTAAAGCGGTCGAACTCCAGCGGATCAAACGCCTGCGCAGAATCCTTGGTTTGTGCGAGACGTGACTGCATTTGCGACTCGGCCTGCAACTCGACATCGCGCAACTGTTGTCGCAAGCGATCCAGGTTACCCCCTAGCTCCCCCAAAGACGAGCGCAACTGGTTCAGGCGCGCATCCATGCGCGAGCGGGTGATCATGACCTCACCAGCCTGATTGACCAAACGGTCCAGCAACTGAGAACGCACACGCACCGACTGATTTCCTGTACTGCGTGGCATGGCGGCCTGGGGCGCATGCACCACCGGGCGAATACTCAAGGGAGCCACTGTCGCTGCGGTGCTGGCCACAGGCGCTGCTGCCGCCACCGTTGCCACGACTGTGTCTTCTACTTGCACAGACTCTTGGCCCAAGGCCGCGAACACCGCTTGCAGCGAGTCAAACCGGGTGAGCAAAGGCTCCAGCTGTACCGCCTGCAGAGCTTCAGTACCAATCTGCTCGATGGACGACTCCATGCGGTGGGCCATTTCACCCAGTCGCATAGCGCCAGCCAGGCGCGCACTGCCTTTGAGCGTATGCAACAAGCGCAAAATTTCGTTGCGAGCCGCCATATTGTCTGGCTGGGCTACCCACTGGCGCAGTGCAGTCCCAAGCTGGGGCATGAGCTCTGCAGCCTCTTCTTCAAAAATGGGCAATAGATCATCGTCCAGATGGTCCTCTGCATCGATGTCGTCGTCTTGCGCATCGGCGATCGTCAGAGGTGCCGCCACCGCCATGGCCGGTGCAGCAATTTCAGGCATCGCGTCCACCAAAGGCATCGTTGGCAAACTGTCCTCAAACTCGGAGACGGGCTCCTCCATCACATCGATCGTTGCCTGGTCCAACGAAGGTGCCGGGAACTCCGTCTCGGTAATCGTCTGCAGTTCGGCCAGTACGCGTGCATCGGCCTCTTTCAGGAAACCAGCAGCAAACTGGTGCAACAAGCGGCGAATATCCTCGGCCGCGTCATTGAACACTGAAGCTTGGTCCGCCGTGCCCTGGCGGTGCAACTGCACGTGCTGCAGAGCTTGCTCCAGGGCGCGAGCCATATCGGAGAGTGCAGAAAACCCCACCGTGGCGGAGCTACCCAAGAGGGAATGCGCCAGCGCAATGACCGAATCGGGCAAGGCTTTGGGCAATTCCATGGCCCACTCACTCAGCTCCGTCTGCAAGCGCCGTGACCACTCGTCCGCCTCGTTGAGGTACACGTTGTAGAGAGGAATGCTCAATCGCAAAGATCCAATGACCTTCATGCCATCGTCGGCATCCAGCATCGGCACATCCGCCATCACCGCAGGTGCATCGTTGGCGGCTTCGACCTCCGGCATGACAAGCATGTCCGTGGTCAGGGTGGGTGCCGCTACGTCCAAGGCGACAAGCTCTGCCGCGACAGGTTCAGACGGCATTTCCACAATATCTGCGATCACCGTGTCCGGAGCGTCTTCCTGGGCGGACTGGGCCTCGAAGTCGCCAAAATCGAAATCTCCGAGATCGACTTCGCGAACTTCCGTTGCACTCGCCTCTGGCACAGAGCTTGTTACATCCAACGCTTGCGTGCTGTCGAAACTGAACAGCTGGGTGGACACGAAATCCACTGGCGGTGGTACCGCTGCAGCAGGCGCCATATCGAGGTCATTGAACATCTGCGTAGACGCAAAGTCTGCAGAAATCTCGGGCTCGGCCAGCGCCGGCATTTCCGCCACCGCAAACTCGACTGAAGGTGCCTCGGGCTCCTGCCGTGCCTCAGGCGCTGCGGCGAAGGCAAGACCAGGAACCTGCAAAGACAGGTATTGACCATCCAGGCGCAGTGCATCGGCAGTCTTGCGGAACTCTTGGGTACTCCAAGGTGTATTCGCGTGGGTTGCAATGTCCTCCACCCAGCGCTCAAACGCCTGCATAGCCTGCTCGGACACGGAGACCAATGCCTCACTGGCGGGGCGTTGCTCGGCAAGAGAGGTATTGAGCAACTGTTCAAAGGCCCACGCAGCCTCGCCAAAATCATTGAGCCCCACCATGCGGGAGCTGCCTTTGAGGGTGTGGAATGCCCGGCGCAGTGTGGTTTGGTCCGCCAGATTGGTCGGCTCTGCCCGAAGGGCTGCCAACGCAGCCAATCCATTCTGGACAACTTCACGTGCTTCTTCCAGGAAGATGTCACGCAACTCGGCATCATCGTCGGCATCGGGATCCGCCACGGGCACCGCCGCAGATATGACGGGTGCAGGCGCTGACACAGGTGCTGGTGCCGCCACGGCTTGTGGTGCAACCGCCATTTGCAAAGCCGCCAAATCGTCTTGAACCGCAACGTCTGCCGCGGTGGGCGTTTCTGCCTCGGCTTGCACATCGGCCCGCTCACGCCCCATCAGCGGACGGAACTCACCCAACTCCTCGTCGTACACAAACAAAGTCTTGGCGAGCGAGCGCTGGTAACTGAGCATGTCAATCAGGAACCCCATGGCCCCCAGACTGTTACCGACTTTCTCGAAAATACCGGTCCGTGCGCTGGCCTCATCGATGTCATCGACCAGAAACTGCTCGACACTGGAGCGCATGCGCAGCGCCGCAATAGAGGGCTGGTCTAAACCCAACACGGAGAACACGCCGCGCATCTGGGCCAACTGGCTCGGTACCTCACGCAAAGGCGCCTTGTCTTGTGGATTGCGGAAAAACTGGTCCAGCGATTTTTCCACCTCACCTAGTGTGGTGCGCAACTCGTCCACGACACTGCCCATGGTTTGGCGATCGCTCACGCGTCGATACAACTCCTCCATCCAGGATTCCAGCGGCTCCGGCTCACCACCTGAAGTGACATGGGCCAGGCGCTGCGACAAACGCGCACTGCGCTCCGCCATTTGGCTGTCTGTTGGATCGAGGTCTTCGTACGCGGCTTCCAGATACAGCACAGAGGTTGCGACCTCCATGGCCACCGCGGGGACAGGCGCCGTACCGGCGCGGATGGTCAATTCAATAGCGCGCGACAGGGCTTTGCCCAACTCACCACTTTCGACATGCAGCTTGGTGACCGTTTCGGCCACCGCCGCAAACTGCTCGCCAGCCACTTTGAGTCGATTGGTATCCCCCCCGGCCAACGCCGACCAGGTTTCAGCGGCTGCGGCAATGCGCTTGCGTGCCAACACCAGCAAGGCCGGATCGAAGCGGCCAAACTGCTCTGTTTCGTAGTCAACGGGTTTGCTGCGAGCCAGGCCATAGGCAGTCTTGACGGCCTGCAGCACAGGCGCTGCCACCGTAGATGGCGGCATAGCCAGCGAACAAAAGAACACCAAGTCCTGCGCCAATCGGTCTGAAATAGCGCCATCCCCTTTTGCCAAGCTCACGTACTGCTGCAGGATACGCGAGGCCGCGCGCTTGCTGTAAATGTCGCCAGCAAACAGGCCCAATGCCGTACCTTCAAAATACGCAGCACAAGCCATCCAAAACGTGCGGGATTCCAAGTCGGTGCGTCCCGCAGCCAAACCCAAGCTGATGTCCTGCAATCGACGGGCCGATTTCATATCGGCATACTTGACCAGCCGCAACACGCCGTGGTCCATCTCACGGCGCACTTCGGAGCTATAGGCCAACTGCTGCGCAGACGCTGGCACAGGCACTGGCAACCAGCGCCATTCGGGCGGCCACAAGTCCGCGGGGTGGATGCGGTCCGCACCTGCCAGCTCTTGCAAAGCCCGGTACTGAGGAAACAGGGCGACAGATGACGCGGACTTGCCTTTCAGCACACCGTCCAGATATTCAGTGAGCGCAAAGCTTGCACGTTCCATGCAATTGGCGGCATCGTCGCTACACAACTCGGGCCGCTGTACAAACTTCTGTGCCAGCGACTCCATAGCCCGCAAAATTTTGGCCGGAGCCACCAAGCCCACCATCTCCAAAGCACCAACCGCCTGGTGAAGTTGCTGACGTGCAATACGCAGGTGGCTGGCATCCAACTCTGTCAGGTCCGAGCCACGAGCCAGTTCGGCATCGCGCACAAAACGGCGCATGGCTTTGGTAGCGCCGTCCAAAGACTTGCGCAATTCGTCCAACACCCAAGCCAAGGGGCCCAGATCGCTGACCGCTAGTTCGTTGTCGCCGGGAGTGGCTGTGTTCGATGACATGGGTTCAGGCTCTCCTGGATCTCACGGGGCAAGGTGAATGCGGGACACGGGGGATCAAGCGATCTTGAATCGGGACACCGACTGGCGCAGCTCTTCCGCCATGCGGGAGAGTTCACGCACTTGGTTGGCCGTAGCACGTGTACCTTCACCGGTCTGCTCGGTCACCGCAAAAATGTGCTGGATGTTGTCAGCCACCACGTTGGCCAAACCGGCTTCACGCGAAGCGGAGTTCGAAATCTGCTCAATCAGATCGGCCACGCGGCGTGACACACGGTCAATCTCGGTCAGCGCAGTACCTGCGTTATCGGACAGCTTGGCCCCTTCCACCACACCCTGGGTAGAACGCTCCATAGCGCCGATGGCATCCTGTGTATCCGTCTGAATGGCCTTCACCAGTGCAGCAATCTGACGCGTCGCATCGGCAGAACGCTCCGCCAAGCGCTGCACTTCTTCCGCCACCACGGAGAAGCCGCGACCCGCCTCACCGGCGGACGCAGCCTGAATGGCAGCGTTCAAAGCCAACACGTTCGTTTGTTCGGTAATGTCCGAGATCAGTTCGGTAATTTCACCAATCTCTTGTGAGGACTCGCCCAGGCGCTTGATGCGCTTGGAGGTTTCCTGGATCTGGTCACGGATGGAGTTCATACCGCCGATGGCGTTTTGCACCGCCTGCAATCCCGACTCGGCGGCTTGCAGCGATTGACGGGCTACGGCAGCAGACTCTTGCGCCTGGGCAGACACCTCGTTGATTCGACCAGCCATGTCCACCACGGACTTGCCGGTTTCACGAATCTCGTGCAGCTGCTCATTGGAGGCCGCCAACAATTCGGTCGACGTGGCATCCACATCGGCCGTCGTCTGGGCCACGCGGGCAGCCGTGTTTTGCACGTTGGACACCAGGGATCGCAATTCTTCCACCGTGTAATTCACCGAGTCAGCAATAGCGCCGGTAATGTCTTCGGTCACCGTGGCTTCCTGGGTCAAGTCACCTTCAGCCACCGTCTGCAATTCGTTCATCAAACGCAAAATGGCCGCCTGGTTGGCATCGTTCACGCGTTTGGCTTCATGCTCCTGGCGCTCAGCTTCCAGACGCTGGTCTTCGGCCAGCACCTGGCGCTTGCGGCTGTCTTGCAGCTGCACATAAGACAGACCACCCGCGCACAACAGCGCAAACGCCGCCGCAGCCACCATGATGGCCAAGGATCCACCACTGATACCAGCTTGGCTGGACAACTTGGACTGCAGCTCTTCCAAATTGCGACGCAAAGGCTCGCTGTCCGCAATGATGGCGCCCTGCGCTTCACGCGCAGATACCAGGCCCTGCAAGTTACCCAGAATGGCACCCGCTTGCACGCGGGTCTCTTCGTACATTTTGATCAGCGCTTCCAACTGCTCGCGGGTTGCGGGGTCTTTGGTCGCGGTCAAGCGCAGCTCGGTACTACCGGACAACAGGGCTTCAGAAATTTCCTTGAAGGTATTCAAGTCCTTGCCCAGCAAAAACACCGCCTCTGGGCTCACGCCTTCGGCCGTCAAAAACTCATTGGACGACTTGCCGATACGCTGGGTCAACATCACCAATTGACCGACCGCAGAGATTTCCACGGCGGGCGCGTTTTGCTGCAGCTTCAAGGAAGCCACGGTTTCCGCAATTTCCAGCAAGTCGGAGGATTGGCGGTTGATCAAGCGCAGCGCGGAACCGATCTGCGTCAACATCTTCTGCTGACCCATCACGGCCTTGGCATTCTTCTCAGCCCGCTCCACCAGCGGCATCACTTTGCTCAACTCTGGAGCGTAGGCTTCGTCCAGAGGATTAATGCGCATTTCGTCATCACCCGCCTGCAAACCATGGGCTGACTTGGCCAGAATGCCCGCACTTTCTGACACATCGGGAAAGGCCTGGGCACTTCCCACTACCGCCTGCGACACCGACTTGGCCAGACGCTGCGACTGCATCAAGGATTGGCCTGTTGCCCCCAGTTGCTGGGCCACGCGATCCGATTGACTCAACACAATGAACACCACGACCGCCAGCACCAGCAACGCGCCCCCCAGTAAAAAGGACAGCGTACGCTGGTGTTGCGACACCGTACGACGCCCCAGTCCCGGAACCGAAACCAGATCACCCTCGTTACTTGCCAGCTCTTCATGCACCGCTTCTGGTGCACCCTGGGCCTGCAGCGGTGTATGTTGAGATTCCTGCACCGTCTCTTGGACTGCATCCACCGTCGCCTCGGGCATCGCCAGACTCAAACGCGAATCCAGCTCGGACTCCTGCGGCTTCTTGGAAAACAGATTTTTCAATTGATCGACAACAGACATGATGGGGCCTTACTGGTGAACTAAGCGCTGATGCTCAAAAACTGGGGGGTTTGGGACAGGGTACGCAAATTGATTTCTTGCCACTGCTCGCCGGCAGCATCAAAAAATTGATTGCCGAAATACACAGGAGCATCCGCAGACGCGGGTTTGGAAGCGGTAAAGGCGTCCGGGCCACGCAGACCGGAGAGTACATCCACCTGGAGTGCGCAATTCACCTCCAGCAGAGCGTTGAAGGTCACGACACTCGGCTCGGCCACCGACTGCTCGGTGCGCGCATCACCACCACTAATGGCAATAAACCCCGCAAGATCCACAACCCCAAAAAGGCCGCCACGGATATTGAGCACCCCCCGAAACCAATCCAGCGCGTAAGGCACGGGCTGCAATTGCGTCAAGGGAACGATTTCACCCGACTGCCCTAAAGGAAACAGGTAGTTGTGTCCCCCGGCGCGAACAGCCAGCCAGGCCACCGACATACCCTCGGTACGGGCCGCCTGGAGGCGGCTTGCCAAGCGGGCTTGGAGTTCTCGGAGTGCTTCTCTGTTGGCCATGGATGGTGTGGATCAGTCCAGGGCCTTGATTTTTGCGAACAGCTCCGACGCATCGACGGGCTTGGTGATGTAGTCCTTGGCACCCTGGCGCATACCCCAGACGCGATCCGTCTCCAGACTCTTGCTGGTGCACATGATGATGGGGATTTCCGAATACTCGGGGGTGCGGTTGATGGCACGCGTGAGCTGAAATCCATTCTGACCAGGCATGACCACATCCATCAGAATCAAGTGGGGCTTCTCTTCCGAGAGGCGCTTGAATGCTTCATCAGCATTCTCTGCAGACCGAACGGTAAATCCATTTTTTTGCAGCAACTCGGTCAGGAACATGAGTTCGGTTTTCGAGTCGTCAACGATCAATACTTTAGTTATAGCCATTAGATAGCTCCTTGCAAGACAGCACCAAACTGCTGCACTGCTTGCAACAACTGGTCTTTGGTAAAGGGTTTGGTCAAATAGTCCTGGGCGCCGACCATGCGGCCACGCGCCTTGTCAAAGACACCATCCTTGGAGGACAGCATGACCACAGGAACCCCGGAAAACTTGGTGTTGCGTTTGATGATGGCGCAGGTCTGGTAACCGTCCAGACGGGGCATCAAGATATCGCAAAAAATCAGGTGTGGCTGGTAGTCGTTGACCTTGGCCAGCGCATCAAAGCCATCCTCGGCCAGCATCACCTCATGCCCACCCTGCTTGAGAAAAATCTCTGCACTGCGCCGGATGGTGTTGCTGTCGTCAATAACAAGAACTTTAAAGGTAGGTGCTGTGGTGCTCAAGGGGCTTTGCTCCAGTACTAGCGTGGACGGTCAGGATAGGTCAAATCCGCACCAGCGATGCAGCATCAGATCTGCACCATTTCAAAATCTTCTTTGCGTGCGCCGCACTCAGGACAGGTCCAGTTCATAGGCACATCGGCCCAGAGGGTGCCCGGTGCAATGCCATGGTCTGGCGCGCCCGTGGCTTCGTCGTAGATCCAACCGCAAATCAAGCACATCCAAGTTTTAGTATCGGTCACAGCTTAAGGGGCCTTCGAATAGAATGCAACGATTGTATAGAGCAGCTCTTGCGAAATTGCGGGCCGCCCGCTGAAAGTTCGCCATTCTGCCTGATGACAACTCCCAACACAGGCCCCTCAGATGTCGGCAACCCCCTCCCCCGTACTTGAAGAAGAAATCGACGATGACGGCCCCTCGGCCTGCGTCATGGCCTTCAACGCCAACGACCCCAGCGGCGGCGGCGGCACCTCGGCAGACCTCAGCGCGATCGCTTCCGTCGGCGCCCATGCACTCCCAGTCGTCACCGGGGTCTACGCCCGTGACACCTCGGAGATCGTGGACCACTTCCCTCTGGACGACGAGGCCGTGACCGAACAAGCCCGGGTGATTCTGGAGGACGTGCCCGCCCAGGTTTTCAAGGTTGGTTTTGTGGGCACCCCCGAGAACCTGAGCGCCATTGCCGAGCTGGCTTCCGACTATGCCGACGTGCCCTTGGTGGCCTACATGCCCGACCTCTCATGGTGGCAAGAAGACCAAATTGACCTGTACCAGGACGCTTGCACAGAGTTACTTTTGCCGCAGACCACAGTGTTGGTTGGAAACCACAGCACACTCTCGCGCTGGCTCTTGCCGGACTGGAGCTCGGACAAAAGCCCGAGCGCACGCGACATCGCCAAAGCGGCCAACGCCTTTGGTGTGCCCTACACCCTGGTCACCGGCATCCCGCTGCCCGACCAGTTCATCGACAACGTGCTGGCATCCCCCACCGCAGTTTTGTGCAGCGAGAAGTTTGAACGTTTCGAAGCCGTGTTTACCGGCGCGGGCGACACCTTGTCCGCCGCCCTGGCCGCCCTGATTGCCAGCGGCACCGAGCTCACCGAGGCGGTGACCGAGGCCCTAAGTTACCTGGACCGCTGCCTGGAAAGCGGCTTTCGCCCCGGAATGGGGCAGGTCATCCCGGACCGCCTGTTTTGGGCGCACCCAGAAACCGACGACGCAGAAACACCCGACGATGTGGACTTCGACCTGCCGCCACACGCCACACGCCACTGATCTCTCTTCGCCCTTCTTATGTCCATCGACCGCAACCAAACCCTCTTCGACCGCGCCAAACAGGTCATCCCCGGCGGCGTGAACTCCCCCGTGCGCGCCTTCAAGGCCGTGGGTGGCACGCCCCGTTTTGTGCAGCGTGCCCAGGGCGCCTATTTTTGGGACGCCAATGGCAAGCGCCATATTGATTACATCGGATCCTGGGGCCCCATGATCCTGGGCCACGGCCACCCGGCGGTGCTGGAGGCCGTGCAAAAGGCCGCACTGGATGGCTTCTCCTTCGGCGCACCGACCGAGCGTGAAGTGGAACTGGCCGAAGCGATTCTGGAACGCGTGCCCAGCATGGACATGGTGCGCCTGGTCAGCAGCGGCACCGAGGCCGGCATGAGCGCCATCCGCCTGGCGCGCGGTGCCACCGGTCGCAGCAAGATTTTGAAGTTTGAGGGTTGCTACCACGGCCATGCCGATGCACTGCTGGTCAAGGCCGGCTCCGGCCTGGCCACCTTTGGCAACCCCACCAGTGCCGGCGTGCCGCCCGAAGTGGTGCAGCACACGCTGGTGCTGGAGTACAACAACATCGAGCAACTGGAAGAAGCCTTTGCGCTGCATGGCCAAGAACTGGCTTGCGTGATGATCGAGCCAATCGCCGGCAATATGAACTTCGTACGCGCCAGCGTGCCCTTTATGCGGCGCTGCCGCGAGTTGTGCACCCAGTACGGCGCACTGTTTGTATTTGACGAGGTGATGACCGGCCTGCGCGTGGCCTTGGGCAGCGCGCAAAGTGTGTATGCGCGCAGCATCCCCGGCTTCGAGCCCGACATGACGGTGCTGGGCAAGGTCATCGGCGGCGGCATGCCCCTGGCCGCCTTTGGTGGCAAACGCGCGGTGATGGAGCAGCTCGCACCACTCGGCCCGGTCTACCAAGCCGGCACCCTGTCAGGCAACCCCGTGGCCACCGCCTGCGGTCTGGCGACCCTGAAGGAAATCGGCAAACCCGGCTTCTATGAAGACCTGGGCCGCAAGACCCAAAGCCTGATCAGCGGCCTGCAAGCCGAGGCCGACCAGGCGGGCGTGGACTTCTGCGGCGACAGCGAAGGCGGCATGTTCGGCTTCTTCCTGTTCAAGGCGCTGCCCCAGAACTACGCCAAGGTCATGACCACCGACAACGCCCGCTTCAACACCCTGTTCCACGGCCTGCTGGACCGCGGCGTCTACATCGCACCGGCGCTGTACGAAGCCGGCTTTATGAGCGCGGCACACACTGATGCCGACATTGCAGAGACCGTGACCGCGGCGGCTGAAGTGTTTAAGTTGCTATCAAAATAGAAGCTTCTCGCGCATATCAAATAAGGGCTAGAGGCCAATTTGGCTTCTAGCCCTTATTTTTTATCTCAACGCCGAGGGCCTACCCGAAGGTTTTACTCGCCCACGTAGTTCTCGGGAAAGAAGTGGCGCTCGATCAGCTCGATCAGGATGTGCAGCACCTTGATGTGCAGCTCCTGCACACGGTCGGCATACGTACCACCTGGGGTGCATACGTACACATCACTCAGAGGCTCCAGCTTATCGCTGCGTTTGCCGCTGAGGATGATGACCGTCATACCCAGTGCCTTGGCAGCCTCGGCCGCCTTGATCACGTTTTTGCTGGTGCCACTGGTACTCAAGGCGACCAAGCAATCGCCGGGGCGGCCGTGGCCTTCGATGTAACGGGCGAACACCTGTTCGTAACCGTGATCGTTGCCCACGCAGGTCAGGTGGCCAGCGTCACTGATGGCGGTGGCACCCAGCGCCTTGCGGTCTTTGCGGTAGCGGCCGGTCAGCTCTTCGGCAAAGTGCATGGCGTCACACATGGAGCCACCGTTGCCGCAGGAGTAAACACGGCCCTGCTTCTCAAACGTGGCAATCAGCAGCTGCGCCGCCTGCTCCACCGTGGCCAACGCGGCGGGGTTGGCCAGCAAGTTGGTTAATGCGGAGTGCGCCTCTTGCAGGCTGGAGGTGATGTGGTTTTGCATAACGCGCATTTTCCCCCAATCACTTCCCACGCTCCGCATACCCGCAGAACACACCCGCGCCTGAAAGGTGGATGGCACCCAACTCACTATCAAAACAGGAGCTGCTTGCGCATACTCCACCTGGGCTAGAGGCCCATTTGGCATAAAAAAGGCCGCCCAAGGGCGGCCTGTGCATGGCGGTTCCGGGCAATCCGGGTTAGTGGCGGAAGTGGCGCACGCCGCTGAACACCATGGACACGCCGCGTTCGTTGGCGGCGTCAATCACCTCTTGGTCGCGCATGGAGCCGCCGGGCTGGATGACGCAGGTGGCGCCCTGGTCGACCACGACGTCCAGGCCATCGCGGAAGGGGAAGAAGGCGTCGCTAGCGACGACCGTGCCTGCGAGTGACAGGTTCGCATGGCCAGCCTTGATGCTGGCGATGCGGGCCGAGTCCAGGCGGCTCATCTGGCCGGCGCCCACACCCATGGTCATGCCGCCCTTGCAGAAGACGATGGCGTTGGACTTGACGTACTTGGCCACGGTCCAGGCGAACAGCAGGTCGTTGAGCTCTTCGGTCGTGGGTTGTTTGGTGGTCACCACCTTCAGGTCGCTCAAGGCCAGCTCGTGGTTGTCAGCGGTCTGCAGCAGGATGCCGGAGCCGATGCGTTTCATGTCCATGAGGTTGCGGCCCTGGTCCCACGCAGTGCTACCGCCCTTGGGCAGGTCGATTTGCAGGATGCGCACGTTCACCTTGGTCTTGAACACTTCCAGCGCGGCGGGGGTGAAGCTGGGCGCCATCAGCACTTCGACAAACTGCTTGGAGATTTGCTGGGCGCCGGCTTCGTCCAGCTCGCAGTTCAGCGCGATGATGCCGCCGAAGGCGCTGGTGGGGTCGGTCTGGAAGGCCTTGCTGTAGGCCTCCAACGCGTGGGCGCCCACGGCTACGCCGCAGGGGTTGGCGTGTTTGACGATCACGCAGGCCGGGGTGGTGAAACTCTTCACACATTCCCAGGCCGCATCGGCATCGGCAATGTTGTTGTAGCTGAGTTCCTTGCCTTGCAACTGCTTGGCGGTGACCAGCGAGCCCGGTGCGGGGAACAGGTCGCGGTACAGGGCCGCTTGCTGGTGGCTGTTTTCGCCATAGCGCAGGTCTTGCACCTTGACGAAACGGCCATTGCTCTGACCGGGAAACAAATCCAGCATGGGGGCCTTGTCGCCTGCAGGCACGTCGTCACCGATCTGGATGGACGACAGGTAGTCGCTGATCGCGCCGTCGTACTGGCTGATGCGGTTGAACGCGGCGATGGACAGGCCCAGCTTGGTCTTGTCGCTGACTTTGCCGTTGGCTTTCAGCTCGGCGATCACGGTGGTGTACTGGGCGGCGTCGGTCAACACGGCCACGTCTTTCCAGTTTTTGGCGGCGCTGCGCACCATGGCCGGGCCGCCGATGTCGATGTTCTCAATCGCGTCTTCCAGCGTGCAGCCGGCCTTGGCCACGGTGGCTTCAAACGGGTACAGATTCACCACCAGAAAGTCGATGGTGTTGATGTTGTGTTCCGCCAGCGCCGCCATGTGCGCAGGAAAGTCACGGCGCGCCAACAGGCCACCGTGCACGCGCGGGTGCAGGGTCTTGACGCGGCCATCCAGCATTTCGGGGAAGCCGGTCATCTCGGCCACCTCGGTCACGGGCAAGCCCTTTTCGGCCAGCAGTTTGGCCGTGCCACCGGTGGACAAAAGCTTGACGCCTTGGGCGTGCAGGGCCTGGGCGAGTTCGACGATGCCGGTCTTGTCGGAGACCGACAGCAATGCAGTGTGTTGTGCGTTCATGGTGCGGGGTAAAGTAAAAAGCAGAAAAGCGATTCACCAGCCCCGCGCCATGGCGGGGCCTGGCAGCGAGGGTTAAGAGAGCAGCTTGTGCTCGACCAGTTTTTTGCGCAAGGTGTTGCGGTTCAGGCCCAGCCACTGGGCCGCTTTGGATTGGTTGTGGTCGGCCTGGGCCATCACCACTTCGAGCAAGGGTTTCTCTACCGCACGCACCAGCATGTCGTACATGCCATCGGGTTCGGTGCCGCCCAGGTCGGCGAAATACAACTCCAGGCTCGCGCGCACGCACTCATCAATGTGCTTCTTGCTCATGCTGCCAATTCCATCATGTCATGTCCCCTTGCCAGACTGGACGCGTGCTCCCGGCGCGGGATGCGGTCCATTTTTTCGTTCAATTGATCCAAATAATCTTCCACCGCTGCCACCTGTGCAGTGCTGTCTTCGAGCAGGTTCATGCGCTGGCGGAAGTCTTCACCGCCCGGCAGTTCGCGCAGGTACCAGCCAATGTGCTTGCGCGCCGAGCGCACGCCGATGAATTCGTCGTACAGGCTGTAGTGGTCGTGCAGATGCTCGACCAGCAGGCGTTTGACTTCGCTCACCAGCGGCGGTGCAAGGTGCGTGCCAGTGGCCAGAAAATGCGCCACCTCGCGAAAGATCCAGGGGTAGCCTTGGGCGGCGCGGCCAATCATGATGGCGTCGGCGCCGGTGGCCTGCAGCACCTCGCGTGCTTTTTCAGGGCTGGTGATGTCACCATTCGCCACCACCGGGATCTTCAGCGCGGCTTTCACAGCGGCAATCGTGTCGTACTCGGCCGCGCCTTTGTAGCCCTGCTCACGGGTGCGGCCATGCACAGTGACCATCTGCACACCCGCGGCCTCGGCAGCGCGCGCCAGCACCACGGCATTTTTCTCTTCCTGGCACCAGCCGGTGCGCATCTTCAGGGTAACGGGCACGTTGCGCGGGGCACAGGCTTGCACCACGGCTTCCACAATCTCGATAGCCAGCTGCTCGTCCTGCATCAGTGCAGAACCGGCCCACTTGTTGCACACCTTTTTGGCCGGGCAACCCATATTGATATCGATGATTTGCGCGCCGCGGTCGATGTTGTACGCCGCAGCCTCGGCCATCATGGCAGCCTCGGTGCCGGCAATTTGCACGGCAATCGGGCCGGGCTCACCGTCGTGGTTGGCGCGGCGTGAGGTCTTGAGGGTGCTCCACAAGTCTTTGCGCGAGGTCACCATCTCGCTCACTGCGTAGCCCGCGCCCAGGCGCTTGCACAGCTGCCGGAAGGGGCGGTCGGTCACCCCCGCCATGGGCGCGACAAAGAGGTGATTCGCCAACGCGAATGGACCGATGTGCATGGGCTGTGTGTGAAACGGGAGTGGCTTAAAAAGACAAGGGCCCCAGGACGTTGGGGCCGTCCTGCATTCTAACTGCCCAAAATTTCAGCAATTGAAATTCGCCTGCTGCAGCGCAGCGAAGCTGCACCCTGCCTATACTGCGCTCGCCATGGACACCTGGATACCCAACCTGTTGAATCTGCTTGCGCTGCCCGAGTACAGCCTGGGCACCGTGTTTGTGGTGTCCTTTATTTCGGCCACGCTGTTGCCCATGGGCTCGGAACCGGTGGTGTTCGGTCTGGTGCAACTGAACCCCGACCTGTTTTGGCCCGTGGTGCTGGTGGCCACGGCGGGCAACACCCTGGGCGGCGCGGTGAGCTGGTGGATGGGGTATGGCGCGCACCGTGTGGCCGACCACTATGGAAAAAGCGCACACCACCTGCGTGCATTGGACTGGCTGCGCAAGCTGGGCCCCAAGGCCTGCTTGCTGGCCTGGCTGCCTGTGGTGGGCGACCCACTGTGCGCGGTGGCGGGTTGGCTCAAGCTGCCGTTCTGGCCCTGTGTGGCCTACATGGCGGTAGGCAAGCTGGCGCGGTACACCCTGATGACCGCCGCCCTTAGCGGATTGGCAACCCTTTGGTAAGCCGCACTAGATCTACGCAATTCGCTATTAATTCAATAGCTACTTGCGCAACATCCATGCGCCCTAGCGCACTAAAACAAGTGCAGTCCCCAGCACGGTAAGCGCGGCACCCCACCAGGCGCCACGCGCGGGTGCACGCCCCAAGTGCCACCACAGCAAGGGCAGCACCAGCACGGGCGAGACGGACGACAGGATGCCCACCATGCCCACGTCGCCATAACGCAGGGCCAGCAAAATCAGGCTCATGCCCAGCCCCATGCCAATCATGCCGCTCAGGGCCACCCAGGCCAGCACGCGGACTGACAGCGCGTTCTGCGTGCGCGCCACACCCACGCCCGCCCACAACAAAACCAGGTGCGCCACACAGGTCGCGCCCACACGCACCACCGTGGCGGTGACCGGGTCCACACCGGCAGCCATGATGGGTTTGGCGATCAACGAGCCCAGTGCCTGGCACAGCGCAGCCAGCAGGCCCAGTGCCACACCCAGCGGCCAGTGACCGCGTGTGACTTCCAGCGCATGCGATTCGTTTTTGTGCGCGCCCAGCGCCACGGCCATCATCACGCCGCCCACCACCAGCGCACCACCCAACAGGGCCTGAGCGCCCATGCGCTCGTCCAGCACGGCAAAACCCAGCAGGGCACTGAAACAGGCATGGGTGGCAAACAACACGCCAGTGCGGCGCGGGCCCAGCCGGTTCATGGAGGCAAACAGCGCGGTGTCGCCCACAAAAATGCCTATCAAGCCGCTGAACGCCAGTACACCAAAGGAAGCCCAGGATAGCGTGTGCCAGCCCCCACTGAACACCACCACCGGCAGCAGCATGAGGAACACCAGCCCCATGCGCCAGCGCGTAAATGCAAACGCGCCCAGATGGCGCGCTTGCGGGGCCGAGAGCAGCCCGGTGACGGCCCAGCAGGCCGCAGCCCCCAGGGCCAGCCAGTCGTAGGACAGGGTCACGTTGTGGGGAAAAAGATGGCTTAGGAGCTGAACAGGAAGTTCATCACGTCGCCATCCTTGACGACGTATTCCTTGCCTTCGGCGCGCATCTTGCCCGCGTCTTTGGCGCCCTGCTCGCCCTTGTGGGCGATGAAGTCGTCAAACGCGATGGTCTGGGCGCGGATGTAGCCTTTTTCGAAATCGGTGTGGATCACGCCGGCAGCCTGTGGCCCGGTGTCGCCCACATGGATGGTCCAGGCGCGCACTTCCTTCACACCGGCGGTAAAGTAGGTTTGCAGACCCAGCAGCGTGTAGGCGGAGCGGATCAGGCGGTTCAAGCCCGGCTCGCTTTGTCCCAACTCCTGCAGGAATTCGAGCCGGTCGGCATCTTCCATTTCCGACAGCTCGGCTTCGATCTTGGCGCAGATGGCGACCACGGGCGCGTTCTGTTTGGCGGCAAAGGCTTTCAGGCGGTCGAGGAAGGGGTTGTTCTCGAAGCCGTCTTCGGAGACGTTGGCCACAAACATCGCGGGTTTGGCGGTGATCAGAAAGAATTGCTTGAGCAGCGGCTGCTCTTCCTTGCTGAAGTCCAGTGTGCGCACGGGCTTGGCTTCGTTCAGCGCGGCCTGGCATTTCTCCAGAATCGCCACCAGCTTGATGGATTCCTTGTCGCCCGAGCGGGCCAGCTTGGTCACGCGGTGCAGGGCTTTCTCTACCGCGCCCAAGTCGGCCAGGCACAGTTCGGTCTGGATCACTTCGATGTCGGCAATCGGATCGACCTTGCCGGCCACGTGGATCACGTTGTCGTCTTCAAAGCAGCGCACCACGTTGATGGTGGCGTCGGTCTCACGGATGTGGGCCAAAAACTTGTTGCCCAGGCCTTCGCCGGTGCTGGCGCCGGCCACCAGGCCGGCAATGTCCACAAACTCCACAATCGCCGGCACGATGCGCTCGGGCGTGATGATGTCGGCCAACTGCTGCAGGCGCGGGTCCGGCACTTCCACTACGCCCACATTGGGCTCGATGGTGCAAAACGGATAATTTTCTGCAGCAATGCCCGCCTTGGTCAGGGCGTTGAACAGGGTACTTTTCCCTACATTGGGCAGGCCTACAATGCCACACTTCAAACTCATAACAAACCTCTAAAAACTGGGTGCCAAGTGTATGCCATACCTGCTTTTGCGCTTGATGCTGGCCCTGGCACTCGGCTTTGGCATGGGGTTGGCGCCTGTCTGGGCCGCCGCACCCGCAGTGCCAGAGACCCTGGTTTTGGGGGACGGCAACACGGCATTGGAGCTCACGGGTTCAGTGCCCACCTGGCTCGAAGGCGGCACGCGCGCCAGCATTGACGAGGTGGCCGCGGCCCCGCAGGCCTTTACCCCGGCATCGGCCCTGGCACGCCATGCCCTCAACGACGGTAATACCCTCTGGTTGCACCTGCGCCTGGTGCGCGCTGCCGGCAATACCGCGCACTGGACCCTGAATGTGCCCGCTCCTTTTGTGGACGCTGTCACGCTCTACCAGCGCAGCGACGCCAAGCAGTGGGTCGCCCAGTCGGCTGGCGACACGCTGCCCCAGACGCTGTGGAGCCGGCGCGGCCTCTACCCCGAGTTCACCCTGGACCTGCCCAGCGGCGTGCCGCAGGATGTGTACTTGCAGGTGCGCAACTTCAAACACTTGAGCCTGCCGATACGCCTGGCCACGGCCCCGCTGCGTGAGGGCCAGCGCCAACTCGAAAGCGTGGGCCTGGGCCTGGTGATCGGCACCCTGCTCACACTGGCCGCGCTGTCGGTCATCCGCCACTACGAGCACAAAAACCCGTTTGACCTCAAGGCCGCCTGGTACGGGCTGCTGGTCGCGATGTCGGTGGCGCAGGTCAATGGCGTGCTCAACGCTCTGCTGTGGAGCGCCTGGCCCACCTGGGCTGACTATGCCAACAGCATCCTGCCGCTGGTGGCCGTGGGCACATCGCTGCTGTTTGTGCGCAAGCTGTATGCGCTGTCCACCCACTTCCACCGTTACGACAAGGCGCTGGAAGTGATTGCCTGGGGCACCCTGGGCGCGGTGGTGGCGTATGTGCTGCTGGGGCGTGACATGGCGGATCGCATTGGCACCGTCGCCCTGCTGGTGGCCACCACCGCCGGCCTGCTGATCACGGTGATGAGCTGGCGCGGCGGCTCCACCATTGGTACCTGGCTGATGCTGGCCTATGTACCCCAGTTTCTCTGCCTGATGTGGCTGGTGGCAGAAGCCTTTGGCATGGTCACCACGCAGTGGGAAATGCGCTACTTCATGTCGCTAAGCGTGGCCCTGTCGGTCCCCACCCTCATTTACGCCTTGAGCCGCGCCACCCACGACCGCAAGGAAGTGGCCCTGCGCGCCGACCAGTTGCCCACGCAGGACGCCCTGACCGGGTTGCTGACCGCGCAAGCCTTTCAGAGCCATGTGGAAGACGCCTACCAGCGCGCCATTGGCACCCGCGAACCCGTAGCCTTGGTCCTGGTGAGCGTGACCAACCTGGAGCGCATCCGCAGCACCATGGGCGACACCACGGCCGAGCAGTGCATGCTGCGGGCGGTGATCAAGCTGCACCGCATCTTGCGTGATGTGGACCCGGCGGCCCGCATTGGCACCGAACGTTTTGGCATGGTGTTGGAGGGCGTAGCCTCCCGCCAGGCACTGACCGAACGGCTGGTCAAGTTGGTGGCCTCGGGCCTGATTCCGCTGCAGGGGCTGCAGCCCGAGGTGACCCTGCAGTTCCAGGCCGCCTGCGTGCTGCTGCACGACAACCCGGTACCGCCCGAACGGGTGCTGGACGATTTGTCCGAGGTGCTGGCCGGCATTTCGCCACGCACGCGCCGCCCTATCCGGTTCCTGGAACCGGTGCCCACGCTGGCCGCGCCGCTGGCCCCCCTGGCAGAGTCTGCATGACAGCGGGGACCGCACTGCGCAGCTGGTTAACGGGGTGTTTGCTCCTGTGCTGGGTTTGTGGGGGTGCGGCGCATGCACAAGTGAATGCGCTGATCCTGCTGGACAGTGCCCATCCCAGCCTGCAGATTGGCGGCACCCTGGAGGTACTGACCGAAAGTGGCCCCAGTGCAGGCATCGACACGATCAGTAAAAAGTCGCGCGCCAGCTTTTCACCCTTGCCTGCGGACCACCAATTTGCATTGCGCGACGAACGCACGCTGTGGATACGCCTGCGCTTGCAACGCGATGCCGGCGCGTCGGCCGACTGGACGCTGCACTTGCCACTGCCCTACCTGGACTACGCCGCCCTCTACCAACCCAACGCCAAGGGCGGCTGGAACCGACAACTGGCCGGCGATACCACGGCAGTGGCGCAATGGGACCACCCTTCGCTGTACCCAGACTTTGCCATCACCCTACCCGAGCAAGGCGTGCACGAGGTGTACCTGGAAGTACGCAACTTCAAATCCGCCATGCTGCCCCTGCGCCTGGCCACCAAAAGCGTGCGCGACCGGCAGCAGGAGCTGGAGAACCTGGGCCTGGGCACCTTGATGGGCATGCTGCTCATGTTGGTCGGGGTGTGTGCCATCCACTACCTGCAAAGCCGCAGCGCAGTCGATGGCTGGTATACCGGCTACGCCGTGCTGGTGTCCCTGGTCACCACCAATGCCACAGGCCTCTCGGGCATGTGGTTGTGGCCCACCTCTCCCCTGTGGTCCAACTATGCCCACATGGCCCTGCCAGTATTGGGCGTGGGCGGCACACTGCTGTTTGTGCGCCACCTGTCCTCGCTGGACGTGGGTTACCCGCGTTTGGCCAAAGGGCTATACGCCTGCGGTCTGGCGTCCATGCCCATTGCACTGCTCACCGCTGCCATCGACCGCCAAATTGCTGACTACTTCAACTCGGTCTACCTGACCGCTGGCCCCATCCTCACCGTCATGTGCACCGCACTGACCTGGCGACGCGGCTATGCCGTGAGCAAATGGCTGTTCATGGCCTATGTGCCGCAGGCCCTGGCGGTGTTGGTGCTGGTGGCGCAGATGTGGCACCTGATTCCCGACTGGTGGCAAGCACGTTACATGCTGGTGCTGGCCATCGCCATCACCGTGCCTTTGCTGCAACAGGCCCTGCATACCCGCATCCGTGAACGCCGCGAGGCCGAGGAACGTGCCAAGGCCCTGCCCACCCAAGACGCGCTGACTGGCTTGCTGACGGCGCCGCTGTTGCAACAGCAGGTGGCGCACGCCGTGAACCGGGCTCGGCACGATGGTGAGCCCTCGGCCATCGTGCTGGTGGATGTGGTGAATTTCAAATTCCTGCGCGAATCCTACGGCGACGCTGTGGCCGAACAGTGCCTGCTGCGTGCCGCCGTCAAGCTGCACCGCGTGCTGCGCGATGTGGACCCGGCTGGCCGCCTGGATACGGCCCGCTTCGGCCTGGTGCTGGATGGTGTGACCGACCGCCAGGTGCTGACCGAGCGCATGGTGCGCCTGATTGCATCCGGTCTGATCCCGCTGCCCGGCCTCAAGCCCGAGGTGACCTTGCAGTTCCACGTGGCCTGCGTGCTGCTGCACGAGGTCATTCCCTCGGCCGATAGCATTCTGGAAGAGCTGGGCAATGTGCTCGAGGGCATCTCGCCGCGCACGCGCCGCCCCATCCGTTTTCTGGAAGCGCCACACACCGAACCCGCCCCCCTGTCCTCGCTGCACTCCCGGCATGGCGCCAGCAGCGAAATGCCGACTCAACCGAACGCGTAGTCGCCGCGCACCACCTGGCCCACCCGCAGCACGGTGCCGGCGCCATGGGTCACGATGGCGTTCATGCCAAAGGTAATGGCACCATCCACCCGCGCATCCTGGCGGTAGGCCTGCAGGGCATCACCCACGCCAGGGTGGCTCTCGGCTGTCGCCGGGTCGATGTTCGGAATCGGGCAGCGTGCGCAGGGTTTGACCAGTTGCAGGCCGGCGATCGCCGCGCCGTCGGCCCACACCTCCAGCGGGCCCAGGTGATCTTCGTCATGCGGCAGCAGGCCGCTGAGCACCACATTGGGCCGAAAGCGATCCATACCCACCGCCGGGTGGCCCTGGGCGACCAGTCGGGTGTTGAGTTCGTCCATGGCACTGTCGGTGGTCACCAGCACCGGGTAACCGTCGGCAAACTGGGTGCTGGCGGCCACACCGCCGGTCCATTTCGTGCTGCAGGCGCGCTGCGCGGCGGGGTCAAAGCGCACCAGGCGCTGGGCTGGCGCGCCCAGAAACGTCTGCAGCCACTCGCCGGCCTCGGGGCCCATGTCCAGCGCGTCCACCACGTCGTCCCAGACCTGCACACGCAGACTGGGGCCACCCGCCTGCAGCGGCACGCGTAACTCCGGCATGCCAGGCGCCTGCAGCAGCAGCGCGTCAGGCGTGAGCTGCGGGCAAATCAGTGCCATGCGCGCACATTCCCGCTGGCTGAGAAACAGCCCCTCCGCGTCCACCACCATCCAGTGGCGGTCCCACTGCAGGCCGGTGTCCAGCAGCACCGCCTCGGTCACGGCCACTCCGGCGCAAGATTTCACCGGGTAAATCATCAGCTGGGCAATCTGCCCCAACACATCGCTGGCACCTTCACTCATTGGGGTTTTCCTGTTGCGGTCAAAAGGGCATGGTACCCGGCCTCCTACAATGGCCGCATGGCTTCTTCTTACGACATTGGCATCCGCGGCGCAGGCATTGTGGGGCGCACCCTGGCCCTGCATTTGGCCGCCAAACGGCTGCGCGTGGCGCTGTATGCGGCGCCCTCCACCCCGGCCGAGTCCGATGTGCGCGCCTACGCGCTGAACCAGCCCGCACGTGCGCTGCTAGAAGGTGTGCGCTGCTGGCCCGAGGCCGCCCAGGCCACGCCGGTGCTGCGCATGGAAGTGCATGGCGACCAGGGTGGCGAAGTGGCCTTTGATACCGCCTTGCAGGGCACGGACGCACTGAACTGGATCGTGGACGTGCCTGCACTGGAGGCCCAACTGGCCGAGGCAGTGCGTTTTCAACCCCTGATTGAAGTGGTGGACACCCCACCCCAAGCCACCCTCACCGTGGTGTGCGAAGGCCGGGCCAGCCGCACGCGCGAAGAACTGGGCGTGGACTTTGACGTGACGGCGTACGGCCAATGGGCGCTGGCCGCCCGCGTGACCTGCGCCCAGGGCCACGGCCAGGTGGCACGGCAGTGGTTCTCGCAAGGCGAGATCCTGGCCTTTCTGCCCATGGGTGGGCCCGATGGGAACTTATGCGCCGTGGTGTGGTCAGTCTCTCCAGACCGGGCCACCGCCCTGCAAGCCGCCTCCGACATGGAATTTAGCCAAGCACTGCAAGCTGCCAGCCACGATACCCTGGGTGCCGTGACGCTGGAGAGTGCACGCAAGGTGTGGCCGCTGCAACATGCGCTGGCACGCCGCTGGAGCGGCCTATCTGCCACCGGTGCCTGGGTGCTGGCCGGCGACGCGGCCCACAATGTGCACCCGCTGGCCGGCCAGGGCCTGAACCTGGGCCTGGGCGATGTGGCCGAGCTGGTGCGTGTGCTGGACACCCGCCCCTACTGGCGCAGCGTGGCCGACCCCAAACTGCTGCGCAGCTACGAGCGCGCCCGCAAAGCCGACTTTGCCTTGGTAGGCGGCACGGGCGATGCCCTGCAACAACTGTTTGCCCACCCCCACGCAGCAGCGGCCGGCCTGCGCAACTGGGGCATGCAACGCTTCAATGCCAGCGGCCTGCTCAAACATTGGGTAGCGCGACGTGCCATGGGCGCCGCACACCTGTAATCCATTCCCTCACCACGAGACCTAAGCTGTGAAACTCTCCACCTCTCTTCTGGCCGCCGCACTGGCCCTTTGCACCCTGGGCAGCAACCTGCACGCCCAAGAGGCCGCTATCCGCGCCAATCTGGGCAAACGCGTTCCTCTTTTCAAAAACATCGACGAGGTACGCAAAACCAGTATTCCGGGCATTTTTGAGATCCGCGTGAACGGTGCTGAAATCTATTACAGCGATGCCAGTGGTGACCACATCTTCCAAGGCAACCTGATCCTCACCAAAGACAAGGAACTGCGCAACCTGACCGAGGAGCGCATCAACAAACTCACCGCCGTCAAGTTCGACAGCCTGCCCTTCAAGGACGCCTTCACCATCGTGCGGGGCAATGGCCAACGCAAGGTGGCGGTGTTTGAAGACCCCAACTGCGGCTACTGCAAACGCTTTGAGCGCGACCTGCAAAAGGTCGACAACGTCACCATCTACATGTTCCTCTACCCCATCCTGGGTGCAGACTCCACCGAAAAATCCAAGGCCATCTGGTGCGCCAAGGACAAGGTCACCGCCTGGCAAGACTGGATGCTGCGCGACCAGGCCGCCCCGACCGCGGCTGCCATGTGTGACGTGAGCCCGCTGGCGCGCAATGTGGAATTTGGCAAAACCTACCGCATCAACGGCACACCCACACTGATCTTCCAGGATGGCAACCGTGTGCCCGGCGCCATTGACGCACCGCAAATCGAGAAACACCTGGCTGCGGCCAAGGGCTAAGACCAACGCAGCACCCAGGAGCCGCAGATCGGCCCCTCTACACTCCTGTTTTAATAGCTGCTTGCGCAGCATCCATAAGGTCTAGCGGCCTATTTCACATGAAAATCACCTCCTCGCCCCGAAAAGCCGCTACCCCCATTCACTACCAGGTGGAGGTGCTGGACCCAGCCACCCACCTGTTCCAGGTCACCCTGACCGTACCCACCCCCGCGGCCACGCAAACCCTGCGCCTGCCGGTGTGGATTCCGGGCAGCTACCTGGTGCGCGAATTTGCCAAGCACCTGCAAAAGCTGGAGGCCCGCCAAGCCGGCAAACGGGCGGCTGTGGTGCAGCAAGACAAGGCGACCTGGGAGGTGAGCTCCACACCTGGCACCCCGCTGCAGGTGCAGTACGAGGTCTACGCGTTTGACAATTCGGTGCGTACTGCCTGGCTGGACGCAACCCGCGGCTTTTTCAACGGCACCAGCCTGTGCCTGCAGGTGGCCGAGCAAGCCGACGCCCCGCACACGCTGGCGCTGACGGCCAGCGACGGCCTCAAAGGCTGGAGCGTGGCCACCGGGCTGGAGCCGGTGCGCGTAACCAAGGCCGGCTTTGGCCTATACCGCGCCGACAACTACGACACGCTGGTGGACTGCCCGGTGGAAATGGGGCCGTTCTGGAGCGGCAGCTTTGTGGCCTGCGGCATTCCGCACCGCTTTGTGGTGGCCGGTGCGCCACCCAGCTTTGACGGTGCCCAGCTGCTGGCTGACACCCAGGCCATCTGCGAGGCCGAGCTGCGCTTCTGGCATGGCGACGCGGCCGACACAGACATCAAAAAAGTGAGCGCCTCGCGCAAGCGGGACGTGGGCCAGAGCCCGATTCCATTCAAAAACTACGTCTTCATGCTGAATGCCGTGCACGACGGCTACGGTGGCCTAGAGCACAAAAACTCCACCGCGCTGATCTGCAACCGCAAAGACCTGCCGCGCCAGCCGCGCAGCACGCTGGCGCCCACCACACACAAACAGCCGGAGGGTTACACCACGCTGCTGGGGCTGATCAGCCACGAGTACTTCCACACCTGGAACGTCAAACGCCTGCGCCCGGTCGAACTGGCCACGTATGACTACACCCAAGAGAACTACACCCAGCTGCTGTGGTTCTTTGAGGGCTTCACCAGCTATTTTGATGACCTGCTGCTGCGCCGCGCCAAGCGCATCGACAACACCACCTACCTCAAGCTGCTCACCAAAACCCTCAACCAGGTGGCCCAGACGCCGGGCCGCCTGGTACAAAGCGTCGCACAAAGCAGCTTTGACGCGTGGGTGAAGTACTACCGCCAAGACGAAAACACCGCCAACGCCACGGTGAGCTACTACACCAAAGGCTCGCTGGTCGGCCTGTGCCTGGACCTGACGCTGCGCGCCGAAGGCAAGACCACACTGGACGCCGTGATGCGTGGCCTGTGGACGCGCTGCGCCGGTGGCCCCATGGCCGAGGCCGACCTGCTGGCCGTGTTGCAAGCGCTGGGCGGCCGTTCATTTGCCAAAGAGATTGCGCACTGGGTGCACAGCACCAAAGAGCTGCCCGTGGCCGAACTGCTGGAGCAGCACGGCGTGCAGGTGAACCGCGAGCCCGACCAGGTGGCCCAGCAACTGGGCCTGCGCGTGAAGGAAAACGGCGGCCTGTTCATTCAGCAGGTGCTGCGCGGTGGGGCGGCAGAAAAAGCTGGCTTTGCCGCAAATGACGAATGGCTGGCAGTGCAAACCGAGGGTGAGCCCTGGCGCATGCAGGTACTGGACGATTTGACGCTGTACACCGGCAAGGCCAAGAAGGTCAGCGCGCTGGTATCGCGCGACAAGCGTTTGATGAGCTTGACACTGACCATGCCCGCCCCAAGCACCGCTGTGCGCCTGTCCATCCGCGACACAGCCGCAGTAACAAAGTGGCTAGACGGCAGTTCCTAGCCACCACAACACACACGCACCGCACGCCGAAGCGGGTTGGGCTGGGGCCCGATTTCTGGCCAGCAGGACAGTATGAGGGCCCCGGCCCAACCCGCTTCGGCGCCCCCACCCTGCTGGCGAGCGGCAACTAACTCCCCGTAAATTTGGGAAGCCGTTTCTCGCGGAAAGCCCACACCCCCTCCACATAGTCTTCAGTCCGCCCCATGGCACTTTGCGCATCGCGCTCGGCATCCAACTGCTGGTTCAACGTACGCGCAGCCCCATCCCGCAGCAAATGCCGCGTCGCCACCAACGCCTGCGTCGGCATGGCGGCCAGGCGCTGCGCCATCTCCATGGCGGCGGCCACACAGTCATCGGCCACGTCCCAAATCAGACCCCACTCCTTGGCCTGCGCGGCCATCAGCTTGTCGCCCGTCATCGCCAAGGCCAGCGCGCGTGGCATGCCCAGGCGCTGCGGCAAAAACCAGGTGCTGCCCGCATCGGGAATCAGGCCGATCTTGCTGAAGGCCTGAATAAAGCTCGCGCCCGGCGCAGCAATGGCAATGTCGCAGGCCAGCGCAAACGACATGCCATTGACCGCGGCCACTGTGGGGAACCGCAGCGCTTGTAGGCGGCGCGCCGTGGGGTTAAAGGCCTGCTCGATGCTCACGCCAGGATCAGGCCGCCCCGCCGGGTGCGCGTCTGGCCCCAGCTCTCCGGTATTGAGGTCCGCCCCCGCGCAGAAGCCACGCCCTGCGCCCGTCAGCACCACAGCGCGGATGGCAGGATTGGCCTCCGCCCGGTCCAGCGCGGCCCACAGCGCGTGGTGCATCTCGCGGGTGAAGGCGTTGAGCGCGGCCGGGCGGTTCAGCGTGAGCAGGGCCACGGCGCCGTGTTCGGCGTAAAGAACCAAAGTTTCCGGGGTGGAGGTCGTGCCGGTGTCAGTCATGTGCAAACCCTCTTCGCTATAGTGCCAAGACGCAAAAATCTGGAGACCCCATCATGAGCTACGAATGCATCACCACCCGTACCGAAGGCGACAAGGTCGCTGTCATCACGCTGAACCGCCCCAAGGCGCTGAACGCGCTGAACGACCAACTCATGGACGAGCTGGGCGCCGCACTCAAGGGTTTTGACGCCGACCCGGCCATTGGCTGCATCGTGCTCACTGGCAGCGAGAAGGCTTTTGCCGCGGGCGCCGACATCACGGTCATGGCTAAGTTCAGCTTTGCCGACGCCTACAAGGGCGACTTCATCACCCGCAACTGGGAAACCATTCGCAGCGTGCGCAAGCCCGTGATTGCCGCCGTCAGCGGCTTCGCCCTGGGCGGTGGCTGCGAGCTGGCCATGATGTGCGACTTCATCATTGCCGCCGACAACGCCAAATTCGGCCAGCCCGAGATCAAGCTGGGCATCATCCCCGGCGCGGGCGGCACCCAGCGCCTGCCGCGCGCCGTGGGCAAAGCCAAGGCCATGGACCTGGCGCTGACCGGCCGCATGATGGACGCGGCGGAAGCCGAGCGCGCCGGGCTGGTGAGCCGTGTGGTGCCGCTGGACAAACTGCAGGACGAAGCCCTGGGCGCCGCGCTGCAGATCTGCGCCTTCTCGCAAATCGCCACGATGGCGGCCAAAGAGGCTGTGAACCGGGCATTTGAAGGCACGTTGGCCGACGGGATTGTGTTTGAACGCCGCCTGTTCCACGCGCTGTTTGCCACCGCCGACCAGAAGGAAGGCATGGACGCCTTCGTGAACAAGCGCGCAGCCCAATTTACCCACCAATAATTTTTGGTCTATAATTCTGGGCTTCGGTCGTATAGCTCAGTTGGTTAGAGCGCAGCATTCATAATGCTGATGTCGGTGGTTCAAATCCACCTACGACCACCAAATTAAAAACCCGTAATTGTTCACACAATTACGGGTTTTTTCATTCTGGCGACCGGCCCGTACCAGGCCGTCGTTGCCCCAGACATACAATTTCTGAAAACGATGCCATAACGCATCGTTAGCCTCTTTTAGGCCTAAATGAAAGTAGATCTCAGGTGTGGAATCCCGAACAAGTGGCAGCAACAGCCACAGCAGTCCTTGTTGAGTACCTTGGTGTAGCCGCTCAGTTCGTTGTGGACGATGCCATGGAAGCCACAACAACAGGAGACAGCTTGCTACAGGCCAGCGAAGAAGTTCACCTGCGCTCCTTTTTGATCAACCTGCTCCAACAATTGCCAGCCGGCTTGCCCAGTGAGCGCATTCGCCAAGCTGTCTTGGAGCAATGTGGTCACAAAACACTCGCCAACATCCAACAGAAGAAGTAACCCATGAAAACCATCTCTATCAACCGCAATCTGATGATCGGCCTCGTAGCCATCATTGCGTTTTTTGTACTGCAGGCAGTCGGCGTGCTGACCATGGGACGCTACACCGAGCGGGAAGTCGTCGAGGTGGCTCGAAAAAATACCGTTGCACAGGTTGGTTTGGCTGAACTGTCTACCTTGGCGCAGCAGATTCGCCGATACGAAAAAGAGTACTTTATTTACGTCGACAACCCTGAGAAGCGCGCGCAGTACCAAAAAGAGTGGACAGGTACGATGGAAAAAATAAGCACGTTGCTGAGCCGCATGCGCGCGAATACGGACAGCGCCCTGAACGGGGATGATGTCACCCAGGTCGAAAAATGGGCCGGTGCCAGCGCGTTCTACGCAGCAGAAATGACCAAAGTGTTTGCCGAAGTAAATGCCCGGGCCGACAAAATTCAACAAGAAACAGCACAAGCGCAAGCATTGGCAGCAGAAGCTGCGACCAACAGCAAAGGTGCCAAAACCAAAGAGGTAACACCGCCTGTGTCGAGCACACGCATGCTGATGCCCGATGAGGCCAACGACCTCATCAAGGCTGGCAAGGATCGCTTTTCTGCGGACCTGATCAAAGGCGTGGCAGAAACCTTTACCCAAAAGAGCCAGGCCACATTGGCACTGACCACCGTGACCAATGAGGGTTTTAACAAGATGATTTATGGCGTGATGGCCACCGTGTTGATTGGTATTGCCATTGGTATCTATCTGTTGATCAGCCTGCCCAAAAGTGTGTCTGAGCCTATTCAGACGTTGACAGAGATGGTCGACGCACTCAGCCGCGGAGAGTCCGCCAAGCCCGTCGCCAGTATCAAAGTTCAAGAGTTCAAAAACTTGTCTGCTGCCGTGGAGCGCATGCGCATTGCGCAAGAATTGATGCTGCAGCGCCTTAAAAAGTCCCGCTGAACAGCAAGGCCGGTAAAATCGGCGCCTTCCTCCACAGCCTCTGGATACACACCATGAACCGCTGCATTCGCGCCCTGAGCGCACTTTCTCTGCTGGCCGCCCTGCCCCTGGGCGGCATGGCGCAAACCAGCCCCACAACCCAGGTGATCACGGACAGCACTGGCACGGTGGCTGTGGCGGTGCGCACCTTCCCGCCCAAATCCTTGCGCGGCACGCTGCAGGTACTGGCACCGCCCGAGGTGCTGCTGAACAACAAGGTAGCGCGCCTCTCGCCCGGTGCCCGCATCCGAGGCGCCAATGGCATGCTGGCCATGTCGTCCGCCATGGTAGGCCTGACCCTGCCCGTGGTCTACCTGCTGGAGCCGCAAGGCATGTTGCATGAAGTGTGGGTGCTGACCGAGGTGGAAGCCAAACTCATGCCCACCGCGCCGGCCTACTCCACGCAGTAAGCGCCACCGCGCTACTTTCAAGCCAAATCGGCTTTTCACCCTCGCCAGTACTGCGCGAGAAGCTCCTTTATTCATAGCATTTCTTCGGGATACATCATGTCCAAAAAAGTCTTTATCAAAACCTTTGGTTGCCAGATGAACGAGTACGACTCGGACAAGATGGTGGACGTGCTGGGCGCAGCCCAAGGCTACGAGCCCACACAAAACGTGGACGAGGCGGACCTGATTTTGTTCAACACCTGCTCGGTGCGCGAGAAGGCGCAGGAGAAGGTGTTTTCCGACCTGGGCCGCATCAAGCACCTGAAGAAGAAAGGCGTGCAAATTGGCGTGGGCGGTTGCGTAGCCAGCCAGGAGGGCGCCGAGATCATCAAGCGCGCGCCCTATGTGGACGTGGTGTTTGGCCCGCAAACCCTGCACCGCCTGCCCGAGCTGCTGAACCAGCGTCGCCTGCTGGACAAGCCCCAGGTGGACATCAGCTTTCCCGAGATCGAGAAGTTCGACCACCTACCACCGGCCAAGGTGGACGGCGCCAGCGCGTTTGTGAGCATCATGGAAGGCTGCTCCAAGTACTGCAGCTACTGCGTGGTGCCCTACACGCGCGGCGAGGAAGTGAACCGCCCATTTGAAGACGTGCTGGTGGAGATTGCCGGTCTGGCCGACCAGGGGGTGAAAGAGGTCAACCTGCTGGGCCAGAACGTGAACGCCTGGCGCCACACCATGGGCGGCACGGGCGAGATGGCCGACTTTGCAACGCTGCTGGAATACGTGAGCGACATTCCCGGCATCGAGCGCATCCGTTACACCACCAGCCACCCCAACGAGTTCACGCCCAGCCTGATTGCGGCCTACGACAAGCTGCCCAAGCTGGTGAGCCACCTGCACCTGCCGGTGCAGCACGGCAGCGACAAGATCCTCATGGCCATGAAGCGCGGCTACACCGCCATGGAATACAAGAGCACCATCCGCAAGCTGCGCGCCATCCGGCCCGACATGTCGATCAGCTCGGACTTCATCGTCGGCTTCCCCGGCGAGACCGACGACGACTTCGCCAAGATGATGAAGCTGATTGCCGACGTCGGGTTTGACAACTCGTTCAGTTTCATCTTCAGCCCGCGCCCCGGCACCCCCGCAGCCAATCTGCACGACGAAACCCCGCACGAGGTGAAGCTGGCGCGCTTGCAGGAGCTGCAGGCCGCGATCAACGCCAACATCGCCCGCATCAGCGACCAGCGTTTGGGCACGGTGCAGCGTATTCTGGTGGAAGGTGCTTCCAAGCGCGACAACGGCGAACTGATGGGCCGCACCGAGTGCAACCGCGTGGTGAACTTCGCTGGCCAGCCGCGCCTGGTGGGCCAGCTGGTCGATGTACGCATCACCGAAACCCGCAGCTACACGCTGCGCGGCGAGGTACTGACGCAGGAGCTGGTGGGCGCCTAAGCCTGCACGACTTGACGCGCCAGCAGCGCCCTCAATTGCTATTATTTCAGGAGCTGCTTGCGCAATACCGGTAAGGGCTAGAGGCTGATTTCATCCAAAATCAGTGCTCCGGCGGCTCCGCCGATGCTCGGCTTTCGTGCGCCGTGAGCAAGGCGCCCGCAGCACCACACACCGCAATCAGGCCCATGCCCACCAGTGACCAGTGGTCGGGCACATGCGAGAACAGCAACCAGCCGCCCAGCATGGCAAAACCGATCTGCGCATACATATAGGGCATGAGGGTGGCCGCTGGCGCGCGCTTGAAGGCCAGGATGAACAGAAAGTGGCCGACCGTGCCCATCACGCCCATCAACAACAAGCCGCCCCACACCGCAGGTGCCGTGATCTCGACCCACACCCAGGGCAAGGCCAAGGCCGGCAACAACGCGCCCACCCAGCCGGTATAAAACTGCATGGTCATGGGGTCTTCGGTGCGCGCCATGCGGCTGGTGAGCAGCTGAAACCCCGCGTTTGCCACCACCACGCCCACGGGGAACAGCAAGGCCCAGGTGAAGTCTTGCCCACCCGGGCGCACGATGGTCAAGGTGCCGATGAAACCACCGGCCACCAGCAGCTTGCGCAGCGGCGACACGGTTTCGCGCAACATGCGCGCCGCCAGCAGCGTGACCACCAGGGGGGTGATCAGCACAATCGCCGTGAACTCGCCCACCGGCATGTGTTTGAGGCTCAGAAAGGCCAGCAGGCTGGTGGTGAGCAACAAAACACCACGCGCAATGTGCAGCCCCAAATGCCGGGTATGCAACAGCGCCCGCCCACGCTGGGGATACACCGCCACCGTGGTGGCCACGGCCTGAAACAGGTAGCGAAACCCAATCGCCATCATCAGCGGCACGCCCAGCGACACCCATTTGGTGGTGGTGTCCAAGACCGCGAAACAGGCCATGGCCAACACGGCCAGGCCAATACCCGCCAGGGTGTTGGGGCTGGGGGATGAACTCAAAACGGCATCTTGGGCATGCCTTTCATGCCCCCCATGCGTTTCATCATCTTCATCATGCCGCCGCCCTTCATCTTCTTCATCATGTCCTGCATCTGCTCAAACTCTTTGAGCATGCGATTCACCTCTTGCACCTGCACGCCCGCACCGGCAGCAATACGGCGCTTGCGCGTGGCCTTGATGAGGTCGGGCTTGCGGCGCTCCAGCGGCGTCATGCTGTGGATGATGCCTTCCTTGCGCTTGATGTCTTTTTCGGCCTTGTCCATGTCCACCTGACCGGCCTTGGCCGCCATGGCGGCAGGCAGCTTGTCCATAAGGCTGGCCAGGCCGCCCATCTGTTTCATCTGCTGGATCTGGGCCAAGAAGTCGTTCAAATCGAAGCCCGCACCACTCTTGACCTTGTCGGCCAGCTTCTTGGCGGCTTCGATGTCCACGCCGGCAGTGACCTGCTCCACCAGCGCCACGATGTCGCCCATGCCCAGGATGCGGCCCGCATGGCGCTCCGCGTCAAACACCTCCAGTCCGTCCAGCTTTTCACTGGTACCGGCAAACTTGATGGGTGCGCCCGTGACCTGGCGCACCGAGAGGGCCGCACCACCGCGCGAGTCACCATCCGTCTTGGTCAGGATGATGCCGGTCAGCGGCAGCGCTTCCTTGAAGGCCCGGGCGGTGTTCACCGCGTCCTGGCCCTGCATGGCGTCCACCACAAACAGCGTTTCCACCGGGTTCAGCGCGGCGTGCAGGTTCTTGATTTCCAGCATCAGCGCTTCGTCAATCGCCAAGCGGCCCGCGGTATCCACCAGCAGCACGTCGAAGAAATGTTTTTTAGCGTAGTCCAGCGCGGCGCGGCCAATGTCCACCGGGTTTTGGTCTGGCGTGCTGGGAAACCACTCCGCACCGGCCTGCGCCGTCACGGTCTTCAGCTGTTCGATAGCGGCCGGGCGGTACACGTCGCCCGACACCGTCAGCACCTTCTTTTTGCGCTTCTCGATCAGGTGTTTGGCCAGCTTGGCCGTGGTGGTGGTTTTACCAGCGCCCTGCAAACCGGCCATCAGGATGACGGCAGGGGGTTGGGCCGCGAGGTTGATGTCACTCACGCCCTCGCCCATGGTGGCGGCCAGCTCGCGGTTCACGATGCTGACCAGCACCTGGCCGGGCTGGAGTGAGCCCAGCACTTCCTGGCCCAGGGCCTTGTCTTTGACGCGGGCGATGAAGTCGCGCACCACGGGCAAGGCCACGTCGGCCTCCAGCAGCGCCATGCGCACCTCGCGCAACATGTCGGTGACGTTGCTCTCGGTGATGCGGCCTTGGCCACGCAGGTCTTTGACGAGGCGGGAGAGTTTGTCGGTGAGGGCGGAAGCCATAAGACGTATTCCGGCAAGCGGAACCTGTGGTGAGGGCCAGCCGGGGCTGGCAGGGAGCAAAACGCTAAACTGTGGGCATGATTTTAGCCAGTGCGTCCCCCATCAGCCTGACCCTGTCGGTTTTGGCCGCCAGCGCCTACGCGTGGACGGCTCTGCGTGCGGCCCATCTGTCGGTGGGTGCGGCGCGGGCCTGGGTGGCCGTGGCCTGGGTGCTGCATGGCGTGGTGCTGGCCTGGGGCCTGCTGGGCGAGACCGTGCATTTCGGGTTTGCCCCCGCGCTGTCGGGCACCGCCTGGCTGGTGGCTGCGGTCTATACCGTGGAAAGCCAGGTGTTCCCCCAGCTGCAAACCCGCTGGGCCCTGGCCGCCCTGGGGGCCCTGGCGGTGGTGCTGGCCTTTGTGTTTCCCGGCACGGCCCTGTCGTCCTCAGCCTCCATCTGGCTGCCCCTGCATTTGTTGTTGGGCGTCGCCAGCTACGGCCTGTTTGGCACCGCCGTGGTACACGCCTGGTTCATGACCCGCGCGGAAACACGGATTCGCCAGGCAGCCGATCCGCACAGTGGCTTGCCCTTGTTGACGCTAGAACGGTTGACCTACCGCTTTGTCGCGGCAGGTTTTGTGCTGCTGAGTGCCACGTTGGTCATGGGCTTTGGGTTTGGTGATGTGGTGTACGGGCCGGCCCACGCCTGGCGCTGGGACCACAAGACGGTGTTTTCCGTGCTGGCCTGGCTCACCTTTGCCGTTTTGCTGGTCGGCCGTTACCAGTTTGGCTGGCGCGGCAAGCAGGCCAACCGCATTCTGTACACCGGCACGGTTTTGCTGCTACTGGCCTATGTGGGCTCGCGGTTTGTGCTCGAAGTGGTTTTGGGGCGCGGTGCATGAAGTATTTCATTGTCTTGGCCGTGGTGTTTCTGGTGGCCTGGCGCTGGCGCAGTGCGCGCAGTAGCACCCTGGAGCACAAGCGGCAGCAGAAGACCCAAGCGCAGGCGGCGCCAGCGGACATGGTGGCCTGCCGCCAGTGCGGCCTGCACTTGCCAGAATCTGAATCGCTCCGTGGCCAACACGGTGTTTACTGCAGCCCAGCGCACCGCCAAGCGGCGGAGGGGTGATGCCCACCAACGCGCTTCCCGAGCACTCGTGGTTCGGCCCGGCGGCGCTGGAGCCCACGCCCGAGCCCCCCGAGGGCACCCAAGAGTTCTCACGCCTGTGGCAAGCCTTCATGACGGCGCGACTCACGCTGGGCTTGGTGTTGCTGGTACTGCAAGCGGGTCTGTATGCCACAGGGTCGGCCCAAAGTCGCACCCTCATCGGGATCTGCGCCGCGTACTTTCTGGGCACCCTGGCGGCAAAACGCTTGGTACGTCCGCGTTACCTCGGCCAGGCTTTCAACCGTGCCTGGGGGGTGCTGATCGGGCTGGACATTGGCGTGTTCTCGGCCTTGCAATGGCTACAGGGCGGCAACCTCAACTACACCCCCCTGTTTGCACTGCCCATTTTGCTGGCATCGGTACTGGGGTCCTTACGCTTGGCGCTGGGTACCGCGGCGGGGGTCAGCATGCTGCTTCTCGGCGGTACCTTTTGGATGTACAGCGACGCCCCTGGAGATGCCACCCCAGCGTTTGTGCAAGCGGCGTTGGCTGGCGCCGGTTATTTTTTAATTGCACTGCTGGCCAATCAGTTGGCGACCCGCCTGGCCAGCGAGGGAAAACGCGCCCGCCTGAGTCAATTGGCAGCGACCATCCAGCGCCAGGTGAATGAGCTGGTGATTGAGTCCCTGCCCGATGGGGTGCTCATTGTGGATGCGCAGGGCCTGGTACGGGCCGCCAACCCCGCTGCCCGCATGCTGCTGGGCAGCCCGCAACGGCCATTGCGCTCGGCCATGTTCGACCTCAAAAGCAGCCCTGCCTGGCAGCCCTTGCTGCACCTGACCCGCATGAGTACAGGCACCGGCCGCGCCCAACAGGCAGAGGTCACCATCCACCACGCAGACAGCGGGCCGCGCCGGGTGATGGTTCGCACCAGCCTGGCGGCACCACAAGGCATCGCTCAAGACAGTTTGTGTGTTCTGTTTCTGCAAGACCAGCGCGAGCAGGAAGCCCGCTTGCGCACCGAAAAACTGGCCAGCATGGGGCGACTCTCCACCGCGGTGGCGCACGAGATACGCAATCCGTTGGCCGCCATTGCCCAGGCCAATGCCTTGCTGGACGAAGACATCAGTGACCCACGCCAGAAAAAACTGACCGCGATGGTGTCCCAAAACGCCAAACGGCTTGAAAAAATCGTGGATGACATCCTCAACGTGTCCCGTGTGCGCGGCAACGATCCCGCCTTGCTGGCACAGCACATTCTTTTGCACGAGCTGGTACACCGCATTGCGTCGGATTGGGGACAACAATCGGGGTACCTGCCTCAGTTGCATATTGAAGTCGACACCGAAGCGCTCCCGGTGCACTTTGATGCGGATCACCTGCGCCAGATTCTGGTGAATCTGCTGGAAAACGCACGGCGCTACGCCAGCAAGCGTGCCACTAGCATCCAGGTACTGAGCCAGCGCTATGACCGCGTAGCACGCGTGACAGTGTGGAGCGATGGAGCCCCCATGGACGCGTCTGTGCAACGCCACCTGTTTGAACCGTTTTTCTCCTCCGAGAGCCGCTCCAGCGGTCTGGGTCTGTATATTTGCAGAGAGCTGTGCGAGCGCCATGGTGCCACCCTGGCCTACCACCGCAGCGCGCAGCCTATGGCGGGCCAAGCCACCGACGGCAATGCGTTTTCGATTACCTTGCCACTGATCGAGGACACAAGGCCAAACGACAATACGGAAGCACCATGGCAAACCTCCCTGTACTGAACGACGCGCGCATTCTGGTCATTGACGATGAACCAGACCTGCGCACGCTGTACGAGCTGACGCTGCTGCGCGAGGGTTACCGTGTAGAGACCGCCGGTAGCGTGCAAGAGGCCAGGGACCAGTTGGGTCAACAACGTTTTGACGCGATCATTACCGACATGCGCCTGCCCGATGGCTCGGGCACCGACATTCTGGCCCAGTTGCGGGCGGAGCAGCGCCCGGAGCGCTGCGTCGTGATTACCGCCTATGGATCTGCTGAAAACGCCGTGGAGTCACTCAAAGCCGGGGCGTTTGACTACCTCTCCAAACCGGTTGACCTGAAACAGTTTCGCGCCGTCGTGGCCAACGCCCTGCAGGGCAATGCATCCACCCCACCGGTCCCGTCACGCAACCCGACCCTGAAAACATCGCACAGTGGCGCCACCGCCAGTGCGGAAGCCGCGCTGGCCAAAATGGTCGGCACCTCCGGCGTCATGACGCAAGTGAAGGACCGGATCGTCAAGGTGGCCCGCAGCATGGCCCCGGTGCTTATCCGCGGTGAATCGGGTACCGGCAAAGAGCTGGTTGCAGGCGCCATCCACGCCAACAGCCACCGCGTCCAGGGACCCTGGGTTCCCGTGAACTGCAGCGCCATTCCGGAGAACCTGCTGGAAGCCGAGTTTTTTGGCGCCCGCAAAGGCGCATACACCGGTGCGAATCAGGACCGCGTCGGCTTTTTCCAGGCCGCCCATGGTGGCACCTTGTTTTTGGACGAAATTGGCGACCTGCCCCTGGCCATGCAGTCCAAGCTGCTACGCGCGATCCAGGAACGCAGCGTGCGGCCCCTGGGAGCGTTACAAGAAGAGCAGGTGGATGTCCGCATCGTCAGTGCCACCCACAAAGACTTGGCGGCCGAAGTACAGGCCGGACGGTTTCGACAGGACCTGTATTACCGCCTCAACGTCATCGACATTTACATCCCCCCTCTGCGCGAGCGCTGCGAAGACCTGCCAGCCTTGTGCCGGGCCCTGTTGATCAGGATCGCCGCTGAGTCCGGCATACCAGCACCTCAGCTGTCCGCCCCCGCCCTGGCGCAAATCTGCACACTGCCCCTGCCGGGCAATGTCCGGGAGCTGGAGAACGTGCTGCACCGCGCCATGGCGCTCTCCGAGGGGCCGGTACTTGAACTCGACACCCATGCGCTGAACACGCAGCCACAAGCTCTGCGCGAGGAGCCAGAACAGCCCGCGGCCCCGGACATCGCAGCGGCGCTTGCCCCGCCCTTACCTTTGGCAAGCAGCCTGGCAGAGTCCATCCCGAGTGACTTGCAAGTGCATCTGGATCGGATTGAGCGCGACATTCTGGTGCGTACCCTGCGTGAAACCCGCTTTAACCGTACCTCCGCAGCCCAGCGACTGGGCATCAGCCTGCGACAAATCCGCTATCGAATGGCTCGCCTGCAAATTGACGTCCCCAATGCCTCCGACGAACCCTCCGATGCCTGAAGAAGCACCATCCTTATGGAAAGAGGGCTGGTATCGCTTCGCGCACCAATGCGCCTCGCCCAATTTCGGCCCGCGGCCCGCCGGAGCATTGATCGATCTGGTGGTGCTGCACTCCATCAGTCTGCCACCCGGACAGTACGGCACCCCCCATGTCGCAGAGCTGTTCACCAATCGGCTGGATTGGGAGGCCCACCCTTACTTCAAGTCCATCGAAGGTCTGCAGGTGTCTGCCCATTTTTTCATCACACGACAGGGGGACCTTTGGCAGTTCGTGAGTTGCAAGGACCGCGCGTGGCACGCGGGGGTCTCCGCCTACCGAGGAAGAAGCAATTGTAATGACGACTCCATCGGCATTGAACTGGAGGGTCTGGAGGGGGACACCTTTGCACCAGCACAGTACGAGACATTGCAATCGCTGATTCCAGCCCTCAGCACACACTACCCGGTGCGCCACATTGCGGGCCATGAGCACATTGCGCCCGGACGCAAAGAAGATCCAGGCCCGGGCTTGCGATGGGACCTCTTGCGCAAAAGCCTTGGCTTTTCAGATGCGTGTTATCCACCCAGCACACGCAAGCAGCCTGGCTGAAAATATTTTTTTAGTGTCAATTTGATAGGGTTTTCCAGCCACGCACTGCGCTGGTTTTGCAAGAGGCGCTGATTCCATGCGCCTTTGCCGACCAAACGCGCTCGCAGAACGCGTCAAACCTCGCGATCGCCCCCCAAAGCTCCATTTCACGCGCGCCTCCCGATACTGTTTTCCGGCATGTAATCCGCATGCCCCAATAGCAAGACCCTGCCAAGCGTCAATAGCAGCCTGTACACTACCTGTAGTGGCTTGCCTCCACCATAGACCCCAGATATAGTGTGTGCTGTTAGTGAAGACGACTGGCCCACGCAAGCAATAAGGGGCCGTTCATGCGCAACGACAAGCCCCAAAAAATACCGATTTAGACGAGGAAATCATGGAATCTGTTTCTACCGCAACGCCCACCCCCTCCAGCACGCTGCTGACTGCCCACAGCAGCAGCAACGCCGAAGGTGGCATGGCCAACACCCTGGCCCACTACCAGATCATTCGCCGCAACGGCGCAGTGGTTCCCTTCGAGCCCAACAAAATTGCGGTTGCCCTGATGAAGGCATTCCTGGCCGTGCACGGCACCCAGGGCGCGGCCTCGGCCAGTGTGCGCGAAACAGTGGACGGATTGACCCAGCAGGTCATTCGCGCACTGATGCGCTCTCGCCCCGGTGGCGGCACCTTCCACATTGAAGATGTGCAAGACCAGGTCGAGCTGGGCCTGATGCGCGGCGGCCACCATGAGATCGCCCGCGCCTACGTTCTCTACCGCGAGCGCCGCACGCAAGAGCGTGCCAAGCAAGTGGCACAAACAGCACCAGCCTTGCCCACCATCCACGTGCTGGAAGGCGGTCAGCGTATTGCATTGGACTTGAACCAGCTGCAATCCCGCATTGAAACCGCATGCTCGGGTCTGGGCGCAGATGTCAAAGCCGACCCCATCGTCGCCGAAACCATGCGCAACCTGTACGACGGCGTACCCATGGACGAGGTCTACAAGGCCTCCATCCTGGCCGCCCGTACCCTGATCGAAAAAGACCCGGACTACACCTACGCGACAGCGCGTCTGCTGTTCCACACGATTTCCCGCGAAGTGCTGGGGCGCGATGTGGCTCAGGCCGACATGCAAGAGGCTTACGCCGACTACTTCCCTGGTTTTATCAAGCGCGGCGTGGATGCCGAGCTGCTGGACGAAAAGCTGCTGCAGTTCGACCTGAAGCGCCTGGGTGCCGCCCTCAAGGCCAGCCGCGACCTGCAATTTGATTACCTCGGTCTGCAGACGCTGTATGACCGCTACTTCCTGCACGAAGGCAAGACCCGCATCGAATTGCCCCAGGCTTTCTTCATGCGTGTGGCCATGGGCCTGTCGCTCAACGAGATCGACCGCGAAACCCGCGCCATCGAGTTCTACGAAGTGCTGTCCAGCTTCGACTTCATGTCCAGCACACCCACGCTGTTCAACAGCGGCACGCTGCGCTCGCAACTCTCCAGCTGCTACCTGACCACCGTGCCCGACGACCTGGACGGCATTTACGAGTCCATCAAAGAAAACGCGCTGCTGTCCAAATTTGCCGGCGGTCTGGGTAACGACTGGACCCGTGTGCGCGCCCTAGGCTCCCATATCAAGGGCACCAACGGTGAATCCCAAGGCGTGGTCCCCTTCCTGAAAGTGGTGAACGACACTGCCGTGGCCGTAAACCAGGGCGGCAAGCGCAAGGGCGCGGTGTGCACCTACCTTGAAACATGGCACCTGGACATCGAAGAGTTCCTGGAACTGCGCAAGAACACCGGCGACGACCGCCGCCGCACGCACGACATGAACACCGCCAACTGGATCCCCGACCTCTTCATGCGCCGCGTGATGGAGAAAGGTAGCTGGACCCTGTTCTCGCCCTCCAACGTCCCCGACCTGCACGACCTGTTTGGCGCCGACTTCGAAAAGGCCTATGTGGCCTACGAAGCCAAGGCCGCCCGCGGCGAGATCAAACCCTCCCGCACCATTGAGGCCAGCGACCTGTGGCGCAAGATGCTCACCATGCTGTTTGAAACCGGCCACCCCTGGATCACGTTCAAAGACGCCTGCAACGTGCGTTCGCCCCAGCAGCACGCTGGTGTCGTGCACTCGTCCAACCTGTGCACCGAGATCACACTCAACACCAGCGACACCGAAACCGCAGTCTGCAACCTGGGCTCGGTCAACCTGCGCCAGCATTTGAAAGACGGCAAGCTGGACCACGACAAACTCAAGCGCACCATCGCCACGGCCATGCGCATGTTGGACAACGTGATCGACATCAACTACTACGCGGTCAAGAAGGCACGTGATTCGAACATGCGCCACCGCCCCGTGGGTCTGGGCGTCATGGCCTTCCAGGACAGCCTGTACGCCCTGCGCATCCCTTACGCCAGCGATGCTGCCGTCCAGTTTGCTGACGAATCCATGGAAGCCATCAGTTACTACGCCTACTGGGCGTCTACGGAGCTGGCCCGTGAACGCGGTCAGTACTCCAGCTTCAAGGGCTCGCTGTGGGACAAGGGCATCCTGCCCCCCGACACCCTGGACATGCTGGCCCAGGCCCGTGGTGGTTATGTGGAAGTAGATCGTTCCTCCACCCTGGACTGGGACGCCCTGCGCAAGAAAATTGCCGCAGACGGCATGCGCAACTCCAACTGCGTAGCCATTGCCCCAACTGCCACCATCTCCAACATCATTGGCGTGGATGCGTCCATCGAACCCTGCTTCGGCAACCTGTCGGTGAAGTCCAACCTGTCCGGTGAGTTCACCGTCATCAACAGCTACCTGGTGCGTGACCTCAAGGCCCTGGGCCTGTGGGACGACGTGATGGTGATGGACCTGAAACACTTCGACGGATCGCTGAGCCCCATCGACCGCGTGCCCCAAGAGATCAAGCAGCTCTACGCTACCGCGTTTGAAGTGGAAACCCGTTGGTTGGTGGAAGCTGCCGCACGTCGCCAGAAATGGATTGATCAGGCGCAATCGCTGAACATCTACATGGCCGGCGCATCGGGCAAGAAGCTCGACGAGACCTACAAGCTGGCGTGGTTGCGTGGTCTGAAAACCACCTACTACCTCCGCACCATGTCGGCCACCCACGTGGAGAAATCCACGGTCGCCGCGGGTCGCATGAATGCCGTGTCGTCGGGCAACGATGCACAAGGCTCCACCAAAATGTCCAGTGCATTGGAAGCCGCAGCAGCTGCAGCACAAGCGCAGATGGAGTTATCCAGCAACGCCGCAACCGACATCAAGTTCTGCGGTGTGGATGACCCCACCTGCGAGTCCTGCCAGTAACAAGAGAGGCGCATCGCAAGCACCATTGCGATGCAATTGAGCAACACAAATGGGCGGCGGAATGCATGACTTCTTTTCAATTCATTTCGCTGCTCTCATAATCCGCTGATTGGAATCATCTATGTTGACCTGGGACGAAGAAGTCAAGCCCACATCGCCGAGCAACTTTGCGCGCAACCCGTCTGAACAGCTGTCGGTTGCGCAGGCATCGGTCACTCCAGTTTCCGTGCAGACACCTGCTGCTGTAGCCGCTGTTATGCAGACCGGCACACCACGCCGCATCCGCGCCGATGACAAACGCATCATCAATGGCCAGACCGATGTGAACCAGCTGGTGCCCTTCAAGTACAAGTGGGCTTGGGAAAAATACTTGGCTTCCTGCGCCAACCACTGGATGCCGCAAGAAGTCAACATGACACGCGACATCGCCTTGTGGAAAGATCCCAATGGCCTGACCGAAGACGAACGCCGCATCGTCAAACGCAACCTCGGCTTCTTTGTCACTGCCGATTCGCTGGCGGCTAACAACATCGTGTTGGGCACCTACCGCCACATCACGGCGCCTGAGTGCCGCCAGTTTCTGTTGCGCCAGGCCTTTGAAGAAGCCATCCACACTCACGCTTACCAGTACATCGTGGAATCGCTGGGCCTGGATGAGAGCGAGATTTTCAACGCGTACAACGAAGTTCAGTCCATCCGCGACAAAGACGAGTTCCTGATCCCGTTCATCTCGGCCATCATGGACCCCAACTTCCACACCGGCACTGCCGAGACCGACCAGACGCTGCTCAAGTCGCTGATCGTGTTTGCCTGCCTGATGGAAGGCCTGTTCTTCTACGTGGGCTTTACGCAAATCTTGGCATTGGGTCGCCAGAACAAGATGACCGGTGCTGCCGAGCAGTACCAGTACATCCTGCGCGACGAGTCCATGCATTGCAACTTTGGCATCGACCTGATCAACCAGCTCAAGCTGGAAAACCCCCACCTGTGGACGGCAGAGTTCAAGGCAGAGATCAAGGCCCTGTTCGAGAAAGCCGTGGAACTGGAATACCGCTACGCGGAAGACACCATGCCACGTGGCGTGCTGGGCATGAACGCCTCCATGTTCAAGGGCTACCTGCGCTACATCGCCAACCGCCGTGCCACCCAGATTGGGCTGGAACCCTTGTTCCCGAACGAGGAAAACCCGTTCCCCTGGATGAGCGAAATGATCGACTTGAAGAAGGAACGCAACTTCTTTGAAACCCGCGTGATCGAGTACCAGTCGGGCGGCGCCCTGTCTTGGGATTAAAACGCTGATTATGTTTTCTAGAACTTCATGCCTCCAGCACCGCAGCACAGACTGCGGACTGGGGGCGTGTCACCGCGTTCATGTTGCTGGGACTGCGCCCAACAACATGAATCGCTTCTTGCAACCAACTGGCAAGAAGTGCTCTTTGTAAATTGATCAAGGAGAAAATCATGGCAACTGCAAAAAAACCGGCCGCAAAAAAGGCCGCTCCCGCGAAGAAAGCTGCTCCCGCTAAAAAAGTAGCAGCAAAGAAGGCAGCTCCTGCTAAAAAAGCCGCTCCCGCTAAAAAGGTAGTAGCAAAGAAGGCAGCTCCCGCTAAGAAAGCCGCTCCCGCCAAAAAGGTAGCAGCGAAGAAGGCAGCTCCCGCTAAGAAAGCCGCTCCCGCTAAAAAGGTAGCAGCGAAGAAGGCAGCTCCCGCTAAGAAAGCCGCTCCCGCCAAAAAGGTAGCAGCAAAGAAGGCAGCGCCTGCCAAGAAAGCAGCCGCGAAAAAGGCTCCAGCGAAGAAAGCCGCTGTTGCCAAAAAGCCTGCAGCGAAGAAGCCAGTAGCCAAAAAAGCAGCGAAGAAGCCCGCTGCGAAGAAAGCCGCGAAAGCACCCGCTGCCAAAGCTGCCCCTGCAGCCCCTGCGGCGCAAACCACGCTGAATCCGCAAGCGGCCTGGCCGTTTCCGACTTCCAGCAAGCCCTGAGCGTTTACGCCCTAGGCGCCAAAGCCCGATACCGCAAGGTTTCGGGCTTTTTTACGTCTGGTACTCAGGGATAAAAAGCCAGCAGACGGTAACCAGAAATGCGTTCGGTACTGCTGCCGGGTTTGACGGTGATGGGAATCGCCGTGGTAAGTTCGGCACCCGCGCCCAAAGTGTCCTTGCCTGCGCCCAACTCTGACGCCAGCAGCACACGACGCACCACCGCCTGGTCTTGCAAATCGGTCAGGGTCAACTCCAGCGACGGCACCGCTAAGGCAATCGCCGCGGTACTTTTCAGCGTGAAATTCAAACGGTACACGTCCGCACGTACTTTGGTGAAAGATGAGCTGTCAATCACCACCGACTCGATCTGCCGCACGGGCAACACCTTGCAATCCAGCCACCCACAGACCGCCAGCAAAGCCTCTTTCGCAGCAGGCTCCGTGGCCGCAATGCGGTCGCGCTCATGCACCACCACCTGCAAGGCCAAAGCAGCCACCAGCACCAAGGCCACCAACGACAGCAGCACACGCACACTGGTGCGTTGCCACACACTGGCTCCACGTGCCTGGCGCATGAATGACAACTTGGGAGTATCTGTGGGCTCTACCGTTTTGACCTGCACTTGCGCATACCGCGGCTCGACAGCTTGTGGGGGCTTGGCCAACACCGGAGACACATCCTCTGGCGCTTCGGGCTCATCCCGTGCATGGCCGGGTCGCAAGTCCAACAGGTCGTCCAGTCCAGGCTCCCGCACAAAGGGTGCCGCGTAACCATGCTGCGTTGCGCCTTCAGCCACAGCGCCATCGCGAACATCCAGCACGTCCACCACCGCAGCCTCGTTCAACTCAAAGGCGGCCTCGTCAGCCAGGGGGGCAGCCTCTTGTTGCTCGTTGGCAAAGCGCAGGGAAGACTTCCAGTCGCCACTGGCCTCACCTGCCAGCACCGCCTCTTGAGCCACCGGCTCTGGCTGTTGCTCGGGGTCGGTGTAGAGATGGGCGTTGGCATCAAATACCTCGTCACACTGCCCACAACGAACCCAGCCGTCCGAAATGCGCAACTGGTCTGGCACGACCTTGAACATCGTGGCGCAGGCAGGGCATTGGGTAATCAGGCTCATCGCGTCACATTGTAGAGCCGAGGTAGCCGCCGTCAGAGGGTGGCGGTCATCAGAATCCAGCCATCTTCCTCGTCTGCCACCGACAGTGTGCAATAGGGGGCATAGGCGGCAATCAACTCATCGGCTTGCCGGGCCAAAATACCCGCCAGCACCAGATGGCCACCCGCTTTCACGTGCGCGCACAGCAGCGGCGCCAGCACCTTGAGCGGCGTGGCCAGGATATTGGCCAGCACGAGCGCGTACACGCCCGCCGCCTTGTCGGGCAGGCCCGCCAAAAGCTGCACGCTGTTGGCCTCGGCATTCAGCACCGTGGATTGCACGGCCGCCTCATCAATGTCCACCGCTACCACCTGCTGAGCACCGAACTTGGCCGCACCAATGGCCAAGATACCGGAACCGCAACCGTAGTCCAACACCTCGGACTGGTTCGGGTGGCCCGCAATCCAGCGCAGGCACATGCGTGTGGTCGGATGGGTACCCGTGCCAAAGGCCAGGCCCGGGTCCAGGCGAATGACCTGTTTAGCCTGCGCCGGAGGCTCATGCCAGGTGGGAACAATCCAGAACTCTGGCGTGATTTCCACGGGCGCGAACTGCGACTGCGTCAAACGCACCCAATCCTGGTCTGCCACGGCAGCAATGCCCAGCACTTGGCAACCCGCAAAAAAGTCTTGTGCTTGCAACAGACGCGCGGCATCGTCGGCCAGCGCCTGGTCGGCAAACAGGGCAATCACGCGGGAACGCTGCCAACCGTCTTTGGGCGGCGGCATGCCGGGTTCGCCAAACAGGGCTTGCTCGGCATCGGTCTGGGCGTCCGCATCTTCCACGCTCACGCTCAGGGCGTCCAACGCGTCCAGCGCATCGCTCAGGCTTTCGACCCGGTCCTCGGGACACATCAAACGCAATTCAAACATGCCAGCCTTTACCGTTTGTGCTGTTCCAGCCAGTGTTCCAAGTAGTGGATGTTGGTTCCACCGTCCATGAACTTGGCATCCACCATCAACTCGCGGTGCAACGGGATGTTGGTGTTGATCCCTTCCACCACCGTCTCGGCCAGGGCTGTGCGCATGCGCGCCATGGCCTGCTCGCGGGTGTCGCCGTGCACAATGATTTTGCCAATCATGGAGTCGTAGTTGGGCGGCACAAAGTAGTTGGTGTAGACATGCGAGTCCACACGCACACCAGGACCACCCGGCGCATGCCACATGGTCACGCGGCCCGGCGAGGGAATGAACTTGTAGGGATCTTCGGCGTTGACGCGGCACTCAATCGCGTGACCACGCACTTCGATCTGGCGCTGCGTGAAGGGCAGCTTTTCGCCCGCAGCCACCATGATCTGGGTTTTGACAATGTCAATGCCCGTCACCATCTCGGTCACCGGGTGCTCCACCTGCACGCGGGTGTTCATCTCAATGAAGTAGAACTCTCCATCTTCATAGAGAAACTCGAACGTACCGGCGCCGCGGTAGCCAATCTTCTTGCAGGCGGCAACGCAGCGCTCGCCAATACGTTCGATCAGTTTGCGGTTAATGCCGGGCGCTGGAGACTCTTCCAACACCTTCTGGTGGCGGCGTTGCATGGAGCAATCGCGCTCACCCAGGTAGACCGCATTCTTGTGTTTGTCTGCCAGGATCTGGATTTCAATGTGGCGCGGGTTCTGGAGAAACTTCTCCATATACACCGCAGGGTTGCCAAAGGCAGCTCCCGCCTCGGCCTTGGTCATGGCCACAGCATTCACCAACGCAGCTTCGGTGTGCACCACGCGCATGCCGCGGCCACCGCCGCCGCCCGCCGCCTTAATGATGACCGGATAACCAACCGACTTGGCCATGCGTTTGATCAGTACGGGATCGTCCGGCAATTCGCCTTCAGAGCCTGGCACACAAGGCACACCGGCACGAATCATGGCCTGCTTGGCCGAGACCTTGTCGCCCATGATGCGGATCGACTCAGGGGTAGGGCCGATAAACTGGAAACCGCTTTTTTCCACACGCTCGGCAAAGTCCGCGTTTTCGCTCAAAAAGCCGTAGCCGGGGTGGATGGCTTCGGCATCCGTCACCTCGGCGGCCGAGATGATGGCCGGCATATTGAGGTAACTCTGCGCCGACGGCGCTGGGCCGATACACACCGCTTCTTCGGCCAGCTTGACGTATTTGGCTTCGCGGTCCGCCTCGGAATAGACCATGACGGCCTTGATCCCCAGCTCGCGACAGGCGCGCTGGATCCGCAAGGCAATCTCGCCACGGTTGGCGACCAGGATTTTCTTGAACATGGGTGCGTGTACTTATTCGATGGTGAACAAAGGCTGGCCGTATTCGACGGCCTGTCCGTTTTCACACAGGATTTGGGTCACGGTGCCCGACTTGTCGGCTTCGATCTCGTTGAGGATCTTCATCGCCTCAATGATGCAAATCGTCTCGCCCTGCTTGATAGTGTCGCCAATTTCCACGAAAGGCTTGGCACCCGGAGCAGACGACCGGTAGAACGTTCCGACCATGGGGGACTTCACAGCGTGGCCTGCAGGCGCTTCCACCACAGGTGCAACCACGGCGGCTGGAGTCGCTGCGGGTGCGGCAGGCGCATTCGCGGGAGGGGCGGCGTACACAGGCTGTGCATAGCCTTGAACCACCGCACCACCGCCCTTGACGATACGCACCTTGCCTTCGGCTTCGGTGATTTCGAGTTCCGACACATTGGAATCCGAGACCAGGTCAATCAGGGTTTTGAGTTTGCGTAAATCCATGGAATCTCCAACAACCGACATTTGTGAAGCGGCGAATTTACCGCAAAAATGCCGGCATCTGCCGATAATTTTATTGATCTCTGGGTAAATGAGGTCATTTCTGACGATTTACCTCAGACGAAGGGTGGCTGCAAGCACCACCGGGGACGACACACCCACTAGGGTGAGCGCTCTATTTTAGCCCAGCCCACGCCTGCAGGTCTGCAGGCAACACGCGCCCCATTTTTCGCTGCTGCACCACCCCGTCACCCGACAGGACCACCGTGAACGGCAGACCACCGGTCAGATTGCCGAGGCTGCGCCCCAAGTCAGCGCCCGCCATGCCTGCCAACGCTACCGGAAAATCCAGCGGCATGCGCTGCAAAAAAGCCTGCACCGGCGCCTTCTTGTCGATGGCCAATGCCAACACTTGCCAGCCGTTAGACCGATTTTCGCGGTAAAACTGATTGATCAGCGGCAACTCCTCCACGCAGGGGGGGCACCATGTGGCCCAAAAGTTGATCAGCAGCGGACGCCCTTGAAAACCCTGCAATGCCACCGACGCGCCCTCGGGCGACTCCCAACGCTGGGCCCAAAATCCGGGCACTGGTTCCGCCACGGACGGGCCGGCACCTTTCCAAAGTGCAACGCCTGCACCCGCCAGGGCAGCACCAGCGGCCAGCCCCCTGAGCAACCAGCGGCGCGAGCGGGTGTCAGACACAGATTCGGTGTGATCGGGGAGAGGCGACAACTCAGTCATATGCAGCATCCTGCAACAAGCGCCGCAACGCAGCGGCGTCACCACGCGGACGGCGCCCGCGCGCATCGGGCTGCAGGGCGCCACGCACATCGTCCAGGTCATACACCAACAGGTGCACACCAACCTGCTCATTCAGCGGACGGCACAGGGCGTGCACGCTGAGCGCATCCACCATCTCCCCATGCAAGCCCGGCACGGACCGAGCATCAAAACGCACGCCACCATCAATCAGCGCAATCTCGGCCGATTTGGGGTCATCACAAAACAACTGCAGGTAAATGTCGGATCGGCGCGTGGCCGTGCCATGCCAGACCGCCCCGCCTACATGCGGGCGAAACGGGGCCAGGCGCTCCATCCACTCCAACGCCAGCTGGCGCAGGGCCAACAACTCCTGTGGCTGGGTGTCCGCACAAAACAGGGCGATGTACTCCTGCACCGCGGCCTCCAACTGGTCGTTGTCTGGCAAGGCCGCACGCGCCGACACGCCCAACTGCTTGACCGCACGGCGCTTGGCGGCACCGTATTCCAGGCCCTCTTCCACCACCATGCGGGCGGCAGTGACAGCGATTTCTTCTTTCAGGTCGTCCATGGGGCCATGGTACCGCGCCCCCTGTGACCCCAGCGCCGCACCGGGATTGCTGCAGTTTTGATAGCTGCTTGCGCATATTACACGGGGGCTAGAGGCATAAAAGGCTTAAAAACTCTGTACTCCATAGGCACGTAAAATAAGCCCATGCATATTCATATTCTTGGTATTTGTGGCACCTTTATGGGCGGCTTGGCCGCCCTGGCCCGCGAGGCCGGCCACCGCGTCACGGGTTGCGACGCGGGTGTTTACCCCCCCATGAGCGACCAGCTGCGCGCCCTGGGCATTGACCTGATCGAAGGTTTCGGCGCCGACCAGATGGCGCTGAAGCCCGATATGTTTGTCATCGGCAACGTGGTGAGCCGCGCCCACCTGGCCGACGGCACACCCAAATTCCCGCTGATGGAAGCGATTCTGGACGCCGGCGCGCCGTACACCAGCGGCCCGCAGTGGCTGGCCGAACACGTGCTGCAGGGTCGTCACGTACTGGCCGTAGCCGGCACCCATGGCAAAACCACCACCACCGCCATGCTGACGTGGATATTGGAAAGCGCCGGCCTACAACCCGGCTTCCTGGTCGGCGGTGTACCCCTGAACTTTGGTGTATCAGCGCGCTTGGGCGGCTGGGTGGCAGAGGGTTCTGCGCAGGTAAAGGAGGAGCCCGCGACGCGGGCGGGGGACACGGAGCAGAAGGCGCTGGCGCCCCACCGCCCTCTCTTCGTGATTGAAGCCGACGAATACGACACCGCCTTCTTCGACAAACGCAGCAAGTTTGTGCACTACCACCCGCGCACGGCCGTGCTCAACAACCTGGAATTTGATCACGCCGACATCTTTGATGATCTGGCAGCGATCGAGCGCCAATTCCACCACCTGGTGCGCACCGTACCCAGCACCGGGCGTGTGGTGGTGAACGGGCTGGAAGAAAGCCTGACCCGCGTGCTGCACCAAGGCTGCTGGAGCGAAGTGCGCAGCTTTGGCGCCGCCGTGAGCGACTTCACCGCCGTGGGCGAACCGCATGACTTTGCGGTGCACTACCAAGGTAAACCCGTTGCGCACGTGCAATGGGCACTGGGCGGCGTGCACAACCAACTCAACGCACTGGCTGCCATCGCCGCGGCCGACCACGTGGGCGTAAGCCCCGCCGCCGCGGCCAAGGCGCTGGCCAGTTTTGAGAACGTGAAACGCCGCATGGAAGTGCGCGGCCAAGTCAGCCTGCGTAGCGGCGGCGCGCCCGTCACCGTGTACGACGACTTTGCCCACCACCCTACCGCCATCCGCACCACCGTCAACGGCCTGCGTCGCAAGGTCGGCGCGGCCCGCATCCTCGCCGTGTTCGAACCCCGCTCCAACACCATGAAACTGGGCGCGATGAAAGCCCAACTTCCCTGGAGCCTGGAAGAAACCGATCTGGCCTTCTGCCACAGCGGCGGCCTGGGCTGGGACGCAGCGGATGCGATGGCGCCGATGGGCGTGCGTGCCGTAGTGTCGGACTCGATTGACGACCTGGCGCGCCAGGTGGTGGCGCAGGCGCGGGCCGGCGACCACATTCTGTGCATGAGCAATGGCGGGTTTGGCGGCATCCACGCCAAGCTGCTTGACTTGCTACAAAAACAATAGCCGCTTGCGCAAACATGACGCCGTTCAGGCCACATTTTCGCCATAAATGCGCGGGAATACCCTGAGCATGGACTGTGGAGAGGCACTAAAAAAGAATGGCCGTGCCCGCTAAGATGCGCTGACGAGTTAGCCGCCTTCACTGCACACCATGTCCCCAGTCGCCAAGCCCAAGAAGCGCAGCACCAGCCAGATCAAGACCTCACAGTTCACCCCGCATGGCGTGGTGGAGCTCTGGATGGAGGGGCGCCTGATGCACTACGAGGCCACTGGCCCCTTCAACACCGAGCTGGTCGACTGCCTGGCCATTGCCCAGCGCGACTACCTGCTGGCCACCCGCCCCCAGGGCGCCTGGGTCAGCGTGTGCACCGTGGTGGGCAACGCCATGAGCAGCCCTGACGGCATTGCGCGTTACGCCGCCATCATGGCCGCCCCCAAGCCCGACAACATGATTCCCGTGGCCACGGCGTTTGTCATCGCGCCGGACGTGGAGGGCGGCCGCATCATGGCGCCGCAGTTCACCAAGATCTACGCCGACATTGGCCGCCCGTTCCAGATTTTTGAAACCATGGCGGCCGCCCAGGTGTGGGCTGACGCCATGCTTGAACAAGCCCGCACAGCCCCAACCGCGCCGACCTGACCATCGCTTATTTCAGAGCGCGGCGCGCCTGCACGGCCGCCGACAAGACCTCCAGCGACTCCATCGAATCGTCCCAGCCCAGGCAGGCATCGGTGATGCTCTTGCCGTACTCCAGCTTGCTGGAATCGTCTTTGCCGGGCGTGAACTTCTGGGCACCGGCATTCAGGTGGCTTTCCACCATCACACCAAACACGCTCTTGGACCCACTGCGAATTTGGCCCGCGATGTCCTTGGCCACTTCCAGCTGTTTCTCATGCTGCTTGCTGCTGTTGGCGTGGCTGCAGTCCACCATCAGGGTCTGGGGCAACTTGGCCTTGGCTAGGTCGGCGCAGGCGGCGGCCACATTGGCGGCGTCGTAGTTGGGCGTCTTGCCACCGCGCAGGATGACGTGGCAGTCCGGGTTGCCATTGGTTTGCACAATCGCCACCTGGCCGTTTTTGTGGACCGACAGGAAGTGGTGACCACCCGCTGCGGCCTGAATCGCATCGGTGGCGATCTTGATGTTGCCGTCGGTACCATTCTTGAAGCCGATGGGGGCGGAGATGCCGGAGGCCAGCTCACGGTGCACCTGGCTCTCAGTCGTGCGCGCACCAATCGCGCCCCAGGAAATCAGATCGCCCAGGTACTGGGGCGAAATCACGTCCAGAAACTCGCTACCGGCGGGCAGGCCCAGGCGGTTGATTTCGATCAGCAACTGGCGCGCAATACGCAGGCCTTCGTCGATGCGGAAGCTCTCGTCCAGATAGGGGTCGTTGATCAGGCCCTTCCAGCCCACGGTGGTGCGGGGTTTCTCGAAGTACACGCGCATCACGATTTCCAGTGTGTCCTTGTACTGCTCGCGCACGGCCTTGAGGCGGCGGGCATAGTCCAGCGCAGCGGCAGGGTCGTGGATGGAACAGGGCCCGATGATGACCAGCACACGGTCGTCTTTGCCGGCCATGATGTTCTGGATGGCACCGCGCGTGTCGGTGATCAGGGTCTCCACCGCGCTACCGCGGATGGGGAAAAAGCGAATGAGGTGCTCAGGAGGGGGCAACACGGTGATGTCCTTGATGCGTTCGTCGTCGGTTTTGCTGGTGCGGTCGGCGGGATGGGATTGGCCGTACCAGTCACCGGTGGCCGTGGCTTTTGCATTCATGGGTCGCTCCTGAGGTCAAAGTTAAAGAGAAAAAGACATAAAAAAACCGCCGGGGGTGCCGGCGGTTTTTGGGAAGATTCAGGACGTTTCTTTTGGGTACGTTCAGATCTCTCGACCGCCGGATGCGCGTGAGAACCAAAAGTAGCTAAAAAAGAAACGTGCTGAATGCATGGCTTCAATGTAGCACAGGTTGAAAACGGCTGGCTGACAGCCCGGTTCAGGCCGTGCCGCCCACGGTCAGCCCGTCAATGCGCAGGGTGGGCTGGCCTACACCTACGGGCACGCTTTGGCCTTCTTTGCCGCAGGTGCCTACGCCGCTGTCGAGCTTCATGTCGTTACCGATGAGGGAGACGCGCTTCAGGCATTCCGGGCCGCTGCCCACAATGGTGGCGCCCTTCACGGGGTACTGGATCTTGCCGTTTTCCACCCAATAAGCTTCACTGGCGCTGAACACAAACTTGCCGCTGGTGATGTCCACCTGGCCACCACCGAAGTTGACCGCGTACAGCCCCTTCTTGATGCTCTTGACGATTTCCTGCGGGTCCTTGTCGCCGCCCAGCATGTAGGTGTTGGTCATGCGTGGCATGGGCACGTGGGCGTAGCTCTCGCGCCGGCCGTTGCCGGTAGGCGCCACGCCCATCAGGCGGGCGTTCATGCTGTCTTGGATGTAGCCCTTCAAGATGCCGTCTTCGATCAGCACATTGCGTTGGCTGGCATTGCCTTCGTCGTCCACATTGAGCGAACCGCGGCGGTCGGCGATGGTGCCGTCGTCCAGCACGGTCACACCCTTGGCGGCCACGCGCTGGCCAATGCGGCCACTGAAGGCGCTGCTGCCCTTGCGGTTGAAGTCACCCTCCAGCCCGTGGCCAATGGCCTCGTGCAGCAGGATGCCGGGCCAGCCAGAACCCAGCACCACGGTCATCTCGCCGGCCGGTGCAGGGCGTGCGTCCAGGTTGGTCAGCGCGGCGTGCACGGCCTGGTTCACATACTCTTCAATCTGCGCGTCGGTGAAATAGGCCAGGCCAAAACGGCCGCCACCGCCGCTGGAGCCGACTTCGCGCCGGCCCTTTTGCTCGGCAATCACGGTCACGCTCAGGCGCACCAGCGGGCGCACATCGGCGGCAATGGTGCCGTCGGCGCGCGCCACCATCACCACGTCGTATTCACTGGCCAGACCGGCCATCACCTGGATGATGCGCGGGTCTTTGGCACGCGCCAGCTTTTCCACCTTGCCCAGCAGTTCCACCTTAGTGGTGCTGTCCAGCGTGGAGATCGGGTCCACACCGGCGTAGAGCTTGCGGCCACCGGCGATCTTCGTGCTGGCCGTCTTGGTGCGTTTGGACTGGGCCGCGCTGGAGATGGTGCGCACGGTGCGCGCTGCGTCCAGCAAAGACGCTTCGGAAATGTCGTCGGAGTAGGCAAAGGCGGTTTTCTCGCCGCTGACCGCACGCACGCCCACGCCCTGGTCGATGCTGAAAGAACCGGTTTTCACAATGCCCTCTTCCAGGCTCCAGCCCTCGGAGCGCGTGTACTGGAAGTAGAGGTCCGCCTCGTCCACCTGGTGCGCCTTGATTTCGTTCAGCGCTTTGGTGAGATGGCTCTCATCCAGCCCAAACGGGGTCAGCAGCAGGGACTTGGCCGTGGCCAGGCGTTCAATGGTGGGTTCGCGAGAGATCATTCGGCCATTTTAGGCCGCTGCAGGAATGCCAGCAGGGCGCCGTCATCCAGCCCTTCCAGGCCTGCGGCTACTGCGGCGGCAAACACTGCGCTGGCATGGGCGCCCAGCGGCCCTGCAAAGCCCGAGTGCGCCGCAGCCTCTTGCGCCAGGCGTGTGTCTTTGGCCAAGAGCGTCATGTGGGCGCGCGGCGCCAGGTCGCCTGCAATGGCGCGGCGCATGCGGTCGCTGCCAATCCAGCTCTGGCCGCTGGATTGCTCCACCACATCCAGTGTGTGATTCAGGTCCAGGCCCATGCGGCTGGCCAGCGCCATCACTTCGGCCGCACCCACCAGGTTGATACCGGCCAGCAGGTTGTTGACCAGCTTGGTACGCGCGCCGTCACCCACGCGCTGGCTGATGCGAAACACCTTGCCCGAGAGTGCATCCAGCAACGGCTGCACACGCGCCACCACGGCGTCTTCGCCCGCCACCATCAGGCTCATGCTGCCGTCGCGTGCCCGCGCCGGGCCGCCCGACATGGGGGCGTCGATGGAGTGGATGCCGCGCTCGGCAAGCTGGGCGGCGATGGCTTCCACGTCTTGCGGGGCGATGGTGGGGCACAGCAGCACCACATGGCCAGCGGGCAGGTGTGGGGCCAGCCCCTGGGGGCCGAAGAGTACGTCGCGGGTCTGCGCCGCATCCACCACGCAGATGATGATTGCTATGGATTCAGTAGCTGCTTGCGCAATATCCACGGGGGCTAGAGCACCAAAAGGCACTAAATCGTGCACCTTGGCAGTGTCCACATCGTGCACCCACGGCGCCCAGCCCAGGCTGCACAGGCGCTGGGCCATGGCGCCGCCCATATTGCCCACACCCATAATTCCGACGTTCACGATTGCACCAGCCGTTTGGAATTGGCAATCGACATCAGAATTCCCAGAGCAAGCCCCAGCGTCACCATGGCGGTGCCGCCGTAGCTGATAAAGGGCAGTGGCACACCTACGACGGGCAGGATGCCGCTGACCATGCCCATGTTCACAAAGGCATAGGTGAAGAAGATCATGGTCACTGCACCGGCCAGCAGGCGCGAGAACAGCGTGGGTGCCTCCAGCGCAATCGCCAGGCCGCGCAGGATCAGGAACACAAAGGCTGCCAGCAGGCACAGGTTGCCGATCAGGCCAAACTCTTCCGAGAAGGCGGCAAAAATAAAGTCGGTGGTGCGCTCGGGGATGAACTCCAAGTGGGTTTGTGTGCCCTTCATGAAGCCCAGGCCGGTGATGCCACCTGAGCCAATGGCGATCATGCCCTGGATGATGTGGAAGCCCTTGCCCAGCGGGTCCCGCGTGGGGTCCAGCAGGGTGCAGATGCGCTGCTGTTGGTAGTCGTGCAACACGGCCCAGCGCATGCCGTCGGCGCACAGCTTGGGCTCAAACACCACCAGCAGCACGATGCCCACCAGCGCTATCGCCACCGGCGGAATCACCAGCCGCCAGCTCATGCCGGCAAAAAAGATCACCGCCAGCCCCGCCGCCAGCACCAGCAGCGAGGTGCCCAAATCCGGCTGGCGCATGATGAGCCCCACCGGCACCAGCAGCAGCAGCCCGGCCACCACAAAGTCCAACGGGCGCAGTTGGCCTTCACGCTTCTGGAACCACCAGGCCAACATCAGCGGCATGGCGATTTTGAGAATCTCGCTGGGCTGGATCACGATGCCCACGTTCACCCAACGCCGCGCGCCCTTTTTGGTAATGCCAAACACCGCCACCGCAATCAGCAGCGCCACCCCCACCAGGTACAGCGGCACAGCCACCGCCATCAGGCGCTGCGGTGGCACCTGGGCCACCACAAACATGATGGTGGCCGCGATCAGCATGTTGCGGCCATGGTCCTCAAACCGCGTGCCATGGTCATACCCCGAGGAGTACATGGTGAGCATGCCGGCGCAGGCCAGCATAAAGACCGCAAACGCCAGCGGCCCATCAAAACCCGCAAACCAGGGCGCAATACGCTGGCGCAGGGAGACTTTTCCGAATTGGTAAGACATATGGGCCTGAATTATCCCGCCAACTATCATGGCCCCATGGCTTCTTCCCCAACCACCCACCTGCTGTACCTGCACGGTTTCCGCTCCTCCCCCCAGTCCACCAAGGCGCGTACCCTGGCCGCCCACATGGCGGCCCACCACCCCCAGGTGCACTGGTGGTGCCCACAATTGCCGCCCTCGCCCCGGGCAGCCATGGACATGTTGCTGGAGGGTATTGCCAGCTGGCCGCGGGAGACCATGGCCGTTGTGGGCTCCTCCTTGGGCGGTTTTTATGCCACGGGTGTGGCCGAACACACGGGCTGCCGGGCCGTCCTGGTCAACCCTGCGGTGGACCCGGCGCGGGACCTCGCCAAGTACATCGGCGAGCAAACCAGTTGGCACGACCCCGATGAGCGCTTTTTCTTTCAGCCCGAGTACGTGGACGAACTGAAGACGCTTGCCTGCGGCCCGCTGGCCCACCCCGAACGGTATTTGGCCTTCATTGCCAAGGGCGACGAGGTGCTGGACTGGCGCGAAATGCATGGGCGCTATGCCAGCAGCCCCCAGGTGCTGCTGGAGGGCGGTGACCACGCGCTGAGCGACTTTGACAGCCACCTGCCCCGGCTTCTGGGCTTTTTGGGACTGGTCTGAAACGGGCCGCCCGGGTCGGTCCCAATTTGCAGGGACAATCTACCCCCTATGTTTGTACTGTTTGAAGAAGCCGGAAAGTTCATGGCCGGTCGTGTGCTGTCGGAGGCGGAAGCCTCTGCACAGGTGGAGCTGGATTCCGGCAAACGCGTCAAGGTCAAGGGCGCCAACATCCTGATCAAGTTCGAGAAACCCGCCCCGGCAGAGCTGATGGCGGCCGCCCAGGCCCAGGCCGAAGCTATCGAACTGGACATGGCCTATGAATTTGCGCCCGAGACGGAGTTCGGCTTTGCCGACCTGGCCAAAGACTATTTCTCGGCCAACGCCACGCTGACCGAGCAGGCCGGCATGTTGTTCAAGCTGTTCGACACGCCGCACTACTTCCGCCGCGCAGGCAAGGGCCGATTCAAGAAGGCGCCCGCTGACATCATTGCGCAAGCCCTGGCTGCGATTGAAAAAAAACGCGTGATTGCCGAGCAGATCGCCCAGTGGGCGACCGACCTGGGTGCGGGCACCTGCCCCGAGCCGATCAAGGAGCAGCTCTACAAGATCCTGTTCAAGCCTGACAAAAACGCGCCCGAATACAAGGCCGTGGTCGAGGCCAGTCGCACCACGCACACCGCGCCGCTGGAACTGCTGCAAAAGGCCGGCGCCATCGCCTCGCCCTACCAGTTCCACTGGAAGCGCTTTTTGCTGGAGAACTTTCCCAAAGGCACGGGCTTCCCGGCCATTACCGCACCCGCCATTGCGGACGAGCTGCCATTGGCACCGGTGCAGGCCTACTCCATCGACGATTCGCAGACCACCGAAATTGACGACGCGCTGAGCCTGCAGGGTTTGGGCAGCGGCGCGGTCACCATCGGCATCCACATTGCGGCGCCCGGCCTGGCCGTGCAACCCGGCAGCCCCATCGACGTGCTGGGCCGCGCGCGCCTGTCCACGGTCTACATGCCGGGCTACAAGGTCACCATGCTGCCCGACGACGTGGTGCAAACCTACACCCTGCAGGAAGGGCGCGACTGCCCGGCTCTGTCGCTGTATGTGACGTTGGACGAAGCGACGCTGGAGATCAAGGGCAGCGAGACCAAGCTGGAGCGTGTGCCAATTGCGCACAACCTGCGCCACGACCAGCTCGACGCAGTAGTCACCGAGCCCTGGCTGCTGGACCCCGCGTTTGAGCATGAAACAACGCCCCAGCCCATGCCAGCACTGCGCGAGCAGCTATCATTTTTATACCGCCTGGCACGTGACCTGAAGGCCAAACGCGAGGTGGTGCGCGGCAAGCCCGAGACCTTCAACCGGCCGGACTACAACTTCCGCCTGGTGCGTGAGGCTGATGCCCAAGGCACCGAACCGCAAGGCCATGAAGAGGTGCAGATCAGCATCCGCCAACGCGGTGCGCCGCTGGACCTGATCGTGGCCGAGGCCATGATCCTGGCCAACAGCACCTGGGGCAACCTGATGGCCGAGATGGGCGTGCCCGCCATCTACCGCAGCCAGGCCAGCCTGGCGCCCGGCGTGAAGGTGCGCATGGGCACCAAGGCACTGCCGCACGCGGGCATTGGCGTCAAGAGTTACGCCTGGGCCACCTCACCGCTGCGCCGCTACACCGACTTGGTGAACCAGTGGCAAATCATGGCCTGCGCACGCCACGGCAAGACGGCGGCACTGGTCGCCCCCTTCAAACCCAAAGACGCCGAGCTGTTCGCCATCATCTCGGCCTTTGACACGGCCTACAGCGCGTACAACGGCTACCAGGGCGCCATGGAGCGCTTCTGGACCATGCGTTATGTGCAGCAGCACGGCATCACCGAACTGGTGGCCACGGTGTTCAAGGAAAACATGGTGCGCGCCGACGACATTCCGCTGGTGCTGCCCGTGATGGGTGCCCAGGGCCTGCCGCGCAACGCCAAGGTGCGCGTGAAGCTGGGCGAGATGGACCTGATCACGCTGGATGTGCACGGCACGGTGGTGGAGCGCCTGGATGCCCCGGCAGAAACCCCGAACACCGAAGTGGACGAGAGCGAAGACGAAGACGATGTGGCCGGCCCGATTGCGATTGCCGTGGATGTGAACGAAGCGCCCGAGGGCGGCAGCGATAATTCCGCCTCGTGAAGCTGCACAACATCACCACCCTCCAATGGGCGCTGGGCGCCTCTATCGCGGTCCACGCGGTCTTGTTGACCGTGCGTTTTGTCGACCCCGAGGCCTTTAACCGCGTGTTTGAGGACCAGCCACTGGAAGTGATTCTGGTGAATGCCAAGAGCAACGAGAAGCCCGACAAGGCCACGGCCATCGCGCAAACCTCGCTGGCCGGTGGTGGAGATGCAGACAAAGGCCGCGCCACCAGTCCCTTGCCGCCGTCGCTGCTGACCGATGTGGGTGACTCGATGGAAGAGGAGTCCTCCAAAAAGCTGCAAACCCTGCAGGAGCAGCAAAACCTGCTGCTGGCCCAGGTGAAGAACCAACTGGCCGCCCTGCCCCCGCCCGACCCCAGCCAAGCCGCCAACAAGGCCGAGCAAGCCGAGCGCGAGGAGAAGCGCCGCCAGCTCATCAAGCTGCTGGCCGAGATTGAGCGGCGCATCAACATGGAAAACGCTCGGCCCAAGAAGCGCTACATCAGCCCGGCGGTGCGTGAGGAGGTGTACGCGGTGTATTACGACGGCCTGCGCCGCGCGATTGAAGACCGGGGCACTGAGAACTTTCCGCAAAGCGGTGGCAAAAAGCTGTACGGCGAGTTGACCATGATCGTCACGGTGAACCATGACGGCCGCGTGATCGACACCGATGTGGTGCAAAGCTCCGGCAACACCGTACTGGACAAGCGCGCCGAAGCCATTGCCCGCACTGCCGGCCCCTTTGGCACCTTCAGCGCGGCCATGCGCCGCCAGGCAGACCAAATTCTGGTGGTCTCACGTTTCAAATTCACCCGCGAAGAGACCCTTGAAGCCAAGGTTTCCGCCTCGCAATGAAGAGCCTGTGGCGTTGGATCTGGTTGTGCGCGCTGGCCTTGCTGGCACTGCAGCTCTACTTTGTCGGTCGTATTGCCGCCATGGCCGTGGTGGCGCCGCAAAGCACGGCGTTTGAACGCTCGGAGGCCTGGCGTGTGGTCACTGAAAAAGGTGAACTGCGTTGGCGCCAGCAGTGGGTGGACTACGCGCAAATCTCTGACCACCTGAAACGCGCAGTGATCGCCTCGGAAGACGACGGTTTCAGCCAGCACGATGGGGTGGACTGGGAGGCATTGGAAAAGGCCTGGGCTAAAAACGCCAAGGCTGAGCAACGTGCCGAGCAGAGGAAAACCACCAAGCCGCCCAAGATTGTGGGTGGCTCCACCATCACACAGCAGCTGGCAAAGAACCTGTTTTTGTCAGGCGAGCGCACGCTGATGCGCAAGGGCCAGGAGTTTGTATTGACGCTGTTGCTGGAGCATTTGCTGAGCAAGCAGCGCATTTTGGAGATGTACCTCAACAGCGTGGAGTGGGGCGAAGGCGTGTTTGGTGCCGAGGCCGCAGCCCAGCACTATTTCCGCAAGCCCGCCAGCAAGCTCAGCGCCTACGAAGCCGCGCGTCTGGCGGTGATGTTGCCGCGGCCCAAGTACTTTGAGAAGGTACCCAACTCGGGTTACCTGGCCAGCCGTGCGGGGACGATTGTGGTGCGCATGTCGGACGCGCAGCTGCCTTAACTTTTTTTCCGCTCGCTCGGCTTTTGTCTTTCGCCCGCAGCGGACCAGGGGTGAGCCCCGCCGCTCGTGTCCCCCGGGCCGTGAGGGCCCTCCTCCTTTACCTCGCTTTGGTGCTCACCCCTGTTCCCCTGCTCGGGTTGCGTGTGTAACGCTCACCTGCCAAACCGGACCCGGTGGCCAGGGTACTCTGCGCAGTGAGGTAAAGGAGGAGGGCCCTCACGGCCCGGGGGACACGAACGGAGCGGAGTACCCTGGCCGCCGGATCCAGCGAGAGAGCGAGAGAGCGAGAGAGCGAGAGAGCGAGAGAGCGAGAGAGGGATAGAGGGATAGAGGGATAGAGGGAGAAAACCCCCAGCGCCAGAGACACAACCCATAGGTATCATCCCCGCCATGCTAGCCAAGTTGATGAGTTACTTTTTGCTCGGTTTGATCCGGGTGCTGACCGGCGCGCAAGCGCGCTGGCATGGCTGCCCGCCCAAGGCCGAACAGCGCATTTATTTTGCCAACCACCAAAGCCACGCCGACTTGGTGATGATCTGGGCCGCCCTGCCCAAAGAACTGCGCCACATCACCCGCGCCATTGCCGCCAAAGACTACTGGACCAAGACACCCTTCAAAAAATGGCTCACCACCGAAGTGTTCAACGTCATCTACGTCTCGCGCGACCGCACGGCCGACGAAGACCCGCTGGAGCCACTGATGGACGCACTCACCAACGGGGACTCCATCATCTTGTTCCCCGAAGGCACACGCGGCCACTTTGAGGAACCCCAGGCCTTCAAGGCAGGGCTCTACAACCTGGCTACCAAGTTCCCGAACGTCGTGCTGGTCCCCGCGTGGATCAACAACGTGCAACACGTGTTGCCCAAAGGCGAAGTGGTGCCCGTCCCGGTGTTGTGCTCGGTCACCTTTGGCGCGCCCATGCAGGTGCAGGCCGGTGAAGACCACCGCAGCTTCCTGACCCGCGCACGCAATGCCGTCATCGCCCTGCGCGACGTCTAAGGGCTTCCATGTACTTTTATCTGAAGAACCTCACAGCCACGCAGCAGATTGGCGCGCTGTTCATCATCGTGTTCGGCCTGCTGCTGCTCTCCAGCATCGTGGCCTTTGTGCTGTCTCTGCGCGAACATGCAGACGATGCTGCGGGCGACCTGCGCCGCAAGGAGCTGAAAAGCCTGGACGGCGTGATTCGCACCAGCTGGTTCATGATGTTTGTGTTCTGGATCGGTTGGGTGGCGGGCGACTGGGTCGCGCTCACGCTGTTTGGCCTGGTGTCCTTCTTCGCGCTGCGCGAATTCCTCACGCTGTCCCCCACACGCCGGGGCGACCACCGCAGCCTCGTGCTGGCCTTTTTTGTGGTGCTGCCGCTGCAGTACTGGCTGGTGGGCACCGAACACTTTGACATGTTTGCGGTGTTCATCCCGGTCTACGTGTTTCTGGCGTTGCCGCTGACCAGTGCGCTGGCCAACGACCCACTGCGTTTTCTGGAGCGCAATGCCAAGCTGCAGTGGGGGATCATGGTCTGCATCTACGGCATGAGCCATGTGCCCGCGCTGCTGATGCTGAATTTCCCAGGTTACGACAACAAAAATGCGTTCATGGTGTTTTTTCTGGTGCTGGTGGTGCAGACCTGCATGGCCACCCAACACCTGGTCTCGCGCAAGCTCATGCGCCCGCCCGTGGCACCGGCCATCAGCCAGAGTTTCAACTGGCCGAGCTGGTGGATTGGCATGGTGGTGGCCAGCCTGTTTGGTGCCCTCTTGGCCGGCATCACACCCTGGGTGCCGGGCACCGCGTTTGCCTTCAGCTTCATCGCCTGCCTGGCGGGCTCCATGGGGCACTTTGTGATGAAGGCGCTGAAACGCGACCGCGGCATCCCCAGCTGGGGCAACGAAGGCAAGGGCGTCACCGGGGCCGGTGGCTTGCTGGACCGGGTCGATGCGCTGTGTTTTGCAGCACCCGTGTTTTTTCACTCAGCCAGGTGGTATTTTGACCTCTAGCACCCGTAGAACCTGCGCGAGCAGCTCCTGAAACCATAGCATGCGAATTCTTGGCATTGACCCCGGCCTGCGCACCACCGGCTTTGGTGTGGTGGACGTGGTGGGCGCCGACGTGCGTTATGTAGCCAGCGGAACCATCGGCACCCAGCACCTGGACACGCGCGCCCTGCCCGAACGCCTGAAGGTGCTGTTTGACGGCATGGGCGAGGTGGTGCAGCGTTACCAGCCCACCTGCGCGTCGATCGAGATCGTATTCGTCAACGTCAATCCACAGTCCACCCTGCTGCTGGGCCAAGCGCGCGGCGCGCTGATCACCGCACTGGTCACCGCCGGGCTGCCGGTGGCCGAATACACCGCGCTGCAAATGAAACAGGCCGTGGCCGGCCACGGCCGCGCGCAGAAGGACCAGATCCAGGAGATGGTGAAACGCCTGCTGAGCCTGCCGGGCTTGCCCGGGCCCGACGCGGCTGATGCCCTGGGCCTGGCCATCACCCACGCCCATGCGGGCAAGGCCATGGCCCGGCTGGCCGCCGCGGACGGCCTGGGTGGCAATGGCAAGGTGTCCTACCGTGCTGGCCGGCGGCATTAGGCACGCCTGGTTTGATCCAGCGTAAGACTGACGACATGGCCTGCCTGTAATATCTAAACGCTGCACATTCCTTTCTGGTCCATGCCTTCTTCCCTGACGCGCAACTGCCTTCTCTCCCTGTCCATCGGGCTGTTCGCCTGGACTGCTGGGGCCGCCCCAGGTGGGGCCAACAACCTGGTGGCCTACACCGAACAATGGCCACCTTACAACTTTGCCGAAGCGGGCAAGGTGCAGGGCATTGCCACCGATGTGCTGCGCGCCGCCTGTGAGCTGGCCCAGTTGCGCTGCAGCTTTCAGGTCGTGCCCTGGGCCCGCGGCTACAAAGTCGTGCGCCACACCCCCAACACCGTGCTCTACACCACCGCGCGCAAACCTGCACGGGAGGACCAGTTTCTCTGGGTCGGCCCTTTGCTGCCGCGCACCACCTGGGTCTACACCCGCAACATCCCCGGTGCGCCCATTCGGGATGCCAAAGAGCTGGCCCAACTGCGCATTGGCGTAGTGCGCGAGGAAGCCGCCCAGCAAGACCTGCTGGCCGCCGGTGTACCCGCAAGCGCACTGGTGGAAGAAAGCTCCAACGACGCGGTGTTTCGCATGCTGATGGGGGACTTGGTGCACGCCATGGTGGACACCGAGGTGGGCATGGCCTGGAATTTGCGCAGCGTGGGTCGCCCCGCAGGCAGTGTCAACAAGCTGCTCAAGCTCAGTGAAGACGGTGGCTACTACTTCGCTCTGAACTTGCAGACCGACCCGCACGTGGTGCGCAAACTGCAGCAGGCGATAGACAAACTCCGCGCGGAGGGGCGCCTGGACGCCATCGTCAAAAACTACGAACCAGCACCTTAGGCCTTGGTGTCCAGCAGGGCACCGGCCATCTGGTTACTCGTCTTGAACACCGCCAGGTTGGCAATAAAGCTGTGTTTGGCCTGCAGCTGGGTCACCACATCGGTCTCCAGCGCGTTGCCTGCAACTTCGGCCTGACGTACCTCGGTGCTGACGCCGCCACCGGGCTGCTCGGTTTGCACAGTTTCCTGGCGTTTAAAACCTTCGGTGGCCAGGTTGGCCACGTTGTGGGCGCTGGTGTTGAGCGAAGTTTGGGCCGCGTTCATGCCCGAGAGGGCGATGGAAGACAAGGAGTTCATGGGGCAATCCTTTCGCGGCAGGTCCAGAGGTGGCAGTGCCTATTATGCAACCCGCTCCATGATGAGCACCGTGAAAAATCCCCCTGCGGCCAGCAGGGTCCATTTCAGCGTGACCCAACCATAGTGTTTGAAGCGCGGCTGGCCGGTGCCTACATAGAAGGCAAAACACACGGCTGCGCCCAGCAGGCACAAGAGAATCAGCCAGCGAAACAGCAGCATGGCTGTGGCTGCTTACCAGGCCCGCACGGGCTGAGCAAAGCCCATGGGGGCCTGTTTGACGTCTTCGAAAGTCACCACTTCCCAGCACTCGGGGTGGGCCTGCAGCTCACGCAGCAGCTTGTTATTGAGCGCATGGCCGGAGCGGCGTGCGCTGTAGGCTGCCAGCAGGGGCTTGCCCACGATGTAGAGGTCGCCCATGGCGTCCAGGATCTTGTGTTTGACGAACTCGTCGTCGTAACGCAGACCGTCGGCGTTCAGCACCTTGTAGTCGTCCATCACGATGGCGTTGTCCAGACCGCCGCCCAGGGCCAGGCCGTTGGAGCGCATCATTTCCACGTCTTTGGTAAAACCAAAGGTGCGGGCACGTGCGATGTCACGCGAGTACGAACCCGTGCTCAGGTCAAACTCCACGCGCTGACCGGTAGAGTCCACCGCCGGGTGGTTGAAGTCGATCTCAAAACTGAGCTTGTAGCCGTGGTACGGGTCCAGGCGCGCCCACTTCTCGTTGGCGCCCTCGCCTTCGCGCACTTCCACCGGTTTGATGAGCCGGATGAAGCGGCGCGGCGCGTTCTGCATCTCGATGCCCGCGCTTTGCAGCAAGAACACAAACGAGGCGGCCGAGCCGTCCAGGATGGGGATTTCTTCGGCCGTGATGTCGACAAACAGGTTGTCCACCCCCAGGCCGGCGCAGGCCGACATGAGGTGTTCCACCGTGTGCACCTTGGCATTGCCGCAGGACAACGTGGACGCCAGGCGTGTATCGGTCACCGACTCGGCCGAGACCACGATGTCCGGCGCATTGGGCAAATCCACCCGGCGAAACACAATGCCCGTATCCGGCGCAGCCGGGCGCAACGTGATTTCCACACGCTGGCCGCTGTGCAGGCCCACGCCGACGGCGCGGGTCAGGGATTTGAGGGTTCGTTGTTTCAGCACAGGTCTATTGTAAAAGTAGCGCAAAAAGGCCTCCGGAGTGCGTGTATTCCGCCAGAAACACCGTGGAACCGGCTAGGCCGGGCCACAGGTGTTGCCCCCTGCAAGGGGGAAAGCGTAGCGACACGCAGTGCGCGTAGCCGGGGGGTGAGCCCGATCAGTCCGCTTGCTTGCGCAGGAACGCGGGGATTTCGTAGTCATCCATGCCGCCGCTGGACAACGCGTCCACCTTGGCTGCGGCTTGCGTGCGGTTGGTGCGCCACACGCTGGGCGTGGCCATGCTGCCGTAGTCGGGCTGGCTGGCCGTGTGGCCCGTGCCACCCAAGGCCGCTGCGGCGCCGGAGGGCGAAGCAATGGTGTTGAGCGTGGGCACGTGGAAAGGCACGTTGTCGGTTCCGGTGCGCAGCACTTGCAGCGGAGGCGCTGTGCGGCGCGCGCCTTGGCGGCTCAAACCGGTAGCGACCACGGTCACACGAATTTCTTCACCCAACGAGTCGTCGTACGCAGTGCCGTAGATCACGTGTGCATCGGGCGATGCGTAGGCGCGGATGGTGTTCATCGCCAGCTTGGACTCGGACAGCTTGAGGCTGCCCTTGGCTGCGGTGATCAGCACCAGCACGCCCTTGGCGCCCGACAGGTCAATGCCTTCGAGTAGCGGGCAGGCCACGGCCTGTTCGGCGGCAATCCGGGCGCGGTCCGGGCCCTTGGCCACGGCAGTACCCATCATGGCTTTGCCGGGCTCACCCATCACGGTGCGCACGTCTTCAAAGTCGACGTTCACATGGCCGGGCACGTTGATGATTTCGGCAATCCCGCCCACGGCGTTTTTCAGCACGTCGTTGGCGTGGGCAAAGGCTTCGTCCTGGCTCACGTCGTCGCCCAGCACTTCCAGCAACTTTTCGTTCAGCACCACGATCAGCGAATCCACATTGGCTTCGAGTTCAGCCAAGCCGGCATCGGCATTGGTCATGCGGCGACCACCTTCGAAGTCGAAGGGTTTGGTCACCACGCCCACCGTCAAGATGCCCATCTCTTTGGCCACACGCGCAATCACGGGAGCGGCGCCGGTACCGGTGCCACCGCCCATGCCGGCGGTGATGAACAACATGTGTGCGCCTTCGATGGCGGTGCGGATGTCCGCCTCGGCCTGGTCGGCTGCCTCACGCCCCTTGTCGGGCTTGCTGCCGGCGCCCAGACCACTGCCACCCAGCTGGATGGTCTTGTGCGCGCTGCTGCGGGACAGGGCTTGCGCATCGGTGTTGGCGCAGATGAATTCCACACCGCCCACGGCGGTCTGGATCATGTGCTCAACGGCGTTGCCGCCGCCACCGCCCACACCGATGACCTTGATTTGGGTGCCTTGGTTAAACGCTTCTTCTTCGATCATTTCGATGGTCATGTTGTTACTCCTGAAAAACTATTTGAATGAATGTTTGAAAACTGGGTAAGGGGTTTGGAGTCGGTGTTCATTTATGAAGGCGGACTCCCCCGTGCAAGCCAAAGTCTGTGTTTCATGGTTAAAAGTTCCCCACGAACCAGTCCTTGACGGAACCGAATGCTGTTTTCATTGAGCCGGCTTTTTGCGCCACCTTGTAGCCGCGCATGCGGGCCAGGCGGGCTTCTTCCAGCAGGCCCATGACGGTGGCCGCACGGGGCTGCGCCACCATGTCAGCCAGCGCGCTGTTGTACTTGGGAATGCCGCGGCGCACGGGCTTGAGGAAGATGTCCTCGCCCAGCTCCACCATGCCCGGCATGATGCAGCTGCCACCCGTGAGCACGATGCCGCTGGACAACACCTCTTCATAGCCCGACTCGCGCATTACCTGGTTCACCAGGCTGAAGATTTCCTCGATGCGAGGCTCGATCACCCCGGCCAGCGCCTGGCGGCTCAACATGCGCGGGCCGCGGTCGCCCAGGCCGGGTACTTCCACCTGCACCTCGGGGTCCACCAGCAACTGCTTGGCGTGGCCGCTCTCGACCTTGATCTCTTCGGCGTCCTTGGTGGGTGTGCGCAGGGCCATGGCAATGTCGCTGGTGATCAGATCCCCAGCAATCGGAATAACAGCCGTGTGGCGGATGGCGCCGTTGGTGAAGATGGCCACGTCGGTGGTGCCGGCGCCAATATCCACCAGCGCCACACCGAGTTCGCGTTCATCTTCGGTCAGCACGGACAGCGAAGAGGCCAGCGGATTGAGCATGAGCTGCTCGACTTCCAGGCCGCAGCGGCGCACACACTTAATGATGTTCTCGGCCGCGCTCTGCGCACCGGTCACGATGTGCACCTTGGCTTCCAGGCGGATGCCGCTCATGCCGATGGGTTCACGCACATCCTGCCCGTCGATGATGAATTCCTGTGGCTCCACCAACAGTAGGCGCTGGTCGGTGCTGATGTTGATCGCCTTGGCGGTTTCCACCACGCGCGCCACATCGGCCTGCGTCACTTCACGGTCTTTCACCGCCACCATGCCGCTGCTGTTGATGCCACGAATATGGCTGCCCGTGATGCCGGTGTAGACACGGCTGATCTTGCAGTCGGCCATCAGCTCGGCCTCTTTCAGGGCCTGCTGAATGCTGGCCACGGTGGCGTCGATGTTGACCACCACGCCCCGCTTGAGGCCGTTGCTGGGTGCAATGCCCAGGCCAGCCAGCTTGAGCTCGCCCCCAGGCATGACCTCGGCCACCACCGCCATCACCTTGGCGGTGCCGATGTCCAAACCGACTACCAAATCTTTGTACTCTTTTGCCATATGTGGTCCTGCAATGCCTTGTGCGCTACTTTTTGGGCGCATCCGCTACCAGCGTGCTCACGCCGCGCAGCTTGATGGCATACCCGTTTTCATGGCGCAGGTCTGCCGACTCCACGGCCTGCAGCGGCCGTGCGTAGCGGGAAGTCACCTGCGTCAAGGTTTTCAAAAATCGTTGCACGCGTGTATCCACCTCGGCCACCGTGCCGCGGCCCAGCTCCAGGCTGGCACCGGTGTCCAGGCGCGCGCGCCAACTGCCGCGGCCGGTCAGCTCCAGCTGCTCCAGCGGCATCTCCATCGTGGCGAACTGCGGCTCCAGCGTGCGGTACATGGCCAACACCTCGGCGCTCTGCCCCTCTGGCCCGTGCAGACGCGGCAGGCCCTCCTGCTCGACCTCCCCGACGTTGGCCTCAAACACCTCGCCCTGCTGGTTAATCAAGCGCGATTCAGCCTCCGCCCCCCAGTACGCCACAGCCTGGTGCTCCTGCAGATTCACATGCAGGCGGTTGGGGAACTCGCGGCGCACCACGGCACGGCGCACCCAGGGCACCGACTCAAAAGCCGAGCGCACCCGCGCGAGATCCACCGTGAAGAACGTGCCGCTCAAACTGGGTGCCACATTGGCACGCAGGGTCAGCGGGTTGTTGTGGTTCATGTCACCCGACACACTGATGCCCTGCAGGTCAAACGCCGGCAGGCGCGACACCCAACGCCCTGCGGCCAACAGCGCCAGGCCGGCAAACGCCAGGAACAGCACCGCAGCGGTGGTGTTCATGAGTTTGACGTCCAGCGGTGTAGCCGCAGCAGCGTTCATTTCGATACGCTCCCGTCAGTACTGGTGCTTTGCAGCAGGCGCACACACAGGTCTTCATAACTGATACCGGCGGCCTTGGCCGACATGGGAACCAACGAGTGGCCGGTCATGCCGGGCGAGGTGTTGATCTCCAGCAGGTAGGGCGTGCGTGTCTTGGCGTCGATCATCACGTCAGCCCGCGCCCAGCCGCGGCAGCCCAGCACCTGGTAGGCCTTGCTGACCAAGGCGCGAATCGCCGCCTCCTCGCCGTCGGGCAGACCGGCGGGCACGAGGTACTGCGTCACATCGGTGAAGTACTTGTTCTGGTAGTCGTAGTTGCCCTCGGGCGCCACGATGCGGATCACCGGGAAGGCCTCGGGCTGCTCGTTGGGGCCCAGCACCGGGCAGGTCACCTCATCACCGGCAATGAACTGCTCACACAGCACCATGGGGTCATGCTGCGAGGCCAGTGCGTAGGCGGCGTCGCACTGGTCCGCCGACATCACCTTGGTGAAGCCAATGCTGGAGCCTTCGCGCGCCGGCTTGACGATCATGGGGGCGCCCAGGGCGGCAAAGGCGGCGTGGGTTTGCGCCGCACTGCTGACCTGCTGCCAGGCCGGCGTAGACAGGCCCTCAAAACGCCAGATGCGCTTGGTCATGACCTTGTCCATGGAGATGGCGGACGCCATGACGCCCGAGCCGGTGTAGGGAATGCCCAACAATTCGAGCGCCCCCTGCACCGTGCCGTCCTCCCCAAAACGGCCATGCAACGCGATGAAACAGCGCGCAAAACCTTCGCGCTTCAGATCATCCAGCGGACGCTCAGACGGATCGAACGCATGCGCGTCCACGCCCTTGGACCGCAGGGCCTTGAGCACACCGCTGCCAGACATGAGGGACACCTCACGCTCCGCCGAGGCCCCACCCATCAGCACTGCCACTTTGCCCAAATTTGAATGATTTTGGCCCATAGCCCTTATTCCTTCTGCGCGAGCAGCTCCTGTTTTTGTAGCATGTCAGCAATTTTTCCGGGCACGGCGCCAATCGACCCGGCGCCCATACACACCAGTACATCGCCGTCGCGGGCGTTGTCGATCGCGGCCTGCGGCATCGCGGCAATCTCGTCCACAAAGATCGGCTCCACCTTGCCGCCAATGCGCAGCGCACGCGCCAGCGAACGGCCATCGGCCGCAACGATGGGGGCCTCGCCTGCGGCGTACACCTCGGCCAGCAGCACAGCGTCAGCGCCAGCGCCAATCACCTTCACAAAGTCTTCAAAACAGTCCCGCGTGCGGGTGTAGCGGTGCGGCTGGAAGGCCAGTACCAGGCGGCGCCCCGGGAAGGCCCCGCGTGCAGCAGCCAGCGTGGCCGCCATTTCGACCGGGTGGTGGCCGTAGTCGTCGATGACGGTGACCGCACCGCCTTGCGGCAAGGGCAAATCGCCATAACGCTGGAAGCGGCGGCCCACACCCTTGAACTCGGCCAGCGCTTTGACCACGGCGGCGTCCGCAATGTTGAGCTCCACCGCCACGGCGATGGCTGACAGCGCGTTGAGCACGTTGTGCAGACCCGGCAGGTTCAGCACCACCTCCATATCGGGCAGCACCACGCCATTGCGGCGCTGCACCGTAAAGTGCATCTGGCCACCCACGGCGCGCACGTTCACGGCACGCACTTCGGCGTCTTCATTAAAGCCGTAACTGGTGATGGGGCAGGTAACCTGTGCACTGATCTCACGTACGGCGGCGTCATCGGTGCAGAGAATCGCCGTGCCATAGAAAGGCATGCGGTGCAGAAAATCGACAAAGGCTTTTTTAAGCTTGCCGAAGTCGTGCCCATAGGTTTCCATGTGGTCGGCGTCGATGTTGGTCACCACGGCCATCACGGGCAGCAGGTTCAAAAAGGACGCATCACTTTCGTCGGCCTCCACCACGATGTAGTCACCACTGCCCAGACGGGCGTTGGCGCCAGCACTGTTCAGGCGGCCGCCAATCACAAAGGTGGGGTCCAGCCCGGCCTCGGCCAGCACACTGGCCACCAGGCTGGTGGTGGTGGTTTTGCCGTGGGTGCCGGCAATGGCTATGCCCTGCTTGAGGCGCATCAGCTCCGCTAACATCAGCGCACGCGGCACGATGGGAATCTTCATCTCGCGGGCGCGGATGACTTCGGGGTTGTCCGACTGCACGGCGGTAGACGTGACCACCGCATCGGCCCCCGCCACGTTGTCGGCCGCGTGGCCTACGTACGTTGTGATGCCCAATGCCGCCAGGCGCTGGGTGGTGGCGTTGTCGGCCAGGTCGGAGCCCGAAATGACGTAGCCCAGGTTGCTCAGCACCTCGGCAATGCCGGACATGCCGGAGCCGCCTACGCCCACAAAGTGAATATGTTTGACAGCGTGTTTCATCGTGCGAGCTCCTCGCAGGCAGCCACTACCGCTTCGGTGGCATTCAGTTTTTGCATCTTTTTGGCCTCTAGCCCCCGTTGAATCAGCGCGGGGCGCTCTGTTTTCTGTAGCAATGTGGCCAATGCCTCGGGTGTCATCTCCGCCTGGGGCAGCAGCCAGCCGCCACCCTGGTCGACCAGGAAGCGGGCGTTGAAGGTCTGGTGGTCGTCCACCGCAGCGGGGAAAGGCACAAACACGGCGGCGGCGCCCACGGCGGCAATCTCGGTCACGGTGCTGGCACCGGCGCGGCAGATCACTAGGTCGGCATCGGCAAAGGCCTGGGCCGTGTTGTCGATGAACGGGGTGAGCGTGGCCAACACGCCGGCAGCGGCGTAGTTGGCGCGCAGCTCGTCGATCTGTTTCTCGCCGGCCTGGTGCGTCACCACGGGGCGCTGCGCTTCGGGGATCAGCGCCAGTGCCAGCGGCACCATGGTGTTGAGCGCGCGCGCCCCCAGGCTGCCGCCCACCACCAACACCTTGAGCGGACCACTGCGGCCGGCAAAACGCGCATCGGGTGCGGGCAGGTTCAAAAATTCGGTGCGCAGCGGGTTGCCTACCCACTCAGCTTTTTTCAGCACGTTCGGGAAGGCGGCGAACACGCGGTCGGCCACGCCGGCCAGCACTTTGTTGGCCATGCCGGCCACGGAGTTTTGTTCGTGCAGCACCAGGGGTTTGCCACAGAGCACACCCATCATGCCGCCGGGGAAGGTGATGTAGCCGCCCAAGCCCACCACCACATCGGGCTTCACGCGGCGCACCACCTGCAGGCTCTGCAAGAAGGCGCGCAGCAGCTTGAAGGGCAACAGCGCCAAGGTCTTGAGACCCTTGCCGCGCACGCCACCAAAGTCCACCAGCTCCAGCGGAATGCCGCGGGCCGGGACGATGCGGCTTTCCATGCTGCCGGGTGCGCCCAGCCAGTGCACGCGCCAGCCCTTGTCCAGCAAGGCCTGCGCCACGGCCAGCCCCGGGAAGATGTGGCCACCCGTGCCGCCGGCCATGATGAGAGCGCACTTCTGCGTCATACACGGCCTCCGTGCATCAGCCATGCCGCATTCGCGCCATGCAACGCTGTCGCGTTGTGTCGGTTTTGGTGAAACAGGCAGCTCATACACGGCCTCCGTGCATCAGCCATGCCGCATTCGCGCCATGCAACGCTGTCGCGTTGTGTCGGTTTTGGTGAAACAGGCAGCTCATACACGGCCTCCGTGCATGAGCTGCCTGTTTTCGTAATCCACGCGCAGTACCACCGCAATCGCCACCAGGTTCAGCAAGATGGCCGAACCGCCGTAACTCATGAGCGGCAGGGTCAGGCCTTTGGTGGGCAATGCGCCCAGGTTCACACCCATGTTGATGAAGGCCTGAAAGCCCATCCAGATGCCCACGCCCTGCGCTACCAGGCCGGCAAACACGCGGTCCAGCGCGATGGCCTGGCGGCCAATGTGCATGATGCGGCGTGTGAGCCACAGGAACAGGCCAATCACCATGGCCACACCGATCAAACCAAATTCCTCGCCAATCACGGCCAGCAAAAAGTCGGTGTGGGCTTCGGGCAACCAGTGCAGTTTCTCGACGCTGCCGCCCAGGCCCACGCCAAACACCTCACCACGCCCAATCGCGATCAAAGAGTGCGACAACTGGTAACCCTTGCCCAGCGTCAGCTTTTCGTCCCAGGGATTCAGGTAGGCAAAAATGCGCTCGCGCCGCCATTCGGAGGTGGCAATTACGACGGCAAAAATCATCACCATCAGCGTGGCCATCAGGAAAAACATGCGGGCATTCACGCCGCCCAGGAACAGAATGCCCATGGCGATCACGGCAATCACCATGAAGGCGCCCATGTCCGGCTCGGCCAGCAGCAGCAGGCCAATCACCGCCACCGCAACCGCCATCGGGGCCACTGCGCGGAAGAAACGCTCCTTCACGTCCATCTTGCGCACCATGTAGTCGGCCGCATACAGCAGCACGGCAAACTTGGCCAGCTCGGACGGCTGGAAGTTCATGACGCCCAGCGAGATCCAGCGGCGGGCACCGTTCACGCCCTTGCCAATAAACGGCATCAGCACGGCAATCAACAGCACCAGCGACAGCACAAACAGCCAGGGTGCCAGCTTCTCCCAGGTCTGCATGGGGAACTGGAAGGCGATCAACGCGGCCACAAACGCCACCATGATGGAAAACGAATGCCGCACCACAAAGTGGGTGTGGGCGTAGTTGGAAAACTTGGGGTTGTCAGGCATGGCAATCGATGCCGAATACACCATGACCAAGCCCCACAGCAACAAGGCCACGGTGACCCACACCAACGGCTGGTCGAAACCTTTCACCTGCGTGGGGGTGGTGTTGGCCGCAAACGAGCCACGCCCACCCAGGCGCACCGGCAGGGCGCCCGAGGCCCCATCGGCCTTGGGGCTGAACCAGCCCATCAGGGTTTGGCGCAAGGCGGTCATGCCAGGTGCTCCATGTCCACACCGCTGGACAGGGCCAGCTCTTTCACTGCGGCACAGAAGACCTGGGCGCGGTGTTCGTAGTTCTTGAACATGTCAAAACTGGCGCAGGCCGGCGACATCAACACCGCGTCCCCCGCATGGGCGCGGGCGTTGGCCAGGGTCACAGCGGCTTCCATCGAATCGGCATCGACCAGCGGCACCTCGGCCGACACAATCGCCTCGCGAATCAGCGGCGCATCGCGGCCGATCAGCACCACGGCACGTGCGTAGCGGGCCAGCGGTGCAGCCAGCGGTGTGAAGTCCTGGCCCTTGCCCTCGCCGCCCAAAATCACCACCAGCTTGCGGTCCGCACCCAGGCCCTGCAAGGCGGCCACGGTGGCGCCCACATTGGTGCCCTTGCTGTCGTCAAAAAATTCCACGTCGTTGAGGATGCCAATGGGCTCCACGCGGTGCGGCTCGCCGCGGTACTCGCGCAGGCCAAACAGGATGGGACCCAGTGCGCAACCGGCAGCGGCGCACAGCGCCAGCGCGGCCAGCGCATTGCTGGCGTTGTGGCGGCCGCGGATGCGCAGCGCATCGGCCGGCATCAGGCGCTGGAAGTGCAACTCTTCGGCTTCCTCCTTGCGCTTGCGGCGGGTTTCGTCGGCCTCCAGCGCACGCACCAGCCAGACCATGCCGTTGACTTCTTCCAGTCCAAAGTCGCCGGGGCGCTGGGGCATGTCGCTGCCAAAGGTGACGTGGGCGCGCTCCTGCGGGCGCTGCAGCTTGACGCGCACCGGCTCTGGCAGCATGGCCATCACGGCCGCATCGTCGCGGTTCAGCACCATCAGGCCCTGCTGGCCAAAGATGCGGGACTTGGCCTCGGCATAGGCTGGCATGCTGCCGTGCCAGTCCAGGTGGTCCTGCGTTACGTTCAGCACCACGGCCGCTGTGGGCTCGAAGCCGGTCACGCCGTCGAGCTGGAAGCTGGAGAGTTCCAGCACCCACACCTCGGGCAAGGTGCCGGCGTCCAGATGGCCAGACAGCGTGTCCAGCAGCGTGGGGCCAATGTTGCCGGCCACAGCCACGGTTTTTCCCGCATGGGCCACCAGTTGGCCAGTCAGCGAGGTGACGGTGGTTTTGCCATTGGTGCCGGTGATGGCCAACACCGCGGGGGCATAACCCTGAGCGCTGCGCAGGGCCTGCAAGGCCATGGCATACAAACTCAATTCGCCCCCAACGTAGACCCCTATTGCGCGAGCAGCTCCTAAAACAGGAGCAATCTCGTCCGGACTCAAACCCGGCGAACGGTACACGGCGTGCAGGGTCTGGCCCTCCACCAGGGCTGCGGAGAAGGCACCAGGCACAAAACGCACTTGGGGCAATTCTTGTTGCAGCGTGGCCAGCTGCGGCGGCGCGGTGCGCGTGTCGGCCACGGTGATGCTGGCCGCACCGGTGCGGGCACACCAGCGCGCCATGGCCAAGCCGGAAGCACCCAACCCCAGAATCAGAACGTGCTGGCCGGCCAGCGGCGCAAAAGGGGCCTCGGCCTCCACCGGCAGTACATCCGCGTCGGGCTGCGCCTCATCGGTTTGCACCGCGGTGGCATCGGCCAACAACGTGGGTTCGGCCTTGTCCGCCTGCACATCGGCAAAAATTTGCGCCACAAAGGCTGCGGCGTCGCGTGCGGCCGTCAACGTGGTGGGCAGGCCACGGGCCTCTTTGACAGGTTCTGCCACCAGCGGTACGGCCTGCACCGCAGGCTCCAACACCTCGGGCGCCTCAGACATCTCCGTCGCTGTGAGCGCATCCGCCAGTTCTGGCGCAGTCACCGACGCGGCATCAGACACCGACTCCTGGACCTCTTCGGGCGGCTGTGCCTCGTGCACACGCGGCTCCACCCCGCCGTCCTGGGGGGACGCTGCGGGGTGTTCGCCGGGCAGGTGTGCTTCGTGTTCGTTCATCGCAACTTCAGGGTGGACAGGCCCACCAGGCACAAGAGCATGGTGATGATCCAGAAACGGACCACCACCTGGGTTTCTTTCCACCCCGACTTCTCGAAGTGGTGGTGCAGTGGCGCCATCTTCAGCAAGCGGCGGCCTTCACCAAACTTCTTTTTGGTGTATTTGAAGTAGGTCACTTGCAGCATCACCGACACCGCCTCGGCCACAAAAATGCCACCCATGATGGCCAGCACAATTTCCTGGCGCACGATGATGGCAATGGTGCCCAGCGCACCGCCCAGAGCCAGCGCGCCCACGTCACCCATGAAGACCTGCGCGGGGTGGGTGTTGAACCACAAAAAGGCCAGACCCGCACCGGCCATGGCGGCGCAGAAAATCATCAGCTCACCCGAGCCCGGAATGTGCGGGAAAAACAGGTACTTGGAGTACACGGCGCTGCCGGTCACGTAGGCAAACACGCCCAGCGCCGAGCCCACCATCACCACCGGCATGATGGCCAAGCCATCCAGACCATCGGTCAGGTTCACGGCATTGCTGGAACCCACGATGACCAGGTAGGTCAGCACCACAAAGCCCAGCACCCCCAGCGGGTAACTCACCTCTTTGATAAAGGGCAACAAGAGACCAGCCTTGGGGGGCAGGTTCACGTCAAACCCGGAACGCACCCAGTTGAAAAACAGCTCCAACACGCGCAGATTGGAACTCTCGGAGATGCTGAACACCAGGTACAGCGCGGCCAGCAGGCCAATCACCGACTGCCAAAAATACTTCTCGCGCGAGCGCATGCCTTCGGGGTCTTTGTGCACCACCTTGCGCCAGTCGTCGGCCCAGCCAATGGCGCCAAAACCCAGCGTCACCAGCAGCACGATCCAGACAAAACGGTTGGACAGGTCCGCCCACAGGAGCGTGGAGATGGCGATCGACAAAAGAATCAGCACGCCGCCCATGGTGGGCGTGCCACTTTTGCTCAGGTGGGTTTCCATGCCGTAGCCGCGGATGGGTTGGCCAATCTTGAGTTCACGCAGGCGGCGAATCACAAACGGCCCCGCCGCCAAACCAATCAGCAAGGCCGTCAAGGCGGCCAGCACCGCACGGAAGGTGAGGTACTGGAAGACGCGGAAAAACCCGAACTCGGGCGACAGGGTTTGCAGCCATTGGGCCAGGCTCAGCAGCATGAAAACGCTCCAAAAATATCAAACAGCATGGGTGCCCCCTGCAGGGGCGGGCGCGGCTTGGGCCAAGGCCTCCACCACACGCTCCATGCGCATAAAACGCGATCCCTTGACCAGCACACTGGCCACACTCGGCAACAGGGTGCGGGCACGCACCAGCAGCGCCTCCACGTCGGCAAAGTGCTCCGCCCCCGGGCAAACCTGCACGGCGTGCACCGCCATGGCACCCAAGGCCAACACATGGGTGATGCCCTGCGCGTGCGCAAAACGGCCGGCTTCGGCATGGAATTCGGGGCCTTGCTCACCCACTTCACCCATGTCGCCCAACACCAGCAAACGCGGGCCTGGCAAGTCGGCCAGCACCTGGATGGCGGCACGCATGGAGTCGGGGTTGGCGTTGTAGGTGTCGTCCACCAGCGTGGCGTGCAGCCCGCTGTGGCTGATCAACAAGGCACGGCAGCGGCCCTTGACCGGCACAAAGGCCTGCAGGCCCTGCGCCACCGCCTGGGTGCTGACACCCGCGGCCAAGGCGCAGGCGGCCGCAGCCAGCGAGTTCTTCACGTTGTGGCGCCCAGCAATCGCCAGGCGGTAACTCAGGGCTCCCCAGGGTGTGCTGGCCTGGACTTGCCAAGCGCCATCGACCCACTCGGCGTCCGTGCACAGCACTTCTTGCGCGGCCCCGGCAGACTGCCAACCAAACTGCACAGTCTTGCGGCTCGCGGCCAGGCCTTGCCACACCGCGGTGTAGTCATCGTCCAGCGGGAAAACCGCCACACCATCAGCAGGCAATGCGGCAATCACGGTGCCGTTTTCCTGGGCCACGGCCTCCACGGTGTGCATAAATTCCAGATGCTCTCGCTGCGCGTTGTTGACCAGGGCGACCGTCGGCTGTGTCATGGCGGCCAAACCAGCGATCTCGCCCGGGTGGTTCATGCCCAGCTCCACCACTGCCAGGCGGTGCTGGCGGCGCAGGCGGAACAGGGTCAAGGGCACGCCAATATCGTTGTTGAAATTGCCACGCGTGGCCAGCGCCGCACCACCGGGGGCCTGCGCCTCCAGAATGGCCGCCACCATTTGTGTGACCGTGGTTTTGCCATTGCTGCCAGTGACCGCCACCAGAGGCAAGGTGAACTGGGCGCGCCATGCGGTGGCCAACTGGGCCAGGGCCCGTTTGGTGTCGGCCACTTCGATGCGCGGCAGGCCTGCGGGGTAGGCCGAAGATTCCAGCCCGGCATGGCACAACACGGCCGCAGCGCCTTGGGCCTGGGCATCGTGCAAAAAGGCATTGGCATCAAAACGCTCGCCCTGCAGGGCCACAAACAGATCACCTGCCTCAATCGTGCGGGTATCGGTGTGCACCCGTTGCACCGACAGGTCCGCCGGGCCCACCAGGTGCGCACCGTCCAGCCAAGCGGCCACCTGGGCCAAAGTCATCATGGCGCTCACGCAGCACCCCCGGGTGTGGTTTGGCGGGCCTGCAAGGCCGCCAGGGCATGCGCACGGTCCGAGAAAGGATGCTTCACACCCGCCAGCTCCTGGGTTTCTTCATGGCCTTTGCCGGCCAGCAAAATCACATCGTTTTCCTCGGCCTGGCCCACGGTGCTGCGGATGGCCAATGCGCGGTCCACTTCCACGTCCACCCCTTTGTTGTCCACCAAGCCCAACAGGATTTGCGCCACGATGGCCTCGGGGCGTTCGCTGCGCGGGTTGTCGCTGGTCACCACCACGCGGTCGGCATGCTGGGCGGCGATTGCCCCCATCAGCGGGCGTTTGGAGGCATCACGGTCACCGCCACAGCCAAACACGGCCCAGAGCTGGCCGGCACGCGCTTGCGCCATGGGGCGCAGGGCTTGCAGGGCCTGGGCCAGCGCATCAGGCGTGTGGGCATAGTCAATGGCCACCAAGGGCTCGCCCTGCCCGCCCACACACTCCATGCGACCCGGTACGGGCAACAGGGTGCTGCAGGCGGCCACAGCGGCGGCCAGCGGCACACCCAGGCAACGCATGGCGGCAATCACCCCCAGCAGGTTGGAGACGTTGTAGTGGCCAATGACCTGGGACTGCAGGGTGCAGGACACATCGCCCTCCACCACTTCAAAGGCCATGCCACTGGCAGTGTGGCGCAGCTGCTGCGCGCGCAGGCGTGCCGGCTGCTGGCTCGATACCGTCCACAGGTCCAGCGTGCCCGCCAGTTCGTCGGCCAGGGCCGCACCGTATCCGTCGTCGATGTTCACCACCGCATGGGCCAGGCCCGGCCAGGCAAACAGCTTGCGCTTGGCGACCCAGTAGGCCTCCATGCTGCCGTGGTAGTCCAGGTGGTCCTGGGTAAAGTTGGTAAACACCGCCACCCGGAGTTGTGTGCCGGCCAGGCGTTGCTCTTCAATCCCGATAGACGACGCCTCCATGGCGCAGGCGCGTAAGCCCTGGTCTACAAACTGGCGCAATGTCTGTTGCACGCGCACCGGGTCGGGCGTGGTCAGCCCGGTGGACACCACATGGGGCGGCAGCCCTACGCCCAGCGTGCCAATCACCCCACACGGCAGCGCTTGCCCTGCAGGCAAAACACCCAGTGCCTGGGCCAACCACCAAGCGGTGCTGGTTTTGCCATTGGTGCCGGTCACCGCCACCACGGGCAGGGTCTGCGAGGGCTGGCTATAAAACTGGGCGGCAATCAGGCCCGCATCGGCCTTGAGGCCGGCGTAACTGGCCACATGGTGGGCATCCAGCGTAAAGGCAGACGCACCGTCTTGCTCCACTAGGCAGGCCACCGCGCCACGCGTCAAGGCCTGGGGCACAAAACTGCGGCCATCCACCGCGGCACCCGGCCAGGCAATAAAAGCATCGCCCGCCACAAGCTGCCGGCTGTCGGTGCGCAGAGCACCCGCCCCGCGCTCGCGCAGCCATTGCACCGCCTCTTGGGATGACGTGAGGTGGCGCATCAGAAACTCTCCTCCACCGCGTCCGTCACGATCTGTGGGCGCACCGCCATGTCGGGCTGCACGCCCAACATGCGCAGGGTTTGCTGCACGGTTTCGCTGAACACGGGTGCCGCCACATCACCACCAAAGTATTTGCCATTGCTGGGCTCGTCAATCATCACGGCCACCACAATGCGCGGGTTGTCGATAGGTGCCACGCCGACAAAAAAGCCGCGGTACTTTTTGTCCGCATACCCCTTGCCCTCCTGCTTGTGGGCGGTGCCGGTCTTGCCACCCACGGAGTAGCCCATGGTCTGGGCTTTGGGCGCGGTGCCACCAGGGCCTGCGGCCATGTGCAACATGTTGAGCACGGACTTGGCATGGCGCGCCTCAAACACCCGCACACCGGCCACCTGCTCCGAAGTTTTGAGCAGGGTCACGGGCACCAGCTCGCCATCCCGCGCAAACACGCTGTAGGCGCGCGCCAGCTGAAACAGGCTGGCAGAGAGGCCATAGCCATAACTCATGGTGGCCTGCTCAATCGGGCGCCAGGTCTTGTAGGCACGCAAACGACCACTCACCACACCAGGGAAAGGCACCTGGGGCTTTTGCCCCAACCCAACCTGGCTGAACATGTCCCACATCTCGTGGGGCTCCATTTGCATGGCCAACTTGACGGTGCCCACGTTGCTGGACTTCTGGATCACCTCACTCACAGACAACACGCCGTGGGGGTGCGAATCGGTGATGGTGGAACCCGTGATCGTGATGCGGCCCGGTGCGGTCTGGATCGGTGTCTCGGGCCGAACCATACCTTGCTCCAGCGCCAAGGCCACCACAAACGGCTTCATGGTGGAGCCGGGCTCAAAGGTGTCGGTGAGCGCCCGGTTGCGCAACTGTGCCCCGGTCAGGTTGGCGCGTTTCGCAGGCGAGTAGCTGGGGTAGTTGGCCAGCGCCAGTACTTCCCCTGTCAACACATCGAGTACCACCACGCTGCCCGCCTTGGCCTTGTTCTCCACCACGGCATCACGCAGCTTCTGGTAGGCAAAAAACTGCACTTTGCTGTCGATGCTAAGTTGCAGGTCCTTGCCTTCGAGTGGCGGAATCTGGTCTCCTACGTCCTCCACCACCCGGCCCAAGCGGTCCTTGATCACGCGGCGTGAACCGCTACGGCCGGCCAGCTCTTTGTTGAAGGTGAGCTCCACACCCTCCTGACCCTTGTCTTCCACATTGGTAAAGCCCACCACATGGACAGCGGACTCCCCCTCAGGGTACTCGCGCTTGTACTCCTTGCGCTGGTAGATGCCCTTGATGTTGAGCTCGGCAATTTGTTTGGCCACGGCAGCGTCTACCTGGCGCTTGATCCAGACAAAGGTCTTGTCCTCATTCGCCAGCTTGCGCGAAATGTCGGCCGCCGGCATCTCCAACAACTTGGCCAAACGCTGCAATTGCGCCTTGTCCATTTCCACGTCTTCGGGAATCGCCCAGATGCTGGGCGCGGGTACGCTGGAGGCTAGGATCAGCCCATTGCGGTCCAGAATGCGGCCGCGGTTGGCCGGCAAATCCAGTGTGCGCGCAAACCGTACCTCGCCCTGGCGCTGGAAAAAATCGTTCGCCACCACCTGGATATAGGCCGCACGCGCGGCCAGCCCCATAAAGCCCAGCGCAATCACGCCCACCACAAACTTGCTGCGCCACACCGGGGTGCGGCTGGCCAGCAGAGGACTGGAGGTGTACAACACGCTACGGCTCACGGCGTGGCCCCTGGCGCGGTGTAAGTCACGTAGGTGGTGATACCCGGTGTGGCCTGGCGCATTTGCAGCTGATCTTTGGCCAGGCGCTCCACGCGCGCAGGCGTTGCCTGGCCGCGTTTTTCCACCTGCAGGCGCTCAAACTCCGTCTCCAGCCGGCGCGCTTCGGCGCGCGCGCGCTCCAGCTCCACGAAGACACGGCGCGATTCGTACTGCATGCCCACCAAATACAAGGCGCTGGCCACCACAGCAAGGAGCAACACGAGATTCAACCGAATCACGCCGCCATCCTTTGCGCCACGCGCAAGATGGCACTGCGGGAGCGCGGGTTGCCCGCCACTTCAGCAGCACTGGGCTTGATGCGGTCCAACGCTTTGAGCTTCATGACCTTCGGTGCCGCAAACGGCGCGCGGCGGTCGTACTCGTCTTTGGAGTGTTTGGCAATGAACTGCTTGACGATGCGATCTTCCAGCGAATGGAAGCTGATCACCGCCAGACGTCCACCCACTTCAAGCACATCCAGGCTGGCGTCTAGCGCTTGTTGCAACTCCTCAAGCTCGGCGTTGATGAAAATCCGAAGAGCCTGAAATGTGCGCGTTGCAGGGTTCTGGCCCTGCTCGCGGGTTTTGACCGTGTCAGCCACGAGTTGGGCCAACTCGGAGGTGGTTGAAATTGGCCCCCGTTCCTGTCGGCGAGCAGCAATCGCCTTTGCAATTGGCCCAGCAAACCGTTCTTCACCATATTCACGTATCACCTCCGCGATTTGATTGATCTCGGCCGTTGCCAGCCACTGGGCCACACTCTCACCGCGCGTGGTGTCCATGCGCATATCCAGAGGACCTTCAAAGCGAAAGCTGAAGCCCCGCTGTGGGTTGTCAATTTGGGGAGAGCTCACGCCCAGGTCCATCAGCACGCCAGCCAGACTGGCCGCAGGCAGTTCGCCCAAGTGGGAGAAGCCTTCGTGGCGGATGGAGAAACGGGGGTCGGTGATGCTCGCGGATTGCGCCACGGCGTCAGGGTCGCGGTCAAAGGCGACCAGGCGACCGGCGGGGCTCAGCTGCTCCAGAATGCGGCGCGAATGGCCACCGCGGCCGAAGGTGGCGTCCACATAAGTGCCGTCAGCAGCACCCGCGTAGGGCTGACCGTCGTTGCTGAACAATGCGTCTACTGCTTCGTTCAACAAGACGGTGGTGTGGGTCCAAGGAGCTTCCACCGTCACACCTTAGAAAGAAAAGTCTTTGAAGACATCGGGCATTTCGCCCTGCATGGCCTTGGCCTCTTGGGCGTCGTAGGTGGCCTTGTCCCACAGCTCAAAATGGTTGCCCATGCCCAGCAACATGGTGTCTTTGGCAATGCCAGCAGCTTCGCGCAGCTCAGGCGACACCAGCACACGCCCGGTGGCATCCATCTCCACATCCATGGCATTGCCCAAGAAGATGCGCTTCCACCACTGGGCCGACATCGGCAGGGCTGCAATACGTTCGCGGAATTTTTCCCACTCGGGGCGGGGAAACACCATCAGGCACCCGTGGGGGTGTTTGGTGATCGTGAGTTGGCCAGCCGCTGTCGCGCTCAAGACGTCACGATGCCGGGTCGGTACTGATAACCGACCCTTTGCATCCAGACTGAGAGACGAGGCCCCTTGGAACACCGTGAAATACCTACTTTTGTTGCGACAGCGTGGAAATAGCAATTGCGCGGCACTTTTCACCACTAAATTGCACTTTTTTGCACTGTATCAGCAAAAGCCGCGCTGGCAAGAGGGCTTGCGCGAAAATTTTCCAATGAAATCAAGGACTTAGAAGCGTTTTTGCAGGCGAACGGCAGGCAAAAATCGTTCTAAATTAAGCACTTAGCGCGCCTTATGAAAGTGATGCATGAAACACCCACCTCCCCTACCGTTTGTCCGAACGGCTTACAGGATGTAACGGGAAAGATCCTCGTTCTGGCTGAGTTCACCCAGGCGCGCATCCACATACGCCGCATCAATCGACACGGTTTGCCCGGCCAAAGACGTAGCACCAAAGCTGACTTCGTCCAGCAGACGCTCCATGACGGTGGACAAGCGGCGCGCGCCGATGTTCTCCGTGCGTTCGTTCACCTCAAAAGCAATCTGCGCCAGGCGCGTAATGCCCTCGGGGGTAAAGGCCAGCGTCACCTGCTCGGTGGCCAGCAGCGCCTGGTATTGCTTGACCAACGAGGCATGGGTCTGCGTGAGGATGGCTTCAAAGTCCTGCACGGACAGCGACTGCAGCTCCACCCGAATCGGAAAGCGCCCCTGCAGCTCCGGAATCAGGTCACTGGGTTTGCTCAGATGGAAAGCGCCGGACGCCACAAACAGAATGTGGTCGGTCTTGACCATGCCGTATTTGGTAGACACCGTGGTGCCTTCTACCAGCGGTAACAAATCTCGCTGCACACCTTGGCGCGACACCTCGGCCCCGCTGCCCTCACTGCGCGACGTGACCTTGTCGATTTCATCGATGAAAACAATGCCGTTCTGTTCCAGCAGGTGCAAGGCCTGGCTTTTGATATCTTCTTCGTTGACGAGTTTGGCGGCCTCTTCGTCCACCAGCAGCTTGTGGGCTTCGCTGATCTTGAGCTTGCGCGTCTGGCGTTTGTTCTGGCCCAGTTGGCCAAACATGCCACGCAGCTGCTCGGTCATTTCCTCCATGCCGGCAGGCCCCATGACTTCGAGCTGGGGTGTGGACGCTGCCACGTCGATGTCTATCTCGCGATCGGCCAACAGGCCTTCGCGCAGTTTTTTGCGGAAGGTCTGGCGTGCCGTGTTTTCAGGCGTATCCGTGGCTGCCGCAAAACCAAATTCACTACGGGGCGGTGGCACCAGAATGTCCAGAATCCGCTCTTCCGCCGCATCTTCGGCGCGGGCGCGCACCTTGGTTTTTTCGGCCTCACGGGTTTGTTTGACGGCAATGTCGGCCAGGTCGCGGATGATGGCATCCACATCCTTGCCCACGTAACCAACCTCGGTGAATTTGGTGGCCTCGACCTTGATGAAGGGGGCGTCGGCCAGACGCGCCAGGCGGCGGGCGATCTCCGTCTTGCCCACCCCGGTGGGGCCAATCATCAGAATGTTTTTGGGCGTGATTTCACTGCGCAGCGCAGCGTCCACCATTTGCCGACGCCAGCGGTTGCGCAGGGCAATGGCCACGGCGCGCTTGGCCTGTGCCTGCCCAACGATATGTTTGTCCAGCTCGGCAACGATGTCCTGGGGTGTCATGGCGTGCATATCGGTCACAGGGTCTCAATGGTGTGGTGCATATTGGTGTAGATGCACAGTTCGCCCGCAATCTCCAGCGAACGTTTCACGATGTCTGCCGCGGGCAGTTCGGTGTGGTTGAGCAGCGCTACGGCCGCCGCCTGTGCGTAGGCACCGCCAGAACCAATGGTCACGATGCCGTTTTCCGGCTCCAGCACATCCCCGTTGCCCGTGATGATGAGGGAGGCGTCTTTGTCGGCCACCGCCAGCATGGCTTCCAGCCGGCGCAACACGCGATCAGTGCGCCAGTCTTTCGTCAGTTCGATGGCGGCACGCACCAGATGCCCCTGGTGTTTGTCGAGTTTGGCCTCGAAGCGCTCAAACAGGGTGAAGGCGTCGGCCGTGGCACCGGCAAAACCCGCCAGCACCTTGCCGTGGTGCAGCTTGCGCACCTTGCGGGCCGAGCCCTTGACCACGATGTTGCCCAAAGTGACCTGGCCATCGCCGCCGATGGCGACCTGGTCGCCCTGCGGCGTCTTGCGCCGGACACTGATGATGGTGGTGCCGTGAAATTGTTCCATGGTGTGAAGGTGTGGTGGGTCGCACCAAAATCAAGCCCATGCGCACAAGGTGCGCACAATCAATCACATGGCGCGGGGGACGACCCTGGCATGCTCATTGATGCCAATAACGTTGAAAAATGCAGCCACCAAGCGGTGAACGTCCTGGAACTGCACCAAGCTCCCCTCGGATTGGCGCAGGGCCACCCAGTTGAGGATGCTGCCCGCGGCGGAAAAATCCACTCGAATCAGACTGCGACAGGACACCACAATGCGCCCGCCTTCGTCGCGCGCGGCATCCAGCCCAGCCAAGGCCTGCGTGGCATCACCCAGAACATCACCACGCAGCTCCAGGCCAGAAACTGACACGCTGTCCATCAGCCCCATGGGCACGGTGGCCGCGGACTCAAAACTGGATGGCGACATGCCGGCGCCTGGTGTGGCAATTTCTGCCGGCTCGTAATGGCAACGGGCAGACTCCCACGCCGGGGGCGAGACCTCGTAGGTCACGCAATAGTCCAGCGCGGCCAACTCAAACTCGTCCAACATCTGCATGGTGCGCAGCGCATTCAGGCGCACCGCCCACCAGGCCGGATCCACCGCACGATCGCCGGAGGGCGTTGTGGCACGCAAGGCCAGCACCAAGCTATCGGCACCACCAAACTGCAAGGCCACGGCCTCGTCACACAGACTACTGAACAGGCCACCCAGCAAAGGCATGGCCTCCGCATCCAGAGCCGCCACAGCCGACCAGTCGATCACCCAGGGCATGGGCTGGGTGGACATGGCTTCGCGTAAATCTTCCATTGCCAGTGCGGTCAGCCGGGGCGGGCAGTGCCAGATCGCGTGGGTAACCCCGAGCACGCTGCGACCTGAACCCGAGGCAGAAAAAGGGGCTGCCGCGGTGGTGTCCATGCCTTGCGATGGCTCGGCGAGGGTGGCCCAGACGGGCACAGCATGGCCCCACACATGGGCCAGCTCCACCACCGCCCAATCAAAGCGCGCACGGTTGTTGGTGGCGCGGTACAAGTCCATCAGCGCCGCAGCCCAGGAGGTGGAAGCCTCCGGGGTGGCCGTGATGCTTTGCAAGGCGTTCAGCAACCCCGTTTCAGCCCCGGCATCGTCTCCATTGGCAAAACGGATGGCGGCCTCCTCCAACTCGGGGTCGGTGGCCATATCGTCCACCTCCATGGCAAACAACTTGGAGGTCGAAAAAGTCAGGTCAGCACCACCATCCCCACCGCGGGTCGATGCGCTTGGCGCGGCACGTCCGGGCAAGGGCACATGGCTGGACATGGGCGGAGGCATGCCCATACCCATCTGCGTGGGGGCGTATTCAGAAGGGGCTGGCACAGCACCCGACACACTGGAGTGCAGCTCAGACGACTCCGTCGCCTCAAACCGCGATGACAAGGTGGCTGCTACCGTGGGCGCCGAAGCATGGATGGACACGGGCTCGGCGGGGGCCGCAGCATTACCTGCCACCGGGAAACCACCCTGGGCCGCGGCGGCATCCTGCTTGCCTTTCCACCACTGCTTGGACATCTGCGCTTCGATTTCGTCGATTTTCTTCAGCGTCACCGCACGGCCATCGGGGTCCGTGGGAATACTGGTCTGAAAAAACGAAGGGCGGGCCAACGCTGCGGTGGCGGAGGGGTCGCGGTTGCGCAGCTTGCGCAACTGGTCAAATTCACGCTTGCGGACAAAATCGTTTTGCCGCTTGCGCTCAATCATGGCCTTCAGAGCCTGTTTGTCATACCCGCTGTCCTGTTCGGGCTCTGCGCGGTCCAACTCCGACCAATCCTTGGTCGGGTTGCGCACAAACATCGCCACCTTGGACAATAAACCGGGTCGATCGTCTTTGGTCGCCATAAATCAGGGGGCTTGCTCCGTAGGCTCAGGACTGGCGATTAATCGCCAAACATCTTCTGCTTGAGCTCGCGGCGCTGCTGCGCTTCGAGCGACAAGGTGGCCGTAGGACGGGCCAGCAGACGCCCGACGCCGATAGGCTCGCCGGTTTCATCGCAGTAGCCATAGTCACCTGCGTCGATGCGGGAGATCGACTGCTCAATTTTCTTGAGCAGCTTGCGTTCGCGGTCCCGGGTGCGCAGTTCCAGCGCGTGTTCTTCTTCAATCGTGGCGCGGTCTGCCGGGTCCGGCACCACCGAGGTGTCTTCCCGCAGGTGCTCGGTCGTTTCACCCGCACTGTTGAGGATGTCGCGCTTGAGGATGGAGAGCTTGAGGCGGAAGGCCGCCAGCTGCACATCGTTCATGTACTCGGAGTCGGGCATGGCCAGCAACTCGGCATCGGTCAACTCGGCCACCGGTTTGGACTTCCAGTTGTTGACAAGCTTGGCGTCTTTTTTGACGGCGGCGGGAATCACGGGGGCAATCACGGGGGAAGTCATGGTAAGGGTATAGCTGGCTTTGGCGGCTGTGGAGGCCACAGATTGCGCCATGGAAGGCACGGTAAGTTGGGCCAACCGGGAGGATGGGCGTCCTGACTTGGCAGGCACCGCAGCCGCAGGAGCGGGTACAGGAGCCACTGCGGGAGCTTTGGCCACCACAGCAGCCACGGCCGCTTTGGCGGATGTGGTTTTGGCAGGGGTTGACACTTTGGCAGTGGGTTTGGCCGCCGGTTTCGCGGCAGCGGGTTTGATTTTAACTGCAGGCGCCTTGGCGGCTACTTTGGCCACCGGCTTGGCTGCCGCTTTGACCACGGGTTTCACCGCCGCCTTGGCGATCACCTTGGGGGCCGCTTTCGCAGCGGGCTTGGTAGGCGCCTTGGCCGCCGGTTTGGCACTCACTTTGGCCTTGGGGGCCGCCGCTTTGACCACGGGTTTGCCCACAGTTTTGGGCGCCGCCTTTTTGGCGGCAGTTGGGGCTTGCACCTTCACTACCGGTTTGGCAGCCGCTTTGGCTGCAGGTTTGGCCTTGACGTCTTTGGATTTCACGTCTTTGGCTTTGGTGTCTTTCCCGGATGTCGCTTTCACTTCTTGTCTCCTGGCAGTACTCGCCTGCGCACGGTCCCTGGTGGCTGCTTCCGTTTTAGCCGCCTTGGAGGGCGGTGAAACGGGGGTTTCTTCGGCGCGCGAGTGTACAGGTTTCCCCATCGGGAAACCCATCAGTTGCAAAAGCGAGACAATCATTTGGCTCCCAGCCGGTATTTGGTGTGGTCTTGTGCGGGCGTCTTAGACCAGAGACTGCTCCATGCCCTGCAGGAAGATGTCCTTGGGCAAATCAATGCCGATAAAGACCATTTTGCTGCACTTCTGCTCACCTTCGGCCCAGGCTGGCCCCAGATCACTGCCCATGAGCTGGTGCACGCCCTGGAAGATGACCTTGCGCTCGGTGCCCTGCATATAAAGAACACCCTTGTAACGCAGCATGCGCGGGCCGTAGATGTTGACGATGGCGCCCAGAAAGTCTTCCAGCTTGGCCGGATCAAAGGCGCGGTCGGACTTGAACACAAAACTTTTCACATCGTCATCGTGACGGTGATGGTGGCCATGGCCGCCGTGGTCGCCATGCGCGTGGTCGTGCTGGTGCGAGGGGTGGTCGCAATGTTCACCGTGGGCATGGTCGTGATCGTGGTGGTCGTCTTCCTTGAGGAAGTCGGGGTCGATGTCCAGCTTGGCATTCAGGTTGAAGCCGCGCAGGTCAAACACCTCTTTCAGCGACACGTCGCCAAAATGCACCGCCTTTTGCGGCGCGCGCGGGTTCATGTGTTTGATGCGGTGCGTCAGCGCATCCAGTTCGTCCTTGGACACCAGATCCGACTTGCTGATGAAGATCTGGTCGGCAAACCCGATCTGGCGGCGCGCTTCCTGGCGGTCATTGAGCTGTTGCTCGGCGTGTTTGGCATCCACCAGCGTCAGGATGGAGTCCAGCAGGTAGGTCTCGGCGATCTCGTCGTCCATGAAGAAGGTCTGCGCCACGGGGCCGGGGTCGGCCACGCCGGTGGTCTCAATCACCACGCGCTCAAAGTCCAGTTCACCCTTGCGTTTCTTCTCGGCCAGGTCTTTCAAGGTGGTGCGCAAGTCTTCACGGATGGTGCAGCAGACGCAGCCGTTGCTCATCTGGATGATTTGTTCATTGGTGTCGCTCACCAGAATGTCGCTGTCGATGTTTTCCTCACCGAACTCGTTCTCAATAACGGCGATCTTCTGGCCATGGGCCTCGGCCAACACGCGCTTCAACAGCGTGGTTTTGCCGGAACCCAGAAAGCCGGTCAGGATGGTGGCGGGAATCAAGCTCATCGTGGTATCCAAAAATGGTGCACTGCAAAAAGAGGACAACTGCGAAGTGTAGTCAGCAATTCAAGGTTTTGCTGAAGTGGCCTTAACGCCGCATCACCACCAAGCCCTTGAGGTACTCGCCCTCGGGGAAGGCAATCGTCATGGGATGGTCGGGCGCGCCGCCCATGCGCTCGGTGATATAGCCGTCCACACCGGCATCCGAACCGGCGCCAGCAATGATTTTGTGGAACAGGTCGGCACTGATGCCGCCCGAACAGCTGTAGGTGAACAACACGCCGCCGGGCTCCAGCAGCTTGAAGGCCAGGCGGTTGATGTCCTTGTAAGCCCGCGCTGCGCGTTCGGCATGGGCCACCGTCGGCGCGAACTTGGGCGGGTCCAGGATGATGGCGTCAAAGGTGCGGCCCTCGGCGCCAAAGGCGCGCAGGCTGGCGTTCACATCGGCGTCCATGAAGGTGGCGCGGCTGGCGTCAAAGCCGTTCAGCGCCACATTCGCTGCGGCTTTTTCAATCGCCGGGCCGCTGGAGTCGATGGAGGTGACATGACCTGCACCGCCCGACAGGGCTGCCACGGAGAAACCACCGGTATAGCAATAACAGTTGAGCACGCGCTGGAAGCCCAGGCGACGCGTGGCCTCGGCAAAACGTTTGCGGCTGTCGCGTTGGTCCAGGTAAAAGCCGGTCTTGTGGCCTTCGGCGATGGACAGGGCCAGCTTCCACTCGTGCTCTTGCAGCACCAGGTCGGTAGGGCCGCCGCCACGCAGCCATCCCGTCACTTCGGGCAGGCCCTCCAGGGCACGGCTGCTGGCGTCCGAGCGCTCATACAGCTTGGTGAGGCCGGTGGCCGCCAACAGCGCATCGGCAATCACGTCTTTCCACTTATCTACGCCGGCCGAGGTGAACTGCGCCACCAGGGTGTCGCCATAGCGGTCCACGATCAGGCCGGGTAGGCCATCGGATTCGCCATGGACCAGGCGCACACCGTCACTTTTTATATCAAATCGGCCTCTAGCCTTTATGGATACTGCGCAAGCCGCTATAAAAAAGCTAGCGTCGATGCGCTGCGTTTCGTCAAAACTCCAGACCCGGGCGCGGATTTTGGATTGTGGACTGAAGGCCGCCCAGCCCAGAAACTGCCCCTCGGCCGACTCCACCCGCACGGTCTCGCCGCTGTCGCCCCCGCCCTTGGCGATGGCGGACTCAAAAATCCAGGGGTGGCGGCGCAACAGGGAGCGCTCTTTTCCGGCGCGCAGACGAATGGTTTTCATAGGCCAGTATTGTCGCTTGCGAGCGCGCCGCCTGTGGAATGGGCCTGCGGGCGGCCTCATACTGCCAAACGCACAGAAATCGGCCGCCCGCAGGCCCACTCCACAGGCTCGGAGCCTCGGCAGGCGTAGGGGAGTTAGGACCCTTTTTTCAACTTCGCCCGCGGGTGCGCCGCGTCATAGGCCTTGGCCAGGTGCTGAAAGTCCAGCCGCGTGTAGACCTGCGTGGTCGTGATGTTGGCGTGGCCCAGCAGCTCCTGCACGGCGCGCAGGTCGCCACTGCTTTGCAGCACATGGCTGGCAAACGAGTGGCGCAGCATGTGCGGGTGCACCGGGGTGTTGAGGCCGGCCAGCTGGCTGCGGCGCTTGAGGCGCTGCCAAATGCTTTGCGCCGTCAGGCGCGTGCCATTACGCCCGGTGAACAGGGCCGCGCTGGCATTGGCCAGCATGGCAGGCACCGGCGCGGCGCTGGCCGTGCCACTGGGGCCGCGCAGGTCCAGCCAGCGTTGCAGCGCGGCTAGTGCCGAGGCGCCGACCGGCACGGTGCGGCGCTTGCTGCCCTTGCCCAGCACATGGGCCTCGGCGGCCTGCAGGTCCACCCAGCCTTTCGCGTCTTTACCAGCCACCACGTCCAGCCCCACAAGCTCGCCCACGCGCAGGCCGCTGCCGTACAGCAGCTCCACCATGGCCGCGTCGCGCGCTTCCAGCCAGGCGTTGTCGTCACTTTCAAAGTCGGCAAATTGCACCGCGTCGTCCACACCCAGGGCCTTGGGCAAGGGCTTGGGGGCTTTGGGGGAACGCACGTCCTGCACCGGGTTGCTGGCCACCAGGCCTTGCCGACCCAGCCAAGTGTAGAAGCCGCGCCAGCCGGAGAGGATGAGTGCAATGCCGCGGCCGCTGCGACCACCGCTGTGCATCTGCGCCACCCAGCGGCGGATGTGGTGGTTCTTCACCTCGCGCAGTGCCACTTGGGCCTGGGTGGCGTTGGCCGCCAGCTTGCCCAGGTCCAGCGCGTACAGCTCGACCGTGCGCGTGGCCAGGCGTTTTTCGACGCGGACGTACTCCAGGTATTTTTCAACCAGGGCGGTGTCGTCCGCAGTCACGGCAATCGGGCGTTAACGCAGGCGTGAGAGCGCAGCGCTGGCCAATTCACCAATGCGCGCCAGAAACTCGGTGCCCATGCCGCTGTTGAAGCGCTGCGCGTCGCTGGAGGCCAGCACCAGCATGCCAAAGGCCGGGGCGCTGCTGCCCGCCACGCCACTGCGCAGCGGAATCAGGGCCAGCGAGCTCACGTTGTGGGCATCTTCCAGCCAGCTCACGGCCTCAAAGCCGGTGTTCAGGCCACAAAAGGGTTCGGTCAGAGAGCTGGCAAACACCTTGGCGTCATCGCTCACACCTTGTACAAAACCCAGATCGGCAAACTCGTCAGCCACGCCCCACAGGCGCAGCCCCACCTGCGGCACGGCGAACTGGTCCTTGATCTCCTGCACGATTTCCAGGGGCAGGTCGGCCAGGTTGGTGGTGAGGAACAACGAGCGCGCCCAGCGCAGGATCTTGTCGGACAGCATCACGTTCTCGTTGCCGTTGCGGATCATCTCCATGATGCGCTGCTCCAGCAGCTTGATCTTCTCGCGCAGCATCTCGGCCTGGCGCTCTTGCAGGCTCACCGCGCGGTGGCTGTGCGGGCTGGTGAACTGCACGGTGGCCAGCAGCTCGGCGTGGCGCTGGAAGAAGTCGGGCGTGTTGGCCAGGTAGTTGGCGATGTCGTCTTCGGTGATGGGGTTGGCCAGGGCCTGGTTCACGGGGTGGGTCATGGTGTGGTTTTGTCAGGTCGGGTCGGGTTATTCGGGAAGGTCAATTTCGCCATGGAACACGGTGGTGGCAGGGCCGGTCATGAACACCGAGGCGTCGCCCCCCGCCCATTCAATGGTGAGCACGCCGCCGTGGGTCTGTACCGCCACACTGGCGTCCAGCAGGCCCAGGCGGATGCCGGAAACCACGGCCGCGCAGGCGCCGGTGCCGCAGGCCAGGGTCTCGCCCACGCCACGCTCATACACACGCAGACGCACATGGCTGCGGTCCACGACCTGCAGAAAACCCACGTTCACGCCCTGCGGAAAACGCGGGCTGGCCTGCACGGCCGGGCCCAGCGTGGCGACCGCGGCGGTGTCCACGTGGTCCACCAGGGTCACCGCGTGGGGGTTGCCCATGGACACGGTTGCTACCAAAAGAGGAGCTGCTTGCGCAGTATCCATAAGGTCTAGAGGCCAATTTCCCCATGAACCCATGGGCTGCAGCGTGAGCCCACTGGCGTCAAATGGAATGTCGGCGGGCGCGAACACCGGGGCGCCCATGTCCACGGTGACGCGGCCATCGGCGTTCAGGCGCGGCTCGATCACGCCTTTCATGGTCTGCACGCGGATGCGGTCTTTGGTGGTCAGGCCCTTGTCGTGCACAAAGCGGGCAAAACAGCGCGAGCCGTTGCCGCACTGCTCCACCTCGTTGCCGTCGGCGTTGTGGATCACGTATTCGAAATCGATGCCATCGGCCGGCGAGGGGCGCACGGTGAGGATTTGGTCAGCGCCCACGCCAAAGTGGCGGTCGCCCAGAAAGCGGTAGTGCGCAGGGGTGAGGCCCAGGCGGCCGCGCGTTTCGTCGAGCACGACAAAGTCGTTGCCCGCGCCCTGCATTTTGGTGAACGGAATTCGCATGGCCGAATTATCCGCGTTTGGCCGTACCATCCCCCGCATGGTTAGACCCACCCACATCCTGCCTGCGGATACTTCACCCGCAGCCGCCTCGCTGATCGACGCTTGGCAAACCGACCGCCCCACCCCGCTGCTGCGCAATGTGCTGCGCCTGACCGCCCCCAATCCGGGCGTAATGACCGGCCCCGGCACCAACAGCTACCTGGTGGGCGAACCCGCCACCGGCTACACCGTCATCGACCCCGGCCCGGCCGACGCCGACCACCTGCAACGCCTGTGGCGGGCCGCGGCGTTTGAAGACGGCAGCGGCGGCAACATCCTGCGCATCGTCTGCACCCACTCGCACCCCGACCATTCGCCGGGCGCCGCGCCCCTGCAGGCGCTGTGCCAAGGCGGGCCGCCCATTCTGGGCCTGCCCTCCGCCCCCACGGCGCGCGCCGCCAGCGACTTCACCCCCGATCGTCCGCTATTAAATCAGGAGCTACTCGCGCATATGCTGCCTGGGCTGGACGTGCAAAGTGCTTTGAAACCTGTGCACACGCTGCAGGTGATTTACACGCCCGGCCACGCGGCCAACCATGTCTGCCTGCTGCTGGAGGAAGACGGCCTGCTGTTCAGCGGCGACCACATCCTCAACGGCAGCACCACGGTGATCGACCCGCCTGATGGCAACATGGCCGACTACCTGGAGTCGCTGGATGCGCTGACCGCGGCCTGCACCGAACTGGGTGTGCAATACATCCTGCCGGCCCACGGCCATGTGATCGATGGCGCACTCGACGCCATTGCCAAACTCAAGGCCCACCGCCTGGCGCGCGAGGCCAAGATTGCCGCCGTGATGCGCGCCAACCCCCATGGCAGCCTGGACGACTGGCTACCCCTGGCCTACGACGATGTGGACGCACGCATCTGGCCCGTGGCCAAGCGTTCGCTGATGGCACACGTGGAGCGCATTTACGCCTTGGACAACCCAGGCAACCCCCAAAACCAAGAAGGCCAGCCATGAGCACCTCGGACTCCAAACCCCCACGCCCCACGTTACGCAAGCCGGAGAAACCGGTGCGCCCCGTCCCAGCTCCCGTAGCGCGGCCACCCGCGCCCGCAACACCCGCCGCAGCCAGTCGGCCTGCGGCAGCCCCGCCGCCCAGCAACAAGAAACCCCGCCTGCGCAAACCGCGCAAAGATGCGCCGGAATACCAGGCACCCGCCTTCCAGCCCGCGGCCAAAGAGGAGACCGGAGAGCGCCTGTCCAAGCGCGTCATGCAGCTCAAGGGCTGCTCGCGCAAGGAAGCCGAGCAGTACATCGAAGCGGGCTTTGTGACCGTGAACGGCGTGGTAGCGGAAGAGCCCGCGCTGCGCATAGACCGGCAGACTGTGGCGCTGGACCCGCAGGCCAGCCTGCTGGACATGGCCTCGGTCACGCTCATTCTGAACAAGCCGCCCGGCACCACCGACGGGCTGGAAGATGACGACGATGACGACACGCCACCGCGCCCCAGCGCACGGGGTGCCGGCAACCGCAAAGCCCCGCCGCCCAGCGCGCGTAGCCTGCTCTCGCCCCAGACCCACTGGGCCCACGACCCGAGTGAGACCCGGGTGCTCAAGCGCCACTTCAAAAACCTGGAAGCCGACATCGAACTGGAGACCGGCGCCAGCGGACTGGTGGTGTTCACCGAGGACTGGCGCACCACGCGCAAGCTGACCGAAGACATGGCCACCATGGAACACGAGTTTCTGGTCGAGGTGAAGGGCGAGGTGGCCCCAGAGGCGCTCAAGCCGATTGGCTACGCGCTCAAAGATGACCGGCTGGACCTGCCCCAAGTGAAGGTGAGCGTGAGCAGCAGCACGCCCGAGATGAGCCGCCTGCGCTTCGCCATCAAGGGCTCCCACCCCGGACTGGTGGCCTACCTGTGCGGCCTGGCCAACCTAGACATCCTGGCCATGCGCCGCGTGCGGCTGGGTCGGGTCAGCCTGGCCGACCTGCCCGTGGGGCAGTGGCGCTTTTTGGCGGACTACGAGAAGTTCTAGAACGCCTGAGCCTGACGGCTCAGGACGCGATGTAGTTCTGCAGCTGGGTGATGGTGAGTTCGCGGTCCTGGATGATGTTGTCCATCAGGTCGCGGATGGACACCATGCCCACCACCTTGCTGCCGTCTACCACCGGCAAGTGGCGAATCTTGTTCTGGCTCATGAGGGCCATGCAATCGTCGGTAGAGGTTTTCGGGGTCACGGTGAGCACCTGGGCGGTCATGATGTCTTTGACCTGGGTGTCTTTGGAGGAGCGCCCCGCCAGCGCGATCTTGCGGGTGTAGTCACGCTCCGAGAACACGCCCACCAGCTTGTCACCGTCCATCACCATGAGCGCACCGACGTTGCAGTCGGCCAGCATTTCCAGTGCGTTGTAGACGCTGTCCCCGGGGCTCAGGCTCCAGATGGCGCCACCTTGTTTTTCCAACAGTTCAAGAATCGGTCGCATGGCTCCATCTCCCAATGACTGTGAAGACCTAACCATACAACAAAAAAAGTGTGAAGCCCACCGATAAGCCGGATTCTGTGCATGGGGGTTTCCCCCCACGTGACCACCATTACTCTGGGCCGCTGGTCACCCAAACGGCTCGATGCTACCTACCCGCCAACTCCGGGGGCCCCGTCAACGTTGGCCTACTTGGTATTGCTGCGCGTAGAGATTGCCCGTTTCACCCGATGGGAGCTTTCGCCCACACCGACTCGTCTCTGTTGCTCTAATCCTCACCTTAGGGCCATGCACTTGCGTGCACAGCTTGTCAGTGGACAGTCGTTAACTGCTACGCTGCCCTATGCAGTCCGGACGTTCCTCCAGTGCCTGGTTTCCCAGATTGCACCAGCGGTGGTCTGGCGGGCTTCACCCCTCGATTATCGCGCCTCGCCGCCAGCCCCGCGCGCGGCGGCATATGGATATGCCCAAAGTGTCGCAAGGAATTCAAACATTGGGTCCAAAATGGCGGCCTGATTCCCCCACTCGGAGACACTTCATGGCATTCGACAACGTCCTGCAAACCATTGGCAACACGCCGGTCATTCGCATCAACAAACTGTTTGGCACAACGCACCAGGTGTACGTGAAGAGTGAGCGCAGCAACCCCGGTGGCTCCATCAAGGACCGCATCGCCCTGGCCATGGTGGAAGATGCCGAGAAAAGCGGGGCCCTGAAACCCGGCGCGACCATCATCGAGCCCACCTCGGGCAACACCGGCGTGGGCCTGGCCCTGGTGGCCGCGGTCAAGGGCTACAAGCTGATTCTGGTCATGCCCGACAGCATGTCGATCGAGCGCCGCCGCCTGATGCTCGCCTATGGCGCCAGCTTTGACCTGACCCCACGCGAAAAAGGCATGAAGGGCGCCATTGCCCGCGCCCAAGAGCTGGCCGAGCAAACCCCGGGGGCGTGGATTCCCCAGCAGTTTGAAAACCCCGCCAACATCGACGTGCATGTACGCACCACCGCGCAAGAGATCCTCAAGGACTTCCCCAAGGGCGTGGACGTGCTCATCACCGGCGTGGGCACGGGTGGCCACATCAGCGGCGTGGCCCAGGTACTCAAGGCCCAATGGCCCCAGCTCAAGGTCTATGCCGTGGAGCCCACAGCCTCTCCCGTGATCAGCGGCGGCGCCCCTGCGCCCCACCCCATCCAGGGCATTGGCGCCGGTTTCATTCCCAAGAACCTGAAGACCGAGCTGCTGGACGGTGTGATCCAGGTGGATGCCGAGCCGGCCCGCGAATACGGCCGCCGCAGCGCGCGCGAAGAAGGCCTGCTGGTGGGGATTTCCAGCGGTGCCACGCTGGCCGCCATTGCCCAAAAACTGCCTGAAATTCCCGCAGGCAGCACCGTGCTGGGCTTTAACTACGACACCGGTGAGCGCTATTTGTCGGTGGACGGCTACCTGCCCGCCTGAGGCAAAAACCCGGGCTAGGCCAGCAGAAAGTTGGCCCGGCCTGAAGCCGTCAGCGCCTGCTCGCCCGTATCGTCTTTCAGGTCCACCCCCGAAAGCTGGCGCTGGCGCGCCTGGGTCAGCAGGTAGTGCAACTTGAACGCCGCCGCCTCGTAGCCCAGCCCCGCTGGGCGTACGTTGGAAATGCAGTTGCGGCTGGCGTCGGTCAGGCCCATGCGCGGCATCCAGGTCAGGTACAGACCCATGCTGTCGGGCGAGCTCAGACCGGGGCGTTCACCAATCAACACCACAACCGCTTTGGCGCCCAGGCGCTCACCTACCTCGTCGCCTAGGGCGACACGCGCTTGTTGGGCAATGCACAACGGGGCCACGCGCCAACCGTCCGCCTGCAGGCGGCTGTGCAAGGCGGCCAAAAAAGGCACGGCATTCTGTGCAATGGCCAGGGCCGACAGGCCATCGGCCACCACTAAGGCCAGATCGTAGGGACGCTCAGCCTCGCCCGCGCTATCCCCCAAACTGCCCGCAGGCCGGTACAACCCCTCCAGCAAGGCCACCGAGGCCGCATCCAGGCGGCGGCCCAGGTCGGGGCGCTGCAGGTAGTGGTTGCGGTCCAGCGCCGCACTGTGCAGCAGCAGGCAGGGGGGCGGCGCCTCGGGCCAGGCGGCGTGCAGGGCTTCGGCCAGGGCCGGGGCGTCCAGTGCAATGTGCACGGCATCGCGGGCCTGGGCGTGCGCCAGTTGGAAGGCCAGCTGTGCCGCCGTGGGCAGGCTCACGCCGGAGCGGCCCAAGGCAATCCGCGCATCGGTGAACTGGCGCAGGCTGGCCCAGGGGTTGGGGGTGACGGGGGCGTGCGGGTCGCTCATGGGTGTCATGCCAGCTGCAGCAGGGCTTTTTGGAAGGCCGGGGGCACGTCCGCGTGCAGGGCAAAGTCCGCGCCGGCCTCGCTGAAGATTTGCATGCGCTGCAGCCAGGCCTCGAACTCGGGCGCAGGCCGCAGGCCCAACACGCGGCGCACGTAGAGCGCGTCGTGGAAGGAGGTGGTCTGGTAGTTCAGCATGATGTCGTCCGAACCCGGAATTCCCATCACAAAGTTGCAGCCTGCCGTGCCCAGCAGGGTCAGCAACACGTCCATGTCGTTCTGATCCGCCTCGGCGTGGTTGGTGTAGCAAACATCGCAGCCCATGGGCAGGCCCAGCAGCTTGGCGCAAAAGTGGTCTTCCAGCCCGGCGCGGATGATCTGCTTGCCGTCAAACAGGTACTCCGGGCCGATGAAGCCCACCACGGTGTTGACCAGCAACGGCTTGTAGTGGCGTGCCACCGCGTAGGCGCGGGCTTCGCAGGTCTGCTGGTCCATGCCATGGTGCGCGTTGGCCGACAAGGCACTGCCCTGCCCGGTTTCGAAATACATCACGTTGTCGCCCACGGTGCCACGGTTCAAGGACAGGGCGGCACTGCGCGCCTCGGCCAGGAGCGCCAGGTTCAGGCCAAAGCTGCGGTTGGTAGCCTCGGTGCCGCCGATGGACTGGAACACCAGGTCCACCGGCGCGCCACGTTCGATGGCCTGCAGGGAGTTGGTCACATGGGTGAGCACGCAGGACTGGGTGGGAATGGCGTAGTGGCGAATGATGTCGTCCATCATGTGCACCAGCTTGACCACCTGGGCCACGTTGTCGGTGGCGGGGTTGATACCAATCACCGCATCGCCGCTGCCGTAGAGCAGGCCATCCAGCAGGCTGGCGGCAATGCCCGTGGTGTCGTCGGTCGGGTGGTTGGGCTGCAGGCGCGTGGCCATGCGGCCTGCCAGGCCGATGGTGCTGCGAAAGGCGGTGACTACGCGGCACTTCTTGGCCACCAGGATCAGGTCCTGGTTGCGCATGATCTTGCTCACCGCAGCCGCCATTTCCGGCGTGATGCCGGGGGCAATGGCGGCCAGCGTGACGCTGTCCACCGCGTCCCCCAACAGCCAGTCGCGAAAGTCGCCCACCGTCAGATGGCGGATGGGGGCAAACGCGGCGGCGTCGTGGCTGTCGAGGATGAGGCGGGTGATCTCGTCCTCCTCGTAGGGCACCAGCGCCTCGTTCAAAAAGGTGCGCAGTGGCAGTGCAGCCAGCACCATTTGCGCCACCACCCGCTCCTGGGCGCTGTGGGCGGCCACCCCGGCCAGCACATCGCCCGAGCGCAGCGGCGTGGCCTTGGCCATAAGGTCTTTGAGATCGCGAAACCCGTAGGTACGAGAACCCAGGGTGTGGGAATAGGGGTGGCTGGGCACGTGGGGCATGGTGGTGGATGGCGGCGCAACACACCAAGCAATCAACGTGCCTGCGCGCACTGCGGCGCGCTCCCCTTTAAAATCCCGGCCTTGCTTGATAACCACGAGCCCCAGCATGATCCGCCTCACCGAACTCAAACTACCCCTCTCCGCCCTGCCCGTGGAGGCGCGCCGCGCCGCCGACGCCCCCACCGAGACCGAGGCCGACCGCGCGCCCGTGGCGCACCCGATGGACGCGCTGAAACGCCTGTGCGCCCAAGCGCTGGGCATGGACGTGGCGGCCATCGCCGGCCTGCACGTCTTCAAACGCAGCTTTGATGCGCGCAAGGCGGATTTGCTGGCGGTCTACATCGTGGACATCACGCTGGTTGACCCGGCCCTCGTGGCCCCGGTGTTGGCCAAGTTCCCCAACCATCCGCACATCGGCGCCACGCCCGACATGGCGTACCGCTTTGTCGCCCAGGCGCCGGCCGAGCTGCCCGAGCGCCCCGTGGTGGTCGGCTTTGGGCCCTGCGGCATGTTTGCGGCGCTGGTGCTGGCGCAGATGGGGTTCAAACCCATCGTGCTGGAGCGCGGCAAGCCGGTGCGTGAACGCACCAAGGACACCTGGGGCCTGTGGCGCAAGAAGACGCTGAACCCCGAGAGCAACGTGCAGTTTGGTGAGGGCGGGGCCGGCACGTTTTCGGACGGCAAGCTCTACAGCCAAATCAAGGATCCGCGCTTTCTGGGCCGCAAGGTGATGCACGAATTTGTGCAACACGGCGCCCCGGCCGAGATCCTGTACGAAGCGCACCCCCACATCGGCACCTTTAAGCTGGTGAAGGTGGTGGAAGGCATCCGCGAGCAGATCATCGCGCTAGGCGGCGAAATTCGCTTTGAGCAACGCGTGAGCGATGTGCTATTAAATCAGGAGCTGTCTGCGCAATCTCTACGGGGGCTAGAGGTCGAAAACCTTCAAAATGGCAGCCGCTACGAGCTGCCTGCCAGCCACGTGGTCATGGCGCTGGGCCACAGTTCGCGCGACACCTTTGCCATGCTCTACGAGCGCGGCGTGGCCATGCATGCCAAGCCCTTCTCGGTGGGCTTTCGCATCGAGCACCCGCAGGGCGTGATTGACCGCGCACGCTGGGGCCGCCACGCGGGCCACCCGCTGCTGGGCGCGGCCGACTACAAGCTGGTGCACCACGCGGCCAATGGGCGTGCGGTCTACAGCTTCTGCATGTGCCCTGGTGGCACCGTGGTGGCCGCCACCAGCGAGCCGGGCCGTGTGGTCACCAACGGCATGAGCCAGTACTCGCGCAACGAGCGCAATGCCAATGCCGGCATGGTGGTGGGCATCGACCCGCCCGACTACCCGGATGACGTGGCCGCTTTTGTGCACGCCTTTGGTGACGACAAAGGCCAGCGCTACGCGGCCGAAGCCGCCGCGATGAAGGCCCAGGACCCCAAGGCCGCACACCCCATGTCAGGCATTGCGTTTCAGCGCCAGCTGGAGAGTGGCGCTTACACGCTGGGCGGTGGCACCTACGAAGCACCGGGCCAGTTGGTGGGCGACTTCATTGCGGCCAAACCGTCGACAGAATTTGGCAGCGTGACGCCGTCGTACAAACCCGGCGTGAAGCTGGGCGACCTGGCGCCCAGCCTGCCTGGCTACGCGATTGCCGCGCTGCGGGAGGCGCTGCCCGCCTTTGGCAAGAAGATCAAGGGCTTTGACATGGCCGACGCGGTGCTGACCGGCGTGGAAACCCGCACCTCCAGCCCTATCAAGATGCCGCGCGGGGACGACCTACAAAGCACCAATGTGCGCGGCCTCTACCCGGCCGGTGAAGGCGCCAGCTACGCGGGCGGCATCCTGTCCGCCGGGGTGGACGGCATCAAGGTGGCGGAAGCCTTGGCGCTGGACTGGCTCCAGCACGCCTAAACACACCGCCCCAAAAACAAAACCCCTTTGCACGCGGGGCGCAAAGGGGTTGTGGGCGCAGCACCAGCCGCCCCCAACTATCCAGACTCAGTTGCCAGAGGCTTGCAGCGCGGCAATACGCTCTTCAATCGGCGGGTGGGTGGAAAACAGCTGGCCAATGCCACCGGCAATGCCCATGGCCGCCACGCTCTTGGGCAGCTCGCCGGGGGTCATGCCGCCCAGGCGGGCCAGCGCGTTCATCATGGGTTGCTTGCGGCCCATCAACTGTGCGGCACCCGCGTCGGCGCGGAACTCGCGCTGGCGGCTGAACCAGGCCACCACGATGGCAGCGGCAAAACCGAGCACGATGTCCAGCACGATGGTGGTGATGTAGTAGCCAATGCCGGGGCCGGAGCTGCGGTCGTCACCCTTGCGCAGGAAGCTGTCCACCGCGTAACCGATCACGCGGCTCAGGAACACGACAAAGGTGTTCATCACGCCCTGGATCAGCGTCATGGTGACCATATCGCCGTTGGCGATGTGGGCCACCTCGTGGCCAATCACGGCCTCGATTTCTTCGCGGGTCATGCCTTGCAGCAGGCCGGTGCTCACGGCCACCAGGGCCGAGTTTTTGAAGGCGCCGGTGGCGAAGGCGTTGGGTGCGCCGTCAAAAATGCCGACTTCGGGCATGCCAATGCCAGCCTTGTCGGCGAACTTGCGCACGGTGTCCACAATCCAGGCTTCGTCCATGTTCTGGGGCTGTTCGATCACACGCACACCCGAGGTCCACTTGGCCATGGGTTTGCTGATCAACAGCGAGATGATGGCGCCGCCAAAACCCATGACCAGGGCGAAGCCCAGCAAGGCGCCCAGGTTCAGGCCATTGGCGGTCAAAAAGCGGTTGACCCCCAACAGGCTGGCCACCACGCCCAACACCAGCACCACGGCCAGGTTGGTCATTACAAACAAGACAATACGTTTCATGGTTCTTCTTTCGGAAAGCGACGGTGTTCCCGTCGTTGACACGGATGGTAGGGGCGCCCGCGCTGAATTCAAGCTTTTGTGGGGCCTTGGGCCCACGAAGTTTATGGACTTTTGGCGCCCCCAACGTCGACGCGCGGGTGAAGCGTCACCAAACGCCCCTAAGATGTGCCCCTTCCCTTGCTTCCAAGCGCACCCATACCGCGCCACACCATGACCCAATTCCAACGCCGTCGCATCATCACCGGACTGACTGCCGCTGCCCTCTCTGGAGCGGTGCTGCCCAGCTGGAGCCAAACCGCCAAACCGGCCGCACCTGGCAAACCCAAGGCGGCCAACAAGCTGGCGGCCAAACTGCGCATCGTCATCCCCGCCAACCCGGGCGGCGGCTGGGACCAGACTGGCCGCGCCCTGGGCACCGCCATGATCTCTGCTGGCGTGATTGACGAAGTGGAATACGAAAACAAGGGCGGCAAAGGCGGCACGCTGGGCCTGGCCCACTACGCAGAAAAATACAACGCCGATGCCAACACGCTGCTGATGGGCGGCACCGTCATGGTGGGCGCCGTGGCCTTGCAGAAGCCGGCGGTGGACCTGACGGCTATCCACCCCGTGGCACGCCTGACCAGCGACTACCTGGTCATGGTGGTGGCAGCCAACTCGCCCATCAAAAGCGTGGCCGACCTCACGGCCAGCATGAAAGCCAACCTCAAGGGCGTGCCGGTAGCCGGTGGCTCGGCCGGTGGCGTGGACCATATTTTTGCCGGCGTGTTTGCGCGGGCAGCCGGGGCCAACCCGGAAGACCTGAACTACCAGCCCTTCGCCAGCGGGGTGGACGTGGTGTCTGCCGTGCTGTCGGGCAAAGCGGCTGTGGGAATCTCGGGTTACAGCGAATTCAGCGCCCAACTGGCAGGCGGCCAGCTGCGCGCCATTGGTGTGTCTTCGCGCAAACCCTCGTTTGGTATTCCTGCCATCCGCGAGCAGGGGGTGCAGGCCGAAATGTCCAACTGGCGGGCCGTGTTCACCGGCAAAAACGTGTCCGCAGGCCGCCAGGCCGAGATGCTGGAGGCGGTGCGCCTGGCCACCCAACACGACACCTGGAAAGCCACCCTCAAGCAAAACCACTGGGATGCCTCGTGGATGGCAGGCAAAGACCTGATTAACCTGATCGACCTGGACTTGACCACCGCCCGCGTCATGGTCCACTTGCTCAAGCTCAAGGCCTGAAAGCTTAGCCCCCACGCTCCGCCGCTCTGCGGGTCGCTGCCCCCCAAGGGGGCGCATTGGCCTTGGGGCGGCCCGGCGGCAAATTTAGCCCCCAGGCTCAGGAGCGGGTGGGCGTGGCGCCCGGAATACGCTGGGGTCGGCATAAAACTCGGGCACGGCGTTGTCGGGCCACCAGCCCGGCACGCCCAGCACCGGCAAATGTGCAAACGGCTTGCTGGCCAAGAGCGGGGCCGACAGGGTTTGGGCCAGCCAGGCATCCAGATCCGCTATGGATTCGATAGCTGCTTGCGCAATGAATACGTGTGCTGTGATCGGTTTTCTTGGGTAAACCAGCTTTTCCAGCAGCGCGTGGCCAAACAACACCAGCGAGGCCTGGGCCCAGAGCGGGCGCAAGCGGCCAAACAGTGCGTCCCAGTCCTTGGCCTGCAGGGCCAGCCACAGCGGCTCGGGGGCCACCAGCAAGGCGGCGTTTTCGTCAAACACCGTGAGTGCATCACGCGCCGGGCCGCGCACCGGCTGGATGCCAGTCTGCGCGATCTGCTCGGCCTGCAACTGGTTCAGCTTGCGCTTGGCCAGCGGAAAGTGCAGCCAGCACAGGCCATTGAAAAAGTCGTGCAGGCCGTCGCGCGTGGGTACGCGGCCAGTGTCAAAGATGTACTGCTCGTAGGCCAAGCCCTCGGGCAACTCGGCCTGCGGCACAAACTGCACCGGGGCACGCTGGGTCGCATTGAGGACCTGCGCCACTGACAGGCCGCCATTCACCTGGGCCGCCAGCCCCTCGCCCACCGCGCGCCAGGGTGCCAGCCACGGCGCAGACCAGTCAATGGCCTCTAAACCATGCGCCACTGCAATGCTTCGCCCGCGGCCAGGGGTTTGAGGGAGGTTTCGCCGAAGGCAAAACTCTCGGGAGGTGTCCAGCTTTCGCGCTTGAGCGTGAGGGTGCCGGTGTTGCGCGGCAGGTCGTAAAAGTCCGCGCCATGGAAGCTGGCAAAACCTTCGAGCTTGTCCAAGGCACCAACCGCGTCAAACGCCTGGGCGTACAGCTCCATGGCGGCGTGGGCGGTGTAGCAGCCGGCGCAACCCGAGGCGTGTTCTTTCAGATGCGCAGGGTGCGGTGCACTGTCGGTGCCCAGGAAGAATTTATTGCTGCCACCAGTCGCAGCCTGCACCAGCGCCTGGCGGTGGGTTTCGCGCTTGAGCACCGGCAGGCAGTAGTAGTGCGGGCGAATGCCGCCGGTGAAGATGGCGTTGCGGTTGTAGAGCAGGTGGTGGGCGGTGATACTGGCCGCGGTGAAGCGGTCACTGTCGGCCACGTACTGCGCGGCTTCTTGGGTGGTGATGTGCTCGAACACGATCTTCAGCTCAGGAAAGTCGCGGCGCAGTGGAATGAGCTGCGTGTCGATGAACACGGCTTCGCGGTCAAACAGGTCGATGTCGCTGCTGGTCACTTCGCCGTGCACCAGCAGCAGCAGGCCGGCCTTTTGCATGGCCTCCAAGGTCTTGTAGGTCTTGCGCAGGTCGGTCACGCCAGCATCACTATTAGTGGTAGCACCTGCAGGGTAGAGCTTGGCAGCCACCACACCGGCGTCCTTGGCCCGCGCAATCTCGTCGGCGGGCAGGTTGTCGGTCAGGTACAGCGTCATCAGTGGCTCAAAGGCCATGCCTGCGGGCACCGCGGCCTGGATGCGCGCCTTGTAGGCCAGCGCCTGCTCCGCGGTGGTCACCGGCGGCTTCAGGTTGGGCATGATGATGGCGCGGCCGAACTGGGCGGCGGTGTGCGGCACCACGGTGTGCAGGGCGGCACCGTCGCGCACATGCAGGTGCCAGTCGTCGGGGCGGGTGATGGTGAGGGTGTTGGGGGCGTGCGTCATGGGCGCTATTGTCCCAAAACCCGCCAGCACCTCCGGCGCATCAGAACGGCACAAAGTCGCTGGGGTACTTCCAGAAGTCCTTGAGCAGGTAACTCACGGGCAGGTTCAGCGCTTTGTCGTTGGGCGGAATGGGTTTCAAAAACCACTTGTCGTAAATCGGCTGAATCTCTTTGCTCACGATCAGGCGGCGCATTTCCTCGTCGATGAGTTTTTTGAACTCGGGGTCGTTTTTGGGCAGCATGATGGCCAGCGGCTCGGTGGTGAGGAACTTGCCCACCACTTTCAGGGCCTCGGGCTTGGCGCGGTTGGCGGCCAGGCCGTACAGCAGCACGTCGTCCATCACAAAGGCGTCGGCCTCACCCGTCTCCACCATCTCCACCGCCTTGGCGTGGTCAGGGGCTTCGAGAATGGTGATGTGCAGCAGGCGCTCGCGGTTGGCCTGCTCGGCCGCCTTCAGCGGCGTGGTGCCCTTGGTGGACACCAGCCTTTTGCCATACAGGTCTTCAATGCGATCGACCCGGCTCTCGGCACGCACCAGCATGCGCGCGCCGGTGATGAAGTGGGGAATGGTGAAGGCGACCTTTTGGCGCCGTTCGGCGTTGTTGGTGGTGGAGCCGCACTCCAGGTCGGCCTTGCCGGTTTCGACCATGGCAATGCGGTTGGCCGGCGTCACCTGCAAAAACTCCACCGGCATATTTTTGGCGCCGGTTTTCTTGCGCACCGCCTCGGCCAGCTTGAGGCACAGGTCTACCGCGTAACCCACGGCCTCTTTTTTGCCGTCCAGGTAGGAAAAGGGAATGGACGACTCGCGGTGCGCCACTACCAGAGCCCCACCCGCAGCGACACGCTCCAGCACACCCGCGCGGCCTGCGCCAGAGGCCAGGACGGCCAGCCCCACCACGCCCAGCAGGCGCCACACATTTTTTTGCATACAGACTCCAACGACCAAGGTTGCCCGAAGCTGGCGACTCTAGCCAGCCCCTAGTCCCGCTGCCAATGCCGATTGCTTGGCGCGGTATGCAAAAACGGAATGCAACTTCTATGCCGCGGTGCCTTGGGTCAGCAAATAGTCCCACAGCGCCTGGGCCGAGCCCTTGGGCGTGCGGGTCTGGGCGCGCTGGGCCGCGCTCAGGCCGCGGGCGGCCTCGCGGCTGGAGATGCGCTCACGGTAGGCGCGCACCTCCATGGTGATTTGCAGCCCCTTCATATGGGCAGGCAAGGCGCTCACCAGCTTCTTGGCACGCAAGTCTTTCTTGACCGCGCTATGGGGCAGGAATGCCACGCCGTGGCCCTCCAGCGCCATCGCCTTCAGGCCCTCGGCCATGTCGGTCTCGTACACCCGGTCGAAGTGGATGGCCACGTCGGCTTGTTTGAGGATCAGCTCCACCATCTGCCCCAGGTAGGCGCCGGGCGCGTAGCCCAGGTAAGGCAGCGGCTGCCCCACCTTGCCAGGCAGGGTGAACAGCGGGCTGCCATCGGCGTCGGGTTTGGAATACGGCGCCAGCACCTCTTCGCCCAGACTCACCATCTCGTAGCGGTCGGCATCCAGCTGGTAGGGCTGCGAGGGGTGGTGGTAGGCGATGAGCAGGTCGCAGCTGCCTTCCACCAGGCGCATCACGGCGTCGTGCACATTGAGGGCGATGAGCCGGCTCTTGAGCGGGCCAAACTTCTCGCGCAGCTCGGACACCCAGGCCGGGAAGAAAGTGAAGGCCAGCGTGTGCGGCACAGCAAACTCCACCACGTCCTGCGCGGCAGTGGTGTGGCCACGCAGCATGGCGCGTGTGCTTTGCAGGGCCTGCAGCACTTCCAGCGACTGGTCGTAAAGGGTTTCACCCGCCGGGGTCAGGCGCGTGGGGTAGCTGCTGCGGTCCACCAGATCGGTGCCCGCCCAAGCCTCCAGCGACTGGATGCGCCGCGAGAACGCGGGCTGGGTAACGTGGCGCAATTGCGCGGAGCGGCTGAAACTGCGGGTCTCAGCCAGAGACACAAAGTCTTCAAGCCATTTGGTTTCCATGGGGCGCGATTATGCGCGGAATGCATGGATTACGCAGGCGGCAGCGTTGGCCGCACGCCGCGGCGCACCATCATGTCCTCGGCCATAGCCCGCACGGCGGCGCCCGACAGGGCTGCCTGCGCTGCCGGGTAGGCCAGCCCTTCTTCATGCAGGATGTGTTGCCCATACAGGGCGGAGAACTGGTCCAGCTGGGCGATTTCGGTGGCATCCAGGCTGCGTGTGCCCGTGGTGTCGTCGGCAACGGCCTGCAGCACGGCGCGGGCCTGCACCCAGCCGGTTTCCATGGCGCGGTGGTCTTGCATGAGCTGGCGCACCAGGCTGCGCAGAGTGGCATCGGCCCCCAGCAACAGGGGCGGGAACACATGCAGCTCCTCGTCCTGGTGGTGCAGCGGCGCGGCCACGTCAAAGTAACGCAGCACATCGCGGGCGGCCTGGCGGGCGTTGTCGTCGCAGCCCACTTCCTGCAGGTGCTGCTGCAGGCGGGCCATCAGCGCCAGGCTGCGCTGCACACGTTCGTGGCAGGCCTGCAGCATCTCAAACGGTGCTTCAAAACCGGCTTGGGGGGCGGGGTGGGCTAGCAGTGCCATGGTGGGGAGTGTAGCCGCCAGGCCAGCCCCCCAAAGCATTCAAACACTCCTGTTTTCATAGCTGCTTGCGCAGCATCCGCAAGGGCTAGGGGCCTAAAACGCTCTTAAACTGGTGGTTTAAACCTCTGCACCGCCAGCGCACCTTGGCTGGCATGGTCTGGTTGCCAACCCGGGTCAAAACGCCCAGAGCAGCTTGGTCGACAAGGTCTGGTTGAGGAACTGCTCACGCTGCTCCGCGTCGTAGCGGCCCGTGACTTCAAAACCACGGCCGTCCTTGTAGACCACGCCCGCGCCCACCTGTGCGAGCCACGGGTTTTGCGCCATGCCGTTGGTCGTAAACGCGGCGCCCGGTGCGCCGGCAAAGGCGGCGGTGATGCTGCTGCGCTTGTTGATGGTGTCGTAACCCAACCCTGCGCTGGCCACCAGGCTCGTGCGTGTGCTGAGCTTGTGGTCAACGGCCACATCGGCCCCCAACACCAGCGCATCGGTAGAGCGGCCGTCTACCGCCAGATTCAGCAGCCCGGCACCGGTCTCGGTGTAGCTGCTGTCCTTGATCCAGGTGTAATCCGCACGGATGGACGGCACGACTGTGGTTTGTGGATTCATCGCATACGCACGGCTGCCGCGCACACCCGCATGCACCGTCTGGCTGGTGTAGCTGGCCTGTGCCACGCGGGATGCCAGCGGAATGTCGCGGCTGGCGGTATTGTTGTTTTGGCCGATGTCCATCTGCACGCTGACCGCGGTGCGTTCGTCCAGGCTGTAGGTGCCGTAGCCAATGAACTGGTAAGCGTCTACGTTCAGGGTCTGGGGGGCTGCGGCGGAGTTGCCGTCCACCTTGCTGTGCGCCGTGGCAAAGGCACCGCCTACGCGCCACTGGGGCGAAATGCTGCCGTCCACGCCCAAGGCCACACCGCCAGTCGTGGCCTTAAAGCCGGAGACACCGCCCAGATCACCCTGCTTGGCGTAGGAGCCAAACGGTTTGATCCAGAAGTTTTGGTTGCTGAAATCATCACCCGAAGACAGGCCGCTGGTGGCGGCGATGCGCGACTGCACGGTCTGGTTCATGCCAAACAACATGGACTGCGCAGCCGCCGTGGAGCCACCGGTCAGCAAGGGCAAGCTCTGCGAGGCGGCATCGGAATACTGCTGTGTGGTGCTGATGCCGGTGAACAGCGCATTGATGTTGGTATTGGCGTCCAGTACCGCGGCTGCGGCGCCAGCGGGGGTGTTGCTGAGTGCGGTGGTGGCGCTGGCGTAGGTCACCGTGGGGGCGACAACTCCATTTCCGACCGCCAGGTCCCATGCTGCGCCGTCATAGTGCAGCGTCCAGCTATAGGTAAGCCCACCGGATACGAAGGTTCCCGTTTTGTCCATCGTGTTGTTAAACGTCGAGCCACCGGACTTGATGATGACATCCTGGTAAGTGGTACTAGCAGTCACAGCAGACCCGGTGGCGATACCGTAATTGATCGTACTGAAATCCCATGCGGTGTTGTTGACCAATTCGAGCGTTCCGAAAGTGGTCGTATTGACGATGTAGATGTTGTAAGTAACGGGCGCACTGCCCTCGTATTTCAAACCGACTTGCCTGTTGTTCAGCGTGGTAATGGTGCCGACATTCCAGATGCCGGAACCCCCAGATATAGCCCCCATATTGGTGAGCGTCGTGATCGTTCCGTAGTTGTGAATGCCTCTCCTGGTTCCGCTAATCGAACCGGCATTGGTGAGTGTCGTGATCGCGCCTTCATTGGAGATGCCATAACTAGTCCCACCACTCCCCTCAATCATCGCGCCCGCCTGGTTGTTGAGGCTGGAAACACTGGCCACATTGGTCAAAGCGATCCCGCCCCTAAAACCAGCCGTCGACTTAAGGGTGCCTGCGTTTGTAATGGTGACGCCAGTTGCCGTGACGTTGACTCCATTGGAGCCAACGACAGTTGACGTAATGTTCCCGGTCGAAGTAGTCGTGACACTATCACCGTTAGTTTCGAGTGAGCAGTTATCCGTACCCACCTGCGTCGCGCTGATGGTGGTCGACGCTGTCGTGCAGACATCTGCCGCCATAACAGCAGGCGCAACACCCGACATAAGCAAAGCCGCCGCCCAGGCGACGGGGGTGGGGTTGCGACGCCAATTGGGAGATGTGTGTTTTGTCATGTGCTGCATCCAACGCTAGTTAACTGGAGCAGACACAGTACAAAACACCGACAAAGGAAACTGACGAATCCTGACGCGCCCCAAATGCTATGTTTTTAATAGCTTCCAACGCACAACAGACGGTAGCTAGAGGGCTAAATGACCACCAACCGCACGCAGAGCTGGTAGCCCTGGCTGCGAATGGCCTTGACGGGATGCTCCCCCGCCCCGGCCTGCACCAGCTTTTTGCGCAGGCGGGTGATCTGCGCTTCCAGGGTGTTTTTCTTCAGGTCTTCGGACATGGCCATCAGTTGCCAATGGTCCAGCCGCTGCTCGGGCGCGCGGGTAAAGGCGGCCAGCAGGCCCGCCTCCAGCGCCGACAGGCCCACCACTTGCTGCGCGCCCCGCAGCGTCAGCGCGGCCTGGTCCAGCAGCAAGTCTGCCGGGCCGGGTTCCGCGTGTTTGATGCGCCGGGCCAGGGCCAATACGGCGGCGCCCAGCTCTTCCACCGACGTGGGTTTGGTGAGGTAGATGTCGGCTCCGCTGTCATAACCGGCCAGTTTGTCGGCGATCTGGTTGCGTGCGGTGAGCATGATGATGCCCACGTGGGGCTGCGCCGCACGAAAGCGCCGCGCCAGGCTGATGCCGTTTTCGCCGGGCAGGTTCAGGTCCAGCACCAAGAGGTCAATGGGGCGCACGCCAATCTCGTCTACCAGGGCTTCGGCGCTGTCGGCACCGCGTACGTCGTGGCCCATGCCGCGCAGCGACTTGACGGTGATCTCGCGCAGGGCATCGTGGTCTTCCACCACGACGATGTTCAAACGGGTATCCATACTTCGAAACGAACCTCATCGTTAACGGGCGCATAACGCACCCAGCCGCCCAGCAGTTGCAGCATGCCGAACACCAGGTACAGCCCCAGGCCGGAGCCGGTCTGGCTGTAGGCACCTGCACTGCGGTAGTACTTGGCGAACACACGGGTGGCATCGGGCATGCCGGCCGCGCCCGGCGCGTTGGCCACACACACACCCACACCGGCCCGCCCCCCATGCGTCTGCGGCTGCGCGGTGACCTGCACCGTGCTGTGCGGCGCGGCGTATTTAAGCGCGTTGTCCAGCAAATTGCCCAGCGCCATGCGCAGCAGCGGGTAGTCGGTCTGCACCAGGGGCAGGGCCTGGCAAGTGATGCGCAAGCGCTGCGGCGCCTGGCTGGCCAGTTGCAGCTCGTCCAGCAAGGCATCCACCTGGCAAGGCTGGCGTTGGGGTGTGAGCTGGCCCTGCTCCAGGCGGTCGGCCTGCAGGCTGCGCTCCACAATCGCGTCGATGTCCATCACCGAGCGCTGCGCGCCCTGCCGATCGGCTGGGCTGATGTCGGGCAGGCCCAGCGTCATGCGTATGACGGACAGCGGTGTCTTGAGCTCGTGGTTGAGCATGGCCATGAAACGGTTTTGCTGCTCACGCAGGCCCTGCTCGGTGCGCAGGGTCTGCTCCACCCGCACCAGATCCAGCTTGGCAAGCGCGCCCTCGCGCTGCAACTGGCGCGAGCGCAACTGCAACAGCACAAACATCAGGCACACCGCCACCAAGCCATGCAACAGCGTGGCCTGCAGATTCCACTCAATCGCCTGCACCCAGCCCAGCAGCGCCAGCGTGGACAACAACAACGACAGCGCGTAGAGCAGGTACATGGCGCGCAACACACGTCGCCCGGGTGGGGCATCGTGGCGCGCCAGCAGCGCCACCACCACCAGCAAGGGCGCGGCGGCCAGCACACCCAGTGCGTTGATCTGCAGCCCGGCACGCACCTGGCCACTGGCCATGACCGCCAGCGCCAGCGGAAACACCAGCGCCAGCAGGTCGAGCGCACGCAGGGCCAGGCGCGGCGGATCAAACAGCGCCAGCACGGCCCGGTTGACCCGCAGGCTGATGAGCGACATGCAGCACAGCAGCCCGGAGGTGATGCCGTCCAGCGCGCCCGGAGGTGCCGTGGGCCACAGGACCGCCGCATAACCCAGCAAGGTCAGGTTGTAGGGCACGTACGCCGCCAGATACAGCATGAACCACAGCAACACCGGGTCGCGCTGCGCCCGGTAGTTGAAAAGTACGACCACCAGCAGCCCGACCAACAGACCCACGTAGGAAAACTGGAACAGGTTAAGCCGCAGTTCGCGGGCCTCTGCCTCTTGCGGCCGCAGCGCTTCCACGTTGAGCAGCGTGGCGCTGGTAGTTTGCAGGCGCAGGTAGTAGGTGGTTTGCGGCGTGGTGGAGTGCACGGTAAACCCCAACGTCACGGCCGCGCGCTCCCGCGCCGGGAACGGCACACGGTCACCCGTGGTGCGCACCTTCCAGCCGCCGCCTGGGGCGGGCTCAAACAGCGTCACCGTGTCAAGAAAGGTGGGGCGGATGCGCAGCACCAGCTCGTCACCCTGCGTGGGCGCACGCACCACCAGGCGCAGCCAGTGCACCGAGTCGGTATACCCTTTGGTGAGAATCGGCCCCACGGGCTGGAAATTCGCATCGACCATGTCGTCCACAGTGAACGTGCCCGCCGGGTCTTCCAGCACGGCGCGGGACAGCATGAAGTCTTCGCATCGTGCCGCAGGAGAAAATGCCAGACTGGCTACACACACCATGAACACGAAGAATGAACGCATGGGGCGCATCCTAATGGACCCGCCCCGCACGCACTGGCAACAAGGCTTGCGGGCGGGCCTGATGTGCGCCGTGCTGGCGCTCACGGGATGGATCACAGGCTGCGCCCCGCTGTCGGGCGAGAGCCGCTGGCAACGGGCAGATGCGCTGGCTACCCAGGCGCGCTGGCACCCGCAGCGTATCGTGACTGCGCCTTTTGTACTGCGCGCCTATGTGCCGCAACCGCGCGTACGCGCCGATACCCTGACGGTCTACATCGAAGGTGATGGTCTGGCCTGGCTCAGCCCGACCGAGATCTCTGCCGACCCGACGCCGCGCACACCCGTAGCACTACAAATGGCGTTGCGCCACCCGGATGCTGCCGTAGCCTACCTGGCGCGCCCCTGCCAGTACGTGGCCGCGGCCGACACGCAGCACTGCGACCCACGTTTTTGGACCAGCGCCCGTTTTGCCCCCGAGGTGGTACAGGCCACCGACCAGGCGCTGACCACGCTGATGCAGGACGTGGGCGCGCGCCAGTTGGTGCTGGTGGGTTACTCGGGCGGAGGTGCGGTGGCCGCGCTGGTGGCGGCACGGCGCAAGGACGTGTTGCGCCTGGTCACCGTAGCCGGCAACCTGGACCACGCCGCATGGACGCAGTGGCACAAGGTGACGCCCTTGTCCGGTTCACTGAATCCGGCAGACGAATGGGAAGGGCTGCGTGAGGTGCCACAAATCCACCTGGCGGGCGCGCGGGACACCGTGGTGCCGCCGCCGTTGGCGCAAGCCTATGTAGACCGCTACCCCGCAGGCCAACAGCCGCAACTGCGCGTGTTACCCGAGCAAGACCACAGTTGTTGCTGGGCCAATGCCTGGCCAGTGCTGGCAGCGCAGGTGTTGCCCCCGCCCGATTAACAGCGGCCCCTAGCCCAGATTTCCACGCAGCAGGGCTTCGTACCGTGTGCGGGTCGCGGGTGCCACCGACTCCAGCACCTGGGCATACGGCGTCTTGTGCCGCGCCAGTAGCCGGGCCGAGGCCACCGCCTTGGAACGGCAATACCAGTGGCAGGTGTGTTGCATCAAAAACAGTTCGGCCGACAAGGTAAACGCCTTGGCCTTCTGGCTGCGCTGGTCGCGGTTTTCCACCGCGTCGGCAATCGCCTGGGCGTGGATCACAAAGGCCTGGCGAAGGTCAAACGTGGCGGCGGGCAGGAGCGTGGTGGCAAACGGCAGGGCCACGGGCAGCTTGCTGACCCGGGTGAGTGCCGCGTCCTCGCCCGCAAACTCGGCCGCAAAGGCCTGGAACTGGTCGCGCAGCTTGACCTCCTGCGCGTCCAGAAAACTCCACACCTGCGCCTGGCGCTCGGCATCGGCCTCGCCCAACGCGCGCAGGTAACCCTCGGTCAGGCCTTCCATGAGTTTTTCGATGTCGTACCGCGACAGATGGCTGCCCAGCAACACGATGCGCTGGCGCTGGTCGCGGGTTTTGAGCACCAACACGCCAATCACCAGCGCAGCAAAAATCAGAAGGTCCATGGGGAGAAAAAATCAAACAACCAGGCGGCGAAATAGCCGGCGCAGAGTGTACGCGGCCCGCCAAAGCCCCTGATTCTGAATGCAAAAACGCTATCAAATCAGGAGCTGCTTGCGCAATACCTACGGGCGCTAGAGGCCTAAAACACCCTCAACTCACTCCGCACTTTGCTGCAGTGCCCACATCGCCGCATACCGGCCGTTGGCGGCCAGCAGCTGGGCGTGCGTGCCGCGCTCGATGATGTGGCCGGCGTCCATGACCAGGATCTCGTGGGCATCGACCACGGTGGAGAGGCGGTGGGCGATGACCAGGGTGGTCTTGTTTTGCGACACGCCGGCCAGCTCGGCCTGGATGGCGCGCTCGTTGGCGCTGTCCAGCGCGCTGGTGGCTTCGTCAAAAATCATCACCGGCGGGTTCTTCAGCAGCGTGCGGGCAATCGCCACGCGCTGCTTTTCGCCGCCACTGAGCTTGAGGCCGCGCTCGCCGACCATGGTGTCGTAGGCCTTGGGCGCTGCGGCGATGAAGGCGTGGATGTGCGCCGCCTTGGCGGCCGCCTCCACCTCGGTGCGCGTGGCGCCGGGGCGGCCGTAGGCGATGTTGTATTCCACCGTGTCGTTGAACAGCACCGTGTCTTGCGGCACGATGCCAATGGCTTGGCGCACGCTGCTTTGCGTGACCTGTTTGATGTCTTGCCCGGCGATGGTGATGCGGCCCTGCTGCACGTCGTAAAAACGGAACAGCAGGCGCGCCAGCGTGGACTTGCCCGAGCCGCTGGGGCCGACCACGGCCACCGTCTTACCGGCCGGAATCTCGAAGCTGATGCCGTGCAGGATGGTGCGCGCCGCGGTGCCCGCCGCAGCAGCGCTGCCGGCCGGGTCGTAGCTGAAGGTGACGTTGTCAAACCGCACGGCAGCATCGGCGCCGCTGGCGGCCAGCTGCAAGGGCTGGGCGCCCGGCACATCGGCAATCTCGCGTTCACGCTCCATCAGCGTGAACATTTTTTCCAGATCGGTCAGGCTCTGTTTGATCTCGCGGTAGATCACGCCCAGAAAGTTCAGCGGGATATAGAGCTGGATCATGAAGGCGTTGACCATGACCAGATCGCCCAGCGTCATGCGGCCGTCCACCACGCCCTGGGTGGCGCGCCACAGCATGGTCACCAGTGCGCTGGCGATGATGAGCTGCTGGCCGGTGTTGAGCAGGGACAGCGTGGTCTGGCTCTTGACCGCCGCGCGGCGGTACTTCTCCAGGTTTTCGTCGTAGCGCTGGGCTTCAAATTCTTCGTTGTTGAAGTACTTCACCGTTTCGTAGTTCAGCAAGGAATCGATGGCGCGGCTGTGAGCCGTGCTGTCCATGTCGTTCATCTTCTTGCGGAACTGGGTGCGCCACTCGGTCACGGTGATGGTGAAGGCGATGTAGACCACCAGCGCCACGATGGTGATCCAGGCAAACCAGACATCGAACTTGACCGCCAGCAGCGTGAGCACCAGCGTTACCTCGATCAGTGTGGGGATGATGCTGTAGAGCGAATAGCTGATGAGCGAATGCACGCCACGCGTGCCGCGCTCGATGTCACGCGTCATGCCACCGGTCTGGCGCTCCAGGTGGAAGCGCAGGCTCATGGCGTGCAGGTGGCGGAACACTTGCAGGCTGATGCTGCGCGCCGCCCCCTCGGTGGCCTTGGCAAACACCAGTTCGCGCAACTCGGTGAACAGCGAGGTGGACAGGCGCAGCGCGCCGTAGCCCAGCAGCAATGCCGCAGGCACCACCAGCAACGCGGCAGGGTCGCCGGCCTTCAGCGTCATGGCATCCACCAAATTCTTGAGCAGCAGCGGCACGCCCACGTTGGCCATCTTGGCGCCGACCATGAAGGCCAGCGCGGCCATCACGCGCCATTTGTAGATCCACAGGTAGGGGAACAGGCGGCGCAGCGTGTCCCAGTCGGACTTGGGGGGGACCGCGGCTGCGGCCCCGGTGGCAGAAGCGTGGGCCAATGGGGCGGCGGCGGGGAGACCTGAGGGGCGCATGGGGGACAATCCGGGATAAGTTTCAAGTCAGGATTGTGCCCATGTCTACCAATGCAAGCCCGTTGCTCGTTCAATTACCCACAGACCAGGAGCTGGTGCTCAAAGTTATTCCCATGCCCGGCGACTGCAATGCCAACGGCGACATCTTTGGCGGCTGGGTCATGGCCCAGGTGGACCTGGCCGGCTCGGTGCTGCCGGCGCGCTACACCCAGGGCCGCATGGCCACGGTGGCGGTGAACGAATTTGTCTTCAAGCAGCCGGTGCGCGTGGGCGACATCCTGAGTTTTTTCAGCAAGGTCAGCCGGATTGGCCGCACCTCCATCACCGTGAAGGTGGAGGTCTATGCCGAGCGTTTTCGCACCCAGGGGCAGTACATCAAAGTCACCGAAGCGTCACTCACCTATGTGGCCATTGACGACAACGGACAGCCCCGCGAGATCCCGGTTCGTACCCTGTAACGCTATATTTTTAGTAGCTGCTTGCGCAACACCCACGCTGGCCACGGGCCAATTTCACTTAAATCTCGCGTGAACCCCTCCGCACAGCCGATAGCCCCGCGCTAAGGGTCTACGAGATCAGTGAGAACCCTATCGGTAAAACAGGGGGCTCCCGCTATAACCGAACTGCACAACACGAGGAGGCAAGGTGCAGTTCCTTCAATTGCTGATCAGCGGCGTCGCACAGGGGTGCATTTACGGCCTGATCGCACTGGGCTTCGTGCTCATTTACAAAGCGACCGAAACCGTCAGCTTCGCCCAGGGTGAGCTGATGATGCTGGGCGCCTTTGGCGGCCTGGTGGGCATGACCATGCTGGGCTTTCCCTACTGGGTGGCGGTGCCCAGCGCCATCGTGGCCATGGCGGTGTTCGGCATCCTGCTGGAGCGCGTGGTCATCCGCCCCATCCTGGGGCAACCGGCTTTCTCCATCGTCATGCTGACCATCGGCATTGGGTATGTGGCGCGCGGCCTGATCACCATGATCCCCGGCATTGGCACCGACACCAACGCCCTGCCCGTGCCCTACAAGGACGAAATTCTCAAATTTGGCGGCAACGAGATGGGCATTGGGGCGCTGGTGCTGAACGTGGAGCACCTGGTCATCATCGGCGCCACCGGCATTTTGTGTGTGTTGTTGTTTGCGCTGTTTCGCTACAGCAAGGTGGGGCTAGCCATGCAGGCCGCCTCGCAAAACCAGTTGGCCGCCTACTACATGGGCATTCCGGTGCAGCGGCTCAATGGCCTGGCCTGGGGCCTGGCCGCGGCTGTGGCGGCCATTGCCGGCATCTTGCTGGCCCCCATCACCTTTGTGCACGCCAACATGGGCTTTATTGGGCTCAAAGCCTTTCCGGCCGCGGTGGTGGGCGGTTTTGGCAGCTTACCGGGCGCGATTGTGGGCGGGCTGGTGATTGGCCTGGTGGAGTCGTTTTCCGGCTTCTACCTGCCCGACGGCTTCAAGGACACCGCGGCCTATGTGGTGGTGCTGGTCATGCTGATGGTCAAACCCAACGGCCTGTTTGGCGAAAAACTGCGGAAGAAAGTATGACCCCCACGTTTGTCACTGCGTGTACTGCACTGCCCCCCAAGGGGGCCTATTCCCCTAGGGGCGGCCCGTCGGGGAATTAAATATGCGTTTCATATTCAAGACTGACTATGCGCAGGACATCAAGCTTGCCAAACATGGCGGGCATGTGTTCTGGTACAGCGTGCTGGCGGCTTTTTTGCTGGCCGCGCCCTGGTTGCTCACCGAGTACAGCCTGGCCCAGCTCAACCTGGTGCTGATCTACGCGGTGGCCGGCCTGGGGCTGATGCTGCTGGCCGGGTTTACCGGACAGTTTTCGCTAGGGCATGCGGCCTTTCTGGGCGTGGGGGCGTATACCCAGGCCTACCTCACCGGGGTCGGCCTGCCCTTCTTTTTGTCGCTGGGCGTCTCGGGCTTTTTGTCGGCGCTGATCGGCATTGTGGTGGGCTTGCCCGCGCTGCGGCTCAAGGGCATTTACCTGGGCATGGCCACGTTGTCCTTTGGTTTCATCATCGAAGAGGTGTTTGCGCGCTGGGAATCGGTCACGGGTGGCAACGCGGGCAAGTCGGTCGCGGCCATCAAGCTGCTGGGTTACGACCTGGGCAGCGGTGCCGGGTTTTACTTTGTCTGCCTGCTGGTCACTGTGGTCTGCACCCTGGGCATTCTGAACCTGCTGCGTGCCCCCACCGGCCGGGCCTTTGTGGCGATCCGTGACTCCGAAATCTCAGCGCAAAGCATGGGCATCCACCTGGCCTATTACAAGACGCTGTCCTTCTCCATCTCCGCGGCCCTGGCTGGCATGGCAGGGGCGCTGTACGCGCACAACCTGCGCTTTATCTCGCCCGACCAGTTCAACCTGATGCAGTCCATCGACCTGCTGCTGATGATCGTGATCGGCGGCCTGGGCTCCATCCACGGCGTGTTTCTGGGCGCCATCTTCCTGATCATCCTGCCGCAGGGCATCTCGGCGGTGAAAGAGTTTCTGCCCGATTTCATTGGCCAGGCGCCAGGGCTCAAGAGTGTGATTTACGGCAGCATGCTGATCGCTTTTGTGCTGTTCGAGCCCATGGGCCTGTATGGCCGCTGGCTCAAGGTTCGCACCTATTTGCAGATGTTCCCGTTCTACCGCAAGGGCATGTTCAAGCGGCAGAAGTCGTTCCAGAAATCGGACAGACTGAAATGACTGATTCCTTACTCTCCGCCAACAACCTCAGCGTGCGCTTTGGCGGCGTGCTGGCCGTGAACCAGGTTAGCTTTGAAGTCAAGCAGGGCGAGGTGTTCACCCTCATCGGCCCGAATGGCGCAGGCAAGACCACGGTGTTCAACCTGATCAGCCGCATCTACACGCCCACCACAGGCGACATCGACTACCTGGGCCCACAAGGCCTGCTCAAACTCACGGCACAGCCGCCACAAGACGTGGCCTCGCTGGGCATTGCGCGCACCTTCCAGAACATTGAGCTGTTTGAGCACGCCAGCGTGCTGCACAACCTGCTGATTGGCCGCCACACCCACCGCCGCACCGGGCTGTGGCAAGACCTGTTTTTCACCTCGGCCGTGCGCGAGGCTGAGCTCAAGGCCCGCGAAAAAGCGGAAGAAGTGATCGAGTTTCTGGACCTGCAGCACCACCGCGATGCACTGGTGGCCGGCCTGCCCTATGGCGTGCGCAAGGTGGTGGAAATGGCGCGGGCCCTGTGCACCGAACCCAAACTGCTGCTGCTGGACGAGCCGTCCAGCGGTTTGAACGTGGAAGAGACCGATGACATGGCCTTCTGGATCCAGGACATCAAGAACGAGCTGGGCATCACCGTGCTGATGGTGGAACACGACATGAGCCTGGTGTCCAAGGTGAGCGACCGCGTGTTGGCCATGAACCAGGGCGAGGTGCTGGCCATGGGCACACCGCGCGAAGTGCAGGCCGACGCCGGCGTAGTGGAGGCCTACCTGGGCTCCATCGACGATGTGTCGTCGCTGCGCCGCCAGAACACCACGGAGGCCACATGAGTACCCAGCCGCCGCCCATCAGCGACCAACCGGTGCTCAAGCTGCTGAATGTGGAGAGCGCCTACGGCCCCATCAAGGCGATCCGCGGCGTGAGCCTGCAGGTGCGCCGTGGCGAGATTGCCACCGTGCTGGGCAGCAACGGTGCGGGCAAAACCACCATCCTCAAGACCATCTCCGGCATCATCGACCCGCGCAAGGGCTCGGTGGAGTTCAAGGGTGAAGACATCACCGCCAAAGATCCGTCCTACATCGTGGAGGAAGGCCTGAGCCATGTGCCCGAGGGGCGCGAGGTATTCCCCCTGCTCAGCGTGCGCGACAACCTGCTCATGGGCGCCTACACGCGTGCGGACCGCGACGGTGTGGCCAAGGACATCGAAACGGTGTACGGCTACTTCCCCATCCTCAAAGAGCGTGCCACCCAGGACGCGGGCCTGCTCTCGGGCGGGCAGCAGCAAATGCTGGCCATCAGCCGCGCGCTGATGGCCAACCCCGACCTGATCCTGCTGGACGAGCCCAGCCTGGGCCTGAGCCCGAAACTCACCAAAGAGATCTTCGAGATTGTGGTGCGCATCAACCGCGAACGCGGCACCACCATCCTGCTGGTGGAGCAAAACGCCAACATGGCGCTCAACGCCTCGGACTACGGCTATGTGCTGGAGAACGGCCGCATCGTCATGGAAGACACCTGTGCCCACCTGCGCGAGAAGGACGACATCAAGGAGTTCTATCTGGGCATGAAAGAAGACGGCGTGCGCGGCGAGCGGCGCTGGAAAAAGAAAAAGACCTGGAGATGACGATGACCCCCACGCTCCACCGCTACGCGGGTCGCTGCCCCCCAAGGGGGCTAATTTGCCTTGGGGCGGCCCGGCGGCAAATTGCCGTTTCCGCCGAGTTGCTTCGTGGGCAAACGTTGAGGACAGCAGCATGAGCGGACTTTGGGACACCTCACATATTCAACCGCGCAGTGACATCGTCATGGCGGGCGACACCATTCCTGCCATGTTCTGGAACGCGGTGGCGCAGCGCGGCCCGAATATCTGGATGCGCCAGAAGCACCTGGGTCTGTGGCGCAGCTGGACCTGGAACCAGACCGCCGACGCCGTGCGCGAGATTGCCGGCGGCCTGATGAGTTTGGGGTTTCAGAAAGGCGACACGGCTTCGGTGCTGGCCAACACCGTGGTGGAGTGGGTCTGGGCAGACCTGGGCGTGTTGTCCGCCGGTGGCGTGTCCAACGGCATCTACCCCACCGACGCGGCCAGCCAGGTGCACTACCTGTGCGAAGACTCGTCCACCAGCGTCCTGTTTGTGGAGGACGACGAGCAACTCGACAAGGCACTGGAAGTGCGCGACCAGTGCCCCCAACTGCGCACCATCGTCGTGTTTGACATGGAAGGCCTGCGCGGGCTGGCTGACCCCGGCGTGATCAGCCTGGACGCGCTGCGTGCCTTGGGCCGCGCCTACAACGCCACCCATCCGCAGGCGGTGCAGCAGCGTGTGGACGCCTGCAAACCGCAAGACCTGGCGATTCTGGTCTACACCTCGGGCACCACGGGCAAACCCAAAGGCGCCATGCACTTGCACCAGGGCCTGGTCTACACGGTGCGCGGCTTTAACACCCTGATTGCACAAAGTGACCAGGACGAACGTATGTGTTTTCTGCCGCTGTGCCACATTGCAGAGCGCATGGGCGGTGAATACTTCGCGCTCTACACCGGGGCCAAACTCAACTTTGTGGAGAACCCCGAGACCATCCCCGAGAACGTGCGTGAGATTGCGCCCACGGTCTTCACCGCGGTGCCGCGTGTATGGGAAAAGTTTTACTCGGGTGTGATGATCGGGCTTAAGGAGGCCGGCTTCATCCAGCAGGCGGCCTACGGCTGGGCCATTGGGGTGGGCACGCGTATTGCGGACCGGGTGCTGGCGGGCCAGCCCGTGGGTGGCTGGCTGAAGCTGCAGTTTCGCGTGGCGCAAGTGCTGGCGCTCAACAATGTGCGCAAACTCATTGGCATCCACCGCGCGCGTTACCTGGTCACCGGGGCGGCTCCCATCTCGCCCGACCTGGTGCGCTGGTACCTCGCTTTGGGCGTGCCCATGCTGGAGGTCTGGGGCATGACCGAGACCTGCGGCGCCTCCACCGGTGTGCCGGCCAACAAGATCAAACCCGGCTCGATTGGCCCTGCGGCAGGCTTTAACGAAGTAAAACTGGACCCGGCCACCGGTGAAATTTTGGTGCGTGGCCACAACGTGTTTGCCGGCTACCTGAACTTGCCAGAGAAGACTGCCGAAACCCTCACGGCGGATGGCTGGCTGCACACGGGTGACGTGGGGGTGGAGGACGAAGACGGCTACTTCCGCATCACCGACCGCATGAAGGACATCATCATCACCGCGGGTGGCAAAAACATCACGCCCAGCGAGCTGGAGAACGACCTGAAGTTCTCGCCCTACATCACCGATGCGGTGGTGATTGGCGACAAACGCGCCTACCTCACGGTGATTGTGATGATCGACCAGGAAAACGTGGAGAAGTTTGCCCAGGACGCCGATGTGCCGTTCAGCAACTACACGTCGCTGACCCGCGCGCCCGAGGTGCAGGCGCTGATCCAGACCGAGCTGGACCGGGTGAACAAGAAGTTTGCGCGCGTGGAGCAGATCAAGAAGTTCTTCCTGCTGGAAAACCAGCTCACGGCAGAAGACGAGGAACTCACCCCCACCATGAAGCTCAAACGCAAGCTGGTGGAGAAAAAATACGAAGCCCAGATCGAGGCCATGTACCGTTGATTGCGTGTGTAACTAATTAATCCAGGAGACAAACCATGAAACTGAGAACCGCCCTATCCCTCGCCACCCTGGCCCTCGCGGCCACCGGAGCCAGCGCCCAACAAGGCGTCAGCAAGGACGAAATCCTGCTCGGCTCCATCCAGGACTTGTCCGGCCCCATCGCCGGTTTTGGCAAGCAGGCCCGCTTAGGGATGCTGCTGGCCGTGGACGAGATCAATGAACAAGGCGGCATCAATGGGCGCAAGGTCAAGATCCTGGTCGAAGACTCGGCCTACGACCCCAAGAAAGCGGTGCTGGCAGCCCAGAAACTGGTCAACCAAGACAAGATTTTCATGATGGTGGGCCACATTGGCACGGCGCAAAACATGGCCGCCATGCCGGTGCAGTTTGAGAAAAACGTGGCCAACTTCTTCCCCATCACGGCCGCACGCGAGATGTACGAGCCCTTCCACAAGCTCAAGTACTCGTATGCCGCCCCCTACTACGACCAGATGCGCCTGGCCGTGCCCAAACTGGTGAAGGAAAAGGCGGCCAAGAAGGTCTGCACCCTGTACCAGGACGACGACTTTGGCCTGGAAGTGCTCAAGGGCGGTGAGGATGGCCTGAAGACCATCGGCATGGAGTTTGCCGAGAAAACCTCGTACAAACGGGGCGCCACCGACTTCTCGTCCCAGGTCTCCAAGATGCAGGCCAGTGGCTGTGACTTCATCGTGCTGGGCACCATCATCCGCGAGACCATTGGCGCCGTGGCCACGGCCCGCAAGCTGGGCTACAACCCCACCTTTATCGGGACCAGTGCGGCCTACACCGACCTGATCCACAAGCTGGGTGGCCCTGCCATGAACGGTGTATACGCCACCATGACCGTGCAAAACCCCTACACCGATGAGCAGTCCCCGGCCATCCGTTTCTGGGCCAACAAGTACAAGACCAAGTTCAACGAAGACCCCACCGTCTTCTCGGTCTACGGCTACAGCATCGTCAACATTTTTGCCAGCGTGGCCAACAAGGCGGGCAAGAACCTGAGCACCGACGGCTTCATCAAGGTGATGGACACCCTGACCATCCAGCCCGACATGTTTGGCTCACCGTTGCAGACCTTCACGGCCACCAAACGTCTGGGCAGTGCGGCATCCCGCCTGTCCCAGATCACCGATGGCAAATGGAAAGTGATGTCGGAGTACGTGGGCGATATGCCTGCCAAGAAATAAGGGGCCCGCGCCTTGCAACACAAAGCCACCGCAAGGTGGCTTTTTTTTCGTCTCAGGCGCTCCAGGTGCTGCCGTTGCGGGCCTGCGCAAAACTCGCGTACTGTTGGGCCGCCTTGAGCAGGGCGTTTTGTTGCATCTGCAAAACGGTGGCCTTGCTCGACAAGGTGTTGACCGATTGGCCAATACCCCCGCCGCTACCCAGCTCTTTGGTGGCCACCTTGTCCACCAGACCACCCAGCTTGGACAAGGTACCCAACACAGCCGTTGGCGATGCCTTGAACGCAGCCTCCAGCTTGCTGTTGTCCAGCTTCAGACTGCCGTCGCTGGCCTTGGTAAATCCCATCTGGCGCAGCGCGTCTACCCGGGAGAAGTCGGCGGTCATGGCGCGCGTCATGCCGCGGCTGATGCGCTCGACCCCACTGCTGGCCGCAGCGGCCGACTGGGTGGAGGCCACCATGGTGTTGAAGGTGCTGACGAAGCTGGCCAGGGCCTTTTTCACCTCGTCGCTGCTGGCCGTGTCTTTGAGGGTGCCCAGGGCCTTGGCAGCGGTTTGGCTGGCAGCCACCGAGGCCTTGAATTTACCCAGCGTGGAGAGGCTGGCGGTGGCTGTGTCCAGCATGCTCTGAAGCTTGGTGCTGGACTTTTGCAAACCGGCCGTGATGGGGTCGGCCTTCTCCGCAGCCTGTGCGGCGGTTTGGCTGTTGGTGGTGGCGGTGCTGGTGAGCGCGCTGCTCAGTGGGCTGATGGTCATGCGGGGTCCCTGTGCAAGCCGGAATCTTGTCCACTCCTGCGCGCCCCAAACGGCCGATGTGGCAGGGGAAGGCCGTTTATTTCATCAAAATTGAATGAAATCAGCCCCTAGCCCCGGCCCGCTCAAAAGTGAAGTGCAACACACCGATTGAAACTTCAATAAGGTGTGTTCATGAAACTGAAGCAAGAATACAAACAGCTGGACTACCAAGAGCGCCAGACCATCGCTGTAT
>NZ_JBWMAY010000003.1:261153-479420 GCF_056521365.1 Rhodoferax sp. XS2R6 | reverse complement strand
GCTGGGTTGGTTGACTCCTTTGGAGGTTTACGGCCAGTGGCTGGCCAAGCTTGAGCACTCTCCTGACGTCATCCAATAAACTCCAACTGTGTTGCACTTGGATTTGAGTCCGCCCCCTGTACATATTGCGCGAGCAGCTATTAATTCAATAGCACCTATCGCCCACAAGCTCGCCGCCGACCAAGTCAAGATGGAAGTGGGCACCAGTGGCACGGGCAAGCCCAACATCCAAACCCTGCAAGACAGCAGCACGTACAGCAGCGAACAAAGCAGCTCCGGCTTCAGTGTGAGCGTGTGCCTGCCCCCGCTGTGCGTGGACATGGGCGCTGAGCTTAGCTGAGCGATGCGCGCCTGTGGTACAAAACTCCCCATACAAAAGATGGGCCGGGCGCAGCAATGTGCGAAAAGAGCAGGTCAGAAACTACAGAGGGGTATATGGGCGGTGATCGCATTCAAGTGATCTTCGGTGCAATCGTGGTTGCCATGGGGATCTACACCTTTATCAAACGTGAAGCCCGCTTCTCTTGGTGGTCACGTGACGATGGTGATGGGCCAGAGTCCTATTTCACCGGTTTCATGGCCCAGCTCATTGGTGCCGGCCAAGTCGCCATCGGACTCACCACCATCTATTACGCCTGAACCTGGATTGCCAGATCGGCCCGCTATCATCTTCACCACCTACAAGCACGGGAGCACACCATGGCACTTATGGACTTCATCAAGAAACAGTTTATTGACGTCATTCAATGGACTGAAGAGGACGACGGCACGCTGGCCTGGCGCTTCCCCATGGCGGGCATGGAAATCCAGAACGGCGGCACGCTGGTCGTGCGCGAGTCGCAGCTGGCGGTGTTTGTGAACGAGGGCAAGGTGGCCGATGTGTTTGGCCCCGGCACCCACACGCTCACCACGCAAACCCTGCCGGTGCTGACCTACCTGAAGAACTGGGACAAGCTGTTCGAGTCTCCCTTCAAAAGTGATGTGTACTTCTTCAGCACACGCCAGCAGATCGACCAGAAGTGGGGCACGCCCCAGCCCATCACCATCCGCGATGCCGACTTTGGTGCCGTACGCTTGCGCGCCTTCGGTAACTACAACTTCCGCATTGCCGACCCCAAGCTGTTTCACACCGAGATTTCGGGCACGCGCGAGAGTTACACCACGGCCGACGTAGACGGTCAGTTGCGTGGCTTGGTGCTGCAGAACATTAGCAATGCGGTGGCCAGCAGCGGCATTGCGTTTCTGGACCTGGCGGCCAACCAGCTGAGTTTTGCGCAGGCGCTGGTGCGCCAACTGGCGCCCGAGTTCGAGAAGATTGGCTTGAAGCTCGAAGGCATGACGGTGCAAAACGTCTCGTTGCCCGAAGAGCTGCAGAAGATTCTGGACCAGAAGATCGGCATGGGCATGGTCGGCAATGACATGGGCAAGTTCATGCAGTACCAGACCGCGCAGGCGATTCCCAAATTCGCCGAGGGCGCGGGTTCGGGCGGCGGCATTGCGGGCGATGCCATGGGCCTGGGTGCCGGTGTGGCCTTGGGCCAGGTGCTGGCGCAAAACCTGGCGGCCGGCCTGCAAGGTAACGCGGCACCGGCAGCGGCTGCCGTGGCCCAAGTGGCGGGTGTGAAGCCTGAGGACGTGATGGCCACGCTGGAAAAGCTTGGCGAACTGAAATCCAAGGGCATCCTCACGCAAGAAGAGTTTGACGCCAAGAAGGCGGAGCTGCTGAAGAAGCTGGTGTAGTCATTGGCGAAGCGGCGGGTGGAGCGGCAGAGGGTTCTGCTACGTGTCCCCCGCCCTTCGGGCTTCTCCTTGACCTCCGCATAACCCTCTACCGCTCCGCTCTCCTTGGCTAACGAGACTGCTGCTGTCCAACGCGCATACCGGGCTCCGTGCCCGGGCTGTGGTGCGCCTGTCAGTTTTCTGAGTGCACAGAGCACGCATGCGGTCTGCGCGTTTTGCCAGAGCACCGTGGTGCGCAATGGTGATGTGTTGCAGCGCATCGGCAAGATGGCCGAGCTGTTTGACGACCACAGCCCCTTGCAGCTGCATACCAGCGGCAGCTGGAATGGCCAATCCTTCACGCTGCTGGGCCGCTTGCAATACAAGTACGGCGAAGGTACCTGGACCGAGTGGCATGCGGTGCTGGGCGACGGCAGCAGTGCCTACCTGAGCGAGGACAACGGTGCCTATGTGTTCACTACGGCACAGGCCGTGCAGCGCGAGATGCCGCCGGCCGAGCGCTTCCGCGTCGGCGCCACCACGGCCATCAATGGCAAGTCGTTCACCGTCGCCTCCAACCAGCCGGTCGCGCTGATCGCGGCCCAGGGCGAGCTGCCGCGCCTGCCCGCATTGGGCGCCAGCTTTGCGATGGTGGAGCTGCGCAGCCAGGCGGTGGACGCCAAGGGCGTGGGCGAGGTGCTCAGCGTAGACTACAGCAGCCAGCCGCCCAGCGTGAGCATGGGCAAGTCGGTGCTCTTGGAAGACCTGAAGCTCACGGGCCTGAAAGACGAATCGGCCAAGGACGAAAAGGGTCGGCAGTTTGCTTGCCCCAACTGCGGCGCCACGCTGACCGTGAAGCTGGCGGGCAGCCAAAGCATGAGCTGCGGCTCGTGCCACAGCATCATCGACCTGTCGCAGGGCATAGGCGGCGAGCTCAAGCACGCGATCCAGGACGAACCCGTGCAACCCCTGATCCCGCTGGGTACCACGGGCACGCTGCAGGGCTCGCAGTGGCAGGTGGTGGGCTTTCAGCACCGCATGGGTACCGACCCCAGCGACCCCGACGAACATTTTGGCTGGGAAGAGTACCTGCTGTACAACGCCAAGCGTGGCTTCATTTTTCTGGTGGACTCCACCGACGGCTGGAGTGTGGTGCGCCCCGCCACGGGGGCGCCTGTGGTTAGCAGCAACCAGCAAAGTGCCAAATACCTGGGCACACACTACCAGCTCAAGGAAAGCTACACCGCGCGCACCAACTACGTGGTGGGCGAGTTCTACTGGCAGGTGCGACGCGACCAGGTGACCGAGAACCGCGACTACAGCAGTGGCAAAAACCTGCTGTCGCTGGAGCAAACGGCCAACGAGCTGACTTGGTCGGTGGGCAACACCATCGACAGTGCGACGGTGGCCATGGCCTTCAAGCTGAAGGACAAGCAGGAACTGCTCAAACGCACCGACGTGGGGCCATTGGTGTCCGGCACCAATCCCTTCATGCGCCAGGATTTCTGGGTGTTTATTGTGGTGGTGCTGATCTTCCTGGCCATGACACGCTGCTCACCCGATTGCGACCCGAAGGTGGAGAACTGCTCCAGCAGCAGCTACCGTTCTTCGGGCGGATCGTACGGCGGCTTTTCGTCGGGTGGCGGGCACAAATAGATGTTGGAATTTTCAAGGAGATAACCATGGAATGGTTGAAACCGGATGTGGTGTTGGGCTCGGTGTTGTATGCGGTGATGGGGGTGCTGATCTTCTGGATCAGCTTCCTCATCATTGACAAGATCACGCCCTACAACCTGTGGCTGGAGATTGTGGAAAAACAAAACAAGGCGCTGGCCCTGGTGGTGGCGGCCATGTCGCTGGGCATCTGCATCATCGTCGCCGCCGCGATCCATTGAGGCCAGAGATGCAAGCCGGGCCACGCCCGGTGGAGGTCGCGCTGCTCGCCTCGGTGTTTGTGGTGGCCGCCTGTGGGCTGGTGTACGAGCTGGCCGCGGGGGCGCTGGCCTCGTATCTACTGGGCGACTCGGTGTTGCAGTTCAGCACCGTCATCGGGGCCTACCTGTTTGCCATGGGCATTGGTTCGTATCTGTCGCGCTTTTTCGAGCGCCAGCTCACCGCCCACTTTTTGCGCATAGAACTGATGGTGGCCCTTGCCGGTGGTGCGCTGCCAGCTATCCTTTTTGTAGCGCATGCCTGGGTGCCGGGTTCGTTCCGTTTTGTGCTCTACGCCATGGTGCTGCTGGTCGGCATTCTGGTGGGGCTGGAGATTCCGCTGGTCATGCGCATCCTCAAGCGCAATGTGGCGCTGAAAGATTTGGTCTCGCAGGTGCTGACCTTTGACTACCTGGGTGCACTCGCCGTATCGGTGGCGTTTCCGCTCTTGCTGGTGCCCAAGCTGGGGCTGGTGCGCACCGGGTTGTTGTTCGGCTTGTTGAATGCAGCGGTGGCCCTGTGGGCGCTGTGGCTGTTTCGCCATGAGCTGCGGCGGTTTGCGGCGCATGCCTGGGCCTGTGGCGTGGTGCTGGCCCTGCTGGGCGCGGGCATGGTCGCGGCCGACCACATCACCACCTGGGCCGAGGACCGGCTCTACCAGGACAAAGCCATCATCGCGCAGTCCAGCCCCTACCAGCGTATTGTGGTGACCCATTCCCCGGGCGAGGGGCAGTTGGGCTACCGCCTGTTCCTCAACGGCAATTTGCAGTTCGCCCAGCGCGACGAATACCGTTACCACGAGGCGCTGGTGCACCCGGCCATGGCCGCGTTTTCGGCCAGTGGCGCGGCACCCAAAAAAGTGGCGGTGCTGGGCGGTGGCGACGGCATGGCCGTGCGCGAAGTCCTCAAATACCCTGGCGTGGAACAGGTCACGCTGGTGGAGCTGGATCCGGCCATGACCACGCTGTTCAGCCAGACGCCGGAGCTGGCCGCGCTCAACAGCAAGTCGCTGCGCTCGACGAAGGTCAAGGTCATCAACACCGACGCCTTCACCTGGCTGCAGGGCACGGACGAGGTGTTTGATGTCATCGTGGTGGACTTTCCCGACCCCACCAACTTCTCTGTGGGCAAACTGTTCACCAACGCCTTCTACGCCCTGCTGGACAAACACCTGGCCGCCAGCGGCTACGCCGTGGTGCAGACCACCTCACCGCTGATCGCGCGCAAGAGTTTCTGGACCGTGGTGACTACCGTCGAGTCCGTGGGCCTGACCGCCACGCCCTACCACGCCCATGTACCCAGCTTTGGCGAATGGGGCTTTGTGTTGGCCAGCCGCCGCCCCTTCCGCATGCCCACGGCGCTGCCCGCCGGCCTGCGCTTTCTGAATGTGCCCAGCCTGCCGCTGCTGTTTGAGTTTCCGCAGGACATGGGCCGTGTGCCCACCGAAGTGAATCGCCTGTCGAACCAGGTGCTGGTGACCACGTACGAAGAGGAATGGGGCAGGGTGGTGAAATGACAAAGGCCGCCTACAGCTACCGCAGCGACGCACGCGTGCCCCGTTTTGTGGATGACAAACCCCTCATCGTGTTCGATGGCCATTGCGTTCTGTGCTCCGGCTGGGCCAACTTTGTGCTCCGGCACGATAAGCGCCGGGTCTACCGGCTGCTCGCCGCGCAAACCCCGTTGGGGCAGGCCCTGTACGCGCACTACGGCCTGGGGGGTGATGACTACCAGAGCAATCTGCTGCTTGCTTCGGGCCAGGTCTTCATCAAGTCGGAAGGCAGCATCCGCATGGCCGAAGGCCTGGGCTGGCCGTGGCGCGCGGCGGCGGTGTTCCGCCTGCTGCCGCTTCGCTGGCGGGATGCGTTGTACGACGTGGTGGCGCGTAACCGTATCCGCTGGTTTGGCCGGCGGGAGGTGTGTTACCTGCCGGACCCCAAGGATGCGGACCGCTTTGTGACGGGCGACACACCGTGAACACGCAGGACAAGGCCCCTGCCAGCCTGTTCCAGCGCCTGCTGGGCACAGCGTTTGAACAGCTGGCACCAGCCGTGCAACGCGGTCACCAGCCCGGTATGGCCTTGCTGCTGTCGGGCCAGGCTTCGGTCAGGCGCGGGCCGGGGTTGCTGGCGTGCACGGTGTGCCGCCTTATGGGTTTTCCGGCTGCGGGCGACGCGGTGCCGGTCCGTGTGGACATGCAGGCGCAAGGTGCCGAAGAACGTTGGATACGGCACTTTGGTACGCAGCGGTTTGAGAGCCGCTTTCGCTCGGGCCAGGGCGCGCACCAGGGCTTGCTGGTGGAACAGTTCGGCCCCCTGCGTTTTCACATTGCGCTGGCGGTGGTGGACGGGGCGCTGCATTGGACGGTGCGCAGCGGGGCCCTGTGGCGTATCCCCTTGCCCTTCGCGCTGCTGCCCAGCGGAGACAGCCGCGAATACGCGTCCGGGGGGCGTTTCCATTTTGATGTGGAGATTGCCCACCCGCTGGCCGGGCGCATCGTGCAGTACCGCGGCTGGCTGGAGCCCACGGACCCCGTGTCGGCTGCGTCGTGAAACGCCGCCATTTCCTCGCCGCCGCCGCGCCCCTGCCTTTGCTGGGCTGCGCGCCATCGGCCTCCGACACCCGCCATATCACCGGTGGTTTCACCGGCATCCAGGTGGAGCGCGGCCACCGCTTGCGCGACACCACGGCCTGGCCGACGCCCACCGTCACCCACCGCACCCACACCGTCATCGCCGGTGGTGGCGTGGCGGGCCTGGCCGCCGCACGTGCGCTGCGCCTGCGGGGCATGGGCGACTTTGCGCTGCTGGAGCTGGAAGACAGCGCGGGCGGCAATGCGCGCGCGGGTGTGGTGGGGGGCATCCCCTGCCCGCTGGGCGCGCACTACTTGCCGCTGCCCAGCGACGACGCGCCCGAGGTGCAAGACCTGCTGGAAGAACTGGGCTTGCGCCAGCGTGTGGCCGGGCGCTGGTTATACGACGAACGCCATCTGTGCCACAGCCCGCAGGAGCGGCTGTTTTTTAACGGCGCCTGGCAGGACGGGTTGCTGCCGGTGCAGGGCGTGGGCGAGGCCACGCTGGTGCAGTACCGGCGGTTTGCCATGCTGGTGGAGCAGGCGCGAAGTGCAGCCAAATGGACCATTCCCATACAAACCAAGCCTCTGGCCCCGATGCAGCGTGCGCTGGCAGCTATGACTTTCATAGCGTATCTGGAGCAAAACGGCCTGACCGACCCGCACCTGCGCTGGTACCTCGATTACTGCTGCCGCGACGACTACGGCGCGGGCATTGCCACGGTGTCGGCCTGGGCCGGCATCCACTACTTTGCCAGCCGCCATGGCTTCCACGCGCCGGGGGCTGAGTCCGCCGAGCGCGAAGGGTTGCTGACCTGGCCCGAGGGCAATGCGTGGCTCACGCGCCGCCTGGCCGCCCCGCTGGGCGAGCGCCTGCACACGGGTTGTGTGGTGCTGCGCGTGGCGCAGGCCCGCCATGGCGTGGAGGTGGATGCCTTCAACACTGCGACGCAGCAGGTGGAACGCTGGCAGGCGCAGCAGGCCATCGTGGCACTGCCCATTTTTATCGCGGTGCGTGTGGTGGAGGGTGCGCCGGACTTTTTGCGCCAAGCCGCACAGCGCGTGGTCTACGCGCCCTGGCTGGTGGCCAACATCCACATCCGCGAACCGTTGTTTGACCGACCGGGTCCGGCCCCCAGCTGGGACAACGTGGTGTATGGCACCCAAGGCCTGGGTTACGTGGACGCCATGCACCAGAGCCTGCAACCCGTGCCCGGCGCCACCGTGCTCACCCACTACCGTGCGCTGGGCGATGGGGGTGGTGGCCCCGGTGCCGGGCGCAAGCAGTTGCTGGAGCAGCCGTGGGCCCATTGGCGCGACACCCTCCTGGCCGAGCTGGCCGCCGCCCACCCCGACCTGCCGGCCAAAGCCACGCGTTTGGAGCTGACGCGCTACGGCCACGCCATGGCCATTCCCATACCCTCGGTTCAGGGTCAAATAGGCTTCAAACCCCTATGGAATATGCGCACACAGCTATCAAAAACAGAGCGTTTTGGCTTGCAGTCTGGCCGCCTGCGTTTTGCCCACAGTGACTGGGCGGGTTACTCCGTCTTTGAAGAGGCGTTCACGCTGGGGCACTGGGCGGGGGCATGAGGCTGCGCGACGGGCCGCCCCTGCGTTTTCTGGTAGCTTAGGGCACGGTGCCCCGTGTGTGGGTGCCGCCGTTGGTGTGGCCATGGAGACTGAAGCGCGCATGACATCTTCCCTCAATCCCTTTTTGGCCTTGCCCCCGCAGCGTGTGCTGGTGACCGGTGGCACCGGATTCATCGGTTCGGCGGTGGTGAAGCAACTGCTGGACGCCGGCCATGCCGTCACGCTGCTGGCCCGCAAGCCCGCGCGTGCAACGCAACAATTTCAAGCGCGTGCCCGTTGTGTGCCCACCCTGGTAGCGCTGGGGGCGGAGGAGGCTTTTGACACTGTCATCAACCTGGCCGGCGCCCCGGTGCTGGGCCCGCGGTGGAGCCCCAAACGCCAGGCGCAGCTGCTGGACAGTCGTGTGGGGGTGACGCAGGCGCTGCTGCAATGGTTGGGCCGCGCCGTGCACAAGCCCACGGCCTGGTTACAGGCCTCCGCCATCGGTTATTACGGCGTGCGCAGCGGGGATGAACACCTGACGGAATCCAGTGCGCCGGGGCGCGGTTTTATGTCGGTCTTGTGCCAGCAGTGGGAGGCAGCTGCCCAGCCCGTGGCAGACCAGGGTGTGCGCCTAGTGGTGTTGCGTTTGGGCGTGGTGCTGGGGCCCGGCGGCGCCTTGCCACCCATGTTGTTGCCCCACCGGTTGGGCATGGGTGGCCGTTTGGGGGATGGCCAACAGGTGATGAGCTGGATCCACCGCCACGACGTGTTGCAGATCATGGCCCGGGCCATGGCAGACACCGGCATGCAAGGTACCTACAACACCGTGGCACCCGGTGCCATCCGCCAGGCCGAGTTCGCCCACACCGTGGGCCAGGTGCTGCACCGGCCCGTGTGGCTGCATCTGCCCGCAGCCCCCCTGCGTTGGGCCGCCGGCGAAATGGCCGAGCTGCTGCTGGACGGGCAACGCGTGGTGCCCCAGCGTCTGGTGGAGGCCGGTTACCAATTTGCCTACCCCGGTTTGCAGCAGGCGCTGGAAGACCTGGTGTGAGGTGAATGACCCAGTGGCCGCTGCCCGCGGCAACAGCTGGAAACACTTGTGACAGGGCACCGCCATGCGCGGTCCGCGCCGGGTCTGCCCATAATGCGCCCTCACCTTACCCATGCATATGCAATCCACCTCCTGGGGCCCTTGGCCCAAGCAAGCGCTCAAAATTGGCTTGGCCCTCTGTGCCCTGGCCGTGCTGGGCCTGCTGCTGGCCACCGCGTTTTTTTATACCCAACTGCCTGACATTTCCACGTTGTCCAGCTACCAGCCCAAGCAGCCGCTGCGGGTGTTCACGGCCGATGGGGTGGAGATTGGGGGCTTTGGCAGCGAGCGCCGCGTGTACCAGCGCATCGACCAGATTCCGCCGCTCATGAAAGACAGCCTGCTGGCGGTGGAAGACTCGCGGTTTTACAGCCACGGCGGTGTGGACCCGGTGGGCGTGGCGCGTGCCTTGCTGGCCAACCTGACCGGGGGGCGCATGCAGGGCGCATCCACCATCACGCAGCAGGTGGCCCGCACCTTCTTTTTAAGCCGCTCGCGTACGCTGGAGCGCAAGCTCAAAGAGGCCATGCTGGCCTACCGCATCGAAGCGCAGCTCAGCAAGGACCAGATCCTGGAGCTGTACATGAACCAGATCTACCTGGGGTCGCGCGCCTACGGCTTTGAGGCGGCCGCGCAAACCTACTTTGGCAAAACCCTCTCCGCCCTCAGCGCGGCCGAATGTGCCATGTTGGCCGGGCTGCCGCAAAACCCTTACTTTGCCAACCCGATCCAGAACCTGGACCGCGCCCGTGCCCGCCAGATCGTGGCGCTGGGCCGCATGCGCTCACAAGAGGTGATCGACGGTGGCCAGTACGCGGCCGCCCTGTTGGAGAAACTGGTGGTGCGCAAGCGCAACGAGGTGGAGGTGCATGCCGAGTACGTGGCCGAGATGGTGCGCCAGCAGGTTTACGCGCAGTACGGCGAGCTCAGCTACACCACGGGTCTGAACGTCACCACCACGCTGCGCGCGGCCGACCAGCAGGCCGCCTACAAGGCCCTGCGCCGCACGCTGGTGGAGCATTCGCTGCGCCAAGTCTGGCGCGGCCCCGAAGGGCAAGAGAGCCTGGCCGACAACCTCAAGGACGACAACCCGGCTGTGGCCCAGGCGCTGGCCGACTATGACGACGACGAAGACCTGCGCCTGGCTATCGTCACGCGCGCCAGTGCCAAGTCTGTCACCGTGGTATTGGCCTCGGGCGAGGTCATCACCATCGAAGGCACCGGCCTGCGCCCGGCGCAAAGCGGCTTGGCCGACAACGCCGCTGCCAAGCTGCGCGTGCGCCGCGGTGCGGTGCTGCGTGTGCTGCAGCAGGGCAAGGCCTGGAGCCTGGTGCAGTGGCCCGAGACCGAAGGCGCCCTGGTCGCCATGGACCCGGCCAATGGCCAGATCCGTGCGCTGGTGGGCGGCTTTGACTTTCACCGCAACCAGTTCAACCACGTGACCCAGGGCTGGCGCCAGCCCGGCTCCAGCTACAAACCTTTCATCTACTCCGGCGCGATAGAAGCCGGCATGCAGCCCGAAAGCCTGGTCAACGACGCGCCGTTGGAGAACGTGGGCGACTGGGCTCCCGAGAACGACGATGGCAGCACCGAAGGCCCCATCACGCTACGCCACGCATTGGCGCGCTCCAAAAATCTGGTCTCCATCCGCCTCATGCAGCTGCTCTCGCCCCAGGGTGCACGCAGCTGGACCAGCCGTTTCGGCTTCGATGCCGAGCGCCAGCCCGACAACCTGACCCAAGCGCTGGGCACCGGGTCTACCAACCCGCTGCAGCTGGCCGGTGCCTATGCTGTGCTGGCCAATGGTGGCTACCGCGTGAGCCCGCTGCTGGTGCAACGCATTGCCCGCGCCAGTGGCGAGGTGGTGTTTGAGGCCCCACCGCCCGCCGTGCTGGACGAGAGCCAGCGTGCCATTCCCGCACGCAATGCCTTCATGGTGTCCACCCTGCTGCAAGAGGTCACGCGCAGCGGCACCGCCGCACGCGCGCAGGCCGCGCTCAAGCGCCCGGACCTGTATGGCAAAACCGGCACCACCAACGATGTGGTGGACGCCTGGTTTGCCGGCTACCAGCCGGGCCTGGTGGCGGTGGTGTGGGTGGGTTACGACGTGCCACGGAGCCTGGGCAACCGCGCCTCGGGCTCGGCCCTGGCCCTGCCGGCCTGGATCGACTACATGGCCGTGGCGCTGAAGGGCGTGCCGGTGCAAGAGGTGCAGCCACCCGATGGCGTGGTGCGCTCCGGCAGCGAGTGGCGTTATGCCGAGTGGAACTGGGGTGGCTTCATCCCGAGCCTGGGTGTGGATGGCCAGGCCATCAGCCCGGCGCTGCAGGTGCCCCCCAGCTGGGAACCTGCACCGCCGGTCGCGGCAACGCCAGCCTCAGGCCCCTGAGGGGCCGCTTCGGCTGCTTCAGGCGCGCGGCAGGCCGCCGCGTTGCAAGGCGTGCTGCTCCACCTGTGCGGCGTCAAACAGCTGCAGCAGTGCAGCCAGCAAAGCGCGCGCCTTGGCGGAGTGGTCGCCGCCCATATTGCACACATACACATCGAGTGTCACGGCGCGCTGTTCGGGCCAGGTGTGCACACACAGGTGCGACTCGGCCAGCAGCACCGTGGCGGTCACGCCGCCCGGTCCCTGGTCCGTAGACGGAAAGGTGTGCGCCACCTGGGACACCGCTTGCAGCCCAACTGCTTGCACGGCCTGGAGGCAGAAGTCACCCAGCGGCCCGGCTTCGGTCAACCAGTCCATGGCGCAGCGGCAGCCGTGTAAATCGGCGGTGAGGTGCAGTCCCTGCATGGGGCTGTCCGCTCAGCGCCCGCCCACCGCCACCTTGCCAAACACGGCCTGCGCCTCGCGCGGCAGGCTGCGCCAGTAGGTCGGGTGGGCCTGCACTTCACCATGCAGCGCGGCGGCGGCCTGCCAGCCCCAGCGGGGTTGGTACAAAAAGGCACGTGCCAGGCCCACCAGATCGGCCTCGCCACTTTGCAAAATCGCCTCGGCCTGGTGCGGGTCGGTGATCAGGCCCACGGCGATGGTCAGCAGGCCACTGGTCTCGCGGATCTGTCGGGCAAAGTCGACCTGGTAGTTGGGTCCCAGGGCAATCTTCTGTTGCGGTGACACGCCACCACTGGACACGTGGATGAAGTCGCAGCCCAGGGCCTTCAGGCGCTTGGCAAACTCGGCGCTCTGCTGCACGTCCCAGGCGCCTTCCACCCAGTCGCTGGCCGACAGGCGCAGGCCCAGCACGCCGTCATACACGGCCCGCACGGCGGCAAACACCTCCAGCGGAAAGCGGATGCGGTTCTCGAAGTTACCGCCGTAGGCATCCTTGCGCTGGTTGGCAATCGGCGACAAAAACTCATGCAGCAGGTAGCCGTGGGCGCTGTGGATCTCAATCACTTCCAGCCCCAAGCGGTCGGCACGTTGGGCGGCTTCCACAAACGCGTTCTTCACGCGCTCCATGCCCGCAGCGTCCAGCTCCGTGGGGGGTGCTTCGCCGGGCAACTGCGGCAACGCTGACGGGCCAAAGGTTTCCCAGCCACCCTCTTCTTTGGCCATCAGCTGGCCGCCTTCCCAGGGGATGTGGCTGGACGCCTTGCGCCCCGCGTGCGCCAGCTGGATGCATACCGGCACTTGCGGTGCCAGCTTGCGTGCACGCGCGAGCTTGTCGGCCAGGGCTGCTTCGGTGCGGTCGTCCCACAGGCCCAGGCAGGCCGGGGTGATGCGGCCTTCGGGCAGCACACCCGTGGCTTCGATCATGAACAGGCCGGCGCCGCTGTTGAGCAGGTTGGCCCAGTGCATCAGGTGCCAGTCGGTGGCTTCGCCGTTGACGGACTGGTATTGGCACATGGGCGCAATGACGATGCGGTTGGGCAAGGTGAGGCCGCCGCGGGGCGATGGCAGGGTGAGGGGGGTGAAAAGCAGGCTCATGCATAAAAGCATAGCCCATGGGTCAAATTCCGTGCGGTACCGCTCCGTAACGTCCCTCCGGCGCGGCCCGGTAAAATCGGGGGAGTTTCACCCTTCCCACCGTTTTCCAACCTTACCCCGGAGTTGCCCCGCATGGCCCCCACCCCCAACACCAAAGACATGGCAAATGCCATTCGCGCACTTGCCATGGACGCCGTCCAGCAAGCCAATTCCGGTCACCCCGGCGCCCCCATGGGCATGGCAGACATGGCCGTTGCGTTGTGGGGCGATCATCTGAGCCACAACCCGACCAACCCCAACTGGCTGAACCGCGACCGCTTCATCCTGTCCAACGGCCACGGCTCCATGCTGATCTACGCGTTGTTGCACCTGACCGGTTACAAGCTGCCCATCGCCGAGCTGAAGAACTTCCGCCAGTTGCACAGCAAGACCCCGGGCCACCCCGAATTCGGCTACACCCCCGGTGTGGAAACCACCACCGGCCCGCTGGGCCAGGGCATCACCAATGCCGTGGGTTTTGCGCTGGCAGAAAAGCTGCTGGCCACTGAATTCAACCGCGAAGGCCACACCGTGGTGGACCACCACACCTATGTCTTCATGGGCGACGGCTGCCTGATGGAAGGCATCAGCCACGAAGCCGCCGCCCTGGCTGGCGCCTGGAAGCTGGGCAAGCTGATTGCGCTGTACGACGACAACGGCATCTCCATCGACGGCCAGGTCGCACCCTGGTTCATCGACAACACCGCCCAGCGTTTTGTCGCCTACGGTTGGAACGTGATCGGCCCCGTGGACGGCCATGACGCCGCTGCTGTATCGGCTGCCATTGCCCAAGCCAAGGCCGGTACCGACAACCGCCCCACGCTGATCATCAGCAAGACCCACATCGGCAAGGGCAGCCCGAATCGCGCCAACACCTCCAAGGCCCACGGCGAACCCTTGGGTGCCGAAGAAATCAAACTCACGCGTGAAGCCATTGGCTGGAGCCACGCACCCTTCGTCATCCCGAAAGAGGTGTATGGCGACTGGGATGCCAAGGAAAAAGGCAAGGCCGCTGAGGCCGCCTGGAACGACAAGTTCGCCGCCTACAAGGCCGCCTTCCCCGAGCTGGCCAAAGAGCTGGTGCGCCGCATGAAGGGCGATCTGCCCAAGTCCTTTGTGCAAACCGCGGTGGACACCGTGATTGCCGCCCACCAAAAGGGCGAAACTGTGGCCAGCCGCAAGGCCAGCCAGTTGGCGCTGGAGTCTTTCACCGCTGCATTGCCCGAAATGCTGGGTGGCTCTGCCGACTTGACCGGCTCCAACCTCACCAACACCAAGAGCACCCCCAACCTGCGTTTTGACGCGTTGACCGGCGCTGTGGTGACCAACGAAGCCGGCCAGGGTGGCCGCCACATCAACTACGGCGTGCGCGAATTCGGCATGGCCGCCATCATGAACGGCGTGGCCCTGCACGGTGGTTTCATCCCCTACGGCGGCACCTTCCTCACCTTCAGCGACTACAGCCGTAACGCCATCCGTATGGCCGCGCTGATGAAGCTGCGCGTGGTGCACGTGTTCACGCACGACTCCATCGGTCTGGGCGAAGACGGCCCCACCCACCAGTCCATTGAACACGCTGCTTCTCTGCGCCTGATCCCCAACCTGGACGTATGGCGCCCTGCGGACACCGCAGAAACTGCCGTGGCCTGGACCGTGGCGTTGCAAAACAAGAGCAAGCCCACGGCATTGCTGCTGAGCCGCCAGAACATTGCCTACATCGCCAAAACAGACTCTGCCGTGTCGCCTGACGCCTCCGGTCTGGACGCCATCAGCAAGGGTGCCTACGTGTTGGCCGAGCCATCGGACGCCGGCCTCAAGAAAAAGGCCCAGGCTGTGATCATTGCCACAGGTTCCGAAGTGCAACTGGCCATTGCCGCCCAAAAGGTCTTGGCCGAGCGCAAGATCGCCGTGCGCGTGGTCTCCATGCCCTCCACCACCACCTTCGACTTGCAAAGCAGCGAGTACAAGTCGGCAGTGTTGCCAGCCGGCCTGCCGCGGGTGGCGGTCGAAATGGGCTCCACCGGTGGCTGGTGGAAGTACGGTACCGCCGCTGTTGTCGGTCTGGATACGTACGGTGAATCCGCGCCCGCACCGGTATTGTTCAAGCACTTTGGTTTCACCGCAGACAACGTGGCGGACACCGTTGAACAAGTGCTGCGCAAGTAAGTAATTCTGGTTTCTGTGTCCTACGACTTTTTTAGTGAAGTGAGAAGCAAATGACAATCAAGATTGGTATCAACGGCTTTGGCCGCATCGGCCGCATGGTGTTCCGTGCCGCCATCCAGAACTTCAACGACATCGAAATCGTTGGCATCAACGACCTGCTGGAGCCTGACTACCTGGCCTACATGCTGCAGTACGACAGCGTGCACGGCCGTTTCAAGGGCGACGTGTCGGTGGACAACGGTGTGTTGATCGTCAACGGCAAGAAGATCCGCCTGACGCAAGAGCGTGACCCCGCCAATCTGAAGTGGGCTGAGGTCGGTGCCGACATCGTGGTTGAATCCACCGGCCTGTTCCTAACCAAGGAAACTGCGCAGAAGCACATCGACGCAGGCGCCAAGAAGGTCATTTTGTCGGCGCCCTCCAAGGACGACACCCCCATGTTCGTCTACGGCGTGAACGACAAGACCTATGCGGGCCAAGCCATCATTTCCAACGCGTCGTGCACCACCAACTGCCTGGCCCCCCTGGCCAAGGTGATCAACGACAAGTTCGGCATCAAGCGCGGCCTGATGACCACCGTGCACGCTGCCACCGCCACGCAAAAAACCGTGGACGGTCCTTCCAACAAAGACTGGCGCGGTGGCCGCGGCATTCTGGAAAACATCATTCCTTCTTCCACCGGTGCAGCCAAGGCCGTGGGCGTGGTGATTCCTGAGCTGAACAAGAAGCTGACCGGCATGGCCTTCCGCGTGCCCACCAGCGATGTGTCGGTGGTTGACTTGACCGTCGAGCTGAACACCTCCGCCACCATTGCCGAAATCAACGCCGAGTTGAAGGCGCAATCCGAAGGCGCCTTGAAGGGCGTGCTGGGTTACACCGAAGACAAGGTGGTTGCCACCGACTTCCGTGGCGACAGCCGCACCTCCATCTACGACGCCGAAGCCTCCATCGCCCTGGACGGCACCTTCGTCAAGCTGGTGAGCTGGTACGACAACGAATGGGGTTACTCCAACAAGGTGTTGGAAATGGCCCGCGTTGTGGCGAAGTAAGCAACGATCCGTCACAATAAAAAACGCGCCTTCGGGCGCGTTTTTTATTGGTGATTAGCTATGCAAAGATTTACTTTCCTTCCCCATCTATTCCTTGCCCATTTCCACCCGGCATTTGTCGCAGTGCTGACCGGAGCATGGAGACTTGTGGACTAAACGTCTTTTCCAAGCGCTGCAGGTGCTCTACCAGCCACGCGATCATCGCTGGCCAGCTGGCGCGGTTGTGGCCGTCAAATGACTTTCCGCAACCGATGACAGAGATCTTCTTATCATCCATTCGCCGCCAGTTCAGTGGTTCGCCAAAGACACCATCTAGTTCTGCTCTATGGACATGCAGAAGATCAAACATCGCTTTGTTTTGCTCTGATGATGCGCGGTTGAGCTCAAACTGGACGCGGGCTTCGTCTTTGTTAAAGATCATGGCGTAATGCACGCCACTCAGCCCCGATCCGGTGGTCAGCCAATGGTCTCGACTGGGGGACTTGTTGGCATACAGATCGACTTTGGCTTGTTCCAAAGCTTCCAGCGCCTGATGCCAAAAATCGGTGCGTAGCAAATGACGCGGGACTTGGCTGCGTTCGGCGGATATTTCCTCGACTTCTTTTTCCGAGATACCGATCATTAACTCTTCTGCCTCGGGCAGAGGGATGAGCTGCTCCACGGTCAAGAACACATCTTTCCCGTCTTGAAAGGGCGTGGCTTTGAAGCATTTCACGAACACTCGATGCTTTAGCAACCAGAGCACTGTGGATGTGACTTCCTTGCGGAATTCCGCTGCAACCATGATGATGCGCTGATCATTGCCGGGGTTGAGCACCACTTCGGCGAAGTCTTCCTTGCCCAAAAACTCACAGATCTGCGCTTGGGCATCTTTGCCGGGATCGGTCTTATCCAAGTACTTTTGATACATCACTCCGATTTGGGTTTTTGACAAAGTAGAGCAGTACGACGCGTACTTGAGCGATTGCCAGACTACGTTGCGTCCTGAGTCGTCCAGTTTGTTTTCAATAACTACCAAAGCTCCCTGTTTGTCTAATGCCAGCAGGTCCAGTCGCTCGCGGGTATCGTCAAAACCGTCGAATTCTTTTTGCAGTATCAGCAACTCTTCGCCCAAAGCATCGGGCTGGTTGGCTAGCCATTCCTGCAAATGATTCCGTTCCGAAAACCCCAGCTCTGTGAACTTCATCTGCTTGATCTTTGTGATGCGGTTGCTCTGGTGATTGATTCGGTACATAGGGTGCGGCGGGTCTGCATGGGGAAAGAGGTGTGATCAATATACTGGAGGCATAGGAATTGACGGGTGGCTCTTGTTGTATGGCCCGTGAGGATGCTAGTTTTTCTACTGGCACTGCGCCCGCAGCGCCGGCAGGTCCAGGATTTCCAGCTCGCCGCGCTGGATGCGCACAATGTGTTGCGCCTTCAGCGCGTTGAGGATCTGGTTGGTGGTCTGGCGTGAGACGCCGATCATCAGCGCCAGTTCTTCCTGCGTGATGGCCAGCACGCGCCGGGTGCTGCCGTCATCAGCTCGCTGGCCGTAACCCTGGGCCATACCCACCAGGCGGCGTGCCAGGCGCAGCGGGGCGCTCAGCACGGTTTGTTCTTCCATGCTCACAAAGGCCATGCGCAGTTTGTCGGCCATCAGAACCGCCAGGTCGCGCCAGTGCTGGGGGTGCTGTTGTAACCAGGCCAGCAGTTCTTCGTGTGGCACTTGCAGCACCGTGCTGGGTTCGGCGGCATGGGCGTGGTGGGTGCGCACCGATCCGTCAAACACCGAAATTTCGCCAAACCACTGCGGCGGCGTCAGCACCACCAGCAGCGCCTCGCGTGCATCGTTGCGCTGCCCGCTCTGGCCCGAGATGCGGATGGCGCCCGCCACCAGCGCATACAGCCCACAGGGCGCACTGTCGCGCAAAAACAGGGCGTCACCGGTTTGCAGCGTGCGCAGCTTGGCCATCTGCAGCAGGGCCTGGGCAAATTCGGCAGGGAGCTGGGTGAACCAGCGCCCGGAGTTCAGCACCGGCAGATAACGGGACAGGTCGGTCATGGAGGGCAGGGCGTGGCCTAGTGGTTTGTACGGATGACGCGTCTTGTGTCGGCTACCCGACAGACGCAGGGCCGAGGCTAAGCGGATCATTGCGCTTCGTCAATCCAGAAGAATGAAGGAGAGCGCCATGAAAACCCTGACCGACCACCTCACGCAGTACGCGGCTTACCACCAGGACAGCCGCAACGTCGCCACCCACTTTGTCGGCATCCCCCTGATCGTGCTGGCCGTCACCATTTTGTTGTCACGCCCGCAGTGGCAGATGGGGGCGCTGCTGCTCAGCCCCGCGGTGCTGGCAGCGCTGGCCTCTAGCTGGTTTTATGCGCGCCTGGATGCGCGTTTTGGCATCGTCATGGCCCTGCTGCTGGCCGCTTCGCTGGCCGCCAGCCAGTGGTTTGCCGCCCAAAGCACCGGCCTGTGGTTGGGCTGGGGCGTGGGCCTGTTTGTTGTGGGCTGGGCGATCCAGTTTTTGGGCCACTACTACGAGGGCAAAAAACCCGCGTTTGTGGATGACCTGATGGGTTTGCTGGTCGGCCCGCTGTTTTTGGTGGCGGAGGCCGCGTTCCACTTCAATATGCGCACTGATGTGCGTGACGAAATCCAGCGCCGCCTGGGCGCCGTGGCCACCCCCACCGGTGTGGCGGCATGAGTTTTACCGCTGCGCTGCCCACGCTGTTGCTGATCGCGCTGGCCCTGGTCATGTTTGGCCTGGGCCTGTCCCTCTCGCTGGGTGATTTTGGCCGTCTGCGCGAGAACCCCAAGGCCGTGGCGCTGGCCCTGGCCATCCAGATGTTTTTGCTGCCCGGTGTGGCCTACCTGCTCATCGTGGCACTGAAGGTGGAGCCCGTGTTTGCCGTCGGCCTGATGCTGCTGGCGGCCTCGCCCGGTGGGGTGTCGGCCAACCTGTTCAGCCATTTGTTTGGCGGCAATGTGGCCATGAACATCTCGCTCACCGCCATCAACACCGTGCTTTCCATCGTGAGCCTGCCGCTGATTGCCAATTGGGCGATTGCCACGTTTGTGCAAACCGGCCAGGTGGTGCCGCTGCAGTTTGGCAAGGTGTTTGAGGTGGTGGGGGTCATCCTGGTGCCGGTCGCCATCGGCATGGTGGTGAGCAGTAAACGCCCGGCCTTTGCGCAGCGCATGGGCCAGCCCATGAAGGCCTTCAGCGCCCTGGTGCTGGCCACCTTCTCCATCATTGCCATCGCCAAGGAGTGGACGGCGCTGACCGCATCGTTCTCCAGTCTGGGGCCGGTGGTGCTGGCCTTCAACCTGCTGAGCCTGCTTTCGGGGTATTACCTGTCGCGCTGGGCCGGGCTGAACAAACCGATTGCCACGGCCGTGAGTTTCGAGATTGGCATCCACAACTCCACGTTGGCAATTTTTGTGGCGCTGTCGGTGCTGGCCAACTTCCAGCTCGCGTTGCCCGCGGCCATTTACTCGGTCAGCATGTACCTCACTGCCACGGCGTTCGGTTTTCTGGTGCTGCGCCGCCAAGCCGAGGCCTGAGCCAGGCCCTGGTGGGGCGGGTAAGCTAGGCGCTTTCCCGCTCCACCCTCTCCTTCTTCATGCACGCTGGCGTTGTTTACGCGGCCCTGGCCTACACGGCCTGGGGCCTGTTCCCCCTCTTCTTCAAACAGCTGGTCGCCGTCAATGCCTTCGAGGTGGTGATGCACCGCACCGTCTGGTCGCTGGTGTTTTTGCTGGGCGTGCTGGCAGTGCGCCAGCACTGGGCCTGGCTGGGCACGGTGTGGCGCACGCCACGGGTGTTGGGCGCCTTTGTGCTGTCGGCCCTGCTGCTGGCGGTTAACTGGTGCACCTACGTGTGGGCGGTGCAAAACGGCCATGTGCTGGACGCCAGCCTTGGTTACTTCATCTTGCCGTTGGTTAACGTCGCCTTGGGCTTTGTGTTTCTGCACGAGCGCCCGCGCCCCGGCCAGTGGCTGGCCGTGGCGGTAGCCGCAGCAGGCGTGCTGTGGCTCACCGTGCAGGCCGGGCGCCTGCCCTGGGTGGCGCTGGTGCTGGCTATCACCTTTGGCTTTTATGGCCTGCTGCGCAAGGTGGGTGCGCTAGGCGCACTCGAAGGCCTGACGCTGGAAACCCTGGTACTCAGCCCCGTGGCCGCGGGCTGCCTGCTCTGGTGGGGCTGGCATGGCCAGGGCGCGCTGGTGCAGGCGGACGGCGCCACCATCGGCTGGCTGCTGCTGGGCGGGCCGCTCACCGCCATCCCCTTGCTGCTGTTTGCCGCGGGGGCGCGGCGCGTCAGCATGTCCACCATGGGCATCCTGCAGTACATCTCGCCCACCTTGCAGCTGCTGTTGGGTGTGTGGCTGTTTGGCGAGGTGTTTGAACCCGCGCGCGCCCTGGGTTTTGGCCTGATCTGGGCGGCGCTGGGGGTTTACAGCCTGGAGGGCTGGTGGACCAGTCGGCGCTAATTAAAGCCAAATTGGCCTCTAAGGCTGGTAGATACTGCGCAAACAGCTACTAAATGCATAGCAAATTACGGTAATTCTGTCTGCGCTTGGTCGTAGTTGGCCTGCCACTGGCGGCGGATGTGTTCGGTGGCCGCGCTCTCCTGGCCCAGCAGGCGGGCACTCTCCAGCAGCGCCCCTATCACCCGGGGTTCGGGGGAGTAGTGCAGCGCCTGCAGGGCATCGGCGTACAACGCGGCGGCGTTTTCGGGGGCGGGGCTGGTGGTGGTGACGCGGGCAAACCGCACCATGTCGCGGAACAGCCAGGAGGTTTCCACCTTGACCAGGGTGTCGTCGCGGTAGGCCTCGGCCCGGTAGCTCTGGGGCAAGAAGAGTTGGCCCACGCGCCAGTAGTCCCAGCCCGTATAGGCCACCACGGCCAGCATTCCGGTGGCGGCCAGCAGGCTCAGCGGCAGCTGCGCGGTGTCACGGGGCGCTGCGGGGGCGTTCCGCCGGGTGCGCCACAGCAGCCACAGGCACAGCAGCGTGGCCAGCTGGAAGGGCCCGTACCACAGTGGGTACTCCAGCAGGCTGTGCAGCACGATGGTGGCCAGGCCAGCCCAGGCCATTTGCCGTGCGGGGGCGGTGTCGCGCCAGGGCCGGGCCCACACCACGGCGGCCAATGCGCCGCCACACAGCAGCAGCGCGGCGGGCACGCCCAGCTCCACGGCCAGGTGCAGCGGCAGGTGGTGGGCGTTGTCCAGCAGTTCACAAAAACGTTCGCCTGGGTAGGGGGTGATGAAGTGCGCAAACTTGAGCTCACCCCAGCCCCAACCCAGCCAGGGTTGGTGGGCGATCAGCTCCAGCACATTGCGCCACAGAATGGTGCGACTCCCGCAGCCCGAGCTTTCCTGAAACCGTTGCAGTGCACTGGCGCCAGCGCTGGCTTGGCCGGTGCTGGCCTGCAAGCCCAAGGGCAGCGCCCAGGCTGCCAGCAGGTACAGGCCCGCGGCCACCAGGGTCCAGCGCCATAGGCTGCGCTGCCCGTGGCGCCCCCACACCCAGGCCAGTGCCAGCAGTCCCAGCCACTGCAGCACGCCGGTGCGTGAGCTGCTGGCCGCGTTGCCCAGTGCCAGCAGCGCGATGGCCAGCAGCACCCAGAGCCGGTGCTGGGGGCCTGGCGTGGGTGCCTCGTCCGCATGCACCGCCACCAGGTAGAGCAAGGCCACCAGGCCCAAGGACGTGAGCGACGCAAACTGGTTGCGCTGGCGCAGGTTGGCATAGGCTTGGCCTGGTGTGGATGCGCTGATCCAGCCGTCAAACACCAGCCCTTCTGCGCCAAAGTACTGCAACACGCCTGCCCCTGCACTCAGCAGTGCGCCCCCCAGCCAGCCCCAGGCCAGCGTGTGCGCCAGTGCGCGCGCGTCCACACGCGGCCCATATCCCACCCATGCCACCAGCAGCACGGCGCCGCAGCCCACGGACAGCAGGCGCTGCACCATCTCGGGGTTGGGGCCCCAGGTCATGGGGCTTAACCAAGGCGCCACCATGGCCAGGGTGGTGGCCAGGGCCCACACGGCCAGCCCCAGCGGCCCCAAGGGTGGGGTGTGCCAGTAGGGCCTAGTCACGGGCCCAGCAGTTGTGTTCGGTGCGCACCTCGTTGTGCACCCAGTATTCGTTGCCGCCGGTAAGCGTAAACACCCCACCCAGGCTGCCCGCCTGGGCCAGGCGGTAACCGCTGCCCAGCGCTTGTGCACAGGCGGCATCAGCCGCGCTGCGGGTGCTGAACTGGTTGCCTCGCACATCGTCGGGTGTGGCGCGCACATCCTGGTAGCCGCTGTTGCCCTCGGTCACCTGCTTGGCGCAAGCCAGGGGGCGCGGGGTCACACAGCTTTGGGGCTGCACACACTGAAAACCGCAGCCGTTGAGGTCTTGCGCGGTGGCCGGCACCACCACCACACTGCCGGTGGGTGTGCCCGCCGCCAGTGCTGTGCCAGACGCAGTTTGCACTGGCGGCAGCGTGGCCAGCACCTGCGCATTGGCGTCTAGCTGCGCCGCCACATCGGCCACCGACTTCAGCACCTCGGCCCGGCAAAAACGCCCCACGTGCACCGGCGAGGTGTCGCTCACGCAGTCATAAAAAATGCCCGTGGCGCTGCGCACAATCGGCACATAACGCAGCCGCACGGCACGGCCCTCCACCTTGGCATCCAGCGTTACCAGCAGGGTGCTGTCGGCTTGCAGGGCCCAGGTTTTTACGCCGCTTTGGGGGGGCACTTCGGGCAACACCAGGTCACCACTGGCCGCCGCCTGTTGCTGCTTCAAAAAATACGCATGCAGCGGCCGCATCAGCGCCGCCGCATCATTGCCCGCCCAGGCCTCGTAACGCTCCAGGTTGATACGCGCCGTCTCGCTCCCCAGGCGCGACCAGCTGAAAAAAATCAGCAGTGGCACGGCCACGGCCAGCAGCAAACCCCATCCACGCATGCGCGACATGGCTAGGCCTTGTTAAACAGCGGGTGCAGCGTGCTGTGTTTGCCGTCAAACACCTCATGCCCTTCGTCGATCTGCAGCGTGATGCCCAGCGGCTTCTGGGCCAGCAGCGTGGCAAAGTGCGCGCCCACGGCCGCGGTGAGTGCGTCACCCATCTGCTTTTGCAGCGCCGCGCTGCGCCCGCGCGCAATGCGCAGGTTCAGGTAAACAAAACCGTAGTCGCCTTTGCCGTCGGCCACTGCGCTGTGCGCCGCCGGGTAGGCCAGCACGCGCACGCCACCGGTGGGGAACACCTGTTTGCCGGTCTCGTCGCGCTGCGCCAGCATGGTGTCGGCCATGGTGCGGCACAGGGCGGACATATCGCTCTCGCGGTCCAGGTTGGCGGTGTACAGAATGACCAGGTGGGGCATGGCAGGTTCCTTGGGGGGAGATCGGTTTATACAAGAAATAGGCCGCTAGCCCACGTTCTGTATGCGCAAGAAGCTATTGTATTAATAGCAATCTTGGCCGCTTAACCCGCCGTCGCCATGCGCAGCCGGCGCGCCGCGTCTTCGGCGCGTGCATCGTCAATCTCGCGCAACACGCCTGCCATGTCCACATCGGCATGGGCGCGTTCGTAGTGGCCGGTCAGCACCGTCTCGTTGCTCAGCAGGCCGCCCTGGTACAGGCTCCAGATCTCGGGGCCGTAGTCGGTGGTCAAGAGGGCGGGGGCAAACTGGCCAAAGAAGTCGCGCAGGTTGGCCACGTCCCGCATCAGCATGCGCTGCGCGTGGTTGTTGCCCGCGGCGTCCACGGCCTGCGGCAGGTCAATGATCACCGGAAAGTCCACGCCATCAGCGTTGGCGAGAAGGATGTTGAACTCCGACAAATCCCCATGCACCACGCCCGCACACACCATGCGCACCACCTCGGCCACCAGCGTGGCGTGGTGTTGCAGCGCTTGGGCTTCGGTAAATGCGACATCGTTCAGACGCGGGGCGGCGTCGCCGTTCGCATCGGTCACCAGCTCCATCAGCAACACACCGTCGTGAAAATTGATCGGCTGTGGCACACGCACACCAGCCGCGGCCAGGCGGTACAACGCGTCCACCTCGGCGCTTTGCCACGCAGCCTCTTGCTCTTGCCGGCCAAACTTGCTGCCCTTGGCCATGGCGCGGGCCGAGCGCGAGTTCTTCACCTTGCGGTTCTCGGTGTAGTCCACCGCCTGGCGGAAGCTGCGGTTGTTGGCCTCTTTGTAGATCTTGGCGCACAGCGTTTGCTCGCCCGCGCGCACCACAAACACCATGGCTTCCTTGCCGCTCATGAGCTGGCGCACCACGGTGTCGATCAGGCCCTCTTCAACAAGGGACTGCAGTCTGGGGGGAGCTTTCATGGCCTGCCGTGCTTAACGGCGCGGCAGCGACCAGCCGGCTTGCTGGTTGGCCTTGTTGTTCTCGTAGTCCCAGATGGAGCCGCAGCGGTCGCAGCGGTAACGCGTCACCGTCACAAAACGGCCAGCGCGCTCTTCCTTGCGGTTGTCGCCCTGCACCAGTTCGGCGTGGCCAGGGGCGCGGCGCCAGTTGCGCTGGATACCGCGGCAGGGTTCGCACAGGGCGGCTTCTCGTGCCAATTCGGCGGCTTTGTAGTTGTCGGTCATGGGGAGATTGTCGCCGCTGCGGGCCGCAGCCCCTCTGTAGTGCTGTGCAGACTGATACAGCGCAGCACTGCACCACCCTGCCTGTGCAGCGCGGCGGCCCGGGCCGCTTCTACATTGGAGGCCACTTTTGCTGGAGCCCGCCCATGTGGACCGACCTACTGCCCCTGATGACCTACTGCTTTGTGATGTCCAGCACGCCCGGGCCCAACAACCTGATGTTGGCCACCTCGGGCGCGCTGTTTGGCTATCGCCGCGCGCTGCCGCAAATCTTTGGCCAGGTGAGCGGGGTGGCGGTGCAGACCTATGTCACCTGCCTGGGGCTGGGCAGCCTGTTCGTGGCCTTCCCGGTGCTGCACCAGATTCTGCGCATCACCGGCGCCGTGTACCTGATCTATCTGGCCTGGAAACTCTGCGCCAGCTCCATCGGCGAGGCACAGGCTGCCAAGCCGCTGAGCTTTGCGCAGGCCGCCCTGTTCCAGGCGGTCAACCCCAAGAGCTGGGTGCGGGCGATCACGCTGGCCACGGTGTTCATGCCGGCGGGTTTGAGTGCACCTATGGGCGCGCTGGTGGTTGCCGTCGTGGGCGCAGTGATCGGCATTCCCAGCGTCTCGATGTGGGCGCTGTTTGGGGTGGCCATCCGCCGCCTGCTGACCGACCCGCGCAAGCAGCGCATCTTCAACCTCAGCATGGGTGCCATGTTGGTGGTGCTGGCGATCAGCTTTCTGCGCTAACCTTGCTTCATGTTTCCCTTAGACCGCAACGCGCCCACGCCGCTCAGCGACCAGATTGAGCTGGGTCTGCGCGGGCGGATCAGCGGCGGCCAGCTGCCCGCTGCGGCGCGCCTGCCGTCCATCCGCCAGTTGGCCGGGCAGTTTGCAGTCAGCCCCAACACCGTGGTGGTGGCCTATGACCGGTTGATGGCGCTGGGCCTGATCGAGTCGCGCGGCACGGCCGGTTACTTTGTGCGCGAGACGCGCCCGGCCAGCCCCATGCCCGATGCGGCGGCGCTGGAAGCCGGGGAAGAACAAGATGGCGTGTGGTTTGCCCAGCAGGCCAATGACCAGCGCGCCGGTGTGCTGCTGGCCAGCAGTGGCGCGCTGCCGCCGTCGTGGCTGCAAGACGCCGTGCCCGCCACCGTGGTGCAGCGCGGCCTGGCACGTGCCAGCGCCGGCATGGCCTCGCGCTGCCCGCCGCAGGGCCTGCCCGATTTGCGCGAGCGCATCGCCATGGTCTTGCGCGGTGTGGGCATTGCGGTGGACGCGGGCCGTATCCTCACCACGTTGGGCGGCACGCACGCCATTGACCTGATTTGCCGCGCCTTCTTGCAGCCCGGCGACACCGTGCTGGTCGAAGACCCCGGCTACTTTTTGATGTTTGAGCGCCTGCGCAAAGACGGCATCCGCGCCATCCCCATCCGGCGCAACCCCGATGGCCTGGACCTGGCGCAACTGGAAGTTGCCTGCCGCGAACACCACCCGCGCCTGCTGTTCATCCAGACCGTGCTGCACAACCCCACCGGTTGGAGCAGCACCGCCGCCAACCTGCACAAGGTGCTGATGCTGGCGCAGCAATATGGGTTTTTGATTGCCGAGGACGATGTGCACGGCCACTTTCACCCCGGCCATGCCACGCGCCTGGCCAGCCTGTCGGGGTTGGACCGCGTCATCTACTACTCCAGCTTCTGCAAGGCCCTGAGCCCCGCGCTGCGCATGGGCTACATGGCGGCCGAGCCGGTGCTGCTCAAAGCGCTGATGCGCGAAAAGATCTGCTCGGTATTGACCGGCCCCGCGCTCAACGAATATGTGCTGCTGGAGGTGCTGGCCGCCGGGCGCTGGCGCAAGCACCTGGACCGCCTGAACGCCAAACTGCTGGCCGCCCGCCACGCCAGCGCGCGGCAGCTGACAGACGCCGGCCTGCAGCTGGACCATCCCGGTGAAGGCGGCCTGTTTTTATGGGCCACGGTGCCCGGCGATATTGACCTGACCCTGCTGGTACAAGACGCTTACCGCAACAAGATTGTGCTGATGCGCGGCGCCACCTTCAGCGCCAACAACCAGGCCGATGCCCACATCCGCTTCAACGTGGCCTTCAGCCAGCAGCCCCGTTTGGCGGACTATTTGCGCGAGCGCTTGCAGTCGCTGGCGGGTGCCCGTGCGGCGCTGGCCCGGGTGGGCACGCCGGGGCAGCTCAGTCCTGCGTCTGCCCCATCACAGCCGTAAGGCGCTGCACCGCCATCTCCACAAACGCCGTCACCGCGCGCGGCACATGGCGGCGGCTGGGGTAGACCACGTACATGCCGGCCGGCGCGCTGGCCACGTCGGGCAGCACCTCCACCAGCGCGCCGCTGCGCAGGCTGTCCTGCAGCGCGGTGATGGGCAGCAGGCAAATCCCCAGGCCCGCCTCGGCCGCCTTGCGCTGCGCCTGGCCGGTGCTGGCGCCCAGCCGGCCGTGCACGGCCACCTGCACCGGGCCCTTGGGGCCGTTCAGGTTCCAGGTGCCGTGGCCACCGGTGTGCGCGGGGCAGATGCAGTCGTGTGCCGCCAGGTCGGCGATGGTCTGCGGTGTGCCGCGCGCCGCCAGGTAGGCCGGGCTGGCGGCCAGCGCCAGGTAGCTGCTGACCAGCTTGCGCGCCACCAGGCTCGAATCCGGCAGCTCGCCGCTGCCGCGAAACGCCACGTCAATACCCTCGCCCACCACATCGGCCATGCCGTCGCTCAGCACAAACTCCAGCTGCACCGCCGGGTGTGTGGCCAGAAACGCGGCCACCCAGTCCATCGCAAAGTAGTCAAAAAAGCCCGAGGGCGCGGCCACGCGCACGTGGCCTTTGGGCGCCTGGTCGTTGCTGGCCAATGCGCTGGCTGCGTCCTGCAGCGTGGCGATATGCGCCGCGCTCTGGTCAAACAGCGTGCGGCCCGCGTCGGTCAGCGTCAGTTTGCGCGTGGTGCGCTGTAGCAGCCGCGCCTGCAGGCTGTCCTCCAGCTGCGCCACCTGGCGGCTCAGCGTGGTGGGTGGCATACCCAGCCGCCGCGCCGCAGCGGCAAAACTCCCGGCTTGCACTACCTGCACAAACAGCGCCATCTGGTTCAGGTCCAGCATCACACTCCTATCAAAAACGGCATAGTGAATGTCAATTGTGGCGTCTACACAAGTAATGGGGCAAGCCCTAACCTACAGACATCGCTTGATGCATCGTTTGAGGAGATCACCATGTCTGCAGCCGCCACCGCCGAAGTTACTGTCCAACAACGCCCCATCGTCCACCGCACGCGCGGTAGCAGCCATGGCGCCATCACGCGCCTGGTCAGCCCTGGCGACCTGGGCGAGGTGCTCAAGCCTTTTATCTTTCTGGACCGCTTTGAAGTGCCCGCCGGTGGCCAGCCGCCCCGCTTTGGCATGCACCCGCACTCGGGCATCGCCACGCTCACTTATTTGATGAGCGGTCAGACCGCCTACGAAGACACCACCGGCGAACACGGCGCGCGCGGCGTGCTGCCCAATGGTGGCGTGGAATGGATGATGGCCGGTGGTGGCGTGTGGCACACCGGTGCGCCTGAGAACACCGAACGCGTGCTGGGCTTCCAGCTCTGGGTGGCCATGCCGCCCGAACTTGAGCTGGCCGAGGCGCACAGCATCTACCTGGGCCCCGAAGGCGTGCCCCACGCCGGCCCGGCCCGTGTGCTGCTGGGCACGTATGGCGGCCAGACCAGCCCCATCCCCGCACCGTCCAACATGACCTACCTGGGTGTGCACCTGCAGGCCGGTGAAACCTGGCGCTTTGTGCCGCCCGCCGGCCACACCGTGGCCTGGGCCGCCGTGGGCGAAGGCGTGCTGACCGCCCCCGTCGCACTGCGCACGGGTGATCTGGCCGTGTTTGACGACGCGGGTGGTGCCATCGAATTCGAGGCACAAACGGACACGGCCTTCGTGCTCGGCTCGGGTGTGCAACATCCGCACGAGCTGTTCATGGGGAACTACTCGGTGCACACCAGCGCAGCCGCGCTGCAGCGCGGCGAGGCCGGCATCCGCGAGCGCGCGCAGCTGCTGCGCCAGCAAGGGCGCATGTAAGGCTCGGCTGCAGGGCCGGTGAGCTATGGTGTTGTCTTGAGTGCTGTGTAAAAATACAGTATTCAAAGCCCACCCCCAAGCCCACCCGTGGACCTGTTTGACGACCTGCCCCTGGCCACTGAGGACCTGCGCACTGCCATCGCGCCCGGTGCTGTGCTGCTGCGCGGCCTGGGTCGGGCGGACGATGTGCAGCTGCTGGCCGCGGTGGAGTCCGTCATTGCCCAGCTGCCGCTGCGCCACCTGCAAACGCCGGGCGGCCACACCATGTCTATCCAGACCACACGCTGTGGCAGCATGGGCTGGGTGTCCGAGCCCGGTGGCTACCGCTACGCCCCGCGCAACCCCGGCACATGCCAGCCCTGGCCCGCCATACCCCAATGTTTGATGGACTTTGCCGTGCGCGCCGCCACGGAGGCCGGCTACCCCGGCTTTGTGCCCGACTCCTGCATGGTCAACCAGTACCTGCCCGGCAACAAACTCGGCCTGCACCAGGACCGTGACGAACGCGACCTGCGCGCGCCGGTCGTGTCGCTCTCACTGGGCTTGCCCGCCACCTTTCTGTTTGGCGGCTTAGAGCGCACCGGTAAAACCCAGCGCTTGCGCCTCGCCCATGGCGACGTGGTGGTCTGGGGCGGCCCGTCGCGCCTGGCGTTTCACGGCGTGTTGCCGGTGGCCGATGGCGACCACGCGTTGGTGGGGCGGCGGCGCGTCAACCTGACGTTTCGCAAGGTCGGCTGATATATAGCCAAATAGGCCTCTAGCCCCCGTCGAATATGCGCAAGCAGCTCCTAAAACAGGAGCAATTCAACGCTGCTGTCCTAGCGCCCGCAACTTGCCATGTGCCTCGCCATTCCGGTCCGCCGGCTGCTGGTGTTTGGCTTGCAGGTAGTGGTGGGTGAACACGTCCAGGTAGGCCTCCAGCGTTTGGGCGGCCAGGCGTTCGCCGGCCAGCTCCAGGCACAGGGCGCCTACCTCGCTGGTGCAAAAGTGGTCGTCGCGGCGGCTGCGGCGCAGGGTGTAGCGCGACAGCTGTTCGGGCTGCAGGCTCAGCACCGGCAGCGTGTTCAGGTAGGGGCTTTTGCGGAACATCTTGCGTGCCTCGGGCCAGGTGGCGTCCAGCAGGATGAACAGCGGGCGTTTGCTGGTTGGCCCGGCGGCAGATGGTGGTTCTATGAGCTGCGTCACCACGCGCGCAGGGTCCACAAACTCGCCAGGAAACACCACATACGGCTGCCACTGCGGGTCGGCCAGCAGTGTCAGCAGGGCCGGGTCTACCTCGGTGCGGGCCCAACCAAAGGCGTAGGTGTCTGCCACCACATCGGCAATCAGCCAGCCGGTGTTGCTGGGCTTTAGTGCTTCGATGTCGGCCATCAGCAGGCACACACCGGCGCGTGTGGGCACCACGGGGCGCTCGGCGCACAGGCAGTGGCTCAGCACCAGGCGGCAGCCTGCGCAGCGCGGTACGTCGGAGCCACCGCGGGCGAGGAAGGGTTTGGTGGCGCGCGCCAGGCGCGCGGTGCGCAGGCGCGACACCGCGTGGGGCGTTGGGGGCGTGTGTGGGGCGGCTTGCAGGGCAGCGGCAGGGGTCATGCGCCCGAGTATCGCCCGGCGCCGCAGCCGCTACCATGCGCCCATGTTTGCCCCACCCGCCCTGCAGTCCACCGCCAACACGGGCCACCCCGACCTGCAAGCCGCGCAAGCCCTGGCCTACACCCCCAGCGGTCTTGCCTGTACCGATGTGTTGCCCGAGGCCGAGAGCGCGGACTACGGCGCCCACACCCTGCTGCTGGGCGGCCTGCGGGTGTGTTTTCGTGTGGCCAAAATCACGCCCACCAAAGTCGGCCAGTTCGTCACCGTGTGGAAACGCGTGGGCCGCGGCCCGATACAACCGTTTGACCTGGGCGACCCGGTGGACCTGTTTGTGGTCAGCACCCGCAGCGGGCCCCACTTCGGGCAGTTTGTGTTTCCCAAAGCGGCGCTGGCGGTGCATGGCGTGGTGGCCCAACCTGGCAAAGACGGTAAGCGCGCCCTGCGTGTCTACCCGCCGTGGGACACCCCCACCAGCCGGCAGGCGCTGGCCACGCAGGCCTGGCAGCAGGCGTATTTTCTGGACCTGTCAGATCACCACGCGGTGGACCTGGCGCGCGCCAAGCACTTGCTGGCCGCGCCGCGTTAGGCACTTCAGAGCGGTTTGGGCACAAAACCTATCGTCAGCCCCTCGTCGGTCACGGTGATGCTGCCCGGCTGCATGCCCAGGCCATCGGGCAGGGCCAGGTCTTGCGGGCGCATGCGGTGCAGCACCACCTCCAGCAGTGTGCGTTCGGCCAGTGCCGGGCCGTAGGTATTGAGCAGTGCCACCACGCCGGGCTGCAGCGTGGGGAACTGCAGGCGTTTCAGGCGCAACTGGTGCGCGCGCACCGTGCGGTCCGCCACTTCGTAACGCAGCGCAAACTCCACCTCCAGCGTGCCCTGATGGCTGCGGTTGAGTGCGGGGCCGGCCGCGTCCACCACCATCTCGGCCCCCAGCCGGTTGGCCGCGGGCAGCAGGCGCAGCGTGGGCACCTGCACATCCAGGTTCAGCAGCCCCGGCACCGGGTAGCGCAGCGGAAACCGCTGCCCCACCGCCGCCTGCAGCGCCGCGCTTGACACCTTGTAGTGCGGCAACGCTGCGGGCGCGTCGTCTGGCTCGGGTTCAGGCTCCGCCCACGCTAACTGAGAGAGTGGCAGGCACAGGGCGGGCAGAAAGAGGCGGCGGTGCATAGGGGCTGGGTTAAGGGTCAAACGGGTCGCTAGCGCCTGTGGATGTTGCGCAAGCAGCTATTAAATATGTAGCGTTATACCTTGGGCGGCCGGTACAGCGTACAGCTCTTGTTGCCATCCGGGTCGCGCAGGTAGGCCAGGTAGAGCTGGCCCACGCCTGCTGCGTGGAAGGCATTGGCCTGCTCGGGCGATTTCATCTTGAAACCTATGGTGCTGCCATTGCCGTAGGTGGCGGCTGCGCCTTCGATCGCAGGCTGCGCTCACCCCGGCACGTTCACCGCGCAGTGTGTGGTTTGGTAATACGGCTCAAAAAGTGCGGCGTATTTGCAGAAATACGCCGCAGCCGGATTAATGCAGCTTTTGATCGGTAGTGTTGGATGCTGCGCGCACAAGCGCTGGCTGCAGTTTTGTACGCAGTGCATCCACCACATTACCCAACGGCATAGCCGCAAGCGTATTTTTTCTCAAGAACGCGGCCCACAGCGCCATGCGCGATCCATCGTTGGCAAACTCGTCACTCAAACCAATGGGCAGCTCGGTCGGCAATGGCGTAACGCGCCGGGTGAACGTGGCCGCAATCGCGCTGGCCAGGGTGTCAGCGTCTAATGTCTCGCGGTCCAACAGAATCCACAGGTCCAGGTAGTCCTTGAGCCTGCTGTTCGTCATACCCAGCAGCACAATGGCATGCAACTTTTCTGCCACCACGGTGTAGACCGGGTAGGTGCGCAGCTGCGGTGGCGCAAAGTCGGCAATCAGCACCGGGTACTTGGCGTCCACCGGGCCGGGCGTTATGGCATCACCAAAGCCGATGTCCACCTGCACCTTGCAGCGGGCGCGGGCCAGCTCTGCTGACACCAACACCCGCGCACCCGCATAGCCTGCGCTTTTGCGAATCTCTTCCACCTGCACGCTGGCGGCGTCGAACACCATGCCGTCTTCTGCAGCAACCGATACGATCTCGCGGAATGCCTGCGCTATTGCACCCAGATCGCTGGCCCCAAAACCCAGCAGATCAACATCGCGCGTGGGCCGGTGCGGCATGGCGTACCAAAGGTTGAACAGCATCGCACCTTTGAGCACAAAGCGGTCGGCATGGGCGGACTGGCTCAGCCGGTACAAAAAGCGCTCCAATGCATAGCGCACCAGCACGGCGTTGAAATCGGTTTGCTCCGCTTTGGCGATAACGAGCAGCCGTGCCCGCACCGAAGCCACCAGGTCTTGCACCATTCAGCCTCCGTGCCCCAGGGTTTCAAGGTAGGGCCGCATCACGTTGGCCACCCGGCAAATCTTGGCAAAGCGCCACAGGTCATTGGCGGTGGTCTTGTTGGTGGTTAGCGCTTGCTTCAGCGCTTCTATGGCCACATCCAGCCCAATCTTGTTCCGGTGCTTAAAGCAGTCTGCAATGGTTTTCGCCACGCCATACACCCGCAGCTCCACCTGGTCGGCGCGCACCACCTCTATGCCCTGGGTATACGCATCGCCAGAAAACTGCACCATCTTGACTGGCGGGTAGTCCATCTTCGGCGCGTGGCTGCCTTGCGGCATGGCGATCCACACTTGGCGCGGCAACTGCGTGGTGAGCTCGTGAATCTGCAGGGCCGTGAGCAAGCAAAATACCGCCTGCGGCACCTTGACCGAAATGGTGGCCAGGCTTTCATGCTCGGCACCCTGCGTGTCTGGCAGCCGGTAGACGCCGCGCCCCACGCGCTCCAGTTGGCCGCTGGCAGTGAGCCGCGAGAGCACCACCCGCGCAATACCTAGCTCCAGCAGATGGCTGGCGCGCAGCATGCCGCGCTGGCTGGCAAGCGCCAGTACGCGTTGGGTTTGGGTGTCGGTGGTCGCATCCATGGATGCCTGGAGTATGTTCCGTTTACGCGTTAATTGCAATTAAATATGGCGTTTATGGAACGCTGTGCCTATGCACACCTTCACGCCCATCGGCGTGCACAGCTCCACCAAAAAGCCGTTGATGGCGGCCATGTTGATGGCCAATGTCCCGTTGGTTTGTAATACCCGCACGGTACGCTGCCAGCCCGTGCGTGCATGGGCACACAATCAAGCACCCGCCCCATTTTTACCAAGAGAGTTCGCCATGAAAAAACCACTTGCCGCGCTGCTGCTCAGCAGCCTTGCGCTGGCCGCCAGCGCCGAGACCGTGGGCACCGTCAGCACCACTTTTAAACTGCTGAGCCCCAACGACAAAGTGGTGGTCGATGTGTTTGACGACCCGGCAGTAAACGGCGTGGCCTGCTACCTGTCGCACGCCAAAACCGGCGGCTACGCCGGTGCGCTGGGCCTGGCAGAAGACACCTCCGACGCCTCGGTGGCCTGCCGCCAGGTCGGCCCCATCAGCTTCAAGGAGAAGATCGACAAGCAAGACGAAGTCTTCAAAGCCAGCGCATCTTTCCTCTTCAAACACGTGCGCGTGGTGCGCATGGTGGATGTGAAGCGCAACACCCTGGTCTACCTGTCGTACTCCGACAAGATCATCGACGGCAGCCCCAAAAACAGCGTGACGGCAGTGCCCGTGCCGGCCGAGTTACCCATTCCGGTGAAATAAGGGTTACAAGCCAAATCGGCTCGCAGCACACATGGAATGTGTGCGAGCAGCTATCAAAAACGAAAAAGCTCTGCGCTGCGTTCAGCCCATCGGCGTGCACAGCTCCACCAAAAAGCCATTGATGTCGGCCACATAGGCAATCGTCTGGCCCCAGGCCATGGTTTCTACGGGGTGCTTGAGCGTGGCACCCGCAGCCAGCGCGCGCGCCAGTGCAGCGGCTACGTCTGGGGTGCACAGTGCGATTTCGGAGCTGGCTTTGTCAGGGTCGGCCACCTGGGGGGTCTTGCCCATCTGCTGCAACAGGCGGTGGGAGCAAAAAGCCAGGGCCGTGCTACCCGTGTCGAGTTCGCCAAAGTCGCCCCCTTCGGCCAGAAAACGTGTCTTTAAGCCAAAAGCAGCGTCATAAAACTGAAGTGTTGCGGGCACGTCTGGCACGTAGAGAATGGTGTAGCCGAATTGCATGGCAAAGCTTTCTTGGAGTTGCGTAAAGCCCGCACGATACGCCGGGCGCCAGCCCCCGTCTTGTAAAAAACCGACACCTCGCAGCCGCCCGGCACGCGGCATGGCGTAGGCACAATGGGCCCATGGCCTTGTACACCGCCACCGTCGACGTCTGGCAACACCACGCCCGCACCGCCCACACCACCACCGTGGTGCCCGACGGCTGTTGCGACCTCATCTGGCACGCCCTACCGGGCCAAGCCCCGCAGTGGTTTGTGACGGACCTGGCCGACCAACGCTACGACGTGCCGGGCACTGTGGATGAGCGCTACACGGGCTATCGCATGCAGCCGGGCACCTCGATAGACCGGGCGCGCCTGCTGGCCGCCGTGGCTGCGCGGCCTGGCTGCGATGCCGCCGACATCTTGCCCATCTTGCACGACTGCATACGGCTACACGCCCCGGTACACGACGCACTGCTGGCCCTGGCCGACAGCCCCAGCGTGGCCCGCGCAGCCCGCGCGCTGGGGGTGGCCGAGCGCACCTTGCAGCGCGTGGTGCGCACGGGCACCGGCCAACCGCCGGCCTACTGGAAGCGCCTAGCCCGCTTGCGCCGTGCAGCCCGTGCCATTGCGCAAGTACCCGCACAAACACCCCTGCAGGCCACCACACTCGCCGAAACTGCGGCCGACTGGGGCTACGTAGACCAAGCCCACATGACCCACGAATTTCGCCGTTGGCTGGGTACCACCCCCGCTGTCCTGCGGGAGCTGCCTGGTATGCAAGTGGCACTGGCGGCTACTGGGTATGGTTAGAGAGGGGTGGGCCTTGATTTTTTGCAAAAACATCTATTCAAAAACAGGTTTAAATGATTGATTTAAAAAGATATTTACGAAAGTAAATCTATTCATATAATCATTCATGCCCGCCGCCCCAGACCTCTCCGCCAGCATCTTGCAAGCCCTACGCCGCCAGGGCGGCGCGCTGAGCAGCGCCGAGCTGCAAGATACGCTGCGTGTGAGCCAGCCCACCGTGTCCCGCGCACTGGCCCCGCTGATTCAGGCGGGCGAGGTGCAAAAAGTGGGCGCAGCCCGCAAGCAGCGTTATGTGCTGCCGCGCACCGTGCGCGACGTGGGCCGCAGCGTGCCGGTGATGCGCATCAACGCGCAGGGCCAGCCCAGCCCGTTCGGCCGCATGGTGCCCCTGGCCAGTGGTGCCGTTTGGGTGGACGAAGAAGACGGCCTCTCCCAGCGCTTTGACGGCCTGCCCTGGTTTCTGGACGACATGCGCCCCCAGGGCTTTATGGGCCGCACCTTTGCCAGCACCCACCCCGAGCTGCAGCTGGGCAACGACCCCCGCTTCTGGAGCGACGACGACGTGCTGCGCGCCCTGGCCCTGTGCGGCGACGACCTGCCCGGCAACCTGGTGGTGGGCGAGGCCGCGTTTGCGCGCTTTCACAGCCTGCCCCAGCGCGCCAGCCGCGTGGCGTCCATCGCAGACTACCCGGCCCTGGCCGATGCCGCCATGCAAGGCAGCATGGGCGGCTCGTCTGCCGGGGGCGAGCAGCCCAAGTTCTGCGCCATCGTCGGTGGCGACCGCCATGTGCTGGTCAAGTTCTCCCCCGCAGGCGACGCGCCCACCGACCAGCGCACCCGCGACCTGCTGGTCTGCGAACACCTGGCCTTGCAAACGCTGGCCGATGCTGGCATTGCCGCCGCCACCAGCCGCATCAGCACCGGCGCGGGCCGCGTGTTTTTGGAAGTGGAGCGCTTTGACCGCACGCCCATCAACGCCGCCAACCCGCTGGGGCTGGGGCGCATCGGCATGGTGTCGCTCATGGTGTACGACGCCGAGTATGTAGGCGCCATGGACAACTGGGCCGCCACCGCCAACCGCATGCAAGAGCGCGGGCTGCTGCGCCCTGCCGATGCGCGCACCCTGCGCCTGCTAGAAGCGTTTGGCGAGCTGATAGCCAACACCGACCGGCACTACGGCAACATCTCCTTGCTGCTGGACGATGACGACTGGGCCCTGGCCCCCGCCTACGACATGCTGCCCATGCTCTACGCCCCCGTGGGCGGCGAGCTGGTGCCCCGCAACTTTGCAGCGCGCCCCCTGCAGCCCACCGCCGCCACCCTGCCCGAATGGCCGCAGGCCCTGGCCCTGGCCCGCAGCTTCTGGGCGGCGGCCAGTGCCGACGCGCGCATATCCGAAGGGTTCCGGCAGATTGCTGCGGAAAATTTAAGCCATATTGGCCGCTAGCCCAGGTGAAATATGCGCGAGGAGCTATGAAAATAGTAGCAAGTCGCGAGCGGCGGGGATGCGTTGGTAGCGGATGGGGCTGGTTTTGAGTTGGCTCGCAAATGCTCAAGAGCTTGGCTGAACGCCTGATTGCCGAATTTGGCAGCGGCTTCTTAGTCACCAACCTCAAACTCATGCGCCAGTTCTATGCACTGCCCCCCAAAGAATTGGTCAGACAGCGTCTGGCTTTTTCGAGACTCGGACAAAGCAGCCAATTGTCCAGACAGTGACTGGACAATCTGATGCCCAAAGACGCGAGCATCCACGCCCGGGAATACCAGCTCTATTTGCCAAGCAAAGAAGAGCTGCAGCAGAAACTTGCGGAGTGGTCCGACATTGAGAGAGAAATTGACCGCTAACCCCCGCAAAATATGCGCCAACAGCTATCAAAACATGAGCAATAAAGCCCACCACACGTTTGAAACCCCCGAGCAGCTACACGCCTGGCTGCAGGAGAACCACGCCAGCAAGACTGAGCTGTGGGTGCGCATCTACAAAAAAGGCACCGGCCTGCCCAGCGTGACGTGGGACGATTGCGTGGTGGCCGCCATCACCTGGGGCTGGATCGACGGCGTGCGCAACGCGCTGGACGACACCTCGTTTCTGCAACGCCTGACGCCGCGCCGCGCGCGCTCCAACTGGTCGCAGAAAAACGTGCAGCATGCCGAGCGGCTGATAGCGCAAGGGCACATGCAGCCCGCCGGCCTGGCGCAGGTGGAGGCCGCCCGCGCAGATGGGCGCTGGGCCAGCGCCTACGCCGGTAGCGCCACCATGGAGATACCCCAAGACTTTTTGGCGGCGCTGCAGCAAGACCCCGCCGCCCTGGCTTTCTACGCCACCCTGAAGCGGCAACAGCTGTTCACCATCTACTACCGGCTAAACAGCGCCAAGCGGCCGGAAACGCGGGAGAAGCGAATGGTGGAGATATTGGCGAAGTTGGGGCGCGGCGAAAGTCTTTGACCGCCAGTGGAACCATTAGCCTCTACTCTGTCTCAGCCGGGGTCAAGGGGCCTGGCAACTCGGCAAACTTTCCCGCCATCGTGGGGTTGCCCCGTGTGAGCTTTTTGATCGTCAGATCGTCGGCCTTGTCGTTGGCGAGTCGCAAATTGTTCGCAGACTTGTGCAGCGCTTCCTTGGTTTTTTCCAGGTCCTTGATTGCTTCGTCAATGCGCTTGATGGCTTCTTCAAAGCCTTCAGAGGCCAAGCGCCAATTGCGCCCAAACGCCGTCTTGAATTCGTCGAGCTGGGTTTCGAACTTCGTAATGTCCACGTTCTGCGACCGCACCAGCGCCAGCTCGGACTTGTATTTCATCGAGTTCAAAGCCGCATTGCGCAGCAGCGTGATCAGGGGCACAAAAAACTGCGGCCGCACCACGTACATCTTTGGATAACGGTGCGATACATCGACGATGCCGCTGTTGTACAACTCGCTCTCAGGCTCAAGCAGGGACACCAGCACCGCGTACTCGCACGCCTTTTCAGTGCGGTCTTTGTCCAGCTCTTTCAGAAAATCTTCGTTCCTCTTCTTGGTCGCCGTTTCATCGCTCTCGTTCTTCATCTCAAACATGATGGAGACGATCTCGGCGCCCGACTCGTCCGAGTCGCGAAAGATGTAGTCGCCCTTGCTGCCGGTGCGGGCGTCGTTGTCCTTTTCAAAATGCGCCCGTTGAAAGGCGGCAGCACGGATGCGGTTGAACTCGATTTCGCAGTGCTGCTCCAAGGTTTCACCAACCATCTTGGTCGATAGCCGTGCCTTCATGTCCCGCAGGCGCTCAATCGCGCCATCGCGCTCCTTGATCTGCACCTCGTACTTTTCCTTGATGGCCTTCTCTTCAAGCTGGTTTTTCACGGTGATGAGGCTGAGGTCATTTTTCAACCCATCGCGCTCCCGGGCGACCACACCCACGGCTTCATTCACGGCCAGCTGGCGCGCCACGTCACTGGCCTCCAGCTTGGCTTGCAGTGCCTGAATTTCGACGTCCTTTTTGGCGACAACCCCTTGCAGCTCTTGGGCCAGCTTGGCCTCGGCCAACTGAGCAGCTGCCTGCTGCGCGTTGCGCGCTTGCTCAAGCTCGTTCGCTAGCCCATCGCGCTCTTTGCTGACCGCGCCCAAAGCCTCCGTCACCGCCAGCTTGCGGGCTACCTCACCTGCAGCGAGTTGGGCCTGCAAGGCCTGAATCTCTGCATCTTTGCGCGCCGCAGCCCCTTGCAGCTGATGGGCCAGTTGGGCCTCGGCCAGCTTGAGCGCCGCCTGCTGGTCCAGCTTGGCCTGCGCCAGCTCGTTGGCGATGGCATCGCGCTGCTTTTCCACCGTGCCTAAGGCCTCTGCCAACGCCAGCTTGCTCGCCACCTCACCCGCGCCGAGCTGTGCTTTCAGAGCCTGAATCTCCGAATCTTTGACGGCCGCGGCTTTTTGCAGCTCATTGGCGACCTTGGCCTCGGCCAAGGCAATCGCGTCGCGCTTTTCCCGCTCGGCCAGCTCCAGCCGCTCGTGCAACTGTTTGTCAAAATCGCCATCACGTACCTGCTTGAGGATGTCGGCGTATCCGGCCTCGTCGATCTTGAAGGCTTTGTTGCAGTGGGGGCAGATGATTTCATGCATGTACGTGCTTCCGCTTTTTCATTAGTTGTTATACCTCTGAAAAAGCGAATGAATTCTTTATTGATCTCGCAAAATATGACCCAACTGAACCTGCAGACATCAATTCTTGATGAATGTGTTCTGGCACATCAAAGTATTGATAGATACGTCCCGAATTGAACTCGACTTCGAGTGTGGAGGTTGTCGGGTCGTAGCCCACGGAGGCGAGATTGGAAGAGCTTACTGAGTCGCGTTGCATATCATTCCTTCTTCTTCGTTTCCTGATTCCGCCAGGCAGCAACTAAATCTGCATAGGTTTCCTTGTTGAGCGGATCATTCCATCGCTCAGCGATTTTCGGATCGCTGCTGTTTGGATATTTGTCGTCCGGGAGCATGTTGAACCGACAGCGTGTGGGCAGTTGTGCTGCTTCTCCAACGATGATTGCCTCCCCAGTACGCAATACCGGCAATGAATCAATGATCCCCGCAAGTCCCTCCGACATTGCTGCTTTTACGATCCCGCGATCGGTTGAATTATTAATTCTTAGGGAAATTATGGTGCCGCATTGAGACAGGATGGTTTCGTCAATTTCCGAGGGGCGCTGGCTGACAATCATTGCACCGACGCCAAATTTTCGACCTTCTTTGGCAATTCTCTGGACCATCTCCTTTGCAAGGCCAGGTTCGCCCTTTCCTAGGTACCGATGAGCCTCTTCAAGTACAACCAAAAGCGGCCGATGGCGCATACCTTCGTTGAGATTTCGCCCCCAAATCGCCGCTTCAAAAATTAGATCTAAGACTGAACCAAGCAAAAGGCTAAGTCGTGCAGAGGGCATTCCAGACAAGTCGAAAATTGTGATTGGCTTGTCGTGTCCAATCCACTCCTCAAGTAAGGCGTCCAAGTCCTTTTCGACTTTCCCATCGGTATCTGGGTTCCATGGTCCAGGCTCAAGTAGAAATGAATACTGAGTGTCAACCAATCGTGACTTCATCATTTCTAGTTGTCTCTTCATCGCTCCAGAGCCGCCTTTCTTTGGTAGTGATGAACCTGGTCCAGGAGGCTGAAACTTTGGAGCAACTAGGTTTGAAAAATCTCCCTCCCCACCAACGGCGTAGGCAGGCGTCGTCATGTTGTTATCCAGCCAATTCACTCCATCGTCATAAGACAGGTCATGCCACATTTTCCTTATGCGGTAGGGCAGTGGAGTGCTACTGGTGACCTTATTCTGATCAATTCCTGCAATGGCATTCGTGGCAATAGCTTCTTTCTTGTCGTCAACAGTTTTATCCAAGAACTGGGATTTCTGAGACTCGTTTGGACTATTGCAAAGAAATTCAAGAAGCTTGTCTGGTGAGACGCACCAATACGGTATGTATAGCTGATTCTCATCTGAAGGCAATACAGAGAATACTTTCGCAATGTCCTTCAATGCAGATGCGTATTCACCATGTATGTCTATGAGAAGAATTCTTGCAGAAGGAAGTGCGACTCCCTCATTGCGCAGAACCATTGACCTAAGCAAACTGGCTGTGCTTGTTGACTTTCCTGATCCCGTAGATCCAAGAATTGCAGAATGCCTTGAAATTAACTTGTCTAGATCAAGGCTGACACCAATACCCTCAGAGCTGGAAAGACGGCCTACATTGAACTGACTTTGAGAGGTTCTTTTGAAGATATTTTTTAGGTCGCTATCAACGACAAAGTGAACTTGGTCGCCGATGCTGGGGTATTCACTAATGCCACGATCAAATGAATCACCAAGTGACTCTCCAACCAGTTCTACCTTGATCCATTTTCGATCCTTGGCTAGACCTATGTCCATGTCGACGGTCGATGATTCGTTCGATTCGGAGATAACGCCATAGAGATGGTTGTATCCCAGTGGAATCTTCACAAAACTTCCCACTTGACCTATCCGATAGTTCCTCCCTTCCAGCACTACGATTCCCGATTCAACAGAAATAGCGAGATCAACGGAGACGGATGAACTGGAGACTCCGGTGACTACGCCAAGCAATGTGGGTTGAGATGTCATTTTGCTGGCACCACGTCTATCTCAGTAGTCGCATCCTGAGATATATCACTTCCGGCCGTTGCGAGAAATCTAGCTAATTTCTTAAAGTCGCCAAGGAGAAATTTGTTCTCTTTGTAGTATTCGGCTCGTATTTCGTGCCAATTTTTTGTTGGTGGCGTACCTATTTTCCATTTCGCTTGTATGCCATTGATGATCGCACCATCACTACAAAACACACTGATTCCAGGGCACTTCATTGCGAGCTCTATAACGTTTTTTTCCTCTTGAAGCGTTCCAAACTGAAACGCAAATAGAGCGGAAGAGGGGTTTGCTAGCAAGCATTCCAGCAGCTTAGAAGATATGTGTGCATCAGCAAATGAGAACCCACTCGACATTAAAAATGAATCTGGCTCCATTAAAAAATCTTTGAGGCGTTCAAAGAGTGAAGAAAACGGTGCTGCCTGTGTTTGGTCGTATTTGATGTGCGACGGATAAACCATATTTGCATTCTTGGAATTTGGCACGCGCACTACTTCACCTGCGGCATTGCTTTCCCAGCCGATTGAGCCATGAAGTTTCCATAGCCTTACCCACCGAGGCGGTAAGTCATTTTTGGAAATGCTTGAAGGATCAAAAAATGCATTCTTTGATCCGCTGAAGCCATCAAAGTATGGCGTTTTTGCTCTTTCCAATGCTGTTTCAAACAGTAGGTCGTAGTTCGTTGTAAAAATTTCTACGCCGTACTTACGGTTTATCCCATTGATCCAGGCGACCACTTCGGAATAAGGATTGGGTGGCGGTGGCAAATCTTTGCTAACCACATCTCGGATTACGTTGCAGATACAGGTCGAAAGATCTAAAAATTCCGTTGAGGTGTATTCGAAGATTTTGCTAGTTCCAACGACCTCGGCCAGCATTCGAGTTCTTGAGAGAATTTTCTCCAAGTTCGAGTTGGTAATGGACTCTTTTATCTGCGCATAGACCTTCTGATGTGGGGCGCTTAGCTGATTCAGAACGATCACTTCAAGGCCTGCGATATTTGGAATAAGGGGTTCCCATTGACCACCAGTTCCAACGTCAATACTTACTGGAGCGCCGGCACCTAGCAAAAGGCCAATGCGCTTCTTGCCGTTGGTGGCAATTTGTCGTAGCCCAAACATGTGTTGATCGGGGTTGTGAGCGGTGTTTTCCATTCGATCGTTTCCTATTTTCTTTCCGTTAATGATGCGTTGAGCTATTTGCGCACGATTCGCTTCTGTCACCTAGGCACCCGGGCTTTGGCAATCTAGTTGCATGCCAAATACTCCGTTGCCACTCACCCCCATCACCAACCGATGTGTCGCCCGCGTAGCCGCCACATAAAACACCCGCGCCGCTTCCTGCTCGTCCTCCCCCGCCGCAGGCATATGCCCCACGCCGGGTAGCGCCACCACCGGAAACTCCAGGCCCTTGCTGACCTTCATGGTCATGATCTGGATGGCATTGGCGCGGGGGTTGAAGTCGCCCGCCCGCTTGCGCACGTTGAAGGGCAACCTGCGCTGCTCCAGTGCCTTGGCGCACAGGTCCATGGTGAAGTAGTCGTGGCACAGGATGGCCATGTCGCCCCAGGCGTGGCCTTCTTGGTGGGCGCGGCCCATCTCGTCGGCGATGGCAAAGACTTCGTCGCGCAGGCTGGGCAGGCGGATGATGAGTGGGGCCTCGCCATCGCGCCCGCAGCTGATGGGCTTGAGCAGCGGGATGCCGTCGTCGTCTTGGTCTTCGTTGGTCAGCAGGTCCGCCGCCACCAGGCTGGCGGTTTGCAAGATCTGTTTGGTGTTGCGGTAGTTGATCTTCAGGATGGTGGTACGTCCCTGCGCCTGAATGCCCACGCTTTTGAAGCTGAACTGTTTGCTGCGCGCGCGTTCGTAAATGCTTTGCGCATCGTCGTACAGCACCAGCAGGCTGTTGGTGGTGGGGTCCACCATCTGCGTCACCAGCTTCAACCACTCGGGCGCAAAGTCGTGGCCTTCGTCAATCATCACGGCCTGGTATTGGCCGCTGGGGATTTGCTTGCGGTCCACGGCGGTGATCACGCGGTGCACCATGTCGTCCATCATGGCCGATGGCGCTAATCGACTATCGGGCAGTGTCTGCCCAAACGCCACCAGTTGGTCGCGGCACCACCTGTGAAAGTGGCGCACATGCACCTTGCCGCCCAGGCCCTTGGTGGTCATCACGCTGTGCAGCTTCACGCCCAGCGGTTCGTTAAAGCAAAGGATGAGGATGGGTTTGCTGCTAGGAGTGCTGGCCTGCGCCAGATATTCCGCGCGGTAGCCCAAGATCATGGTCTTGCCCGAGCCCGCCACGCCGTGGATGACGCGGTGGCCTTCGCCCAGGCTGCGGGCCAGCTGTTCTTGCTGCAGGTCCATCACGCGCATGATGTCGGGCAGGTTGGCGTCTGCATCGTCGTCGTCAAACAACGCGCCCTGTTGCACGCGCACCTCGGGGAACATGATCCAGCGCACGCGGTCGATCTGTGGCAGGCTGAGGGCGCCGCGCATGCCGAAGGGGAACATGTCCCACAGGCGGCTTTGCAGGTCTTCGGCGTCCACGCTCTCGAGCATTTCGTCTTGGCAGATCACGCGGTTAGGTTCAATGGCGTGATGCAGCTCCGCCGCCTCAAACTGTTTGCGGGTGATGTTGGGCAGCACCACGCCATAGCTCCAGGGGAAGGCCAGCTTGCCCGCGTGCGCGCCGTCGGGCTGCACCAGCTGCGCGTCGCGCTCCAGCGCCTTCACCACCTGGTGCGCGTATTGGCGGGCTTGCTCCAGTGGGTTGATCACCGTCTTGGGGCCGTTGTCGCCCAAGATTTCCCAGTTTTGTTTGTCAGCTTTCAGGATGGTGGTGCCAAGCCGCCAGTCTTTCACCTCCAGCACCAAGATACCGCGGCGCGGGTGCAGCACACAAAAGTCGGGGTGGGTGTTGCGCGGCCCCATGGGCACGTCGTACCAAAGCCGGTAGTCGTCGTCGAGTTTGGCTTCCAGCCGTTCGGCCAGCCTGCGTTCGCCGCTGGTCATGCGCGAGACGCACGAGCCCAATGCAGGAATAAGCGTTGCCATTCCGGTGTCACCCTCCCTGAGTGAGTTGTATCGTTATGTAAGCATCATGCCGCCAAAGGCGGCGTGCGGCTAGTGGGCCTGGGCTGGGTGTGGGCTTTTTACAAAAGAAATAAGCCCCTAGCGCCCGTGGAATATGCGCAAGCAGCTATCAAGTTCATAGCGCCTAGCGCAGGGCCGCTGGCAGAAGCAGGCGCATAATTGCCGCCAAACAATAGGGGTGGGGAGCAAGGCAGCACATGGCACAGACACGGAGCTGGATGGACGGGGCACGCGCACGGCGCTGGCTGTGCTACGCCGTGGGGTGCCTGCTGCCGCTGTGGGCCGCAGCGCAGGCGGTGCCGGTGCAGCCCGCAGGCGCCGGTGGGCGCGACCTGCTGGCCCACGTCACCTACCTGGAAGACCCCAGCGCCAGCCTCAGCCTGGAGCAGGTGCAGCTGGCCGACCGCACTGGCCGTTTTGCGCCACCGCCACCTGCCAGCGGCGCCTTGTCGTTTGGCTTAACGCGCTCTGCCATGTGGCTGCGTGTGGCGCTACACAACCCGGGCGCGCAGCCCAGCACACAGCTGCTGGTGGTGCCCAATGCGCTGATCTCCCACGTGTCGCTGTATGCGCCAGACGCCAGTGGCCACTACCAGGCCACCCACACGGGCGGCGACGCGCCCTTTGCCACCCGGCCCTACCCAGACCGGCAGCTGGCGTTTCCGCTGGCGCTGCCTGCGCAGGCCGAGCAGGTGCTGTACGTGCGGGTGCAGTCCACCATTGGGCTGCTGGTGCCACTGCAGCTGTGGCAGCAGGACGACTACGCCAGGCAGGCGCGTTACGACTACGGTGTGCAGGCCTGGTACTTTGGCATGGCGGCGGCCATGGCTTTGTTCAACCTGATGCTGTTCATTGCGCTGCGCGACCGCATTTACCTGCTGTATGTGGCCTTTGTGCTGTGTATGGCATTCAGCCTGGCCCGCAAGGGTGGGCTGGCTACCGAGTTCTTGTGGCCCGCCGCGGTAACGTGGACCAATGTGTCGTACTACACCGGCTCATCGCTTGCGCTGGCTGCGTTTATGTTGTTCACCCGGCGCATGCTCAACACGGCAGTGCTGTCGCCCCGGGGCGACCGGCTGTTGCAGGTGCTGGTGGTGGCGCAGCTGGTGGCTGTGGTGGGCTATGTGCTGGCGCTGGAGGCGGTGGTGCGCTACGCGCTGGTGTTGTTTTTGGTGTCGGCCGCCACGGTGGTGGCCATGGGCGTGTGGGGCGTGGCCAAGCGCATGCGCAGTGCCTACTTTTACATGGGCGCCTTTGCCATGCTGCTGCTGGGCGCGGTGACCACGCTGCTGCGCACGCTGGGCTGGCTGCCCACCAATGCACTCACGGTGGACGGCCTGCAGCTGGGCTCGGCGCTAGAGATGCTGCTGCTCGCCTTTGCGCTGGCCGACCGCTTTAACCAGATGCGCCGCGAAAAGCTCAAGGCCCAGCGCGAGCTGGTAGAGACGCAGCAGCGCCTGCTGCAGACGCTGCAAACCTCGGAGCGCGACCTGGCCCAGCGCGTGGATGAGCGCACCCAGCAGCTGCAGGCGCTGAACGAGAGGCTGGAAGCGCTGAGCATGGTGGACGGCCTGACTGGCATTGCCAACCGCCGCCAGTTTGACCAGGAGCTGCACAAGGCCTGGGCACGCCTGGAGCGCCTGGGCCAGCCGTTGGCGCTGGTGATGCTGGATGTGGACATGTTCAAGCGCTACAACGACCACTACGGCCACCAGGCTGGCGACGAGTGCCTGCGCAAGGTGGCGCAGGCCATGGCCAGCGTGGGCCGCACCACCGATGTAGTGGCCCGCTACGGCGGAGAGGAGTTTGTGATGGTGGCCCCCGCATCCGACGGCCCCAGCGCCCTGCTGCTGGCGCAGCGCGCCTGCCAGGCCGTGCAGGCGCTGGGTGCAGAGCACGCGCAGTCGCCCTTTGGGGTGGTGACGGTAAGCTGCGGCGCCGCCTGCGTAGTACCTGGCCCCAGCCACACCCCGCAAGACCTGTTGCGCCAAGCCGACGCCGCGCTGTACCAAGCCAAGTCCCAGGGGGGCAACCAGGCGGTGCTGGCTGATTTTTAAGCCAAATAAGCCTCTAGGCCACGTGGGGTCTGCGCAAGCAGCTACTGTTTTAATAGCGTTTTGGGTCGGCTTACTCAGCCCAACCCCAGCTGCCCCTTCACCACCGCCAGCACCGTGCCACCGGCCGCCTTGGCGGCGTCTTTGGCAAAGTCCATGGCAATGCCCTTGAACAGTTTCTTGCGTTCGGCCGCGTCCTTCATGTCTTTGGCCTTGTCGTAGCCCGCGCGAAAAGCTGCCAACTCCTTTTTGCCAAACAAAGACTCCAGCACTTGGAACAAGCCGTCGGCCGACACCCGCACGATCTCGGTGCTGAAGGGGTGGTCAAAGATGTGTTGGTAGATCTTGAGCTGGCCCTGCAGCCAGTTTTTGGCCAGCGTGTCTTCAATGATCAGGCAGATCTTGTCGCCCTGCGGTTCCAGCGACGCGTTGGCCAGCGCCGCCAGCAGGCGCCCCGCGGCCTGGTCTTCCACGCGGCCGCCAAACTTCAGCGCCGCCTCGTAACGCAGCTTCTTCACCTTGACCACCGGTGTCTTTAGGCGCTCGCTCACGGTCTGGTTGTTCAGCCGCGCCAGCGGCCCCGAGCCCCCCAGGCCGTGCTGGTCCAGCAGGTGCATCACCAGCGCATCAATGTCCGCCTTGGGCATGGCGCCCAGGCCGAACTTCAGGTAGTTGTCGAGGAACTCGGTTTCAAAGCTGGACATGGTGCAGATGGCGACAGGAGTGAAGGTGCGGCAACTCTAGCCGAAGCGGCGCACCGCCTCGGCCAGCTGCTTCACTAGCCCTGGCATCTGCTCCACCGGCACTTGCGCATAGCCCAGCAAAAAGCCGCGCCAGGGCTGCACGCGTGTGCCAATGGCCTGTTCGCTCAACGCCGGGGCCACGACGCCTTTTGCCTGCAGGTCGCGGCTCATGGCGGCGTCATCCGCACGCGGGTTGCGCAGGCGCAGCGCCAGGTGCATGCCGGCGGAGCCGCCGTACACATCGGCCACATCACCCAGCTGCTGCTCCAGCGCGGCCACCAGCGCATCGCGGCGTTGGCGGTAGAGGCGGCGCATGCGCCGCAGGTGCAGGCTGAACTGCCCGCTGTGCATGAACTCGGCCAGCGCCAGCTGGTCGGCCGCGCGCCCCCGCGGTGTGGTGCGCGCCAGCATAGCGCTGAGCGGCTCCACCAGCGCGGCAGGCACCACCACAAAACCAATGCGCAGCGCGGGGAACATGGTTTTGCTGAAGGTGCCCAGGTAGAGCACCGGTGCATCCGCCGCCAAGCCCTGCATGCACGAGAGTGGAGGCCCGTCGTGGCGGAACTCGCTGTCGTAGTCGTCTTCGATGATGAGGGCCGCCGCACTGCGCGCCTGGGCGATGAGGGCCATGCGTCGCTCCAGGCTCAGCACGCTGCCCGTGGGGTACTGGTGCGAGGGTGTGACGTAAATGAGTTTGGGTGGGTGGCGCTGCCAGTCGGCCGCGGTGGGGGCGATGCCCTCGCTGTCCACCACCATGCCCATGGGTTTGAGTTGCGCGGCCTTGAAGGCGGCCAAAGCGCTCTGGTAGCCAGGGCTCTCGATCCACACCTTGTCGCCCGCATCGGCAAAGGCGCGGGCGCACAGGTCCAGGCTGCTCTGCGTGCCGTCGGTGATGATGACCTGGCTGGCGTCCAGCAGCGCACCACGTGCCACGCGCAGGTGGCTGGCAATGGCTTCGCGCAGCGCGGGCTCACCGGTGGGCTCGGCGTAGTTAAGCTGGGCGGTGCGCAGGCCGCGCCAGGCACGGTCCAACAGGCGACGCCACAGCGTGACTGGAAACTCCTTGAGCGCAGGCACACCAGGCGCAAAGGCGGCGGGGGTCTCGGGCGCGTCGCGCGTGGGCACAGCCAGGGCGCGTTTGGACAGGCCCACACGCAGCGGTGCCGCCTGGCGCATTGGTGGGGGCACGGCAGTGGCATCGGCCACCACGGTGCCACGCCGGTCGGGCAGCACAAAACCTTCTGTGGCGAGCTGGTCGTAGGCGTAGAGCACGGTGTTGCGCGACACGCCCAGCTCTTGCGCCAGCGTGCGTGTGGCGGGCAGGCGCACGCCGCTGCCCAGCGTGCCGGTGCGGATGGCGCTGCGCAGGCATTCGTGCAACTGGCGCTGGCGAGACCAGCGCGCGTGGGCTGGCGTAGCGGTGTAGCGGGAGAACAGCAGTTGGTAGTCCACAGGCGGCCTTATTTTCGTGGCACTAAAAAATAGTGCAAAGGTGGATCTTAATTTGGAGCCACATGCGTTCTACAGTGCAGCCCTCTTTCACTTGCACTGCCATGACCGCAACTACCCACAAGCCCACCGCCCCAAGCGACCGCACCCGTGTGCGCCGTATTGCCGAAAACGCCCATTACGACGCCGCCACGCTGCATGCCATTCTGGACGCGGCCTATGTGTGCCACGTGGCCTTTGCCGACGACAAGGGCACACACTGCATTCCCACCGCCTGCTGGCGCGAGGGGGAGCACCTCTACATCCACGGTTCCAACGGCGGGCGCCTCATCAAGCTGCTGGCCAAGGGCACGCAGGCCTGTGTGACGGTGACGCACATCGATGGCCTGGTGCTGGCACGCTCGGCCTTCAACCATTCCATGAACTACCGCTCGGCCATGGTCTACGGCCAGTTTGAAAAGGTGGACGACAAACGCGCCGCGCTCGACACCTTCATGCGCCACCTAGCCCCGGGCCGCGAGCACGAAGCACGACGCGGCAATGACAAAGAGTTTGCCGCCACCACGGTGATGCGCATCAGCCTGGCCGAGGCGGCCTGCAAGGTGCGCACCGGTGGCCCCAAGGACGATGCCGAAGACATGGGCGTGGCCGCCTGGGCCGGCGTGTTGCCGCTGGTGCAGCAGCGTGGTGCGCCCGTGGCCGATCCGCTGTGCACGGTGCTCGCACCGGCGTATGTGCAGGCCTGGGACGCCTGAGCCAATCCACAGTCCGACAGGAGGGTTGGGTTAACTGGTATTGAAGTGGTATTATTTGAAAAAACCACCCAATCCGCCCCGTGCCATCCGCCCTCAACCCCGCCGCCGACAGCTCCCCGCTCTACCTGCAGCTGGCCCACCAGCTGGAGCAAGACATCCGCGCGGGCACCTACCGCGTGGACCAGGCCTTGCCGTCGGAGCGGGTGTTGTCCGAGTCGCTGGGCGTGTCGCGCATCACCGCGCGCAAAGCCATTGAGGTGTTGGTGGGCCAGGGCCTGGTGCTGCGCCGCCAGGGTTCGGGCAACTTCATCGCGCCGCGGCTGGAGCAGCCGCTGTCCAAGCTAGCCAGTTTTTCGGAAGAGCTGCGCCAGCGTGGCTACATACCCAGCAGCAACTGGATCACGCGCGAGGTGGCCGCCGCCAGCGTGGCCGAGCGTGAAGCCCTGGGCCTGGCCCGTGGCGCCCGCGTGGCGCGGCTGGAGCGCCTGCGCCTGGCCGACGGCGTGCCCATGGCCTACGAGCGCAGCACCGTGCTGCTAAGTGCCTGCCCACGCCCGCAGGACCTGGACGGCTCGCTCTACCTGCACCTGGCGCGCAGCGACCTGGCGCCGGTGCGCGCGGTGCAGCACATCCGCGCCGTGAATGCCGAGCCCGCCATGGCTGTACCGCTGGGCATTGCCATAGGCGCGGCCTTGCTGTGGGTAAGCCGCACCGCCTATTTGCCCGACGGCGTGGCCGTGGAGCACACCCAGTCGTACTGCCGCAGCGACTACTACGACTTTGTGGCCGAGCTGAAAACCTAAAGACACCGCCATGACAACATTGCAGAGCCGCATCGAAGGCCACATCCTCACCCCCACGGGCTTTGTGCAGGGCGCGCTGACGCTGGACGCGCAGGGCCGCATTGCAGGCATCAGCGGCACGCCGGTCGCCACCGCCGCCGTGCGCGACAGCGGTGTGCCCATTGTGCTGCCCGGCTTCATCGACCTGCATGTGCACGGTGGCGCGGGCCACGACATCATGGAGGGCGGCGATGCGGCTCTGCATGTGGCCACGCTGCATGCACGCCACGGCACCACCTCGCTGTTGGCCACCACCATGACCGCGCCGCAAAGCGACCTGGACACGGCCTTTGCCGCCATGGGGCCGCTGTGTGCCAAGCGCGCGCCCAATGCCGCACGCGTGCTGGGTGTGCACCTGGAGGGGCCCTACATCAGCGAGGCGCGCCTGGGCGCGCAGCCGCCTTTTGCGCGGCCTGCCAGCTTGGCTGAAATCCACCGCCTGCACGCCATGGTGCCCATTCGCCTCATCACACTGGCGCCCGAGGTGGGTGGCAATGAGGCGCTGATCGCCCAGCTGGTGGCCGAGGGCTTCAAGGTGCAGTTGGGCCACACTACCGGCAGCTACGAGCAGGGCGTGGCCGCCATGCGCTGTGGCGCCACGGGCTTCACGCATTTGTTCAACGCCATGTCGGCCCTGCACCACCGCGAGCCCGGCATGGTGGGCGCCGCGCTGGCGCATGCCGAGTTTGCCGAGGTCATCCCTGATCTGCTGCATGTGCACCCCGGCGCCATCCACGCCGCGCTCCGTGCCATTCCCAAGCTTTACTGCGTGACCGATTCCACATCGGCCGCCGGCATGCCCGACGGCGACTACAAGCTGGGCCGCCACACGGTGACCAAGTGCATGGGCGGCGTGCGCCTGGCCGACGGCACGCTGGCCGGCTCGGTGCTCAGCATGGACCAGGCCCTGCGCAACCTGGTGGACACACTGGGGCTGGACCTGGTGGATGCGTCCAAACGTGTGTCCACCTATGCGGCCGATCACATGGGTCTGCAAGACCGCGGCCGTCTGGTAGCGGGCGCCTGGGGCGATGTGGTGGTGCTGAACCGCGACCTGGCGTTGCAGGCGGTGTGGGTGGAAGGCCACGCGGTCGCCTTGTAGAAGGCTGCGGTGCAACTCCGCAAGAAATGTCTGCTCGGTGTTTTTAGACTGGCCCGGTGTTCCACCCCACCGGAGTTATTGAATGAAAACAGAGCCACTGGCCCATGCCATCCACGTCATCGGCATCGAGCTGCGCACCACCAACCTGGAGGCCATGCAGACCATTCCACCGCACTGGCAGCGCTTTGGCCAGGAGGAGGTGCTGGCCCACATTTCCACCAAGCTGAATGGCGATGTGTATGCGGTCTACACCCACTTTGAAAACGCGGGCGTCAACAACACGGGCTTGTATTCGCTGGTGATTGGCGCGCCGGTACCCGCCAGTGCCGAGGTGCCCGCGGGCATGGTGCGGGTGGTCATCCCCGCTTCCAATCGCGCGGTGTTTGACGTGGAGCCCACTCGCTTTGACTTGGTAGGCACCAAGTGGATGGAGATTTGGGGCCACACCGAGCTGGCCAAGACCGTGATTGCTGAGTACGAGCGTTACAGTGCCGATGGCAGCATTGCCATCTCTATTGGTCTGCAATAGGCTTGGAACAACGAAAACACCCACCGCGCATGAACCGCAGCCACAGCTGGACCGACTACCAAGACCGGCTGAGCCGCGTCACCGCCTACCTCCATGACCACCTGGCCGAAGAGCTGGACCTGGACCAACTGGCGGAGGTGGCCCACCTGTCGCCCTACCACTGGCACCGCGTGTACCACGCGATGAATGGCGAAACGATTGCGGCCACCATACGCCGGTTGCGCCTGCACCGCGCATCGGGCTACCTGGCCAACACGCAGCTTCCGGTGGCGCAGGTGGCGCGCAAGTGCGGCTACCCCAATGTCCAGTCGTTTACCCGCGCCTTTGGCACGGCCTATGGCATGGGGCCCACGCAGTACCGCGCGCAGGGCGGCCATGTGGTGTTTCGCCAGGGTGTTGCGCAGGCCGCCGCGGCGGGCTACACGGTGGACATTCGCCATGTGCCCGCGGTGCCGCTGGCGGGTTTGCCGCATGGTGGTGGCTATATGCGCATAGGCAAGGCGTTTGAAACCACCTTCACGCACATGGCCGCGCAAGGCCTGTTGCGGGACGACACGCGCTGGCTGGCCGTGTACTACGACGACCCGGCGGCCGTGCCCGAGGCGCAGCTGCGATCGTGGGCGGGTTTGTCGGTGCCCGCAGGCGCCAGCACTGCTGCTCCGCTACAGCCGATGACGCTGGGAGGCTGCACCTGTGCCGTGCTGCGCCACCGCGGGCCCTACGCCACCATGGGCGCGGCCTACCAGTGGCTCTATGGGCAGTGGCTGGTGCAGTCCGGTCACGCTGCGCTGGACCAGCCGGTGTTCGAGGAATACCTGAACAACCCGCGCGACACGGCGCCGGCCGATTTGCTGACCGACATCTACTTGCCGCTGCAGGATGTGGCCTGAGGCCTAAGCGTCTTCCTGCGCAATCGCCGCCAGCAGCACGGTGACCACCAGCCCGCCTTCGGCATGGTTGTGCAGGCGAATCTCGCCGCCATGCGCCTGGATGATGTTGCGCGCAATGCCCAGGCCCAGGCCGGTGCCGGTGCGATTTTGCTGCTGGCCGTGGCTGAGGCGCACATGGGGCTCAAACGCGGCCGACATGCTGGCCTGGGCAATACCGGGCCCAAAGTCGCGCACCTCTACCAGCGCGCGCGTACCTTGGTGGCTCAGACGCACTTGTACGCGTTCGCCGTAGAGCACCGCGTTGTCCAGCAGGTTGCTGAAAGCGCGCTCCAGGGCCAGGGGCTTGCCCAGCACGCTGATGGCATCGGCCGTGCATTCGATAGACGCATCGGGGTGGATGGGGCGTTGCGCCAGGCGGGCGAGCAAGGTGTCCAGCCGCACAGGGGTCAGATTTTCGTGGATGTCGGTGTCTTTCACGCTTTGCAGCGCGGCTTTCACCATCACGTCCAGGTCGTCCAGGTCTTCGTGAAATTCGGCGCGCAGGGTTTCGTCGTCCAGCAGCTCGGTGCGCAGCTTGAGCCGCATGATGGGCGTCTTGAGCCCGTGCGAGATGCCGAGAAACAGCCGCTCCCGGTCCACCAGGTAGCCTTGGATGCGGGCCTGCATTTCGTTGAAGGCGCGGGCCGTACGGCGCAGCTCGGCAGTACCGGTTTCGGGCACGCTCTCGGGCGCGGAGTCGCTGCCAAAGGCGTTGGCGGCAGAGGCAATTTTGTTGAGTGGGCGAATGAGGCCACGCACCAGCAGCACGCTGAGCACCAGCACGGTGAGCAGTGTGACCAGCTGCATGGCCACGCGGTCCAGCGTTAGCGGGTTGGCATTCTCCAGAAAATACGGGTCGGGCATGGGGGCGGCCAGGTACAGCCAGCGTCCGGGCTCAAACTCGGCCTGGATCACCAGTACCGGCGCGGGCCGCGGGCGCAGCAGCAGCGTGGCCTCCACCCACGACTCGGGCAGATCGCTGACCATGCGGCCGTCGTCCGACACCTGCAGGCTGTCGGGCCAGGCAAAGGCTACCTCGGGCGCTTGCGCGGCGCTGAGGTTGCGGACCAAATCCTCGCGCACTACATCCACCACGGCGTCTACCAGGGCATTGGATTTGAGCGGCGTGATGGGCACACGCGCTTTGTTCACGTTCACGAAAAAACGCGTGCCGCCCATGGTGCGCAGCTGCTCAATGAGGATGGGGCGGAATTGCGGCGGCAGGTCGCGAAAAAAGCGGATGGAGCCGGCCGCGTTGAGGGCGATGTGGCTGGCCGCGCTCAGCGCCTCGGTGCGCGCGCTTTCACGCAGCTGGCGTGCCCACAGCAGCGTGCCCACCAGCTGGGCACTCACCACGCCCAGCGCCATCACCACCACGATACGGCCCAGCAGGCTGTCGGGCAGGTAACGGCGCGTCCAGCGACGGCTAGCTGTCGCCATGCGCAGTCACATCGGCCGAAAACACGTAGCCGCTGCCGCGCACGGTTTTGATGAGAACGGGTTGTTTGCCATCGTCATGCAGGCGCTGGCGCAGGCGGCTGATCTGCACGTCTAGCGAGCGGTCCAGCGGGCCCAGGTCACGGCCGCGGGTTTGCTCCATGAGGCGGGCGCGGTCCAGCGTTTCACCCGCGTGTTCGGCAAAGAAGCGCAGCAGGTTGAAGTCCATGCTGGTCAGCACCACGGGCTCGCCCTGGCCGTCGGTCAACACGCGCTCCATCACGTCCATGCTGAAACCCGCAAAGCGCAGCGTGCGCACCGGCGCGCCGGGCGCGCCCAGCTGCATGCGGCGGTGGATGGCCTTGATGCGGGCCAGCAGTTCGCGCGGGTTGTAGGGCTTGGCAATGTAGTCGTCGGCGCCCAGCTCCAGGCCCACGATGCGGTCGGTGTCGTCGGCGCTGGCGGTGAGCATGATGATGGGCACGGGCGATTGGCTGCGTACGCTGCGGCACAGCGTGAAGCCGTCGGTATCGGGCAGCATCACGTCCAGAATCACCAGGCTCAGCTCGTCCTTGAAGCGGTCGAACTCGGCCATGAAGCTGGCGCCGTCGTGCGCCACGCGCACCTCGTACTGGTGTTTCTCCAGGTAGGTCTTCAGGAGGTTGCGGGTTTTTTGGTCGTCGTCAACAACGAGCAGGGTGCGGTTCATGGCGTGTTGTGGAGAGGTTTTTTAGCGCTCTGCGCCAGAGGCGCGGATGACGGCGGCCAAGCGGCGCTGGGCCTCTTGCGGCTCCATGCGCGCGTCGGTCAGGTAGCGCCACAGGGTTTGGGCCACGGCGTCTTTGATGGCTTCGTCGGCCGCCATGCGGTGTGCCAGGCTGGGCACACGGGCGCTGCGCGGTGCGGCAAATGTTTCCCACGAATCGCGTGCGCAGCCGTCCAATGAGGACACGTCCACATCGCGGCGTACTGGTACCGCACCCTTGATGCGGTTGTAGGCCAGCTGTGCCACCGGGCCCACCACCACCTCGGCCATTTTTTCTTGCGTGGCTTCACGCTGACGCGCACTCACCAGCATGGCCAGGGTGTCCACGCTGTAGAGGTGCATGCCTTCGGTGCCGGGCACCACCACGCAGCCAAAATCTTTGGTGGGGCTGGCGCCCCAGGCCATCAGTTCGCCCTTGGCCCAATCGCCCATGATCATCATGCCGGCGGTGTCGTTCATGAGTTCGCGGGCGCCGTCGGTCCAGGCTTTCTCTTGCGGGTTGTCACCGGCCAGGGTGCGCAGCCAGCGCAGGCGCTGCAGGGCGCGCTCCACACGCGGGTCCATCCAGGCGCTGCTTTTGCGCTGCACGATGAGCTCGCGGTACAGCGTAGGCCCGGCCTCGCCCAGCAGCACGGTCTCGAACACGGTGGCCATTTGCCAGGGTTCGTCGCTCCACGCCAGTGGGCGCACGCCCTGCGCCTGCAGCTTGCGCGCGATCAGTTCGAACTGGCCCCAACTGCGCGGCGGTGTGAGGCCCAGGCGTGTAAAGAGCTTGCGGTTGTAGAGCAGGGTGTTGATGCGCTGGATACCCAAAGGGGCCGCAATTACATCGCCCTTGTAGGTGACCAGATCGAGCACTGTGGGGAACAACACTTGCGACCAGCGCTGGCGCTGGGCCACGGCATTGAGGGGCATGACCAGGCCCATGTCGGCCCATTCGGTGAGGGTGGTGCCGATGAGCTGGGCCACATCGGGTGGGTCGCCAAGCAGCACGCGGCTCTTGAGCACCTTGACCGCCGCCATGCCGCCGCCGCCAGGAATGGCGGCGTCTTTCCACAGTACGCCGGCGGTGGCCAGCTGGCTACTGAGTTGGTCGGCCGCGCGGCGTTCGCTGGCGGAGGTCCACCAGTGCAGCACGTCCAGTGGCACGCCAGGGACCTGCGCAGTGGCGCTGTGCATGGCACCCAGCCACAGCGACAGACCCCATGCGAACCAGGCGATAGCTTTCATTTGCTGTCGTTTTGTAATGTTATGTATGCGCGCTGCCAGAACCACCCCGAAGGACCACAGGTGCGCCCGTTTGGCACGTAATAAAGCGTAAGGCGAGAAGGCGGTGCATGGGAAAAATATTCAATGAAATCAACGACTTATTTCTGTAATTCGCATGCGGTAAGGCGGTTTGATATTACAGGGGTCACAGCATAACCTCCGCCCACTGATTGGTCACCGCGATGCACGGGACCGGCAGTTTCATTCAACCGATGATCAGGAGATTCCATGTCCCAACCCCTTCGCTTGGCCGCTGCCGCGGCTGCGCTGGTTTGTAGCAGTTTGGCCAGTGCCGGTACCCTCACCATTGAGAGCTGGCGTGTTGATGACAAAGGTTTGTGGGAAGACGTGCTCTTGCCCGCTTTCTACAAAGCCAACCCAGGCATTACCGTGAAGTTCAGCCCCACCGCGCCGCCCGAGTACAACTCTGCGCTGAACGCCCGCCTGACCGCCGGCACCGCCGGTGACCTGGTGACTTGCCGCCCGTTTGACGTGTCACTGGACCTGTTCAAGAAGGGCCATCTGGACAAACTCAACGGTAATGCCGCGCTCAAGAACTTCCCCGAGTCCGCCCAGGTGGCCTGGCAGACCGACGATGGCAAGGACACCTACTGCGTGCCCATGGCCTCGGTCATCCACGGTTTCTTCTACAACAAGAAGGTGTTTGCCGAGCTGGGCTTGGCCGTGCCTGTGACTGAAGCCGACTTCTTTGCCGCCATGGACAAGATCAAGGCACAAGGCAAAGTGGCCCCCATTGCCATGGGTACTGCCGATCAGTGGGAAACCCACCAGATCGTCTACACCGGCATCGGCCCCAACTACTGGAAGGGTGAAGAAGGCCGCAAGGCGCTGATCGATGGCAAGAAAAAGTTCACCGACCCCGAGTTTGTAAAAACCTGGGACGTGATGGCCAAGTGGGCGGCTTACCTGCCCAAGGGTTACCAGGCCCAGACCTATGGCGATTCGCAGAACCTGTTTGGCACCGGCCGTGCTGCCATCTACCCTACGGGCTCGTGGGACATCTCGTACTTTGAAGGCAACAGCAAAGTGGAGTTTGGCGCGTTCAAGCCACCCGTAGCCAAGGCCGGTGACCCTTGCTACATCTCGGACCACACCGACATCGCCATGGGTATCAACAGCAAGAGCAAGAACAAGGCAGACGCGCAGGTGTTCCTGAACTGGCTGGCGAGCAAGGAGTTTGCCGACCTGTACACCAACAAGGTGACCGGCTTCTTCTCGCTGTCCAAACACGCGATTGACGTGAAAAACCCCGTGGCCAAGGAAATGATCGGCTGGCGCAACCAGTGCAAGAGCACCATTCGCCTGAACGCCCAGATCATGAGCCGTGGCACCCCGAGCATGGAAAACGAGTTCTGGAACGTGAACTCGCAGGTCATGAACGGAAAGATGGCGCCCAAGGATGCTGCTGCACAGATCCAGACCGGTTTTGCCAAGTGGTACACACCAGCCAAATAAACACTGGCCTGTGAAAGACAGGTGCGGGCCGGTGGCCTGCACCTTGGCGGCGCAAGGGGCTTGCGCCGTCTCCCCCGTTCTCCCTCGACTCTCTGACCAGTAAGGTCTCTCATGAAACTCGGCTTTTCCTGGCGGGTGCTGGTGTTTATCGCCCCGGCACTGCTGATCTACGCCACCTTCAGTGCGCTGCCGCTGATCGATACCCTGCGTCTGGGCCTGTACAGCGCCGACGACACGGGTGTGCGCACTTTCTCCGGCTTGTCCAACTACATCACCATCCTCTCGGACCCGCAGTGGTCTGCGAGCTTCTGGAATGCGATGTGGAACAACCTCAAGTTTTTTGGCATCCATATGCTGGTGCAAAATCCCGTGGGCCTGTTGCTGGCGGCCCTGCTGTCGCTGCGTAACGTGCGTTTTGCGGCCACTTACCGCACCATCTTTTTCCTGCCCACGCTGTTGTCGGTGGTGATCATCGGCTTTGTGTGGCAGCTGATCCTGTCGCCGCTGTGGGGCGTGTCCGAGCGCCTGCTCACGATGGTGGGCTTGGGCGACTGGTTTGCACCTTGGCTGGGGCTGGAAGACACGGCCTTGATCACCGTGTCGCTGATGTCGGTGTGGCAGTTCATCGGGGTGCCGATGATGCTGATCTATGCCGCGCTGATTGCGATTCCTGACGACATCATCGAAGCCGCCGTGGTGGAGGGCGCTTCGCCCTGGCGCATCTTCTGGCAGATTCGCCTGCCCTTGATCCTGCCGACGCTGGGGCTGGTGACCATCCTGACCTTTGTGGCCAACTTCAACGCGTTTGACCTGGTCTACACGGTCAAGGGCGCTGTGGCCGGCCCCAACTACAGCACCGACATTCTGGGCACGCTGTTCTACCGCACCTTCTTTGGTTACCAGTCGCAAGTGGCCAGCGCCACCATGGGGGCGGCCGTGGCCACCATCATGTTCCTGGTGATTCTGGTGGGCGTAGCCCTGTACTTTTTGGTGGTGCAGCGCAGGCTGCAGCGCTTTGCTTTGTGAGACCCCGCATGGCCACCACACACTCCCTTTCCAAAGTCCTGCCCGTGGCACCCAGCCGCGTGTTTGTGCACCTCACGCTGATCGGCTATCTGCTGCTGGCGTTGTTGCCCATCCTGCTGGTGTTCATGAATTCGTTCAAGAGCCGCGACGCCATTTTTGATGACCCACTGGCCTGGCCCACGGCCGAGACCTTTTCGCTGATTGGTTACACCAAGGTGCTGGGCCGCTCCGACGTGCTCATGTACTTCGGCAACAGCTTCATCGTCACCATGGCCTCGCTGTTTTTTATTTTGTTGTTCGGCTCCATGGCGGCCTGGGGCCTGTCGGAGTACCGCTTCAGGGGCAACCGCTGGCTCAAGTTCTTTTTTGCTTTCGGCATCATGGTGCCGATCCGCCTGGGCACGGTCTCCATCTTGCAGCTGATGGTGGAACTGAACCTGGTGAACACGCTGACCGCGCTGGTGCTGGTCTATGTGGCCCAGGGCCTGCCGCTGGCGATCATGATCTTGTCAGAGTTTATGGGCCAGGTGCCCAGCGAGCTGAAAGACGCGGCGCGTTGCGACGGCATTGACGAGTTCCGCATCTTCTTCCAGGTGGTGGTGCCGCTGATCCGCCCGGCCATTGCCACGGTGGCGGTGTTCACCATGGTGCCGATCTGGAACGACCTGTGGTTCCCGCTGATCCTGGCACCGTCGGACAAAACCCAAACCATCACGCTCGGCATCCAGCAGTTTGTGGGGCAGTACGCCACCGACTGGAATGCCGTGCTGGCCTCGCTGTCCCTGGCCATCGTGCCGGTGGTCACGCTCTACGCCCTGTTCTCCCGTCAACTGATTCGCGGCATCACCGCGGGCGCCGTCAAATAAAGCACACACACCATGGCACGCGTTTCCCTCAAAAACATTTCAAAAAGTTACGGCAGCAACGACCCGGTGCTGCACAACATCAGCCTCGACATTGAACACGGCGAGCTGGTGGTGCTGGTCGGCCCCAGCGGCTGCGGCAAGTCCACGTTGTTGCGTGTGTTGTGCGGGTTGGAAGACATCAGCAGCGGTGAGCTGCGTATTGGCGACGATGTGGTGAATGATCTGCCACCGGCCGAGCGCGGCATTGCCATGGTGTTCCAGAGTTATGCGCTGTACCCACACATGGACGTGTACCGCAACATGTCCTTCGGTCTGAAGATTCACGGCGCCACCAAGGCCGACATCGACAAGAAGGTGCGCGACGCCGCCAAGGTGCTGCACATCGACCACCTGCTGTACCGCCTGCCACGCGAGCTGTCGGGTGGGCAGCGCCAGCGTGTGGCCATCGGCCGCGCCATCGTGCGCGAGCCGCGCCTGTTCTTGTTTGATGAACCGCTCTCCAATCTGGACGCCGCGTTGCGTGCCAAGACCCGTATCGAACTGGCCCGCCTGCACCGCGACCTGGACGCCACCATGGTCTACGTGACGCACGACCAGGTGGAGGCCATGACGCTGGGCGACAAAATTGTGGTGCTGAACGAAGGCCATGTGCAGCAGGCGGGTACACCGCTCACGCTGTACCAGCAACCGGCGAATCGTTTTGTGGCGACCTTCATCGGCTCGCCCACCATCAACCTCCTGCCCGCGCGCGTGATCGAAGTGTCCGATGCGGGGGCACGCCTGCAACTGGGCAACGGCAGCAAGGTGCTGGCCACGGTGGATGCCGCGCAGCTGCAGGTCGGTGAGACGGTGGAGGTGGGGCTGCGCCCCGAGCACTGCGAAGTGCTGTCCTCCGGGGTGGCACCAGGCACGGATGACACCGCACTCGATGCAGAAATTACTTTGGTGGAGCACCTGGGAGAGTCCAACCTGCTGTACCTGAAGATGGACGATGGCCAGGAGCTGATCGTGCGCGGTGACGGCAGTGCCGAGGTGCGCCTGGGCGACTCGGTCATCGTGCGCGCAGCGCCGTCGGCGCTCTACGTTTTCCGCGCCGATGGCAAAGCCTGCACGCGCCTGAACCCGGGCAATATGCGCTCGGCCCACGCCCGATGAAGGCTGCCTGGAGTTTTGACGCGTTGCCTGCGCACATCCATTACGCCATTGGCGTGGACGGTGGGGGCACCAGCACGCGGGCGCGTGTGGTGCACCGCAGCGGCGTGGTGGTGGGCGAGGGCAAGGCCGGTGCTTCGGGGTTGATGCAGGGCACGCCCCAGGCTTGGCACCATATTGCAGAGGCCATTGCCCATGCGGTGCAGGGCCGCCTGCAGGCTGACTGGCCCGTGCCTGGCACGGCCAACATTGCGCTGGGCCTGGGCCTGGCCGGTGCCAACAACGCAGACTGGAACGCCAGCTGCCTGGCAGCCAACCCTGGCTACACGCGGCTGGTGCTGGAGTCGGACGCACTGGTCGCGCTGCTGGGTGCCCACCAGGGCGCCCCCGGTGCGCTGGTCATCATGGGCACGGGCGCCATTGGTCTGGCACTGCAGGCGAGTGGGGAGCGTACGACCACGGGCGGCTGGGGCTTCCCCTGCGGGGACGAGGGCAGTGGTGCTGACTTGGGCCTGCAGGCCGTCAACCTGACCCAGCGGGCGGTGGATGGGCGCCATGCCCACACGCCGCTCACACGCGATGTGTACGCCACGCTGGGGGGCACACCACAAGCGATGCTGGCCTGGTGTGGCGCGGCGCGGCAGTTTGCGTATGCCACGCTGGCGCCCAAGGTCTTTGCGCATGCAGAGCACGATGCCGAAGCGGCCCAGATGCTGGCGCGTGCGGCGCAAAGCCTGGAGTCCCTCGCCACCGCACTGGATCCCACGTATACGTTGCCGCTGGCCGTGGCCGGCAGCATTGCCCAGCGCTTGCTGCCCCGCTTGTCCCACGCCATGGTGCGCCGCGTGGTGCCCGCCCAGGGCGACGCCATGGACGGCGCGCTGGCCCTGTGTTTTTTATAAAGGATTGTTTGTGCGTACTTTGATGTTGGAAGAGGCCCTGGCCTCGGCGCGCCAGGTGGCGCAACAGCTGGCGGCGGACGACGACCGCTACGCCGCCCTGGGCGCTGCCCTGCGCGCGTTGCCCCCACAAGGTGCGGTGACGATTGCGCGTGGTAGCTCGGACCATGCGGCGGCCTATTTTGCCTACCTGGTGATGTCGCGCACTGGGCAACTCGTCACTTCTTTGCCCATGTCGCTGCTGACGCTGTACAAGGCGCCGCTGGCCAAGCAACGGCTGCTGGCCGTGTCCATTTCGCAGTCCGGGCGCAGCCCGGACCTGATCGAACCTATGCAGCTGTTTGAAGCGGCGGGTGCCACCACGGTGGCGCTGGTGAACGACACCACCTCACCGCTGGCCGAGGCTGTGGACTGGGCGCTGCCGTTGCACGCCGGCCCCGAGAAAAGTGTGGCCGCGACCAAGAGCTTCATCTGCGGCCTGGTGGCTGGCGCGCGCCTGGCCGCGCACTGGGGCGCACACGACGACCTGTTGCAAGGCCTGCAGACGTTACCCGCAGCTTTGGATGACGCGTGCCAACAAGATTGGTCCAGCGCCGTGGAGCTGCTGCGCACCGCCAGCAAACTCATGGTGATTGGCCGAGGCCCGGGGCTGGCGATCGCGCAGGAGGCGGCGCTCAAGTTCAAGGAGACCTGCGCCATCCAGGCCGAGGCCTTCAGCGGTGCCGAGGTCAAACACGGCCCCATGGCACTGGTGGATGAGAACTACCCCATGCTGGTGTTTGCGCTGCGCGGCCCCGCGCAGCAAAGCCTGATTGACTTGGCCACTGAGATGCGTGGCCGTGGCGCCCAGGTGCTGTTGGCCGCACCCGCCGATGTGCCGGGCCGCGACCTGACCCTGAGCACGGCACCGCAGGAAGACCTGGACCCGATCACCGCCATCCAGAGTTTCTACCTGCTGGTGGAAGCCGTGGCGCGTGCGCGCGGTGCCAACCCCGACCAGCCGCGCCACCTCTCCAAGGTCACGACCACCCGATAAACTGGCGGGCATGAACTGCCAAACCCTGCTGATCGACGAAGCCCCCGCCGTGCGCCTGCAAGGCCCGGCGGGAGATACCGTGACCGTGCTGCTGCGCGGTGCCCAGGTGATCTCGTGGGTCGATACCAGTGGCATAGAACGGCTGTATTGCAGCCCCAACTCGCCGCTCAAGGGGCCACAGGCCGTGCGCGGTGGTGTGCCGGTGATCTTTCCGCAGTTTTCAGGGCGCGGCCCTTTGATGCGCCATGGTTTTGCACGCATGCGCGGGTGGACGCTGCAGCCCTGGGACGCATCCACGCCGGAGCCCAGCGTCTCGCTGCAACTAGAGAACGCGGTCGGTGACGACCCGCAGTGGCCCCATGCCTGCGTTTGCACATTGACGGTGAGCCTGGTGCCGCAGGGCCTGCGCATGGCGCTGGCAGTTGCAAACACGGGTAGCACGCCCTTCCCCTTCCACGCCGCTTTGCACACCTACCTGGCGGTGGGCGATGTGACCCAGGCCGTGTTGACCGGTGTCTTGCCCCAGGGCACCCCGCTGTCCTTGCGCGATCCGATCGACCAACTCTTTGAAGCGGTGGCGGGCCCCTTGCAGCTGCAGAGTCCCGGTGGCAATTTGCAACTGGCGCACACGGGCTTTTGCGATGTGGTGGTGTGGAACCCCGGCCCCGAGGCGGTGCTGGCCGACTTGCCGGTGGGGGGTTACCGCGAGTTTGTGTGTGTGGAGCCGGCTGTCGTGGGTGTGCCCGTGCAGCTGGAGCCGGGGGCGAACTGGGAAGGTGTCACCGTGATTTCCTACAATCGCGCTCTGTCCACCCCGGACCGATAACCTAACCGAGCTCCCCATGGCCGCCAACAAGCCTTCTACGCGCACCTCCCTGCGCCCCATTCCCAATTTCATTTTTGCCAGCCGCTGGCTGCAGTTGCCGCTGTACATCGGCCTGATCGCGGCCCAGGGTGTGTATGTCTTCCATTTCTGGGTGGAGCTGGTGCACCTGCTGGAGGCCGCCTTTGGCAGCCAGACCGCGCTGCAGGCGCTGATCTCCAGCATTGGCTACAAGTCCGATGTGCAAATCACGGCCCTCAACGAGACCATCATCATGCTGGTGGTGCTGGCGCTGATTGACGTGGTGATGATCTCCAACCTGCTGATCATGGTGATTGTGGGCGGCTACGAAACCTTTGTGAGTCGTATGGACCTGGACGGCCACCCCGACCAACCCGAGTGGCTGAGCCATGTGAATGCGTCGGTGTTGAAGGTGAAGCTGGCCACGGCCATCATCGGCATCAGCTCCATCCACCTGCTCAAGACCTTTATCAACGCCGCCAACTACGACGTGAAGGTGCTGATGTGGCAAACCATCATCCATGTGGTGTTTTTGCTGAGCGCACTGGCCATTGCCTACACCGACAAGCTGCTGACGAGCACCCACCCCAACAAACATTGAGGCTGGATTAACCCGGCGGCAGGTGGTCGGCATCCGGCCTACGTGCCGGGTCTACATGGGTCATGAGGTTAAGCACGCGGTGGCGCTGCAGCACCGCAGCGCGGGCCGCCACGGCAATGTTGTGGCCCGCTTCCACCGTGAGGGTGGCGTCCACCTCAATGTGCGCGTCGGCCACCACCATATCCCCCATCTTGCGCGTACGTACATCGTGCACGCCCGCCACACCGGGTGTGGCCAGCAGGGTGGCACGAATGGCCTGCACCTCGGCCTCGTCCAGGCCCCGGTCCATCAGGTCGTGCAGCGCGTCCCAGCCAAAACTCCAGCCCATTTTCCCCACCATCAGGCCCACGATGAGGGCCGCAATCGGGTCCAGCAGCGGAAAGCCCAGCAGGTTGCCCGCCAGGCCCAAGCCCACTACCAGCGATGAGGCGGCGTCGGAACGTGCATGCCAGGCATTGGCCACCAGCATGCTGGATTTGACGGCCTTGGCGACCCGGAGCATGTAACGAAACAGCAGCTCCTTGGACACCAGGGCAGCGGCCGCGACCCAGAGTGCTATGGGATGCACGACTGCGATGGTGCTGGTGTCTTCGAGCTTGCTGACGGCCGACCAGACCATGCCCACACCCACCGCAAGCAGCAACAGCCCCAGCACCAGCGAGGCAGCGGTCTCGAACCGCTGGTGGCCATAGGGATGGTCTTCGTCGGCTGCCTTCTGGCTGTGGTGGTTGGCCAGCAGCACCACACCGTCGGCCACCAGGTCGGATAACGAGTGGATGCCGTCGGCAATCAGCGCCTGGGACTTGGCCAGTACGCCCACCCCAATTTGCAGCGTGCTGAGCACCAGGTTCACCGCCACACTGACCCAGGTGCTGCGGGTGGCCGCTGCAGCGCGCTGGGTGGCGCTGTGGGGGCTGTGCTCGGTGTCGTCGGTCTCGGTGAAGTTCATGCAGCGGTTCGCTTGAAAATCATCGAGTGTGGCGTGCCCACCTGAAGCCCGGCTTAGCTGAGGTGTTTGCCGGCAATGCCGGCCAGCTCAAACATCGTGACCTGAGGCTTGCCAAACACTTCCAATAGCTTGGCATCAGCATTGATGGCGCGCTTGTTGGTGGTGTCTTGCAGGCCATTGGCCTTGATGTAGTCCCACAGCTTCTTGATCACCTCGGTACGCGCCACCGGCTCGGCGCCAATGACGGCAGCCAGCGCACTGCTGGGCAGCTTGCCGCTGGCAGCGGTGGTCTTGCGAGGTGCCTTGGGTTTGGCCTCTTTGGTCGCTGCCGCCTTCTTTGCAGGTGCTTTTTTGGCTGCGGCGCCCGTGGATGCTGCGCGAGTAGCTCCTGTTTTTGTAGCACCTGCCGCTTTGGTGGCGGCCTTGTAAGCGGTCTTGCGTGGCGGGAACTTGCTGGGGGCGAACTCAAAGTTCACCTTGCCAGCCTCGGCGTCCCAGGCCAGCATGGCCTTGAAGGCACGGCGTGTGCGCATAGAGACAAACTTGTCCAGCAGGTCGGTCTTGCCGGTGGCCAGCAGCTTTTGCATCTGCTCCCGCTCGATGGGCTGCTGCAGAATGATCTGGCCGCTTTTGAAGTCGCAACTGGGCGTAGGCTGGGCGTCGGTGGGCACCGATTTTTCGCACACATAGTTCTTGCCATGCTCGAACACGTTGCCGCCGCATTTGGGGCATGCGCCCAGCGCGGTCTGGGCGCTGAAGTCGATCAGTTCGCCACTCTCCTCGCCCGCTTTGTCGTCGCCAAAGTCAAACTCCAGCTTGTAGTTCTTGGCCTCTTCGTCGAACTTGATGACCATCTCGGCCGTGAACGGCCAGCCGGCCTTGGAGCGGAAACCGTCCAACGGGCCAATCTTGCGGTCGCGCAGGAATTGCTCCACCTCCACGGTTTCAAACGTGCGCCCGGCAGGCGACTTGCCAAACGAGAAGCCACAGCCGTCCTCGGCACCGCTTTGGCCGGTGCAGGTGAAGCGGCGGTAGTTTTCCTTCACGATGCCGCCGCAGTTGGGGCAGCGCGCTTCCAGCGTGGCGTAGTCGCCGGGGATGGTGTCGCGGTCGTACTCTTTGGCCTTTTTGACCATGCGCTCGGTCATGGCGGCAATCTCGGCCATGAACTTTTCACGGCTGAGCTTGCCTTGCTCCATCTGGGCGAGTTTGTATTCCCACTCACCGGTGAGCTCGGCCTTGGTCAGCTCTTGCACATCCAGGCCGCGCAAGAGCGTCATGAGCTGGAAAGACTTGGCGGTGGGGATCAGCTCGCGGCCTTCGCGCAGCATGTATTTCTCGGCAATCAGGCCTTCGATGATGCTGGAGCGGGTGGCAGGTGTGCCCAGGCCTTTTTCGCCCATGGCCTCGCGCAGCTCGTCGTCGTCCACAGTCTTGCCCGCGTTTTCCATGGCGCCCAGCAAGGTGGCTTCGGAGTAACGTGCGGGTGGCTTGGTTTTCAGGCCCTTGGGGTCGACCGGGTCGCCCTTGACCTTTTCGCCCGGTTGCACCGGTACCAGGTTTTGGCCCTTGTCGCCTTCCTTGGCGTCTTCCACTTCGGCGGCGGCTTCCTTGCCGTAAATGGCCAACCAGCCCGGCTTGACCAGCACCTTGCCTTCGGTTTTGAAGGCATGCTGGGCAGCGGTGGTGATTCGGGTGGTGACCTGGTATTCCGCACTAGGGAAGAACACTGCCATGAAGCGGCGCACCACCAGGTCGTACACCTTTTGTTCGGCCTCGCTCAGGCCGCTTGGCGCTTGAAGCGTGGGGATGATGGCAAAGTGATCCGACACCTTGGCGTTGTCGAACACGCGCTTGGTGGGTTTGACGTAGTTGCCGTTCAAGGCGGTCAGGGCATGGGGCGCCAAGTGGCGCATGCCACTATCAGCCAACATCTCAAAGGTTTGCTTGACCACGGGCACATAGTCTTCGGGCAGGTTGCGCGAATCGGTACGCGGGTAGGTCAGAGCCTTGTGGCGCTCGTACAGGCTCTGGGCAATCTGCAGCGTGGTCTTGGCGCTGAAACCAAACTTGCCGTTGGCCTCGCGCTGCAGGCTGGTCAAATCAAACAGCAGCGGTGATGCCTGGGTGGTGGGCTTGCTTTCTTCCGTGACGGTGGCCTGCTGGCCGCGCACGGCGTCAGCAATGGCCTGCGCCTCACGCTGGCTCCAGACGCGGTCGGCCTTCTTCTCGGCGTCGTCGGCGTCTTTTTTGTGCGCGGGGTTGAACCACTTGGCAGCGTAGTCACCCGCCTCGGCGTGGAAGCTGGCATGAATTTCCCAGTAGTCGCGGCTGACGAACTTGCGGATCAATTCTTCGCGCTCCACCACCACGCTCAAGGTGGGCGTCTGCACGCGGCCCACGGTGGTCAGGAAGAAGCCACCATCGCGGCTGTTGAACGCCGTCATGGCGCGGGTGCCGTTGATGCCCACCAGCCAATCGGCCTCCGAGCGGCAGCGGGCGGCGTCGGCCAGTGGCTGCATTTGCGCATTGGTGCGCAACGCACCAAAGCCATCACGAATCGCCTGTGGTGTCATCGACTGCAGCCACAGGCGGCTCACGGGCTTGCCCAGCGGCTTGGCGCCACCGGCGTATTGCTCGATGAGGCGGAAGATCAACTCACCTTCGCGGCCCGCGTCACAGGCGTTGACGATTTTGTCCACGTCCTTGCGCTTGGCGAGTTTGACCACGGCGTTCAAGCGCGTCTTGGTCTTGTCTACGGGCTTGAGGTCAAAGTGTGGCGGAATGACGGGCAGGTGGGCAAAGCTCCACTTGCCGCGTTTCACGTCAAATTCTTCGGGGGCCTGGATCTCGACCAGATGGCCCACGGCGCTGGAGACGACGTAGCCGTCACTCTCGAAGTACTCGTCGTGTTTCTCGAACTTGCCGGCGGTGGGCGTGAGCGCCCGCACGATGTCTTGGGCGACGGACGGCTTTTCGGCAATAACTAAAGTTTTCATCTGACTACAATCCAGTTCTCGCGTGCGCGCAGGCGCGCACTTGCACACGCAGGCACGCACACATGCGCGCCCATACGATTCACCATACCAAATTTTCGACCCGTGGCAAAAAAACCAGTGATTTCCCCCGTCCCTGCCAACAGCCGACGTATCCAGACCCGGCGCTCCGGGGTGCATGGCAAGGGGGTGTTTGCGGTGCAGGACATTGCCGAGGGTGAAACCATCATCGAGTATGTGGGCGAGGTCATCAGCTGGCAGGAGGCGCAGGACCGCCACCCCCACGACCCCAAGGACCCCAACCACACCTTCTACTTCTCGCTGGAAGACGGCAACGTGATCGACGCGCTGTATGGTGGCAACTCCTCACGCTGGATCAACCACTCCTGCGACGGTAATTGCGATGCGGATGAAGAAGACGGCCGCGTGTTCATCAAGGCGCTGCGCAACATCAAGGCGGGCGAAGAATTGAACTACGACTACGGCCTCATCATCGACGAGCGCTACACCAAGAAGCTCAAGGCCGAGTACCCCTGCTGGTGCGGCAGCAAGAACTGCCGCGGCACGCTGCTAGCCCCAAAAAAATGACTCGCCCCCGTGGCGGCTCCCGCCTCCTCTCCTTCAAGGGGGCAACTCCAATGGCCCGGCACAGCCGGTTCCATGGCGTTTCTGGATGCAGGCCTTGCGCGCCGGAGGGGCGGTCGTCATGACCATTCAATGGCCTGCGGAAGCCATCTGGGAGGCGGTCAGCCCCCTGTGGCCCAGTTTCTCGGTCGAAGTCCTGCCCGAGATCGATTCCACCAACACCGAACTCATGCGCCGCGCGCGCGCGGGCCAGCTCGACCCTATTCTGCTGGTGGCCGAGCGCCAGACTGCCGGCCGCGGTCGGCTGGGGCGGGACTGGAAGAGCGACACGGCGGGAGAGGGCGGTACGCTGACCTTCTCGCTGGGCGTGCCGCTGGCGCCGGCGGACTGGTCGGGCCTGTCGTTGGCGGTGGGGCTGGCCGTGGTGAATGCCCTGCACCCCGCGTTGCGCCTCAAGTGGCCCAACGACGTCTGGCTGGACGGGCGCAAGCTCGCCGGCATCCTCATCGAGACCGCTGGCGTGCGCGACACGCGCTACGCGGTGATCGGCGTGGGCATCAACCTCAGTCCGCGCGAGGCCACCGATCTGCGCACCCCGCCCGCCGCCTTGCAGGAACTGCTGCCGGGCGTGCAGGCGCCCGATGTGCTGGGCCAGGTGGCGCCCGTGCTCGTGCGCATGGTGCAGCGTTTTGCTGCACAGGGCTTTGCGCCGCTGCGGGAGGATTTCCTCGCGCGTGACTTGCTCAACGGGCAAGCGGTGGTGTGCAGCGATGGCATCACCGGCACCGCCCGCGGGGTGGATGCCAGCGGCGCGCTGCTGGTGCATACTGACCAGGGATTGATCAAAATTAATAGCGCGGAGGTCAGTGTGCGACCTGCGCCTCCTCCTGCCACGGTGTCCTGACCCTATGTTGCGCTTGTTTGTTTTGGTATTGCTGCTGGCCAACGGCCTGTTTTTTGCCTGGAGCAATGGCCTCTTGCGGGCCTATGGTTTTGCACCGGCGCCGGTGAATGAGCCCCAGCGCATGGCGCAGCAGATCAAGCCCGAGAGCATCAAGCTGCTCAACGCCAGCGAGATCAAACGTGTGGAAGCCCAGGTGCAGGCCGATTTGGCCCCCAAAGAATGCCTGCAGGCGGGCCCGTTTGATGACACCCAGGCGGCTGCCCTGCGCAAGGCCCTGGAGTCGGCACTGCCGTCGGGTTCCTGGCAGCTGGACACCGGCAAGGAGCCGGCGCGCTGGATTGTGTACATGGGCAAATACGCCACGGCCGATCTGCTGGCCAAAAAGCGGGCCGAGCTCAATGGCATGGGCATCAAATCCGACAGCGTGAGCAATGCCGCGCTCGAAATGGGCTTGTCCCTGGGCGGCTTCGAGACCGAGGCTGCGGCCAAGGCCGAGTTGGCGCGCTTGGCGCCCAAAGGCATTCGCACCGCCAAGGTGGTGCAGGAGCGCGAAGAAGGCAGTGCCAGCATGCTCAAGCTGCCCGCATTAACCGAGATGCTGCGTGCCAAGCTGACCGATCTGAAACCGGTGTTGGCCGGAAAATCCCTCAAAACCTGCTCTTGACCGGTGGTTTGTCGGGGGTGTGGCTCAGGCGTTGTCTGGGTGCTGGTGAAACCGCAGCGTGAAGCTGGCACCCGGCATGGCACCGCCGGGTTTGGCATCTTCCACCGAGATGGTGGCGTGGTGCTGGCGCGCAATCTCCAGCACGATGGGCAGGCCCAGGCCTGAGCCGTCGGCCTCGTTACCCAGTGCACGGTAAAAGGGCTGGAACACCAGCTCACGCTCGGCCACCGGGATGCCGGGGCCCGAGTCTTCCACCTGCAGCACCAGTGCCTTGCTGAACGGGTCCAGCAGCACCCGCGCCGTGATCACGCCCGGCTTCTCGGCGCTGCTGGGCGTGTAGTTGATGGCGTTGTCCACCAGGTTGCGCACCATTTCTTTGAGCAAGGTCGGGTTGCCCGGCAGGCTCACCCCGTCGGTGCCCGGTTGCACCCCCTCAAACCCCAGGTCAATGTGTTTGTCCATGGCGCGTGGCACGCAGTCGCGCACCACCTCCATGGTGAGCCGGGCCAGGTCGCAGGGCTGGTGGCTCAGCACGGCACCGCTGCTTTCGGCGCGGGCCAGCGCCAGCAACTGGTTCACCGTGTGGGTGGCGCGGATGCTGGAACGGCCAATCTGCCGCAGCGATTGTTTGAGGTCTTCGGCACTCGCACCCTGGCGCTGGGCCAGGTCGGCCTGCATGCGCAGCCCGGCCAATGGCGTTTTGAGCTGGTGGGCCGCATCGGCCAGAAAGCGCTTTTGCGTGGAGATCGAATCCTTGAGCCGCATCAGCAGGTCGTTCACCGACGACACCAGCGGCACCACTTCCAGCGGCACGGCCTCCACGTCCAGCGGGCTCAGGTCGTCCGGGCTGCGCGCTCGGATGCGTTCTTCCAGGCTGTTGAGCGGTTTGATGGCCTGCACCAGCGCCAGCCAGACCAGCAACACGGCCAGCGGCAGGATGACAAACTGCGGCAGCATCACGCCTTTGACAATTTCGGTGGCCAGCACCGAGCGTTTGTCCATGGTTTCGGCTACCTGCACCAGCGCAGGTTTGCCCTGTGGCAAGTCCAGCTTGACCCACATATAGGCCACCTTCAGGTCCACACCCTTGAATTCCACGTCGCGCATGCGCACTTCGCCGGGCGGCAGGCGTTCGTCTTCGGGTGGCAGCGGCAGCTCTTTTTCGCCACTCAGGTACTCACCCTGGCTGCCTATGACCTGGTAGTACACGGTGTCGGCATCGTCGGCACGCAGCAGCTCGCGGGCCGGCAGCGGCAGCACAAATTGGGCCTGATTTTTCTGGATGGTGATGAGCTGGGCCAGCGCCCCAACGTTGTATTCGAGCGAGCGGTCAAACGGCTTGCCGGCAATGCCTTGCGCCACCAGCCAGGTCAGCACCAGGCTCACGGGCCACAGCAGCAGCAGCGGCGTGAGCATCCAGTCCAGGATTTCCCCAAACAGGCTGCGTTGCTCGCGCTGGAAGAGCTTCATCAGTGGGGTCTATTTTTCAAGCCAAATAGGGCTTTAGCCGCCGTGGAGTATGCGCAAACAGCTATTAAAAACATAGCATTGATTCAGGGGGCGATCTTTTCCAGGCAATAACCCAGGCCACGCACCGTGGCAATGCGGATCGGGCCTTTCTCGATTTTCTTGCGCAGGCGGTGGATGTAGACCTCAATCGCGTTGTTGCTGACCTCTTCGCCCCACTCACACAGGCGCTCCACCAATTGGTCCTTGCTGACCAGGCGGCCGGCGCGCTGCAGCAGCACTTCCAGCAGGCCCAGTTCGCGCGCCGACAGCTCCACCATCTTGCCGTCGATGGTGGCTACGCGGCCGGCCTGGTCGTAGGTCAGCGGGCCGTGTTTGATGCTGGCCGACGTGGCGCCCATGCCGCGGCGCACCAGGGCGCGCACGCGGGCTTCCAGCTCTTGCAGGCTGAACGGTTTGGCCATGTAGTCGTCGGCGCCGTAGTCCAGGCCCTTGACGCGTTCGTCCACGCTGTCGGCCGCGGTCAGGATCAAGACCGGCAGCGAGGAACCGCGTGCGCGCAGTTTCTTCAGCACTTCCAGCCCGTGCATCTTGGGCAGGCCCAGGTCCAGGATCAGCAGGTCAAATTCGGTGTTGGTCATCAGTGCGGCATCGGCTTCGGTGCCACTGGCCACGTGGTCCACGGCGGCGCCCGCGCTGCGCAGGGCGCGCAGCAGGCCATCGGCCAGCACCTGGTCGTCTTCGGCTATGAGTATTCGCATGGGGTGTCTCCTCGCTGGGGCAGCGTGCGCGTTCTGTTCTGTTTGCCATTCTAGGCGCGTGACCCTTGCGCCAGGCTTGCCTGCCTGCCAGCCGCCGCCGAGCCGTGGGTGGGCATGTCTACTGTCCGCTGTAGGCCTCCAGGCCCAGTGCCACCACGGTGGCCACCTCAGGGCTGACGGCCTGGCGCAGCTCGTCTTCTGCCTGGGCCACCGCTTCCTGGTAGGCACCCAGCCAGGCCAGGCCGGTGGCGGTGAACTGCACGCGGCGCGCCCGTGCATCGGCAGGGTCGTCTTCGCGGCGCACCATGCCCCAAGCCTCGCATTGGGTCACCAGCGTGCCCATGGCCTGCTTGGTCATACCGGCGCGCTGGGCCAGGTCGGTCAGGCGCGAGCCCTCCACTGCCAGGTGCCGCGTGATGTGGATGTGGGCTGCGCCCACCTGCCCGCGCTCTGCCAGGTTGGACAGCCCCAGCGGCACGCCAGGGTGGTGGGCCATGAGCTCCAGTACCCGGGTGTCAAAGCGCGCCAGCGCCAGGCGCAGCCAGTGGCCCAGGTGGTTCTGGCGCCAGGTGTCGTTGTGTTGGAGATGGAAATCTGGCATCGCCAAATGGTAATGCAAACTGACTAATAAATGTATTTACGCAATCCAACGAAGGCGCTTAAACTACTGTTCAAGCATCCAGCCTGTTATTAAAACCAGATTGCTGTGGTGCACCAACCGATTGATTTTCAAGGAGATTTCTCATGGACGCACCCGTTAAGAACCCTAACAACACCAATGGCGCCAACGCCGAAAAAGCCAAGGCCTTGCAAGTGGCCCTGGCCCAGATCGAAAAACAATTCGGCAAGGGCACCATCATGCGGCTGGGTGAGGGCGAGGTGATCGAGGACATCCAGGTCGTCTCCACCGGCTCCCTGGGGCTGGACATTGCCCTGGGCGTGGGTGGCCTGCCCCGTGGCCGCGTGGTTGAAATCTATGGCCCAGAATCCTCCGGCAAAACCACGCTGACCCTGCAAGTGATCGCCGAGATGCAAAAACAAGGCGGCCAATGCGCCTTTGTGGATGCTGAACACGCGCTGGACATCCAGTACGCACAAAAGCTGGGCGTGAACCTGCAAGACCTGCTGATCAGCCAGCCCGACACCGGCGAACAAGCGCTGGAAATCGTGGACAGCCTGGTGCGCTCCGGTGCCGTGGACCTGATCGTGGTCGACTCGGTGGCGGCACTGACGCCCAAGGCCGAACTGGAAGGCGAAATGGGTGATTCCCTGCCTGGCCTGCAAGCCCGGTTAATGAGCCAGGCCTTGCGCAAGCTGACCGCCCATATCAAGAAGACCAATTGCATGGTCATCTTCATCAATCAGATCCGCATGAAGATTGGCGTGATGTTCGGCTCGCCCGAAACCACCACCGGCGGTAATGCGCTGAAGTTTTACGCCTCCGTGCGCCTGGACATTCGCCGCACTGGCACCATCAAAAAGGGTGACGATGCGATTGGCAATGAGACCAAAGTGAAGGTAGTGAAGAACAAGGTCAGCCCTCCGTTCAAGACGGCAGAGTTCGACATCCTGTTTGGCGAGGGCATCAGCCGCCATGGCGAAATCATCGACATGGGTGTGACGGCCGGTATTCTGGAAAAATCTGGTGCCTGGTACGCCTACCAGGGCGAGAAGATCGGCCAAGGCCGTGACAACGCCCGCGAGTTCCTGCGCGAGAACCCGGTGTTGTCGGTGGAGATCGAAAACAAGGTGCGCGAGTCTCTGGGCATTCCCTTGCTGCCGGTGGCCGAGCCCGAAGTCAAAGCCAAGGCCAAAAAGGCCGACAAAGCCGAAAAATCTGAGTAAATAAGCCTCCAGACCGCGTGGATATTGCGCAAGCAGCTATGAAACCAGGAGCAAAGCCGGCACTGTCATTGACCGGTCGAGCCTTGCGCCTGCTCAGTACTCGGGAGCATTCCCGGGTGGAGCTGGAGCGCAAGCTGGCACAGTACGAAGAAGAGCCGGGCGCTGTGGCCAAGGTGCTGGACACCTTGCAGGCCAAGGGGTTTATCAACGAGGCGCGGGTGTTGGAGTCGGTGGTGCACCGGCGGGCATCCAAACTGGGCGCCTCGCGCATCAAGCAGGAGCTGCAGGCCAAGGGGCTGGAGCCGGAGGCGGTGGCTGAGGCTGTCAGTGCGTTGCGCGCCACGGAGTTGGAGCGGGCCCGGGAAATCTGGCGCAAGAAGTTTGGCCGCCAGCCCGCCGATGCTGCGGAACGCGGCAAACAAATGCGTTTTCTGGCTAGCCGCGGCTTTGGTGGAGACACCATCCACAAGGTGGTGTCGGGCGCCGAAGACGATTGAGTTGTCGCGGTACCGCGATTCTTAAATCCCGAGCATCAACTGCAGGTTTTGCACCGCTGCGCCACTGGCACCCTTGCCCAGGTTGTCCAGGCGCGCTACCAGCACCGCATGGGCAAAGCCGTCTTTGGCGGCGTCATTGGCAAACACGCGGAGTTCCAGCTTGTTGGTGTCGGCAAGGGCGGCTGCATCCAGCTTGAGGTCGGGCGTCACAGGTTCCACAGTCACCCAGGTGCTGCCCGCGTAGTGTTTGGCCAGCGCGGCGTGCAGATCGTGTGCGGTGGGTTGACCGGGCAGCGTGTCCAGGTGCAAAGGCAGCTGCACCAACATGCCCTGTTTGAAGTTGCCGACCGAAGGCACAAACAGCGGCCGACGTGTCAGGCCTGTGTACTGCATGATTTCAGGAATGTGTTTGTGCTTCAGGCCCAGCGCGTACAACTCGTAGGGTGCTGCCGTGCCGTGTTCATAGGCCTCGATCATGGTGCGTCCGCCGCCCGAATAACCACTCACCGACGGCAAGCACACTGGAAAGTCAGCCGGCAGCAGGCCCGCATCCACCAGCGGCCGAATCAGCGCAATCGCGCCGGTGGCGTAGCAACCCGGGTTGCTGACACGGCGGGCGTTCACCACCGCGTCGCGTTGGCCAGCGGCCAGCTCGGGAAAACCATACACCCAACCAGTCGCCGTGCGGTGCGCGGTGGAGGCATCAATGATGCGCGGACCGGGGCGTCCGGTTTCTTTCTCCAGCCCGTCGACCATGGCCACCATTTCGAAGGCCGCGTCATCGTGCAGGCAGAGTACGACCAGGTCGGCTTGTGCGACCAAGGCGCGCTTGGCTTGGAGGTCTTTGCGCAGTGCGGGATCGATGCTGAGGAGCTCGACCTGCGGCATGGCCTGCAGGCGTTCCCGGATTTGCAGGCCGGTGGTACCGGCTTCGCCGTCGATAAAGATTTTTTTCATGGTCAGGGTCGAAAATCAGTGCATGGCCAGAGGCAGAAAGCCGGGTTGTATACAGCAGCCGTAAGCCTCGCACAAGTATTGTGCATCGCACCATGATACAGTCGGAGGCTGATGTGTCCAGTGCCATGCACTCGCAATTTCATGTTGCGGCATGGTGAAAATTGTCCAGTCCAGAGAGAGACGTCATGAAGATTCACGAGTACCAAGGCAAGGAAATCTTGCGCCAGTTCGGTGTGCCGGTGCCTCGCGGCATCCCCGCTTTCACAGTGCAAGAAGCGGTGGAAGCCGCTCAGAAACTTGGTGGCCCAGTCTGGGTTGTCAAGGCGCAAATCCACGCAGGTGGACGCGGCAAGGGCGGTGGCGTGAAGGTGGCCAAGTCCATCGACGACGTCAAACGCCTGGCCACTGAAATTTTGGGCATGCAGCTCAAAACGCACCAAACCGGTCCTGAAGGCCAGAAGGTCCGCCGCCTCTACATCGAAGACGGCGCTGACATCAAGAATGAACTGTATGTGTCGCTGGTGACCGACCGCGCTACCCAGAAGGTGGCCCTGATCGCGTCGAGCGAAGGCGGCATGGACATTGAGGAAGTGGCCCATTCCACACCTGAAAAGATCGTGACCGAAATGATCGATCCTCTGGCTGGTATCACCACTGAGCAGAGCAAAAAAGTGGCCGCAGCCATCGGCCTGACCGGCGCTTCCATCGACCAGGCCGTAGACATCTTCGCCAAGATTTACAAGTGCTACATGGACACCGATGCGTCGCTGGTGGAAATCAACCCGCTGAACTGCGACTCCAAGGGCAATTTGATGGCCCTGGACGCCAAGTTCAACTTGGACCCCAACGCGCTGTTCCGTCACCCAGAAATCGTGGCTTACCGCGATCTGGACGAAGAAGACGCCGCCGAAGTCGAAGCCTCGAAGTTTGACCTGGCTTACATCAGCCTGGACGGCAATATCGGCTGCCTGGTGAACGGCGCTGGCTTGGCCATGGCCACCATGGATACCATCAAGTTGTACGGCGCTGAGCCTGCCAACTTTTTGGACGTGGGCGGCGGTGCCACCCCCGAGAAAGTGACCGAAGCCTTCAAGATCATGTTGAAGAACCCCAAGGTCGAGGCCATCATGGTCAACATCTTCGGCGGCATCATGAAATGCGACACCATCGCCACTGGCGTGATCACTGCCTGCAAGGCCGTGAACCTGTCCGTGCCTTTGGTGGTGCGCATGAAGGGCACCAACGAAGACCTGGGCAAAAAGATGCTGGCCGAGTCCGGCTTGCCCATCATCAGCGCCGACAGCATGGCCGAAGCGGCCGAAAAAGTTGTTGCAGCCGTAAAAGCACGTTGAAGACCGCCCGCTAAGGAAACACCATGTCGATTTTTATCAACAAAGACACCAAAGTCATCACCCAGGGTATCACCGGCAAGACCGGCCAGTTCCACACTGAAAAGTGCCAGGAATACGCAAACGGCAAGAACGCCTTTGTGGCAGGCGTGAACCCCAAGAAGGCCGGCGAGTCGATCTTCAACATTCCAATCTATGCCTCCGTGAAGGAAGCTGCATCGGAAACTGGCGCTACGGTGTCGGTGATCTATGTGCCGCCATCTGGCGCCGCAGCCGCCATCTGGGAAGCTGTCGAGGCCGATCTGGACTTGGCGATCTGCATTACCGAAGGCATTCCTGTGCGTGACATGCTGGAAGTGCGCAACCGCATGAAGGCCAAGGAAGCTGCCGGCGGCAAGAAGACCTTGCTGCTGGGCCCCAACTGCCCTGGTTTGATCACGCCTGACGAAATCAAGATCGGCATCATGCCCGGTCACATCCACCGCAAGGGCCGCATTGGTGTAGTGTCCCGCTCCGGTACCCTGACCTATGAAGCCGTGGCGCAACTGACCGAAATCGGTCTGGGCCAATCGTCTGCTGTTGGTATTGGTGGCGACCCCATCAACGGCTTGAAGCACATCGACGTGATGCAAGCCTTCAACGAAGATCCAGATACCGACGCCGTCATCATGATCGGTGAAATCGGTGGACCTGACGAAGCCGAAGCCGCTCGCTGGTGCAAGCTGAACATGAAGAAGCCGATTGTTGGCTTCATTGCTGGTGTGACCGCCCCTCCCGGCAAGCGCATGGGCCACGCAGGTGCCCTGATCTCCGGTGGCGCAGATACCGCAGATGCCAAGCTGGCTGTGATGGAAGAGTGCGGCTTCAAGGTCACACGCAATCCGTCTGAAATGGCCAAATTGCTCAAGGCCATGCTGTAAGCATGTCTGTATGGGGAAGGTCAGGCATCTGACCTTCACACAAGCCGGATGTCCTGAGGGACAATCCGGCTTTCGTATTTTGGAGTGGCGCACTCCGCACAAGGACTACCGTGGAAGAATTTCTAACAGCACATTTCTGGTTTGCCGTCGGTCAGATCATCATGATCGACATTCTGTTGGGTGGTGACAACGCCGTGGTGATTGCCTTGGCCTGCCGCAAATTGCCAGCGCATCAGCGCACCAAAGGCATTTTGTGGGGGACTGCTGGGGCGATCGTTTTGCGCGTGATATTGATCGCATTTGCGTTGACCTTGCTGCAGGTTCCGTATCTGAAGCTTGTTGGTGCGGCTCTGTTGTTGTGGATTGGCGTCAAATTGTTGGCGCCCCATGATGAGGATGAGCATTCCAACATCCAGGGCAGTGACAAGCTGTGGGCGGCGGTCAAAACCGTGATCGTGGCCGACTTGGTCATGAGCGTGGACAACGTGATTGCCATTGCGGGTGCGGCAACCGGTGCGGGCGGTGATCACCAGCTGCCATTGGTGATTTTTGGCCTGCTGGTAAGCATTCCCATCATCATTTGGGGGAGCCAGCTGGTTCTCAAGCTGATGGACCGCTTCCCCCTGATCATCACCGTGGGCGGCATGTTGCTGGGTTGGATCGCCGGGACCATGGCCCATGGAGACCCCGCCATGAAGGACGTATTGCCCCAAACCGCCGTCTGGAACTATGGTTTGGGTATTGCGGGTGCTTTGCTGGTCTATGCCCTGGGTTATCTCAGCCGCAAACGTGCAACAACGGTTGCAGAATAGATCGTACTCCCGCTCATCGCTCTGAGTTCCCGCTTATCAAAAAGCGGGAATTGCGATGACTTATCGCCTTGTGAAGGGCCTGACTGTCTGATACTGTTACAACTTTGCAGCGTCCTCTGTATGGAAGGCGCTGTGGCTTATGTAGCTGGTGAAAATCAGCTTCACACAGGGTGAGGGGTGGCGAGTGGCGAAACGTTTTTCAAAAGCACAGGTGTTTTGGCGTACCGATTGGTTCGCCGGCATTGCCGTGGTGCTTGCCGCGGTCGGGTTGCACATCGCCACTGATTTTGTCGGTACTTTGGAGCGCCGCTTTTACGACTTTGCAAGTACCAGTACTTCGCGCCAGCCATCTGATCGCATTGCTGTGATTGCCATTGACGATCAGAGCATTGCCAATATCGGACGCTGGCCATGGCCTAGAGATGTGCACGCCAAGCTGATTGACCAACTGGCGGCTGCCAAAGCCAAGACCATTGCGCATACGGCGTTCTTTATCGAGCCACAGGTGGACCCCGGCTTACAGTTCATCCGTAAGATGAAGGCTGTAATCAATACGCCTGGGGACGGTGCAGCGCCCAGTGTCCAATTGGTTCAGCTTATTTCGGAAGCCGAGCAGGCATTGGATACCGATGCCAAGTTGGCGGCTAGTGTGCAAGCTGCGGGTAGTGTGTTGCTGCCTTCGGTGTATGTTTTGGGTGAGCCGCAGGGCCGCCCCGACGAGCCCCTGCCGGCCTACGCTGCTAAGAGTGCGGTAGATGAAAGCAGTGGTTACTCCGTTTTGGCCCAGCGGGGTCAGCAGCCACTGGAGTCATTGGGAAGCGTAGCCGCGGGTATCGGGCATCTGAATCAATTTCCTGACGTGGATGGCGCTGTGCGTTTGGAGCCCCTGCTCGTGAATTTTTACGGGAAGGCGATTCCGTCGATGGCGCTGTTGGCTGCTGTCCACAGTTTGAATTTGAGCGCGGCTGACATTCGATTGAATGTCGGCGAGTCTGTGCAGATCGGGCGCTTGAAAGTGAAAACCGATGAGGCTGCTTTGATGCTTCCCCAGTTTTACAAGGGACATGAAGGCAAGCCTGCGTTTGCAGTAGATTCTTTTTACGATGTCTTGAGCGGCAAGATCCCGGCAAGCAAATACACCGACAAAATCGTAATTATTGGTGCAACTGCGGCAGGTGTGGGGGTGCAATTTCCTGTGCCAGGACACGCTTCGCTGTCTCCCGCAGAAACCATTGCACACATCACTTCCAGCATATTGAGTGAGCATTTTATTGTTCAGCCGGGGTGGGGTGTTTGGGCCAGCTTGGGGGCGTTTTTGCTGGTGGCGGCCTATATTGTGTGGGCGCTGCCAAGGATGGGCGCTGGCGCAGCAGCGGCAGTGACTTTGGGGGCATTTGTCCTACTGTTGCTCTTGGAGTTTGGTTTGCTATCGGGCGGCGCTGTCTGGATCAAGCTGGTGTTTCCTGCGGCAGTGCTGGTACTTGGACATCTTGCCTTGACCACCAAACGGTTTTTGATGACGGAGGCTGGCAAGGTTAAAGCAGACGAGGAATCCGCAGAAACCAACCGCATGATGGGTCTGGCCTTGCAGGGGCAAGGGCAGCTGGACATGGCGTTTGATCGATTTCGGCGAGTTCCCATGGGCGACGCGTTAATGGGCAATCTGTATAGCTTGGCGTTGGATTTCGAGCGCAAGCGTCAATTCAATAAAGCTGAGTCGGTGTACGAGCACATGGCTGCATTTGATGCTTCTTACAAGGACATCAAGGCCAAGTTGAACCGCGCTAAAAATCTGTCTGAAACGGTGATTCTGGGTAGTGGTGGCCATCCAGGTGGCACCATGCTGCTGGATGGCGGCGCAGTCGAAAAACCGATGCTGGGGCGCTACCAGGTGGAGAAAGAGCTGGGCAAGGGTGCTATGGGTGTGGTCTATCTTGGGAAAGACCCCAAGATTGGCCGTGTAGTGGCTATCAAAACCATGGCCTTAAGCCAGGAGTTTGCCGGAGAAGAGCTTACGGATGCCCGTGAGCGATTTTTCCGAGAAGCAGAGACGGCTGGGCGCCTGCAGCACCAGAATATCGTCACCATTTTTGATGCGGGCGAAGAACACGATTTGGCCTATATCGCCATGGAGTTCCTGAAGGGACGCGATTTGGTGGATTATTGCAAGGGAGGTAGTTTGCTTCCCGTGCCATTGGTTGCCAGCATTGTGGCAAGGGTGGCGGAGGCCTTGGCCTATGCCCACAAGCAGATGGTGGTGCACCGGGATATCAAGCCCGCCAACATCATGTATGAGCGGGAGAGCGATACCGTCAAGGTAACCGATTTCGGTATTGCCCGTATTACGGATTCCAGTAAAACAAAAACTGGCTTGGTTTTGGGGACCCCCAGTTTTATGTCCCCTGAGCAGCTGGCGGGAAAGAAAGTGGACGGTCGTTCAGATTTGTATTCTCTGGGCGTCATGCTTTTTCAAATGTTGACGGGTGTTCTGCCTTTTCGTGGGGACTCCATGGCCGAATTGATGTTCAAAATTGCCAACGAAGAGGCGCCGGATGTTCGCGCCATTCGTCCAGAAATACCCGAAGAGTTGGCGCGTATCGTGGCTTTGATGTTGCACAAACGCCCAGAGTTGCGTTACCAAGACGGGGGGCAGGTTGCGCTTGATTTGCGCAGTGCTGTGACTGACGGTATGTTGGGCGCAACTCCAAGTGTGCCTCTGGCCCAAGCGTCTCAGCCCGATTTTGCGGCAACCAACCCCAATTCGACGCCCGTGTATGACCGTACGGTGGCACAAACCGCCGTTCGTGATGCTGGCGCCCCCCCATCCGGGTCTACCGATATAGAGATTTGACTGCGCAATGATGTACCAGTTTTATGCCCACACGGATCCGGGCCGTGCCAGAGACAACAACGAAGATTCCGTTGCATTTGAAGAGAATGCCAAGGTGGCCGTATTGGCGGATGGCATGGGCGGATATAACGCGGGAGAAATTGCCAGTGGGATGGCCACCGCGTTTATCAAGTCCGAGCTAAGCCGATGGTTGCTGGAGGCGGGGGCGACTGCGCAGGCCAAGGAGGTGCGCCGTGCCATGGAGATCTGTGTTGACAATGCCAATATGGCCATCTTCAACTCGGCCAACTCCAATGCGGCGTACGCTGGTATGGGCACCACCTTGGTCGTGGGTGTTTTTCAGGATGATCGCCTCTTGCTGGGGCATATTGGCGACTCTCGCTGCTACCGCTTGCGCGACGGCACGTTGACTCAAATTACCAAGGACCACTCTTTGCTGCAGGAGCAGATCGACGCAGGGCTGATTTCTGTAGAGCAAGCAGCCACTTCTTCCATCAAAAATCTGGTGACACGCGCCTTGGGCGTAGAAGATGCAGTTGCGCTGGATGTCAATGAGCACGTGGTCGAACCGGGCGACTTGTATCTTATGTGCTCAGACGGCCTCTCGGATATGGTCGCCGACGAACTAATCGCTAGAATCGTATGCGAGAACGCGGGCTTGGACCAAAAGGCGGATTTGCTCATTTCTGCCGCCAATGACAATGGCGGTCGTGACAATATCTCGGTTTTGATGGTCTCGGTAAGCGAGGCAGCGGAACGGCGGGGTTTATTTGCCAGGCTGCTAGGGAAGTAGAGTACTGAGATTTTCCACAAACCAATTACAGGAAAAGGAGTCGATCATGCCGAAGATGATCGTTTCGATCGATGAGGTCGTGATCAAGGAAGTTCAGCTTACCAAAGACCGTACCACCTTGGGACGTCGTCCCTACAACGATATTGTTATTGATAACTTGGCCGTGAGTGGTGAGCATGCAGTGTTGTTGATGACGGGTAGTGAAGTGTTTTTGGAGGATCTCAATAGCACCAATGGCACCTATATCAATGGCAAGGCTGTGAAAAAGCAGCAGTTGCAAAACGGTGATGGCATTGAGATTGGCAAGTACAAAATCAAGTTCGTTGGTGATGGTGCCGCTGAGAATTTTGACAAGACCATGGTGGTTCGGGCACGTCCTGCGGTGACTCCCCAGAGTGCCCCTGCATCGGGTTATCCGACAGCAGCGGGTGATTCCATGGGTTTGGGGGCTTTTCATGCCGCCATCAAGGTTCTGTCTGGCGCAGCCTCTGGGCGTGAGGTCCCTTTGACCAAAGTGGTTACGACCATTGGGAAGCCGGGCGTGGCCGTTGCGGCGATTACCCGTCGGCAGCACGGCTACGTGGTGCACCATGTTGAAGGCGCAGGAAATCCCACCTTGAACGGGTCGCCTATTGGTTCAGATCCCATTTCGCTAAAAAACGGTGACTTGGTGGAGTTGGCTGGGACTCAAATGCAGTTTGTTCAAACCTGACCATTGTCCAGTCAGTAGACCTGGCCGTTCCCTCCATTTGATGCCGGTAGGTCTTCTATGAAATCCATTGCAAAGCATTGGCGCAGGATCGCGGTAACGCTGATACCGGTGCTTTTCGCTTTGCTGCATGCGGTTGGTGTAGCCCGTATCGATGTCTTGCAGCGTCTTGATGACATCATTTACGATGCCCGCCTGCGTGCGACCATGCCGCGGACCTTGGATGATCGTGTGGTGATCGTCGATATTGACGAAAAAAGCCTTGCGGAGCTTGGGCGCTGGCCTTGGGGGCGTAACAAGCTTGCCGAACTGGTGGATACCTTGTTTGAAGACCAGCAAGTCGCCATTCTCGGGTTTGATGTGGTGTTTGCGGAAGCAGACGAGAGCTCTGGCCTGACGCGATTGAACCAGCTGGCCAGCCAGGAATTGAAAGACTATCCAGGGTTTTCAGAGCGGCTGAGGCAACTGCAGCCTGACCTGGATTTTGACGCTGCGTTTGCGCGTGCGATCGCGAATCGCCCTGTTGTGATGGGTTATTACCTGACCAGCGATAAAGACGGTCGATCCAACGGGGTGTTGCCTGCACCGGCTTTGCGCCAATCGGCTTTGCAAGGACGGCAGATCAAAGCGACCTCTTGGACGGGGTATGGCGCAAACATTGACAAGTTGGCCCAAGCAGCACCCATGGCGGGGTTCTTCAACTCCATCACGGACGGTGACGGTGTGGTTCGCTCTTTGCCTTTGCTCGCAGAGTACAAAGGTGAATACTACGAATCCATTGCACTCGCCATGTTTCGCGTGATTGCAGGCATGCCAACTGTGGCGCCAGGGTTCTCCAATGAGCGGTTCTTGGCCAAAACCTACCAAGGGATGGATAGGGTTTTGTTGAAGCAGGGGGACAAAGCCCTTGCGATTCCTGTGGACGAACGCGTGGCAACTTTGGTCCCCTACCGAGGATATGGGGGCGTTAATGGGGGCTCTTTCCGCTACATCTCTGCGGCTGATATTGTGAGCAAGAGAGTGCCGTCTGGTGCATTAAAGGGAAAGATGGTGCTGCTCGGTACTACTGCGCCGGGATTGTTGGATTTGCGGGTCACTCCGGTTGGGGAGACGTATCCCGGGGTGGAGACCCATGCCAACATTATTTCGGCACTGCTGGATGGCAATGTACTGGTGAAACCGGACTATGCCGTGGGTTACGAGGTCGTCATGGTGTTGCTGTCTGGTCTACTGCTGGCGATCGGTTTGCCATTGCTTTCGGCCCCGCGGGCAGTTTTGCTCAGTGTGGTGGTGCTGGGCTTGTTGGCCAGTATGAACCTGTGGCTCTATCTGGGTTACGGATTGGTCCTTCCATTGGCGTCGGTGCTTACCATGGCCGTCACCGCATTTGGTTTGAACATGAGTTACGGCTATTTTGTAGAAAGCCGCTCCAAACGTGAACTTGCCAATCTATTTGGAACCTATGTGCCGCCGGAGTTGGTGGATGAAATGCTGAAAGATCCAGACAGCTACAGCATGCAGGCGGCCAACCGCGAGTTGACAGTGATGTTTTGCGACATGCGCGGATTTACCAAAATGTCCGAACAAATGGAGCCTACGCAGCTGCAAGCCTTGTTGACCGGTGTATTCAGTCGGCTAACGACACTCATTCGTGCCAATCGTGGGACGATTGACAAATACATGGGTGATTGCGTGATGGCCTTTTGGGGGGCGCCGGTGGAGACTGCGGAGCATGCCCATTTGGCAGTGAAGTCTGCCATGGAAATGGCGAATGCTGTCCGAGAGATTAATGCCGAACATCGAGCCAATGGTTTGCCGGAGATCGGTATCGGTATTGGACTGAACACCGGAACCATGTGTGTTGGGGACATGGGCTCCAATATCCGGAGAAGTTATACCGTGATTGGCGATGCGGTGAATTTGGGGTCCCGATTGGAGGGGCTCTCCAAAGTCTACGGAGTAGACATTGTGGTCAGTGAGAACGCTAAAAAACTGGCTCCTGATTTTGCATGGCAAGAGTTGGACAAGGTGCGTGTGAAGGGCAAGGAACAGGCCGTATCGATCTACTGGCCTCTGGCCCCTTTGGATCGCATCAGTCCCGAAGTCACTGAGGAAGTGAAAACGTGGTCCTCATTCTTGCGGGCCTACCGTGCTCAAAACTGGGACCAGGCCGACGTGCTGTTAATTAACTTAATGCGCATGAACGCCAAAAAATACCTTTACCAACTCTATTCTGAAAGAGTAGCCTCCATGCGTTTGCTGCCATTTGACCCCGCGTGGGATGGTGCAACCAATTTCGAAACCAAATAGGGCATCACTTGTGAAAGTCCGTGTACTGGGTTGCTCTGGCGCCATTGCCCGAGATTGCAAAACCACATCGTTTCTGATTGACGGTCGGATACTGGTGGATGCGGGGACCGGTGTGGGCGATCTGACGCTGGCGGAAATGGCGGCTATTGATGGTGTGTTTTTGTCGCACTCCCATTTGGATCACATTGCTGCGTTGCCGTTGATGGTGGATGCCGTCGCTTCGCAGCGTAGTCAACCGCTGAATATTTATGCACTCGCCGGCACTATTGCCGCACTGAAGGCACATATTTTTAATGACGTGATATGGCCTGATTTCTCGCGCATACCCACTGCGCAAGCGCCATTTATCCGGTTCGTGGAAGTGGCGATTGGTGAATGTGTTCGTTTGTTTGGCAAAACTATTGAGATATTGCCCGCTACACATACCGTGCCGGCCGCCGGTTTTGCTGTGAACGCCGGTGCTGGAAACTGGGTTTTTACAGGGGATACAGAGCGAAACCCAGCTTTGTGGGCCCGCATCAACCAGTTGCCAGTGGCCATGCTGGTCATAGAAACGGCCTTTAGTAACCGTGAAAAGGACTTGGCTAAGAAAAGCCTGCACCTTTCACCGCACTCCTTGTCGCAGGAGCTGGACTGTATTGCCAAGGGCGTGCGCTTCCCTATTTTTATTACCCATACCAAACCCGCGGAAACCGAGCTGATCATGGCGGAGATACAGCGCTTTGATCAGACGCAGCCTTTTGGCCCGGATGTCATGCATGACATCCGTTGGTTGCGCGCGGGACAGGAGTTCGATCTATGAGTTCAGTCATCCAACCCGCAGGCGCAGAGCAGGCATTTTTTGAATCACAAAAACTGCCGTCCAGAAAAAGAGGGATGACGTTTGAGGCGCTGTTCTACCGCCAACTGCATCAAGTTACCGCACGTATTCACGAAACTGAAAATATCGAGCAAATCATGCTCGAAACCAGCCAGGAAATTTGCAAACTGCTCAATGCAGACCGGTTGACTTTATACGCGGTAAGTGAAGATCAGGCCTCCATTGTTTCCAAAATCAAGACAGGTTTGAACAGTAGTCGGGACTTGAAGTTACCCATTTCTCCGCAGAGTCTGGCGGGATACGCTGCTTACAGCAAGGCCGCGCTTAATTTGCTCGACGTCTACGATGAAGAGGCGCTGCGGCGTATCCATCCTGCTTTGTCCTTTCTGAAGGAGGTGGACAAGCGTTCGGGCTACCGGACCAAGCAGATGTTGGTGGCTCCAATCATGGATGGAAATAGCCTGCATGGCGTTTTGCAGGTTATCAACAACAAAAATGATGAGCCCTTTGGTGAGTTGGAGGTGGATGGTGTCACCGAACTTTGCAAGACGCTGGCTACTGCGATTCGTCAGCGTCTTAAAAAGACCACCGAAGGCAGTGGCGTTAAAAAAGCCACCAAGTTTGATAGTCTTGTCGCAGACGGTCTGCTGGCAGAGCAAGAACTGCGTAACAGCATCGAAGAGGCTCGCTCGGAAGGGCATTCGATTGAGGCGACCTTGATGTCCGACTTCGGGCTTAGTCCAGCTTTGTTGGGCGGAGCGTTGGCCAAGTTTTTTGGTGTGGCCTATGAGCCCTTCAATGCGGGTCGCATACGTTCTGAGATGTTGCATGGGGCGCTCAAGCGTGAATTCATCGTGGAGCAGGGATGGATTCCTTTGGAGGAGTCGCCTGAGGGGTTAGTGATCATGTGCCTGGATCCAGAGGCCGTACGGGGTTCGCGGGTCGTCCCCCAGGTGTTCCCTAGGTCTAGCAAATTCTCTTACCGCGTCACAACCCAGACGGAATTCAAAGACACATTGGCCCAGTTGTTTGGTGCATCGGCAGACAGCAGCACCATCGACCAATTGTTGGCGGACATGGACGGGGCGCCGATTGACGATGGCTCCAATGATGACTCCCTTGAGTCCGCTGCTGCGGACAACGAGTTGGTCAAGTTCGTCAACAAAGTGATCATCGACGCCTACAACCAGAAAGTATCGGACATTCATATTGAGCCGATGCCAGGCAAACTAAAAACTGGTATTCGTTTTCGTATCGACGGGAGTTTGGTTCCCTATGTGGAGGTGCCCGCGCACTTTCGCCAAGCAATGGTCACGCGTCTCAAGATCATGTGCGATCTCGATATTTCGGAGCGCCGCAAACCGCAGGACGGAAAAATCAAGTTCAAGAAGTACGGTCCACTGGATATAGAGCTTCGCGTAGCCACCATTCCATCGGCGGGGGGGGTTGAGGATGTGGTGATGCGGATTTTGGCGGCTGGAGAGCCCATTCCGCTGGAAAAACTTGGGTTGACGGCCCACAACAAGGCGAGACTGGAAGCAACTGTTAGCAAACCTTATGGTTTGTTTTATGTATGCGGCCCTACAGGCTCCGGTAAAACAACTACCTTGCACTCGATTCTGAAGTTTCTGAATACGCCGGACACGAAGATCTGGACGGCGGAGGATCCGGTTGAAATCACGCAAAAGGGTTTGCGCCAAGTACAAATCAACAAGAAAGCGGGAATCGACTTTGCGCTGGTCATGCGCGCGTTCTTGCGTGCGGACCCTGACATCATCATGGTGGGTGAGTCGCGCGACAAAGAAACCGTGTCGATGGGGGTGGAGGCCTCCTTGACCGGGCATATGGTGTTTTCGACCTTGCACACCAACTCCGCGCCTGAGTCTATTACCCGCCTACTCGATATGGGGATGGACCCCTTCAACTTTGCAGATGCACTCTTGGGCATCTTGGCGCAGCGGTTGGCCAAGAAATTGTGCGATTGCAAGCAGGCTTACATGCCGGAGGCGGAAGAGCTCCGCTTGTTCGCTGCGGAGTATGCCGAGGAACTGCGCCACTCCCAAGCGTGGAAGGCAGACTATGCGGGCGAATCCAAGAAGATGATTGACAAATGGGTGCAAGCCTACGGTGAAGGCGGTCAACTCAAGTTTTATAAAGCCGTTGGTTGCGATAAGTGCAATAGCTCAGGCTACAAAGGCCGGGTCGGCCTGCATGAGTTAATGGTCGCGGATGACGCTGTAAAGAAGCTAATTCAGGAGCGGGCTCGGGTGGCGGAGCTGTTTGCTGCGGCTGTTGAAGGAGGCATGCGGACCCTCAAGATGGATGGGATGGAGAAGGTGATGATGGGGCTGACCGACTTGAAGATGGTTCGGCAGGTGTGTATTAAGTGACAAAAATGTTCTTCGCTCGGTGAGCGGGCGTGTCAAATCACCTTCTGGTGTACATAAAAGACGTTTTTGCTGGCGATTTCATGATTTCGGGTTGGCACGAAGTCTGCTAAATATTTGCCCTCACACTTTTTGGAGATTTTTATGAAGCGTTCTATGCAAAAGGGTTTTACCCTGATCGAATTGATGATTGTGGTTGCGATCATCGGTATTTTGGCTGCGGTGGCTTTGCCTGCGTACCAAGACTACACCACCCGCGCCAAAGTAACTGAAGTGATGTTGGCTGCGTCATCGGCAAAAAATACAATTACGGAAGCGGCGGCTACCTTGACTGCAATGCCTGAGGCAGCTAGTGTAACAATCGAATCTCAGGCGTCGCGATATGTGTCGGGCGTTACATATGCATCTGGGATTATTACGGCGACAGCAAGGGGTGACAATAATATTGCTGGCAGTACAATCACTTTGACTGGTGCCTATCTGTCGGGCCAAGTGACATGGACTTGCGATGGAACAATACTGGCTAAGTATCGTCCAGCTAGCTGCAAATAAATAGGCTAGTGGCTTATTCAAGGAGCTCCCATGGGAGCTCTTTTTATTTTAAATGAACAAAAAAAATATCGGGGCAGTAATTTGGGCGCTCCTTGTATCGCTTGCCTGGCTTATACCAAACCACTATCAACCATGGACGAGTTTTCACTCGGATGCTTGGGTCGCTTTGATAGGGGCACTCACTTTTTTACTGTTAGTTTTTGGTAGAAAAAAAACATTAACTTGGCCGCTGTTCGCTATAGTCACTTTTTCTCTTTGTTTTGTGCCTTGGATACATTACGCCACTGGCTTGTTGGTATTTGTAAGTCAAGCTTGGATGACATCAGCGTACCTACTTGGATTTTCTTTAGCAATCGTTGTCGGTGCTAATTTAGAAAAACGGATGCCTGGGGTGTTGCCCGATGCGCTTTTGGGGGCGATGGTCTTTGCTTCGATTGTATCTGTCGGATTATCGTTAGGGAGTTGGGCTGAGGTACTTGAAACTGGACTGAATGACTATCTCAGCATGGGGTATTCGGGCGGGCGGCACTATGCGAACCTAGGGCAGCCAAACATGCTCGCGTCATTATTGCTATGGGGGGTGATTGGGTGCTTCTGGGCGTATTCGAAAAAAATCATTAACATTCAGATCGTCCTGGTTGCAAGTGCATTTCTCGTTCTTGGGATTGTCCTAACTAAGTCTCGAATGGCATATGTTGTAGGGTTCGTCATCCTGTCCATTGTGCTAATTTATGAACGATCAATCAAGCTTGAAAAAATAAAATTTATTAGCTTGATTTTGTTGGCAGTATTTTTCTTAGGGGTATATTTTTTCCAATGGATGGATGTCTATTTCTTTCAGCGAGAAGGAGGTGCTGAGTATGTGAGAAGTGCGCTCCAGGGCGATGTCCGATTGACGGCTTGGGAGCTGTTTTTAGATGCGATTTGGAATCGCCCTTGGTTTGGATATGGCTGGACTGAGGTGATTAACGCTCAAATCGCGGTTGCACACAAATTTCCGAGTATGGGGGGGATGTTTGGCCATACACATAATATCCTTCTGGATATTTTTGTTTGGCTTGGAATTCCCTTAGCATCCTTGGTGGTGATTTTTCTCGTGGTTTGGTTTGGTCATGTGTTGAAAAATATTAAAAATGAACAAGACCTGCTGTTGCTACTTTTGTTAATAGTGGTTGGCGTGCATTCGATGTTTGAGTATCCATTGCAATATGCAACCTTTTTGATTCCAACGGGTATGGTAGTCGGGGTGATTGGTGTTCGCGTTGCAATGAGTTTTTCAGTTGAAATTAATAAATCAATTGTTATTGGACTTATTCTGGCGTCTACTTTTCTCTTGTTTGGACTTGTAAGAGATTATTTGAGGGTGGAGGAGAGTTATAATAAATGGCGATTTGAGCGAGCGGGCTTGGTGTATCCCATGGCAAGTGTACCCAATGTTCCTGATGTCATTTATTTGACACAGTTCAAGTATTGGCTTGAAATGGTGCGAATCAGGCCACACACTGGAATGACCCAAGTAGAGTTGGCGTTGCGTGAAGATGTTGTACGAGCTTACCCCTCTCCTGGGGCAATTTATGAATTGGCGCTTGCTTATGCACTAAATGGACACCCTGATAACGCTATATTTTGGTTAAATCGTTTGTGCAAATTAGCGAATGATTTGGAGTGCGCTGCATTAAAAAGTGCGTGGAATGTTCAGCGAGATAGTAATTCATTGGTGGAGAAGATACTTTGGTCGGTTGAATAGTGCGCACTCTTCATCGTTAATAATGTAGATGTCCCACTTGCTTGATATATCGAAGGACCCAGAGGCTGCGTATCACATGTGCGTGAATCAGCTGACTAATTAGTATTTATGTTGACTGCGTTCTGAAAATTGTTTTTGCTTACCAATATTATTGATCAACTGTATCGTTCATCACGAATGTAGTCAATAAATATGGCTTTGACATGGATTTAATCGAAGAGAGTCTGCGTACGTATTTTGGCAAGAGAGGCCCACATTAAATCTGATGTAGATACTGTCTAAAATTGAGCATCTGCTTTGGGTGGTAACGCTCTAGTTTTAGGGGTGTGTGCTCTTGATGGGTTGAAGAACGATTTTGCACAAGTATTAAGGTTATTTGCTTTGTCTAATTTGTGTATGGTGACGGCCAATTAATTGGGGGCATGAGTGTGGGGGCGAAACTGGTAGCAGTGCTGCAAATCACTAAAAGTATTCAAGGGACATCAAAACGACCGATTGCGCTTGAGCGCACTGTCGAAATCTTATTGCCTGACAGTCGGTGGTCTGTCATCAAGGTTGATGATTGGTTGCTGGGGCAATTCCAAAGGTTTTTGCGTAAGTCCATTTACTACTCTGTAGTATTGGCTTTGGTGGTTTTTAATGGGCCGCTAGTGGCGGCACAGAATACAGAGGTGTTGTCTAACACATTGCCCAATCTAGGCGACACCACCGCCATCACCCCCGCAGCCGAGCGCCGCCTGGGCGACCGCATAGCCCGTGAGCTCTACCGCGATCCAGACTACCTCGACGATGCCGTCATTGGTGAATACGTGCAGGGTATCTGGCTGCCGCTGATGGCAGCAGCGCGTGCGCGCGGCGAGTTGCCGCCTGAGCTGGATGCGCAGTACGCCTGGCGGGTGTTGTTAGGGCGTGACCGTTCGGTCAATGCGTTTGCCTTGCCAGGGGCTTACTTTGGTGTGCATTTGGGGTTGGTGGGCGTTGTCACCAGCCGTGACGAATTGGCTGCGGTGTTGGCCCATGAATTGAGCCACGTGACACAGCGCCATATCGCGCGACTGATCACACGCCAGAATGAACAAACACCCTGGCTGATTGGGGCCATGATTTTGGGCGCGATGGCTGCCAGCAAGAACCCGGGCGGCGCCAATGCCGTTATTGTGGGCGGACAAGCGGTTGCTGCGCAGACGCAGCTCAATTTCTCGCGCGACATGGAGCGCGAGGCGGACCGGGTGGGTTTTGGCATCGCGGGGCAGGCGGGTTTTGCACCGCAGGGTTTTGTGTCCATGTTTGAGAAATTGCAGCAGTCCTCCCGGCTTAACGACGCGGGTGGTTTCCCCTACCTGCGCAGCCACCCCCTCAGCACTGAGCGCATGGCGGACATGCAAGCGCGTATTCCAGGCACAGGCGCTGCTACCACCTCTGCGCCAGCGGACGCTGAACATCCTCTGATCGCCGCACGGGCGCGTGTTCTGTCCAATCCGGCGGTGGATGCCCTGCGCCACTGGGTGCAAGAGGCCGAACCCGCCCGGCTGGCGCGCCAGCCCGCCGGGCTGCAGGCGGGCGTTTTGTATGCGGCGACGCTTGCCGCGTCTCGCTTGCGGTCATTTGACCAAACGGACGCTCTGAGCCAACGCCTGCGCGAGGCGGCACGCAGTGATGCACAAGCTGCGCGCCAAGTGCGTTTGTTGCTGGCAGAGATTGCGCTGGTCCGGGGCAATGCAGCGCAAGCCATGGTGGAGCTGGGGCCGCAATGGTCCAGCCGCAGCCGAGCCGAACTGTTGTTGGCGGTGCAGGCGCAGCTGGCGCTGGGCCGCGCCGATGCCGCATCACAAAGTTTGCAGACCTGGCTGGCCGACAACGCCGGGGATGCACAAGCCTGGCAGTGGCTGGCGCGCACTGCGGCTGCGCAGGGGCGCACGGTAGCGTCCATTCGGGCAGAGGCCGAAGTGAATATTGCGCAGCTGGACTATGCGGCTGCGCTGGCGCGGCTCAAGGCTGCGCAGGATATGGCCCGCAGTGATCCCAAAGCAGGCGACCACTTTGAAGCGTCGATTGTCGACACCCGGGCGCGCCAGGTGGAGCAATTACTTCGTGAACAGGCGCTCGAGCGCTGATTCGATGACCAAGCCCAGCAGGGTGTAGATCAAAGAGCCGATCAGGGCGGCGGTAAAACCCTGCACCTGAAAACCGTCCAACACGCCGGCGGCGGACCAGAACATCAGCGCGTTGATGACAAACAAGAACAGGCCCAGCGTCAGCACGGTGAAGGGCAGGGTCAGCACCACCAGCAGAGGCCGCACCACGGTGTTGAGCAAACCAATCACAAACGCGGCGATCAAGGCGGCGGTGAAACTCTTCACTTCCACGCCGCTGTAGAGGTGGGCCACCGCCAGCAAGGCGGTTGCGCTCAGAAGCCATTTGACGAGTAATTTCATGGTGCCGCAGCATAGCACCGGCCTGTTGCGTCGCCCAGAGGCCTTGGGACCTCTGGGCGAGGCGCGTGTTTCTTGTTCAGCCGTTGCGGGCCAATTGAGCCTGGGCGCGCTTTTGGCTCCACCAGCCTGCACTCAGCACACCCACAACCGCCAGGGCGTAGAGTGCCCAGCGTGCGGCCAGGTGCATGCTGTCGGTGGTGCTGGCATCTCCAAACACCGGGCGCAGCAGCGCCTCGCCCACCACCATCTTGGCGGCCGTAAAGGCCAGGACAGCAGCGCCCAGCTGAATGATGATCGGAAAACGCTCGACCAAACGCAGCACAACGCTGCTGCCAAACACCACAATCGGCACGCTGATCAGCAGGCCGAGCACCACCAGGTCCATGGCGCCGTGGGCGGCACCGGCCACCCCCAGCACGTTGTCGATGCCCATCAGCGCATCGGCCACCACAATGGTTTTCATGGCGCCCCAGAAGGTGCTGGCGGACGGGCCGTCGTGTTCCCCGCCATCCTGGTCTGCCAGCAGCTGGTACGCAATCCACAGCAGCCCCAGGCCACCCACCAGCATCAGGCCCGGCACCTTGAGCAACCAGACCACGCCCAAGGTCATGACCGAGCGAACCACAATCGCGCCCACGGTACCCCACAGAATGGCTTTGCGTTTCAGCGGGGGCGGCAGGTTGCGCGCGGCCAGCGCGATCACGATGGCGTTGTCGCCGGCCAGGACGAGGTCAATGAGCACAATGGCCAGCAAGGCGGACCACCAGGGGGCGGAGAGAAATTCCATGTCAAATCCAGGTTGAAGTCGGTGTGGTGCGCACCGCGCGCTGGACCGAAAGTCGTGGGATCAGGATCCGCAAGTGCACTTCGATCCAGCCTTGGGTGGGCTGCAATCGAAGGTCTTGCTCAGCCAGGTGAGAACCCTGGCCCAACAAGCCGGAAGCGGAGCTTCGTATTGACGACGTGTTGATAACCGCTGCGTGGCAGCGGGCGGGAGCTACTCCCCTTCGCGGCTGCGAGTGTACTGGATGCGCACCAAAAACCTGCAAAACCTGGGGTTTTTCATGGATGCACAGCCGGAACGGGCGGGCGGCCACCGGCCGGTATATGATCCGCCCCCTTCTACGGGAATCTATGGCAGGCATCCACATCACCGACATCGAGTCGGCTATCAACTACTGGCGCTCGCGCGAGCCTTCGCCGGATGGGGTGGCCCTGCCTGCGCCCACGCGCGCGCTGGCCGAGGTGTATGCCCTGCTGGTCTACTACCACGAGACCGAAGCCGACGCGGCCACCATGCCGCCCAAGGCGCTGGCGGCCTGGATGGCCTGGTACGAGAGCACACCCGACACGCCCTGCATCGCCATCTGCTCCACCAGCCAGGGAGACGATTTGTGCAAGGGCTGCGGCCGCACCTTTGAAGAGGTGCAGCGCTGGCCCGAGATGGGCCCGGTCGCCAAACGTGCCACCTGGCGGCGTATCACACTGGAAGCCAGCGCCTGGCGCTTCAACAAATACGCGGAGCGGGCCGCTGAGGGGCCGGCTGCCCCAGAGTTGCTACCAAAAAAGTAGCTGCTTGCGCAATATCCGCGCGGGCTAGAGGTCAATTTGGCTTGAAATGGCGGCGCGACGCCGCCTGTCGCTACTTCCAGCGAATCGGTTCGATGTCCACGGTGTTTACGCCGTCGCCCAGCATCAACACCCCTTCCTGCACCGTCGCCTGCAGCTGCATGCTGCGCTGCGCCAGCTTGGCCAGTGCCTGCGAGGTGACCGACGGAATGCGCCAGACCTGCAGCTTGTCCAAGCGGCTGAGTTTGCTCTCCATGCCCTTCCACCAGATGTCGGCAGAGTGGGCAAAGGGGTAGAGCAGCACCGCGTCGGCCTTGTTGCAGGCTTTGCTGATGGGCTTGTCCTCAGGCTGGCCCACCTCGATCCACAGGCGTTTGTGGCCCGTGAAGTCGGTCAGTGAGACGTCCGGATCTTCCACATCGGACAGGCCGGCGCCAAAGGCCAGCGTGCCGTCGCCGTTGCACACGGTTTGCAGCTTGTAGGCGTTGAAGGCCAGCGCGGCCAGGCGCACCATCATACGTTCATCGGTCTCGCTGGGGTGGCGCGCCAGCGTCAGCGCGTGGTCGGCGTAGTAGCTGTTCTCGATGTCTGCAATCTGCAGGTTGGCCTTGTAGATGGTGGATTTGAGTGCCATCAGACGCTCCGCCGTAGGGCCGCCCCAAGGCGGAGAAGCCCCCGTGGGGGGCAGAGAGGACACGCAGTGCCGAACGTGGGGGCCATCACACCCGCTTTGCCAACTCGGACGCTTTGCCTGTGTAGCTACCCGGTGTCATGGCCAGCAAGCGCGCCTTTTCTTCTTCCGGAATGGCCAGTCCAGCGATAAAGCCTTGCATGAGTTCCTTGGTCATGGCCTCGCCGCGGGTGAACTTCTTGAGCTGTTCATACGGCTGGGGCAGGCCAAAGCGGCGCATCACGGTCTGGATGGGCTCGGCCAGCACTTCCCAGGACGCATCCAGGTCGTCGGCAATCGCGGTCTCGTTGATCTCCAGCTTGTTCAGCCCGGTCATCAGCGAGCTGTAGGCCAGCACGGCGTAGCCCAGGGCCACGCCCATGTTGCGCAGCACGGTGGAGTCGGTCAGGTCGCGCTGCCAGCGGCTGATGGGCAGCTTCTCGCTCAGGTGGCGCAGCACGGCGTTGGCCAGGCCCAGGTTGCCTTCGGCGTTTTCAAAGTCGATGGGGTTGACCTTGTGCGGCATGGTGCTGGAGCCCACTTCACCATCCTTCAGACGCTGTTTGAAGTAACCCAGGCTCACATAACCCCAGATGTCGCGGCTCAGGTCAATCAGGATGGTGTTGGTGCGCGCCACGGCGTCAAACAGCTCGGCCATGTAGTCGTGCGGCTCGATCTGGATGCTGTAGGGCTGGAAGGTCAGGCCCAGGCCCAGCGGCTCGGGGGTCTCGATGACCTTGCGGCTGAAGGCTTCCCAGTCGAACTCGGGCCAGGCGGAGAGGTGGGCGTTGTAGTTGCCCACGGCGCCGTTCATCTTGGCCAGGATCTTGACGCTGGCAATGCGGTCGCAGGCGGCCTGCAGGCGCACCACCACGTTGGCCATTTCCTTGCCCACGGTGGTGGGGCTGGCGGTCTGGCCGTGGGTGCGGCTCAGCATGGGTACGTCGGCGTAGGCATGGGCCATGTCGCGCAGCTTGAGCACGATCTTGTCCAGCGCGGGCAGCACCACCACGTCGCGGGCCGAGCGCAATTGCAGGCCGTGGCTGGTGTTGTTGATGTCTTCGCTGGTGCAGGCAAAGTGCACAAACTCGCCGGCCTTCTCCAGTTCAGGGCGCGCCTCGAACTTGGACTTGATCCAGTACTCCACCGCCTTTACATCATGGTTGGTGGTTTTTTCAATAGTCTTAATGGCTTCGCCATCGGTTTCTGAGAAGTTTTTCACCAAGCCCAGCAAGTAAGTGCGGGCGCCCGGGGTCAGGGGCTTGAATTCGGCAAAACCCGCATCGCTCAGGGCGATGAACCAGGCCACCTCCACCTGCACGCGCCGGTGCATATAGCCCAGTTCGCTGGTGAGAGGGCGCAGGGTGGCGAGCTTGGGGGCGTAGCGGCCGTCGAGCGGGGAAAGGGCGGAAATGGCGGAGAAAGTCATCCCCGAATTGTAGGTTGTGCGCCACGCCCGACCCCAGGGCCCGTTCGGACAAACCCCGCTGGATAGAATTGGTCCTCAAGCAACTGCCAAGACCTCATGAAATTACTCGGATCCACTTCCAGCCCCTATGTTCGCAAAGTCCGCGTCGTGATGGCCGAGAAGAAGCTCGATTACGCCTTCGTCACCGAAGACGTGTGGGCGGCAGACACCAGCATCGCCGAGTCGAACCCGCTGGGCAAAGTGCCCTGCCTGATCATGGAAGGTGCCGAGGCGCTGTTCGACTCCCGCGTCATCGTCGAGTACCTGGACACCCTCTCGCCCGTGGGCAAGCTGATCCCCTCCGTGGGCCGCGAGCGCGCCGAAATCAAGACTTGGGAAGCCCTGGCCGATGGCCTGATGGACGCCGCCATCCTGGCGCGCCTGGAAGCCACCTGGACCGGCCGTACCAAGGCCCAGCGCAGCCAGGCTTGGATTGACCGCCAGATGGTCAAGGTGACGGACGCCGTCAAGGCCATGGACCGTGGCCTGGGTGAAAAACCGTTTTGTGGTGGCATCCACCTAAGCCTGGCCGACATCGCCGTGGGCTGCGCGCTGGGCTACCTGGACTTCCGTTTTCCCCAGATCGACTGGCGCGCGGACCACCCCAATCTGGGCAAGCTGCTCGAAAAACTGGCACAGCGCCCCAGCTTCGCGGACACCGTGCCGGCCTAGGCCTGGTGCGGCTTGGCGGCCCAAAAGGGGCTGCAATGCCTGTTTTTACACGGCATTACATAAAAACACTGGCCAAAACCCGCGCCAGTGCTTACAGTCTGCCGACCATGGCAATCTTCAAGACCATCTACAAGTGCCGCGAATGCGGTGCCACCAGCTACCAGCCGGTGATTGACCGCGCGGCCAACGGAGCCTTGAAACCCACGGGTGAGTACAAGTGCACGGGCTGCCGCAATGTGTTTGCCTCCCTGCGCGCCTGGTGGGAGCCGCGCCGCCCGGTGGAATTTCACCAAGACTTCCAGGGCAGCAAGTTCGGCGGCCAGGTTAACGCCACCGGGCGTTAAGCCAGGTCACCGTCGTCTCGGCTGTCTAGCTGTTGGCCCGTTTCTTGAGCCAGCGCATCACCCCGCCCACCACGGGCAATTTCTCGTACAGCTCTTCGGCCGCGTCCCAGTAGTCGCGGTGTAGCGTCACCAAGCCGGTGTCGTCAAACACCAGGTGCGAGCCTCCCAGAATCACCTGCTCTTCCCCCTGCTTGAAACGCCGAAAGCGGAAGCGGAACTCCCACGTCAAAAAACACTGCTGTCCCTGCACGATGCGCTCGCGCACCACAAAGCGTGGCGCCTCCAACGCCTCGAACATGTGGGCAAAGATGTGCGTGATGGCGACGATGCCCCTCACATCGTTAAATGGATCCTTGAAACGCGCGTTGGTGGCATACAACGCGGGCAGGGTCGCCACGGTGGCGGGTGTCAGGGTTTCAAACCAGGCCACCACCTGGGTAACGGCCTGCTCGCAGGATGCGTGGGAAGTGTTCATAAGGTGGCGCGGCTGACCAGGTAAAAGTAGGCCCGGTACGGCAACACGCGCAGGGCTTTGAGCCACAGCGTAAACCGTTTGGGGAAGTGGATCTCGAAGCGGCCCTGCGCCCAGCCTTCGAGGATCGCCTGGGCCGCCTGGGCCGGAGTCAGCAGCGCGGGCATGTCAAAGTTGTTTTGTGCGGTCAGCGGGGTTTGCACAAAACCGGGGTTGATGAGGGACACCCCCAGGCCCCTGTCGTGCAGGTCCAGGTACAGCGTCTCGGCCAGGTTGATGAGTGCGGCCTTGGTCGGCCCATAGGCCAAGCTGTTGGGCAGGCCCCGATAACCTGCCACGCTACCCACCAGCGCAATATGCCCAGCGCCGCGCGCCAGCAGGGCGGGCAACACGGCGCTCAGCACATACAGGGCACCCGTGTAGTTCACCGCCGTGTGGCGCTGCAGGTCGCCCAGGTCCAGCGCCGTGGCGCGCATGGCGGCGTAGTGGCCTGCGCAGTAGACCACGCAGTCCAGCGGCCCCTGCGCCAGCAGTTGGTCGGCCGCGGCATGCACGGCGGCGGCATCGGTGGCGTCCAGCGGCAGCGCCGTGCTGCCGGGATGGGCCGCCACAAAGGCCTCCAAGTCGGCCACCTTGCGGGCCGACACCACCACCTGGGCGCCCTGCGCATGCAGCGCCGCGGCGGTAGCCTGGCCAATGCCGCTGGAGGCGCCGACGATCCAGACCGTCTTGCCACGCCAGTCGCGCAGCGGTGGGTTCAGCGGGGAAAAGAAGGACATGGGAACAACCTTTTGCTCTTGTTTTGATAGCTGCTCGCGCAATATCGATGTGGGCTAGGTGCCAATTTGGCTTAAAACTACGGACGTTTGGTGAACGACAGCGTCACCTCACCCAGCCGCACGCCGAACTTGCTCATGGTGGCCTTGTTGAGCATTACCGTGTCGGTCATCAGGTACATCCAGTCGTCAAACTTCACTTCGTAGACGGAGCCATCGACGGGCAAGCTCAGCGTGTACGTCCAGTAAAACGCGTTGCCGCGCGCCTGGCCCTGGGCCGTGCCCACCACGTCGTCGGCGGTGCCGGTGTAGCGGCCATCGGCCAGCTTCTTCAGGCGCCAGATGCGCTTTTGCTTGGTGCCATCGGAGTAGCTGAAGTCTTCATCCAGCACCCCCTCGTCACCCTGCCAGCTGCAGCGCATCACCACGGTGAAGCGTTTGACCACCGCGCCCGAGCGGTCGGTGAACACGCCGTAGGCATCGAGCACGCCGTTGAAGTACTGCTGCAGGTCCAGCACTGGTTTTTCCTGGCGGTACTGGTCAATGGTTTGGGTGCTGCAGCCGCCCAGCGCAAGGGCGCTGGCTGCGGTGGCGGCGCTGAGGAGCAGGCGTCGTTTCATGGGGTCTTTCGGATGATGAGGGTGTAAAGCAGCGCGGCGGCTGCAGCCTTGAGTGCGCATGGCAACAGGCAATACGCGATGGTGAGCACCTGTAGCGCAGCCGGGTCACGGGTGCCCGGCGTGTAACCCAGCAGGCCCAACAAGGGCAGCGCCACACCGGCAGCCAACGCGAGGTTGAGCTTGGTGGCAAAGTTCCACCAGCCAAAGTAGGCGCCTTCGGTGCGGCCGCGATCCCCGGCGGCGGCAATGGTGCCGGCCAACAGAGCGCCGGGCAAGGCCAGGTCGGTGCCCAGCGCCACGCCCGACAACACACACACGGCCACAAACCCCAGGGTGTCGCCGGCGCCCAACTGGGTGGCAAACACAAAGACCGCCATGGACAGCACCATGCCTACCAACCAGGTGCGTGCCAGGCCCAGGCGCGGCACCACATGCAGCCACAGCGGCAGGGCCACAGCCGCGCAGACAAAGTAGCTGCCCAGGAACAAGGCCTCCATGCCCGCCGGGGCCTGCAGCCGGTCTTGCACAAAAAACAGAATCAGCGTGGCCGGCACGGCGCTGGCAATGCCGTTGACCACAAACACCGCCAGCAGCGCGCGGAATGCGGGCCGCGTGAACGGCAGCCAGACGGAGGCGGGCCGGCCAGCGGAGAAGCCTGCCTCCGTGGCAGAAGCCGCACCCACCGGGGGCTGGCGTGCTACGCGCCAAGCGGCCCAGCCCACGCCAAGCGCTATTAAAAACAGAGCTGCTGTCGCAGGTAAACCAAGGGCTAGAGGCGCAATCGATGCCAAAACGACACCTAGCAGCCCGAGCCCTTCACGCCAGGCCACCACGCGGCTGCGTTGCACTTCGTCTCCGCCCAGCCGTGCGCCCCACGACTGGTGCAGGATGCTGAGCGCGCTGTAGGCCGCGTAGGTGACGACCAGGCAGGCCGTGGCCCACAGCACCAGTGCGCCGGGGCTGCGCACGGGCGGGAAGAACAGCAGCGCAAAGCCCACACCCAACACCACGCAGGCCAGCGCGGCCCAAGCCAGCACGGCGCGCAGCGACTGGGCAAACAGCCGGTCGCTCCAGCGTCCCAGCAGAGGGTCAATCAGCGCATCAAACAGGCGTGCCGCCAGCAGCACGGCGCCCAGCGTGGCCAGCGGCACACCAAAGGCCGTGGCGTAGTGGTTGGGCAGCGTGACGTAGAGCGGCAGCGCCACAAAAGCCAGCGGCAGGCCCATGAGGCCATAGCGCCAACCGGCTTGCCAGTCAAACGGCGCGGTGGGAACGGTGTTGCGCGTCATGGCGCCAACCCCGCGAGCAGTTCCCCGCGCAGGCGTGGCTCGCTCGTCCAGGGCGCGAGCCAGATGCCAAAGAACTGCGGGCCAAACGTCGGGTCGGCCACGGTGGCGCGCAGTGTGCCGTTGAAGAAGAAGCGGGTGCCCGCACCCGGCGTGTGCAGGCCGGTCAGGCGGTCGCCCTCTTTCACATCCGGAAAGGCCTCCCCCATGGCCTGCAGCCAGCGCTGTTCGGTGGCGGCGTCCAGCGAGCCGCCACGGCGCATCTCTTGCAGGGAGCGTTCGGCGATGGATTTTCCCTTGAGCGAGCGCAAGTAGCGCAGCTCCAGCGCCAGGGGATGGGCGGCGTACTGCGTTGCGTCGAAGCCCGGGGCCACCCACAGCTGTGCGTCGTAAATCGACAGGCCAAAAACCCGCATGCGCGTGGCGCCTGCGGCCTTGGCCAGCGGCAGCTGGGCCTGTACTTCTGACGGCATCGCAGTCTGTGCACGGGCTGCACCTGCCAAGCACAACGCGCCCACGCTCCCGCCCCAGCGCAGCAGGGTTCGGCGGGTGGGCAGGGCGTGGCGCATGGCTGGAGTCGCTGGGTGTCAGGCCGCGCGTTTTTGCAGCGTGTACTGCACCACGTCGATGTTGCGTTCGTCAAAAGCCGCTTCGCAGTAGGCCAGGTAAAACTCCCAGATCAGCATGAAGCGTTGGTCGAAGCCGGCCGCCATCACGCGCTCGCGCTCGGCCAGGAAGGCGTCGCGCCAGCGGCGCAGGGTCTCGGCGTAGTCGGGGCCAAAGGCGTATTCGTCCACCACCTCCAGCCCTGCAGCACGGGCCTGCGCGCGGAACTCGCGCGGGCAAGGCAGGCAACCGCCGGGGAAGATGTACTGCTGGATGAAATCGGTGGAGCTGATGTAGCGGTCAAACAGCGCGTCGTCGATCACGATGCTTTGCACACACGCGCGGCCACCGGGCTTGAGCAGCTTGGCTACGCTGGCAAAGTAGGTGGGCCAGTACTCGCGGCCGACGGCCTCCACCATCTCAACGGAGCAAATGGCATCGAAGGGTTCGTCTGCAATGTCGCGGTAGTCCTGCAGCCGCAAGTCGGCCTGGTCTTGCACGCCAAAACGCTGCATGCGTTCGCGCGCAAAGGCCAACTGCTCGGTGCTGAGGGTCACACCGGTGATAGACGCGCCAAATTCGGTGGTCGCCATCTCGGCCAGTGCGCCCCAGCCGCAGCCAATCTCCAGCACGCGGTCGCCGGGCTGTACGCCGGCCATGGAGAGCGCGCGCCGCACCTTGGCCTTTTGCGCCTCGGCCATGGGCTGGTCGGTGTTGCCCGCGAAAATGGCGGACGAGTAGTTCATGGTCTCGTCCAGCCACAGCGTGTAGAAGGCGTTGCCCAGGTCGTAGTGGGCGTGGATGTTCTTCTGGCTGTTGGTCTTGGTGTTGCGGTTCAGCAGGTGCTTGATGCGGTAGAGCAGGCGCCCGGCCCAGGTGCCATAGATCACGCCCTCCACCTCGGCGCGGTTTTTCACCAGCACGCGCAGCAGCTCGGTCAAATTTGGGGTGCTCCAGTCGCCCGCGATAAAGCTCTCGGCAAAACCGATGTCGCCCGACTTGAGGGCTGCGCTGCAGACATTCCAGTTGTGCAGTTGCAGGCTGGCGTGGGGCAGGGCCTCGCCACCAAAGCGCTGCATGCTGCCGTCGGGCAGTTGCACCGTCAGGCTGCCGTGGCGCAGGTGCTGCAGCAGCTTGAGCACGGTGCGGGCCGCCGCGGGGGTGCCGCGGGGCAGCGTGAAGGAAGGTGCGGTGGAGGTGATGCTGTTGGGGTTCATGGGCGTCTCACACGGTCGTGAAAATTCGTGGAATGGGGTTAGCGGGTGGTCAAGGTCGTGGGTGGCACTGGTTTGCGGAAGAACGGGACCCGTTTGAGCCACAGCTTCAGCGCCTGCCAGTGGATGCGTGCCACGACGCCCAGCGTCATGGCGGGGTAGGTCCACAGCGCGCGGCGCACGCTCTGGGCGTTCAATAGCTCCAGCGTGCCGCTCACGCTGGTCTCGATCAGCGGGCCTTGGGCGTCGTCGTAGTCGACACGCGCCACGGTGCGCTGCAGGTCGGGTGTCAGCATGAAGCGGAAGCGGTAACCACCCTCCACCGGGCAAAACGGTGAGACGTGGAAGACCTTGTCTGCGCGCAACTCGGCGCCGTAGCGGGGCTGGTCCAGCAGGTAGCAGTGGCGCTCGCCAAAGGTGTTGTTCACCTCCACCACGATGGCGCGTAAGGTGCCGTCCGTGCGTTGGCAGTACCAGAAGCTCACGGGCTTGAACGTGAAGCCGAGTACGCGCGGGTAGCAGTGCAGCCAGACTTCGCCATTGGCATCGTTTATGCCCTCGGCGTGCAGCAGCGCATCCAGCCAGGCCAATGCGCCGCCCTGTTCGGGGCCGCGGCCATCTCCATGGTCGCGGTCATAAAAACTCAATGCGGCCCAGCAGTTGCGTGCCAGCGCGCCGGGGCCCTGCGCCTGCAGGCTGCGCAGCGGCAGCATGAGGAAGTAGGTGCCATAGGCAAACGCATGGTGCGCGGGCCGCAGCCGCGTGTGGCGCACCTGCCCAAAGCCCAGCAAGGCGGTGGATGGTGTGCGCGCAGCGTGGGCCATGGATCAGACTTCCGCGGCCAAGAGGGCCTGCAGGCGTTTGGCCACGCCGAGGCCGGATTTCAAGCCATCCTCATGGAAGCCATAACCCGTCCACGCGCCACAAAAGTAGGTGTGGTGCTGGCCCTGCAGCGCGCCCACCTCGCCCTGCGCGCGGATGGCGGCCAGGTCAAACACCGGGTGGGCGTAGTCATAACTGCCATGCACATGCTCGGGGGCAATCTCGCGCACCGGGTTCAGCGACACCACCACACTTTGCGCAAACGGCAGCGGCTGCAGCATGTTGAGCAGGTAGTGCAAGCAGACGCGGGCGGCATCCTGCGTGCCGTCGGCACTGCGCTCGTAGTTCCAGGCGGCCCAGGCGCGGCGGGTGCGGGGCAGCACGGTGGTGTCGGTGTGCAGCACGGCGCGGTTGGCCTGGTAACGAATGGCGCCCAGCGTGGCGCGCTCCTGCGTGGTGGCATCGGCCAGCAGCGCCAGCGACTGGTCCGAGTGGCTGGCCAGCACCACCTTGTCAAAGTGCTCGGTCTGGTCGTGGCTGGTGATCAGCACGCCCTCCGGCGTGCGCTTGATCTGCTGTACCGGGGTGTTCAGGCGTTTGTCTGCAATCTGCGCGACGATTTTTTCTACGTAGTGTTTGGCGCCACCGGTCACCGTCCACCACTGCGGGCGGTTGCTGACCTGGATCAGGCCGTGGTTGTGGCAGAACCGGATCATGGTCGCCACGGGGAACTGCAGCATCTGGTCGGTTGGGCAGCTCCAGATGCAGCCCAGCATGGGCAGAAAATACCAGTCGCGGAACTCGGCGCTGAGCTGGTGCTGCGCCAGAAAGTCGGACAGCGGCTGCATCAGCTCCACCTCCGCGTTGCGCTCTGCAATGTGCGTTGCCAGACGGTTGAAGCGCAGCACATCGCGCAACATGCGCAAGAAGCGCGGGTTGAGCAGGTTGCTGCGCTGGGCAAACACGGTGCTGAGCGTGGAGCCGCTCCATTCCAGTGGCCCGCCTGACTTGGCCCCGGGCACTTGGACCGAAAACGACATGTCCGACTTGGCCGTTTCCACACCCAGTTCGGCCAGCAGGGCGATGAGGTGCGGATACGTACGCTCGTTAAACACCAGAAACCCTGTATCCACACCATGGGTGATGGGGCCTTGGGGGCCCGGCAGCGTGACATCCACCGTGTGCGTGTGGCCACCAAAGTAGTTGCCGGCTTCGAACAGCGTGAGCTCGGCCTGGCCGCGCAGCGTGTGGGCGACGGCGAGGCCGGAGATGCCGGAACCAACGATGGCGATTTTCATGGCGAGTGGGGCAGCGTGGTGGTGGATAAAGGGATGATGTAGACTATAAAGTAATTATGTGACTAATTGGTAATTTTTTAATGCAACGGGTTTTTTGATGGGTGTTGCACCCGTAAAAACCTTGCCTCCTGTATGGAGGCGTCACGGCTCTGTCAACGTGCTGACACACAGCCCGTCTAGAATTCCGCGAAATTGGAACTGAAAGGTCGCCATGCTTTACCCTGAACTCTTCAAACAGCTTGAATCGGTCCGCTGGGACATGGACAAAGACATTCCCTGGGCCGCCTTTGAGGGCGACAAACTGTCCGACGAGCAGGCCGCCACCATCAAGATGAATGCCATCACCGAGTGGGCGGCCCTGCCCGCCACCGAGATGTTCTTGCGTGACAACCGCGGCGACAGCGACTTTTCCGCCTTCATGTCGATCTGGTTTTTTGAAGAGCAGAAACATTCGCTGGTGCTGATGGAGTACTTGCGCCGCTTCCGTCCCGACATGGCGCCCACCGAGGAAGAGCTGCACGCCGTGCGCTTCGAGTTCGACCCGGCGCCTGTGCTGGAAACGCTGATGCTGCACTTCTGCGGCGAAATTCGCCTGAACCATTGGTACCGCCGCGCCAGCGAGTGGCACACCGAACCCGTCATCAAAGCGATCTACACCAAACTTAGCCAGGATGAAGCCCGCCATGGCGGCGCCTACCTGCGCTACATGAAGCGCGCCATCAGCAAGTTTGGTGTGGAAGCCAAGAGTGCATTTGCCAAGGTGGGCGTATTGATGGCCAGTGCGCGCCGCACGGCCCAAGCCTTGCACCCCACCAACCTGCATGTGAACAAGGCTCTGTTCCCCCTGGACACCATCCAGAGCCGCCTGCCCAACCCCGAGTGGTTGGAGCACTGGCTGGACAAACAAATCAACTTTGATGCCGTGTGGGAAACCAAGGTGGTCGAGCGCATCTTGCACAACATGAGCTTGCTCATGGAGCGCAGCTTTACCACCGTGCAGGAACTCAACAAGTTCCGCAAAGAGCTTGCGCGCGACCTGGGCGCCAACCTCGACCCGGCTTCACCACGGGCGGTCTGAGGCGGGGGCTGCGGTGAGCGGCAGCAGCCGCTCCAGGTTGATTTGGACCTTCACGTCGCGGTGGGCCACGCTGGCCACAATCCGGTATTCACGCACGCTGCTGTCGCGGATGGTGGGCTCCACTGTGGGCAGGCCGGCACGGTTGATGAGCACCGCCACACGCGGTGTGGTGGTATTGGCGCCGCGTTTGATCACCACCGCCACTTCATTGGTGGCCAGGCGTACAAACGAACCCGGTTGGTAAATCCCCACGGCCTTGATCAGGGCCGCGCCGGCTTCGTCAATCGCTTTCTTCTCGTCAAAGTAGCAGGCCTGCATGGCCGCTGCCGGTGCAATCGGCGCGCGTGCGGCCCGGGGCGCCAGGCGCGCCGCAAACATGTCGGCCCGCTGGATCAGGCGGGCGATGCGCTGGGCCCTGTTGCGTTCGGCCAGCGGACCCGGGGCTTGGGTGTGATGGCCGCGCACGGCCTCCAGCCAGTCGTGGTCACCAATGCCCATGCTGCGCAGCTGCTCGGCCGAGCGTTGGGCGTGGGTGCTGATGGCCGCGCGTTGGACGGCATTGGGCGCTTCCACCTGCAGAGCCAGCCGGTCTTGCAGCTCGGTCATGGCCACATTCATGGTCAGCGCCGTGCGCACCACCAGTGCCTGGTCGTCGGCGGACCAGTTCAGCACGTCTTTGGCCGCCAAGCCGCACATCACGCTCACCAGCATGGAATGGGTGGCGCTGTACATGTGGGTGTCGGTGGCGGACAGGTAGATCAGCGCGAACAGCGTGCCGTCCGGGTTGCGCAGGCTGTGGCGCTCCAGTTGGCGCAGCAGGCGCGTCAGGCGGTCGGCAAACGAGGTGGCGTGGGTGTCGCGCAACAAGGTGTTGGCGGTTTCCTGAAGGTCCAGCCAGTCCATGCGGTCATCCTGCTCGGCCTGGCGTTCGCTGGCCGAGTCGCCCGAGATCTTGGCACCGGCAATCTCACCCAGCGGCTTGTCTTCGCGTACTAGGTCGTACAGGCGTTCTACGTAGGCGCGGTGGTGCGCCTCGGAGTCGGCCACGTCGATAAACAGGCCGCCGCCGCGCTGGGAAATTTCGTCGAGCTCGCGGCGCGAGACGACCACAAAGGACTTGCGGGCCAGCAGAACGCCGTCCTTGTCCACCAGCGGAAAAGGCAGGGGCTGGCCAAGGCGGATGGACTCGATATTGACGGGGACAAGGTGCATACAGGTCGGCGGATTATGCAATGCCGCCCAAGGGCGCAGCGCCGTGCTGCTAGCATTGCCCGCATGTCTTCTATCGACCCAACTCCGGCTTTTCTTCAAAAAATTGTGGATGCCAGCACCCTGGCGGCGGGCCTGGCCACGCTGCCCCGGCCCTGGGTGTTCACCAACGGTGTGTTTGATGTGCTGCACCGTGGCCACGTGATGTACCTGGCGCAGGCCCGCGCGCTGGGCGGCAGCCTGATCGTGGCGCTGAACACCGATGCCTCGGTCAAACGCCTGGGCAAGGGTGACGACCGCCCGCTCAACGCCGAAGCCGACCGCGCCATCGTCATGGCCAGCCAGGAGGCGGTGAGCCTGGTGACCTGGTTTGGGGAAGACACACCGGTGGCGATCATTGCGCAGATCCGGCCCGACATCCTGGTCAAAGGTGGCGACTACGACATGGCCAAGCTGCCCGAGACCGCGCTGGTCGAGTCTTGGGGCGGTCGCGCGCTGGCGTTGCCCTTTGTGGCGGGTTACTCCACCACCAAGCTGGTGCAGCGCATCCGCGCCAGCTGACCCCCGCCGTGGTGCGCCAGGGGGTACGCGTAGTTTGCTATTAAATCAATAGCTGTTTGCGCAGTGCCCATATGGGCTAGAGCCCTAAAAGGCTTTAAATTTCCGGGGTGCCAAAGACCGCGGTCCACAAGGCCAGCCCGGCTGCCCGCTCGGCGTTGACCGACTCGGCGTCCACCTGTGTGGGCTCTTCGTTGAGCCGCGCCCGGTGTTGCAGCAGGCGCAACTGGCGGTAGGCTTGGGCGGCGTCTTCCCCCACGGGCGCGGGCAGCAGGCCGCAGGCCTGGGCGCGCTGCAGCAGCGCAATATTGCCTACATTGGGCAGCAGCTCCGCATGGTGCTGGCCGTGCGCCAACAGCAGGTACTGCACCGCAAACTCGATGTCCACCATGCCGCCCACGCTGTGTTTGACGTCAAACTGCCCATCCTTGTCGGCATGGGCGCCGCGCACCTTGGCGCGCATGGCTTCGATTTCCAGCCGCAGGGCGTTGGCGTCGCGTGGGGTACGGATCACGTTGTCGCGCACGGTGTCAAAACGCTGCTGCAGGCTGGCCGGGCCCAGCACGCAGCGCGCGCGTGTCATGGCCTGGTGCTCCCAGGTCCAGGCGGTGTTGCTGCCGCGTTGTTCCTGGTAATTGGCATAGGCGGTGAAGCTGGTGACCAGCAGGCCCGAGTTGCCATTGGGCCGCAGCGCGGTGTCGATCTCGTACAGGTCGCTTTCGCCGGTTTTCACGGTCAGCCAGTTAATGAGTTTGCGTACCAGCGCGGCGTAGATCTCTCCGGCGCGTTCGTCCTCGTCGTCGTAGAGGAACACGATGTCCAAGTCGGAGCCATAACCCAGCTCTTTGCCACCCAGCTTGCCGTAGGCAATGATGGCGAACTGCGGCTCGTCGCGGTGGCGGGTTTTCAGGCGGTTCCAGCACCAGCGGGTGGTGGTGCGCAGCACGGCTTCGGCCAGCGCACTCAGGTCGTCGGCCACCTGCTCCACGGTCAACCGGCCTTCCACGTCGCGCGTCAGGATGCGAAACACCTCGGCATGGTGGGCGCGGCGCAGCAGGTTCAGCAGCGCTTCATCGTCGTCTTCGGCGCTGCCTTGCAGGGCGCGTAGGCGGCGTTCCAGGTCGTCCTCAAAGGCGACCGGGTCAAAACGTTCTTCCAGAATGGCGTTGCTGGCCAGCTCGTCAATCACACCCGGGTGCTTGAGCAGGTAACGCGCCGGCCAGCGTGCGGTGCCCAGCATGCGCAGCAGGCGCTCGTGCACCAGGGGGCGCTCCAGCAGCATGGCCAGGTAACTCTCGCGGCGCAGCAGCGGCTCCATCCAGTCGGCCAGGCGCACGCAGGCCTCTTCGTTGACGCGGCCTTCGCGCAGCCACAGGGCCGTGCGTTGCACGAGACGACCCAGGCGCGCCCGCGACTCGTCTTTCAGGGCCAACACGCGCGGGTGCTCGCGCCAGAGGGTGATGCGCTCCTTGAAGCGGCCTTCCAGGTGTTCCAGCACCGCGTCCAGGTCGGAGGCCATGGCGCTGCCACCGCCCTTGGTGCAACCGCGGCATTCCGGCTGGTTGCCCCCCAGCAGCGCATCAAACTCCTGCGCCACCAGCTCGCGGTGTTTGTCCAGCTCTTGCAGCAAGGCGGTGCTGTCGGGCAAATCGAGTGTCTGGGCAATCCAGTGCAGGTCGGTCTCGTCGGTGGGCAGCACATGGGTTTGCTGGTCGTCCAGGTACTGGATGCGGTGCTCCACCTGGCGCAAAAACACATAGGCCCGTGCCAGCGCATCGGCGGTGTCCTGGGGCATCAGCCCGGCGCGCACCAGGCGCTGCAGCGCGCTCACCGTGGGGCGGGTGCGCAGCTCGGGGTACTGGCCCCCGCGCACCACCTGCAGCAGCTGCACGGTGAACTCGATCTCGCGGATGCCGCCGCGCGAGAGCTTCACATCGTTGCTGCGCTCGGGCCGGCCTGCGCTGCGTTTGGCGGCGTGGTCGCGGATCTGGCGGTGCAGGCCACGCAACGAATCGAACACGTTGTAGTCCAGGTAGCGGCGGAACACAAACGGCACGACCACGCTACGCAGCTGCTGCGCGCAGCCCGAGCCAAGGGCCTGCGCCGGTGCCACCACCCGGCTCTTGAGCCAGGCAAAACGCTCCCACTCGCGCCCCTGTACATGGAAATACTCCTCCAGCGCGCCCAGCGACACCGCAGGCGGGCCCGAGTTGCCATTGGGGCGCAGCGCCAGGTCGACCCGGAACACCATGCCGTGCTCGGTGGTGTCGCCCACCAGCGCGTAGACGGCCTTGACCATCTTGGCAAAAAATTCCTGGTTAGAAATACGGCCACGGCCCTCGGTGTTGCCGGTCGTCTCGCCGTCCTGGTCGTAGACGTAAATCAGATCAATGTCGCTGGAGACATTCAGTTCGCGCGCGCCCAGCTTGCCCATGCCGATGATGCACAGCTGGCACAACTCGCCTTGGGGCGTGCGGGGGCTACCGTGTTGCTGCTCCAGCGCGGCATAGCTGTGTTGGTAGGCCTGGTCCAGTGCCAGTTCGGCCAGCTCGGTCATCACGCGGGTCACTTCGCCCAGGCTGGCCTGCTCGTCACAGTCCAGGTGCAGCAGGCGCTCCATGGCCAGTTGCCGGGTGACGCGCAAGGCCGCGCCGGTGTCGAATCCTTGGGTCAGCAGGGCCTGCAGCAGTTCCTGCAATTGCGTGCGTTGCAGCGCGCTGGTCTGGCAAAGGTGCAACTGGTCGGCATAACGGCGGCGGATACGCTGGCCAAAGCGCGAACCCTCGGAGCGAGGTGGCTGCTCATTGCGGGTCATAATTCCTGACATAGTCCCGATAGCACGATGAATGATTTGACTCCCGCCCCCTCGCTCTGGCTCAAAGCGTCTGCTGTGACCGCAAAGTGGGCGCTTCGCTTGTTGTTAACGGCTTGGCTGGTTTTGGCTTTGGCATGGGCGGGACTGCATTTTTGGATTGTGCCCCGAATCGGCGAACTCCGCCCGTGGCTGGAACAACGGGCCTCCGAGGCGCTGGGAACCACCGTGCAGATCGGTGGCATTGCCGCCATTTCCAATGGGCTGATCCCCTCCATCGAGCTGACCCAGGTGCGCCTGCTGGACCCCCAGGGCCGCGATGCGCTGGTGCTGCCTTCTGTTCAAGCCGCACTCTCCCCCCACTCGCTGCTGCGCATGGGGGTGGAGCAGCTCTACATTGCCAAGCCGGTGTTGGACATCCGCCGCACTGCCGATGGCCGCTTCTGGATTGCCGGTATGCCGCTGCCCGAGAGCGGCAGCGACGACAGCGCAGCACTCGACTGGTTGTTTGCCCAGTCCGAGCTGGCGATTGTGGGCGGCACGGTGCAGTGGACCGATGAGCTGCGCAGCGCACCCGTGCTGGCCCTGCAGGACGTCAACCTGGTGCTGCGCAACCGCCTGCTCTCACACGCCGTGCGCCTGGATGCCCAGGCCCCCGCCGCCTGGGGCGACCGCTTCACCCTGTCGGGCATCTTCCGCGAGCCGCTGTTGTCACGCCGTTCGGGCCACTGGCAAAGCTGGGATGGCCAGCTCTACGCCAGTTTTCCGCAGGTGGACCTGGCGCATTTGCGCCGTTATGTAGACCTGGGTGTGGACCTGGCGCAGGGTCGGGGAGCCCTGCGGGCATGGGTGGATGTGAAGAAGGGGCTGGCCACTGGGGCCACGGCCGATGTGCAGATGGCCGGCGTGCAGCTCACCACCGGCGCGAACCTGCCGGCTCTGGCGCTGCGCACGGTGTCGGGCCGGGTGGGCGCGCAACGTCTGGACGGTGGGTCCGAAGTGTTCACCCAAGCCCTGCAATTTGAAACCGAGGACGGCCTGCGCTGGCCTGGTGGCAACGTGCTGCTGCGCCGCTGGGATGCCGAAGGCAGCACCCCGGCCCGCGGCGAAGTGGTGGCCGACCGGCTGGACCTGGCTGCCATGGGTGCGATTGCCCAGCGCCTGCCTTTGGGGGATGCGCTGCACGCCGGGCTGAAACAGGTGGGCGCGCGCGGACTGGTGGAGCAGTTGGACGGCAACTGGCGTGGGACCCTGGAACAGCCTGAAACTTACGCCCTCAAAGGGCGGGTCAGCCAGCTCACCATTCCCGCCCAGACCGGTGATGCGGCGCGCCCGGGCTTTCAGGGGCTGGACGTGGACTTTGACCTGAACCAGGTGGGCGGCAAGGTCCAGCTGGTACTGGACAAAGGCGTGGTCGACGCCTACGGCATTCTGGAAGACGGGCCGGTGTTCTTCGAGCAGTTGCGGGCCGATGTGGTCTGGCAGCGCCAGGGCGAGGCCTTCACGGTGACGGGCAGCAATGTACGTTTTGCCAATGCCGATACCCAGGGGGAGCTGTTGTTCAAGTGGCAGTCCGCCACCAACGGACCCGGTGTGTTGGACCTGCAAGGCAGCCTTGCACGCGCCGAAGGCACACGGGTGCACCGCTACCTGCCGCTGGAGCTGGACAAAGAGGTGCGCGACTACGTGCGTGGTGCGGTGCTGGCGGGCACCGCCACCGGGGTCAAGTTCAAGCTCAAGGGCGATCTGGCGCGGTTTCCGTTTGCAGATGCCAAGCAGGGCGACTTCCGTATTTCTGCCAACGTGCAAAACGCCACCCTGGCCTATGTGCCGCCCTACCTGCTGCCCAAAGACAGCCTGCCCTGGCCGGCCCTGCAGCAGCTCAACGGTGAACTCGTCATCGACCACGCCACCTTGCAGGCCAAGGTGGACCGCGGGGTCCTCGCGGGCACGGCCATCCAGCTGGGCAAGGCCGAGGGGCTGATGACCAATATTTACGAAGGTGCGCAGCTGCAAGTTACGGCCGAGGCCAAAGGCCCATTGGCCGATGTGCTGGGCGTGGTCAACCGCTCACCCCTGGGCGGGCTGTTGGACAACGTGTTGTCCACTGCCAGCGCCACGGGTCTGGCGGACTACAAACTCAAGCTGGCGTTCCCCATCGCTGATGTGGATCGCGCCACGGTGGCCGGCTCTATCGTGCTGTCGGGCAATGACTTGCAGATCACCGCCGACACGCCACGCCTGCAACGTGCCCGGGGCACGGTGGCCTTCACCGAATCGGGTTTCACCGTCACCGGCGGTAACGCGCGTGCGGTGGGCGGCGATATACGCATCGACGGTGGCCTGAACTTGCAGACCGCCCCGCCCACCAACACGGCCCCGGCCGCGCGCGTGGCGGTGCCCGCCACCTTGCGCCTGCAGGGCACGGCCACGGCCGAGGGCCTGCGCCAGGCCAAAGAGCTGGGCCCGCTGGCCCGCCTGGCGGACGATATGCGCGGCTCGGCCGCCTACAGCGTAGCGCTGGGCCTGCGCGCGGGCACCCTGGAGTGGCAGCTCAACTCCAGCCTGGTGGGTATGGCGCTGGCCTTGCCCGCCCCGTTTGCCAAGCCGGCCGATCAGGCCCTGCCGTTGCGGCTGGACAGTACCGCGGTGCGCGCCGTGCCCGGTGCGGCGCCCGTGCGTGCGCAGGAGCAGCTGCGCCTGGAGCTGGGGCGATTGGCCTCGGCCGTGTATGTGCGGGATGTGTCGGGGGCCCACCCGCGTGTGCTGCGCGGTGCCATTGCGCTGGGCCTGGCCGATGACGAGTCGGCCCCGCTGCCCGACGAAGGGGTAGTGGCCAACGTCAACATGGCGGTGCTGGACGCCGATGCCTGGAGCGATGTGCTGGAGCGTGTGGCCGGTGAGAGCCAGCCCGCGGGCAGCCCGGCGGCCTCAGGGGCCTCCGCGGCCATGGGTTACCTGCCCACGGTATTGGCCGTGCGTACCAAGGAACTCACGGTGGCCGGGCGCAAGCTGCACAACATGGTGGTGGGCGGAGGGCGTGATGGCCTGGTCTGGCGCGCCAACCTCGACGCCACCGAACTCAGCGGTTACCTGGAGTACCGCCAGCCCACCGGCACCAACGCCGGGCGCCTCTACGCCCGTCTGGCCCGCCTGGCGGTGGGGCAAAACACGGCGCAGGATGTGGAGAGCCTGCTCGACGACCAACCCACCACGATTCCGGCGCTGGACATCGAGGTCGAAGACTTTGAGCTGCGTGGCAAAAAACTGGGCCGGGTGGACCTGGAGGCGGTGAACCTGGGCGCCGCCGGTGCCCGCGAGTGGCGCCTGAACCGCTTCAACATCCAGACCCCCGAGGCCACACTCACCGCCAGCGGCAACTGGGCCAACCTGGGCGGCCCAACGGCCGGCCGCAGCCTCAAGGAGCGCCGCCGCACGGTGCTCAACTTCAAGCTCGACATCAACAACTCTGGCGAACTGCTCACGCGGTTTGGCATGGCCGGTGTGGTGCGCAATGGCAAGGGCAAGGTGGAGGGCCAGGTGGCCTGGCTCGGCTCGCCCATCACGGTGGACTACGCCAGCATGGGGGGCGCCTTCAATGTGAATGTGGAGACCGGCCAGTTCCTCAAGGCCGACCCTGGCATTGCCAAGCTGCTGGGGGTGCTGAGCCTGCAGTCATTGCCGCGCCGCCTGACACTGGATTTCCGCGATGTGTTCAGTGAGGGGTTTGCGTTTGACTATTTCCGTGGCGACATTGCCATCGAGCAGGGCGTGGCGCGCACCACCAACCTGCAAATGAAGGGCGTGAACGCCGCGGTGCTGATGGAAGGCCAGGCCGACATTGCCAAGGAAACGCAAAAACTGCGCGTGGTGGTGGTGCCGGAAATCAACGCCGGCAGCGCCTCGCTGATTGCGGCAGCCATCAACCCGGTGGTGGGTCTGAGCACCTTTTTGGCCCAACTGATTCTGCGTGGGCCGCTGGTCAACGCGGCCACCCAGGAATTCACCATCGACGGCACCTGGTTGGACCCCAAGGTCACCCAGGTCGAGCGCCGTTAACCCCCTCTTTTTCTAGGAGCCATTGCCATGCGTGTTGCCGCCCTCCAGATGGTGTCTACCGACCAGCTGTCGGACAACCTCCAACAAGCCCAGACGCTGCTGGAGCAAGCCGCCCAGGCCGGTGCCGAGCTGGCCGTGCTGCCGGAGTACTTTTGCCTGATCGGCCAGCGCGACTCGGACAAGCTGGCCATCCAGGAGACCTTTGGCAGCGGGCCCATGCAGGATTTCCTGGCAGCCACCGCGCGCCGCCTGGGCCTGTGGATCGTTGCCGGCACCCTGCCGCTCACCGCCGGGCAAAAAGACCGCGTGTTCAACAGCTCGCTGGCTTACAACCCGCAGGGGGAGTGTGTGGCGCGTTACGACAAGATCCACCTGTTCCGTTTCGACAATGGGACCGAGAGTTACGACGAGTCGCGTGTGTTGGAGCGCGGCAGCACGCCCACTGTGTTTGCGCTGCCCTCGCGTGACGGTCACACCTGGCGCGTGGGCATGAGCATCTGCTACGACATGCGCTTTCCCGAGCTGTACCGGGCTTATGCGGAGCAAGGCGTGGACCTGATTCTGGCGCCCAGTGCCTTCACCCACGTCACGGGCCAGGCGCACTGGGAGGTGCTGTTGCGCGCCCGTGCGATCGAGAACCTGTCCTTTGTGGCCGCGGCAGCCCAAGGTGGGGTGCACCCCAGTGGGCGGCGCACCTGGGGCCAGTCCCTGCTGATTGACCCCTGGGGCCACGTGCTGGCCCAGCAGGCGCAGGGTGCGGGTGTGGTGCTGGCCGACTGCGATGCGGCGCGCCTGCTGCAGTGCCGCAGCCAGCTGCCTTCGTTGCAGCACCGGGTGCTCGTGTAATTGCTATGAAAACAGGAGCTGCTTGCGCATATTCCACCTGGGCTAGAGCCCTAAATGGCTTAAAAATCAGTCCTCTTTCTGAGGCGTCTGGGTCTCTGCGTCCGGTGGTGGCAGCTCGCCGCGCGTGCGCCCTGCAAACATGGTCCACCAAATGATGGCAACAAATATCAGTCCGGCCCCTAGGGCTTCCAGCAGCAGCAGTGTCATGGGGCGTTATCGGTCGGTCGTGGCAATGCTGCTGATTGTAGGAACGCTGGTAGGCTGTGGCAGCGTGCCGGTCTACACCCCTGTGGCGACTAACCCGGCCCCAGCACCGGCGCGGCCCGCCGCGGCACCTGTGGAAGGGGCCCTGACGCAGACCCGTGGCACCTGGGTGCCGGTGCCTTGGTCCGAACTGCCCGGCTGGGGCAGCGACAACCTGTTTGAAGCCTGGAACGCCTGGCTCAAAAGCTGCGAAAAAGCCGCCGTACCCTGGGCCGCGCTGTGCCCCGAGGTGCGCCGCCTGAGCATTGGCAGTGCCCAAGAGCAACTGGCCTGGATGCAGGTACGCCTGCAGGCCTACCGCATCGAATCGGCACCGGGCGAGTCCACCGGGCTGTTGACCAGTTATTTCGAACCGGTGATCGAGGCCAGCCGGGTGCCGGCGCCCGGCTTCACCGTGCCGCTGTACGGCCCCCCGCCCGGCCTGGCCCAGCGCAAACCCTGGTACAGCCGGCAAGAGATGGACACCCTGCCCGAGGCGCAAGCCGTGCTCAAGGGCCGTGCCATCGCCTACATGGCGGACCCGGTGGATGCGCTGATCCTGCAGATTCAGGGCTCGGGCCGCGTGCGCATGGCCCAGGCCGATGGCAGCCAACGCTGGGTGCGCCTGGCCTATGCCGGTACCAATGACCAGCCTTACCGCAGCGTGGGCCGCTGGTTGCTGGACCAGGGGCTGGTGAAAGACGCGTCCTGGCCCGGCATCAAAGCCTGGCTGGCACAAAACCCGGGTCGCCAGCAGGAGCTGCTGTGGAGCAACCCACGTGTGGTGTTTTTCAAGGAAGAAACCCTGTCCGAGCTGGAGTCGGCGTTTGGCCCACGCGGCGCCCAGGGAGTAGCCCTGACGCCGGGTCGCTCGATTGCGGTGGACCCCGGCAGCGTTCCGTATGGCACGCCGGTCTGGTTGGTGTCGCCCGGGCCGCAAACCAGCCTGCAAAAGCTGGTGTTGGCGCAGGACACAGGCAGCGCCATTACCGGAGCCGTGCGGGCGGATTACTTTGCCGGCTGGGGCGCCGAAGCGGGTGATCTGGCCGGCCGTTTGCGCCAGCCGCTGCAGATGTGGGCGATTTGGCCGAAATAGGTCGTATAGCGTTACCATGGCAACACAGCAACCTTGAAGCCTTCAAAAGGACGGACCCCATGAGCAAAGAGATGCGCGAGATTGACGAGCGGACCAACCTGGCCGCCAACAGCATGTTTGAGCTGCTGCTGTTTCGTTTGGGCGAGGCTGCCAACAACGACCGGCGTGAGCTGTTCGGCATCAACGTCTTCAAGGTGCGCGAAATTCTGGTGATGCCCGAGATCACCGCCATGGTGAACTCGCCGCCCGAGGTGATGGGGGTGGCCAATATCCGCGGCCAGATGATCACTGTGATCAACCTGCCCATGGTGGTGGGCTGCAAACCCACCAAGGGCCTGGGCATCTTGCTGGTGACCGAGTTTGCGCGTACCACGCAAGCCTTTGCGGTGGAAGAGGTGAACGAGATCGTGCGCTTGGAATGGAAACATGTCTTGTCGGCCGAGAACTCGGGCGGCGGGCTGGTGACCAGCATTGCACGCCTGGACGGCGCAGCCGAAAACACCCGCCTGGCCCAGGTGCTGGACGTGGAGCAAATTCTGCGCGATGTGATGCCGCAAGAAGTGAAGGCCGAGGAGTCAAAGGGCATCCCCAAGCTGCGCCTGGACCCGGGCCAGGTCATCCTGGCGGCCGACGATTCAGCCGTGGCCCGCATGATGATCGAGAAGGGGCTCAAGACCATGGATGTGCCCTACATCATGACCAAGACCGGCAAGGAAGCCTGGGAGCGCCTGCAGTCCATCCACGCGGCGGCAGCGGCGGAAGGCAAGTCCGTCAAGGACAAGGTGGCCCTGGTGCTGACCGACCTGGAAATGCCCGAGATGGACGGCTTCACGCTCACGCGCAACATCAAGCAGGACGGCCGCTTTAGCCAGATCCCCGTCATTATCCACTCGTCGCTGACCGGCGCCACCAACGAGAGCCATGTGAAGAGTGTGGGCGCCGATGCCTACATCGCCAAATTTGTGGAAGAAGAGCTGGCCGCGACGATTCGCGACGTGCTACACCGTTAGCGCTGTGCGGGGGCCGGTTTCGCCGCCGGGCCGCCCCAAGGCGAAATGCGCCCCCTTGGGGGGCAGCGACCCGCGTAGCGGCGGAGCGTGGGGGCCTTATGGGCCCCTTTTACATTTTGCATTGCACCAGCCGTGAACCGTGCTCCAGCACAAATTCGCGGAAGGCACCGTTGACCCCGCTCAGCGCAGAGTCGCGCCGGTGCAGCAGGCACCAATCCAGCATCTTGGGCATGTCGTCCATGTGCAGCACGGCCAGCTTGCCCGCCTCGATCTCCACCTGGAAGGTGTGGGCCGACAGAAAGCTGATGCCCATGCCCGCCATCACGGCCTGTTTGATGGTCTCGTTGCCTGACAGCTCCATGGTTACCCGCACGGGCAGCGACTGGGCCTGCAGCAGGTGGTCAAAAAACTGCCGCGTGGCCGAGCCCGGTTCGCGAAAGATGAAGGGCTCGTCGCGCAGTGCATCCCAGTGGATGCGGCGCTTTTTGGCCAGCGGGTGGTTGGCGGCGGCGACCACGCAGTGCGGGTTCTGCGCAAAGGTCTCGGCCTCCACATCGGCCTCGGACGGCGGGTAGCCCGCAATCGCCACGTCCAGCTGGTGGTCCTGCAGCATGGCCAGAATGGTTTCGCGCCGGTCGACCGTGAGCTTGAATTTCACACCGGGCCAGTGCTTGGCAAACGCCATCAGCAAGGCTGGCGCAAAGTAGTGCGCCGAGGACACCACGCCCAGGTGCAGCAGGCCACCCACACCGCCCTCGGTGTCGTGGAAGGCGCCGATGGCCTCCTCTGCCATGGTCACCTGGTTCAGGATGCGCCGGGCCTGGCGCAGCATCTCTTCGCCGGCCTGGCTCAGGCTCACCTTCTTGCCAGCTTTCACCAACAGCTGCAGGCCCAGCTCGGATTCCAGTTGCTGCACCTGCATGGACACGGCGGGCTGCGTCACGTTCATTTGCTCCGCGGCCCGTGAGTAGCTCAGCTGCGTGGCCACGGCCTCAAACAGGCGCAGCTGGCGCAGGGTGAGGTTTTTGAGCCGGTGGTCGCGTTTGCCGCCCTGCGGCTCGGACGCAGGGGCCGGGGACCTGCGGGATATCCCTAGGGGTTTGCGGGCAGGCGCAGGGGTGGGGGTGCGGGTTTTCATCGGTGTTTTCCCTAGGGATTCAGCAGGTGGCAGCCCTGCGCCCCAGAGGCGGCCGGGGGTGGACGCAGGGCCTGCGCCGCATTCTAGTGATCTATCAGGTTTCCTGATGAATTTCATAAAAAAGTCTGCGTTGTGCCTATAGCTCAGGCTGTCTACAGTCACTCCAATTCTTCGTAACTGCACCGCACATGACCACTCGCTCCCAACCCGTCCCGTTCCCCGTCTGGAACCAGGACCACGCCGCCAAGCTGGACCAACCCAACCTGCTGCTGTACCGCTCCAACCTGCTGGGCTCTGACCTGCGCATTACCAATTACGGCGGTGGCAACACCTCGGCCAAGATCAACCAGAAAGACCCGCTGACCGGCAAAGACGTGTCAGTGCTATGGGTCAAGGGCTCTGGCGGTGACGTGGGCTCCATGAAGCTGGATGGCTTCTCCACGCTCTACATGGACAAGCTCAACGCGCTGCAAGGCATTTACCGCGGTTCTGACTTTGAAGACGAAATGGTGGGCTACCTGCCGCACTGCACCTTCAACCTCAACCCACGCGCCGCCAGCATCGACACACCGCTGCACGCCTACCTGCCATTTGCGCATGTGGACCACATGCACCCCGACTCGGTCATCGCGATTGCCGCCATGGCCAACAGCGAAGCCATCACGAAAGAAGCCTTTGGCGGCACCATCGGCTGGCTGCCCTGGCGCCGTCCCGGCTACGAGCTGGGCCTGCAACTGCAACGTTATGTGGCAGCGCACCCCGGCCTCAAGGGCCTGGTGCTGGGCGGCCACGGCCTGTTCACCTGGGGCGATGATTCGCGCACTTGCTACGAGAACACTGTGGCCGTGATCGAGCAGGCGCAAACCTGGCTCGCTGCGCAAGCCCAGGCCCGCAAGGCCGTTCCATTTGGTGGCGCCAAGGTCAATGCGCTGGATGTTGCAGCCCAAGACGAGGTGCTGGCCCGGGTGTTGCCTGTGTTGCGTGGCCAGGCCTCGCAAAGCGGCCACAAGCTCTTGCATGTGGACCGCCAGGCCGTGGTGATGGAGTTTGTGAACAGCCAGCAGCTCGAAGCGCTGGCGGCCCTGGGCACCTCCTGCCCCGACCACTTTTTGCGCACCAAGATCAAGCCATTGATCCTGGATGAGTCGGTTTACACCCTGGGTGGTGCCGAGCTGTCCAAGGCCATTGCCACCAAGCTGGCCGACTATCGCGCCGACTACACGGCTTACTACGAACGCTGCAAACGCGCCAACAGCCCGGCGCTGCGTGACCCGAATCCCGTCATCATCCTGTTGCCCCGCATCGGCATGGTGGCGATTGCCAAGGACAAGGCCACGGCCCGCATTGCTGGCGAGTTTTATGTGAACGCCATCAACGTGATGCGCGACGCCAACGCGATCGACACCTATGTGGGCCTGCCTGAGCAAGAGGCGTTTGACATCGAGTACTGGCTGCTCGAAGAAGCCAAGCTGCAGCGCATGCCCAAGACCAAACCCCTGGTCGGCAAGGTGGCCCTGGTCACCGGTGGCGCCGGTGGTATTGGCCGCGCGATTGTGGAGCGCCAGCTGCAAGAAGGCGTGTGCGCCGTGCTGCTGGACATTGATGCCGCTGCGTTGGAGTCCACCGTGGCCGAACTCTCCAAGAAGTTTGGCAAAGACGTGGTGCGCGGCGTGGTCTGCGACGTGACCAGCGAAGAGTCGGTCATTGCGGCCTATGCCCAGGCTGCCATCGAATACGGTGGCGTGGACATCCTGGTGTCCAACGCCGGCATCGCCTCCGCCGCGCCACTGGAAGACACCACGCTGGCGCTGTGGAACCGCAACCAGAGCATTCTGGCCACGGGCTATTTCCTGGTGGGCCGCGAAGCCTTCCGCCTCATGAAGGCGCAGGCCGTGGGCGGCTCCATGGTTTTCATTGCCAGCAAGAACGGCATGGTGGCCAGCAACCAGGCCGTGGCCTACTGCGCGGCCAAGGCCGCCGAGATCCAGCTGTCACGCAGCTTTGCGTTGGAAGGCGCACCGTTGGGCATCCGCTGCAACGTGGTGAACCCCGATGCCGTGATCCGAGGCAGCAAAATCTGGACTGGTACCTGGAGCCAGGAACGCGCCGCGGCCAACAAGGTGAGCGAGGAAGAACTCGAAGCCTTCTACCGCGACCGCTCCATGCTCAAGCGCAGCGTCTTCCCCGAAGACATTGCCGAGGCCACCTACTTTTTGGCCAGCGAACTCGCAGCCAAATCCACCGGCAACATCCTCAACGTGGACGCAGGCAACCTGGCTGCTTTCCCACGTTAAGACCACAGGCATTCGAGACACACCATGACACAACAGATCAACACCGGACTGATCGCCGACCACAACGCCCAGGCCGCAGCGCGCGTGAACCTGGACTATGAAACCCTGGGCGAACAGCTAGCCCGCCGCGGCGTGGACATCGCGGTCCTCAAGGCCGACGTGGCGAAGTTTGCCGTGGCCGTGCCCAGCTGGGGCGTGGGCACCGGCGGCACGCGCTTTGCGCGTTTCCCCGGTCTGGGCGAGCCGCGCCATGTGTTCGACAAAATCCAGGACTGCGGTGTGATCCAGCAGCTGGTGCGCTGCACACCCACCGTGTCGCCCCACTTCCCCTGGGACAAGGTGAATGACTACAAAGAGCTGCGCCAGCATGCCGAAGCCAACGGTGTGGGTTTTGACGCCGTCAACTCCAACACCTTCTCCGACCAGAAAGACCAGCCGCTGTCGTACAAGTTCGGCAGCCTGACCCATGCCGACGCGGGCGTGCGCGCCCAGGCCGTGGCGCACAACCTGGAGTGCATTGAGATTGGCAAGCAACTGGGCAGCAAGGCGCTGACCGTGTGGATTGGCGATGGTGCCAACTTCCCCGGCCAAAGCCACTTCCGCCGCCAGTTCGAGCGCTACCTGGACAGTAACCGCCAGATTTACGATGCGCTGCCGGCCGACTGGCGCATGTTCCTCGAACACAAGATGTTCGAACCCGCGTTCTACGCCACGGTGATCCAGGACTGGGGCTCCAGCCTGCTGGCCGCGCAAACCCTGGGCCCCAAGGCGCGCTGCCTGGTGGACCTGGGCCACCATGCGCCCAACACCAACATCGAGATGATCGTGGCGCGCCTGGTGCACGCACAGAAGTTGGCTGGCTTCCACTTCAACGACAGCAAGTACGGCGACGACGACCTGGACAGCGGCAGCATCAACCCCTTCCAGCTGTTCCTGGTGTTCAACGAACTGGTGGATGCCGCACAAACCGGTGCGGCCGAGTTCGACCCGGCCTACATGCTGGACCAGTCGCACAACGTGACCGACCCCATCGAGAGCCTGATGACCAGCGCCGTGACCGTGCAGCGCTGTTATGCCCAGGCCCTGCTGGTGGACCGCAAGGCACTGACCGCCTACCAGGACAGCAACGACGTGTTGATGGCCGCCCAGACCCTGAAGCAGGCCTTCCACACCGATGTGACGCCCTTGCTGCAAAAGATTCGTATGGATGCGGGCGGCGCTGCCGACCCGGTCCAAGCCTACCGCGCCAGTGGTTACCGCAAGCAGATGGCGGCTATTCGCCCTGCCAGCGGCCCCAGCAGCGGCATTGTTTGAGCGTGGTTGCCATTGGCAGTTGCGCACTCCCCATCGACCCCGGTGCATCGTGTCCCTTTGTGGCCGGTGCAAGCGGTATCGAGACCGGCCTTCGGGTCAATTTTTTCTACTAACAATTCCAGGAGACACGCATGAAGAAACAACTCAAAACCCTGCTGACCATTGCCTTGAGCGCGGCCCTGGTCAGCCCCGCGTTTGCGGCCGACAAAATCGCCCTGGTGGTGAAGAGCTTGGGCAACGGCTTCTTTGACGCCGCCAACCAAGGTGCACAAGAAGCCGCCAAGGAACTCAAGAACGTCGAGATCATTTACACCGGCCCCGCCAAAGCAACCGCCGAAGGCCAGATCGAAATCGTGAACTCGCTGATCGCACAAAAGGTCTCCGCTATCGTGATCTCCGCCAATGACCCCGACGCCCTGGCCCCCGTGCTCAAGCGCGCCATGGACCGCGGCATCAAGGTCATCTCGTTTGACTCCGGCGTGCGCAAAGACGGCCGCCTGATGCACCTGAACCCCTCCAGCAACCCGCTCATCGGCGAGAAGCTGGTGAAGATGACCCAGGAAGCGATTGGCGCCACCGGTGAAGTGGCCGTGTTGTCCGCCACCGCACAAGCCACCAACCAGAACATCTGGATCGAAGAAGCCAAGAAGGTGCTGGCCCAGCCCGCCTACAAGGGCCTGAAGCTGGTCAGCGTGGTCTACGGTGACGACCAGACCGACAAGAGCTACCGCGAAGCCCAGGGCCTGTTCAAGAGCTACCCCAACCTGAAGGCCATCATTGCGCCCACTACCGTGGGTGTGGCCGCAGCCGCCAAGGCCGTGCAGGATGAGAAAAAAGTCGGCAAGATTTTCGTGACCGGTCTGGGTCTGCCTTCGGAGATGGCTGGCCACGTGAAGAGCGGTGCGGTCAAGTCCTTTGCCATCTGGAACCCCATCGACCTAGGCTACTCTTCCATCATGGCTGCCAGCCAGTTCATCTCGGGCAAGGTCACTGGCAAGGCGGGTGACAAGGTGTCGTTGGGCCGCGTTGGCACCGTGACATTGGACGCCAATGGCGAAGCCGCCATGGCTGAGCCTTTCACGTACGATGCCTCCAACGTCGAGAAGTTCGCAAAATTCTTCTAACACCCCCGTGGCTGTAGTGCTGCGCACTTTCGCTTCCCCCCCCCCTTGCAGGGGGCAACACCAGCAGCCCGGCGGAGCCGGTTCTGCGGTGTTTCTGGTGAAGGCGCGCTCCGGCTGACGGAGTCGTTGAACAGCTAAGTTCGTGGGGCATCGCTCTCGGGTAGATGCCCCTATTTTTTGGAATGTTGGATTCTCATCATGTCTGATGTATTGCTGAGTCTGCGGACCATCCACAAACGCTATGGCGCAACCCATGCGCTGCGCGGGGTGGACCTGGATTTGCGGGCCGGAGAAGTGCTGGCCCTGGTGGGCGAGAACGGCGCGGGCAAGTCCACGCTGGTCAAAATGCTCACCGGCGTGGTGCCGGTGGACGAAGGGGTGATCACGCTCAATGGCAAGGTGCAAAGTTTTGCCAACGCACAGGCCTCCCAGGCCGCAGGCATCCTGGCCGTGCACCAGGAAACGGTGATGTTCGAAGAACTCAGCGTGGCCGAGAACATTTACGTGGGGCGCCACCTGATGCGCGGCCCCTTTATTGACTGGTCGGCGATGAACACGCAGGCCCAAGCGGTGCTGGACCAGATTGGCGCACGCTTCAAGGCGGTCACGCTGGTCAAGGACCTGAGCCTGGCCGAGCGCCACCTAGTGGAGATTGCCCGGGCCCTGTCGCAAAAGGCCTCGGTGGTCATTCTGGATGAACCCACGGCCGCGCTGTCGCAGGCCGAGATCCGCGACTTCTACGGCATAGTGCGCCAGCTGCGCGACCAAGGCGTGGGTGTGATCTTCATCACCCACAAGTTCGACGAAATTTTTGCGGTGGCCGACCGCTACGTAGTGCTGCGCGATGGCGCGGCCGTGGGCAGCGGCGCCATTGCCGATGCGACCGAGCAGGAGCTGGTCAAGCTCATGGCTGGGCGCGCCATCGACCAGATCTACCCGCATATCGCTTCCACCCCGGGCGAGGTGGTGATGACGGTGAAGAACCTGTCGCACCCTACCGAATTCAACAACGTAGCCTTCGAGTTGCGCCGTGGCGAGATCCTGGGCTTCTACGGCCTGGTGGGCTCGGGCCGCAGCGAAGCCATGCTGGCCCTCATGGGCCTGAACCCTTCCGCGCAGGGGGAATTCACGGTCTGTGGCCAGACCTTGCACGCGCGCCGCCCTGGCGACGCGATTGCCGCCGGCATTGCCTATGTGCCTGAAGAGCGCCAGCGCCAGGGTGGCATTCTGGGCTTCTCGGTAGAGCACAACATCAGCCTCGCCGGCCTGTCCCGTTTTGCGCGCGGTGTGTGGTTGTCCAAGGTGCGCGAGTCGGCGCTGTGCCAGCGCATGATCGAACGCCTGCGCATCAAGACGCATTCGCCCGACACCTTGCTGTCCGGCCTGTCCGGCGGCAACCAGCAAAAGGTGGTGATCGCCAAGTGGCTGGGGCTGGACCCGCGCATCGTGATCCTGGACGAGCCCACCAAGGGCATCGATGTGGGCGCCAAACAGGCCGTCTACCAGCTCATTGCCGAGATGGTGGAGCAGGGCCTGGCCGTGATTCTCGTGTCCAGCGAATTGCCCGAGGTCATGCACCTGGCGCACCGCACCATCGTGATGCGCCGCGGCGTGCAGGTGGCGGAATTTGACCGTGCGAACGCGCACGCAGAACAGATCGTGGCCGCGGCCTCGGGCCTGGCCGCGGTGCCGGTGGCCTGTGCGCCCGCAGTCGCCACTGCGCAGGAGGCGCTTACAGCATGACATCCTTGAAATCGATTCGGCGCGAATGGCTGCTCCTGGCCATCATCGTCGCCATCGCACTGGCCGTGGGTGCCCGCGCGCCGGTCTTTCTGACCTGGCGCAACGGCCTGGACATCGCCAATGACTCCGCCATCCTCGCCATCCTGGTCATGGGCCAGATGCTGGTACTGCTGACGCGCGGCATTGACCTGTCGGTCGCGTCCAACCTGGCGCTGACCGGTATGGTGTGTGCGCTGATTGGCAAGGCCTGGCCGGGTGCTTCTGTGCCCGTGCTGCTGGTCCTCGCCTTGGGTGTGGGCGCGTTGCTCGGTGCCGTGAATGGCTGGCTCATCACCCGCTTTGAGCTGCCACCGATTGTGGTGACGCTGGGCACCTTGTCGGCCTATCGCGGTGCCATTTTTGTGGCTAGCAAGGGTGCCTGGGTGTCTGACCAGGACATCCATGCCGTCATCAAAGGGCTACCGCGTGAAGTGTGGCTGGGCCTGCCCGCGCTGGTCTGGTTTGCGCTGGCCGTACTGGCCCTGACCGCCGTGTTTTTGAAGCTGCGCCGCGAAGGCCGCGAGATCTATGCACTGGGCGGCAACCCGCATGCGGCGGCCTATGTGGGCATCTCGGCCAACAAACGGCTGATGATGGTCTACACGCTGTCGGGCATGCTGGCCGGTCTGGCCGGGCTGCTGTGGGTGGGGCGCTATTCCATTGCCTACACCGAGCTGGCCGCGGGCTATGAGCTGACCGTGGTGGCGGCCTGCGTGATTGGTGGCGTGAGCATTGGCGGCGGCGTGGGCTCGGTGCTGGGTGCGGCACTGGGCGTGCTGTTCATCGGCGTGGTCAACGGCGCGTTGCCGGTGATCCAGGTGTCGCCTTTTTGGCAGCAGGCGATTGCCGGTGCCGTGATTTTGATTTCGGTGACGGTGAATGCCCGTGCCGAGCGGCGCGCGGGGCGCCAGATTCTGGAACACAAAGCGATGACAAGCACGACCACCCAAGGAGCCGCAGCATGAAGGCCTGGAACACATGGGAGCGGGTGCTGCTGGCCCTGCTGGTCGTGCTGCTGGTGGTGTTTGGCATCGCCCAGCCGGGCTTCATGACGCCTGACGCGTTGGCCGACAGCACCTTCAACTTCAGCGAAAAAGGCATCCTCGCACTCGCATTGGCATTGCTCATCATCACCGGTGAGATTGACCTGTCCATCGCCGCCATCCTCGCCTTGAGCTCGCTGGCCATGGGCTACGCGATGAAGGCGGGCGCGGGCCCACTGGGCATGACACTGGCAGCATTTGTGACCGGTGGCGTGGCCGGTGCTGTGAACGGGGTGCTGGTCACGCGCTACAAGCTGCCTTCCATCGTGGTGACCATTGGCACGCTGTCGCTGTACCGCGGCCTGGCCATGGTGGCGCTGGGCGACCAGGCCATCTCGGGCTACCCCGAGGTGTTCTCCACGCTGGGTAATAGCTATGTGGGTGAGGTGATCGGCGTGCGCTGGCTCATCATCCCGATCGAATTTGCTGTGCTGCTCGTCGGTGCCATCGTGGTGGGCGTCACGCTGCACCGCACGGTGCTGGGCCGCCGCCTCTACGCCATTGGCGCCAACCCCGTGGCCGCGCGCTTCTCGGGCATTGAGGCGGACCGCTATCGGCTCGCGCTGTTTGTGTTTGCCGGCCTGATGGCAGCGCTGGCAGCCATCATGCTGACCGGCCGCATTGGCAGCACCCGCCCCAATATCGCCATGGGCTGGGAGCTGGACGCCATCACCATGGTGATCCTGGGCGGCGTGGCGATTGAAGGCGGGCGTGGCAGCATTGTGGGCACCATGCTGGCCGTGTTGCTGCTGGGCTTGTTCACCTTTGCCATGGGCATGGCCAACGTGACCGGCATTGTCATGAGCATGGTGATTGGTGCGCTGCTCATCGTCTCCATGGTCTTGCCGCGCTTGTTGAAACGCCAGGGAGCGCACGCATGAACGCCGCTGTGCCAACTGAGAAGTACGCGTTTCGCATGTTCCTGAATCCCGGCTGCGTGGCGGAATACAAAAAGCGCCACGACGAGATTTGGCCCGAACTCAGCGCCTTGCTGAAGGATGCAGGCGTCAGCGACTACAGCATCTACCTGGATGAGGAAAACCACGTGCTGTTCGCCGTGCTGCGCCGCGCCAAAGGCCACACCATGGATGCGTTGCCCAGCCACCCGGTGATGCAGCGCTGGTGGGCCTACATGGCCGACATCATGCGCGCCAACCCCGATGGTTCCCCGGTGGCCGAGCCGCTGCCCTGTCTGTTCCACATGGCGTGAAGGTGGTGGCTGTGAACGATGCACTGACGCTGGTGATCGACATCGGCAAGAGCCACGCCAAGCTGCTCATGGTGGATGCGCAAGGCACGGTGGTGGAACGCCATGGGCGTGACAACGCCAGCGTGCCATCGCCCCTGGGCTACCCGGCACTCGACGTGCAGGGTCTGGAAGACTGGATGGCGCAGACCCTGCGCGCATCGGCCCATACGGCCCGCTGCCGCCGCGCCATAGCCTCTACCCACGGCGCCGCGCTGGTGGCGCTGGGTGACGAAGGTCTGGCCTGGGCTCCGGTGGACTATGAATTTGATGGCCTGGCGCAGCACCCCTTGCTGGCCCAGGCGTTTGACGCAGCCGCCGATGGTTTTGCGCAAACCCTGTCGCCCGACCTGCCCGCCGGCCTGAACGCCGCGCGCCAGCTTTGCTATGTGCAAAACCTGCACCCCGAGGCCTGGCGGCGCACGCGCTGCCTGCTGCCCTACGCGCAGTACTGGGCCTGGCGCCTGAGTGGCCAGCGCGCCAGCGAGGTCTCTTCGCTGGGCTGCCACACGCACCTGTGGCGCCCGCAGGATGGTGGTTTCTCCGCACTGGCGCAGGCCAAGGGCTGGGCCGCGCTGTTTGCGCCGCTGCGGTCCGCCTGGGAGGTGCTGGGCACCGTGAGCCCTGGTATTGCCGAGGCCTGGGGCCTGCCCGCGCACTGCCAGGTGCATGTGGGTGTGCACGACAGCAATGCCTGCCTGGCGCGCTACCTTGATGCGTCGGTGGCCAATGCTGCGGCCCTGACCGTGGTGTCGTCTGGCACCTGGACCGTGCTGATGGCACCCGGCGCGCCCACGGCCAGCCTGCAGGCCGAGCGCGACATGCTGGCCAATGTGGACGTGCTCGGCCGCGCCACACCCACCGCCCGCTTCATGGGCGGGCGCGAGTTTGCCGCGCTGCTGGACGGCGCCGCGCCCGATGCGGGCACGTTGGTCGATGTGCAGACGTTGGTGGATTCGGCCACGCTGGCCACGCCCTCGTTTGCCGAGCACGGTGGTCCGTTCATGGGGCGCCAAGGGCAGGTATTGCGCAACGGCCAGCCACTCGCGGCCGCTTTGCCACCGGGCCAGCGCGCCGCACTGGCCGCGCTGTACTGTGCGCAGACCACGGCCTGGTTGGTCGATCGACTGTGGGACGACGTGGACTTGCCGCGCACGGTGGTGTTAGAAGGGCCGTTGGCCCACAACCCGCTGTATTTGGCGCTGCTGCAAGCCCTGTTGCCACAGGTGCGCTGCTTGGCCAGCCATGATGCGATGGAGGGTACGGCGCGGGGGGCTTGGTTGTTGTCGCGCTGGGGTGAGTCGGCGGCTTCGGTGTTGGAGCCGGTGGAGGTTGCGCAGGTGTCGGGGTTGCAGGCCTACCATGCGGGCTGGTTGGCTGCGTTGTCGGTTTGAGTGGCGTTGCTTCTTTAACACCCACTCCCCCAGCCCCTCGCCCCGTCGGCGAGGGGAGCCTTTCAACAGCCGATCTTGTTGCGTCAATCCGGTGATGGCCTTAAAGGGCAAGGTTGCCACTGGGTTGGTACTCCACGGCCGGAGCATACGGTTGTGGCAACCTCACACGTGCTGGCGCTCCCCCACTGGCGGGCGCAGCCGCCAGCGTTGGCAAACACGCACCTCCGAAGCCCCACAACCGCAGCCCAGGGCCGTGGAGCGAACAAACAGTGGCGACCTCACCCCAGTAGCCACGTAACCGGCGCGTCAAAAACCAAATATGGCTGTTAAGGCTCCCCTCGCCGACGGGGCGAGGGGCTGGGGGAGTGGGTGTCCAAAAAAGCGGTGCAGCCGAGCCAAAAAACCTAACGCAAAGAAACCCGAACCTGCACCTCCGTCCGCACTAGGCCACTCTGCTGCTGCCCCCCCGTCAACCCACTAGTGCTGGACTGCGAACTCTGCTCCGACTCCCCCACCGTAGTCCACTCGTCCAACGGCAACGCCAGCACGCTGCTGGTGGCCGAGGTCGCAGTCGCCCCGGGCAGGGCTGAACCAGACCGCAGCGCCTGCTGCGCCGCCAGTTCCAGCTCCACCAGTGTGCCACCGTCCCAGCGCGGCGTGGCGCTAAAACCCGTGCCCGCTTCCAGCAGCACGGTGCCCACGGTGGTCACCACACGGCCATTGCGCACAAAGCCCTGCAGCAGGCGGATGGGCGTGGTGGTCTGCAGCCCCAGGCGTACGGGTCGGCCGTTGAGCACCAGCGCCTGTTGCGTGGCCGAGCCGCTGTTGCGCGACTGGTTCATCTGCGCGCTAGGCCGGTTGCCCAGCTCCACCCCGCTGCGCTGGCTGTCGTCGGACTGCACCTGGCGCACTTCAATGAGCAGGTTGCGCATCGGCAGCGGCACCGGGTTTGCTATTGAATCAGGAGCTGCTTGCGCATATGCGACGGGGGCTAGAGGCCAAAATGATGCAAAAACCAGGGCGTGGCGGCGGTTCATGGGCGGCTCCGGGGTGGGGTGGCAGTGGTGGGCTGGGGCTGCAGGTGGCCCAGCGGCAGGGCGCTGCTGGCCTTCACCTCGCCCAGCGAGAAGCTGGTGTGCAGGTCTTTCACATTGGGCAGGTTGATCAGCACCTCGCGCGCGAACTGGCTGAAGGTGTTGAGGTCGCGGCTGACCACCTGCAGCTCGAAAGTGCCGGTGCCGCTGATGTAGTGGCAGCTGATGACTTCGGGAATCTGGCGGATCGCCTCTTCCAGCGCGTGCAGCACGTCGCCGCTGTTGCGGTTGGCGTCCAGCCGCACAAAGGCCAGCACGCCCAGGCCCATCTTGTGGCGGTTGATCTCGGCGCGGTAGCCGGTGATGAAGCCGCTTTCTTCCAGCGCCTTCACGCGGCGCCAGCAGGGCGCGGCACTCAGGCCCACGCGCGTGGCCAGCTCGGCGTTGCTGAGGCGGCCGTCGTTTTGCAGTTCGTTCAGGATGGCGAGGTCGAAGCGGTCAAGTGTTTCCATAAACACCATTATGAAGAAAGATTCATTCTTTGAAAGCCCATATGAGGGCAAAGAACGCAAAGACATATCCGCGTGGCAGGCCTACACTTTGCCGGCAGCTATAACGGAGACAAGCACTATGAATGCACCCCTCAGCCGCGACCTGCCCGAGCACATCCGCACGGCGCTGGACACGGTCACCCTGGACGACAAATATGCGCTGGACTACGGCCGCGCCTTCATGAGCGGGGTGCAAGCCCTGGTCAAACTGCCCATGCTGCAGCGCGTGCGCGACCAGCGCCTGGGCAAGAACACGGCTGGCTTCATCAGCGGCTACCGCGGTTCGCCGCTGGGCACCTACGACCAGTCCCTGGTCAAGGCCGAGAAGTACCTCCAGGCCCACCACATTCACTTCCAGCCCGGCGTCAACGAAGAGTTGGCCGCCACCGCGCTGTGGGGCACGCAGCAGCTGGGCTTTGCCCCACCCGGCAGCAACAAGTACGACGGCGTGTTTGGCATCTGGTACGGCAAGGGCCCGGGCGTGGACCGCTGCTCCGACGTTTTCAAACACGCCAACATGGCAGGCACCACCCCCTGGGGCGGTGTGATTGCGGTAGCGGGGGATGACCACATCTCCAAGAGCAGCACCGCCGCGCACCAGAGCGACCACATCTTCAAGGCCTGTGGCACGCCGGTGTTCTTCCCGGCGAATGTGCAGGAGATCCTGGACCTGGGCCTGCATGCTTTTGCCATGAGCCGCTTCTCGGGCGTGTGGGCGGGCATGAAGACGATCCAGGAGATCGTCGAGTCCAGCTCCACGGTGATGATCGACCCGGACCGCGTCATCACCCGCGTGCCGGCGGACTTCGAGATTCCCCCGGGCGGCTTGCACATCCGCTGGCCCGACCACGCGCTGGAGCAGGAAGCCCGGCTCATGGACTACAAGTGGTACGCGGCGCTGGCCTATATCCGTGCCAACCGGCTCAACTACAACGTCATCGAAGGCAAAAACGACCGCTTCGGCATCATCGCCAGCGGCAAGGCCTACAACGACACGCGCCAGGCCCTGCTGGACCTGGGGCTGGACGACGCGACCTGCCAGCGCATCGGCATCCGCCTGCACAAGGTGGGCGTGGTTTGGCCGCTGGAGGCGCAGCTGACGCGCGAATTCGCCACCGGCCTGCAAGAGATTCTGGTGGTAGAAGAAAAACGCCAGGTCATCGAATACCAGCTGAAGGAAGAGCTGTACAACTGGCGCGCCGATGTGCGGCCCACGGTGCTGGGCAAGTTCAACGAGGTGGAAACGCCCGACCACTACGGCGCCGGCGGGGAATGGTCCATGCCCAACCCCATGGCCAACACGCTGTTGCGTGCCAACGCCGACCTGTCGCCAGCCATCATTGCGCGCGCCATTGCCCAGCGCATCAAGAAGCTGGGGCTGGATGCGGACACCAGCGCGCGTATCGACGCGCAAATGGCGATCCTGGAAGCCAAGGAACGTGCGATGCACGTGATCGAACTCTCGGGCACCAAAGGCGCGGACCGCCAGCCCTGGTTCTGCTCGGGCTGCCCGCACAACACCTCCACCAAGGTGCCCGAAGGCTCGCGCGCCATGGCCGGCATTGGCTGCCACTTCATGACCATCTGGATGGACCGCAGCACCGACGGCTTCACGCAGATGGGCGGCGAGGGCGTGCCCTGGGTGGGCCAGCAACCCTTCACCAATGAGAAGCACATCTTCGCCAACCTGGGCGATGGCACGTACTTCCACAGCGGCCTGCTGGCCGTGCGCCAGAGCATCGCCGCGGGTGTGAACATCACCTATAAGATTCTGTACAACGACGCCGTGGCCATGACCGGTGGCCAGCAGGTGGGTGAGCGGCCCGAAGGACACTCCGTGGTGCAGATAGCCCAGAGCATGCGTGCGGAAGGTGCTATCAAAATCATAGTGGTGACCGACGAACCCGAGAAATACGACGATGTGGTGGGCCTGCCCGAAGGCATTGCCATCGAGCACCGCGATGAACTGGACCGCATCCAGCGCGAGTTCCGCGAGATTGCGGGCACCACGGTCATCATTTATGACCAGACCTGCGCGACCGAGAAGCGCCGCCGCCGCAAGCGCGGCACGCTGGTGGACCCAGCCAAGCGCGTGGTCATCAACGAGCTGGTCTGCGAGGGCTGTGGCGACTGCGGCGTGCAGAGCAACTGCATGAGCGTGGAGCCGCTGGAAACCGAATTCGGGCGCAAGCGCCAGATCAACCAGAGCACCTGCAACAAGGACTTTTCCTGCGTCAAGGGCTTTTGCCCCAGCTTTGTCACGGTGGAAGGCGGCAGCCTGAAGAAGGCCGCCAAGCCCAAGGCGGGTGACGCACAGACCGCCTCCTGGCCGGCCCTGCCCGAGCCGCAGATTCCTGATGTGGCCAGCGCGCCCGGAGGCGTTTGGGGCACCATCGTCGCCGGCGTGGGCGGCACGGGCGTCATCACCATTGGCCAGCTACTGGGCGTAGCCGCCCACCTGGAGGGCAAAGGCATCGTCACGCAGGACGCCGGTGGCCTGGCGCAAAAGGGCGGCGCCACCTGGAGCCATGTGCTGATTGGTGCCAGCCAAGATGCTATCCGCACCACCCGCGTGGGCACGGCCTCGGCCGACCTAGTGCTGGGCTGTGACCCCATCGTGGTGGCGGGCAAGGAAACCCTGGTGCGCATGCGCCCGGGTCGCACCCATGTGGCGCTCAACACCAACAGCGCGCCTACGGCCGCCTTTGTGAAGAACGCCAACTGGACCAACCCCGGCGAGCAGTGCGTGGCCGATATCGCCAAGACCGTGGGCGAGGGCAACCTGGGCGTGTTTGACGCCGATGCGGCCGCCACCCATTTGTTGGGTGACAGCATCTACACCAACCCCATGATGCTGGGCTATGCCTGGCAAAAGGGCTGGATTCCGCTGGGGCTGGCCTCGCTGATGCGTGCCATCGAACTCAATGCCGTGGCCGTGACCAACAACAAGGCCGCCTTCGAGTGGGGCCGCCGTGCCGCGGTGGACTGGCCGTCCGTGCAGCGCGCCATCAACCCCGGCCAGGTGATTGCCTTCACGCCGCGCCAGCACCAGTCGCTGGATGCCCTGGTGAGCAAGCGGGTGGAATTTTTGACCGGCTACCAGAACGCGGCCTACGCCCAGAGCTACGCTGACTTTGTGGCCAAGGTCCGCGTCGCCGAGGCTTCGGCGGTGGGCGGCGACAAGCAGCCGCTGACCGAAGCCGTGGCCCGCTACCTTTTCAAGCTCATGGCCTACAAGGACGAGTACGAGGTGGCCCGCCTGCACACCGACACGGCCTTCCGCGCCAAGGTGGAGGGCATGTTTGAGGGCGACTTCAAACTGGCCTACCACCTGGCGCCGCCCCTGCTGGCCCGCAAGAATGACAAAGGCGAGTTGCAAAAGATGCGTTTTGGCGGCTGGATGCGGGCTGCCTTCGGTCTGCTGGCGCAGCTCAAGGTGCTGCGTGGCACGGCGCTCGATGTGTTTGGCTACACCCACGAGCGCCGCGAGGAGCGTGCCTTGGTGGGTGAGTACCTGACCGCCATCGATTCACTGCTGCCCACCCTGAGCGCTGGCAACCGCGACGCGGCGGTGGCCTTTGCCCGCGTGCCAGAGCAAATCCGTGGTTTTGGCCATGTCAAGGCGCGCCATCTGCAGGCCGCGCGTCAGCAATGGACAGTGTTGCTGGAGAAGTACCGGCAAACCCCGACTGTCAAGCAAACCCAGGCCGCCTAGGGCCTTGCTGCCCGGCGCTGGCCGGGCCGGTGCACCCGCTTACAATGACCGGTTGCCTCCCCCGGAGGCGGTATGCCAGTGCGCGACCGGTTTTTGGGGCGGGTATTTTTGTGTTTGACCCATTTTGTGGAGTTTGCCTGTGTTCATTTCTTCTGCTTTTGCCCAAACTGCCCCCGCTGCTGCCGGTGGCGACATGCAATCCACCCTGATGAGCATGCTGCCTTTGGTGCTGATGTTTGTGGTGTTGTATTTCGTGATGATCCGCCCCCAGATGAAAAAGCAGAAAGAGCACCGTTCCATGCTGGATGCCTTGGCCAAGGGTGACGAAGTGGTGACAGCCGGCGGCGTGCTCGGCAAGGTCGCCAAGCTGGGTGACAGTTATGTGGGCCTGGAAGTGGCCAGCGGCGTGGAAGTGCAAATCCAGCGCAGTGCCGTGGTGCAAGTGCTGCCCAAGGGTTCCATCAAGTAATTTCTCTCAAAGCGACGCGCGATCATGAACCGTTATCCGGTATGGAAGTACGCGATCATTCTGATCGCGCTCGTGGTGGCTGGGCTGTATGCCCTGCCCAACCTGTTTGGTGAATCCCCTGCAGTACAGGTTTCTCCCGCCAAGGCGATCTTGAAGCTGAACACTGCGTCTCTGTCCGAGGTGGAGGAGGTACTCAAGGCGGCTGGCCTGAGTCCTGACGCCATCAGTCTGGAGAACGGGTCTATCAAGGCCCGCTTTGCCGACACCGACGCTCAGCTGAAGGCCAAGGATGCTTTGCAAAAAGCCCTGAACCCCGATGCGGCAGACCCTGCGTATGTGGTGGCACTTAACCTGCTGTCCCGCTCCCCGGCATGGCTCACTTCCATGCGTGCGTCGCCCATGTATTTGGGGCTGGACTTGCGCGGTGGTGTGCACTTTATGCTGCAGGTGGACATGCAGGCGGCCTTGACCAAAAAGGCCGAATCCCTGTCAGGCGACATTCGCAGCACCTTGCGTGAAAAGAATGTGCGCCACAGCGGTATCACGCGCAATGGTCAGGCCATTGAAATCCGTTTTCGTGACGCGGCAACCGCCCAGGCCGCCAAGCGCATCATCCAGGACCAATTCGTGGATCTGGACACGGTGGAAAGCGCCGAGGGTACCGACGTCAAGATGGTGGCGACCATCAAACTCGTGGCCGCGCGCACGGTGCAAGAGCAGGCGCTCAAGCAAAACATCACCACGCTGCACAACCGGATCAACGAATTGGGGGTGGCCGAGCCTGTGATCCAGCAGCAGGGTCTGGACCGTATCGTGGTGCAGTTGCCCGGTGTGCAGGACACAGCCAAGGCCAAAGACATTTTGGGCCGTACGGCCACTTTGGAAATCCGTCTGGTGGATGAAGGTACCGAGGCACGCGCTGCCGAATCGGGTGCGGGGCCGGTGCCTTTTGGTTCCGAGCGTTACCTGGAGCGCAGCGGCCAGGGCGTGATTGTCAAAAAGCAGGTGATTCTGACCGGTGAAAACCTGACCGATGCCCAGCCTGGTTTTGATGGCCAGACCCAGGAGCCTACGGTCAACCTGTCGCTGGATGCCAAGGGTGCCCGCATCTTCCGGGATGTGACGCGTGAGAACATCAACAAGCGCATGGCCATCATCCTGTTCGAAAAGGGCAAGGGCGAGGTCGTGACCGCACCTGTGATCCGTTCCGAAATCGGGGGGGGGCGTGTGCAAATTTCCGGTCGCATGACCACGGCGGAAGCGGCCGACACCTCTTTGCTGTTACGCGCGGGCTCCCTGGCGGCACCGATGGAAATCATCGAAGAACGCACCATTGGCCCCACCTTGGGGGCCGAGAACATTGCCAAAGGCTTTAACAGTGTGACCTGGGGCTTCTTGGCGGTCGCGGTTTTCATGTGTTTCTATTACATGTTGTTCGGTGTGATCTCCAGTGTTGCGCTGGCGTTCAACCTGTTGCTGCTGGTGGCTGTGTTGTCCATGCTGCAGGCCACGCTCACCTTGCCCGGTATGGCGGCCATGGCCTTGGTGCTCGGTATGGCGATTGACGCCAACGTGCTGATCAACGAGCGTGTGCGCGAAGAGCTGCGCAACGGCGCGTCGCCGCAGGCCGCGATCCATGCCGGTTACGACCGCGCCTGGGCCACCATCATCGACTCCAACGTCACCACCCTGATTGCCGGCCTGGCCTTGCTGGCCTTCGGTTCTGGGCCGGTCCGTGGCTTTGCGGTGGTGCACTGTCTGGGCATTTTGACCAGCATGTTCTCCGGGGTCTTCTTCTCCCGGGGGGTGGTGAATTTGTGGTACGGTAAGCAAAAGAAGCTCAAAAGTGTGTCCATTGGCACCGTGTGGCGCCCTGATGCCGGTCATCAGGTTACGACCAACTAAAGGGTAAGAGCATGGAATTCTTCAAAATCCGCCGCGACATTCCGTTCATGCGCCATGCATTGGTGCTGAATATCGTGTCGCTGGTGACATTTATCGCAGCAGTTTTCTTCCTGTTCTCGCGTGGCCTGCATTTGTCGGTGGAATTCACTGGCGGCACCCTCATGGAGGTGAGCTACTCGCAGCCCGCCGACCTGAATGTGGTGCGAAGCACCATCGATACCTTGGGCATCAAGGATGTGCAGGTGCAAAACTTTGGTACCGCGCGCGATGTGCTGATTCGTATGCCGGTGCAAAAAGGCACAACCTCTGGCCAACAAAGCGATGTTGTCATGGCGGCGCTCAAGGCGGCGGACGCTTCGGCTACCATGCGTCGCGCCGAGTTTGTGGGACCACAGGTGGGCGACGAGTTAGCGGCAGACGGACTCAAGGCCCTAGCCTTTGTGGTGGTTGGCATCATGCTGTATCTGGCGATCCGCTTCGAATGGAAATTCGCTGTGGCCGCCATCATTGCCAACTTGCATGATGTGATCATCATCCTGGGCTTTTTCGCCTTCTTCCAGTGGGAGTTTTCCTTGCCCGTGCTGGCGGCGGTGTTGGCCGTACTGGGCTACTCTGTGAACGAATCGGTGGTGATTTTTGACCGGATCCGCGAGAACTTCCGCCGCTTCCGCAAGATGAACACTGAGGAAATCATTAACAATGCGATCACCTCGACGATCAGCCGCACGATCATCACCCATGCTTCCACGCAGATGATGGTCCTGTCTATGCTGCTGTTCGGTGGAGCGACCCTGCATTATTTTGCGCTGGCGCTGACCATCGGCATTTTGTTCGGCATTTACTCCTCGGTTTTTGTGGCCGCTTCCATTGCTATGTGGCTGGGCATCCAGCGCGAAGACTTGGTCAAGGGCGGCCCGAAGAAAGAGACTGACCCTAACGACCCCAACGCTGGCGCGACGGTTTAAGCTCCAAGCATGGCCACCTCACCCGCATTGACCCCCAGGCTGCAACTCGCACGCGCCTTGCGTGAGCGTTTTCTGGCGGAAGCCGGCAAGGCAGCGCTGGAGATCAGCGGTGTGGTGCAAGAGCGCCTTACGACGCTGATGGACGAGTTGGTCAACGCGCGCGAGTCCCAATCGCGCCGGGACACCTGGATGGCGTACAAGCGTTGCCGTCCCTTGTGGGTGGACGGCACCATGAAGGTTTGGCGCGAATGCCTGGATCCACCCAAGCAAAAAAAGGCTGTGGGCCTGGAGGCTGCGGGCTTGGAGCTGGTGGGGACCGAAGTGGTAGAGAACAAGATTCTCGCCTCCCGTTTGGTCTTGGCTGTCAACGAAAAGGTACTGCCACAGCTCGATGATCTGCGGGTACGTATCCGGTTCCTGGAGAACCTGGAAGAACTGGAGGGCAACGATCTGCTGCGTCCCGAAGTGCTGGTGCTACTCATGGTGGAGCAGTGGGCACAGTCGGGCATGCCAGCGGAGTCTTGGCCCATGGTCAACGAAGTGGTACAGCGTTTACTGATAGAGCGACTGGTTGTGGCCTACAAAAATGCCAACGACCTGCTGATCAGCAAAGGTGTAATGCCCACCATCGAACTCAAGGATCGTGTGAAGGCTCCGGTGCGTGCGCCGCAGCGCCCGCGTCCGCCGCCTGCGCCAGGCATGCCTCCACCGCCCGGTGACATGTCGCCGAGTGGTTATGGCGACGTCGGCCACGGCATGAACCCCGGCGGCAATTACGCCCAAGCCTATGCACCCACGGGTCATGCAGGATTGGGCGGGGGTGCACAGCATTACCCTGGCAACCAGGGTAATGCTGGTATGGATGCCGGGGGCGGTCATGGGGGTGGCGCCTCTGGCGGGTATGCCCCGGGTGGCACACAGCATGCCAGTATGGACGCTGGCGGCGGGCCTGCCGGCCCCGGTGGTTCCGCCAGTGGGCCGCGGTCTGGTGGGGGTGGATTCTTTGGTGGCCGTTTGGGTTGGGGTGGTGGTGCCTCGGCACCCGCAAGCCCAGGCAGCTCCGCCCCTCAGGCAGGGGCTCCCTCATCGCCGACACCTTTCTGGCGCCAGTCGTCTGGCTCTCACAGCATGCCGGGCCAAGCATATGGTGCGGGTGAGGAGACCCGAATGCTCACGGCCACCACGCCGATTGCACGTGCGCGCAGCCGCGCACAGGGCGTCATTGGGCAAATCCGGCGCCTGTTTGTGAGCCATGGTGGCGGAGACTTCAGTGGCACGGCACACCACGCACCGTCGCCTGCATTGGCGGCTGCCATCGCGCCAGGTGTGTCCAATATGGTGTACGCCGCCGGCGGCACGATGTATGAGGACTACAGCCCGGCCGGAGTCGCTCGGGTGGCGGGTGACTTGCGCGAAAAGTCGACCGAACTCAAGAAAAAAGCTGAGACCAAGGGCGAAAAGGCCACGATCGAGATCGTGGCGCTGATGTTTCAAGCCATTCTGGCTGAAGAGCGTATCCCGCCTGGTATCCGCGTATGGTTTGCGCGCCTGCAAATGCCGGTGTTACGCGTCGCGTTGGAAGACCCTGACTTTTTTGGCACGGCTGACCACCCCGCTCGCCAGCTGATTGACCGCATGGGCTCTTGCGTCATGGGGTTTGATGCATCGGGTGTGCAGGGCGGTGCCATGGAAACCGAGATCAAGCGCATTGTGCAGGTCATCGAACAATACCCCGAAACGGGTAAAAAGGTATACCAGATCGTCTTCGAGGAATTCCAGAAATTTCTCTCCAAATTTCTCACGGAAAAAGGGCCGACCCAAAAAGTGGTGAGTGTGGCCCAGCAGGTAGAGCAAAAAGAGACTCTGGCCATCCAGTACACCATCGAGATGCGCAATATGTTGAAAGACATGCCGGTGCGCGACGAGATCCGTGACTTCCTGTTCAAGGTCTGGGCCGAAGTGCTGGCCGTGGCGGCGGTGCGCAAGGGGCCGCAGCACGCCGATACGCTGGTGCTCAAAAAATCAGCAACAGACCTGATCTGGGCGGCCAGTGCCAAGCCCAACCGTGCCGACCGCGCGCGCGTGATTCAGGACTTGCCCAATCTGCTGTTGCGTCTGCGTTCGGGCATGACTTTGCTCGCAATGCCGCCTAGCGAGCAGGAAGGCCATGTCAAACGCATCAGCGATACGCTGGCTGACGCGTTTATGTCGAAGACACAAGCCATTCCACAGGCCCAGATCGATGCCATGGCGCAGCGCTTGGGCAATCTGGAAGACTTTGTGTCTGAGGACGGCATGGGCGATTTGCCGCTGGATGCCGAGAGCATCGAGATGATGCTGGGCATTGATGCGTCTGCCATCGAAGTGGTGGCCAATGGCGGCTCCAAACCCACGGCGGCCATGCTGGCCTGGGCGCAGGAGTTGCAGCTGGGATCCTGGTTCACGCTGGACCACAACAACCACATCACCCAGGTGCAGTTTGCTTGGCGCAGCGACCGCAAACATCTGAACCTGTTTGCGTCCAGCGCCGGCAAGAGCTTCTTGATCCAGGGTGGACGTTTGGCTGCCTACCTGCAGGCGGGACTCTTGCTGCCGCAAGAGGAAGAAGCACTCACCGTGCGTGCCACGCGCGATGCCCTAGCCAAACTCGAAGCCAATCCCGAACGTCTGCTCGCCTGAGTCGTGCGCAGTGAGGCCGAGCGGCCTCAAGTAGAGCCGGCCAACCCCGGTGGGTCGTCCACCGCCCTGTGCAATGGGTTACTTAATGGGCCACACGCTCGGTGGCATCGTCGCACAGCTCGTCGAGCACCAGCGCATCGGGCTCCAGGCCAAAACTCCAGAACACCATCAGGATGATGACCTTGAGCTCATCCAGAGCCACTGGGCCGCCGGGCGCGGCCATGGCACGGTCCAACACCACCTCCCGCAAGTGTGCAGGAAGTACCCCCGCTGACTCCAAAAAGCGGATGAAACCCAGGCACTGGACGCCCAGGTGGTTTTGTTCGTACTGTGGGTAGATACGCACGCTGGTGGGCAGAGGTTGGCGCAACCAGGGCTCTGCCGCCGGGCTGGTTGATGCCTCCACGGCGTCCGGAACTCGGGGGCGGGCACTGCGGGCCGCGCTGTTCAAGCCTTGCAGCCAAGCCAGCGCATCCTCAATTTCATCCGACTCAAAGCCGACGGCGCTGAGTTTGCGTTGCAGGTGGGCGGGCTCGGGGCAGCCCTCGTCCGCATAGTAGTTTTCGTAAACGAAAGCGAGCACTTCAAACATGAAGGCCAATATAGCGCAGAAAAAAGCCCTGCACGGTTCCGGTGCAAACTGCCCCGCTTTTCCGGCGTTTAGCCCCGGGCCAGACGCTGGAACAGGCTGCCCGGCAGGCGCGCCACATGGCCCTGCAATTCCAGCCCCATCAGCAAGGCTTGCAGCGTGGGCGTGTCCAGCCCGGTGCGGGATTGCAGCGCATCCAATCCGGCGGGCTCAAAAGCCAGTGCGGTCAGCAAAGACTGTTCAACGCCAGAAAGTCCCTCGGAGGCCGCAGTATCTGCGTGAGCAGCTCCTGAATCCATAGCGCCCACTAGGCCTGTGGGGAGCGCAAACTCTTCCAGAATGTCCTGGGCACTTTCTACCAGCTTGGCGCCCTGTTTGATCAATGCATGGCAGCCACGCGCCTGGGTGGCGTGGATGGAGCCCGGAATGGCGAACACGTCTTTGCCCTGTTCGACCGCCAGGCGGGCGGTGATCAGCGAGCCCGACTGCAACGCTGCTTCGACCACCAGCGTCGCCTGCGACAGGCCGGAAATGATGCGATTGCGTTTGGGAAAGTTCTCGGACAGCGGCGGGGTGCCCAAAGGGTATTCGCTGATCAGCAAGCCCTGTTGGGCAATCCGGTGGGCCAGCTGGAAATGCGCCTTGGGGTAGACCCGGTCCAGTCCGGTGCCCACCACGGCAATCGTGGCCAATTGGTCTGGGGCGGCGCCGTCCAGCGCACCTTCGTGGGCGGCGCCATCAATGCCCAGGGCGAGTCCGGACACCACGGTCAGCCCCGCCTGGGCCAGGGTTTGGGAGAATTGCCGTGCATTTGCCACACCTTGGGCGGTCGGGTTGCGGCTGCCGACCACGGCGATGCTGCTTGGGGCAGTCCGGGCCCAACCAGCTTGTAGGTGGCGGGCATGGCCCATGGCGTACAGCAGCAGGGGCGGGTCTTCCGTGTCCAGCAAGGCAGCCGGATAACAGGGGTCACCCAGTGTTAACACATGGCGCTGTTGTGGGTTTTGTTCCAGCCAGTCCCACGTGGTTTGCAGCAGGTCCGCCAGACCCTGCGGCACTTGCTGCAGGTTTTCGGCCTGTTTGCTGCTGACGCAGGCTTCCAGCGCGGCTGCGCTTTGTCCAAAAATCTGCTGGGGCAGCCCAAAGCGGGCCAGCAGCTTGCGGCCGCTGCTGTTGCCCACTCCGGGGGTGAGCTGCAAACGCAGCCATGCAGAGAGTTCGTCGCGCTCCACGTGCGAAGGCGCTGCTGGTGGCTCGGTCGCCGAACTTAGCGTGGATTGACCAACCGGTCACCCACACGCACGCTGTCGGTGATTTCCAGAATCAACGCGTAAGACACGCGGTCGAAGGTGCGAAACACCATGAGCAGGCCGTTGCGTTCGTTGGGCAGCTTCATCAGCGGTCGGGCTGGGTCAGTTTTGTCCATGATGCGTTGACCATCCTTGAGGATTGCCAGCACATGGCCCGCCTCCATGCCGTCTTGCGTCCCGCGGTTGATGGACACAACCTGGCTCTGGCCCGCGTTGATCACTGCGCTGCCGTAGACCGACACAATGCGTGCCTCCACCGTTTGTGAAGGGGCATGGGGCGTGTAGGTAGACAGTTCGCGTGCAGGCTCGGGCAGCATGCGGTCACCCACCCGGATTTCTTCTTTTGCCGAGATGATGTCGATGGTTGCAGGCACTACGGCGCTCTCGGGTTGTCCTTTTTCGCCTTGCACCTCACCAGTGGTTTCGCTGCGAGTCAACTGGGCTTTGCCGATGTATTGCGCTTCGTAGCCCAATACTTCGCCAGTTCCGGGGTCCTTCAGCGGCGTTGCATTGCGGAAAAGCCGGAAAACTTGTTGTTTCGCCTGATCGTCCAACATCGGTGCACCGTTGGAGCCTCTTGCATAGGCCCGGTCGCCGCGGGTGAGCAACACGCGTTCTTCTTGTGTGGCCACGATGCGGGGCGCCGATTGCAATTCGTTTGCGTCGACGATCAGCGGTTCGGCCAAAAACGCCTCAATCACCCGGCTTTTCAGGGCAGGCAGGGCCAAGTCGGCCAGGGCTTCGTAGCGGGTGCGCGGTGTTACGCGGATGGTGTCAGGTACAGCGCCTTCGCCACCCGTGCCAGCCACGCGCAGAGTAGCCCGGTCGCCCAGACGCTCTAGGACCAGCACTTGGCCGGGGTAAATGCGATGGGGGTTCTTGATGTCGTTGAGGTTCATGCCCCACAGCTCGGGCCAGCGCCAGGGGCCCTTGAGGAAGAGCTTGGAGATGTCCCACAGGGTGTCGCCACTTTTGACGGTGTAGCTGTCGGGGGCGTTGGCGGCCAGTTCGCTCAGCGGCACGCCTTTTTGGGCGACTTCGTTGGCGGTTTGTTTCTGGGCCGCGGAGATCGGAAAGTTCTGCGCCCAAGTGCCGGGGGCTGCCAAGGTGCCGGCCAGCACGGCCACAGCGGCAAGCGCCACGCGGGATTTCGCCATCAGGTGTGTCGTCATAAGGTGCGAATCGGTGAATGAACTTGATAAGTTACGCACGATTTTGCGCTCAAGCCCTTGATTCGGCAACGTTTTTAGCCCCTCGGTAGTGCAAGCAATCGTAAAAGTGGCGAAAATAGCCACATCTCTTAGGCAGTTCCCATGGCTTTACTCCCGATTCTTTGCTACCCCGACCCCAAACTCCACACCGTGGCCAAACCCATCGCCGCTGTGGACGCCCGCATCCAGCAGCTCGCCACCGACATGCTGGAGACCATGTACGACGCCAAAGGCATTGGTCTGGCCGCTACGCAGATCAATGTGCACGAGCGTCTGATCGTCATCGACGTGTCGGAAGAGCGCGACCAGCCCATGGTGCTGATCAACCCCGAGCTGGTCTGGACCAGCCCCTCCACCCACCTGAATGAAGAGGGCTGCCTGTCGGTGCCCGGCATTTACGACGGGGTGACCCGTTTTGATGCGGTGCATGTGAAGGCGCTGGACGAGAAGGGCAACAGCCGCGTGATCGAGGCCGATGGCCTGCTGGCCGTCTGTGTGCAGCACGAGATGGACCATTTGCTGGGCAAGGTGTTTGTGGAATACCTGTCGCCGCTCAAGCGCAACCGCATCAAGACCAAGATGATCAAGGCCCAGCGCGAGGAATCGCGCTAAGTGACCCAGACCGTTGGCCCGGCAGCGCGGCCCCTGCGCGTCATCTTTGCCGGTACGCCGGAATTTGCCCGCGTGGCGCTGGAGCGCCTGCACGCCGCGGGCCACACCATTGCCTTGGTGCTGAGCCAGCCCGACCGCCCGGCCGGGCGCGGCATGAAGCTACAGGCCTCCGCCGTCAAGCAGTTTGCACTCGAACACGCCATTTCCGTGGCCCAGCCGCGTAGCCTGCGTCTGGACGGCAAGTACCCCGAAGACGCCACTGCCGCGCGCCAGGCCATTGCTGATGCGCAGGCCGATGTGATGGTGGTGGCTGCCTACGGGCTCATCCTGCCGCAATGGGTGCTGGATGATATGGCGGCCGGCGGCAAGCTCGGCTGTTTGAATATCCACGGCTCCCTATTGCCACGCTGGCGTGGCGCCGCGCCCATCCACCGTGCCATTGAAGTGGGCGATACCGAAACCGGCGTCACCATCATGCAGATGGACGTAGGGCTGGACACGGGCGACATGCTGCTCAAAGAGGCGCTGCCCATTCTGGACACCGACACCACGGCCACGCTGCACGACAAGGTGGCCAATCTGGGTGCGGCCATGGTGGTGCAGGCACTGGACCTGGCTGCCCAGAGTGCTTTGCAACCCGTGAAGCAGCCCGAAGCGGGCGTGACCTACGCGCACAAGATCGAAAAGCACGAGGCGCCGATTGATTGGCGCCTGGACGCCGCCGCCATCGTCCGCCGCGTGCGTGCCTTCAACCCATTCCCCGGTGCCAGCACGGTGCTCCATGGCGAAACCATCAAGGTCTGGGGCGCGCATGTGGGTGAAGGCAGTTCCACCGCTGGTTCAGGACAAATAGTGGCTCTGGCCCCCGAAGGTATTGCGGTAGCAGCTATGAATTCAGTAGCGGTGTTGACTGAGCTGCAACGCCCCGGTGGCAAGCGCCTGCCCGCCGCAGAGTTTCTGCGCGGTAGCCCGCTGCAGGTGGGCCAGCGGTTTGAGCTGCCTGCTGCGCCTGAGGCGTCCTGATGTTTTTCCTGCGCAGCAACTACACCCACCCCGAGTTTCGGCGCGGCTTCAACGACATGCTGGGTGTGTCGCCCGGCATTGCCGCCTGGGGTCTGATGACGGGCGTGGCCATGGTCAAGTCCGGCATGAGCACCTTCGAGGCGCTGTTCATGGCGCTCACGGTGTTCGCTGGCAGCTCGCAGCTGGCGGCGGTGCCGCTGTTGATTGCCGGGGCGCCCATGTGGGTGATTTTGGTGACCGGGTTTTGCGTGAACCTGCGTTTTGTGGTGTTCAGTGCGCACATGCGGCCTTACCTCATGCACCTGCCGCGCTGGCAGCGTCTGGTCACGGGTTATCTGTCGGCCGACCTGACCTATGTGTTGTTCGTCAAACAGTTCCAGCATCCGGCCACCGATGAAGCGGGCCGAACCGCCCAAATGGCTTACCTGGCCGGTAACGGCGGTATCAACTGGTTCAGCTGGACGGCCAGCAGTGTGCTCGGTGTGGTGCTGGCCAACTTTGTGCCCACGTCGTGGGGCCTGGGTTTTGCGGGCATTCTGGCGCTGGTGGGCATGATGGCCTCGCTGGCCACCAGCCGACTGCGCTGGGTGTCGGCCGGGGTCGCAGGCGCTGCCGGCGTGGCGGCCTTTGCGCTGCCGCTCAAGCTCAACATCCTGGTGGCGATTGCCGTGGCGGTCACGGTCTGCCTGTTGCTGGACAAGCGGCCCGATACCTCGCACCCGCCGCACCATCCACCCAAGGACCCCGCATGAACTGGGACAGTTTTTTTGTCGGCACCACCGACGGCTGGACCCTGCTGACCACGTTCGGGCTGGCCTGCATCACGGTGATTGCACGTTCGTTTTTCTTCATCACCGACAAGGACTGGTCGCTGCCCGCCTGGGCCCAGCGTGGCCTGCAGTACGCCCCCATTGCAGCACTCTCCGCGGTCATCGTGCCCGAGATCGTCATGTCGCAAGGTCAACTCATCCACACGTTCAAAGACGCGCGTCTTTACGCGGTAGCGGCAGGTCTGGCCTTTTTTGTCTGGCGCCGTGGCGCCGGCCAGGCGGTGCTGGGCACCATCGCCTCGGGCATGGCGGTCTACCTCCCGCTGCACATCGGCCTCGGCTGGTGACGCTAGTGCCCCCACGCTCCGCCGCTGCGCGGGTCGCTGCCCCCCGCGAGGGCTAATTGCCTAACGGCGCTGGCCGCCAAGCGGTCCAGAACGCCTTGGGGCGGCCCGGCGGCGAGTTCCGTGGTCGTTACGTGCTAGCCGCGTCTTGCGCACTTCTACAATGCCGGGTATTGCCGCACCCCGCGCGCGCTTTCTACTACCTGAGGTTTCCCCCATGCAAGTGATCCGTTTTTCTGACCTGATTGCCCAAGGCAAAGTCGCTGGCAAGCGCGTGTTCATCCGTGCCGACCTGAACGTGCCGCAGGACGACGCGGGCAACATCACCGAAGACACGCGCGTGCGCGCCAGCGTGCCCGCCATCCAGATGGCGCTGGACGCCGGTGCCGCCGTCATGGTGACCAGCCACCTGGGCCGCCCCACCGAAGGCGAATTCAAGCCCGCTGACTCGCTGGCCCCCGTGGCCAAGCGCATGGGCGAGCTGCTGGGCCGCGAAGTGCCCGTCATCGCCAACTGGACCGACGGTGTTGACGTGAAACCTGGCCAGCTGGTGCTGCTGGAAAACTGCCGCGTCAACAAGGGCGAGAAAAAGAACGACGAAGTGCTGGCTAAAAAAATGGCCGCGCTGTGCGACATCTTTGTGCACGACGCCTTTGGCACCGCCCACCGCGCCGAAGCCTCCACGTATGGCATCGCCCAGTTTGCCCCCATCGCCTGCGCTGGCCCGCTGTTGGCCGCTGAGATGGATGCCATCAGCAAAGCCCTGCTGGCGCCCAAGCGCCCCCTGGTGGCTATCGTGGCGGGCTCCAAGGTGTCCACCAAGCTGACCATTCTGAAAAGCTTGGCCGAGAACGTGGACCAGCTCATCGTGGGTGGCGGCATTGCCAACACCTTCATGCTGGCCGCTGGCCTGAAGATTGGCAAGAGCCTGGCCGAACCCGATTTGCTGGACCAGGCCAAGGCCGTGATCGAGGCCATGAAAGCGCGCGGCGCCGCCGTGCCCATCCCGACGGACGTGGTGACCGCCAAGACCTTTGCTGCGGACGCCGTGGCTACCGTGAAAGCTGCGACCGATGTGGCAGATGACGATTTGATTCTGGACATTGGCCCACAAACCGCCCAAGCCCTGGCCGACCAGCTCAAGAAGGCCGGCACCATCGTCTGGAACGGCCCCGTGGGCGTGTTCGAGTTCGCCGCGTTCGAGAACGGCACCAAGGTGATTGCGCAGGCGATTGCCGAGTCCAGCGCCTTCTCCATTGCCGGCGGTGGCGACACCTTGGCGGCGATTGCCAAGTACGGCATCGAGCAACAAGTGGGTTACATCAGCACTGGCGGCGGCGCCTTCCTGGAAGTGCTGGAAGGCAAGACCTTGCCGGCGTTCGAGATTTTGACCAAGCGCGCAGCCGGTTAATTTGCTATCAAATTGGAAGCTGCTTGCGCAGGTTCCACATGGGCTAGAGGCACTTTCGGCACTAAACCGAAGGTGCCTTTGCTTTTTATTGGCTAGAGCGGCGCCGGTGCCGTGTCCAAGCTGGCATAACGCACTTGGCCACGCCCACCGTATTTGGCCTGCTGCAGTTGCGCGCTTGCCAGGTCCAGCAGGTCGCTGGCTTGGCCGCTGTGGGGGCTCACGCGGGTGCCAACGCCTACGCTGACTGACACCACCTCGCCACCAGACAGGCCACTGTGGGGCAAGTGCAGCTGGCGCACACGGCGCTCCATCTCTTGCGCCAAGGCCCGCGCATCCTCATGCGACGTGTCGGGCAACAGGCAGGCAAATTCTTCTCCGCCAAAACGCGCAACCACATCGGCCGGACGGCGCAACACGGCCTTGAGCGTGACCGCAATCAGACGCAGACAATCGTCCCCCGCCTGGTGGCCATGGCGTTCGTTGTAGGCGCCAAAGTGGTCCACATCCAGCAACACCAGCGACAAGGACAGGCGGCTGCGCGTAGCACGCGCCCACTCGGTGGCCAGCTGCTGGTCAAAGTAACGCCGGTTGAAGACGCCGGACAGGCCGTCCAGCAGCACCAGTTTTTTGAGCAGATCGGACTGGAATTTGAGCGTGAGGTGGGTGTGCACACGGGCGCGCACCACGGCCGGGTTCACGGGTTTGGAGATGAAGTCCACCGCGCCCAGGCCCAGGCCATGGGTTTCCTGGCCGGCATCGGGCCGCGCGGTGACGAGGATGATGGGAATGTGCGAGGTGGCCTCTTGCGCCTGAAGCTGGCGGCACACGGCAAAACCGTCCATACCGGGCATCAGCACGTCCAGCAGCACCAGGTCGGGCGGGTTGCTCTGGCACACGGCCAACGCCTGTTCGCCTGACGTGGCCATGAAAACCTGGTAGTCCCCGGCAAATGCTTGCACCAGCAGCTGTATGTTGTCCGGCTGGTCGTCCACCACCAACAGTTTCGGCTTGCCGTGTGTGCTGTCCAGCAGCGCAGCGGTGTGGGTGGCGGGGGCGTTCATGGGGGCGGCGAGGAACGTGGAAAGGGCGGGCAGTCATTCAACCACAGCCCCTCGGTTTGCGCCCTCCGGGCTAACCCCGCCTGTGTGTTTCTTGTGCCTGCCATGTAACCAAGGTACAAACAAGCGTGTGAAAATAGGTAACTCACTCTAGGAGACCGTTTCATGCCCAGTCGCGCCACCAAAATCGTTGCCACCCTCGGACCCGCCTCCAGCGATCCCGCATTGCTGGAACAAATGATCCGTGCCGGCGTCAACGTGGTGCGGCTGAACTTCAGCCACGGCAAGGCCCAAGACCACATCGACCGCGCCCGCCTGGTGCGCGAAGCCGCGCAACGCGCTGGCCGCGAAGTGGCCATCATGGCCGACCTGCAGGGCCCCAAGATCCGCGTGGGCAAGTTCGCCGAAGGCAAGGTGTTCCTGGAGCCTGGCCAAAAATTCATTCTGGATGCCGCCCGCGTTGAGTTGGGTGACATCGACGCTGTGGGCCTGGACTACAAGGCGCTGCCTTCCGAAGTGAGTGCGGGCGATGTGCTCTTGCTCAACGACGGCCTGATCGTGATCACCGTGGACGCGGTGAAAGGCGAGCAGGTGCACACCACCGTCAAGCTGGGTGGTGAGTTGTCCAACAACAAGGGCATCAACAAACAGGGTGGCGGACTGACTGCGCCTGCGCTGACCGGCAAGGACATGGAAGACATCCGCACCGCGATGAGCTTCCAGGCTGACTACGTGGCCGTGAGTTTCCCCAAGAACGCCACCGACATGGAAATGGCGCGCCAGCTGTGCAACGTGGCCGCGGCCGAATACAACCACAAGCCCGGCCTGATCGCCAAGATTGAACGGGCCGAAGCGATCCCGAAGTTGCTGGAAATTTTGCTGGCCTCCGACGGCATCATGGTGGCCCGCGGCGACCTGGCCGTGGAAGTGGGTAACGCTGCCGTACCTGCGCTGCAAAAGCACATGATCAAGCTGGCCCGCGAGCACGACAAGGTCGTGATCACCGCCACGCAGATGATGGAATCCATGATCACCAACCCCGTGCCCACGCGCGCCGAGGTGAGCGACGTGGCCAACGCCGTGCTCGACGGTACCGACGCCGTGATGCTGTCCGCCGAGACCGCTGCTGGCAAGTACCCGCTCGAAACCGTGATCGAAATGGCGAAGATCTGCCTGGCCGCCGAGGGCAGCGAACACGTCAAGCTGGACGCTGATTTCACCGGCAAGACCTTCACCCGCATCGACCAGTCCATCGCTATGGGCGCGCTGTTCACGGCCCATCACCTGGGTGCCAAGGCCATCGTGGCCATGACCGACAGCGGCAGTACCGCGCTGTGGATGAGCCGCCACCTGATCCATGTGCCGATCTACGCGCTGACCCCCAAAGTCACGACCCAACGCAAGATGACGCTGTACCGCAATGTGCGCCCGCTCTTGATGGGCTCTAGCTCTGACCGCGACACCGCACTGCTGGACGCTGAGAAACACCTGAAGAGCCGCGGCATTGTGCAAAAGGGCGAGATCTACGCCATCACCTGCGGCGAGCCCATGGGCGCGCCCGGTGGCACCAACATGCTGAAGATCTGCGCGGTGAACTAGCAAGCCCCACGCTTGCTCTGCGTGTGGCAAGCGACACATCAAGGGACCTTCGGGTCCCTTTTTTACACCGGGCTTGCGGGTAAACCCTCGGCGGTTAGAATCCCCTATCGGTAAAAAGTTACCAAGCGGTTACCAAAACCGCGGCGACGGGTTTTTAACTTCCTGGGGACATCCATGGCACTCGTTTCGATGCGCGAGCTTCTCGACCACGCGGCAACGCATAACTATGCGATTCCGGCGTTCAACGTCAACAACCTGGAGCAAGTCCAGGCCATCATGGAGGCCGCCAAGGAGACCGGAGCCCCCGTGATCATGCAGGCCAGCGCCGGCGCCCGCAAATACGCAGGCGAGCACTTCCTGCGGCACCTGATCCAGGCCGCCGTGGAAAGCTACCCCGGCATCCCCGTCGTCATGCACCAGGACCACGGCCAAAGCCCCGCGGTCTGCCAGGGCGCGATCGACCTGGGCTTTAGCTCGGTGATGATGGACGGCAGCCTCGAAGCCGACGGCAAGACGATTGCCAGCTATGAATACAACGTCGAAGTCACCCGCAAGGTGGTGGACATGGCCCACAAGCTGGGCGTGACGGTGGAAGGCGAACTGGGCTGCCTGGGCTCTCTAGAAACCATGCAGGGCGACAAGGAAGACGGCCACGGTACCGATGCCGTCATGACCCGCGAACAGCTGCTGACCGACCCGGAAGAAGCCGCTGACTTTGTGAAACGCACGCAGCTGGACGCCCTGGCGATTGCCATTGGCACCAGCCACGGCGCCTACAAGTTCACGCGCCAGCCCACGGGCGACATCCTGGCGATCGAGCGCATCAAGGAAATCCACCGTCGCATTCCCAATACCCACTTGGTGATGCACGGCTCCAGCGCGGTGCCACAAGAGCTGCTCGCTGCGATCAACCAATACGGCGGCAAGATGGCCCAGACCTGGGGCGTGCCGGTGGAAGAGGTGCAGCGCGCGATTCCGTTTGGCGTGCGCAAGGTCAACATCGACACCGACATCCGCCTGGCCATGACCGCCGCAGTGCGCAAGTTCCTGTTCGAGAACCCTGACAAATTCGATGCCCGCGAATGGCTCAAACCCGCCCGCGAAGCCGCCAAGCAGCTGTGCAAGCAACGCTACATCGAGTTCGGCTGCGAAGGCCGCGCTGCCAGCATCAAGGGCCACAGCCTGCAGGTCGTAGCCGGTCAGTACGCCCGGGGCGAACTGGCCCAGGTCGTGCAAGACTTCGCTGCCGCCTGAAGACCTCTGCACCGGTTGCCGGTGCGAACTTGCGATAATCCAAGGCTTCGCCCTCCATCCTGGGGCGAAGCCTTTTTACTTATGTGGACGCCATGACTTCAGCTTTGCACACCTCCGCCCTGTCCCTTCCCCTGCTTGCCCGTGGCAAGGTGCGCGATAACTACGCGGTGGGCGAGGACCGCATCCTGATGGTGGCCAGCGACCGTTTGAGCGCGTTCGACGTGATCATGGGCGAGCCGATTCCCGGCAAGGGCGCGCTGCTCACGCAAATGGCGCTATTCTGGTTCGAGAAGCTGGGCCCCAACGGCGCCAACATCTGCCCCAACCACCTGACTGGTGACGCACCCGAGAGCGTGGTGCTGCCCTCCGAAGTGGCGCAGGTGACCGGCCGTTCCATGCTGGTCAAGCGCCTCAAACCCCTGCCCGTGGAGGCCGTGGTGCGTGGCTACCTGGCCGGCAGCGGTTGGAAGGAGTACCAGGAGAACGGTGCCGTGTGCGGCGTGAAGTTACCCGCTGGCCTGAAGAACGCCAGCAAGCTGCCCGCGCCCATCTACACGCCCGCTGCCAAGGCCGCCGTGGGCGACCACGACGAGAACATCACGTTTGAGCAAACCGTGGAGATGATTGGCCTGGACCTGGCCACACAAATCCGCGATATCAGCATCCGCATCTACCAGGCCGCGGCCGAGATTGCGCTGACCAAGGGCATCATCATTGCCGACACCAAGTTCGAGTTTGGCCTGGACAAAGATGGCACGCTGACCTTGATGGACGAAGTGCTGACGCCCGACTCCAGCCGTTTCTGGCCGCAGGAGAGTTATGCCGAGGGCACCAACCCGCCCAGCTACGACAAGCAGTTTGTGCGCGACTGGTTGGAGCAGGCCCTGGTAGACGGCAAGCCTTGGGACAAGACCCCGCCCGCACCACGCGTGCCCAACGAGGTGATCACCAAAACCGCCGCCAAGTACCAGGAAGCCCTCACGCGCCTGACGGCCTGAGGCAGCACAGGTTCGGGTCGCACCGCATGTCTGCCTCTTTGGTGGCGCGCAGCCTCGCCAGTATTTGGCACCCCTGCACGCAGATGCAGCGCGCCGCCCAGGTGCCGCCCCTGGCCATCGTGCGCGGGCAGGGGCCCTGGCTCTATGACGAGACCGGGAAGCGCTACTTCGACACCCTCAGCTCCTGGTGGGTCAATCTGTTCGGCCACGCCGATGCACGCATCAACGCCGCCCTGAAGGACCAGCTCGACCAGCTGCCACACGTGATGCTGGCGGGCTGCACCCATGCGCCTGCGGTAGAGCTGGCCGAACGGCTCTCGGCACGCACCCAGGGCGTGCTGGGCCATTGCTTCTTTGCCAGCGACGGCGCCTCGGCGGTGGAGATTGCGCTCAAGATGGCCTTCCACCACTGGCGCAACCGCGGCCTGCCCGACAAGCGCAGCTTTGTCTGCCTGCGCCAGGGTTACCACGGCGAAACCCTGGGTGCGCTGGCGGTGACCGATGTGCAGATCTTCCGCGATGCCTACGACCCGCTGCTGATGCGTTCGCACCAGGTCATGTCGCCCGATGCCCGCCAGGCTTTGCCAGGGGAGTCGGCGGCCGATGTGGCCCACCGTGCAGTAGCTGAATTGCAGACCCTGCTGGAGGCCCACCACGGCGAGATTGCCGCCCTCATCCTGGAGCCCCTGGTGCAGGGCGCGGCCGGCATGGCCATGTACGACCCGGTCTACCTGCAGATGGCGCGTGCCCTGTGCGACCAGTACCAGGTGCTATTGATTGCCGACGAGATTGCCGTGGGCTGTGGCCGCACGGGGACCTTCTTTGCCACCGAGCAGGCGGCGGACGCACAGGGGCAGGTGCCCTGGCCCGACCTGCTGTGCCTGTCCAAGGGCATCAGCGGGGGTTACCTGCCGCTGTCGCTGGTGCTCTCGCGTGACCGCGTGTACGAGGCCTTTCTGGACGAGGACGTGGCGCGCGGCTTTTTGCACTCGCACTCTTACACCGGTAATGCGCTGGCCTGCCGCGCAGCGCTGGCCGTGCTGGATAGGTTTGACCAGGACGACGTGCTGGCGCACAACCGCCAGCAAGCCGCCATCCTCAGCGCCGCCCTGGCGCCCCTGCACAGCGATCCACGCATCGAGCACTTTCGCCACCTCGGCATGATTTGGGCGTTTGACGTGCGCGAGTCCGTCGTCGGCGCGCGTTTTGCCGAGCGCTTTCACCTGGCGGGCCGGGCGCGCGAGCTGCTGATCCGCCCGATTGGCCGCACCGTCTACCTGCTGCCGCCCTATGTGCTGGACGCAACCCTGTCCCCCTGGCTGGCGCAGCAGCTGCTGGCCACGCTGGACGATGTGCTGAACCAAGCCCCCCACGATGCTGATAGACCACCTGAACCGCCAACTGCGTGAGCGTGCGGCCCAGGCCCTGACGCGCCAGCGCCGCACGGCACTCACGCCCTGCGCTCCGCAACAACAGGTTGCTCTGGACGGGCAGCCGGCGCGCGAGCTGCTGGCCTTTTGCAGCAACGACTACCTGGGCCTGGCCAACCACCCCGCGCTGGTGGCGGCCCTGGCGGAGGGCGCACAGCGCTATGGGGCCGGCAGCGGGGCCTCGCACCTGGTCAGCGGCCACTCGCAGGCCCATGCGGCGCTGGAGTCCACCCTGGCAGACTGGATCGCTCCCCAGATTCCAAATGCCCAGGCCCTGTACTTTTGCACCGGCTACATGGCCAACCTGGCCCTGCTCACCGCGCTGGCGGGCGAGGGCGCCGCCATTTTTGCAGACAAGCTCAACCATGCCTCGCTGGTGGACGGGGCGCTGCTCTCCAAAGCTCCGCTGCAGCGTTATGCGCACCGCAACCTCACGGTGCTGGAGCGTCAGCTGCGCCAGAGTGATGCGGCCCTCAAACTCATCGTCACCGATGCCGTGTTCAGCATGGACGGGGACCTGGCCGACCTGCCCGCCCTGCTGGCGCTGGCCGAGCGGTATGACGCCTGGCTGGTGGTGGACGACGCACACGGCTTTGGCGTGTTGGGTCCGCAGGGGCAGGGCAGCCTGGCGCATTTCGGTTTGCGCAGTGAGCGCCTGATCTGTATGGGCACGCTGGGCAAGGCTGCGGGTGTGGGCGGTGCCTTTGTGGCAGCGCATCCCACCATCATCGACTGGCTGGTGCAAACCGCGCGCCCCTACATCTACACCACGGCCGCGCCGCCCGCCATCGCCCACGCCCTGAGCGCCAGCCTGGCCCTGATCGCGGGGGACGAGGGCGCACAGCGCCGGGCGCAGCTGCAGCAGCGCATTGCACAGCTGCGCGGTGAGCTGTCAAAAATGATAGCTGCTCGCGCAGTTCTGGCGTGGGCTCTGGCCGATTCGAGCACTGCAATTCAGCCCCTCATCGTGGGCGACAACGCGGCCGCACTGGCCCTGTCGGCCGCACTGGAGGCCCAGGGCTTGTGGGTGCCCGCCATCCGCCCACCCACGGTGCCGGTGGGCACGGCGCGTCTGCGTATCACCCTGAGTGCTGCACACACCGAGGCCGACGTGCAGCGCCTGGTGGCCGCGCTGGCTGCCGCAGCGGAGGAGCTGCATGGCTAATGTGTTTGTGACCGGCACCGACACCGAGGTCGGCAAGACCCACATCAGCGCAGCCTTGTTGCACTGGGCAGGCCAGCAGGGCTGGCGCAGCGCGGGTTTCAAGCCCGTGGCCGCGGGGCTGGATGCGGACGGGCGCAACGAGGATGTGCAGCGCCTGCGTGCGGCCAGTTCCTTGTCCCTGACGGAGGCTGAGGTGGGGCCACTGCAGTTCCAGGCCGCCTGCGCGCCACACATTGCCGCAGCCCTGGAGGGGTGCAGCATCGATATGGATGGCCTGGTGCGGCAGGCGCGTGCGCTGGCGGCCCGAGCCGATGTGCTGGTGGTCGAAGGTGTGGGCGGGTTTTGTGTGCCGCTGGGCCCGCAGGGCGACACGGCGGACCTGGCCGTGGCGCTGGGCTACCCCGTGGTTCTGGTGGTGGGGCTGCGCCTGGGTTGCATCAGCCACGCTCTGCTGACGGCCGAGGCCATTCGCGCACGCGGCCTGCGCTTGGCGGGTTGGGTGGCCAATACGGTGGACCCGCAGATGTCGCAGCTGCAAGCCAATCTGGACACCTTGCGCGACGAATTGCAGCGCCGCCACCAAGCGCCCTGCCTGGGCGTGGTGCCGCGCTTGGCGGACGCCCACCCGGCGGCCACCGCGGCTTGCCTGGACCGTGCGGCACTTCACAGGGTGCTGGCCCCATGAGCGCCCGCCCCGCCGCGCTGGCGCCCCTGGTGGACGCCGCCTTCCTGGCCAACCCCTACCCGGCCTACCAGGCCCTGCGCGAAGCCGGCGCTATCCACTGGAGCACCGAATTTTTTGGCGGTGCCTGGTTGCTCACCCGCCATGCCGATGTGGAGCAGGTGCTGCGCGACCCACGCTTCTCGGCCCAGCGCACCGGCGGCTGGGTGACGAACCGTGAGCAGCAGCGCGGCGAGCTGGCCGGTTTTCAGCAGTTGTTCGCGCGGGCCATGTTGTTTCTGGATGCGCCGGACCACGGCCGCATCCGCAAGGTGCTGAACGCGGGCTTCAAACCCGCCGTGCTGCAGGCCCTGGCCCCCTTCATCGAAGACACGGTGGCCGAGCTGCTGGACGCAGTGCAGGGCGCGCCCTCGTTTGATGTGATGCAGGCCTTGGCCCGGCCCCTGCCCACCCGCGTGATTGGCCGCATGATGGGCATTGAGAACGCGGCGAATGAAGACTTCGCGGTCTGGTCCGACGACCTGGCCAGCTTCATCGGTGCCCCGCTGGCCACCCACGCCCAGGCGCGCCGCGCCCAGGCCAGCCTGCTGGCCATGGGCCGTTATTTTGAAGGCCTGCTGGCCCGCCGCCGCGCCCAGCCGGGCGACGACCTGGTGAGCCGCCTGCTGCAGGCCGAAGCCGCTGGCGAGATCCAGAACCACGCCGAACTCTTGGCCCAGTGCGCCATGCTGCTGTTTGCCGGCCACGAGACCACGCGCAACCTGCTGGGCAATGGCCTGCATGCCCTGCTGAGCCACCCGGACCAGTGGCAGCGCCTGCAGCAGGAGCCCGCACTTATTCCCAGCGCGGTGCGCGAGCTGCTGCGCTTTGACAGCCCGGTGCAGTACACCGGCCGCCGGGTCACCACCACGCTGGTGCTGCACGGCCAGACCCTGCAGCGCGGCGACCTGGTGGTGCCGCTCATCGGTGCCGCCAACCGCGACCCGGCACGCCACCCGCAGCCCGACCGGCTGGACATTGCCGGGCGCGACGGTGGCTCGGTCTCGTTTGGCTCGGGCGCCCATGTGTGCATAGGCGCCATGCTCACGCGCATGGAGGCCGAAATCACCTTTCGCCAGCTGCTGCAGCGTCTGCCTGGCCTGCGCCTGGCCGACGCCACCCCGCAGTGGGTGGCCAACCCGGCCTACCGCGGCCTGCAGCAGCTGCATGTAGTAACCGGCTAACACCCACCGCCGCGCGGCGCTGCCAAACTTTGTAACTGCTAGTTACAAATATCACCCGGATGGGGGATGTAACTAACTGTTTGTCCTCTGTAAAGTCCTTCGATTCTGCGCAGTCCTCCGTTCGTTGGTGGGTGCCTTATGACAATAACAAGCCCCACCCATGTCGGACCCGCTCCCCGCTATTCATCGCCCGCACCCGCTTCGTTCCACACTTATAACGGTCTTACTGTTGTCGGTGGTGGTGGGTGCTGGTGCCCAAGCCCAGACCAATGCCCAGCGTGATGCCGCAGAGCAGCGCCGGATCCAAGAGCGCGACGCGCAGCTGCGCGAACAGCAGCAAACAGCCCCAGATGCGCGCCGGAACGCACCCGTCGCAGCAGCGCAACGCTTGCCCGAATCCGAATCGCCATGCTTTCCCATCCGCCAGCTTGAGCTTCGCGGAGAAGCCGTTGGGCAATTTGCATGGGTATTGGCCAGCCTCTCGGGTCCGCAGAATACCGACAGCCCCTTGCGCAAATGCCTGGGCACCCAGGGCATCGGCATCCTGCTGCAGCGTGCCCAAGATGCCGTGGTGGCCAAGGGGTTTGTCACTACCCGCGTGTTGGCCCAGCCGCAAGACCTGAGCAGTGGCAGCCTGGTGCTCACCGTGGTGCCAGGTCGGATCCGTAATATCCGTTTTGCGGACTCCGGTGCGTCTCTGACCTCAACAGCCACTGCTGTGGCAGCACAACCCGGTGACATCCTCAATCTGCGTGATGTGGAGCAGGCGCTGGAAAACTTCAAGCGCGTGCCCACAGCCGAAGCAGATATTCAGATTACCCCGGCCGACCAACCCGACCACAGCGACTTGGTCATTGCCTACCAACGCACCACGCCCGTACGGCTATCGCTAGCACTGGACGACAGCGGCGGTAAAAGCACCGGCCGCTACCAAACCAGTGCCACCTTTTCTTGGGACAACCCGCTGGGTCTGAACGACCTGTTCTATGTATCCCAAAACCACGACGCCGGTGGTGGCGACCCCGGCCCGCGTGGCACGCAGGGTTACACCGTGCACTACTCCATCCCTTACGGCTATTGGACGCTGGGTAGCACTTTCAGCGAGAGCCGCTACCACCAGACCGTGACCGGGCTTACTCAAGACTACGTTTACAGCGGCACCAGCGGCAATGCCGAACTCAAGCTCTCCCGCCTGTTCTACCGCGACGCCACCCGCAAAAGCACCGCGCACCTCAAAGCCTTTGAGCGCCACTCCAACAACTACATCGACGACACCGAGGTGCAGATTCAACGGCGTGTAGTGGGCGGCTGGGAGCTGGGCTTGGGCCACAAAGAGTTTCTGGGCAGCGCCACGCTGGACGCCAACTTGGCCTACAAGCGCGGAACCCGGGACTTTGCGGCCATGGATGCCCCGGAAGAGTCCACCGGACAAGGCACCGCACGCTTCAACCTATGGGTGGCAGACGTCACGCTAACCCAACCCTTCAAATGGCGGGACCAATCCCTGCGCTACCAGGCCAACCTGCGCCTGCAGGGCAATGAGACGCCGCTCACCCCCCAAGACCGCTTCAGCATTGGTGGGCGCTACAGCGTGCGCGGCTTTGATGGCGAAAGCAGCCTCACTGGCGACAACGGCTGGCTGCTACGCCAAGAACTGGGCTGGGCACTGGGCAACAGCGGACAAGAGCTGTACCTGGGCATTGATGCCGGTGGCGTTAGCGGCCAGAGCGCGGAGTTCCTGGCAGGCAAAGCCCTGAGCGGCGGGGTTGTCGGTCTGCGCGGCAACTACCGCAAATTGCAATATGACCTGTTTGTCGGTGCGCCGCTGTACCAGCCCTCTGGCTTCAAGACCGCTGAGACCACGGCGGGCTTTAGTTTGAACTTGGCGTTTTGATCCGTTCGCTATTTCTTCTCCACTCTTTAAGGAAACCTTATGAAACCCACCAAGACCACCTTGATTGCAGCCACGTTGCTGATCAGTACAGGAATTACTTTCGCACAGAGCGCCCAACCAAACTTCGTAGGCCCAGCCATCGGTTTGACCGTTTCCGCCATCCAAAACAAAGTGGATTACGAAAGCACCGTTCCCTCCATCAATGGTCAAAACACGCAAACCAATGACTCAGAAGCCGCGCTGATTGCTTCCTACGGTTTTGCACTGTCCCCTGACTGGGTTGGGACGGTGGGAATTTCCTACAGCGTCAAATCGACTGACGCTGGAAAAGTGAACTACACCGCAGGCACTGCGCAGTCGTTCTCCGGTAGTTTCAAAGACCACTTGGCCATCTCTTTTGCACCAGGCTACCGCGTGGGCCCCAATGCATTGGTCTATGGCAAGCTGGCATTTCACCAACTCAAAGCGGACTTCACCGACACAGCCTCGTCTGGTGGAACCAATACGCATACCGGCACAGGTATCGGCTTCGGTGTTGCTTTCGCCATCGCTCCCAAGATGGAACTGCGCGCGGAATATGAGTCTGTCGCGTACTCCAGCCAAAAGACACAGCTCACCACCGGTGCACCAAAACAAGCCGGCCTAACAGTTGGCCTGCTCTACAAGTTCTAAGCCATCGTAGCCAGACCAGGCAGCTGCCTCACCGCACTTTCACCACCCCATGACAGACAGCCGTAGCTTCCAAATCATTGCGCCCGCTTTCAATCTGCCGCCTCATAGCGATGCCGAGGCTTTTGGCAGTGCTGTCTGGCTATGGATGCATGGCCCCAATCATCGCAATTTGCCCCTGACGGCGCTAGACCACATGCTCTTGCCCGCCATTCGTTTGCGCCAATACGTGCTGATACTAGAAGAACGCCCTGAAGGAATCACCCGCCCCATAGGGTATTTGGGCTGGGCCAATTTGAGTGCTGAGGCTGAAAGCCGCTACCTGCGTAACCCCTACCAAGGCCTGCGCAATGAGGACTGGAACAGTGGCGACCGTATGTGGCTCGTCGATTTCTTTGCGCCGTTTGGTGATAGCCAAAAAGTCCACGCGCTTTGGAGTCCGTTTTTTGCCAACGCGAGCGTGCGCTACATGTACCACCGTAGCCACGAGCGTGGAGTGACCGTGCGCACCCTCAATGGCGCGCAAGTGGACCCAGCCCACGCCCGCCAATGGTGGACCGACCGCCCCATGCTGGCCGCTTCGCACGGCGAAGCCACCTCAACCCTGATTGCAGACGGAGCCAAATCCCCATGAACAAGAACCTGTACCGGATTGTCTTTAACGCCCGCCGCGGCATCCGCATGGCGGTGGCAGAAACTGCTTGCGCCCAGGGCAAGCCCGCCAGTGGCAACACCCAGGGTCCTGGCGTTCCGGCATCAAATAGGCCTCTGGCCCTGACAGATATTGCGCCAGCAGCTATCAAATCCATAGTGTCAGCGGTCGCCCTGCTTGGCCTGCCGCTGCTACTGCAAGCCCAAGTGGTGGCTGACCGCACGGCCCCCGGTAACCAGCAGCCTACTATTTTGCAAACGGCCAGCGGGGTCACCCAGGTCAACATCCAGGCGCCCAGTGCAGGCGGGGTGAGCCGCAACACCTACAGCCAGTTTGACGTGAGCCGCCAAGGCGTCGTCCTCAACAACAGCCGCACGGACTCCAACACCCAAATCGCAGGCTATGTGCAAGGCAACCCGTGGCTGGGAGGCAGTGGTGCGCGCGTTATCCTCAATGAGGTCAACTCCACCAACCCCAGCCAGATCCGTGGCTATGTGGAAGTGGCGGGCCAGCGCGCCGAAGTCATCATCGCCAACCCGGCAGGCATTGCCGTCAACGGCGGCGGTTTTATCAACGCCAGCGCCGTCACTCTGACCACCGGAACACCTGTATTCAATGCGGGCAACCTGGAGGCGTTTCAGGTACGCGGCGGCTCCGTGGTGGTGGACGGCGATGGCCTGGACACCCGCACCGCCGACTACACCAACATCTTGGCGCGCGCTGCCCAAATCAACGCCGGCATCTGGGCCAAAGACATCAAGGTGGTGAGCGGCGCCAACGACATCAGCGCCAGCAATGCCGCCAACCCCACCGCCACCGCAGCCCCCGGTGCAGGCACAGGAACCGCACCAGCCTTTGCGCTGGACGTTGCCGCACTGGGCGGCATGTATGCGCAAAAAATCACTCTGGTGGGCACCGAGTCCGGCCTGGGTGTGCGCAATAGCGGCGTCATCGGTGCTACGGCGGGCGATGTGACGGTTAACAGCCAAGGCTGGCTCACCAACAGTGGCACTATCTCCGCCGTGGGCAGCACCCGCATCCAAACCCAGGGTGACATCACCAACACGGGTGACATCGTGGCTACCGACACCACCCGCATAGCCACCGCAGCCACCCTGCGCAACCAGGGCCTGATAGACAGCGGCAACGCCGCAGGCACCAGCCAAACCCAGATCAAGGCCACCACGGTGAAGAACCTGGGCACCGCGCGCATCTACGGCGACACCGTTAGCGTTGCAGCCACCACCCTGACCAACGACAAAGGCACGACGTCCAGCAGCACCGCAGCGGCAACGCTGGCGTCTCGCCAGGGCCTCAACATCGGGGTAGACACTCTCAACAACCTCAACGGCGCCAACATTTTGAGCCTGGGCGACATGGCCATCGGTGCCAGCCTGGACGCCAATGGCCAAGCCACCGGCTCGGCCACCACCCTGACCAACAGCGCCAGCACTATTGAAGCCCAGGGCACCCTGCGCATCCACAGCGCCACCATCAATAACCTCAACCCCCTGCTCGAATGGGAGAAGGACGCGGGCACCCCCGGCGTCAGTGGCACGGTCTACTTCACCACCGGCGGCACCTTTGAAAGCAAAGATGGTGCGGTGTTGGCAGCAGGCTCCGGCAGTCTTTCTGGCATGTCGCACGGCGGATATGCCTATTACAAAGTAATTGCCTATGAGGTGGAGGAGACTTGCACCGGCGGGCGCAACCCGATTTGCACGCCCACTGGCAACATGCTGCCTATCTATGGCTATGACAAAGGCGCGGCCCAAGCCGACAGCACCTCTGGTGCCTACACCTTTGATGCGTTTGCCAGCTACGTGCAGACGGACTACAAAGCCGTCGTCACCAAAAGCACCCCTGGGCGCATTGCCAGTGGGTCAGACATGACGCTGGTGGCCAGCACGGGTGTCGTCAACGACCAAAGCATGATCGTCTCTGGCGGCGCACTCACCATCACCGCCCCCAGCATCGACAACCGAGCCCGCACCATCCAGCTGGACTCGGTACGCAACGGCACCAGCTACAGCTGGGCCCAGTACGACGAAGGCTGCGGCAACATCAAAGGCTGCAACTACAACTACCAGGCCTACCGCCCGGGCACCTACCAAAGCAACGTAGCCTCTACCCAGGTGTTAGACACCAGCGTGCGCCAAGCCGCCAGCACAGTGCCGCTCACCGCGCCCGGCACCACCCCGTCCGCCCAAACCGGCATCAACCTGCCCAACAGCAGCCTGCTGCGCATCCAAAGCGACCCCAGCGCCCCCGTGCTGGTACAAACCGATCCGCGCTTTACCAACTACAGAAGCTGGCTCAGCTCCGACTACATCACCAGCCGTATCAGCCTGGACCCCAGCGTCACCCAAAAGCGCCTGGGTGACGGCTTTTACGAGCAGCGCCTCATCAACGAACAAGTGGCCCAGCTCACCGGGCGCCGCTTCCTGGGCAACTACACCAGCGACCAGCAGCAGTACCAAGCCCTGATGGACTCGGGCCTGACCTTTGCCCAGACCTACAAGCTGCGCCCCGGCATTGCACTCACCGCCGAGCAAATGGCCGTGCTCACCACCGACATCGTCTGGCTGCAGCAAGAAACGGTGAACCTGCCCGATGGAACCACCACCCAGGCCCTGGTACCCCACCTCTACGCCGCCGTGCGCCCCGGCGACCTCAACGCCCAAGGCGGCCTGCTCAGTGGCAACACGGTAGCCATCAACAGCAGCGGCGAAGTACGCAACGGCGGCACCATCCTGGGCCGCACCGTGCTGGAGATCAACGCCAACACCATCAACAACCTGGGCGGCCAAATCGCGGCCGACGATGTGAAGCTCACCGCCAGCCAGGACATCAACGTCACCGGCGGCAGCGTGACCGGTCAAAACAGCCTGAGTGCAGTTGCGGGCAACGACATCAACATCACCAGCACCACCGCCGGCACACAGGGCGGCAGTGGCGACTACACCTACAGCCGCACCGGCCTGGACCGCATGGCGGGCCTGTATGTAGCAGGCCCCGGCACCCTGCTGGCCAGCGCGGGCAACGACCTCAACATCATTGGCGCCACCATCCAGAGTGCGGGCAACACCCAACTGAGCGCAGGCAACACCGTCAACCTGGGCACCCTGCAGGCCAGCCAGAGCAACAACGTAGGCGCAGGTGATGCCAAGAACCACCTGCTCACCAGCCAGACCAGCGATGTAGGCAGCACCGTCAAAGCAGGCCAAGCCCTCACCCTCAGCGCCGGGCAAAACATCATTGCCAAGGCAGCGGATCTGAAGGCCAAGGGCGATGTGAATATCGCAGCCCAAGGCACCGTACTGCTCAACGCAGGCCAAACCCGCTCCAGCTACGACGCGGTGCTGACCAAGTCCAGCTCCGACCTCATCAGCACCACCACCACCCGCACCCAAACCCAGGCCAGTGCGGCTACGGCGCAGGTCAGCAAGGTGCAGGGCCAGAACGTCAACATCGTTGCCGGGCAAAACCTCATCAGCGTAGGCACCCAGTTCAAGGGCACCGACAGCCTGCGCGTAGAAGGCAAAGACACCAGCACCTTCTACGCCGCCACCAACATCCACCAAAGCACCACCACCGTCCAGAGCACCACCACGCTCAGTGGTTTGGCCGCCCTGGGCGACTACCTGGGCCTGTCCCAGCTGGTGCCGCTGGAGAAGAAAGAAAGCACCGACGCAATAGCGACCAGCACCAGCATAGGCACCCGCCTCCTATCGGATAAGAAAATTGAGATTGGCGTGGGCAACAAAACCGAGCTGCAAGGCGCCACGGTAGAAGCCCAGCAGATTGCGTTTGTTCAGACAGACCCGAACAAACGGGGCGAACTCATCCTGGGCGGCAGTATCGACACCACCCAGACCAGCCATACCGAGAAAACCGAGACCCTGGGCCTGTACCAGGAGATGAAAGGCAAGGGCAGCACCACTGAAATCCTGAACCAGACCCAGATCAAAGGCAATGTGTCATTCGACGCGGCCCTCAAGATCACCGTCCAAATCCCTGACACCAAAGGTGGCCAAGCACTCAAGAGCCAGATCAATGCGCTGGTGGCCCAGAGCGGCGGTACAGGTCTGGAATATCTGAACCAACTCGCAGCCGACCCCAACATCCAATGGGACAAGGTAGCTCTGGCCAATGAGAAATGGAGCTATGACCAAGCGGGCCTCACGCCTGCGGGGGCAGCCTTGCTGTCCATTGTGGTGGCGGCCTACATGCCTGGAGCCAGCGGTTTGTTTGGCACCACCACGGCAACCGGCACCACGCTGGGTGGGGTTGCGCTCACGACCACCACCGCCGGTGTCACCACCGCCACCTTTGCAGGGGCTGCGCTGAACGCAGGCTTTACCGCACTGGCCAGCCAAGCGGCTGTGGCCATGGTCAACAACAAGGGCGACCTTGGCAAGACGCTGGAGCAGCTGGGTAGCGAGCAGAGCATCAAGAACTTGCTGACCACCATGGTGACGGCGGGGGCGCTGAATGCCCTGGGTAATTCCACCCTGTTCAACGGGCAAAGCGGAACAGCCGCTGCTGGTAGCAACGGCATCTCTACCGCGCAAACGGCAGCCACCTTTGGGGACAAGCTGCTCAAGAACATCACCAACAACCTTGCGGGCAGTGCGATTGATGCGGCCATCAACGGAAAAGCCTTTGATGAAAAGACGCTGACCAATGCCTTGGCCAGTGCGCTGGTGACGACGGGGATGGCGCAGGGGGCGAATGCCATTGGGGACGCTAAAGAACACAACGATATCAACGGCTTTACCCAAAAGGTGGCCCATGCCGTGCTGGGTTGTGCGGGTGGCGCGGCTATAGCGGGCAATGGCAGTGGTTGCGCACCGGGTGCCGTGGGTGCAGTGGTGGGTGAAATGGCTGCCGAGTACTACATGGACAGCAATATAAACAACGGCAAGTCTTTTGCAGAGAACAAGGCCAATGCCTTGGCGTTTGCGAGGGTGATGTCTGCAACAGCTGGGGTGATTGCCGGCGGTGGTGGAGATAACGCGGCTGCGGTGAATATTGCGAATACGACGGGGACTAATGCGGCGGAGAACAATTTTCTCAAGCACACAACCAACTGGCGCAGCAGCCAATGGGGAGCATTTAAGGAGGAGTTAGCGCGCTGCAAGGTAACGTCAGGTTGCAATGTTGATGCTGTCTACAGTCGCTGGACAGAAATTAGCAAGCAGCAACAGGGAGCAGCACAAAATGCTATAGCCAATGGATTGTTGGGGGACCCTGATAGTGCTTCAAAAGCAGGGCAAGAAATTGGCTATGCAGCAGCTTCACTAAGCGTGACCCCCAACGACGTGTGCGATGCGGGTGATATGCGTTGTTACAGCTTTGTACAGAGTCAAAATTCTCAAGCCGCTGCCATTGTGCGAACTACGATTGGGGTCGCTATCGGTGGTGATGTAATGGATGGCGCTGTAGGGCGTATTGGGGAGGGACTGGCGCCAGGAGCTACTCCGGGAAAAGCAAGTGCAGGTAAGACAGGCTCTGGGGCCAAAACCTGCTCATTCCGTGGCGACATGCAAGTCAAAACCAGCAACGGCTACACCGCCATACGCGACATACGTATAGGGGACTACGTATTCTCACAAGATGAAGCAACAGGTAAAGCAAACTTTAAACAGGTGCTAGCCCAATACAGCAACCCGTATGCCGAGACCATGTACATCGACATCAGAGGTGGTAATGGTCAGGTGCAACAAATTGTCTCCAACACCATCCACCCATTCCTGTCACAACTGCCAGATGGGGAACCAAATCCACCGAAGCAATCGGAAGGCCACGTTTACCACGGCTCCATCACGAACGCCTACTGGGTGGATGCAGCCAACCTGCGGCCCGGCTACAAGCTGCTGGGTAGCAATCAGCAGTGGATGGAAGTGCTGCAAACAAAGCGCACACAAGAACCGCTACAGGCCTACAACCTGACCGTTGCAGACTTCCACACTTACTTCGTTAAAGCTGAAGCGGGCAATGATGCAGTTTGGGTACACAACAACTGCTGGGATAGCTTGCCCAATGAGGCGGTAAACACGGGGAAGACTACCCCGGATGGGCGAGCAATTTATTCGTTCACCGATGCTGATGGAGCGACGAAATTGGCCTACAAAGGCGTGGGAAATGATCCACGCTTCTATGATCCAAAGGTATACCCACCAACCGTGTTGCCACCCGGCAATGCTGTTGCGTTGCCCGCACCAGTTGCGAACTCCAATCTGCTGCAAACCACTTCCACGCCTGCACAATTGGCTGAAACATTGGGGTATCAAAGAACCAACTACCTCGTTAAAGGGCAACCTGTCTATTACAAGGCCAATGCACCTGAAGGTGAGAGATACATCAGTCCAGATGTGGGAAGCGGCAACGGTACGGGCTCTCACAATGGTGGTGTTTGGAAAGCAGCATCTTCTCCAGCAGATCTTGGAAACAAAACAACAAGGTCTGGCACTTACGATGCGAACATGAACTGGATGAAAGATTGAGGTACTGTTGTGAATTTCACTGACTTAATTGAAGAGCTAACGGAGATCAACGATGCCATTCTCCCTATCAAAGGAAGAATTGATGACTTGTCTCTCCCGGTATACAAGGCCATGCCAAAACAAGGCGAGGTAAGGCTGTGGCTTGGATACGAACCTCTCGGATACGGTCAAGAACTAAACAGTCGCAGACTACTTCAAGCGCTCAAAAACTACCATGCAACGAATGCAATGCTTAAAGTCGTATTGAATACTGATACATATCAAGCTGATTACAGCTCGGTTTCAAATTTCTATGAAGTCGAGAAAATTGAGTATGACAACGGTGTTTTTGTATTGGTTGCCGGGAATGAATTACTTACCGCTCGAAAATACGCCCCTCCAGACCCATACCTACTCCAGATGCAGCAAGAGCACCCCGGCAACTCTATTTGGTTTCCATATCGTCATGGCGTGGATCCTGCTGTTGGTGATCTCCCATCCACTTGATTTATCCCCGCCTCGTCTTCAACCTTAGAGGCGGTGTCATGTCAAAGTGTCAGCGACACCTCACTCGTTTCGACCCCGTTTTTTAACGCGATTGACCGCTCGCACCGTCGCTAAACACGGTGGTTCAAATCATTTTCACCATCGTTTTTGCCTAGCTCTGGGCAATTCCCCGCATCAGCGCACGTTTGCTCCCGCCCTGCGCGGACAGTGAGCTTCATAGATTGAGTTTGCAGGTCTGAGACACACTGAGCGCTACGCACAAAAAAAGCATCCAGCCCTTATGGATATTGCGCAAGCAAGCTATCAAATCCATAGTGACAGCACCGGCATCAACCTGCCCAACAGCAGCCTGCTGCGCATCCAAAGCGACCCCAGCGCCCCCGTGCTGGTACAAACCGATCCGCGCTTTACCAACTACAGAAGCTGGCTCAGCTCCGACTACATCACCAGCCGCATCAGCCTGGACCCCAGCGTTACCCAAAAACGCCTGGGCGACGGCTTTTACGAGCAGCGCCTCATCAACGAACAAGTGGCCCAGCTCACCGGGCGCCGCTTCCTGGGCAACTACACCAGCGACCAGCAGCAGTACCAAGCCCTGATGGACTCGGGCCTGACCTTTGCCCAGACCTACAAGCTGCGCCCCGGCATTGCACTCACCGCCGAGCAAATGGCCGTGCTCACCACCGACATCGTCTGGCTGCAGCAAGAAACGGTGAACCTGCCCGATGGAACCACCACCCAGGCCCTGGTACCCCACCTCTACGCCGCCGTGCGCCCCGGCGACCTCAACGCCCAAGGCGGCCTGCTCAGTGGCAACACGGTAGCCATCAACAGCAGCGGCGAAGTACGCAACGGCGGCACCATCCTGGGCCGCACCGTGCTGGAGATCAACGCCAACACCATCAACAACCTGGGCGGTGTCATGTCCACCTGTCCGCAACACCTCCCCCACTAATTTCAACCCCGTTTTTGGCGGGATTGACCGCTTGCCCCGTCGCTGAATGCGGTGGCCCGAATCTTTTTCACAGCCGTTTTGCTTAACCTTTGCGCTGATTTCCGCGTCAGGACGCGTTTGCTCCCGTCCCATGCGGACAGTGAACTTGCAGAGCTGGCGTTCGCCAGTACGGCGCGCGCTACCTTCGCATCCAATACCCCACCAGCAAACCATCCAGCGCTTGGACTACAACTGTGCGTTTGGGCTGTGCCTGCGCCAAGTCTGTTGTGCTGTATCCGTTCCATTTCTCTTCCGGTGTCAATCCATCCAGGTTCTGATGTGGTCGGGCGTGGTTGTAGAACAGGGTGAACTCGTCCAGCGCCAGTTGCAGTGCGGCTTTGGACGGAATCACGAGTTGGCGCAGCAGCGGCTTCAAGGTTCCAAACAAGCGTTCGATCCTTCCGTTCTGCCAAGGCGCGCAGGTTTGGATACGCTGGTGGCCAATGCCCGCCAGCTTCAAGAAGGTGGTGAACACCCAGCTGGTAAACACCCGTTCGTTGTCGGTGCGCAATCGCTTGGGTTTGCCGTGTCTGGCAATCGCAAAACACAAGTGCCCCAACATCGCCCAACTGTTGCGCTTGAGCAGGGTTTGCAAACACAGCACCAACCGGGAGCCGTGGTCCAGCATTCCGATTACGGCATGCTGTGTGCCACAGGCGTCGGTGTAGAACATCATGTCCATGGCCCACACCGCGTTGATGGGTACCGGGCGTGGAAGTTGGCGGCGCATGTCCCGGCGCAGATCAGCCAGGGCATGTTGGTTGGTTTGGATGCAGTGGGCGACAAAGCTCTTACCCACGGTGCATGTCTTGATGGCGTGGGCTTGGTGCAAGCGGTTAAAGGTGGCGGCGATCTGGCGACAACCCGCATGGCCCATCAGCACCTTGAGCCGCAGCACCTCCTGAATGACCCAGTCAGGTTTGCGGCGGTTGGCATGTTCGACCTCGGGCAGGTGTGCAAGTGCAGGCTGACGTGCAAAGCGATGCGGCTGCGCTTTGATCACTTGCCAAGCGCGCCATCCCACGATGCCAACCATCCAAAACCAAAGCAAACACACCATCATCCGCAACGTTTCTACCCCTTTTTGCGGCGGGATTCTAGAAGTGATTGACCATAGAATAGGCCTCTAGCCCAGATAGAACGTGTGCGAGCAGCTATCAAATCCATAGTGTCAGCAGCCGCCCTGCTTGGCCTGCCGCTGCTACTGCTAGCCCAAGTGGTCGCGGACCGCACCATCCAGCAAGCGCAGCGTGCGCTCCTTCAACTTCAGCAAATACGGCGAAGAAGGCGCCAAGTAACTGGCCATACGCGCCCGACAAGAAGGCATGGCCGATGTGGCGCGCCAGCTGCACGTACGCGCCGACTGAGGTGCACACACGCGCTGCGCGCTTAAGGCGCGGCTTCGATGGCGGTCACGACGATGGCGCCTTCCTTTTGTTCGGCGCTAAAACGCACCTTGTCGCCGGCTTTGGCTTTGTCCAGCAGGGCCGGGTCGCGCACCTGAAACACCATGGTCATGGGCGGCATGTCCAGGTTTTTGATCTCACCGTGTTTGATGGTGATCTTGCTGGCGGCCTTGTCGACCTTGCGGATTTCGCCGCTGCTCATCTCGCTGGCTTGGGCCCAGGTGCTGCTTGTACCCAGGGTGGTGAGAAGCACGGTGGCCAGCAGCTTGCGGGTGGTGTGTGAGAGTTTCATGGGGTGTCCTTATCGGTAACTTTGGTAGATCGACGTCGCGCCGCCCTTGGCGACCAGCAACACGTCATACGGGTCTTTGCGGCCCTGGTAGATGGCGCCATCCATGCCGGGTGAGCCGACCGGCATGCCCGGCACGGCCAGGCCCAGGGCTTTTGGCTTCTCGCGCAGCAGGCGCTGGATGTCTTTGGCAGGCACATGCCCTTCGATGGCATAACCCGCCACTTCGGCTGTATGGCAGGAGCCCAGGGCTTCAGGCATGCCCAGGCGCTTGCGGGCTTCGGCATTGCCGGTCTCCTGTACGGCCACCTTAAAACCGGCCCGTTCCAGGTGGGCCACCCAGTCTTTGCAGCAACCGCAGTTGGGGTCTTTCCAGACCTGGATGCGGGTGCGCTCTTTGGCGGCCCACACGGGCAGGGCCAGTGTGGCCAGCCCTGCCGCCAGCACGCTGCGGCGTGAGAGTGTGGGGGCGCTCATGGTTTGGACCCCACGGCTACCGTGCCCTTCATGCCCGCTTCGTAGTGGCCGGGGTGCAGGCAGGCAAAGTGCACGGTACCTGCCTGGGTGAACTGCCAGATCACCTCGCCGGTTTTGCCGGGCGCCAGGCTCACCAGGTTGGGTTCGTCGTGCTCCATCTCGGGGAACTTCAGCATCTGCGCGTAGTGCGCTTTCAGGTCGGCTTCGGTACCCAGGTTGAACTCGTGTTTGAGCTTTCCTGAGTTGGTGACCACAAAACGAATCGTCTCACCGCGGCGCACCTTCACGGCGCTGGGCGTGAAACGCATGGCATCTGTCATGTCGATGGTGATGGTGCGTGTGACCTTGGCCGCAACGCCGGGTTTGCCAATCGCCTGGGTGCCGTGGCCGCCCGCATGGTTTCCTGCAGCAAAAGTGCCACTGGCGCCCGCCAATACTGCGCAAGCAGCTATTAATTTAATAGTGTTTTTCATGGGTTTTTCCAAAGGATTTAGTGGTGTTGGTGGGTGGCAGGTTTGCGCACCTGCACTTCGGTGGCGGGCGCCGCGCCGGCGGCTGGGCTTTCAGCTTTGAAGCGGGCCGGGTCCGGCAATGGGCCGGTCCATTCATAGGACTGCGTACCTGCGGGTTGCTTGAACCAGCCGGGGTCTTTGTAGTCACCGGGTTTCTGGTCCTTGCGCACCTTCAAGATGCTGAACATGCCGCCCATCTCCACCCCGCCATACGGTCCCTGGCCCGTCATCATGGGGGCGGTGTTGTCGGGGATGGGCATCTCCATCTCACCCATGTCGGCCATGCCGCGTTCGCCCATCACCATGTAGTCGGGCACCGCTTTCTGCAGTTTGCCCACCAGGCCGCGGTGGTCCACACCAATCATGGTGGGCACGTTGTGGCCCATGGCGTTCATGGTGTGGTGGCTCTTGTGGCAGTGGAAAGCCCAGTCGCCTTCCTCGTCAGCCAGAAACTCGAACTGCCGCATCTGCCCCACCGCAATGTCGGTAGTGATCTCAGGGACTCGCGCCGCCAGCGGCCACGGCCCGCCGTCGCTGCCGGTCACCTGAAACTCATGGCCGTGCAAGTGGATGGGGTGGTTGGTCATGGTGAGGTTGCCCACGCGAATGCGCACCTTGTCGTTGTGGCGCACGTTCAGCGTGTCGATGCCGGGAAAGACCCGGCTGTTCCAGCTCCAGAGGTTGAAGTCCAGCATGGTCATGGTTTTGGGCGTTTTGCTGCCGGGGTCAATGTCATAGGCGTTGAGCAGAAAACAAAAGTCACGGTCCACCTCGCTGATCAGCGGGTGTTTGGCTTTGGGGTGGGTCACCCAAAAGCCCATCATGCCCATCGCCATTTGTGTCATCTCATCGGCATGCGGGTGGTACATAAAGGTGCCGGGGCGGCGTGCCACAAACTCGTAGACAAAGGTTTTGCCCACGCCGATGGCGCGCTGGTTGAGCCCGGAGACGCCGTCCATGCCATTGGGCAGGCGCTGGCCGTGCCAGTGCACGCTGGTGTGTTCGGGCAGTTTGTTGGTGACAAACACACGCACGCGGTCGCCCTCCACGACTTCGATGGTCGGGCCGGGGCTCTGGCCGTTGTAGCCCCACATGTGCGCCTTGAAGCCCGGCGCCATCTCGCGCAACACAGGCTCGGCCACCAGGTGAAATTCCTTCACGCCGTTGTTCATGCGCCAGGGCAAGGTCCAGCCGTTCAGGGTGACCACCGGGTTGTAAGGCCGGCCAGAGTTGGGCACCAGCGGGGGCTGAGTGTTGGGCGATGCCTGCAGCACCGGCTCGGGCAGGGCCGCCATCGCCACGCGGCTTACCGAGGCCGCAGCGACTGCGCCCACGGCAGTGGCGGCTGCGCCGTTGAAAAAATTGCGTCGGTTCATGGGGTGTCCTTGTTGGGAGGCCATTCAGTGGCCTCCTGGGGTGGAAGCCGCGCGGGCCTCGCTGGCGTTGGTGCTGGTTTCGCCGCCCAGGGTGTCCAGAGGGGCGCCGGCCAGCAGGGCTTGCAGGTTGGCGTGGGCCAGCCAGAAATCGCGTTGTGCGGCAACGTTGGTGCTCTTGGTCATCGTCAGCGTCTGGCTGTCGTCCAACACGTCAAACACGCTGGTCAACATGCCGTTGTAGCGCAGCACCAGCTCGTCATGGATGAACTGGCGCAGCGGCAGCACCTCGGCTTGCAGGTGCTTGGCGATGTCGTAGTGGCTGCGGTAGTTGATATAGGCCGTGCGCGCCTGGCTGCGCAGCAACACGGCCTGGGCGCGCACGCGGGCGGCATCACCCATCGCATCCCACAAGGCGTCGGCGCTGTCGGGCACGGTGGTTTGCTGTTTGCGTTGCCACTGCAGGGCGGCTACCCGCAGGTCGCTGCGTGCCTGCACGGCTTGTGCCTCCACATCGGGCATGTCCAGTGCTTGGGCGGGTAAGGCCGGCAATGTGCTGGGCAGGGTGAACTGCGTGGCCTCGCCCCACAGCCCCAGCGCCACGGTGAGTGTTTCACGCGCGGCAAAGGCGGCCTGCTCGGCCCGCACCAGCGCCAGCGCGGCCTCGGACAGTGCCGCCTGGCTTTGCGCCTGGGTGAGTTGGCTCACATTGCCGGCCTGAACCATGCGCCGCGTCAGTTCGCCGCTGGCCTCGGCCGTGGCCTTGGCCTCGCGCAGCAGCTGCGCGCTGTGGGCGGCGGCCACGGCATTCACCCAGGCCTTGAAGGCTTGGGCTGACAGCACCGTGATGGCCTGCTGGGCACGCAGCTTGGCCGGGGTGTACCGGCCCGTCGCGTCGCTGATGGACAGCCCTTCACTGCCCAGCGCGGCCTGCAGTGCGGGGTTGTTCAGCAGGGCAATGCGTACGGCCGTATTGGCCGTCAGCGGCGCGTCCAGCAGGCTGGCGAGGGTGCTGCGGTGGTCTGCCGCAGGGTGGGGCAACTGGACGGTGGCGCCCTCGGTGCCGATGAGTTTGCCCGCCACGCTGGTTTGCAGGTCGGTAATGCCCCCGTCGGGTGGGGCGGCCCAGGCCAGGCCGCTGCAGACCAGCAGCGCGGCGGCGCTGAGTGCACGCAGGTGGGCCTTCATGGTGCGGCTCCCTGGGTGGGCGGTGCGGGTGTGCGGGCCTGCTCCTGTTCCCACTTCAGTAGGTCGGCGTGGCCGCGCTTGAATTGGCCCACGGCCGCGTTGGCGGCTTTCCAGTCCAGCACCGTGGTTTCCACGCCCTGGGGCAGGTCGACAAACACCGAACGGTAGGCCACGGCGGGAACCGGGGTGCTGGCCTGGCTGGCCTGCAGGGTGGGCGTGGGGTCCAGGCGCACACTGCCGGGCGCTTGGGCCTGGGCAGCAAGTGTGCTGGCGCCGGCGAGCACAGCCGCAGAGACTAATCGGTACAGCCGCCAACGGGCGTACCAGGGGGAGATAGGCATAAGAATGTCCTGACAAAAGGCGTGAACGGGGTGGGAATACAGCGCCCAGCAGCACACCGCTGCGGCGCCACCGCGGGCACAGGCTCGAAGTCCAGACGGACTTAGGGCCTGAAGGTCAGGAAATGGGTGGTTTGTGCCCCAGCGCGAGAACGGCGCTGGTGAACTGCGCGCTGGCGGCGCGCGGCAGCCCATGCGGCAAGGCCTGCGTTGCGGACTGCAGCGCAGGCACCACGAGGGCGACCGTGAAGCAGGCCTGGCAAGAGGCGCAAGTTGCGCAGGGGTCTGCGGTATGGCTGGTCTGCGGGGCGGTGGCGGGTTCCGCCTGCATCTCGTGGCAATTGCTGTGCGCTGCGGGGGGGCTGGCTGCTGCCACCATGTCGGCTGCGCGTGTTTGCGCCGCCATCTGAATCGCCATGGCATCCCCCGCCCAGGCGCGCAAGGGCACCAGGGCAATCAGGATCAACAGGAGCACGAGGCGGCGCATGTTGTCTTGGTGGGGGGGCGGGGCGAATAGTTCCCGAAAACGCCGAATCAGTTCAGCGCCATGCTGAGCTTGCGCCGGTAGGCGGACACCAGCTGGGCTTGCGGGTCGGTCTCGGCCACCACCTTGCCCACCACCTCAATGCCACCCGCGGCCTTGCCGGCGTCGGCAGGGTGGGCCTTGGGTTTGGGCGGGGTCAGCAGCTCCAGAATCGCCACAAAGGTTTTGCGCGGCACCGCGTCGCCCCAGGCCTTGTCGCGCATGATGATTTCCAGCAACTCGTCCATGGCGCCGGTCCAGTCGCCGCCCACCATCAGCACACGGGCCTTGGCCAGGCGGGTGTCGAAGTCGCGTTTGTTAGTGGCAATCACTTCGTCAAACTGCGCGGGTGTCCACAGGCCGCGGTCGTCGGTCACCACAAACTTGATGGCGTCCAGAAACTGGCCCAGCGCCTCAAAACGCAGCTGGCGTGGGATCTCGGTGAGTTTGGGCGCCAGCGCGGCTTCGGCGTCCTCCAGCAGGTCGTTCTCGATCAGCAGCTTCACGTAGTCGTAACGCGCGTCGTCGTTGCCGGGGTCCACGGCCAGCGCCTCCAGCAGCTTGTTCAGTGCGGCCTGCGGGTCGCCCGCGGCGGCCAGGGTCTGGGCGTCTTCGGTGTCTGCCTCGGCTTCCAGCACGGCCTCGGAGGGCACATGTTTGTCCAGAAACTCCTTGATCTTGCTCTCGGGAATGGCACCCATGAAACCATCAGCCGGCTTGCCATTGATCATGAGCACGCAGGTGGGGATGCTGCGGATGCCAAAGGCCTGGGCCAGCTGTTGCTCCTGGTCGGAGTCGATCTTGACCAGCTTGAAGCGGCCGGCGTACTCTTCTTCCACCTTTTCGAGTAGCGGGCCAATCACCTTGCAGGGGCCGCACCAGGGCGCCCAGAAGTCCACCAGCACCGGGATCTGGTGGGAGGCGGCGACGACTTCGGCCTCAAAGTTTTCGATGGTGACGTTGATCATTTGGAGTAGCTCGGGGTGAAAAAGTAAAATTCAATTCTGGCCACGTGCGCAAACCCTGCGCCGCCAGTCCACCTGGCGCTCCGCAAGGCGCTTTCAGCACTATGAAAACCATTCAAATCGGCGTTGTCATGGGGTCCAGCTCTGACTGGGACACCATGCAACACGCAGTCCAGATTCTCCAACAGTTTGGCATCCGCTTCGAAGCCCGGGTGGTTTCTGCCCACCGCATGCCCGACGACATGTTTGCCTACGCCGAAACGGCCGTGGCGCGCGGTCTCAAGGCCATCATCGCCGGTGCCGGCGGTGCGGCCCACCTGCCAGGCATGTTGGCGGCCAAAACCACGCTGCCGGTGCTGGGCGTGCCGGTGCAAAGCAAGGCGCTGTCGGGTGTGGATTCGTTGCACAGCATTGTGCAAATGCCCAAGGGCATCCCGGTCGCCACCTTCGCCATTGGCCCGGCTGGGGCTGCCAATGCGGCCCTGTTTGCGGTGGCCCTGCTGGCCAACGAGAACCCAGACCTGCGCATGGAGCTGGACGCTTTTCGCATCGACCAAACCGAGGCCGCCCGCAAGATGGTGCTGCCGATTACTGGAAGCGCGGTCTAAATGGTTTCTGAGCACGCAGCAGCCGGTTTGGGTGGGGCCAAGGAAATGACGCTGGGCGTCATGGGCGGCGGGCAGCTGGGGCGCATGTTTGCCCACGCGGCCCAGCAAATGGGCTTTTTCACCGCGGTGCTGGACCCGGACACCAACAGCCCGGCCGGCCGTATCAGCCACCACCACATCCAGACCGCCTACACCGACCCCGCGGGCCTGGCCCGGCTGGCTGAGGTGTCGGTCGCCATCACCACCGAATTCGAAAACGTGCCGGCCCAGGCCCTGAACCAGCTGGCCCACACCCGCCCGGTGGCGCCCAGTGGCGCTGCCGTGGCCATTGCGCAGGACCGCGCGGCCGAGAAGGCGCACTTTGTGCAGTGCGGCGTGCCCTGCGCACCGTATGCCGTGATCGAGACGGCCGAGCAGCTGGCGACGGTGGACGCAAACCTGCTCCCGGGGATTTTGAAGACCGCCCGCATGGGCTACGACGGCAAGGGCCAGGTGCGCGTCAAAACGCCGGCCGAGCTGGCTGCCGCTTGGGCGGATCTGAAGGGCGTGCCCTGCGTGCTGGAGAAGATGCTGCCGCTGGCGCTGGAGTGCTCCGTCATCGTCGCGCGTGGTGCCGACGGCCGCTGCGTGAACCTGCCGGTGCAGCGCAACCTGCACCGCGAAGGCATTCTGGCCGTGACCGAGGTCTATGAAGGAAATCTGCCTCCTGCCCTTGCTGCGCGTGCGGTAGCAGCTGCGAAATCGATAGCAGAAGGTGTGCAGTACGTGGGCGTGTTGTGCGTGGAATTTTTTGTGCTCGACGAGTCCAACCCCGCAGCTGCCGGCCTGGGTGGCCTGGTGGTGAACGAGATGGCACCGCGCCCGCACAACAGCGGCCACTACAGCATGGACGCCTGTGATGTCTCGCAGTTCGACCTGCAAGTGCGCACCCTGGCGGGCCTGCCGCTGGTGCAGCCCCGCCAGCACAGCCCGGCCATCATGCTGAACCTGCTGGGCGACATCTGGCCCGACGAAGGCCGTGATGGCGGCGTGCCCGACTGGGCTGCCGTGTTAGCCCTGCCTGGCACCCATCTGCATCTCTACGGCAAGCTCGACGCCAAGCCGGGCCGCAAGATGGGCCACCTCAACGTCACTGGTGCCACCGTGGACGGCGTGCGCGCCACCGCGCTGGAAGCCGCGCGCATCCTCGGCATTGCCGCGTTCTGAGCCGCCCGCCCATGATTGTGTCCGCCTACCAGTTTGCCGACGGTGTGGAGCTTGCTCCTGATTCCATAGCTGCTTGCGCAGAGGTGGTGAGGGCTGGAGGCCTGATTGGCTTGCCCACCGAGACCGTGTACGGCTTGGGTGCCGATGCGTCCGACCCGGCCGCGGTCGGCAAAATTTTCACGGCGAAGGGCCGACCGGCCGACCATCCGCTGATCGTGCATGTGGCCGCGTTTGACGGCGGCATGGGCGGTGTGGCGCACTACTGCGCGCGCGTGCCGGCGTTTGCGCAGCAGCTGATGTCGGCCTTCTGGCCCGGCCCGCTCACGCTGATCCTGCCGCGCCGTGAGGGCGTGGGTGCGGCTGCGGCCGGCGGGCAGGACAGTATTGGCCTGCGCTGCCCTGCGCACCCGGTGGCGCAGGCGCTGCTGGCGGCGCTGCGCAAACCCACCGATGGTGGGCGTGAGGTGTGGGGCATTGCCGCGCCCAGCGCCAACAAGTTTGGCCGCGTGAGCCCGACCACGGCCGCGCATGTGCTGAGCGAGTTTGGTGACGAGCTGTTGATTCTGGACGGCGGCCCGTGTGAGGTGGGCATCGAGTCCACCATCATCGACTGCACGCGTGGCGCGCCGGTGCTGCTGCGCCCCGGCTCCATCACCGCGGCCCAGGTGGCCGATGCCTGCGGTCGCCAACTGCTCTCGAAAGAGGAGCTGGAGGCGAAGAACCAGCCGGGGCCACGGGCTTCTGGAACCTTGGAGTCGCACTACGCGCCCAGCGCCACGGTGCGCCTGATGGATGCCAAGGCGCTGCAGGCCGCATTGGACCTGCTGAGCGGCGCCAGCCCGCCGGATGCGCCCCCCACCATTGCGCTGTACCACCGCAGCCCGCTGCATGTGCGTTCGCCCCTGGTGGCGGCCCATCGCATGCCCAACCACGCCCAACCGGCGGCCCACGAGCTGTTTGCCAAGCTGCGCGAGATGGACGCCCAGGGCGTCAAACTGATCTGGGTGGAAACCCCGCCCGATGCGCTGGAGTGGGACGGTGTGCGCGACCGCCTGACCCGCGCCAGCGCATGACACTGTTGCCCCCACGCTCCGCCGCTGCGCGGGTCGCTGCCCCCCGAGGGGGCTAACTCGCCTTGGGGCGGCCCGGCGGCGAGTTGTGGCCCCCATGCTCCACCGCTGCGCGGGTCGCTGGCCTCAGGGCAGGTGTTTGTCCCCGGTGCGGGCGGCGGCCTCGTAAATGCGGGGCAGCGCAAAACCATGGGTTTGCATGAGTGAGGCGTTCATGGTGACGATGAAATGCTGGGCCTGCGTGATGGGCATCTGCGCCGCGGGCATGCCCCGCACCGCAATGTCCAGCGCCCGCCGGGCCGCTTCTTCGCCTTGTTCGTAGGGCGAGGTACCCACCGCCAGCATGCCCCCGTCCTCGGTGAAAAACCCATTGCCCGAAATGACGGGCACCCCGGCGTTGGCGTCGGTCCAGGTCACCACCTCGCGGGCGCTCACCAGGCTGGGGTCCTGGGCAGAGCGGCGCAGGCTGCGGTAACCGGTCAGCAGCAGCACATCGGCCGATGGGGCCAGGCTGCGCACCTGGGCCTGCCATTCGGGCCAGGTGCGGACCTGTGTGGTGGACTGCAGCACCACCGGCCCCCAGGCAAAACCGCGGATTTGTTGGAGGTCGCCCTCCACGCTGTGCGAGGCGTCGCCCAGGTAGGCCAGGCGCAGCGGGCGTTGCAGCGCCTTCAGGCCCTGGGCCTGGCCCAGCGCCTCCTGGATGGCGGCCAGTGGCAGGCGCTCCAGAATGCCGGTGGCGTTGGTCGCCTTGTCGTAGCCGTAGTCCGCGGCCTCGTTGTTCACGCCGGCAAACACTATGCTGATGCCGGGCTGGTTCACCAGGTAACGCGCGGCGTAACTTTGGGCGTCGTCGTCCAGCGCAATCACCACATCCGGCCGCATCTCCGCAATCACGTTGCGTGCGGCAATGCCGGCGGCCTGTTTGTAGGCTGCGGTTGGGTGGCGTTTGGTGTCCATGTAGTGCCAGCGCAGCTGGTAGCGGTAGCTGTTGCGCAGCACGCGGTTCAGCCCCACATTCACATCGCGCGACCAGGCGTACTCGGGGTCGTAGCTGTGCAGCACCAGAATGCGCGGTTTGCTGATGTTGAGCCAGCCCAGGTAGGCCACGGCCAGCACCACAAACAGCCCCATCACCCAGGTTTCGGCCTTGATTTTCATAACAGCCCCAACGATTGCCAGAACGGCAACGAGGCGTAGACCGCTGCGGGGCGCGCCAGGTTCATCACGGCGTTAAACCGCAAAAACGAGGGCTCGTCATAGATGTGGCGTGCCTGGTTTACCGCACGCAGTTGCAGGTAATACGAACACTGGTAGGGAAAAAACCAGGTCTCGGCAAACAGCAAAATCATGAAACCCAACACCCAGGGGTTGACGCCATGCACGGCGCCCAGCGGCATCAAAATGGCTGCAAACACCACAATGGTGGCGTTGATGGGCACCACCAGGCGCACCAGGCAGATCAGCACAAACAGCAGCGCAACAAACCCTTGCAGGTGGGTCTGCAGCAAGTCGCTGAGCGCGGGCAGGCCTTGGCCCAGCACCTGGTCCAGCCCCAAGTAACCCAGCGTGGCCACCATGCCGCTCACACCGCCCAGGTAGAGCAGAAAGGTCCAGTCGACCTGCTCGATGAGCTCTTTTTTGCGCAGCACGCCAAACAGCAGCAGGCCCAGCAGCATGGCCATCACCAGCCAGGGCGGTTGCACCTTGTGCAGTGAACTCGACACAATGCCCAGCACCACAAACAGCAGCGCCCCCACGGCGGCCCACTCGCGCATGCGCAAGGGCCCGAGCAACTCCAGCTGCTGGGCAATCAGTGCCTTGGGCAACACCGGGTTCTCGCGGTTGCGAAACCACAGGGCGGCCGCCACCGCGTACACCCCGCACAACATGGCCACCACCACCAGCGAACAAAACAGCCAGGTCAGCCACTGGAAGTGGTCCTGGTCCTGCGCGGGCAGCAGACCAAACACCGCGAGGTTGACCGACTTGCTGGTCATCACCGCGGAGGACAGCAGGCTCAGGCCCCCAAAACACGAGGCCGCCAGCCGTGTGGCGGCCGGGCCGCCCCGCGCCAGGTGCAGGCCATCCGCCATGTCCGACAAAAACGGTGCCAGCATGGCCACGCGGCCATTGGCGGTAGGAATGACCGGCGTGAGCAGGCTGCCGGTCAGGAACACACCCAGGTTGTGTGCGACCTGGTGGTTGGGCAGGCGCAGCAGCAGCGCCAGCATGAAGCGGTAACTCAGGCCCGAGCTGACAATCACCGCGCTCAGCGCCAGCATGCTCAGCGCCATCACAAAACCGTCGGAGCCAAACCCCGAGAGGATGACGGAGGCAGGCACCAGCCCGGCAATCAACGTGGCCATCAGCGCAAACAGCGCGGGAATGTAGTCGTCCAGACCGCTGAACACCCACATGCACACGGTGGCGGTGAAGATGGCCAGGAAGATGGTGGCATGGGGCTCCAGGCCCCAGCGCGCTTGCAGCAGAGGGCCCGACAGCAGCAGCACCAGTGGCAGCAGCAGGGTGAGCAGCCAGCCCACCAGTGCACGGTGGCTGGTGGCTGCGGGGGCCGTGGCCGGGCGCACCACTGGACCACCTTGGAACGGTGTGCCCGCCAGGTGGCAGGACAGCGACGCCAGCAGCCCGCCCTGCAGGCGCGGGTTGCTGGTCAGCAGCGTCTGCAGCGCGGCCCTTGGAATCTTCAGGCCACTGCAGTCGCTGCGGGCCTGGGCCCCGTGCAGGTAATGCGCCATGTCGGCGGCGGCCTCTTCCCCCCAACGCTGGGGGCCGCTGGGTGGTGCTTGGTCTGCCATGCCCAGACGGCGCACGCTGCCGCTGGTGAGCAGGTAGAGCGCGCTGGCGGTGTCGCCCGCGTGGTAGAGCGTGGCGCCAGCCTCCCACTGGCAGGGCTGCACATGGGGCAGCAGGCGCGCCAGGCTGGCGTGGCTGCATTGGCCCAGCAGCGGGTCGTCCAGCAGCGCCTGCATGGCAGACGCACTGTGCGCCGTGTCCAGGGGGATCGTTGCGCTCACGGTGCGGCGGCGCAGTAGGCGTCGGTGCTGTACTGCGCGACCACGGTGGCGGTGGTACCCACGTCCACCACAAACTCCGAGGCCCCGTAGTGGCCCCGTGCCGCGGCCTCGGGGGGCCAGTCGTAGGTGTAGCCCAGGCGGGTGAACGGGTAGCCGGGGCCGGCCGGGTTGTTGGCCACATAGGCGTTGCCCATCTGGCGCAGCACAAAGTTGCGCAGCTCGGGCGCGCCGTCGGCGGTGGGGGTGATGGTGCAGCGTGGTGTGTTGTTGGCGTCGGTGCTGCTGCCCAGACAGGGGCGGCTGATCTGGGCGCGGGGCACCTGCATCACCACAAACTGGCCCTTGCGCCACTGCGGTGGGGTGTGCGGCGGCAGGCCCAGCAGTTGCTCCAGGCGTTCGCGCAGCGCGTCGCCCTGCAGCTTCCACTGGCGGCACTGCGCCTGCACCTCGCCGGCCAGCGTGAGCCATTGGCGGTCGCCACTCACGGTGTAGTGGCAGGGCACACCTTCGCAGGGCGCGCGTTGGCTGCCGACCCAGGACACCATCTCCACCGTGTCGCCCGGCGGCAGGGCTTGCAGCGGCAGCACCTTGGCGGGTGAGGCCACCGCGGCATCGGCAATGGCGGCGTGGTACACGCCCCAGGCGTCGGTGGCCTTGGGGGGGCTGGCGCAACCAGCCAGCAGCGCACTAAGCGCCAGCAGGGCCAGCAGGCGGCGGGGCAAGGGGTGGGACAAAGAGGAGGGCATGGGCGGGGGTCTCCAAACGGTGGCGCAAATCCGTGGCCAGTTGCAGCACCTGCTGCGGCAACTGGGCGTTGCTGGTTTTGCAGCGGTCTAGCAGTCCCAGAACCTCGGTGCGCAGCTGTGCGAGAGCAAGCTGGAGTTCGGCCAGTCGGCCGGTGCTGCGCTCGGGGGAGGCCAGCCAGGCGTCGTGCTGAGCTTCCAGTGCAATCAACTGCTGCAGGTAGCCCGCAAAGCGCGCATCGTCATTGGGCGGCGTCTCTGCCACCGGCTCGGGGCCCTTGAACCAGCGCACCACCACCAGCAGGGTGGACGCCACCGAGAGCACCAGGCCGAACAGGGCCTTGATCTTGTCGAGCGTGGCACTCGACAGCAGCGGGTTGTTGCGCTCCAGGTAGAGCGAGGTGCCCTGCGCCATGGGGTAACCCGAGGGCACGGTGATGCGGGCCTCGTCGATGTTCATGCGCAGGCGCGCGCCCATGGCCGGGCTGTACAGCGTTTCCAGCACCTTGAAGATGGCGCGCGGGTCGGTGTCCTTGTGGGCCACCAGGTGCAGGTTGACGCCGATGGTGCGAATGTCCTTGGCCGGCACGGCCGGCTTGACCTTGTACATATAGGCCGAGATCTGGCTATCGGCCACCCAGCCCAGGCGCAGCGAGAGTGAGCGCGGGAAGGGAATCTCCAGCAGCTGGTACCCCTTTTGTTTGACCAGGTAGTCGGCCACGTCGGACGGCGCGAAGGACGTCACCACAATCGCCTCGGGCATCTTGCGTTCGGGCAGGGCCACCAGCTCTTCGGAGCTCAGGTTGCTTTCCACATAGTCCACGCCTTCGACCAGACCCGAAAAGTCCAGTACCTGTTTGGCAATGATGCGGGTGCCGCCTTTTTTGCTGCCCAGGTTCACGCGTTTGCCGCGCAGGTCGGTGATGTCCTGGATGCCGGGGCGCACCAAAAAGTGCAGCAGCTCGGTCGCTACCGTGGCCACATGGGTCACGTTGGCGTATTCGGCGTCCAGACCGCCTTGCACAAAGGCCAGGTCCAGCTGGCCCTGGTCTAGCAGCGCCAGCGCCTCTTGGCTGCCCTGGGCCGGGATCACCTGCAATGAGACGCCGTGGTCCGTGGCCTCACTTTGCAGGCTGCGCGCCAGAAAGTGGCGGTTGCTGAGCAGGTCGCCGCCCGAAATCTTGAGGTGGTAGGTGCGTGGCAGGATCTCGAACACAAAGTGCCCGGCGATGCCCAGCAGCGTGAGCAGCACCAGGCCCGCCAGCGCCTTGCGCAGGCCGTGGTGGCGCTGCACGCGCCCCAGCACATCCATCAGTATTGCTTCTGCGTCTTTGGCCATGCTGCTGCCCTATGCCACGGGGAAGAGGTGCTGGCTGGCCACGATGGCCTGGCCTTCCGCACCCAGTGCAAAGTCGATGAAGGCCTGTGCGGTGGGGCCTACATCCCCATACACCACCAGGTACAGCGGTTGGGTAAAGCGGTAGCGGGCCGAGAGCACCGTGGTGCGGGTAGCCGGTACGCCGTCAATCGACAGGTAGGTCAGGGGGGTGGCATCGCGGTCTTTGAGCGCCACATAGCCAATCGCCAGCGGGTCGGCGGCAATTTCCTTGGCCATCTCTTTTGCACTGCTCACCTCCAAGGCCTGCAGCGTGAAGTCTTCACCCTGCAACACCAGCTCTTGCAAAAACTGGCGCGAGCTGGAGCCTGGCGCGCGGGAGACCACGCGGATGGGCGCAGTCGGCCCGCCCACGGCCTGCCACTCGGTGATCTCGCCCATGAAGATGGCTCGCACCTGCTCGGCCGACAGGTTGCGCAAGGGGGACTGCGGGTGCACGGCAATCGCGATGTCGTTTTTGGCCACCAGGTAGCTGCGTGTGCGCGGGCTGTCTTCGGCTTCGCTGAGTTCGCGTGACATGGCGGCCACGTCGATGGCACCGCGCTGCACCGCAATCAGCCCGGCCAGGGAGCCGCCTTGTTCCACCGCCACGTCTACCATCGGGCGGGTGCGCGCGAATTCGGTGGCCAAGGCCCGGTTCAGGTCCAGCATGGCGTTGGCGCCGGCCACCAGTAGCGAGGCGCGCAGTCCCGCGTGCGGACGCTGGTGCAGCCACCACCAGCCGGTGGCACTGGCGGCAATGCCCAGGGTGCCGAGGGAGGTGAGCAGGAGGCGGCGTTGCAGGCGCATGGTCAGTTGGGGTTGGCAAACATCAGGCCATCGAGGACCCAGTAGGGCTGCGGTTTCTCGAAGTGGCGCAAAAAAGCCTCGACCGCTTTGCCACTGCCCACGCGACTGACCAGGGTCAGCTGGCTGCGCAGCGGGTAGGTGCCGTTGGCCACCTGGCGCGCGACGGGGGGCACACCGTTGATGGACAGGTAAGCCAGGCCGGGGGTGTCTTCATTCATGGCCAAGTAGGTGATGGCGTCGGGGTTTTTGGCCACCATAGCGGCGCGCTGGGCGGCGCTGCGCACCTGGGCCTTGGCCGAGAAGGTGGCCCCGTCGATGAGGGCTTCGCTCTTCCAGATGTCGGTGAGGCCGCCGCCGGGCGGGCCGATCAGCAGCTGGATAGTTTTGCCCTGGGGCACGCCCAGGGTCTTCCAGGAGCTGATCTGGCCGCTGAACACCGCGCTGAGTTCGGCATGGCTGAGGTTGCGGATCGGGTTGCTCGGGTGCACCGCAGCCACCAGGGCGCGGTAACCCACGGTTTTCTGGCTCAGCACAATGTTGCGGCGGGCAAATTCACGGTGCAGCTCGTCGGGCAGCTTGCCACTGACGATGGCCACGTCGGCCGTGCCGTCCAGCACTGCCTTGTAACCGCGGCTGGAGCCGCCGGCGTTGACCACCACGGTGGCGTCCGGGGTTTGCGCCATGTAGTCTTCGGCCACATGCTGCACAAACGCGAGAAAGGTGGTGGAGCCCACGACCCGGATCGCGCCCGCAGCCTGCGCGCCTGCGCAGGCCAGCCAGGGCGTGAGCAGCAGTGCAAACAGCAGGCGCAGTGCGGGACGGGTCAAGGGCGGGGCCTCAGGTGGGGAATGCAGCGCTGCAGCATAGCACCGCGCCGTGCTTTTCCCGCCTCTTATTGGTCACGCCCGGCCCATTCCACCAGCGCGTCCACGGCGGGGCGGGCGTCGTTGGCGTTGGCGTGGTTGATGACGGCCACCAGCACATACCGTTTGCCGCTGGCCGCCAGCACATACCCGGCGCGCGCCACCACATTGCTCAGGCTGCCGGTCTTCAGGTGGGCGCTGCTGCTGCCTTTGACGCGGCGCAGCGTGCCGTCTACGCCCGAGATCGGCAGCGAGGACATCAGCTCCGACATCACCGGCGACACATAGGCGTGTTGCAGCATACGGCCCAGCGCCTGCGCCGTGATGCGCTCCTGGCGCGAGAGGCCAGAGCCGTTGTCCAGCACCGGGGCTTCTTCGCTGCCCAGTCGCTCACGCCACCAGCGCTGCACGACCGTGCGGCTGGCGCCAAAGCTGCCGGCCGCCAGTTCGGTCGGTTCCGCGGCGCTGGCCGGCGTGGGCGCGTAGGCCGCACGGCCCAGGGTCAGAAAGACCTGCTGCGCCATCACGTTGTTGCTGAACTTGTTGATGTCGCGGACCACTTCGCTCAGCGGGGCGGAGCTGCTGGTGAACGCAGGTTTGCCGGCGGCCAGGGCGGCGGGTACGGTGCCTAGGCGCACGCTGCCCTGCAGTTTGCCGCCCAGGGTGTCCCACAGGCCCAGCACCGCGCGCTGGGCGTAGGTTTTGGGGTCGGCATAGGCCACGGGCCAGACCTTCTCGCCGCAGCTGGCCGGGTAGCTGCCCAGAAAACGAATCCGCAGCGGGTCGGCAAAGTCGGCCTTGAGCGTGCCGCGGTAGTCGCCGCAGTCGCCGTTGATAGTCAGCGGCACGGTGGCGGGCAGGGCCACGCCGGCCAGCGGCGGGTCGTACTGCACCTGGGCCACTTGGGCCGCGCGGTCGGGCGTGAAGGTCATCACCACCGACTTGAAGTTGATCAGCAGGGCATCGGGCGCCGCGTTGTAGGGGCGCAGCGGCTCACCGTCGAACTGGGCGGGGTCCACCTCGGGCAGGCTGAAGGCGCTACGGTCCAGCACGATGTCGCCTGCAATGGTTTTGATGCCCAGGCCCTGCACGCGGCGCAGCAGCAGCCACAGGCGCTCCAGCACCAGCTTGGGATCGCCCTGGCCTTTGATATAGAGGTTGCCGTGCAGCACGCCGTTGCTAACGCTGCCTTCGGTGTAGACCGGCGTATTCCACTGGTAGGCCGGGCTGAGCAGGTCCAGCGCGGCGTAGGTGGTGACTAACTTCATGACCGAGGCCGGGTTCATGGGCGCGCTGGCACGGTGGGCCAAGCGTGGCGCGGCAGCAGGGTTTTGCGCGTCCACGACCAGAAAGGCCACCGCATCGCGCGGCACCTTGGCACGGGCCAGGGCGGCGTCCACGTCGGGGGGCAGGGGTTGGGCGGTGGCAGAGAGGCAGGCCAACAGACCGGTGGTCAGGCTGCGCAGGAGAATTCGGGTGGGCAAGGGCATCGCCGGATTATCCGGGCAGCCCCGATAATCAGGGCACGCCTCGCTTGCCTCTTGTGGCACCCGCTCTGCACCTTGTAGTCCGAGATTGCTCCTAAAACAGGAGCTGCTTGCGCAGTATCTACGGGTGCTAGAGGTCAATTTGGCTTAAAACTATGAAATTGCTGGCGATTGATTCTGGAACCGAACACCTGTCCATTGCCGTGGGCCGTGAAACCACCGTGTGGCAGTACGCCGGGGTGGGTGGCGCGCGCGCGTCCACGGATCTGATTGCTGGCGTGCTGGACCTGCTGGCCCAGGCGGGCCTGCCCATGGCCGCGTTGGACGCGATGGCCTTTGGTGCCGGGCCGGGTTCGTTCACGGGTTTGCGCACCGCTTGCTCGGTGGTGCAGGGGCTGGCCTTTGGCGCCAAGGTGCCGGTGCTGCCGGTGGATTCGTTGCTGGCCGTGGCAGAAGATGCCCGCCAGTCGGCGGCGGCCGAGGCGCCGGCGCTGCAGGTGCTGGCGCTGCTGGATGCGCGCATGGACGAGATGTACGCCGCGCACTACGCCTACGCCCACGGGCAGTGGCGGGTGCTGAAGCCCCGCCAATTGCTGCGCCCGGAAGCGCTGCGCCTGCCCGCGGTCGATGCCAACCTGGGCCCGCTGTTGCTGGCCGGCAATGTGTTTGCCGTCTACGCCGAGCGCCTGGACCCAACGGTGTTGCAAGGCGGCACGGTGGTGCCGGCCTTGCCTACGGCCGCAGCCATGCTGCGCCTGGCCCCCGCCCTGCTGGCCGCAGGGCTGGCGGTGGACGCGGCCCACGCCATGCCCAGCTACATCCGCGACAAGGTGGCCAAAACCACGGCTGAGCGCATGGCCGAGAAAGCGGCTGCCGCCGGCGCCCTTGCATGAACACGCAGCCCATGGCCACGTTTTCCCAGGCCTCCGAAGCCGCGTTTGAGCCACTGCTGGCCGACCGGCTGGACGAGGTCCTGCGCGTGGAGCAACGTGCCTACGCCCACCCCTGGAGCCACGCCAATTTTCTGGACGCGCTGCACAGTGGTTACCAGGCCCAGATGCTCATGGCCGATGGTTATGTGCTTGGTTACTTTGTGGCCATGAAAGGCGTGGACGAGGTGCACCTGCTCAACATCACCGTGGCGCCCGAATTTCAAGGCCAGGGTTGGGCCCGTGTCATGCTGGATGCGCTGGCCGTGTGGGCGCGCGGCCAGGGCGTGCAATGGCTGTGGCTGGAGGCGCGTGTGAGCAATGTGCGCGCCCTGCATGTGTACGAGCAGTACGGTTACCGCCGCGTGGGCCAGCGCAAAGCCTATTACCCTGCCGGCAATGGCCAACGCGAAGACGCGGTGGTCATGAGCCTGCCCCTGTACCCTTGACGAGATACTCCCACCCATGGCCCTGACCCTTGACGAGCGCCAACGCGCCATGCTGCTGGAGATGGGCGTGCGCGTCTGGTTGCCCGGTACCGTGTTTGAGACCGAGCCGCCTTCGGTGGCCGTGTCCACTGCCCCGCCTGTTGCTGCCCAGCCGGCCGCTACGGTGGCGCCTGCTGCCCCTGCTGTGCCCACGCCGGCCCCCGTGCGCGCCGTGCCCGTGGTTCGCCCGCCTGTCGTCGTGGCCCGCGCCGCCGGTACGCCGCTGGATTTGGGTGCCCTGGACTGGGAGGCCCTGGCCGACACCGCCGCCAGCTGCCAGGCCTGTGGCCTGTGCGCCGGCCGCAAACACGCCACGCTGCAGCCCGCCCCTGGCCAGCGCGACTGGCTGGTGGTGGGCGACCCGCCCGAGGAAGACGAGGACCGCGCCGCCCAGGCCTTTGTGGAAAGTCCAGGCCTGCTGCTGGACAACATGCTCAAGGCCGTGGGCGCTAGCCGTAGCGCCGATGCGCAAGGCGCCAAGGCCGCTTACGCCACCAATGTGGTGAAGTGCCGCCCGCCGCACGGGCAGATCCCGCAGGCGGCGGACCTGGCGCAGTGCGCCCAGTACCTGCAGCGCGAAATAACGCTGGTGCAACCGAAGGTGATTCTGGCCATGGGCCGCTTTGCCATCCAGACCCTGTTGGCCGAACACGGCGCGCTGGCCACTCAGCCACTGGGCAAACTGCGCGGTACGGTGTACCAGTACCAGGGCATTCCGGTCATCGTGACCTACCACCCCAAGCTGCTGCTGCGCAACAGCGCCGACAAGGCCAAAGCCTGGGCCGACCTGTGCCTGGCCATGGATGTAAAAGACGCCTCCGTAAAATAGCCCTATGACCTTTCTAGACCAGTTGCGCACCGCCGAGCGCCAAAACGGTTCCTTGTTGTGTGTGGGCCTGGACCCCGAGCCGAGCAAGTTCCCGGCGCACCTGCAGGGCGATGCCGGCAAAATTTACGACTTTTGCGCGGCCATCGTCGATGCCACGGCCGACCTGGTGAATTCCTTCAAGCCCCAGATCGCCTACTTTGCCGCGCACCGCGCTGAGGACCAGCTCGAAAAGCTGATGGCGCACATGCGCCGCACGGCGCCCCAGGTGCCCATCATCCTGGATGCCAAACGCGGGGACATTGGCAGCACCGCCGAGCAGTACGCCAAAGAGGCCTTTGAGCGCTACGGCGCCGATGCCGTCACGCTCTCGCCCTTCATGGGCTTTGACTCGGTGGCGCCTTACCTCAAGTACCACGGCAAGGGCGCCTTCCTGCTGTGCCGCACCTCCAACCCTGGGGGCGACGACTTCCAGCCCCAGCGCCTGCTGGACCTGCCGGGCCAGCCACGTCTGTACGAGCACATTGCTGCCTTGGCCCAAGGCCCCTGGAACCTGAATGGCCAGTTGGGCCTGGTGGTGGGCGCCACCTACCCTGCAGAAATTGAACGTGTGCGTGCGCTGGCACCCACGCTGCCGCTGCTGATTCCTGGTGTGGGCGCGCAGGGTGGCGATGCGGTGGCCACGGTCAAGGCCGGTTGGCGCAGCGCCGATGGGCAGACCACCGGGCCCATCATCGTGAACTCCTCGCGCGCCATCCTGTACGCGTCGGCAGGGCCCGACTTTGCCGCGGCGGCCCGCCAGGAGGCCCTGCGCACGCGCGATCTGCTGCAAGCTGCCACTCGTTAGGCGCTGGGTGACCGGCTGTCTCCGGCACCGGTAATTGTTTGTAAGAACGCTGGGCAGCACTGGGGGCGGTCGATAACCTCCGCCTCCTATCCACTCCACTTTGGAGCCCCCATGCGCGAACTCGTGGACGAAGCCGACCTCGCCACGGCCCCCCCTTCCGGCAACTCCCCTCTGGAATCGGGTGCACTTACCGCCATGGCGCTGGCTACCGCGGCCGCCCTGGCGGCCTGCGGTGGCGGCGAAGGGGGGACCGATCCCACAACGGCCGCCCCCGTGGGCGGACGCACCATTTCCTTGCGGGCCATGCCAGCTGCGGCCGCGATCAGCGGCGCCAGCATCAGCACCGAACAAGCGTCGCGTTTTTTGCAGCAGGCCCAGTTTTCTGCCAGCGATGCCGACATTGCCCAGGTGCGCAACCTGGGCTACGCGGGATGGGTCGAGCAGCAGGTGGCCACCCACTTTGGTACCCGGGGCTGGGACTGGCTCAATAGCCAAGGGTATGCCGACCCTCACAGCACCAACAACTATTACGACCAAAGTTACCCCGCCGACCACATGGTGTGGAGCCAGCTCATGGCCAGTAGCGATCCCATGCGCAAACGCATGGGCCTGGCGCTGTCGGAGTACTTTGTGGTGTCGCTCTCGGGGCTGGACTTTCGCTGGCGCAGCCACGCCATGGCGCACTACTGGGACACCTTGTGCGCCTACGCGTTTGGCAATTTTCGCGGCCTGCTGGAGTCGGTGACCCTGCATGTGGCCATGGGCTACTACCTCAACACCAAGGGCAACAAAAAAGAAAACGCGTCAGGCCGCCAGCCCGATGAAAACTACGCCCGCGAGGTGATGCAGCTGTTCACCGTGGGCCTGCACCTGCTCAACCCCGACGGCACCCAACAACTCGATGGCAACGGCAAGCCCCAGGACACCTATACCGCCAGCGATGTGAGCAACCTGGCGCGCGTGTTCACTGGCTACGACGTGGACATGAGCCAGAACGTCAACGTGACGGCCAACGGCAACACCGTGGGCAACACCAACTTTGCCCGCCTGCCCATGGTGGTGACCAGCGGCAACCACTCCACGCTGGCGGCCACGTTTTTGGGCACCACCATCCCGGCCAACACGCCGGCGGCGGCGGCCCTGAAGACCGCGCTGGACACCCTCTTCAACCACCCCAACACGGCGCCTTTTTTCTGCAAGCAGATGATCCAGCGCTTGGTGACCAGCAACCCCAGCCCAGCCTATGTGGGCCGGGTGGCGGCCGTGTTTGCCAACAACGGCCAGGGCGTGCGCGGGGACCTGGCCTTTGTGTTTGCCGCCATCCTGCTGGACGACGAGGCGCGCAACGCCACCGGCCTGAGCGGGCTGGAGTACGGCAAGCTGCGCGAGCCCATGCTGCGTCTGGCGCAATGGGGGCGCACCTTTGGCGTAGGGTCCGCCAGTGGCGCCTGGAAGATTGGCGACCTGAGCAATGCCGGTACCCAGCTCAGCCAGAGCCCGCTGCGCGCGCCCTCGGTGTTCAACTTCTTTCGCCCTGGTTATGTGCCGCCCAGCACCGCGCTGAGCAATGGTGTGGTGGCCCCCGAATTCCAGTTGGTGACCGAGAGCAGCGTGGGTGGTTACCTCAATTACATGATGGGCGTGATCGACAGCGGGTTGAACTCCGGCGACATCAAGGCCGCCTACACCACCGAGCTCACCCTGGTACTGGACCCCGCTGCGCTGGTGCGCCGGCTCAACCTGCTGCTGTGTGCCGGCCAGCTCTCAGCCAGTACCCAAACTGTCATCGTCAATGCCCTGCTCGGTGTCACGCTCAACTCCAACAGCTCGGCCACCCTGAAGCGCCAGCGCGTGTGTGCGGCGGTGCTGATGGTGATGGCTTGCCCCGAATACCTGATCCAGAAGTAGAGGGCCACCATGTCCATGCTGCCACCCGAATTCCAGACCCGGCGCGCCTTTCTGCGCCGCAGCGGCCAGTTGGCGCTGACCGGCACTGCATTGCCTTTTGCACTCAACCTGGCCGCCATTGGCGAGGCGGCGGCCTTTAACGCACCGGCCGGGGACTACAAGGCCCTGGTCTGTGTGTTTTTGTTTGGCGGCAATGACTACGCCAACACGGTGCTGGCGTATGACGACCCCAGCTACAACCAGTACAGCACAATCCGCGGTGGCGGCGCCGGGCAAACGGCGGGCGGCATTGCGCTGGCCAAGGCAGCGCTTACGCCCACCCGCCTGAACCCCATCACGCCGCCGGTGGACACGCTGGGCGCCACCACCCGCGAATACGCCTTGCACCCGGCCATGACCGGCTTGGCCAATCTGTTCAACACCGGCAAGGCGGCGGTCCAGCTCAATGTGGGGCCGCTGGTGGTGCCGCTCACACGCGCGCAGTACAACAACAGCAACCGCACGTTGTACCCGCGTCCGCCGCAGCTGTTTTCGCACAACGACCAGCAGTCGCTGTGGCAGTCCTCGTCGCCCGAGGGTTCCACCGTGGGCTGGGGTGGCAATATGGGCGATGTGGTGCTGCAAAACAGCCTCAACAGCAACTCCTTGTTCACCTGCATGTCGGTGTCGGGCAATGCGGTGTTTTTGTCGGGCGACACGGCGCTGCAGTACCAGGTCAGCACCTCGGGTGCCATCAAAATCCGGCCCGCCACCGACACCACGGTCTACGGTTCTTCCTCGGTGCGCAGCACCATCGACAGCCTGATCCGCCAGGCCCGCACCCACAAGCTGGAGAACGAATACAACGTGGTGACGTCGCGCGCACTGGCCGCTGAGGCCTCGGTGACCAATGCCCTGGCGCTGAGTCCGTCCACCTTTGGCACCACGCCCAATCTGCGGCCTTTTCAGGCCACGTTTGGTACCGACGCTTTGTCGACCCAGCTGCAGATGGTGGCGCGCCTGATCAAGGGGCGCAATGTGCTGGGCGCGCGGCGTCAGGTGTTTTTTGTGTCCATGGGCGGCTTTGATCTGCACGACAACCTGGTGGCGCAGCAGGCCACGCTGATGGGGCGCTTGAGTACCGCCATGACGGCCTTCTACCAAGCCACCGATGAATTGGGCGTCGCCAACCAGGTCACCACCTTCACCGCTTCTGATTTTGGCCGCACACTGGCTTCCAACGGCGATGGCTCCGACCACGGCTGGGGCAGCCACCACATGGTGGTGGGCGGCGCGGTGAATGGCCAGCGCTTTTATGGCGTGGCCCCCCCCATCAGCGTGGCTGATACCAAAGACGGCGGTGGCAACTACCTGCCTGAGAACGCCTGGCATGTGGGCCAGGGCCGTTTGTTGCCGCGTACTTCGGTGGACCAGTACGCGGCCACGCTGGCCAAGTGGTTTGGCGTGAGCGACGCCGAAATGCCGGGCGTCTTGCCCAAGATCGTGAACTTTGGCACGGCGGCCAGCCGGCCGGACTACCCGACCGATCTTGGCTTTATGCAGTAAATGCTATTGATTTGGTAGCTGTTTGCGCATATTCCACGTGGGCTAGAGGCTGTTTTGGCTTAAAAATTACGTGGCGGGTGCGCTCGCTCCAAAAACTCAGCGCAAGTACCAGATCGTCTGGTCCGGCTTGATGCCAAACACCGTTTCGCCGTTTGCGCCGATCTCGTTGAGCAGTATGTTGGGGATCAGCTGCCACTTGCCGCTGACGCGCTGGTAGACCCGGCCGTCGGTCCCCGCCGCATAGACCGTGCCGTTGCCGGCGACCGCGACGTCGCGCGCCTTGGGCTCCGCGCTCCAATCCACCCAGCTTGCAGCGGCCTGGCCCGAAGGCGGGTTGTAGCGCGACACCGTGCCGTCCGACCAGGTGACCCAGGCATGGCCCTGCGGGTCGACCGCGATGCGCCGGGCATTGCTGGAGATGGGTTCCCAGGTGGCATTGCTTGTGAGCCGGTAGATGCCGTAATTGTTGGCGGCCGTGCCCACCATCCACACCGTGCCATTGGCGCCCACTGCCACGTCGCTGGCCAGCGGCACTGGGTTTTGGTTCACGGGAGAGATCCAGCCCTTGACGCCCTGGTTGTTGGGCCCCCAGTACGCCACATAGCCGTTGGCACCCACGACCCAGGGCTGCAGCTTGTTGTCCACGGCGATGCGCACGGCCTTGACGTTGCTGGGCAGCGTCTGCGGCGTTGCGCCAACGGTGCCGCCGACAACATCGCCATTGCTGTTGATGGCCCACAGGGCCACGTTCTTGCTGGCGTCTACACCCACGCCAATGTCCTTGGCCAGGGTGTTGCCGGGGTAGGCCTCCCATGGCGATATGGCGTTGGCTGCCGCACCTGCGCCTGTGCCCGTGTTCGGCTGCACGGCCGACAGGGTCAGGTTGAAATAGGCCACCGAGCTGGCCTCATAGTTGGTCACATTGTTGGCCCCATATCTGCAATACGGGTTGCCGACGCGCATCAGCGGGTTGTAGCAGCCGCTGGTGGGGGTGGGCCATTCGTACAGGGTCAACGCGGGGTGGCTCACCTTGAGGGTCTGCATCTTTCCGGCTTCGGCGACCACCACCAGGGGCGCGCCAAAGCGTTGTGCGCTGCCGCGCACGCTGGTGCTGGCCGTGCCGTCTGCGGCCGTGTAGATGGCTTGCTTGACCACGCCGTCGTCGGCAGAAATGCCGTTGTCAACCCTGCATCCGTTGTCGCCAAATGCGGCGGCATTTGTCTCGTTGGATTTGAAGATGGTAGGCATGCAGCCGAACCAGATGGGGAAGTTGGCCACCGGGGTGCCATCGCGCCAGCGCAGGCGCACCGTCAACTTGCCAAAGCCATTGCCCGCACCGGTCTGGCCGTCGCCGCTGACCACGGCCAGGCGCATGCACTGGGTGCTGTAGTCGTCATTCTTGGCGGGGCAGTCGGCGGGCCAGCCGCCCGCGGGCGCCACCGGTGGCTCCTGGGCGTTGTCCACCACGGCCTTGGTCACGGTGGCGGGCGGCGCGCCGCAGCTGGAGGCGATGCTGGCGGCGCAGACCTTGGGGTCGTTGCTGGTGCAGGCCGCCAGCACAATGCGTTCGCAGCTCTTGTAGTCGATCAGCTTGTCCTGCTGGTAGCACTGCTGCGCCGCCTGGGCGCCCTTCCTCCAGGCGTTCACTTCCAGCTCGGGCACGTTGCAGGTTTTGTCGCAAAAGTCGATGGCGCCGCAAAACTGCGCCCGGTTGGTGGCGCCTTCGGTGCAGACCTTGCACTGCTCCTGCAAAGACAGTTTCTTGTCCTGCTTCTGGTTCGCCGCATCCTGCTCCGCCAGGGAGCGCTGCAGCTGCGTCAGCGGGGCGTTGCTGACGGGCTTGGTGGCGGCCGGGCACAGATTGGGCTGGAAGTACTTGCTGCACTTGGGGTAGGTGTAGGCCGAGACGATGCCGGTGAGCGACTTCACCACGCCCGTGACCCCGCCCGAGGGAATGCTGGCCTCGGCCAGCTCGGCCGCCACGCGGGCCACATCTTCCTCGGTCACCACACCGTTGATCTTGCCCTCGAAGTCCGCCATGTCGGAGGCCTGTTTCACCTGGTTCAGGCCTTTGTAGGCGTCTGTCGAGACACCGGCTTTGTAGAGCGCCCGGAGTTCCTTCAGGCCTTCTTTCAGGGAGTTCACCTTGGCGGGGTTTGCCGGCTGGGTCGGTGCACCACCCGAGCGCACTGCCGCAACGACAGCGATCAGCGGCTTGACGACCGCCGTCACCTGGCCACCAATCACGCTGGCGCAGGTGGCGCCGTTCTTGGCCGCGCCCATGCCGCAGTCTTGCCAGGTGGCCGGTGCCTTGGCCCAACACACCGGCCCCACCCCGTCATAGCCAATGGGGCAGGACCTGTAGCACAGCCCGGCGTCCAATTCCTTGCCAGCCTCGCAAATGCTGCCCTTGATGACGCCGATGTTGATGCCCTTGGCGCATGACAAGTCAAACGCACCGGGCCGCAGGCCGACCGAGGTGCAGCTGGGCACGGTCTTGGGGCGGCACAGGCAGCAGCCAAAGGGCTCGTAGCCCTCCTTGCACTTGGGGTAGGCAATGGCGCCCCACATCTGGCAGCTGTTGGGCGCCTCGGCGGCATTGCAGCGCCCCAGCATGCCGCTGTTGCTGAGTCCGTCCGAGCCCTTCCACGGGTAGCCTACGCCCCGGCCGTATTCGGCCAGTCGGCAAAACAGGCCGTCATTGCGCCAGCCGGGCGGGCAGTTGGCATGGCAGTCCAGGCCCACGCGGGTCTGGCCCGGCTTGCACTGCGCATAGCACAGCGCGCCAATCCGCTCGCTGCCGGTCGGGCAGTTGGTGGGCACGGTGCCCACGCCGCGGGTGACGGTGTCACGCCAGCAAAACTCGGGGCCATCGGAGGGCGTGGGGCAACTTGGCTCCGGCACCGTGGTCACCCCCATTGCAACGGTCTGCGCCAGGTCGCGCTGGTCCAATGTCGCCAGGGCCAGGTCACGTTCATCGGCATACCGTTTGCTGACAAACTGCATCTGGCTGTAGTAGCTGTCGATCAGCTGCACGTTGCTGGCCTGGCCCATGTCCACGGCTTTGCGCGCGCGCTCCAGCGCTGCCTCCATGGCCGCCTGGTGGTCTTCCTGCAGCAGGCCCGTCTGCTCCACCGTGCGTGGGCGGTTCTGCGCCAGTGCGGCCTGTGCGTCGGCCTTCAGTTTGGCAATCGCATTCTGGTCCGCCGCCGCGTTGCCCGACATGGCCGGCAAGGGGCTGCTGGCGGCGCCCCGCAGCGCGGTGATGCTGGCATTGGTGCGGGTCTGGAAGGTGGCCAGGGCTGCGTCCAGCCCCTGCTTGAGTTGGGTAAAGGCCTGGGACTGGTCTGTCACGGCCTTGCGGGCGGCCTCTTGCCGCGCCACTTCGTCAGCCCGGGCTTTGGCCTCGGCGGCCGCCTTGGCATCCGCTGCGGCCTTGGTGGCTGCAGCCTGTTGCTGGGCCTGCATTTGGGCCGTGGTGGCGGCCTGCTGTGTGGCTTGCTGGTTTGCCGCTGCGGCCTCTGCCTGGGTGAGGATTTGGACCGAGGGAACCGCAGCCCGGGCGGCGACCGGCGTGGCCTTGAACAGCTGGTTGGCGCCACCATTGCAGTCGTACTGCGTCAGGCTGGCGCCATTCGCCAGGCTGATGCCCAGCACATCCAGGCACTTGTTGCTGTGCTTAAAAACGAAGTTGCCAAAGCCGGCACCCCGGTCGACATACTTGAGCAGCTGGTTGGCACCGCCATTGCAGTCGTACTGCTGGACCGCCATGCCATTGGCCTGGCTGATACCGTTGATGTCCAGGCACTTGTTGCTATGCCTGGCCACGATCTGGAAGAAGCCGCCTTCACCCTGGACAAAGTTGAACTGTTGGCTGGGGGCTGCCGCGCAGTCTTGCTGCAGCAGCGTGGTGTGATTGGCCAGGCCGGCAGCATTCATGCCGAGGCATTTGTTGCTGTGCTGGGCGGTGATGGTGTGGGGGCCATTCTGCGCAAACGCCGGCTGCGCCAGCCCGCCTATTAGCAGCGCCACACACGCCAGAACCCGCAAGACCATCCCGCACAGATCGGTATTTTTCATTTGCTCGCCCCCTTCGTCACGCTTCGCAGTCGCAGGCACCGTGCCCGCGGCTGGAAAAACCGAAGCAGCATACCGCCAAGTCCTGCAAATTGCTGCAGTGTTTGTGCGGACTTAGGTGGGGCGGGCCGTGAATTTTGGCCCGCCGGCAAGGGGCGGGCTACTTGAAGAAGCTGGTTTGTGTGCGACTGACGCTATTGATTTGATAGCTGCTGACGCATATTCTGCGAGGGCTAGGGTCTATTTTGGCTTGATTTTCTCTAGGCGGCAGGCTTTTCAATCCCCAGTTCGGCCAGTTCTGCGTCGGTGAACACGCGGGAGCGGGTGTGGAAGGCCTTGCCCTCCGGCCCTTCGAGCGAGAAGGTACCGCCGTGGCCTTCGATGACGTCGATGATGAGCTGGGTGTGTTTCCAGTATTCGTATTGGGCGATACCGATGTAGAAGGGGCTGCCGCCGATGTCGCCCAGGTACACATCGCCTGCACCCATGGTGATTTCGCCGGGCAGGTAGCAGTTGGCCGCGCTGTTGTCGCAGCAGCCGCCACTTTGGTGGAACATCAGATCGGGGCCGTGTTTGGTTTTGAGGAAGGCCACGAGTTCCAGGGCGGCTGGGGTGGCTATGACTTTGTCGACCATGCTTTTGTCTCCTTTGGGAGGAACTGCTGAGCTTGCTTTGTTGGCGCTCGCAGCTTCGTGAACTGTATGGGCGGCCACCTCATACTGGGGTACCAGAAATCGGCGTCCGCCCACACAGTCCACGAAGCCGGGTGCTTGGCGCTCCACCGTCGCGTCGTATTACAAAAAGCCACGTGGATTCCCCAGGGGGGACCGCCGATTTCTGGTACCCCAGTATGAGGTGGTTGCCCCTGGGGTAGCCGCGTGGCGCCCCCTCCGGCGAGAAGGGGGCCAATGGCTCCTTAGAAGAAACCGAGTTTGTTCTCGCTGTAGCTCACCAAGAGGTTCTTCGTCTGCTGGTAGTGGTCCAGCATCATCTTGTGCGTCTCACGCCCAATGCCGGATTCCTTGTAGCCGCCGAAGGCTGCGTGCGCAGGGTAGGCGTGGTAGCAATTGGTCCACACACGCCCGGCCTTGATGGCGCGGCCCATGCGATAGGCCACGTTGCCGTTGCGGCTCCACACGCCGGCGCCCAGGCCGTAGAGCGTGTCGTTGGCAATCGCCAAGGCTTCGGCTTCGTCCTTGAAGGTGGTCACGGCCAGCACGGGGCCGAAGATTTCTTCCTGGAAGATGCGCATCTTGTTGTGGCCTTTGAACAGCGTGGGCTGCACGTAGTAGCCGCCTTCCAGATCGCCACCCAGGTGCGCCTGGCCACCACCGGCCAGCACTTCGGCGCCTTCCTGTTTGCCCAGGTCCAGGTAGCTCAGGATCTTGGTCAGCTGCTCTTTGCTGGCCTGTGCGCCCATCATGCTGTCGGTGTCCAGCGGGTTTTTTTGCTGGATGGCGGCGATGCGCTTGAGCACGCGCTCCATGAACTTGTCGTAGATCGATTCCTGGATCAGCGCGCGGCTTGGGCAGGTGCAAACCTCACCCTGGTTAAACGCAAACAGCACCATGCCCTCGATGGCCTTGTCCAGGAACGCATCGTCCTTGTCCATCACGTCGGCGAAGAACACATTGGGGCTCTTGCCACCCAGTTCCAGCGTGGCGGGAATCAGGTTGTTGGCGGCGGCCTGGGCGATCACGCGGCCCGTGGTGGTGGAGCCGGTGAAGGCGATCTTGGCGATGCGCTTGCTGGTGGCCAGTGGCATGCCGGCTTCGCGGCCATAGCCGTTGACGATGTTCAGTACGCCGGGTGGCAGCAGGTCGGCAATCAGCTCGGCCAGGATGAGGATGGAAATGGGCGTGCTTTCTGCGGGCTTGAGCACTACACAGTTGCCCGCGCCAATGGCAGGCGCCAGCTTCCACGCTGCCATGAGGATAGGGAAGTTCCACGGAATGATCTGGCCCACCACGCCCAGTGGCTCCTGGATGTGGTACGCCACGGTGTTCTCGTCGATGTTGCTCAATGCGCCCTCTTGTGCACGCACGCAGCCCGCGAAGTAGCGGAAGTGGTCCACGGTGAGCGGGATGTCGGCGTTCAGCGTTTCGCGGATCGCCTTGCCGTTGTCCACGGTCTCGGCGTAGGCCAGCAGCTCCAGGTTTTGCTCAATGCGGTCGGCAATCTTCAGCAGGATGTTGCTGCGCGTGGCGGCGTCGGTCTTGCCCCAGGCGTCGCTTGCGGCATGGGCGGCGTCCAGTGCCAGCTCAATGTCTTCGGCAGTGGAGCGTGCGGCCTGGGTGTAGACCTTGCCGCTGACGGGGGTGATGACGTCGAAGTACTGGCCCTTGACCGGGGGCACAAACTTGCCGCCGATGAAGTTGTTGTACTGCTTCTTGTAGGTGATGGTGGCGCCGGCCGCGCCGGGTGCTGCGTAAATAGCCATGGTTGTCGTCCTCTTATGGTTGCTGTGTTGGCCTGCGTCGGGCTGTCCGGCAGGTACAGAGCTACCTCAAGACGCGTGCCAGCGAGGCAGTCACCGCGGAGCCTTGATTTCATTGCGTTTGTTGCGTTGCAGCACACCATGCAAGCTGTCCGCAAGCCAGGGCTGTCACGATTTGCCACAGTGACAGGTGTCACAAAATGGAACAGTTGGACGTTGGGGCGGGTGTGCGCCATTGCCTCGCACACCCCCCACCCCCATACTGTGCCAAAGCGGGGCGACCACGACCCCGCGCAGGAGACAACGTGCGACAAACCTCCCCCGTGCTGGCCTTGCGACAGGCCCGCCAACAGCTGCTGGAAACCGGCCAATGCCCTGTGGGCGTGTTGGATGAACGCTTGGCGCGCTCCTGGCACCGCAGCCTGGCCGCGGGCCTGGCGCCCGCCGGCCGCGCGGCCACCGACCATGCGGGCCATGCCAGCCTGCGCCAGGCGCTGGCCAACAGCCACGCGCTGCTGGCCCATTCGCGCCCGGTGATGGAATATGTGTTCGAGCAAGTGCGCCACAGCCAGAGCGTGGTGGTGCTGGCTGACCAGCACGGCATGCTCATGCACACGCTGGGCGACGTGAGCTTTGTGGGCAAGGCCGAGCGCGTGGCGCTGACCAGCGGCGCCTCGTGGCACGAAGCGCATCGCGGCACCAACGCCATCGGCACCGCACTGGTGGAGCGCAGTGCGGTAGAGATCCACGGTGGTGAACACTTTCTGGAGCGCAACGGCTTTCTCACCTGCGCGGCCTCGCCCATCCTCTCCGCCACGGGCGAACTCATGGGCGTACTCGATATCTCGGGCGACCACCGCCATGGCCATGGTCACACGCTGGGTCTGGCGAGTACCGCCGCCCGCATGATCGAAAACCGGCTTATGGTGGCCACCTGCAAACGCAATATCCGCCTGCACCTGCACGTCCAGCCCGAGGGCATTGGCAGCGTGGCTGAAGGCATCGTTGCGCTGTCGGATGATGGCTGGGTGGTGGGCGCCAACCGCGTGGGGCTGGCGCTGCTGCGCCTGAACACCGGCGACATTGGCGCCACGCTGTTGGAGCGTGTGCTTGATGTGCGGCTGGACGATTTGCTGTCGCGCCACAAACGCCGCCCCCAGCAGGTGCAGCAGCTGCGCCTGCACAACGGTGCGGTGCTGTTTGCGCAGCTGCAGGTGGATGCCTCGGTGCTACCGGTTGTCAGCCTGTCTTCACCGACCTCAGCCCACGCCAGCCAGAGCGATGCCCTGACCGCGCTGGACACGGGCGACGCCCGCTGGCGCAGCGCGGCGGACAAGGCGCGCCGCGTGGTGGCCAAACCCATTCCCGTGCTCATCCAGGGCGAGTCCGGCGTGGGCAAGGAGCTTTTTGCCCGCGCCCTGCACGCCAGCGGCCCGCGCCGCACAGGGCCCTTTGTGGCCATCAACTGCGGTGCGATTCCCGAAAGCCTCATCGAGTCCGAGCTGTTTGGCTACGTGGCCGGTGCCTTCACCGGCGCGCGCAAAGAAGGCAGCCTGGGCCGCCTGCGTGAGGCCGAGGGCGGCACGCTGTTTCTGGACGAGATTGGCGACATGCCTCTGCCCATGCAGACGCGGCTGCTGCGTGTGCTGCAGGAGCGCACCGTCACGCCGGTGGGCGCGGGCAAGGCCGTGCCAGTGGACTTCGCGCTGGTCTGCGCCACGCACAGCAAGCTGGCCGAGGCGGCCGAGCGCGGCACCTTCCGCCAGGATTTGTACTACCGCATCAACGGTCTCACCGTGCAATTGCCGGCGCTGCGCGAGCGCAGCGACTTTGTGGCGCTGACCGAGCGCCTACTGGCCGACCTGAGCCCGGAGCGCGAGGTGCAACTGGCGTCCGAACTGTTGGCCCGCCTGAGCGCCTTTGCCTGGCCCGGCAACTTGCGCCAGTACGCCAGCGTGCTGCGCACCGCCTGCGCCATGCTGCTGGACGGCGAGGACACGCTGGACTGGACCCATATGCCCGACGATTTGGTGGACACACTGAAGGTGGGAGATGCCGTGAAGACGGCGCCCATGGAGCCCGCTGCCGCTCAGGCCCCGCAAAGCCTGCAGGCCTTGGGCCACGCCGCCATCCAGCAGGCGCTGGAGGCTGCGCGCGGTAATGTGTCGCTGGCGGCCCGTCAGTTGGGCATCAGCCGGCAGACGCTGTACCGCAAGCTGCGCACATGAATCGCTATTATTTTGATAGCTGCTGGCGCAAATAATACGTGGGCTAGAGGCCAATTTGGCACTCAAGCGGGCTAGGTCTTGGCGCCCGCCTTGATCAGCGCAGCCCGCACCTCTTGTTGATCGCCGAAGGTGGCGAGGAGTAGCGCGTTGATGCTTCTTTGTCCAGGGTCGACCGCATTAGGGCTCGCACCCGCCTTGAGCAGCGGGCCCACGGCGGCGCTGTTGTAGTGCTTGATGGCGTCGATCAGCGCTGCGTCGAGTTCCTTGCGCCCTGAGAAGGCGTTGGAGTCGAGGCGGAACTGGACTTGGCCTGCGCAATGGGCGCGCACTGCCTCACCCAAGGAGCCCACCCGGTCGCACGGGTCCATCAGATTCCCGGCTTGGGGGTTGGCAGCGCGCAGCGCCAGTTGCAAACCCATGTAGTTGCCGTTCGACGCAACCGTCGTGTCATCCGAGAGCAGCAGGGTGGAGTGCCCATCGGCGTTCGCCGTCTGCACCACCAACTGCAAGCGCACATCCTGGTCGCCGGCAAGGTTCTGTGGCAGGGTGAGTTGCAGGGTGCCATCGCTACGCAGGGCCACGGGGTCTTTGGCCAGATCGACCGCCCAGGGCAAGGGCTCGCTGCGTGCCAAGATGCTGGTGCTGCCATCGCTGGCGGCCTGGCTCAGCACCAGACGAATGCTTTCCACCCGGCAGTCGGCCGCCGCTTTACAGGCATTCGCGGGCGCCAGCGCTAGCTCTTGAATGCGCATGCGCAACGCCCCCTGGGTTACCTGTGCCTGGCCTTGCAGGTGCACGCGCAAGCGCCCATCGTCGAGTAACCAGTTGCTGAGCAGCACTGCAAACTCCGGTGTGCGCACGCGCGTGCTCAGGCGCCAGGAGGCATCGGTTTCGTCCGCGCCCCGCGTGCGTTCTACCCCCGCCACCGACGCGTCATCGACTGCCACGCTGTCCTCTGCCATGGTCATGACTGGCCAGTTCTCGGGCTGTTCCTCTGGCGACCACATGGGCGAGAGCGCACTCCACGCGACCCAGCCCACCACCGAGAGCGACAGCGCGATCGCGCCGCGCCGCGCCCAGCGAAGGCCACTTCGGACGCGTGCCGGCGACGGAAGCCTAGACGCGTAGTCCGGCTCTGGCAGGTCCGAATCAGGCAGGTCCGAAGGTGACGGGGCGTCAGTATCTGGGTGTAGCGATTCCGAGGCTTCGTCATCACTGTTTAGGCCGGTTCCGCGGGACGTTTCGGCGTCGGTTTCAATATGAAAAGGCCATGCCTCGTCCTCTCCCCGGAGCACCAGGGAAACGTACCAATAGTCGTCTTCTGAACCTGGCAGATCAGTGGGAAGGGTGAATTCGGCCGTGACGGCCTGCACCATGAGCTCGCCGTCCACCATCGTGGGGACCGGGCTGGCCATAAATTTGCGCTCCCAGATGCACCCAAAGCCGCTCATGTCTTCGCTTGGCGAATCGATGGTCACCAGCAGTGTCCAGACCTGCGCCTTCAGCGGTCGTGTCAGGTTGAAGGTTGCCATCGTGGGCACGCCGTGGGGCACCGGGTCCTGTGAGAGGTGCAGCGTGACGCCATTGCCGCGCAGGCGGCTGAGCCAGAGCATCAGGGCTCCGGCGGCAATCCCTATGCCCGCGAGCGCCGCCAAGCCCTTGAACCATTCAGCGGTTTCTGGGTAGGGCATGAGCAGCCCCCAGACCAGCGCGTTCCAGGCGATGGCGATCACAGTCACTATCGGGGCGCCATTGCCTGGCGAGTTTTCTGGGTGGGGCATCGTATTTTTAGGTAAACACAGCGTTCGCTCAGGGCGCTGCGCGCTTATTCCACAGGCGTCAGCAGCGGCTTCAAATACCGCCCCGTGTGGCTGTCCGGATTCGCTGCAATGTCTTCCGGCGTGCCCACGCCCACCACCCTGCCGCCACCCGCGCCGCCCTCAGGCCCAATGTCGATCAACCAGTCGGCGGTTTTGATCACGTCCAGGTTGTGTTCGATGATGACGATGGTGTTGCCCGCGTCGCGCAGTTGGTGCAGCACCTTGAGCAGCAGCGCAATGTCGGCAAAGTGCAGGCCGGTAGTCGGCTCGTCCAGGATGTAGAGCGTGCGGCCGGTGTCGCGCTTGCTGAGCTCCAGCGCCAGCTTCACGCGCTGCGCCTCCCCGCCCGACAGCGTGGTGGCGGCCTGGCCCAGGCGGATGTAGGACAGGCCCACGTCCAGCAGGGTTTGCAGCTTGCGTGCGATGGTGGGTACGGCCTGCAGAAACTCGTAGGCGGCCTCCACCGTCATGTCCAGAATCTGCGCGATGTTCTTGCCCTTGTAGAGCACCTCCAGCGTCTCGCGGTTGTAGCGCTGGCCCGCGCATACGTCGCAGGGCACGTACACATCGGGCAAAAAGTGCATCTCCACCTTCACCATGCCATCGCCTTGGCAGGCCTCGCAGCGACCGCCGGCCACGTTGAAGCTGAAGCGGCCCGGGCCATAGCCGCGTTCGCGTGCCGTGGGTACCTCGGCCATCAGTTCGCGGATGGGCGTGAACAGGCCTGTGTAGGTGGCAGGGTTGCTGCGTGGGGTGCGGCCAATCGGTGACTGGTCGACGTTGATGACCTTGTCGAAGTACTGGATGCCGTCGATGCTCTCGTGCGTGGCGGGTTCGTCGTGCGCGCGGTAGAGCTGGCGCGCCACGGCGGCGTATAGCGTGTCGTTCACCAGCGTGCTCTTGCCCGAGCCGGACACACCGGTCACGCAGGTGAGCAGGCCCACGGGAAAGTCCACGTCCACACCTTTGAGGTTGTGGCCGCTGGCACCCACCACGCGTATGGCTTGCATATTGCCCTGCGTGGCAATGTGGTGCGCCTGGCGCTCGGCCCATGCCAGTGCGGCCTTGCTGGGTGCGCCCTTGCCGCTGCCTTTGGCCACGGGTTTGGCTTCGGCCACCACGGGCAGCCAGGGCGTGCGGCGCTTGGGCACTTCAATCTGCAGCGTCTTGGCCAGGTACTGGCCGGTCAGCGAGTCGGGGTGCGCCTTCACTTCGTCAAACGTACCCTGGGCGATCACGCGCCCGCCATGCACGCCAGCGCCCAGGCCCATGTCGATCACATGGTCGGCGGCGCGCATCATGTCTTCGTCGTGCTCCACCACCAGCACGCTGTTGCCAATGTCGCGCAGGTGTTGCAGCGTGCCGATGAGGCGGTCGTTGTCGCGCTGGTGCAGGCCGATGCTGGGCTCGTCGAGCACGTACATCACGCCGGTCAGGCCGGAGCCGATTTGTGATGCGAGGCGGATGCGTTGGCTCTCGCCGCCGCTTAGTGTTTCGGCGCTGCGGTCCAGGCTCAGGTAGTTCAGGCCCACGTCGTTCAAGAACTTCAGGCGCAGGCCAATTTCGCGGATCACCTTGGACGCGATCTCGCCCCGCGCGCCGGGCATTTGCAGCGTGTTGAAGTACTCAAAACTTTCGCGCAGCGTGGCGTGGCTGATTTCAAAAATGGCTCGGGCCTGGTCACCTTCGCCGACCTTCACGTGGCGCGCTTCCTTGCGCAGGCGCGAGCCAAAGCAGTCGGGGCAGGGCTGGGTGCTGCGCAGGCGGCCCAGGTCTTCACGCACCAGGGCCGAGTCGGTTTCGCGGTAGCGCCGCTGCATATTGGGGATGATGCCCTCGAAGGCGTGTTTCTTGGTGACCTTCTTGCCCTGCGAGGCGCCCGAGTCCATGATGTAGCTGAACTTGATTTCTTCTTCGCCCGAGCCGTGCAGGATGGCGTGTTGCACGGTGTCGGGCAGGCTGTCGAAGCCGGCCTCGATGTCGAACGCGTAGTGCTTGGCCAGGCTCTCCAGCATGCTGAAGTAGTAGCCGTTGCGCCGGTCCCAGCCCTTGATAGCGCCGCTGGCCAGGCTCAGCGTGGGGAAGGCGACCACGCGCGTGGGGTCGAAAAACTCGTGGTTGCCCAGCCCGTCGCAGGTGGGGCAGGCGCCCACGGGCGAGTTGAAGGAGAACAGGCGCGGCTCCAGCTCGCTGATGGAGTAGCTGCAGATGGGGCAGGCGAATTTGGCGTTGAATAAGTGCTCTTTAGGCCTCTGGCCCTCGTCGCTATTGCGCGAGGCGCTATCAATATCGGAGTCCTTGGGTGCATCCATTTCCAGCGCAATGGCCCGGCCATTGGCCAGGCGCAGCGCGGCCTCAAAGCTTTCGGCCAGACGCTGCTTCAGGTCGGCGCGCACCTTGATGCGGTCCACCACCACATCGATGTCGTGCTTCTCGGTCTTCTTGAGCTTGGGCAGGTTCTCGGCCTCGTAGGCCTCACCGTTGATGCGGAAACGCACATAACCCTGGGCCTGCATGTCGGCAAACACATCCAGAAACTCGCCTTTTTTCTCGCGCGCCAGCGGTGCCAGGATCATGAGGCGCGTGTCTTCGGGCAGGGCCAGCACGGCGTCCACCATCTGGCTGACCGTCTGGCTTTGCAGCGGCAGGTTGTGGTCCGGGCAAAACGGCGTGCCCGCGCGGGCAAACAGCAGGCGCAGGTAGTCGTGGATCTCGGTCACCGTGCCCACGGTGGAGCGCGGGTTGTGGCTGGTGGCCTTCTGCTCGATGGAGATGGCGGGCGATAGGCCCTCGATCATGTCCACATCGGGCTTATCCATCAGCTGCAAAAACTGGCGCGCGTAGGTGCTCAGGCTCTCTACATAACGGCGCTGGCCTTCGGCATACAGCGTGTCAAACGCCAGACTGGACTTGCCCGACCCCGACAAGCCCGTGATCACCACCAGCTGGTTGCGCGGGATGTCCAGGTCGATGTTCTTCAGGTTGTGGGTGCGGGCACCCCGCACGCTGATGTTTTGCTGCTGCAGGGCCCGGGCAAGGTACTTGCCATCCTCGTGGGCCGCCAGGGAGTTGCCGTCGTCAGTAGGAGAGTTCAAGTTCGTGGCCGCCAAAAGAGTAACCCGCCATGATAGACAATGTCGGGTTGCGGTGTCACTTCCCGGTTTCTGCCGCCTTTATTGCCTGAGAGTGACTGCCGTGTCCGCCCCCTCCGTTCCCGATACCACGATGACGCCGCTGGAGCGTCGTTCCAGTGCCTCACTTGCACTGATTTTTGCCCTGCGCATGCTGGGGCTGTTTTTGGTGTTGCCCGTGTTTGCCCTGGAAGCGCACAAATACCCCGGGGGTGATGACGCGGCGCTGGTCGGCATGGCCATGGGCATTTACGGACTGACCCAGGGCCTGTTGCAAATTCCGTTTGGCATGGCCTCCGATCGCTTGGGGCGCAAGCCGGTCATGGTGTTGGGCTTGGTGATTTTTGCGGCGGGCAGCGCCATGGCGGCCTGGGCACCCACGCTGCCGTGGTTGGTGGCCGGGCGCGCCTTGCAAGGGGCGGGTGCCATCTCGGCCGCGGTGACAGCCTTGCTGGCGGACCAGACGCGCGACGTGGTGCGCACCAAGGCGATGGCACTGGTGGGCGCCAGCATCGGACTCGTGTTTGCGCTCTCTCTCGTTCTATCGCCCCTGTTGGCGGCCTACTTGGGCTTGCATGGCCTGTTTGCCATGACTGCGACCCTGGCCTTGGGGGGCATTGCGGTGGTGCTGTGGTGGGTGCCGCCCGAACCCGCACAGCATGTAGACCAGGCGCGCGGTGGTTTGTTGTCTGTGCTGGGCCACCCGGCGTTGCTGCGCCTGAATGTTGGGGTATTTGTGTTGCACGCAGTGCAGTTGGCCATGTGGGTGGCGCTGCCAGGCATGTTGGTGCAGGCCGGGCTGGTGCGTGATCTCCACTGGCAGGTGTATCTGCCAGCGGTGCTGGCATCGTTTGTGGTGATGGGCGCGGCCTTGTTCCCGTTGGAAAAAAGAGGCTACCTGCGCGCCGTATTTTTGGCGTCCATTGGACTGATTGGGCTGGTGCAGTTGGCGCTGTTGGCCGTCAGTAGCAGCGGTGCAGCACCGGGCGTCTGGATGCTGGGGCTGCTGCTGCTGCTGTTCTTTTGCGGCTTCAATGTGCTGGAGGCCAGCCAGCCCAGCCTGGCTTCGCGCGTGGCACCTGCTGCCTCCCGCGGCGCGGCGCTGGGGGTGTACAACACCTTGCAGTCGCTGGGCTTTTTTGCCGGTGGTGCGGTGGGGGGCTGGCTGGTCCAATCCGCCGGGCCACAGGCCCTGTTTGCCTGCTGCGCAGTGGCCATGCTGGCTTGGTTGGTGGTGGCCTGGCCCATGCAGGCCCCGGCACCCCGGGCGGCGGCATAATCTGCGATTAATCTGGAGAAAACCATGGCATCCGTCAACAAAGTCATTCTGGTCGGCAACTGCGGTCGCGACCCTGAAATCCGCTATCTGCCCTCTGGCCAGGCTGTGGCGAACGTCAGCGTGGCCACCAGCAGCCGCCGCAAGGACCGCAACACCGGTGAGACGGTGGAAGACACCCAGTGGCACCGCGTGACCTTTTATGACCGCCTGGCCGAGATCGCTGGTGAATACGTGAAAAAAGGCCGCCCCATCTACGTGGAAGGTCGACTCAAGTACGGCAAGTACACCGACCAGTCGGGTATTGAGAAGAACACCGTGGACATTGTGGCTACCGAGCTGCAACTGCTGGGCGGCCGTGAAGGCATGGGTGGCCCGTCCGATGGCGGCGATGAAGGCGGTGCACCGTCCCCCCGCCGCATGGCACCTCCCGCAGCCCGCCCTGCGGCTGCCGCACCGGCTCCGCGCCAGGCGCCCGCGCCGCGGCCTGCGAGTGGCTTTGACGACATGGACGACGACATTCCGTTCTGACCCGGAACCGGGCAAAGAAAAAGCGACCCTCGGGTCGCTTTTTTCATGGGGAGGCCGTGGCTTAGAAGGTTCGGCCTTTGGTCACGGTTTCGCGAACAATCTTCCAGCTGTCGCCCACGCGTGTGAGGGACAGGGTCTTTTCCACGCTGTCGCGGTAGTCGACCGAGCCGTATTCCTGTTTGAATGACACTTCAGCGGTTTTGGCGTCGCAAGCCAGGGGTTTGATGTCGCTGATGGTGGTCTGGATGTCGCCCTGCTTGCCAATGCGTTTTTTGCGCAGATTTTCCCAGGCGTTGCGGCTCAGGCCCATCGCGGGGATGAAGTTGTCGGCGTAATGCCCCAAATAGCTGTTCGCATCCTTGGAGTTCCAGGCGGCCAGCCAGGTTTGCACCGCCGAGGGGGTCTGGGAGCAGGCTTGGGTCACGGGGTCGGGTTTGGGCACGGCAGGGGCGGGGGCCACCACCACAGGCGCGGGCAGTGGTGTCAGCGGAGCGGGTTTGGGGCTCGCTACGGGCACAGGAGTTTTTTCGATGGAGGGCAGGGTGTGGCTGCTGCACTCCATCAGGTCGTCCTGGTCTTCGGTGCCGCCGGCGGTGCTGGGCAGGTCGGTGGACAAGGGGCGCAATTGCAGGGCTTGCAGCAGCGAGCCGGACGATGCCAGTACACGCGCATGCGAGAGTTGCAGGTCGTATTCGGCGTTGGCCAGTGCACGGCGCGCCTGGTAGTACTCGTTTTCGGTGTCCAGCAGGTCCAGTAGTGAGCGTTGGCCAATGTCGAACTGCTGTTGGTAAGCCACGCGGGCTTTGGATGTTGAAAGCTCGTGCTGTTGTAGCAGCTTGATTTGTGAGCCCAGGCGTACGGAGTCGTTGTAGGCAATCTGGCCGGTTTGCCAGACATCGCGGCAGGCCTTGTCCCGCAGGTCAAAGGCCACATTCAGTTTGGAGGCGTATTGCTTGACCTTGGCGATGTCCGAGCCGCCGCGGAAGAGGTTGTAGCTCAGTACCAGTTCCAGCACGGAGTCGCGGTAGTCACCGGTCACGCCACTCTGGTTGGTTTCAAAACTCTGGCGGGCACGAAATTCCAGTGTCGGGTAGAGCGGGGATTTGCGCAGGTTCATGTCGGCGCGGTAGGCGCGCAGGGTGGAGACCGAGGCCAGAAAGTCCGGGTTTTGGGCCACTGCGCCGCGCAAAAACTCGATGCCCTGAGGCATGGCGCCCACCAGCGGCTGCGGGGGGCTGAGGGTAGCTGCAGGAATGTCGCCCACCAGGCGCTGGTAACGGGCTGAGACGTCATGCAGGTTGCTGACTTCGGTAATCCAGTTGGATTCAGCCAATGCCATGCGGCCCGAGGCTTGTTCCAGATCCACACGTCGGCCCACGCCGGCCTGGACTTTTTGGTTCAACCGGTCGTAGACCTCGCGGTGGGTCAACAGGTTGTCTGCCGCCATCTCTACCAGTTCCCGGTAACGAATCACATCCAGATAGGCACGGGCCGTTTCCAGGCCGGTTTGGTTGCTGACCGATTGCAATTCATAGTAAGTTGTTTGCTGTGCGTGACTCAAGCGCCGTACTTCGTTCAGGGTAGCAAAGCCGTCGAACAGGGTTTGGCGTAGCAGGATGCTGGCACGGTTGGCGCTGTAGGACTTGGCGTCTGCCAGCGATGGTTTGACGGTTTCATTGGCCGAGGTACCTGCTTCCAGGTCCACCCGGGGTAGCCACGCACCTTCTGCCGACTTGCGTTCTTGCTGCGAGGCTTCGAAATTGTGAAAACGGTACTTCACTTCAGGGTTCTGAAGGATGGCGCGCTCCACCGCATCTTTGAGCGTAGTGGGCGATGCGAGTGGGTTTGCCGTTTGGGCATGGGCGCCCCAGGTGAGCGCGATAAGCGCAATGGCTTGGCTGATGGTCGTCAGTCGGGTCATGGATAGAAACTTCTTGGGTTCCAAGCGTGCCATGCTTGTGTGGAGAGAGATGCGCTATGCTAATCTTTTGCACAACGCCTGCCTTGTGATTATCGGGGTGCCCTTGTTTTTGGGCACCCTTTGATTCACTTTCCAAGGTGGAAAACCCGGCCTAAATGCGATGAATTTCACGTTATCCGGATTTTTTTCGGTGGTACCCAGACTCTCATGAGTGGAGTCGCACGCCGTCGCATGACAGGTATGGCTTCGCTGCATGGGGTGCTGGCGGTTTTGTGCTGCCTGGCATTGCTAGTGGGTGTGGCGAATGGTGCCGCCGACTTTGACCGCTTGTTGTCCAGTCTGACCCAGCGCTGGGGCAATGCACCCACTGCAAAGTTCAATGCGTGGCGATCAGTGGTGCAGGCCGGCATGGCCGCTTCCGACTCTGAGCGGATCAAGCGGGTGAACGGTTTTTTTAACCAGCAGCTTCAGTTTGCAGATGACAACGTGGTGTGGTCACAGCCCGATTACTGGGCGACGCCCATGGAGTCGATTGGGCGTGGTTCTGGCGATTGTGAGGACTTCTCGATTGCTAAGTATTTCACTTTATTACAGACCGGGGTCGCCCCGGAGAAGCTGCGCCTGATTTATGTGCGAGCAAAAACAGGTAGCGCAGAAGGGGCTCCGACGCAGGCGCATATGGTGTTGGCTTACTACGCCCAGCCGGATGTCGAGCCCTTGATCATGGACAACCTGATTCCTGATATCCGTCCCGCATCGCGCAGGCCCGATTTGGTGCCAGTGTTCAGCTTCAACAGCGCGGGGGTGTTTGCTGGCATTGCCGGAGGCGAGTCGGCGGCAGCGGGTGGCACGGGGCGTTTGTCGCGTTGGGAAGATTTGCTGCGGCGTGCCAAAGCAGAAGGTTTTGAATAAGTCGTTGGCAAGAGGAGATTGTTATGTCGATGTACCGTCAGTTGTGGTTGGCCATTGTGGCCAGTATGTTGTTGGCTTTGGGTGGCAGTTTGTTGGCATCTTTGCTCAGTGCGCGGGGTTATCTGGAGTCACAGCTGTCCATCAAGAACACGGACAACGCGACAGCGCTGGCACTTTCGCTGAGTCAGGGCAATCCGGATGCGGTGATGGCGGATTTGGTGGTTGCGTCGCTATTCGACAGCGGTCACTATGAGTTGATACGCATCACGGACCCCACTGGCAATGCGATTGCCGAGCGCATCAGTGATGCCAAGGATGCTGGTGCGCCGAAGTGGTTCATCCATTTGTTGCCCATTGCAGCGACCCCCGGGCAGGCACAGATCAGCAGTGGCTGGAAGCAGTTTGGTACGGTGACGTTGGTGAGCCACAGCCGGTTTGCGTATGGGGCGTTGTGGAAGAGTGCTTATGAGATGGTGGTGGCACTAATGCTTGCAGGGCTGGTCGGGGGGTACCTTGGGGCGCTGGTATTGCGGCGCTTGCGGGGGCCCCTGGATGCAGTGATTGCGCAGGCAGATGCAATCACTCAGCGTCGGTTCATGACGATTGATTTACCGACTGTCCCGGAGTTACGACAGTTGGCTGTCGCGATGAATGCCACGGTGGGGCGTTTGAAGTCGATGTTCGAAGAAGAGGCGGGACGCTTGGAGTCGGTGCGTCGGGAGGCGAATTGTGATGCATTGACCGGCTTGGCAAATCGGTCGCATTTTCTTGCGCGATTTCGTCAAGCCCTGGATTCCGAAGAGGCAGATGGGGGCGGGCTCATCTTGCTGCGTTTACATGACCTTGTCGCTATTAATCGTGATTTAGGCCGCTCCGCTACAGATGATTTTCTGTGCCAAATTGGAGGAGTTTTTCTGTCAATTGAGACGTCTGCAGGGGCGATTGCCGCACGGTTGAATGGTGCTGATTTCGCATTGCTGCTTCCACCCTCCGTACAGGGCCGTTCACTCGCCCAAACCCTGTTGCTACAGGTAGAGCATGTGACACAAGCATTTGGACAAGGTGAGCGGCCGGTCAACGTCGGTTACGGGAGTTTTCGCCATGGTGCCGATTTAGGGGGCGTGTTGGCCCGGGTGGATGCTGCCTTGGCCGCCTGCGAAGCTACGAGTGGCAGTGACATTTGTGAGGCAGTGCAGGAGGAGGGAGATGAGATGCCTCGCACTGCAGAGCAATGGGCCGTGTTGATTCGACGGGCGTTGGAGCGGGGCTGGGTACGTCTGATTTCGTTTCCTGTCATTGATGCGGCTGGTCGGATGTCACATCGGGAGTGTCCTTTGCGTTTGATGTTTGATGAAAAAGGAGAGTGGCTGCCCGCGGGGAAATTCCTTCCTGTGGCCCAACGCTTGAAGTTGACGCCTGCGCTGGACTTGGCTGCTGTAGGAATGGGCCTGCAAGATTTGCGGGCGAATCCTGATTTGCCAGGATTGGCGATCAACCTTTCGCCCAGCTCGGTGGTGGAGCCAGAGTTTCGTGCCAATTTGATTGAGCTGTTGTCAAAACATACGCTGGAAACTGGTCGGCTATGGTTGGAAGTCGCGGAGGCGGGGGCGGTGGCTGATATAGATAGCTTCCGCGCTCTGTGTGGTGAGCTGAAGCCGTTTGGATGCCGATTGGGGCTGGAGCACTTTGGACACCATTTCAGTCAGATTGGTCAGTTGCACGACATTGGGCTGGATTACCTCAAAGTAGATGCAAGTTTTGTGCGGGGTATCGATACCAATGCGGGAAACGCTGCCTTTCTGAAAGGACTGTGTAATATCGCCCATGCCATTGATTTGCTTGTGTTTGCGGAAGGGGTGACTACCGCCCAAGAGCTGTCTTTGTTATCAATATTGGGTTTTGATGGCGCGACTGGACCTGCTGTTAGAGACCCCGTGGTAGGACACGGGGCTCCGCCGCGCAATTAGGCTTAGTCGGTAATCAGCTTGCCCTTGGACAGCAGGTCCGCCACGATCTGCTGGTCATTAGAGAAGCTGCCAACCAAGTTGACCCCTTGCAGTGTGATGACCTGGTCTTGCTTAGATTCCTGGTACCCCCCGGCAAACTGTCCCGCACTGCTGATGTGTGCAATGGTGTTACCCCCGACATACTCGAAGTGCAGATAGTTCGCCAAGTTGCCTGTATCCAGGCCTGTGTGGACTTCTGCGGTCAACAGGTCGCGCAAGTCAAGAATGTCGCCGTTGCTACTCACGGGGGCCACGTCAAAGCCGATGATGGTGTCAGATGCTGCGGAAGCCCCTGTGGTGCCTCTGTCGGATAGCTGCCACTTGAATGTGTCTACAAGTCCATCGGTCAACGCTGTGGTGCCACCATACAAGGTGTCATTTCCAGCGCCACCATTAATCAGATCGGCACCGGCATCACCCCGAATCGTGTCATTCCCCTCATTGCCTCGCAGTTCGTCATTGCCCGCGCCGCCTTGGATATCATCATTGCCGGCACCGCCTTCCACGTAGTCTTTACCGCTGCCGCCGAGCACAATGTCATTGCCCTCGTTGCCGTACAACTGATCGTCGTCAGCACCACCGTCAATCGTATCAACGCCTGTGCCGCCTTTGATGATGTCGCCGCCCGAACCACCATTGAGCGTGTCATTGCCCTCGAATCCTGACAGGGCGTCGTTGCCTGTAGTGCCAGTCAATGTGTCTGCGCCTGTAGTTCCCTGAACTTCGTTGGTAACAATATGCAGTGTCAGACTGGAGGATGAGGAGTCACCCTGGTCATCTGTCAGTGTGTAGCCAATGGTTTGGTCGGGGATGTTGCTAGCAGCGCTGTTGAGGTTCACTGCGTTGAAGCGCACTCCGTCGATCATGACGCTGGCGTTGCTGTTGGGTTCGATGCGGATACTGCCGATACTGCTCCAGGTGCTGGGCAGCGTGACATAACCTTCGCTTGTGATGGCGATTTGTCCCAATAGATTGCCGGCAATGTCGTATACCGTTACTGCGATGGCCGTGCCTGTGCCCAGGTTGCTGTTGCCTGCGTTGATGTTCAGTTGCAGATTCGTGACCCCTTGGGCGTAGGTGGCACGGTTAAACGTAATCAACAAAGTCTCAAGGTTGTCCACCCGCTGGTTACTGCCGCCCCCACTGATGCCAACTCCAGGAGAGCCTCCGTAGTTGATGGTCCCATCCGGGGCGTTGATGTTTCCTGTGCGCGTGACACCCTGTAGGGTCACGCCAGAGGCTGTCGGATCGCTCTCGAAGCCCACCGTTTGTTGTGCGCCCGTGGTGGGTGCCGTGGTTTGTGAGGCCGGAGGCGTGTACTTGTAGTACCCGTCGCTATGGAACACCAAGGTGGATCCATCTGTGGAGCTTGTCCAAGTCAGCTCATTGGCTGCATTGACACTGTAACTTCCACCCCCAAGAGTGCCAGAGCTCGGCGTTGTCAGGTTAAAAGTCGCTCCGTTGAACGTAATGGATGTGACTTTGGCATTGTCTACCGTGTTGTCGGCGCCTGCTCCCAGGTTGAATACTGTGACTGCTTGTCCTGCGCCGTCAGTCCCGGTTGCGGTGACTACATTGCCTTCAAAGAATGTGTTCTTCAGAAACAATGTGTCGCGGTCTGCGCTGGCCACCGGTCGACCATTGATGATTTTGATACTCTCGACTGCACTAGCAACGTCGCCATCACGGTCCACCACGCTGAAGCCGATGTCAATTTGGTCGCCACTGCTCGCCGCACCTTGTGTGTAGTAGGAGTAATCACCGTTTTCAAAGTTGAAAACAAGCGTACCTTTGGTGAATCCCAGCGCAGAGTTTAGTGTCAGCAAAGTGGCGTTCAAAGTCACAGTGGTGTGAACACCTGTGCGATAAAACTCGTCGTAAGTGATCTGGTTTGTTCCGTTGAAGGTAAAGCGTACGGTTGTGTCTGCCACTGCGTCAGCATCATTGCTGTCGAGCACTACGTCGATGTAGCGAACATAGCCGCCATCTGCGCCAATCTTCACATAGGGGTTGCCGCCGGTCGTCCCCACGTTGCCACCAAAGCTCGGGGGAATGGTTGCGGTGAGAGCCGCCGAGAGCTGATTCAGGTCGTTCACCAGAATGGCGGAATCCTTTGTATTGCTCTCGTCTGCATCTACGTTGTGAATGCTGTCCAGAGGCGCCGTATTGCTGATGCCGCCACCAATGCCGATAGCGTAAGACTGAACGGAAGGGTTGTTGGTCAGGAACTGGGAGTAACTGACGGGGTTGGCGGGCGCATTGGTCTCTGTTGTCGGGGTGAGCGTGCCGCTTCCGCCCACGTTCGTGGTGGGGACGCCATCGGAGACGAAGTACGCAATATTGGTCTTGCTGGTGTCGATGGTGCCGAACATGTCTTGAATTTTGTACAAACCATCCTCATAGTTTGTCGATCCACCAGATGCGGGAATTGCGTTGATGGCAGCAATCGCTTCCGCCTTCGTGGTCAGCAATGTAGTGCCGGCGGTGGCAGTTCCAGAAAAATACCCAACCTTCACAGTCACGTTGGCAGACTCATCGTAGTATTTACTCACCATGTCAATGAGTGCTTGTTTCGCGACAGCCAATCGGTTGGAAATGGTTGCGTCGCCGTTTGCATCCACAACGCGTACGGCACCACCGTCTCCGGTGTTGATCATGCTGCCAGAGACATCCAGCATCAAAATCAGGTTGTAGTTCGTGGCTGCACCACTTTGCGGAACCTCCACGGTATGTGACTGTACCGATGGGGCGTCGTCCACGATGGTGACCTGTAAATTTGCAGACCCACCCGTGCGCGTGTAGGTGAACTGTTCCACCAGATTCAAAGGCGTAGCGCCTGAAGCGCTGTCGTTATCCACGTTGTCCGAGAGTGTGTAGGTGTAGCTGCCAGTGGTCCGGTCAACGACCAAGGTGCCATAGGGTGTTGTCGCGGTGTAGGTGTTCCCTACAAGGGTGACTGTGGTGCCAGTGGGGCCGGTAATGGCGGTAATGTTGCCACTCAACCCCACATCATTGGTCCACAAGCTGCCGCTGGCGCTACTGACACCTGCGCCGCTACCGGTGCTCAATGCCGACTCATTGACGCTCGCCAAGTCATCGCGTGCGTTGTAGGCGGCGAGGCTGACCGAGCCTGTGCTGGTTTGGCCGTCTTGGTCTGTCAGCGTGTAGCTGAAAGAGCCAGACCCCGCTGCTGCCGGTGTGTAGGTATAAGTTTGGGTCGCCGAGTTGTAGGTCAAGCCTGTTGGGAGTGCGCCATTGGCGGTGATCGTGGCGCTGTCGAGCAGAAGGTCATTTGCCATCAAGTCCGCACGCGTGAACGTAATTGTTTGTCCTACCAGCGCCTGATAGGCGTCATTGGTGGCGACTGGTGCGCCGTCGTTGACTGGCGACACGGTGATGGTTGCTGTCGCCGTGTTGTTTGATACCAAGCCCGCGTTGTCCTTGCTCGTGTACGTGAAGGCGGTGGATCCGTTCCAATCCGATGACGGCATAAAGTAAAAGGTGCGTGCGTTGGCGCTGGCTGTGTAGTCGACGCCCGTTGCTGCCAATTGGGTCATCGCTGCATCTAGGTACAGACGGCCGTTGACGGGCAAACTTGCCAGAGTGAAGACACCAATAGTTCCGTCTATGTCACTTCCCGTAACAGTGACCAGAATGGCCGTGTCCTCGCTTCCGCTTGCCGTGGCATTGTTCACCACGGGGGCATCATTTACAGGAACCACTGTGACCGTGGTGGTCGCCGTATTGGAGTTTGTGGTTCCATCCGTCACAACTACGGTGATATTGCGGGCTGTGGAACTCGGGTTCTCCTGGGTGTTGGAGAACGTGATAGATCGCAAGGCGGCCTGATAGTTCGCGAGCGAGCTTGAGCCTGTCAGCGTGATGACATTCCCGACTATGGATGCGGTGATGCCTGCTGACAACACGCCGACGGTTAGCACGTCACCTGCTTGTGCGTTGGTCAGTGTAATGGTCGCGCCGGCCATTGCGGTGGAGTCAGCGTCTGTGATGACGATGTCCGTGTCGGCGATCGCCACTGCTGCACCTCCTTCTGTGAAGGTCGTGAGGTAGTTCGTTCCCGTGGTTGTACTGTTGTTGCTGTCTAGATCCAGGGTCGGCGGAGCGTCATTGTTGAGTATGGAGCCCGAGCCGGTGTCGCCGGTGGAGACCAGGGGGTTGGAAGAGGAGCCTGCGCCCAGGATGACGGACTCGGTGGACTCGGTGAGCACGTCATCGATGACGGCCACGCGCACC